>JAFZBN010000002.1 GCA_017561715.1 Clostridiales bacterium | reverse complement strand
CATTTGTTCAGAAGTATAACGAGGGAATGTCACTGGATCAGGGAGGAAACGGATATCCTTCTTTTGTAGATCTTACATCGGAAGATGCCGGGTATGACAGCAAATTCTTCGAAGATAACTCGATCCTGGCGGTATTTATCTTTATTGAAAATTCGGATCAAAGAGCTTTTCTGACGGGACAGGGAATCGATGATAGCGGCGTTTATAAGCTTTTGGTCGAAAAAATTATGCCATGGCCGCTCGATGAAAGCAAAGAAGTTTCGGGAGGGTATTTCCTTCTCTATGATGTCGCGGATGAAGAACTTGAGAAAGCTTCTTCGCTCAATGCGGTCGCTGACTGGGATGAAGACTATTCTGCATATGTTATGATGCATAATTCGGTCTTTGAAATGTATCAAGAGCTGCCTCAGGGAAAAGTATGGAAAGAGAAAGACCTTCTGTTTGATCACGCGGAAACGGTCGGATTTGGCTATGAATATTATTACGGACCGAAAACCGACATGCGATCGAACAGCATCAGCTACATTATTGATAATTTCATTCCTTCTGAAGACTACGAGCCCCTGCGCATCCCATGCAGAGAAAAGACATGTAACGACTTCTATCTGATGTATTTGATGGAAAACAACTATCGTCTCTATCAGTTCTTCTCTTATCCAGCTAACGGGTGTACCTCACCGGTCGGATATGGACTGGTCGTCGGAAAGGTGCATTCGGGTTCCGATTTTGCGAATTTGAAGAGAGGGGATTCGATCGATGATGTCATTAAGGTCGATGATGTTGCCTCTTTGTACAAAGAGTATTTCCTTGATTATCTCCACTACGATACGGAGAGGGCGAAAACCGAAGAACAGGACGGAAACAGCATCTGTTCACTGCATTATCTGGACAATGGCCTTATGAAGATCGAGTACACCATGAAAGAAGAAGGAGAACTCATTATCAAGGATATCGAGTATTACTCGAACTGGGTCATGGAGGACTCGCAGGGCCGGGAAGTAGAGTATCAGATCTTTGATATAGATCTTCCGAAATAACAAAAAGTGAAGACCGAATATTGAATGGTTCCTCCTGAGCGAATAGCGGAAAAACGGTTTTGAAAAGTGTCGCCCGACGGGCGACCTTTTCTTTTTTCTTTTCCTGTTTAATGAGCTTGTAAGAAAGAGAGACGGCGCGAAAAAAGAAAGCGCCGCGAGAGATCCGGAGAAGATCCGGAAAGAATAAACAGGAGGAAAAGAAGATGAGAAAGACATTAGTTAACGAAGAGAAGCTGAAGAAGACAGAGGGCAAGAAGGTCGAGAAGAAGGACGCCAAGAACAACATCACCGAGATCGTGTTTATCCTCGACAGATCGGGTTCGATGGGCGGACTTGAAAGTGACACCATCGGAGGCTTTAACTCCATGATCGGAAAGCAGAAAAAAGAGGACGGCGAATGCTACGTTACCACGGTGCTTTTCGATTCGGTCGTGGAAACACTTCATGACAGAGTGAAGCTTTCCGAGATCAAGAAGATGACCGATAAGGAGTATTTCGTAAGAGGTTCCACGGCGCTTCTGGACGCGATCGGCAGAACGATCAAGCACATCTCCGACATCCATAAGTATGTGAGGGAAGAGGACGTTCCGGCGCACACGATCTTCGTGATCACGACAGACGGCATGGAGAACAGCTCTCGCGAATATTCTTCCGACAAGGTCAAGAAGATGATCGAAAAGAAGAAGGAAAAGGGATGGGAATTCCTGTTCCTCGGTGCGAATATCGACGCGGTCAGCACAGCAAGATCTTTCGGCATCGAAAAGGAGCACGCCGTGAACTATCACTGCGACGCCAAGGGCACCGCGATCAACTTCGCGTGCGTCGGCAAGGCCGTCAGCAGCATGAGATCCAAGGGCAAAATGGACGAGACCTGGCGTGAAGAGATCGACGCGGATTTTTCTTCCCGCGGATAAAAGAGACGGGAACAGGTGCTTTTCGGGAATCGTGAAAATCTTTTGCAAAGTGACATCAAAGTAATTTTTTGTTGAGAAACTCTCCATATAATGAAATCAGAGATTCATCTGAATTTGTTATGTGGGGAGTTCTTTTCTATGAAAAAAGTATTGCGTGGGATGGCCGCCTTTATTTTGTGCGGCAGTATTGTTTTGTCTTCAGCAGCATGTGGAAAAAAGAAGGCGGGGAAGACCGCGAAAGTCGTACAGGAAAGTGATACGTATTACAGCGCGGAAACGATCGAACTTCCGCTTCCGCAGGCCGATTCGAATCGCGAAGTGAATATGGCGATCGTCGACCACTGTTATTTTCTGAAATCAGTAGTAGTGGCAAGTTACGCTATCGACTATCAGCTGCCGAAGGAGCTTTCCGAAAAGTATCAGAACTACATCATGAATCCGATGGCGATGAACGAGGAAGATTCCCAAAAACTCCTGGACGAGGTCTACAGCTATTCGCTGTCGGGTCTGGTCATCTATAACCTCGATGGAAGCACGAGATGCACGATCCCGGAAAAAACGGGAGATCCTTCGCACATAGCAAAAGTCATGGAAACAGATGACGGAAGATTGCTGGCACTTGTGGAATACTATGGACAGGCGCCGGATTGGAATCTGACTTATTCTATCGCGGAGATCGACGCAAATGGCGAAACGACGAAGCTTTTCGACCTGGAAAATGAAAACGAAATGTTCCACGATATCCTGCTTTTGGATAACGGCGGATTTATCGGCGTCGGATATCAGGAGATCGTTGAACTTGATGAGAACGGCAAGAAGGTCGCAAGTGACGCGAATAATATCGACAATTCGGTCCTGCAGCAAGTCCTCTGTCAGAACGGTCAGTACTATGGTCTGTTCGAAGACATGACCTCGATAGTAAATGCTACCGAATTCCTTCGAAAGTTTGATATAAATACTGGAAAGTTCGCGCCGGAATCGATCGATGTGCCATATTCGGGATTATTAACGCAGGGCAATGACGGTGTTTATTTCCTGGAGGGAGATGATGTCGAGAAGATCGATATCGCAAGCTGTTCTACCGAGAAAGTGCTTTTCTCGTGGAATAATGTGGATCTAAACAGAAAGGGGATCAATTCCATCTGTTTCCGTTCTGAAGAAGAGATCTATGTCGTTCAGGTCAAAGCGCTCGCGGAAGATCCGTATTTTTTCAATCTCAAGGACCCGAAGATCAACCTGGTCAAACTCACGAAAGAAGCGAAGAATCCTCATGCGGGAAAGAGCATCATCGAGATCGCATCTTCAATGAACTATGCCATGCTCCCGGATGTCCTCCTGGACCGTATCGTTGAATATAATCTGAATTCGGAGAATAAGACCCGGATCGAGTTCGTCGACTACAGCACGATCTCGACAATTATCCCGTCGACCGAAACGGATAAGGATACGCTCATTTCGCAGACGGTAGATAAAGTCTATCTGGATATGCAGAACGGCAGTGGCCCGGACATCCTTCTCGACTTCGGCGAATTCAGCCAGTTCGATAACGAGAAGATCCTCCTTGATCTGAATACCATGATCGACGGAGAGAACGGACTCAACCGCGATGAGTTTATGGACAATATTTTCCGTGCATGCGAAAAGGACGGACATCTTTATCAGATGCCGATCATCTTTTCCGCGTCCGGAATGGTCGTGGACAAGCAGTATACGCAGGGGAAGGCATCCTGGAGTTATGACGACCTTCTTTCTGTGATCGATTCACTCCCGGACAATAAGTCGATGATCGGGGAAACATACTGGGTCGATGTTCTGAAAGAACTTCTCTATTCCAACGGCAGATCCTTTATCGACTATGAGAAAAGAACTGTTCATTTCGATGATCCCGAGTTCCTAAAGATCCTCGAGATCACAAAGAAGATCGGATCTTTGAGAACGAGCGACGAGATCCTGGAAAGTGATATGGAGCAGTTTTACTCGGGAACGAATATCAGTGAGTATTATTTGAAACAGGGCATGACGGCTTCGGCGATCGTACGACTGATCCATATCCTCGAGTTTGCCGAGTACGAAGCATCCTGCTCGGGCGGAGTCGACTTCATCGGCACTCCCGGAAATGAGATCGGCGGCCTTTCTGCCGAGTATAATATGAGCATCGGTATCTCGAAGAACTCTTCGTATCAGAAAGAAGCATGGGACTTCGTAAAATACCTTCTCGAAGAGGACGCGCAGGTGGAATGCGTGCATCTGGTAGACGGCTTCCCGGTAAATCGAGAGGCATGTAAAAAAGTCCTTTCCGAGCAGGTGGGAAGATACGAAAAAGCGATCGAAAATCCGACCGTCGGATACGCGCAGGAACTCCTCGAGAGCTACCCGGTCTTGAACAGCGAAACAGTAGATCGTGCGATGGCGGTGCTGGATAACATCTTCACGGTCAAGACTTTTGATAAGACGGTATTCCTCCTGATCAAAGAGGAAGCAGAGGGATACATCATGGGCGACCGCTCCGCGGAAGACGTGGCAAAGAATATTCAGAACAGAACAGCGACTGTCGTAAACGAACGCTGACGCGAAATAGCTGTACAATAAAGACGGCCGGATCCGCGGGGGCTCCGGTCGCGCGTCGGCTCCGCTGTGAGTCGTCGGTTAAGGGGGCAAAAGATGAAACAGAAGAAAGAAGTGGCATGGATAAGTGCTTTTCTCGCCGTATCGATCCTGTTTTCAAGCAGCTGCGGGAAGAAGAATAAGGAAAGCGAAGCATCCGGGTCAGGTGCGGGTTCGTCAGATCTTGCGACTCGCGTGACGATGGATCCGGACAATCCGAACAATAACGTGGACTACTCCGTAGATGTCGTTAAAGAAGACGATCCGTACTACGAAGTGGAAAGAAACGAGCTGATCATACCCGAGGCTTCCGGAAAGAAAGTCGAAGAGGATTATTCGGTGGGTGCGCCGGTCGTAGTCGGGGAATATATCGCCAAGGAAGTATATCGAAAGTATGAGTTTCCGCCGGATGTTCAGGCTAAGGTCGATCAGATAAAATTCCCGGACGAGTATGATGAGCTCGAAAGGATCGCCTCGGATTACTATGAGCACGGAGTCGCTATCTTTAACGCGTCGGGCGAATATCAGTTCACGCTTTTGACAGATAGTATAGATTCGTCGCCGGGCATGGTGTTTGAAACGGCTGAAGGACACTTCGGCATGCTCGAAACTACGATGGAAAATGGAGGCTTTTTTGCCTACACTCTCGTCTTTAACGAGAGGGGGGAGCAGATCGGAAAAGAACCGTTGGACTACACGGAATACACCCTGTCATCCTGGAACGGAAAATCGATGATCCTTCCGTCCGGGAATATCCTTCTTACCAACATGGGTGTCGTTCTCCTTATGGATAAGGACGGAAAAGAACTGTGGTGCCTCTCGCCGGACGATCGTTCCACGATCAGTAACGGTTCGGTCCGCGATGCTTTTATCATCGACGGAAAACTCTATCTCTACTATGTCAATGACTGGGATTACCCCATCAGGCGTTATATCAAGGAACTCGATGAAACGACCGGAAAGACAGTCGGTGATATGATCGATATCTCGAAAAATGTTCCGGATCAGATCTTCCAGGGAGACAATGCATGTTTCGCGGTCGGTGCGAACGGCATCGTCAAGGTCGACCTTCAGACCGGTGATATGGAAGCCGTCATCAACTGGAATGAAACGGACATCAACTGGTACAACCTGAAGACAGATTCCTGCAAGATGATCTCGGAAGGGGAACTGTGTTTCCTTGAGTATAACGAAGATCATTGGGTGACAGATGAAGAACCACATGCTTATGTGACGCATTTTAAGAGGACTCCGACCAATCCGCACGCGGGAAAAACACTTCTCCACTTAAGTGCCTACGGGCTTTACGATTCGAACCTGATCGATCTTCTGATCGATTACAATATCCGCCCGGACGGAAAGGCCCGCGTCATGACCTATGACGTAAGTGACGATGTCGATTCCACCATGCCGGCAAGCGCGGCTGGCGCGGATATGGCCTATAAGGTATTTCTGGACATGAAGTCGGGAAGCGGACCGGACATTCTTTTGAACTTTACGGATTTCGGTGAGTTCGAAAACGAAAATGTGCTCTGCGATCTTAATCCTTACATCGACGGCAGTTCCGGCATCAACAGAAGTGAGTACTTCGACAATATCTTCAAAGCGTTTGAGACGGACGGAAAACTCTTCCAGATGCCGCTCGTCGTGCAGGGCTTCGGATATTTGGGCAATGCCGATATCTGCGGGGATCGTTACGGATGGACGTACGCGGATTTCCTTTCCATGTGCAACGGGCTCCCGGACGGATCCACGGCTTTCTTTGACAAAACGGCCGAGGATCTCATGGTGGAGATGCTCAGCAGCGATATCTCCTACTATGTCGACTATGCCGCGTGCGAAGCGAAATTCGATTCGCAGGAATTCAAGGATCTTCTTGAGATCGCCAAACGCTGCGAAGTTTCGAGGACCCGTCAATCCGTCGGGGACGACTACGAAGGGGATCCGGTTCTGGACGGAATGGCCGCGAAGAGCTGGGCGCTGGCATCCTATCTTCTCGACAGCGTGGATAACGTGGCAAGATACAAGAAAGTGAATTACGGAAGGGTCTCCTATACGGGATATCCGTCGGTTTCCGGATCGGGATTCGGAGCGACGGCAACTATGTCGGCCGGCATCTCCTCTTTTTCGAAACACCAGGATGAGGCATGGGATTTTGTTAAGTATCTGCTGGAAAAGGACTCTCTCGTAGAACTCGGGGGATCGTTCGGTATTCCTGTCAGCAGGGATGCTGTTGATGAGAAGATCCAGTCGCAGGTGAAGATGATCGAGGAGAGAAATTCGGGGACCCCGGACGATCCGGCTACTGCTTCCAAGTATTCGATCGAGGACTCCGACATTGCCATGTACATCGGCCAGATCGAGCATATCGACAGAAAGATCGCGAATTATGCGGCGATCATGGAAGTCGTGAAAGAAGAATCGGCGGCATACTTCGCCGGACAAAAGAGCGTGGACGATGTATGCGCGATCATCCAAAACCGAGTGGAACTGATCTTACAGGAAAGCCAGTAATCGAATAATGATGGACTAAAGAAAAGGAAGCGCTCCTTGCGACTCAAACAGTTTGCTTGCGCAAAACTCGTCGCCCGGAGGCGTTTCCTTTTTCTTTTCGCACACATTCCTTTGCGATTACGGGCTTTTCCGCTCTTGCTCGTAGGCGTAGGGGCGGCTTCATGCTATAATGAACCTACTGTAAAAAAGGAAGGTATTTCGCATGGGTGAGGAAACAAAGACCACGGGCTTTTCAAAGGTAGGTATCGTTGGTCTTGGTCTGATCGGCGGCTCTCTGGCAAAGGCGATCCACAGCAAAACAGACGTACAGGAGATCGTCGCGATCGATACGGATATGAAGGCGGGCGAGCTGGCCGCCTCGGAGAGTGTGATCACGGACTTCAGTACGGACGATCTGAGCATCCTGGACGGATGTGATCTTGTTATCCTTTGTGCGCCCATCGATGCCATCAAGAAGATGCAGCCGGAGCTGAAAAATCTCAACATCGGTCTGATCACTGATGTCGGTTCGGTAAAAGCACCTGTCATGGAAGCCATCACGCTCCCG
The DNA here is from genome assembly GCA_017561715.1 of Clostridiales bacterium. GTDB lineage: Bacteria > Bacillota > Clostridia > Saccharofermentanales > Saccharofermentanaceae > Scatonaster. The sequence goes on along the minus strand of JAFZBN010000002.1, from coordinate 87,010 downwards.
AATTTAGTCGGCGGCCACCCGATGGCCGGCTCCGAGCGTCACGGCTATGCCTGCTCTAGTGGTTCCCTTTTTGAAAACGCGCTCTATGTCATCTGCGTGCCGGATACTTGTGAAGTCTCCGCGAAGAACCTCGAGAGTTTCGAAAACCTCATCCGCGCGATCGGCGCGATCCCGATGAGAATGACTGCGCAAGAACACGACAAGCGCGTCGCAGCCGTTTCGCACCTTCCACATATCGTAGCCAGCAGTCTGTCGCTTCTTCTTGCGAACCTCGACGACGGCGCCCTCTCTCGTATGGCGGCCGGCGGTTTTAGAGATATCACGCGTATCGCTTCCTCGGATCCGAAGCTCTGGGCAGGGATCACCGAGAATTCAAAAAAAGCACTTCTCCCTGTTCTCGAGCAGTACATTGAACTGCTTTCCCAGTGGAAAGAGTCCCTTCAGGACAACGACAAAGCCGCTCTGGAAAAGCTTTTCATGCAGGGTGCGTGCTACAGAGACCACCTCGACACGAACCTCAGAGGCGCACTGGAAGCGTCTTCCATGCTGACCGTTTATGTAGACGATAAGCCGGGTGAGCTCGCGCGCATCACGGCGATCCTCGGTAAGGGAAACATCAATATCCGAAACATCAACATCCGCAACTTCAGGACCTACGAAGGCGGCCAGGTCAGCCTCCTTCTCGGCACGGCGAAAGAAGCGGTAGAAGCATACGCGCTTCTTAAGGAGGCCGGCTATGAGTGCGATTAAAGCAGGTCTCATCGGATCGCCTCTGGGCCATTCGATGTCGCCATATATCCATGAGCGGATCATGGAGGCTTCCGGCATCTACGGAACTTATGAACTTTACGAGATCACGCCGGAGGAACTTCCGAAATACGCGCCGATCCTGATGCGCGATCTGACGGGCTTTAACGTCACGATCCCGCACAAAGTCAGTATCCTTCCTTTCCTCGATGACACAGCGCCGATGGTCAAAGAATACGGCGCGGCCAATACCGTCTGCGGCAAGGTCGGATACAACACCGACGTGGACGGATTTTTGTCCTGCAATATCCCGATGAAAGATAAGAAAGTCCTTCTTTTAGGCGCCGGCGGCGTTGCCCGCATGATGGCCATCGAAGCCTTAAAGGCCGGAGCGGATCTTTCGATTTGGGCCCGTTCTTCGGAAAAAGCACTTGCCCTTGTTACCGAGTGCAAGGAGAAGGGTTACGAGAATGTCGCCGTCGCAGAAGCTCCGGAGGAAGGTGCTTTTGACACGGTATTAAACGGAACGCCCTGCGGCATGTGGCCGAATGTCCACGATACCGCGCCGCATCTTTCGGCATTAAAGAAGGACGGCACGTTCTTCGACACGATCTATAACCCATGCCCGACGAAGTCCTGCATGCAGGTCAGAAGCAACGGCGGCACGGCCGTATCGGGCTTAAAGATGCTTCTCAACCAGGCGATCGCCGCGGAGAAGATCTGGGCGCCGGACGGGCATTTTGACGACGAAAGACTTTCCGAGATCCTGCCGGATGTACGAAACAAGCTCTGGGAGAAAAACCCCATCAAGATCGTTTTCACCGGCTTTATGGGCGCGGGAAAGACCAGCATCGGAAGGAGAATCGCTGCCGAAATGAAGGTACCTTTCACGGATCTTGACGAACGCATCGAGATGATCGCGGGATGCCCGATCACGGAGATCTTCAAAAAAGACGGCGAAGAGACATTCCGAAGAATGGAGCACGATGTGCTGAAGGTAGTCCTCGAAGGACAGGGCTCCGAGGTCATTTCGCTGGGCGGCGGTGTATTGACGAACGAAGAAAACAGAAAGCTTCTTTCTGGAAGTAAAGCACTGGTCATCTATCTTCAGGCCGATGCCGATACGATCTGGGAGCGCGTCAAGGATGATACGACAAGACCGCTTCTTCAGGCCGCGGATAAAGAGACCGCGTACAAGAATATGCGCGCCAGACTTGAAAGCCGAGAAGAGTCCTACATGGCAGGATCCGACGTGGTCGTTTCCGCCGTGGGCGAGAAAGAAGAAGTGTTCGACAGGGTGAAGAAACTCCTCCTGCCGTGATAAAATAGAAGAAGGTGGGCAGTGCTTTTCGCAAGGCCCGAAAAGCGCGGGGCGAAAGCTTCTGCAAACGACAAAAAGATGAGTAAAGAGAGGTACCGAATATGCCGGAGATCATGGCCAATACCAATCATGGAAAATACCCGATCCTGATCCGAACAGGCGCGCTTGCGCAGCTCGGTGAAGTCGCGGGCAAGACCGTAAGAAGCAGAAAGGCGTTTATCGTCACCGACGATATCGTTGAAGGTCTGTATTTCGAAGCCGCGAAAAAGTCGCTGGAGGCTTCCGGTTTCGAGGTCGCTTCCTTTACGATCCCGAACGGCGAATCCAGCAAGTGCGAAACGAAGCTTTTTGAGATCTTTAACGCGATGCACGAATTCGGCATGGCGAGAACGGACCTCGTGATCGCGCTCGGTGGCGGTGTGGTCGGCGATCTCGCGGGCTTTGCGGCCGCGACCTACATGCGTGGATGTAATCTCATCCAGGTTCCGACAACTCTTCTTGCACAGGTCGACTCCAGTATCGGCGGAAAGACAGGTATCGACATGCCGTTCGGCAAAAACCTGGTCGGCGCATTCTACCAGCCGAAGGCAGTCGTCATCGATCCGGGTCTTCTGAAGTCCCTTTCGAGAACGAGAATGGCGGAAGGTATGGCCGAGGTCATCAAGTACGGATGTATCCGCGACGCGATGCTTTTCGAGGCGATCGAAAAGGGCCAGGCGGATATGGAGTGGATGATCCAGCGCTGCGTCAAGATCAAGACGACGGTCGTTCAGAACGACGAATACGATACAGGTGAGAGAATGCTTCTCAACTTCGGTCACACATGGGGCCACGCGATCGAGAAGGTCTCCGGCTATAACAGATATACCCACGGGGAAGCGGTCGCGATCGGCATGGTCAAGGCGGTCGATCTCGGCGTAAAGCTCGGCGAGACACCGGAGGGCGTAAAAGAGCGTATCCTGGCAGTCCTCGAGAAGTGGCACCTGCCGACTTCGACGGATCTTCCGGTTGAGGATCTCTACCAGACGATGCTCTCGGATAAAAAGAAACTCAACGGCAAGGTCTACTACGTCATGATCAACGAGATCGGCGAGAGCAAGACCCGTCCGCTGTCCGAGCAGGAGCTTCACGATCTGCTCTGAAAATCGGAAAGGACACCAGATCGGGCGGCATGAGATGTGCCGCCTGTCGTGTGAAAAGAATACTTTGGAAAAAGAACTGGTAAAGAAAAAACTGGCGGAACTCTATAGTTCCGAAAAACTGGGCATCGCTCCGGGGAAACTCTCGGGCGATGTTTTCGTGCCGCAGAGTAAGAGTGCCGCGCACAGAGCGCTCATCATGGCCTTCTTAAGCGGCGACATCGAGCTTGCGAAGATCGATGAGTCTTGTGCTTCGGATGACATCAAAGCCACGAAAAAAGCACTGATCCGTTTCGGGGAAGCGGCAAAGAACATTTCTTCTGAGCCGGTCGAGATCGACTGCAAGGAGTCCGGCTCGACGCTCCGATTCCTGATCCCGCTCGCGGCGGTACTCGGCGTGCCGACGAAGTTCGTCGGATCCGGAAGACTTCCGCAGCGCCCCATCAAGGAGTACGAAGGTGTTTTCGAAGGCTCCGGCGCTGAGATGATCTATCTTGACGAAACAGGTCTTTCACTTCCGCTTCTTGTCAAAGGCAAGATGAAGGCAGGCTCCTATTCACTTCCCGGAAACGTCAGTTCGCAGTATATCTCCGGACTTCTCATGGCGCTTTCTTCCGCGGATGGCGCATCGCGCCTTAAACTCACGACCGAGCTCGAGTCCCGTCCGTATGTCGATCTGACATGCGAGGTCATGCGCGCGTTCGGTGTAGAGGTGGAAGAGGAAAATGACGGCTACTCGCTTAAGGGTGAGAACAAGCCGAACCGTAAAGAAGACTTTGAGGTCGAAGCCGACTACTCTCAGGCGGCGTTCTGGCTGGTCGCAGAATACCTGGGCTCCGACGTGAAGCTTACGAATCTTCCGAAGAAGACCGCGCAGGGTGACCGCGCGATCGTAGATCTGCTTTCTGGCTTAAAGGAAGCAGGAAAGAAGAACGAGATCTTCGAGATGGACGCAAGAGATGTTCCGGATCTGGTACCGGTATTTGCGGTCGCGGCAGCGGCGACAAACTGCGTAACGCGCATCGTGCATGCCGAGAGACTTCGCATCAAGGAGTCGGACAGGATCGCTTCTACGGCGGCCATGCTGACGGAGCTCGGAGTAAAGAACAGGATCACCGATGACGGTATCGAGATTGAAGGAAAAGCCGAGGACAAGTGCTTTTCGGGCGGAACCGTGGACAGCTGTAAGGACCACCGACTGGTCATGGCGGCTTCGATCGCGGCGACACGCGCAAAAGATACGGTGTGGATCAAGTACCCCATGGCGGTAGAAAAATCCTATCCGGACTTTTTCGAGGATTATTTGAATTTGGGAGGACGGATCAATGGGATCAACGTGGGGTAACCGCATCAAGATAAGCGTTTTCGGAGAGTCGCACGGACCGGCGATCGGCGTCGTGATCGACGGACTTCCGGCCGGCATTTCCATCGACGAATCGCATATCGTCAAAGAGATGGGAAGAAGAGCGCCGGGAACTCAGGCAGGCTCCACACCGCGAAAAGAACCTGACCTTCCGACGGTTCTTTCCGGACTTTATAACGGCAAGACGACGGGAACTCCTCTGGCGATGGAGATCCTGAACACCAACACGCATTCTTCGGACTACGACGGATTCACCGTGACGCCTCGTCCGGGACACGCGGACTATACGGCGAGACTTCGCTATAAGATGAATAACGACCCCAGAGGCGGCGGACACTTCTCCGGAAGACTCACCGCTCCTGTCCTTTTCGCAGGCGCGATCGCCAAGCAGGTCTTAAAGGCCAAGTGCGGCGCGGAAGTATACGGCCACATCATCCGCATCGGCAAGGTCAACGCGCCGAGCTGGGAGGAAGAGGAGATGCCGGTCATCCCGACCGAGGGAAACTTCCCGCAGGAGAACCCTTCGATCGCGTCCAGGATGACCGCGGAGATCGAGGCGGCAAAGTTGGAGAATGACTCTGTCGGTGGTATAGTAGAGGTGATGGCCACGGGCTTCCCGGGCGGTATCGGCTCCCCGATGTGGGACACGGTCGAGAGCAATTTCGCCCAGCTGATGTTCGGCGTCCCTGCAGTCAAAGGCGTATCCTTCGGATCCGGCTTTGAAGTCGCTTCCAGACGCGGCTCGCAGAACAATGACCATCTGCTGTTTAAAGACGGCAAACTGAGAATGTCCACCAACCACGGCGGCGGATTTGAAGGCGGCATCAGCAACGGCATGCCGATCCTCGCGCAGGTGGCATTTAAGCCGACACCTTCGATCGGCGCGGAACAGGATACCGTGGACCTGGACGCAAAAGAAAACGTAAAGATACAGATCAAGGGGCGCCACGATGCATGCATCGTCCCGAGAGCTCTTCCGGTCGCGGAAGGCTGCCTCGCGCTGGCGCTTCTGGACGCATATATGGCAAAAGGAGAACTTGCATGAAAACGATACTGATCATGAACGGCCCGAATCTCTCACAGCTTGGAAAGAGAGATCCGAAGCATTACGGTTCCGGAACACTTTCGGACCTGGAGAATGCCTGCATCAACAAAGGCATCGAACTGGGCGTGAAAGTACAGTGCTTCCAGTCGGAATCCGAGTCGGCACTGATCAAGAAGCTCCATAATTCTATGGGTGTGATCGACGGTATCGTCTTAAACGCGGGCGCATATACGCACTACAGCATCGCGCTTCGTGACGCGATCGAGCTCATCAAGATCCCGGTCATCGAAGTTCACCTTTCCGATATCCATAACAGAGAATCGTTCAGAAACACCTCCGTTATCGAAGCGGTCTGCGTCGAGCAGGTCTGTGGCATGGGCGTGAAGGGGTATCTGGTCGCGATGGAAAAACTGGTCGAAAAGTATATCTCCATCGATTCCGACGCGGCGGAAGTACTTACCGCGGTCACCGATCCGCTCTTCGAAGAAAGAGCCGCTCTCAACGAGATCGATAAAGAGATGTTTGTGCTTTTCGAGCGGAGAATGAAGCATGTAGACCGTATCGCGAAGATCAAGGCGGAAAAGGGGATGCCGACACAGATCCCGTCCCGTGAAGCCGAGATCTTAGAGCGAGTCGGACAATCAGTAGAACCTCAGTACAGTGAGTCGGCCAAAGCCCTGATGCAGGAGCTTCTGCGGCTTTCCCGAACAAGACAGCAGGAGATCAACAAGGAGTGACATAAATGCAGAAGAACAGGATCAGATATTTCGCGAGCTTACTGCTCGTCCTGATGTTTATCCTTACACCACTACGGTACTTGCGCGCGGCAGACGTGGAAGCGGCGTGGAACTATAATAAAGATGGTGGAACCCTGACAATCAGCACTATAACGAACAACACCGATAACGAGATCATCGGCTGGACGATTACGGTCAAAGGATTTCCTGAAGATGCCTATTTACAAACTGTGTGGGAAGGATGTGGAACTTACTCCTTAAAAAACGGAACGCTGACGGTTACACCAGCCGATTGGCAAAGTAAGATTCCTCCTCATGAAACAATATATGTGAGTGTAGGATGCATCATATGTAGAATGGGATCTGAGAATCATCCATATGCCTTGGGAGAATGGTCCCCGACGAGTGTTACCGTTACCCCGAAGTTTGGTGGGACAGCACCAACGAATACTCCGATTCCGGCAACTCCGACACCGATCCCGACAACAGCTCCGACGGCAGCGCCTACCGCTGCTCCTACAAAAGCACCTACCGCCGCACCGACGGCTGCGCCTACTTCGGCCCCGACAGATCCGACGGCTGCTCCGACAGCGACCGATACGACAGTTGCGCCGGTCGATATTTCTTCAGAAGTACCGTCCGATTCGTCTTCTGAGACCACCGCAGATCCGAACGCGGGAACCGCGGTCCCTGTTGCTGGCGACGACTGGCTGACGACGGATGGCAATAAGATCGTGGACCAGAACGGTACACAGGTCTGGCTGACCGGTATCAACTGGTTCGGTTATAACACCGGAACGAATGTATTTGACGGATGCTGGAACTGCAACATGGACGCCGCGTTAAAAGCGATCGCGGATCACGGCTTTAACCTTCTGCGCATCCCGATGTCTTCCGAGCTTGTTATGAATTGGAAGAACGGCGTATACCCGGAAGCGAATTTCAATCAGGCAAGTAACGCCGAACTCGTCGGCATGAACAGCCAGCAGATCTTTGACTACGCGCTGTCCCTTTGCCAGAAGTACGGCATCAAGGTCATGCTCGATATCCACAGCGCCAACACGGACGCGTCCGGCCACATGACGAACCTGTGGTACACCGATAAGGTCTCCATCCAGGATTACTACGATTCCCTTTCGTACCTTGCCGAGCGCTATAAGGACAACGATACGATCGTGGCATACGACCTCAAGAACGAGCCGCACGGAAAGCCGAACGAAGACAAGGCGATCTGGAACGATTCCGAGCTGGATAACAACTGGAAGCACGTTGCCGAGGTCGCGGGAAACCTCGTTCTCGACCAGAACCCGAACGCGCTGATCGTGATCGAAGGTATCGAGATCTATCCGAAGGATCTTTCCACGAACGCGGATTACTCCAGCACGAGCGACGCGGATTATTACTACAACTGGTGGGGCGCCAACCTTCGTGGCGTAAAGGACTATCCGATCGATTTCGGATCTCCCGAGAGAAACAAGCAGATCGTTTATTCCCCGCACGATTACGGCCCGACGGTCTACGAACAGCCGTGGTTCCAGGGTTCTTTTGACTATGAATCGTTGAAGGCAGACTGCTGGAACGACAACTGGCTCTATATCCACAACGAAGGCATCGCTCCGATCCTGATCGGTGAGTGGGGCGGATTCATGGAGGAGCCGAATCTGACCTGGATGACATATCTGCGTCAGCTGATCGCCGAGAACCATCTGAACTTCACGTTCTGGTGCTTCAACTCCAATTCCGGAGACACCGGAGGACTGGTCCTGGATGACTTTACGACATGGGACGATAACAAGTACGCTTTTGTTAAAGAAGTTCTCTGGCAGGACGAAGGCAAGTTCGTCGGTCTCGATCACGCAGTACCGCTGGGTGATAACGGAATCGCGCTTTCCCAGTATGCGGGAACCATCGTTTCCGTCGTCCCGGATGTGACACCTGTTCCGTCTGGTGAGGTAACAGATCCTTCCGAGTCCGGAGCAGAATCCAAGCCTGCGGCAGCCGCGGCAGCGACCGCATCTTCTGCCGGTATCTCCGCGGGAAAGATCATCCTTTACTGCTTCCTGTTCCTTCTCATCGCTCTTGTGGCCGTGATCGCTTATCTCATCATCAAGCGCCCGAAGGACTGGAACAATCTTGTTGACCGTCTGCATCTTCCGGAGAAACTGAAGCGAGACATTCCGTGGGAGATCGTACCGGAGACGGGCGCTCTCGGAACGACTGACAGCGTAAGCAAGAACAATGAATTTGCAGGACGTTTCCGTCCGGTCAAGAAAGAGCCTGTAGACGAAATAGCTCCGAAATCCGTCGAGGCTCCGAAGCCTTCGGATGATGTCGAAGAAGAAGTATCCTCTCCGTTCAAGCCATCTCCTTTTAAGCCGGCAGGAACGACATCTTCTACCACGCCAAAAGCACCGATCAAGCGCCCGAATATGCGCCCGGCGGCTCCCGAGAAGCCGAAGCTGAGTCTTGAAGAAGAAGTCGCTCGTCTGGCGGAAGAGATGAAGGCAGAGGCCGCTGCCCATGAGCAGGCGGCACTGGCGGCGGAAAGCGGTCTAGCGGCAGCTCCGGTAGTAGAATCGATCGTTCCGGAGATCACACCTGAACCTGTGATCGAACCGGCACCGAAGGCCGAGGAAGAGGAGATTCCTTCGATCGTAAGGAGCATGATGAAGGAGAAATCTCCCGAGCCGGAACCGGTGATCGAAGAACCGGAGGAGGAAGAGATCCTTCCGACATGGGCACAGGCAATGCCGACGGACCGTCCGATCTGGGCAAAACCGGCAAATACGGAAACGGCTTCTGACGAGCCGAAGTCAGAGAGCAATCCTTTCACACCGACAAGAAAGGGCCCGATCAAGCGCCCGAATCTGAGACCTGCGGCGAATAAACCGAATGAGCCAAAGAACGACGACAAGCAATAACAGCCGAAGAACATCCCGGCTGCATACGGCACACCCCGCGATACTGACAGTCGGTTTCGTACTGGGTGTGCTTTTGCATCCCCTTTGTATCGGATTCAGTGAGAAGTTTATGTCCCCTATGCAGGAGGTGTTCCTGCTTTCCGTGGCTCTTGGACTGACGCTTCTGATGTTTCTTCTTTCGAAAAGCCACTTCCTTTGCTCTTTTCTTCAGGCAGGGGGACTTCTCTGTAACGCGGCTGTTTTCACGATCAACCGTTTGCAGTTCGGCTGGAGCGATTTTCTTCAGCACATGGACTATGAGTGGTGGTTCCGCATTATCCTGATGTGGATCGGAGGAGTTTCCGTGACGATCCTGATCCGCCTTTTCGCGCACAAGAAATGGAACGCGCCGCATATCCGGAAGAGCTTCAGCAGAGGCTTTATGGTCAGCAGTATCGTGTTCTGTATCCTCTATATCTTTCTTCTTCTGGACCTGTTTATCTTCCAGAGAAGCGCATATGCAGATCCTGCGGCTACACTTAATCTGATCCCGTTTAAGGGAGCATTTAAGACCTACTGGCCGCACATCAAATCGGGACGTTTCACGGACGGTATCTTTGTCCAGTTCTTCGGAAATCTCCTGATCTTCGCGCCGTTCGGATTCTATCTTCAGCTTTGGTGGAGAAAACACCCGCACAAGTGGATCCTGTGCCTGATCCCTGTGGTCCTTGCGACTGTTATCGAAGGCTGTCAGTATATCTTCAAGATCGGCCAAAGCGATATCGATGACCTGTGGATGAATGTCGTCGGATTCTTTTTAGGCGTACTTTTGGCGATCATCCTGGACGCGATCCGAAAACTCGTTACAGACGGCAAAGAAAAGACGATCTTCTCGTTTCGCTGATAGCACTCTCGTGTGACACCAGCTCAAGATATTCTGATTGACTTTTCCCATAACACCCAGTAAATTGAAAGTATGGCAAACTTTTATATAGCATTGGGAGGTTTTTATGGGGCATGGCCGTTGGTGCAGGGTTCTGTGCTTTTTCATATCTTTCGCTTTTGTTTTCTCTTGTGCTCCGTCTGTGAATCGAGCTGATTCAGAGGAAATCAGATATTACTCTGTCATTGATAATCTTCAGTTTGAAGTAAATGCACAGATAGTTTCTTCTTGGGATACGCACGCGAATTTGCAATTTGATATTACAAATACCGGAAACGAGATAATCCACAACTGGTTTTTCACTTTTGAGTTTCCCAACGCGATAGAGGGAATCTGGAATGCCTCCGTTCTTGAAACAAATGGTACAGGCACGTATACGATTAGAAATACAGGCAGTAATCAAGATATCCTGCCCGGGAACTCAGTTAGTTTCGGGATGACGGTTGCTTCTCTGAACGGGCAGCCTGTTGAGACACTTCCGTCTTATTATCTTCTCAACACATGTGTAGAGACTGTTCCTTCATCTGATTATTCTCTGTCTTATCAGGAATATTCTAACTGGGGAGAGGGTTTTAACGGAGCCCTGATTCTATCTAACACTTCTTCGGTAGCGATTGAGGATTGGCAATTATCTTTTTCTTGTAATCGGGCAATTACAGAGGTTTCAGGAGCGAATCTGGCAACATCTGACGACTTATATGTTCTATCAAATGATGGTGCCAATCAAAATATTAACGTTGGTTCAAACATTAACATGACTATAGTCGGGAATGATCTTAACTGTAACACGACTTTGGATCTTAGTTCAGCAATTCTATGGGCTGTGAACTGTGCATATAGTCTATCTGAAGATTTGGACTGTAACGGAGTTGAAGACTATCTGGATTTTATCAACGGAGTGAATGGCGGATCAGACCTGACACCTACGCCGACAGAAACTCCGACCCCGACACCGTCGATTACTGAAGTACCGACACCGGAACCGACACTAACGCCCGAACCTATCATCGACTCGGATGGAGACGGAATTCCTGACTATTACGAACTTCAATTGGGAACAGACCCTGAATCTTACGACTCGGACAATGACGGGATCTCCGATTCTATCGAGTGGCTTCTCGGAATGGATTTGTTATCCGATGACAGCGATGGAGACGGGATCACCGATTCACAGGAAGATGACGACGGCGATGGCCTGACTCTCGGTATTGAACTCGAGATCGGGACCGATCCGTTCAATTCCGATACTGATGACGATGATCTGTCTGATTACGAGGAGTACTATGTATACGGAACGGATCCGCTCAAATACGATACGGATGGTGATCATCTCGAAGATGCCGAAGAAATCAAGATGAGATCAGATCCATTGAATCCGGACACTGACAATGACGGAATTCCCGATGATCAAGAGCGGTTCTTACAGACCAGAACAGAGATGATCCATGATGAAGAACGACCTGCAGTGACAAGAATAGATGTTGTTCTGGAAGGAACGGGATGTTTGGATTCTGTCATGGAGATTTCTCCGCTTAATGATTCGGACTTTTATACAGAAGATCTTGTCGGGTTGGTAGGAGCACCGATCGAAATCGAGTATGAAGGTGATTTTGATGAAGCAATGGTGACTTTTCACTATGACGAGGCGCTACTTTCATCAAATGACTTCAATGATCCGGAAGAGTGTCCTTTCGCGGATGATTATGCATTTAACCCCAACAGTCTTGGCATTCTGTATTTTGACGAAGAAAACGGTATGTATGTTGAATGCGATTCGACGGTTGATACTGTTAATCACACTGTATCTTTTAACACGACTCACTTCAGTACGTACTCTTTGGTTGACATGAGATTGTGGTATTTCTGGTGGAGCAGTTTGAAGTCTGCAGGAGAACTTCGTCCTTCACATGAAGGTTACGAAGGCATAGACTACGTACTGGAGGTCCCATGCCTACATTCTATGACGCAAGAAGATATAGACGAAATGAATGCTATTGCTCATAGAATCATTGATAATAAGGGTGAATATGATCGAATGGCGATCTGTGGGTACAACAGTTATTCAGGAACTTATCCGTACTTCTTTACCGTACACAATAGTATACTCAGCCAGCAGTTGGATGAGTGGCCATGGGATGATTCGGGTAATTGGGTAGGATGGACAGGATCAGCAGGGAATGTGCTGGGATCTTCTCTTTCGGCTAATCAGCTCTATAACGTGGGCAGAAGCATGCCCGGGCACCATTCATCGAGAGAACTTGTTGTTATCGCTTTCAATAATTCTAATGATATAAACTGTACGTTTTATGATGCAGATATTAAGGCAGCCAATCCTATGTCGGCTTACATTTTCACGCTCTCCAGCGGCAACCCTAACACTGCAAATATGAACTGGCTGAATCTTACTTCCGGTGGAGGAGTCATTGATTGCCAAGGAAAAACCGCTGAAGAAGCGTATGACAGGTTTGCAGAACTGTACGAACTTCATCAGGGAACGGATGATGATCTAAATGATGTAAATGTGAAAATCGGTGATGGCTTGTGGGATGTCGTCGAAGAACAAGGCATGATAGTAGCTAATGGACATGTGTATTTCTCTAATCCCGAAGTTTTTGATACGGATGATGATAATCTTACGGATTATAAAGAAATGGGTGAACGCGTTGTAGTAGAAGTAACTGAAGGCGAAAAGTTTTATGTAAACGGAGTAGATGATGATTCTTTGCCGACAACGACTTGGCAGGCATTCTGTAGATTTTTAGATTATGGTGTGGGAACCTGGTATTTCTACAAGGTGAAGTCCAACCCGATGGTTGAAGATTCGGATTTCGATGGAGCTAATGATAACGAGGATGCAAGACCTCTTCAGAGGAATAAAGACATCGCTTATATACTTTATGATGCATCAGAAGATGCAGATTGGTATTTAAAACGAGAAGCTGACATTCGACGAGATATGTTTGAGGATGTTTCGAAAGTAGAAGCAATTCCGGTTAAACAACCAGACAAAGACAAACCACCACTTTTAAGGGAGGAATGGAATAAACTCGGTGAAAATTCTGATGGAAAGATATTGTACAATATCATTGAAGTTGCAATAGTATTTCACGGGCTAGCGGACTCAATCGATGAGATTGATACCTCTCAAATTTCGTGGGTTGATGAGATAACCCCTTATAATAACTCTGATGGGTGGAAGAAAAAGAAAATCCAGACGCTTATTTTATCCTCTTGCCATTCGGGTGAATTGGGAGTAGCTAATAATCCTGCATATACTTTTATGAATAGTGGCACAATAGGAGAGGTTTACGCATGGCATGGTACAGCTGCTTTTCTTGGTGGAAGCAGTAGTCATTGGGTGATTAAACCTGGGAACCCTATACCTCAAATAGGCGAACCTGTCGCTTTTGGAATACCACTTGATATAATGTATACATGGGAGTTTTCTCCAAGTGGTTATGAGATGATACTAAATCACGCGGCCGATATTATATTAGGTTGGATATACAGAGATAAAAACCTGATAGGGTATGGCGAAGTAGGGATGGTCACCGATTTGATTCTGCTACATCAATATGGAAGATATAGGTATTATCGAAATAAAAGAGGTGAAGTGTTGTATGAAAAAGTATCGGACAGTTCTTTATCTGTCATTTATTATCTGTGGTCTTCTTAGTTTATCCGGCTGTAGTATGCTTAAAAAGTCAAAGACACATATGGTTTATTCTGATTCCAATCGAAAAGTATCTTTGGTTGGAGGAACCGGGGCATATAGTATAGGAATGGTTTTGGATGACAAAGAATTGTTGGTCTGCGATGAAACTGGTTCCGAGCGTTTTCGTAAGAAGTTCACAAATCGCATCAGCTATTTGGATATGATCGGTGATGTGGCGCTTCTGGCTTTTGATAATGGAAATGTTGAGATTTATAGGTGTAATGATGAGCAGAGTGCTCCAGTGAGCAAACATTCTTTTGATGCAGGAATAATCAAAGCAGAATTGATGCGTAATTCATCGGCGGTAGTTCTCTTAGATAATGGAGAACTTTGGAAAACAACGGGCGAGAACTTTAAAGAGTTCATCCCTGTCGATACCGAAGTGAAAGATGTTGCATATGAAATCCGCACCGAGGCAATTCTATATGTAACTGAGAATGGTCAAATAAAATGTATATCAAACGGGTACAGGTTAAGCACTGAGGTTGAATCGATCTCTGGTGTTGTGACAATTGAAGACGCGTATTTATATTCCGAAAAGGGTTTGGCGATTCGTTTTCTGGTAGTCAATGGAACAGAAAGCCGCTTTATGGCAATAGATCAAGAAACGAAAGAATTATACTTGAGCGAAAAATATCCTGAATTCGATCCAGGTTCTCTCGATGTTTCTAAGACGATTCCCGAGGGTGTTAGCTATAGGATAAATGGAGAGACATTTTACGAAGGAACGTCGTATAACGAAAGGCGCGTATACGGATATGAATATAATAAAAGACTGGCTCTATCAATCCCTAAAGGATATAATACCTGCGCAATAATGGGCGGAGTCATTTTATACAACGATCACGAAGTAAAAGTATTACTCATCGAGTGATCATTTCTCAAAGAAAAGTATCCAGCTCGTAGGAAGTATCTTAGAAGCCACGTGAAGGGCTTTCTGAGAGGTACCGAATACCAGCATCTTCTTTCCTTTCTTCGCTGCCTTCAGAGAAGCGGGAATAAGCTTGTCGCAAGAGGTGACGAACTTTCCCTTAATGCCGATGAACGTGGCATTCGGGTCGTTCTTACTTGTCTTGATGAAGTCTGTATCCACGGGGCCCGGGCAGACGCAGGTCACGGCTATTCCCTTATCCTTCAGCTCTTCGGCGATCGCTCTGGAAAAAGAGATGACGTAGGATTTCGTGGCGGCATAGACGGCGAAGTCCGGCTGCGGAAGGAATCCCGCGGACGATGCGATGTTGATGATCGTCGCCGAGCGTCCCTTCGGCCCCTCATGTCCTGTCATATAGGGAAGACATATATTCGTAAGAGAAGAGAGGGCGTCGCAGTTTAGGGCGATCGCGGCATGGGTTTCCTCTTTCGATTGCTCGGCAAAAGCACCGCTCCTGCCCATGCCTGCGCAGTTGATAAGAAGTCGGATATCCGGCTTTTTCTCGGAAAGAAGTTTTTCTAAAGAAGAGAGCGACTCGGGGAGAGTCAGATCCAGAGGGATCACACGGATACGTTCCGGGGAAAGTGCTTTTTGCAGGGAAATAAGCTTATCTTCGGATCTTGCGATGATCCAGATCTCGTCATAGGGAGCTCCGATGCGCGCATCATTTTCCGTGATAAGACGGGTAGTAAACTCTTTTCCCATTCCCGACGAAGCGCCGGTGATCACGGCAATGTTCATAGGATTTCCTCCTTATGATGCTGCGGTCTGCTTCTCCTTAAGAGACGTAAAATATTCTTCGATGGCGTCATCCAGCGGGATCGCTGACTTGGCCAGGTTCTCGTCGTTTTTAAAGAATTCGCGGTCAGACGGGTTCGTGATGAATCCGACTTCGAAAAGCGCACCGACGAGGGCGTGTTCACGGATGACCGCAAAAGCACTCGGCAGGTGGGACTGTTCCTTGCTGTAGGAAACCATATCCGGGAAATACTCGACATAGTGATCGTAGAGCATCTGCGAGAAAGCGTTGTTCTCATCATCGTGTCTTCCGAAATATGCTTCGTGAGCCGGCTCTCCGCCTTCGTCATGAGAAGGACTGCTGATGTACTGGTCGTCCGGGTAGTGAACGGCCGCGCCGTGCTTGATCTCGTATTCGGACGGATCACCGGTGGAGTTGATGTGGATGGACAAAAAGATGACGTCAGTAAGCTTTGCTTCCATGTCCATGAGAAGTTTTAAGTCTTCGCCTGCGCCGAATCCGGCCATGAAGCCCATGCCTTCGGTGGTGAACTTCTGCCACTCGTTGATCTCCTTGATCTTTTCGCACTTCTGGCGGAGGTCCTGTTCTTTTTCTTCAGAGAATGGAAGGATGCCTCTTTCCTTGGCGATATCCATGCAGATCAGGTGAACTTCGGCCATACGATAGTAGATGCCGACCGTATCATCTGTCTTACGTGTCACATAGACTTTCGCGCCACGGGAAGTAAGATCTTCCTCCATGGCGTTAACGATCTTAAGCGTAATGTCTTTTTCTTCGATCTCGGAACTGTTTAACGGCCAGCCGCATCCTGTGTCCTCGCCACTGTGTCCGGGGTCGAGGATAACGGTGCATCCGGCAAGAGAGCCGGCAGCTAATGTCTGGTCAGGGGTATCGGTTGCTTCCGTAGCCGGGGTTGCTTCAGTCTCGAAAGTTACGGTACTCAAAGCGGTCCCGCCGGCATTGGAAGATTTAGATTTAAAGAGCCCCGAGCGGCTGAGAAGATACACACCGCCACCAAGAACGAATATCATGCAGAACACGATAATGCATTTTGCGAAGAATATCCGACGGGCAATCTCGGCTTTAGATCGAGAGGGGCGCTTGGTTTGGGAATAGGTTCGGGTTGGATTGGTTTTGGGCGCGCCCCGATTAGGTCTCGATTGTGGTTGGTTGTTACTCATAGCATTCCTCTCATTTACGTGCATATTTAGTATAAGCCATTCTGCATTTTTGTAAATTACAAATCAGACATTTTCGGGCAAAGTACAAGCACGGGCCTGTGAGAGAAGCCTTTTTTCATCACTTTAACAAGAAAAGATCAAATGTCTTTTTGGATAAAGTACATTTTCACTCCGTCAGCGATGGAATAAGCGACCTGGTCGATGATATCACTGCGCTGCAGCATGGTGCGGTCGTTGTCATCCGAGAGGTAGGCGACCTCGACCAGAGCACCGGTCAGACCATGCTCACGAAGTACGGCATAGTTATCGGCTTTGACCGGAGTTCCGTTGGTCTCAAATGCCGGGATATTACCGACGATGTTGTCATAAAGACAGCATCCGAGAAGGTAGTTATCGTCGTTATGACGGCCATAGTATTCTTCGCGGATCGGAAAGTCGGAACGCTGAAACTCCGAATTCTCGTACATCTGGCGGTTTTCGCTTTCGATGACGGATTCGTCGGTGACGTAGAAGATCTGGTTTCCGTGAAGTGTCTGACTCTCGCTGGAGTTCAGATGGATCGACAGGTAGATCACTTTCTCGAGTTTATATTCCATCTCGAAAAGATCATTAAGGTCCTCGCCGACACCACTGCCGACCATGATGCCCATGCCGCCGGAAGCGACGGTATCTTCGTTTATGTAGATGCAATCCCAGAGACTTTCGCGAAGTTCATCGGCACGGTCTTCGGAGAAGGGGAGAATGCCCTGTTCCTGTGCGATATCCAGGCAGATCAGGTGTGTCTGGGCGAGTCGGTTATAAAGAGAGACCCAGCTGTCATCGGTACGAAGCATATGTACGGTCGCGCCACGGGAAGTAAGTTCCTGCTCGACTCTTTTGGCGATGCGAAGGTTAAAGTCACACTCGTTATATTCCGGGTAATCAAACGGGAATACGCAGCCGGTATCACGTCCGCCGTGGCCGGGGTCAAGGATGATGGTATAGCCGGAAAGGTCCTCGCCGGAGATGTTTTTCGGGAGGGTATATCCCGGATCATAGAAGTCGGAATCGCTGTCCGGATCGTAATCGTCGTCGATATATTCATCGAAGTCGTCGTCGAGATCTTTCTCGTTATATCTGTCGCGGCCGAGAAGAGAGTCATTGTCATCGTCATCATCCTCATCGTCCTTATCGCGGTAGAAATCGCCTCGGGATCCCGAAGAAGAGCGGTTGTTGGAAGAGGTGCGGTAAGAAGAGGAATTTCGCTTGGTCTCCTTTTTCGTATCCGCTTTCTTGCCCTGCGTGAAATACATGACGGTCGCAAAAACTCCGAGGCCCACGAGAGCACCGCAAATAAAGATCAGCATGCGTGTCCAGAAAGAATCGCCGGAACGCTTTTTCTTACCCTTGGCCTTAGCCGTTTTCGCCTTGGCCGGAGTTTCATTTACGACAGCAGAAGATTGACTCCCGTAGGCGTCTTCAAATTCCGCCGTGAGGGAAGCTTTTGGATTTTTCATATGTGTTTCCTTTCTTAAAGAAAAATCAACGTAGTTTGGAGAAGATCTCTCCCAATCCTTCGTGGAAAACGATCTCGGCGTATCGGTCCTGCGGCGTCTCATCACGGTTCATGATGATCAGATGTTTTCCGCGAAAATAATTGGTCAATGTAGCTGCCGGATAGACCGTCAGGGAAGTGCCGCCGATGATGAACACATCTGCTTTGGCAAGAGCGGAGATCGAGTTCTCCCAGGCCTCGTGCGGCAGGCTCTCTTCGTAGAGAGTGACATCCGGACGGAGCATGCCTCCACAGGAACAGTGGGGGACCGGCTCGGTCGAAGTAAACAGAAGATCGGCGGGGTACTCTTTCTTGCAGCGGTCGCAGTATACGCGCTGTGTCGTGCCGTGTACCTCGTACACGTTCCTGCTTCCTGCCTTCTGGTGAAGACCGTCGATGTTCTGGGTGATCACGCAGGTGAGCTTGCCGGCTTTTTCCATCTCGGCCAGCTTGATGTGAGTAATGTTCGGCTCGATCGTACGAACGTCCATCTTCTGTCGGTAATATTCGAAAAAGACCTTCGGCTGGTCATAAAGGCAGCTGTGGCTCAAAAGATATTCCGGCGGGTACTTGTCGAACTGCACGTCGTGCTGGTTGTAAAGTCCGTCTTTAGATCGGAAATCCGGGATACCGCTTTCGGTGGAAACACCTGCTCCGCCGAAAAAGACTACGGATCTTGCTTCATCTAAGATCTTCTGGAGCTTTTCTAATCTCTCTTCAAAAGACGCCATAAGCCACACCTCATCCTTTCTCGAATCTACACACATTGTAGCACAGTGATTTTTCTAAAGTGTGACGGATTGTTCATGCTGGGGCGCCCGAAAATAAAAAGGATGTCACTTTTGATGACATCCTCTTCTTTCTTTGGAGCCTTTAACCAGGATCGAACTGGTGACCTCATCCTTACCATGGATGCGCTCTACCTACTGAGCTATAAAGGCAGATAAGTGCTTTTCGAAAGGCACGACATACAGTATGTCATCTACAGGGAAAAAAGTCAAGATAAGACCTAAAAACTCGGGCGGTTTTGGTGTAGAAGACCATGAAAAAACTCCGGCTCGAAAAGCACTTTTCCGGCCGAAGTTTTATGGAGCGGATAAAGGGAGTCGAACCCTCCTGTTCAGCTTGGGAAGCTGACGTTCTACCGATGAACTATACCCGCAGGTCCTTACTGCATATTCGATTTTGCCATGGTAAAAACAATATGTCAAACCTGTCTTAAAGCCTTAAACCTATATACATAAGACTTTCACAGGTTTGAAATAAAGGAATTGTAGTATAAAATAGACAAGGAATGTAAGTGGCGAAAAAACATTCGAAGGAGGCAGGAAATGAGAAGACAGATAACAGGTATCCTTTTGGTCATCTGCGTGCTTTTTTCATGCGTTTCCTGCGCGCAGCCGATCTCGAGCGAGCAGACGACTCCGACGACCACGATCGATCTTCAGATCGTTTATAAGAACAATCAGTTCTGCTATTCCATTATCGAAAACGGAAACAATACTTCCCTTTACATGTTCAACGCGGCGGCACAGCCGATCTACGATATTTACGGTCTTTCCGTGACAGCCGCGGATCTTGCGCCGGGCATGAAGGTGTCCCTCGAGTATGACGGATATGTCCTTGAGACTTATCCGTTGCAGTTCTCCGGTGTTTCGAGCATCCGCGTGACCGATCTTGGCGCGAATAATGTCGAGTTTCTTTCTTCCATGATCTCCGGCATGTTCCCGTCTTCGACTCCGAGTGAGATCGAGCAGTGGGAGGTCACATTCGCAGGAGATGATTTCCTGAACGCAAAAGAGAAGCGCGCTCTGGAGTACTTCTTAAACGAAAAGTGGGAAGGTGCCGCGATCAAGGTCGAGCCGACGGAAGAAGAAACGAGAAAGAATTCCGGAAGGATCGAGATCACGACAACGAATAACTCCGATGAGACGGTGACCCTGAAAGTCAATATCGCGAGCGGTCTAGCCGATCAGGCGCCGATGGAAAGAACGATGACGGTGCATCTCGAAAAGGGAAGATGGACGATGTAAGCGGTTTTTCTTGCTTGCGTTCGTGACGATATCTGAAACATAAAAAGAGGCTGTCTCCGAGAAGACAGCCTCTTTTCTTATCTCATGCTTTTGAACCTTAAGCGTTAAGACGAGCCTCGAGAGCATCCAGCTCAGCGAAGAGTTCCTTCGGCATCTTCGGACCATAGGACTCGAAGTGTGCGCGGATGGACTTAGCTTCTGCTTTCCACTCTTCCTTGTTGACGGTGAGCAGCTCTTCCATGTCAGCGTCTGTTACGCTGTCAAGGCCGGAACGGTCGATCGCGTCAACTGTCGGGAGGTATCCGATCGGAGTCTCGACAGCCTTGCCTTCTCCGGAGCAACGCTCAACGATCCACTTCAGAACACGGCTGTTGTCGCCGTAGCCCGGCCACAGCCACTTGCCGTCTTCGGACTTTCTGAACCAGTTAACATAGAAGATCTTCGGCAGCTTGTCGGCGTCGGTAGCCTTACCGATGTCGAGCCAGTGCTGGAGATAATCACCAACGTGATAACCGATGAACGGGAGCATAGCGAACGGATCACGACGAACCTGTCCTACCTTATCGGAGATAACAGCTGCTGTGATCTCGGAACCCATGATGGCACCCATGAAGATACCGTGGTTCCAGTTGAAGCTCTGGTGAACGAGCGGGATAGTTGTCTTACGACGGCCGCCGACGAGGATAGCATCAACAGCAACACCGTTCGGATCTTCCCAGTCAGGAGCGATAACCGGGCACTGCTTAGCCGGAGCTGTGAAACGAGCGTTCTTATGCGCAGCGACTTCTGTGGAATCCGGTGTCCAGTCCTTGCCCTGCCAGTCGATGAGGTGTGCCGGAGCATCGTAGCCGATGCCTTCCCACCAGATGTCGCCATCGTCTGTAAGAGCGCAGTTTGTGAAGATCGTATTCTCTCTGCAGGAGAGCATAGCGTTCGGGTTGGACTCCATGGATGTTCCCGGAGCTACACCGAAGAAACCTGCTTCCGGATTGAGAGCGTGGAGACGTCCGTCAGCACCGAACTTCATCCAAGCGATATCGTCGCCGAGTGTCTGAACCTTCCAGCCCGGGATCGTCGGAACGAGCATTGCCAGGTTGGTCTTACCGCAAGCAGACGGGAAAGCGCCGCAGATGTGCTTTACGTTGCCGTTCGGATCTGTGAGCTTCAGGATGAGCATGTGCTCAGCCAGCCAGCCCTCTTCACGAGCGAGAACGGAAGCAATACGGAGAGCGAAGCACTTCTTACCGAGAAGAGCGTTTCCGCCGTAACCGGAACCGTAGGACCAGATAAGTTTTTCTTCCGGGAAGTGAGCGATGTACTTCTTGTCCATCGGAGCGCACGGCCATGTGGTCGTGTCCTTAGCGCCATTCTCCAGAGGAGAACCGACGGAGTGAATGCAAGGGATAAACTCGCCGTCAGAACCGAGCTGCTCGAGAACAGCATTACCGACACGAGTCATGATCATCATGTTGACAACTACGTATGCGCTGTCTGTGATCTCGATACCGATCTTGGAGATCGGGGAACCTACAGGACCCATGGAGAACGGGATAACGTACATGGTACGACCGTGCATGCAGCCTGTGGAGAGCTCTGTGAGAGTCTTCTTGAGTTCAACGGGATCGATCCAGTTGTTTGTCGGGCCGGCATCGTCTTCACTCTTGGAAGCGATATAAGTACGGCCTTCTACACGAGCTACGTCAGACGGATCAGATCTGAACAGATAGCACCCCGGGTGCTTAGCTTCGCTTAATTTTGTTGCCATTCCACTGGCTACCATTGCGTCGAGCAGTTCCTGCTTTTCTGCCTCGGTACCTTCAATCCAGCGGATCGCGTCAGGTTGAGTCATCTTTGCGATCTCATCAACCCAGTTCTGCAGTTTAACATTAGTTGTCATATGCATTACTCCTTCCGTATTTTAATCCGTATTTTTTGTATGTTCGGGACATACTATGGATTCGGTATTTGGCCTTGCGATAATTTGTCTGAAAAGCCTTGCTGAAATAATCGCAAATCACTTCAAATATTA
Source organism: Clostridiales bacterium (assembly GCA_017561715.1). Classification (GTDB taxonomy): domain Bacteria; phylum Bacillota; class Clostridia; order Saccharofermentanales; family Saccharofermentanaceae; genus Scatonaster. Next base: position 64,632 of record JAFZBN010000002.1, on the reverse strand, counting down.
GCACAGATCGCCCCGAAAGACAAATTAAAACACCCCGGTGAGAAAGGAGAAACACCGGGGTGAAAAAGAAAGGAAAAAGAAACTGAAGTAATTAATTAGTCTTTTGCTACAGAGGATGTGAAGCTGTACTGTTTAACAACTTCTTCATTCTCATAGATCTTGGTCTGCCACTTGTTTGCTGTCTGCAGAACCATCGTGTACGGATTCTCTTTTCCGTCGATCAGTTCCATGTTGTCCTGATAGCTGATCGCCTGAGCTTCGTCATCAGAAAGGAGCATGTACTGGGAAACCAGGAAGAGAGATCTTACGCCTACGCTCATGTGAACGAGCTTCGGGTTGATCGTATATGTCGGAGCTACGGAGAGGGAACGTCCGCCGAAGGACAGACCCAGGGTAGAAGAGGAAGTCTTTTCTTCGAGGAGGAAGAGAGGCTTGCCTTCAACGCCGACCTTACCAACATCGTGGAACAGAGCCATAACGATCGCGGACTCATCATCGAGCTGTGGCATCAGAGTATCCTTGATACGGAGAAGCTGCTTCGCTACGCCAACGGAGTGGATCAGAAGACCCTTTTCAAATGCGAGAGGTCCTTCGATCTCAGCCGGAGCTGTGAGCCAGGATGTACGGTTCTCGAGGAAATCGATGAAGTGATCGAATTCAGTCTTTCTCTTAATGATCTTAGACTTCAGATCTGCGTAAAGTTCATCAACGTTATCTTTTGTTACCATGATCATCGGCATGATTGCGCCAACTACAGTTCCCTTAGCAGTAACTCCGCTGCCGGAAGAGGAAGAAGTTGTGGGAACACCCTGTACGTTTCCCTGACCGTCTGTAAAATCATACTTACATTTCGGACATCTGATCGCCTGATTCGCAATCGTCATACCACAATCTGGACACTTTTTCATATGAACCTCCTTTGATGCAAATCCTCTATTTGTATAGGATTCACATCCTTCACGTTTCCTTTCGGGATGTTTATGTGACTATTCTACAACGGATTCCATCATCAGACAACCTCAAAGACATTTGAAGTCAACAAAAAACGAAATTTTAACAGGTTGTTCATTTTTTGCGGAATTTCGGAGGGTGGTTGACCTTGTAATGGCGGTGAAGCCCGCGGAAATAGGTTCCCAGGTGGAACTGTTTCGGGAAATACTGCATGCGGTTATAAAGGTGCGCGGTGAGCACCATCTCAAGTTCCTGCGGGTTGACCTGACGGTTCTGGTTCATCATGAAGTCCGTGGTACCCGGCGCCTCGAAGTAGAAGCGGTAGTTCGCTCCGTACGCGTCGCCAAGACCGAGGATGTGACCGAACTCATGCGCGCATTCCTGCTGGAACGCGTGACGGTCGGCGTTCTGTCGGATCGTCGCGATGCCGGGGTGTTTTCTGGACCAGTTCAATGTGAGGGCTTCCGGCTGGAAGCTCTTAAAGAATCCCCATCCCCAGCGCCAGAGCGGACTTGTGACGTAACCGGCACGGCTTTCGGAGTAAGACATTTTTACCTTAAGGAAACGCTGATGCGGATAATCGTTTACCGCCTGCGGTGTCTGGTAACGGATGAATTCCAGCGTGACACGGGCAGAGGAAGGATCCGGCTGCATCTGCTCATCGAGAGGGTTATTGTCCTGTGTGAGAACACGGTAGCTCGCGTGCGCTCGGGCAAGCTCGTAGCCGTCATCTTCGAGCCAGGACATCGGGTATTTTCCGGACCAGTTTCTGCGGATGCCTGCTTCGGCGACATCGGCGTAGGTGATGTTGGTTCCCGGATAGTAACGGAACATCTTGGAGGCATAGCGAACGAACACACGAATACGCACGCTGTTTCCGTTAAGGATCAGCTGCACGGGCACCTTGTTCGGATGCGGATACCTGATCGGATATCGCTTGGACAGGGTGCGGGAAACTATGTCACGTTTTGTGTTCGGGTCATAGACATGTTTCATCTTTCTTCTCCAAAGTCCGATTTTCCCTCATTCTATCAACAGAATACCACGAAATGAAAGGAAAGAGTATAATAGAGACGTTTAAGCACCTTTAGGGGAGAGATGAAGATGAAACTCGAAGGCAAAACTTTCAAGATGAATGTGGTTCTTCAGATCCACGTTGTGGAGCACGTAAACGCCAAGGCTTCTTTTGTAAAAGAACTCGACGAGGCGCTCGTTCAGCTCTGCCGCGAGATGAATGTTCCTTTCCCTCTTTGGCTTTCGAAGAATACCAGGGAGTTTGCGCAGTTTCATCAGACGACGTTCTTCGAAGATCAGTTCTCCGACAATAAGGTCCCGTTTGACCGGTTCATGATCAAGATGATCGGATAGGTGCTTTTCGAGAAGAATAGATATAAGAGGCCTTTCGGCCGATAAGGAGTATAGAATGCGTATCGATAAATATCTCAAGGTTTCCCGCGTGGTAAAAAGAAGGACCGTTGCCAACGAGGTCTGTTCCGCGGGCCGTGTCCTGATCAACGACAAGGTCGCAAAGCCGGGAACGGAAGTCAAGGTCGGCGATATCGTCACGATCAAGTTCGGTAACGGCGAGACCCGTTTCCGCATCCTGACCATCAAGGAGACCGTCCGAAAAGAAGAAGCTTCCGAGATGTACGAACTTCTCGAGGGGACCGAGGTCGAGTAACTTACAATTCAGTTACAAATGCTTCGAAAGAAGATACAGAAGTGCTTTTTTATGAGATAAATATGTTAAGAAAATATCTAATCTCAGAGGAAAGGACTCTATGAAGCACAGACAGCGCAAATCTCCGGTTTGGAAAGTCATCATTTTTGTGTTCTTCGTCGTCGTATTTGCGATGGTACTCGTACGACTCAATAAAGAGCGCGAGATGCGTCAGCGTGTGGAAAAGAGATCCCGGGAACTGGAAGTCGCTGCGGCGCAGGCAAGTGCCGAATATGCCGATACGGTGGACAGGACGCGCAACGCCGGTTCCGATGATTACGTAGAAGAGATCGCCAGAGAGTCCTTGGGCATGGTCATGCCGGGCGAGACGGTATTTAGAACTGCGGAAGAGTAATACCGGTTGAAAATGAAAAAAGAAAGACTGCCTCGGGTTTCCTTCGGCAGTCTTTTTGTTTTATCGATTCATTCCTGTTCAGAATTCGTGACGCGCCTGCATCGCTTTGGAAAGCGTGACGTCGTCCGCGTATTCCAGGTCAGATCCCATCGGAAGTCCGGAGGCGATACGTGTGACCTTGATGCCGGACGGTTTGATCAGACGGCCGAGATACATCGCGGTCGCTTCGCCTTCCGCTGTCTGGTTGGTCGCGATGATGACCTCTTTCGTTTCCGGATTTTCGCGAAGTCTCTGGATGAGTTCTTTGATCTTGATCTCATCAAGTCCGACGTTATTGAGCGGAGAATATACACCGTGCAGAACGTGGTAGAGACCGTTATAGTCGCGCATTCTTTCCATCGTGGAAACGTCTCTGGGGTTTTCGACGACGCAGATCGTGCTCTTATCGCGCTTGGGATCGGAGCAGATCGGGCAGACCTCGGAATCCGTGAAGTTCTGGCAGACAGAACAAAGACGGGTAGAAGTCCTTGCCTCCATAAGCGCGTCAGAAAGAGATTTTACGTCTTCCTGCTGCATGGCAAGAATATGAAAAGCCAGGCGCTGGGCTGATTTCGGCCCGACGCCCGGAAGCTTTCCTAATTCAGAGATCAGTTTTGCGACACTCGGAGAGTACCTTGCCATAGTCTATTCCTTCCGATACGGGGATCAGAACGGAAGCTTCGCTCCGCCTGTTGCCTTGGCCATTTTCTCCGCAGAGATCTCTGCGAGCTTTCTTGCAGCTTCGTTATAAGCGGCGATGATCAGATCCTGAAGCATCTCGACATCGTCCGGATCAACCGCGGACGGATCGATCTCAAGAGACTTGATCTCATGAGTACCGGAGATGACGATCTTGACGACTCCGCCACCTGCCGTAGCGTCTACTTCCATAGCCTCGATCTCAGCCTTTGCTGCTTCGATGTCACGCTGCATCTTCTGTGCCTGCTGCATAAGCGCGCCCATGTTGCCGCCGCCCATGCCGCCGAATCCACCTCGAAATCCTTTTGCCATTCTCTTTTCCTCCTTAAATATCTAATGACATAAAACTACATATCTTTAACGTGTGTCAATGGGATACCGTTTTCCTCACTGACTTTTTCTACTGCCTTTACCCAGTCCGGACGCTCGGGAGTGCCTGTCGCGCCGTCTCCTGATCCGGAAGAATCCTTCGTGTCGAATGCCTGCTGCGTCACCACATTTACATGAAGAAGTGACGGTTCGTGCTTCTGGCAGATCGACAGAAGATGGGTCATGATGATCGGGTTCCCGCGGATATCATCGATACTCTGCGAGAAACTGTCCGGCATGATGCACCACACTGTCTGGTCTTCCCAGGTGAGCTTACAGTCGCACATGTACATATATTCGAAAGTATAGTCTTTCTTCAGATAATCCAGAAATTCGGATCTTGCCGCGCTAAAAGCATCTCCGCCGTTTCCGTGGATGACCTTCTGCAGGTTCGAAACCGGCGCCTTAGCCGGTGCTTTGACAGGTGCGGGAACATCATCCGGCATCAGGATATCGTTCGGCATATCGGGAACGCGGACTTCCGGTTCTCTCGCGGCCTTTGCGAGATTGGTGTTCTGGCCTTCGCTTACATGCTCGGAAGAGAATGCCTTGTGAAGATTCGGGGATGTCGGCTGCGTCTTGGAAAGCTCGGCGGCATCGGGAAGATCTTCCTGTGGGACTTCTTCCGGAACATCATCATCGGACGGTGCCGGGATATTGGGGGCAGAATCCGCCATGAAGTCCATATCCGGAGCCGGCGGGGGAGCTGTGATATCGTCAAGTACCGGCGGCGGAGTAACGACCTTCGGTTCAGCGGTCTTGACTTCGGCGGGCTTTTCTTCTGCCGCTTTGGTCTCGACAGGCTTTTCTTCAGCCGGCTTCGCGATGGCCGGGATCGGCTTATCCGCGATCGGTTTATCGATGACCGGCGGAGGCGTCATTGCCTTGGCAATGGCAGGAACCGCTTCGGGCTCCTTCGGTGCCGGGGCAGGCGCAGCAGCGACAGCCGGAACCGGTGCCGGTTTTACTTCTTCTTTTATTTCTGATGGAGCCGGAGCGACAGGTGCTTTTGCGATCGCGGGCGCTTCGGGAGCAGGTGCCGGAACAGGAGCCGGAGTCGCTACAGGAGCGGCGACAGGAGCTGCCGCAGGTGCGGGTGCAGCCGTCTTAAGCGGCGGAACGACCGGTGGAGCGATCTTATTTCCTCTTGCCGCGAGACGCAGCATCATGATCTCAAACGAAGTTCTTGCGGACGGGGACCACTTCAGTTCATTGGTCAGATCCGAAAGACGAGAGATAAAGAAGAGGAGCGTGGTCGAATCGGTTCTGGAGCCAAGTGCTTTCATAGCGGCGATCGCGGAAGATGTCGATTCGATCAGAGTCTGCGGAGCAGGGGAGATCTGGGTGACCAGGATGTTTCTGAAATACTGGGCCAGATCGAGATTAAAGCGGATCAGGTCACGGCCGTCCATCGCGAGTTCCCTGCAAAGCGGGAGAAGATCCGCGGCGCGGCCTTCGAGAAGCGCGGTCGCGAACTTATTGAGAAAGGCCTCATCTACGATACCGGTGATCCGGAGAATATCGTCTCTGGTGATCGTCTTTCCGCCCGAGGTCGTGCTGACCTGGTCCAGAAGAGAGACGGAGTCACGGAGCGCGCCGTCACCGATCGTGGCGATCGCGGAGAGAGCGTCCGGCTCGATGGAGATCTTCTGCTTTTCAGAAATATAGGAAAGACGCTTTACGATGCTTTCGTTGCTGATACGACGGAAGTCATAGCGCTGGCAGCGGGAAAGGATCGTTGCCGGGATCCTGTGCGGCTCGGTGGTCGCAAGAAGGAATACCGCGTGGGCCGGCGGCTCTTCGAGTGTCTTTAACAGAGCGTTAAAAGCACCGGTCGAGAGCATGTGGACCTCGTCGATGATGTACACTTTATACTTGGCTTTCGCCGGCATGAACATGACTTCGTCACAGATGCGGCGAATATTGTCGACACTGTTGTTACTGGCGGCGTCCATTTCGATGACGTCGAGAAGAGAGCCGTCGATGACGCCTTTACAGATCTCGCATTCATTACATGGGTTGCCGTTAACGGGGTGCTGACAGTTGATCGCACGGGAGAAGACCTTCGCGATGGAGGTCTTACCGGTGCCTCTGGTTCCGCAGAAAAGATACGCGTGGCCGATCTTGCCGAGGATAACGGACTGGCGAAGTGCCGCAACAGCATGTTCCTGCTCGACGATGTCGTCGAAGTTCATCGGACGGTAAAGTCTGTACAGTGCGACATGTTCCATAGGGCCCTCCTTCTTTTCAAACGGAAAACTAAAAATCGTCCCGGCTGGACTACAGTCGGGGCAAGCACCCTTGCGGCACATGCGAGTGACCGCTTACTGCTGCTTCCTTCCGGACCTGACAGGGTTCACAGGCTCGCATCGCACAAGACCCACCGCCAACTGTAGACCACCCGGGACGAAAATACGAAGAAATTATATCATAAAATACTCACGCGTGACAGTAACTGATGAAATTATATACCAGTGCTCCGAGCGCTGCCTGGATCTCTTTGGCTTCCGCGGGAGTTGCCGCTTCTACGGTCACGCAGACGACGACAGGTTCGGCGCCCAGCATGATGCCGACGTCCGATTCACTGTGAAAATCGGTGTTGGTTCCGCTTCGATGCAGGAAAAGCACATCGGAAGGGATCGCGCTTCCGATACCGGACGATCGGTCCGCGTTTCCCAGAGCGTCGATCAGGTTCTGATAATCCTGCGGATAGGACATATAGCGCCAGTAGAGCATCTCGGCGAAATTGGCCAGATCGTAGGCAGAGGATCTGTGATCGCCGGACTGCTGTTTGCCGGAATAGTCGAAGTAGTTTTGAACCGCCGTATAGTCGATGCACGAACACATCTGCGCAAGACGCTCCATCAGAGCGTCCGTGTCACCCATCTGCCCGAGGACCATGTTCATCGCGGCACTGTCGCCGTCGCAAAGCGCGAGGTACGCAAGCTGATAAAGGAAGAACTGTTTCCCGTCCGGGACTTCCTTCATCTTGCTGGAGGTCTCGCTGCTGAGGTTCGACTTTTGGAAAGCCAGGGCGATATCCAGAGATCTCGTTCCTGCCCTGACGTCATCGTAGAGCATCATCGTCAGCGGAAGATAGATCGACGAACCGACGACAAAAGGCTGCGATTCGTTATATCCGAAGGCTTCGCTGGTATTCAGATTGATGTAGTAAAAACCGACCCTGGCATCCTTGTGCTCTTCGATATACTGCTTGACCGCGTGTTTCAGGCTCGTATAGGACTGGTCGCGCTCGGCGTGAGTAACTGTCTGAAGCGGATATTTCGTCGGGAAAAGCACCGACGGGCGGTCGCTCCAGTCATCGGGAAGAAGATTGACGGTGGTGGTCGTCGTGGTATCTTCGCCACCTTCGCTGCCGTCACTACCTTCGGGTGCTGTGGTCGTGTCAGGTTCCTGTGTTTCGGAAGTCGCGTCGGGCCCCGTTACGTTCGGATCTGTCGTCGGCGGGACCGTTTCGGTCTCTGAGACGGGAGTTTCCGAAGGGTCAGTTACATCGGAAGAGGTTTCCGAGATTTCGGAAGAAGGACGGACCGTAGTGGCCGAAGTCCCCGTAAACTCGGAATCAATGTCCTTTTTCAGCGAAAGGATGTACCTGAAGAAGATGGCGAATCCCACGATGAGCAGCACGACACCGGCTACGATGCCGCGGATGATCATGCGGTTCCTTTTGATTCGCCGCGCTTCTCCGATGTAATTACTTTTCGGATTCTTCATAGATTATCAGAACAGTCCTTCGATCACGCCGTTGGCATCGATATCGATATCCATAGCGGCCGGATGCTTCGGAAGACCCGGCATGGTAACGATCGCACCGGTCAGGGCTACGAGGAAGCCTGCGCCTGCAGACAGCCAGATGTCACGGACGGTAAGAGTGAATCCTTCCGGACGGCCGAGCACCTTGAGGTTATCGGACAGGGAATACTGTGTCTTGGCGATACATACAGGAGTATTACCGAAGCCGGCCTTGGTGAAGTCTTCGATCTTCTTCATGGCTTCCGGCAGGATCTCGACGTTCGCTGCGCCATAGATGTTCTTGGCGATCGCTTCGATCTTCTTTTCGACCGGCATATCCAGATCGTACATGTAGTGCGGTCCGTCAGCAGGTGTATCGATAGCGGCAAGTACCTTATCAGCGAGTTCCTGTCCGCCGTCGCCGCCCTTGGCGAAGATCTGTGCAGGAGCGAATGTAGCGCCCTTTTCTTCGCAGAGACGACGCAGTGTCTCGAGCTCTTCCTCGGTATCTGTGAGGAACTGGTTGCTGGCAACGACACACGGGATGCCGTAGCTCAGGATGTTTTCGATATGCTTGGCGAGGTTCGGGAAGCCTGCGGCAACAGCCTCTGCGTTCGGCTTGTTGAGCTCTTCCTTCGGGATGCCGGCATTGTACTTAAGGGAACGAACGGTAGCAACGATGACTACGGCGTTCGGCCAGATGCCTGCGGTCCTGCACTTGATGTCAAGGAACTTCTCGGCGCCGAGGTCAGCACCGAAGCCTGCCTCTGTAACGACGATATCGGCGAGCTTCAGAGCCATCTTGGTGGCGATGATGCTGTTACAGCCGTGAGCGATGTTCGCAAACGGACCGCCGTGGATGAGTGCCGGTGTGTGCTCGAGGGACTGAACGAGGTTCGGGCAGATCGCGTCTTTGAGAAGAACGCTCATCGCGCCTTCTGCCTTCAGAGCGGAAGCACGTACGATGTTGCCGTCCATGTCGTAAGCGATCGCGATGTTCGCCAGGCGCTTCTTAAGGTCTTCCATATCGGAAGCCAGACACAGGATCGCCATGATCTCAGATGCCGCGGTGATGGAGAATACTTCGTTTCTCGGAACACCGTTGACACCGCCGCCTACACCGAGGTTAAGGCTTCTAAGGGCACGGTCGTTCATGTCGAGGCAGCGCTTCCAGAGGATACGGTCCTTATCGAGGTTCAGTTCATTTCCCTGATAAAGGTGGTTGTCGATCATGGCCGCCAGAAGGTTATTTGCGGAAGTGATGGCATGAAGGTCACCTGTGAAATGCAGGTTGATGTCATCCATCGGAACGACCTGGGAATATCCGCCGCCTGCGGCACCGCCCTTGATACCGAATACCGGTCCGAGGGAAGGCTCACGAAGCGCGAGCATCGCGTTCTTGTTCTGCTTGTTTAAAGCCTGCGCAAGCCCGATACTTACGGTCGTCTTGCCTTCTCCTGCCGGAGTCGGGTTCATGGCCGTTACCAGAACGAGCTTGCCGTCCTTTTTATCTTTTCTGTCCGTGAGGAGACGAAGCGGAAGCTTCGCCTTGTATTTTCCGTAGAACTCCAGGTCATCTCTTTCGATCCCCAGTTTCTCCGCGATCTTTTCAATTGGCAGCATTTCGGCATTACGCGCGATCTCAATGTCACTAAGCATATTCGTCCCTCACTTCATATTAATATTTTCTATTCTTTCAACCCTTTTGCATGGGGCACCAAAGAAGGTGCTTTTCGCAAAAAACTACGAATATCATTATATGCTTTCCCTTATGTAATTCCAACCTAAAATGACAGATGTGTTACAAAAATCCGCTTTTTTCAGAAAAGGAATGTAGAAAGATAAAACACTATATTTTGGATTTTTGTGCAAACTCACCACAAGAAGTTGTGTTTTTGATTGACAACTTTTGTTGACCCTGTTATAATTTCGTAACAGTAGGTATTCTTTTTACAAGCAAAATGGGGAGGGAAGACCAGTGATCATTAAATCAGATGTTGAAGCATGCAAGAAAAATCTTGAGTCTTATATCGGACGCACAGTCCGCCTGACTTCCAACGGCGGAAGAAAGAGAATCATCGTACACGAAGGAATTCTCGATCACTGTTATCCGAACATGTTCACCGTTAAGTGTGACAGAAAACCGACGAACGCAGCACAGGAAACCGTTTCCTACAGCTACATCGACGTTCTGACGAAGACGGTCCACATCGCTACAGTTGCGGAGACACAGGCAAGCTGAGCTTCTTTACAACAACAAACTAAGACACAACAGCCGTCTATGGAAGTCACACGTTTCGTGTGGACATAGCGGCTTTTGCTTTTTATATGTAACGAGGTCAATATGGAAACTACGGTAAAAGCACCGGCAAAGATCAATCTTTTTCTGCGGATGGACGGAACAAGAGAAGACGGATACCACCTTCTTTACAGCGTTTTTCAGACGCTTTCTCTTTGTGACGAGATTACCGTCCGCACTTTCCCGCGCGAAAAGAACTCGTCTTCATCTCCCATCGTGATCCGCTCATCGAGCGCTGCTCTTCCGGAAGATATCACGAAGAATACTGTCTATAAGGCGGCAAAGCGCTTCCTCGACGCCATCTCCGAAGATGAGACCGAGGTCATGATCGATCTTATCAAGCGCATCCCTTCCCAGGCGGGACTCGGCGGAGGCAGCTCCGACGCGGCCGCGGTGCTTCTCGCGATGGATTCGCTCTTCCCGGGAAAAGTGTCGAGGGAAGATCTTCAGAAGATCGCCGTTTCGATCGGCGCGGATGTCCCGTTCTTCCTGACAGGAGGCACGGCGCTCTGCGAAGGCATCGGCGAGATCGTCACACCGCTTGCTGATCTTTCGGGACTTCACGTGCTTCTAATGAAACCGTCGAGAGGCGTTTCCACGCCCGCCTGCTACGCGGCGTTTGACGAAATGGGCGCGGTTCCGATGACTTTGGAAGAAAAGAAGGTCCTGAAAGAGACTTTGTCGGGCGAAGGTTCTTCTGAAGAGCGTTTCCGTAAGGCCTTTCGTTATTGGGCCAACGATCTTGAACCGGCGGCCGTTGAAGCCGTTCCGGAGATCGAAAACGGCATTGAACTCATGAAAGAGCATGGCGCTTCCTATGCCGCGATGACCGGTTCCGGAAGCTGTATCTTCGGATTCTTCGATTCCGAGGAAAAGATGGATGAAGTCCTTAACGACGAAGTGTTCACGATCCTCAAAGGTGAAGGCTGGTGGGCGGAGAAAGTCCGTACGCTCTAAGGAAAGTCAGTACAGGTAAGACCTTTTCGACTGGACCAGTACTCCGTGGATCTTAAAATTTCCGCCGTCGATCTCGGATTTATGGAAGACTCTGCACTGCACCGGGTCGTTATCCAGGATCGCGACGATGCCGGATTCGCCCTTGGTCAGTCTCGCGAAGACGGCATCATTTCCATCCATGCTCACCAGGTGGATATGCTTTTCAAAGAGTGAGTCAGTCCGGTAGATGACGTTTACAGACCTCGGAAGGACCTGATTGTTCAAGGCGGGAGATTCGCTATAAAGCCCGAAGAACCAGGAAGGATCGATCTTTGTTTTACTCTCGGGCGAAAGTCCCTGCCTCTTTACCTCGTCGCGGGGAAGCAGCATTTCCAGTTCCTGTTCCGCGACTTTCAGAAGAGATCCCTCTTTCGTGCTCAGGATACATTCTCCCGAACTTCGGATGACCGAATAGACCGGCAGATCGAAAAAACCCTCGCGTGACGGACAGTCATACACCTGTTCGAAGGGCATGTTCAGGACTTCGGAGATCTTTTTGCCCGTGTTGATCTCGGGGTACGCATATCCGCGTTCCCACTGAGATACGGCAGATTGTTTGACGCTGATCCTCTCTGCCAGCTGTCCTTGACTTAAGTTAGCGCGAATCCTGTATTCTTTGATCTTTTTCATGATGTCAATCCCGCTGACCTTTTTATTCTATTGTATTAGAAATCGGCGATTATTCGAGTATCCGAGGGAAGGATTATTCCCGGTTATTAATTCGAATGATATAAAATCGAACGTAGGGTAATAAACATAAGCTGAACTTATATTTCCGAAACGTAAAAAGAGCCGCCTCGCTATGAGACGGCTCATATCTTTCTTTTAAAGGGTGCTTTTCGAAAAGCACTTTTCTCAGCGGGGGATCATGCGGATCTTCTTGCCGAAAAGCCCTCTTCGGTATCCGCGGCTCGTGTCCTCGGAAAGAAGGTCGAAGCCTCTCGACTGATAATACTCGACCATGTTTTCATTGGTGAGCGCGGTGTGAAGAAGCATGTGGGAGCAGAGGGTAAGCCCCGCGACGCGCTCGCAGTAAGAGAAGAGGTAGTTGCCGATTCCCTGATTTCTCCATTCATCCCACACCGAAAAACGCGCGAAGTAGGCGATACGGGTGGAAACACCGGGGATCACGTTACGGATCTCATCATCCAGGTCTCTTCTGGGGCGGATGTAAAGACGGCAGGTGCCGAGGATCTCCTCCTCTTCGCTGAGCGCGACAAACACGACGCCGGAAGCGATCGCGTTCTCGATGGTCTCGACGGTCTCGGAAGTCGCCTCGATATAGGAATCCGGGATCCCCGAATCACGGCAGTAGGACTTCATCGACTCGTGGACAAGGCGAAGGATCGTCTCCGCCTCGGTCATGCGTGCTTTTCGAACGTGGATATCAGGCATGCTGCTCACTCATGAGGTGAACGAGGATCGCCTTGTGGGCATGAAGTCTGTTCTCCGCCTCGTCAAAGACAACGGAACGCGGTCCGTCGATAATGTCCTCGGTAACTTCGTATCCGCGGTAAGCCGGCAGGCAGTGCAGGAAGATCGCGTCCTTATCGGCAACGGAGAAGAGGCCGGAATTGACCTGATAATCCTTGAAGATCTTGGCGCGCATTGCCTTTTCGGATTCCTGACCCATGCTGGCCCATGTATCTGTGTAGATAACGTCGGCGTCTTTGCAGGCTACGTACGGATCTTCGGTCATGACGATCTTGGAACCGGTGATCTTGGCATCTTCCTGAGCCTGAAGTACATACTTTTCAGGACATGTATAGTCTTTCGGGGAAGCAACGGAAATGTCCATGCCTGCCTTCGCGCAAGCGTGCAGCAGGGAGTTGGCCATGTTGTTACCGTCTCCGACATAAGCCATCTTCAGACCCTTAAGAGTACCCTTGTGCTCCTTGATGGTCAGGAGGTCAGCCAGGACCTGAGTCGGGTGCTGATCGTCGGAAAGACCGTTGATGATCGGGATGGAACCGTATGTCGCCAGGTCTACGATATCCTGGTGAGCAAAAGTTCTGATCATGATGCAGTCGACCATTCTCGAAAGAACGTTGGCTGTGTCATGGATGGTCTCGCCACGGCCGATCTGGATGTCGTCACCGGAAAGGAACAGGGCGTGTCCGCCGAGCTGGTACATACCGACCTCGAAGGAGACACGTGTACGTGTGGAAGACTTGGTAAAGATCATGCCGAGCGTCTTGCCGGCAAGGATGTGATGCGGGATACCCGCTTTTGTCTTCGCCTTCAGATCGATGGCGGTGTCAAGGAGAGCGTCGAGCTCCGGGATCGTTACGTCCTCGTGAAAATCAATGTAGTGCTTCATGTGTTTTTACTCCTTTCCTTCAAGAACGTCCTGCAGTGCAGTGACGAATTTACCTGCTTCTGATTTAGAGATGATCAGCGGCGGCGCGATACGGATCACGTTGGATCCGATGGAGCTGACGAGGAAGCCCTTGTTGAAAAGCTTCATCTTCACTTCAGCGGAGGAATCGGAAGTAAGCTCGATTCCGATCAGGGCGCCTTTACCGCGGACATCGGAGATCTTATTTGTTTTTTTCGCTACGGCGTTGAGCTTCTTAAAGAGGAACTCGCTGACCTTTCTTACGTTGCCGAGGAGATTTTTGGATTCGATCTCTTCGACGACGGCGAGACCTGCGGCACAAGCGAGCGGGTTTCCGCCGAATGTCGAACCGTGATCTCCGGGGCCGAAGCCTGTTGTAGCCATATCGGTCGCGAGAACGGCTCCGATCGGAACGCCGCCGGCAAGTCCTTTTGCCAGGGTCGCGATATCCGGGATGATGCCGTACTGCTCATACGCGAAGAATGTACCTGTTCTGCCGACACCGGTCTGCACTTCGTCAACGATCATGAGGATGTTGTTCTCTTTGCAGAACTTTCTTACGTTCTGGACGTATTCGAAATCGGCCGGATGCACGCCGCTCTCGCCCTGAACGAGCTCGAGCATAACCGCGCCGGTAGTTGCGTCGCATGCATTCTTCAGTGCTTCAAAATCGTTATACTCAACGTACTCAAAGCCCGGCATTACCGGAGCAAACGGCGCGGAGAACTTCTCCTGGCCGGTTGCGGCGACGGTTGCCAGAGTACGTCCGTGGAAAGACATTTTTGCCGTGATGATCTTCGGCTTCGGAGTGCCCTTCTTGGACCAGTACCCGCGGGCGAGCTTGATGGCACCTTCGTTGGCCTCCGCGCCGGAATTGGCGAAGAATACCTTGTCCGCGAAGCTGATCTCGCAGAGTTTTTTCGCCAGAAGAGCCTGCGGCTCATTGTAGTAATAGTTGCAGCAGTGGATGACCTTCTTGGCCTGGGAACTGATGGCCTTAACGAGCTTAGAGTTATTGTGACCGAGAGTGTTTACGGCGATACCGCCGATCATATCCATGTACTTCTTGCCGTCAGTTCCGTAAAGGTACACGCCCTTACCGTGGTCCGCGACCAGCGGGACACGCTTTCCGAACACCGGCATAAAGTAGTCTTCATCGTATTTGATGATCTGGTTAAGTTTCGTATCTTGAATGTTTTCCATATAAATACCTCTTTGTATAAAGCGGGAAAAGCACTTTTCTCGCGGATGATCAGATCTTTTCTCCCTCGAAGTAGGGCTTCTTCTCCTGAACGATCATCGTACCGATACCTTTTCCGGTGAAGATCTCGAGGAGGATACTGTGAGGGATACGGCCGTCGATGATGTGGGCACGACCGACGCCTCGTCGGATCGTGTCGAGGCAACCGTTGACCTTCGGGATCATGCCGCCTGTGATGGCTCCGGATTCGATCATCTCGTGGATATCGGATTCCGTGAGAACGGGAAGTACTTTTTCCGTACCGTCGGGAAGAACGGCCTTAACGCCCTCGACATCTGTCAATGTCATGAGTTTTTCCGCTTTCAGGGCGACCGCGATCTCGGCAGCAACGGTATCTGCGTTGATATTGTAGCTTTCGCCGTCGGAGCCGACACCGATCGGAGCGACGACCGGGATGTATTCGTCGTTGGCGAGAGTGGAGATGACTTTGGTGTTGATGCTCTTGATCTTACCTACGAATCCGACGTCGATCGGGTTGCCGTTGGCATCCTCAGTGAGCTTCTCGCACTCGATCAGGTGACCGTCGATACCGCTGATACCGATGGCTTTGACACCTTTCTGGCCGAGGTAGGATACGATCTCTTTATTGGTCTTTCCGACCAGGACCATCTGAGCGACACTCATGACCTTGGCGTCGGTGACACGCAGGCCGTTCTCGAAACGGGATTCTACGTTTAATGTCTTGAGCATGTTGCTGATGTCCGGTCCGCCGCCGTGAACCAGTACCGGGTTGATGCCGACGGACTTCAGAAGAGCGATATCGTCCATTACGGAGGACTTCAGCTCATCGTTGACCATGGCGTTGCCGCCGTACTTGATGACTACGGTCTTGCCCGCGAGACTCTGAATATACGGGAGCGCCTCGATGAGGGTCGCTGCCTTGTTGATCAGTGTCTGCATGTCCCTTCCGACGGTAGGAAGTGTCGTATCCTTTTCCATAACAATTCTCCAATAAGTATTACTACTATTTAATATATTTATCGGGCGGCGGTGCTTTTCAAACAGGAAAAACCTGCCGATCTTACCCCGTTAATATTTATACAGAATACTGAATAAAATTGCATAAAGCAATACCGAGGGGTAAAAATCAGGAAAATTGTACATTCTGCACAAGGTGCCTATATGAACTCTTGTCAAGTTGCAACAATCGATGTTGAAGTTGTGTCAAAAAAGGCCTCGGATTTTTGGGGATTTTTACGAGTAGTAAGGAAAGTGGGGGCGTGTTATAGTAGTTCCATAAAGAAAATGTGCCCCGAAATCGGGCGCACCATTTGGAGGTAAAAAATGGCAAGTTTATCACTTCAGCATGTTTACAAGAAGTATGAAGGCGGCGTTGTAGCTGTTTCTGACTTCAACCTTGAGATTTCCGATAAGGAGTTCATCATCCTGGTAGGACCTTCCGGTTGCGGTAAGTCCACAACTCTTCGTATGATCGCTGGTCTCGAAGATATTTCCGAGGGTGAGATCTACATCGAAGATCGTCTGATCAACGACGTACTCCCGAAGGATCGTGATATCGCGATGGTTTTCCAGAACTACGCTCTGTATCCGCACATGACAGTATTCGATAACATGGCATTCGGTCTTAAGCTCCGTAAGGTAGCTCGTGATGAGATCAAGCGCCGCGTTCAGGAAGCTGCTAAGATCCTCGAGATCGAGCACCTCCTCGACAGAAAGCCGAAGGCTCTCTCCGGTGGTCAGCGTCAGCGTGTTGCTCTCGGCCGTGCTATCGTTCGTGACCCGAAGGTCTTCCTCATGGACGAGCCGCTGTCCAACCTCGACGCTAAGCTCCGTGTTCAGATGCGTGTTGAGATCACAAAGCTCCACCAGAGACTGCAGACAACCATCATCTACGTTACACACGACCAGACAGAGGCTATGACCATGGGTACTCGTATCGTAGTTATGAAGGATGGTTTCATCCAGCAGGTTGACTCCCCGACGGAGCTCTATGATAACCCGGTTAACACATTCGTAGCTGGATTTATCGGTATGCCGCCGATGAACTTCATCAACGCTATGATCCAGGTTGAAGGCGACGACGTTTATGTTGCATTCGAGAACACAAGCATCAAGCTCGCTGAGCGTTACTGCGTACCGGAAGTTATCGAGCGTGACGGAACAGAAGTTATCTTCGGTGTTCGTCCTGAGGCTCTCACAGATGACGGTACTTACGTATCCATGCATCCGGAATCTGCATTCTCTGCAGACGTCGACGTTGTCGAGATGCTCGGTGCTGAAACATATCTCTACGTAACAGTTAACGGTTCTCTCCCGCTGACAGCAAGAGTAGACCCGACAACATCCGAGTCCCGTGTAGGTGAGGTTGTTGACATCGCTGTTGACGCTAACCGTATCCACCTCTTCGATAAGGATACTGAACAGAGCATTATTTCCTAATTGGGAACAAGTAAGATAACATATGCGAGGAGCTGCCCCGATTCGTCGGGGCAGTTTCTTTTTGCGCAAAAATGCAAAAAGAAGTGCGAATGTTGCAAGATTTTCGTGAAAAGTTTAAGATAAGTAAGATAGCGACAACTATGGGACGTTTGAAGTCCGATACCGCATAACTAATGACGAAAGAGAAAAGGTGAAGCGTATGGAAGAATTAAAGAAATGTATGCGCGAAGCAAAGAAGATCCTCGATCTGACTGTTGGTGTCATGGATACCTCGGGTATGGTCGTTGCCTGCACCGATCCGGCATGGGAAGGGATTGAAGATTCCAGTGCCAGAGCCGTTCTCCTTTCGGATGAGTTATTTTCCAGCACGGCCGGCAAGACCTACATGAAGATCGTGATCGGCGATGCTACCCAGTACATTGCTTTTATCAGCGGAGTAGACGCTGTCGCAAGAACTTATCTCGAACTCGTTACGCAGTGGATCAAAGCCGCGATGCGTGAGAGAAACACGGATGTCGAGCGCGAAACATTCATCAAGAATGTTCTTCTGGATAACGAACTTCCGGGTGATATCCCGCTGAAGGCAAGAGAATATAAGATCCCGTTCGCTACCCGCCGTATCGTATTTATGGTTCAGGTCAGCAAGAATGACGGTGTCGAATGCCTCGAGATCCTGCAGAATCTTTTCCCGGATACGAAGTCTCAGATGGTCGTTGCCATGGATGAAGAGACGATCGTCCTTGTCATGGATCTCGGCGAGAACCTCGACAGCTATCTTAAGGAAGTCAGCAACACGATCCTGGATAACCTTAACGCAGAGTCCATGATCCGCGCGCATGTCGGTATCGGTATGCCGGCACAGACGCTGCGCGATATCGCAAAGTCCTACCGTGAAGCCACTTTGGCACTTCACGTCGGCAGTATCTTCGAGAGCGACCAGTTCATCATGCGCTACGACAAACTCGGTCTCGGACGTTTGATCTATCAGCTCCCGTCCACGCTCTGCAATATGTTCTTAAATGAAGTATTCCCGAAGGGCGCTTATGAGTCCCTGGATTCGGATACACTGGTGACGATCCAGAGTTTCTTCGAAAACAACCTCAATGGTTCCGAGACTTCGAGAAAACTCTTTGTTCACCGTAATACTCTCGTATATCGTCTGGATAAGGTACAGAAGATCACAGGTCTCGACCTTAGAAGCTTCGACGATGCGGTTCTCTTTAAACTTGCCGCGATGGTACGTGCTTACCTCGAAAAGGTTGAGAAGAACGGCGAGGGTGGAAATCTCAACTGGTAACGTAAGGAAAGATACACTTTGATTCGTTTTGAAAATGTACATAAGACATACAAAACCGGCACGGATGCCCTCCGCGGAGTGACATTCAGTATCCGTGACGGCGAGTTTGTGTTTGTCATCGGAAAAAGCGGCTCCGGAAAGTCTACCCTGATGAAGTGCATCACCCGTGAGGAGAAGCCGACAGAGGGTATGGTCATCATCGACAAGTACTGTATTTCCAAGATGCCGCGCGCTCTGGTCCCGATCCTGAGAAGACAGATCGGCATCATCTATCAGGATTTCCGCCTGATCGAAACCAAGACCGTAAAAGAAAACATCGCATTCGCCGGTGAGATCATCGGTGTCCCGAGAAAGAAACTCAATCAGATGGTCGATATCGTACTCGGCGCCGTCGGACTTCGCGACAAAGCCGATTCCCTGCCGCAGGAGCTTTCCGGCGGTGAACAGCAGCGTGTCGCGATCGCAAGGGCGATGCTCAACAGCCCGAAGCTGATCGTCGCCGATGAGCCGACGGGAAACCTCGACCCGGAAACATCCGAGTCCATCATGGCGCTCTTAAGTGAGATCAACAGAACGGGTACGACCGTTATCGTCTGCACACATGACAGTAACCTTGTCGACCGCATGAAGAAGCGCGTCATCGAAGTCGATGACGGTCTGATCATCCGTGACGAGAAGGGTTCCGGCTACACGGCAGAAGAGAAGCATTCGCTTCCGCAGTCGATGATCGACGAGTTCGTACCGGAAGTCGTATCGCTTTCCGAGATCACCGGCGCACAGGACCCGGTCAAGGAAGAAAAGAAGGAAGAACCGCTTCCCGAATTCCCGTCTGAAGAGACAAAAGAAAAGGAAGAAATGAAGCCTGCCAAGGTCGAAGAAACGATCACGGTAGTCGCGACGAAGAAAGAGAAGAAAGCGGAAAAGAAGGCTGAGAAAAAGGAAGCCAAGAAGGAAGCGAAAGAAGAAAAGAAGGAAGATAAGAAAGAAGAGAAGCTTCCGCCGAAGAAAAATGAGGATCCGGACTTCCCGTCCGACGAGGATCCTGATTTTCCGTCGGAGATCAAGGAGGATAAGGACAAATGAGTATCCGCGCGTTTTGGAATTCTTTAAAAGAAGGCGTTCAGGGTATCATCCGTCACCCTCTGGTCACGATCGCCTCTGTTTCCACGATCCTTCTGATGCTTCTTCTGATGTCGGTATTCTTCATTTTCTCGGCGAACGCCAGATATCTGATGAAGAAGGTCGGCCAGCAGCCGCCGATCGAAGTATATATGAAACTCGGCTGCACACAGGAACAGATGGATATGCTCGTTGAGTATCTGCAGGGAAACCCGCAGCAGATCAAGGGTTATCAGGGTCTTTCTCCGGAACAGAACTATGAGCGTTTCAGAAAAGACCTCGGTGACAGCGCATCCATCCTCGATGATTTTGATTACAACACCTATCTTCCGTACACGGTCACGGTCCAGCTGACGGATCCGGCATACGCGGATGAAGTCGTCATGCGTCTTCAGGCGATCCCCGGAATCGAGAAAGTCATGCAGGAAAGCCATGTCATGAAATTCCTGACAAGCGCGACAAAAACGGTAAATGTCGCGACGGTCATCTCGTTTATCGTGCTTTTCGTGATCTCGCTGTTTATCATCTCCAACATGGTTCGTATTTCCGTTTACTCACGATCCACGGAGATCGCGATCATGAAATTCGTCGGTGCCACAAACGGATATATCCGTCTGCCATACGTTGTCGAAGGCGCGCTCGTCGGCATGGTCAGCGCTTTTTGCGCGTGGGGGATCACTCATGCCGCATATAGCGCGATCTATAAGCGTGCGATGAGAAATGTCGATCCTTCGAGCATCTACTCGATCCTGACGATGAAGTCCCTGTCGCTTTCTGTTTTGATCCTTTGCCTGGCAAGCGGTGTGATCATCGGTTCCATCGGAAGTGGTATTGCCGTACGAAAGTACGTAAAGGTCTGATGAGGTAACTGCCATGATTTTCAGAAACACAAGAGTCAAAACGGTTATAGCCTTTGCCTTATGTGCATCGATCATCTTCGGAGCGGTATCTTTCCTTTCCAGAAAGCCGATCAAGGCGGTCGACAGAGGCTTTTTGTCCTACACGCCTTCCCAGCAGGATATCGATGACGCGAAGAAAAAGCGCGCCGAAGCGAAGCAGAAAGCAGATGAAGCTTCAAACCGAGTCAATGAACTTCAGCAGGAAAAGAGCCAGCTGTCCGGAGAACTTGCCGAACTTCAGGGCTTAAGCGACGAGCAGATGACGCAGTACCGTGAGATCTCCGAGCAGTACGCGGCTGCACTGATCGCCAAGCAGGAAGCACTTGACGCCTATATCGAATCCCAGGAGAACCTGCTTAACAAGAGACAGGAATACGCCGAAAGGATCGGTGTCATGTTCGCTTATGAGAATAAGTCCACCCTGGAGATCCTTCTGTCTTCCGACTCGCTTGCCGGTTTCTTTACGAACCTCGAACTGATCTCCCTGATCGGTGATGCCGATCTTCAGATGATCGACCAGCTCACGATCGCGATGGATGACGCCGAACTGAATAACGAACTGGCACTCCAGGAAGCGGAAGATATGCAGGCGATCGCCGACCAGAAGATGGCGGAACTGAAAGAACTTGAAGACCGCATCGGTGTGACTGAGGCCGCTTTGGAAGATACATCCACCTCTCTTTCCAGATGGCAGCAGAAGGAAGACGAATTCCAGGCGGAGGCCGACCGTCTCGACGATGAGATCCGTGAACTGCAAAGACAGAGAGAAGAAGAGGAAAGAAGACAGGCTTCTCTGACGGCGACAGCCGCCGCGAAGAGAGCTTCGGAAACGAAGACAGCGACAGCGACTCCGAAACCGAGCGGTTCCGGAAATTCAGGAAACGGCGGCGGTAACAGCGGTGGCGGTGGTTCTGCACCTGTCGGTGCAAAGATGACATGGCCTTACCCCGGAGACTATACAGTCTATTCCGGTTACGGTATGCGTTACCATCCGGTATATCATTACGACAAGATGCACTGGGGCGTCGACCTCGGCGGTTCTTACGGCAACCCGATCGTAGCCGCGGCCGATGGTACGGTCATCAAGGTCGACGAGCCGGTCGAAGGACAGAACACCGGATCGGTTAACTACGGCAACTATTGTGTTATTGACCATGGAAACGGTATCACGACATGCTATGCTCACTGCCGTGATGTCTATGTTGCCGTCGGCGACAAGGTATCGGCCGGTCAGACGATCGCGGAATGCGGCAGTACCGGTACTTCCACAGGCCCGCACCTGCACTTCGAAGTCAGAGTCAACGGCCAGAAAGTCGACCCGGTTCCTTATATCAAAGGATAAGAATATGTCAGCCTACGATTTTTTAGCGGTATATTATGACGCATTCCAGAAGGATCTCGATCCTTCTGAATGGGCGGATTTCGTAGATCAGATCGCAAAGCGCTACGCAAAGAAATCCGGCGACGGCGAAAACGGCAAGCTCCTTCTTTGCGATCTGGGGTGCGGTACAGGCCTTGTCACAACTGAGTTATCCAAGCGTGGCTATGACACGATCGGTGTCGACAATTCCCCGTGCATGCTCGATCAGGCGAGAAAAAATGCCGGTACGAGATCGAAGATCCTGTGGCTTTTGCAGGACATGACCAAGCTTGATCTTTTCGGTTCCGTGGACATTTTCGTTTCCCTTCTGGATACCGTAAACCACATTGCCGATCGAAAAGCACTGGAGAAGATGTTCGCTTCCTTTTCGAATTTTCTGAATCCCGGAGGACTTTTCATCTTTGATGTCGCCACGAAAAAGCATTTCGAGGAGACACTTTCCGATAATTTCTTCTATCTGGTGGAAGATGATTTTACGGTCCTTTGGGAAAATGACTACGATCCGAAAATGAGGCTCAACACGGCTTCCCTTACGATGTTCGGGACCGAAGACGGAGAAACCTATTCCCGCTGTGATGAAGATATCGTCGAGCGTTATTACTCAGATGAGGAGATCCGGGAGATCGTAACGAAGTACGGTCTGGAAGTAGCCGGAGTATTCGGCGACCTGAAGAAAAGAAAACCGAATGACAAAGACGAGAGGATCTTCTATTGCGTCAGACGCCCTATGGATGTATTATCTTCCTCTGAGAAAGAAAGTAAGAAACGGAGATAACTAAGATGGATGATTTCTATCTGGCACCGGGTTCTCCGATGGATGACTCGGATTATATCGTGACTGCCACGGCGCTTTCCGGAAAGGTAAGGGCGCTTGCGATCCGTTCCACGAATCTGGTAAAAGAAGCGCTTCGTATCCATAACACTTCCCCTGTCGCGACGGCGGCTCTCGGAAGGTTTCTGACGGGAACGCTTTTCCTTGCCGATACATTGAAGGGGGAAGGAGACTCCCTGACGACCAATATCCGTTCCGACGGCCCCCTGCAGGGAATGACCGCGGTCGCGGATTCCCACGGAAATGTCCGTGGCTACTGTCTGGAACCTGTCGTCGAGACCACCTATCACCGTCCCGGAAAGCTTAATGTCGGTGCCGCTGTCGGAAACGGCAAGCTCACCGTGGTAAAGGACTTTGGTCTGAAAGAACCGTATGTCGGACAGGTCGAGCTGGTCTCCGGTGAGATCGCCGAGGATTTCACCTATTATCTTGCGTCTTCTGAGCAGACACCTTCGATCGTATCTTTAGGTGTCGGCATCGATGCCAACGGTGTGACCTGCGCCGGAGGCTTCATGGTGCAGCTTCTTCCGGGTGCGGATGAAGAGACGATCTCCTATCTGGAGAATCGCGTCAGCGGCGGATTCCCGGATGTGACATTCCTTCTGAACGAAGGGATGAACCCCGAAAAGATCCTCGATATGTTCCTGGGGGATAAGGACATCTGCTTCCTTGAGGGAAGAAAAGTGGCCTATAAATGCAACTGCAGCAGGGACAGAATGGAAAGAAACCTCATGGCGATCGGCAAAAAAGATCTTACCGAACTGTCGGAAGATCCGAACGGTATCGATCTGGAATGTCATTTCTGTGATCAGAAGTATCACTTCTCGCAGGAAGATGTTCTGGGGATGCTTGAGGAATAAGAAGGAAGAAGGCTCCGAAATGCCGTTGAAATGCTTGTTTTCGGGCATGGAGTTTCGGAAAAGTCCTTTTTTCAGTAAAAAATTCACTTTTTTTGAAAATAGTGCTTGCAAACACTTGATGTGCGCTGTATAATCTTTCGTGCGCGACTTTGTACGCGCAAGCGTTGATGCTTGAGATTGCCGCAGGATAAAGCGGGCTGTGCTTTAGAGAGCGGGTAACTTAGGCGGAGCAGTCGGAGGCATGGATCTCCGGCGAGGAACCCGGATGTACAGCGTGTGTTTTGAAGAACACATGCCCAGGCCCAAAGTGCCGCATTATGTGGTAACTGGTCTCCTGGGTTTTATGATGGGATCAGAAGAAACGCTGGACAGGGTGAAGAAAAAACAACAGCAAAGTATTGGAGGAAAAACAAATGGCAGCAAACCAGAAGATCAGAATTAAGCTCAAGGCTTACGATCACGAGCTCCTTGACCAGAGCGCAGCAAGAATCGTCGAGACGGTCACCAGAACAGGCGCAAGCTTCTCCGGCCCGATCCCGCTCCCGACAGAGAAAGAGATCACAACGATCCTGCGTTCTCCTCATAAGTATAAGGATTCCCGTGAGCAGTTTGAGCTTAGAACTCATAAGCGTCTCATCGACATCTTCGCACCGAACCAGAAGACGATCGACGCACTGACAAAGCTTGACATGCCTGCAGGCGTGAGCATTGAGCTCAAGGCCTAATGGCTTTTTCCGCGTTCTGCCGGTCGTCCAAGCGGCAGGATATGCGGAGGTCATGTTCGCGGACTAAAACAAAACGCGAACCAATAACCTAAATAGGAGGAAGAAAGAAATGACAAAGTTCGTACTTGGCAAAAAAGCCGGCATGACACAGCTCTTCGATGAGAGCGGTCTGGCAGTACCGGCAACCGTTATTGAATGCAACCCTATGTTTGTTATTCAGAATAAGACGGTAGAAAAAGACGGCTACAAGGCTGTGAAGGTCGCAACAGGCGACATTCGCGAGAAGCTTGTAAACAAGCCGGACAAGGGACAGTTCGCAAAGGCTGAGGTCAGCGTTAAGCGTACTATCCGTGAGTTTAAGACAGAGGAAGATTACAGCCTCGGTCAGGAGATCAAAGTCTCCGACATGCTCGCAGTTGGCGATCATGTAGATGTAAGCGGTGTTTCCAAGGGTAAAGGTTACCAGGGCAACATCAAGCGTCACGGTCAGAAGGGTGGTCCGGACGGACACGATTCTATGTATCACAGACGTGTTGGTTCCATGGGCGCTAACTCCACACCGGCTCGTGTTCTCCCGGGTAAGAAGATGCCTGGTCACATGGGCGCAGTAAACTGCACAGTACAGAATCTGACGGTCGTCAGTGTTGACGGCGAGAGAGGAATCCTCGTTCTTAAGGGCGCGGTTCCGGGTCCTAAGGGCGGCATCGTAACAATCACGTCGTCTGTAAAGGCTAAGTAATTCGACGACAAGGAGGAACTAAGAAATGGCTAAAATTGATATTTTGAATCTTAGTGGAGCCGTTGTCGGATCGATGGATCTTTCTGACGCGATCTTCGGTATTGAGCCGAACGCTGCAGCAATGCGTACAGTAGTACTCAACATTCTGGCAAATCGTCGTCAGGGCACACATTCCACAAAAACAAGAAGCGAAGTTCGCGGTGGCGGTAAGCGTCCTTATCGTCAGAAGGGTACAGGTCGTGCTCGTCACGGTTCTACACGTTCTGCACAGTATGTCGGCGGCGGCATCATCTTTGGGCCTAAGCCGAGATCTTACAGCTACACTGTACCGAAGAAGATCAGACGTCTTGCTATGAAGTCTGCTTTCTCCACAAAGATGGCTGACAGCAAGATCTTCGTTATCGACGCGATCGACTTCGATACCATGAAGACAAAGAACATGGTTGATTTCATGAAGGCAATCAAGGTTGATGATTCTGCTCTCGTCGTACTCGGCGGCAAGAATGAGAACGTTGAAAAGGCTTCTAGAAACCTTCCGACAGTCAAGACAGCTTTCGTTAATACGATCAACGTATTCGATATCCTTAAGTATGATTCCTTTATCATGACTAAGGAAGCTGCTGAGAAGATTATGGAGGTGTATGTATGAGCAAGGCACCGCAGGACATCATCATTAAGCCGATCATCACAGAGAAAAGCTCTTATGATGCAGCAGAAGGCAAGTATACTTTCCAGGTAGCTAGAACAGCTACAAAGACAGACGTTAGAAAGGCTGTTGAGCAGCTCTTCGAGGTCAAGGTAGTTTCCGTTAACACAGTAAACTACGATGGAAAGAAGAAGAGACAGCGCTATGTAGAGGGTACTACACCGGCTTTCAAGAAGGCTGTAGTTACTATCGATACAGAGGGCAAGGATGTGTCTTATCTCGGTAAGGGCGGCAAGGCTGCTAAGTCCGATAAGAAGTATAAGACAGCTATTGAAGAATTTGGAATCGGCCAGTAATGGGCCTGATGGAAAAGGAGTGAAGAGAGAATGGCAGTAAAGACTTTTAATCCAACTTCTCCTGCAAGACGCAACATGACCGTTGCGGACTATTCTTCCCTGACGAAGAAGAAGCCCGAGAAGAGTCTGTTGGCATCCGGCAGCAATTCAGGCGGACGCAACTCTTATGGACGTATCACAGTTCGTCACATCGGTGGCGCTAACCGTCGTAAGATCCGTGTCATCGACTGGAAGAGAACAAAAGATGGTATCCCGGCAACAGTAGTTGCACTTGAGTATGATCCGAACCGTACAGCGTTTATCGCGCTGATCCAGTATGCAGACGGCGTTAAGTCCTACATCCTGGCTCCGCAGGGTCTCAATGTAGGCGATAAGGTAGTTTCCGGCGCAGATGCTGATATCGTAGCAGGTAACGCACTTCCGATCGCTAACATCCCGGTTGGTACCATGATCCACAATATCGAGCTGAAGCCCGGCAAGGGTGCTCAGATGGTTCGTACGGCAGGCGCCGGCGCACAGCTGATGGCTAAAGAGGGCGATTTCGCTCAGGTACGTCTCCCGTCCGGTGAGGTTCGTATGGTTTCCATCAAGTGCAGAGCAACGATCGGCGTTGTCGGTAACAACGAGCACGAGAACGTATCCATCGGTAAGGCAGGACGTCATCGTCACATGGGCGTAAGACCTGCAGTCCGTGGTGTCGTTATGAACCCGAACGATCACCCGCACGGTGGTGGTGAAGGTAAGTCCCCGATCGGTCTTCCGGGTCCTGTTACACCTTGGGGTGTTCCGACTCTCGGTAAGAAGACAAGAAACAAGAAGAAGCAGTCTAACAAGTACATTGTTAAGGGTAGAAAGTAAGCGAAGGGAGGAACCAAAATGAGTAGATCAACCAAAAAGGGTTATTTTGTACAAGATGCCCTGATGAAGAAAATCAATGCGATGAACGCAGCGAATGAGAAAAAGGTTGTACAGACTTGGTCTCGCGCTTCGACGATCTATCCGGAAATGGTCGGACACACGATCGCTGTTTATGACGGCAGAAGACATGTTCCGGTTTATGTAGTCGAGGAAATGATCGGCCATAAGCTGGGTGAGTTCGCTCCGACGAGAACATTCAGAGGCCATGCCGGTGAGAAATCATCCGGTGGTAAATAATCGTAAGCTTTGAAGGGAGGAAAACATAGTGGAAAAAGTTAAGTTGACTAAAGACTATATCGAATCTAATCGCGCTGAGATCCTCGAAGCTTACGGTAAGCAGCAGAAGAAGAACGCGAAGAAGCCGGCTCTTACTAAGAAGCAGAAGAAGCTTCTCGGTATCGGCAAAGATCAGGGTAAGGCAGTTGCCAAGTATGTTCGCATCACACCCCGTAAGGTAAAGGTCGTTGCTGACCTCATCAAGGGTAAGGATCTTGACGAAGCATACGCTATCCTGGATTACACACCGAAGGCTGCATCTCCGGTACTGAAGAAGGCTGTAAAGTCCGCTGAGGCTAACGCTGTTAACAACAACGGTCTTTCCAGATCCAGCCTGTATGTTGCAGATGCATATTCCAGCCAGGGTCCGATCCTGAAGCGCTTCATTCCGAGAGCAAGAGGATCTGCATCCAGAATCAACAAGAGAACAAGTCACGTAACAGTTGTTCTCAAAGAAAGAGTATAAGGAGGAATAAAGAATGGGCCAGAAGGTTAATCCCCATGGATTGCGCGTCGGTGTCATCAAAGAGTGGGACACACGTTGGTATGCCGACAAGAAGACATTCAGCGATTTCCTCGTTGAGGACAAGCAAATCCGTGATTTTGTAAAGAAAGAGTGCTTCGCTGCAGGCGTTTCCAGCATCGAGATCGAGCGTAAGGGCGCTGACAAGACAAGCATCATCATCAATACCGCTAAGCCGGGTATCATCATTGGTCGCCAGGGCGCAGGTATTGAGGAATTCAAGAAGAAGCTTCAGAAGAAGTTCAAGAAGAATTTCTTCGTAGACGTTCGTGAGATCAAGAACGTTGATGCAAACGCTCAGCTCGTTGCTGAGAGCATCGCTTCCCAGCTGGAAAGACGTGTTTCTTTCCGTCGTGCCATGAAGATGGCTATGTCCCGTACAATGAAGTCCGGCGCAAAGGGTATCAAGACATCTTGCTCCGGCCGTCTGGGCGGCGCTGAAATCGCTCGTTCCGAGACATACCACGAGGGTACGATCCCGCTGCAGACACTGCGTGCTGACATCGACTATGGTTTTGCTGAGGCAAACACACAGTACGGCCGCATCGGTGTTAAGGTTTGGATCTACAGAGGCGAGATCCTGACAGCTAAGAAGACTGTCAAAGTTGCGGAAGGAGGCGAAGCGTAATGTTACTTCCTAAGAGAGTAAAGCACAGAAAGCAGCAGCGCGGCCGCCTTACAGGTAAGGCTACCAGAGGTAACTTTGTTGCTTACGGTGATTTCGGTATCTATTCTACAGAGCCTTGCTGGATCACTTCCAATCAGATCGAGGCAGCCCGTATCGCGATCAACCGTTACGTAAAAAGAGGCGGTAAGGTCTGGATCAAGATCTTCCCGGACAAGCCGATCACAAAGCACCCTGCTGAGGCTCGAATGGGTTCCGGTAAAGGTTCCCCGGAGTACTGGGTAGCAGTAGTTAAGCCGGGCAGAGTTCTTTTCGAGATCGCAGGTGTATCCGAAGAAGTAGCTCGTGAGGCTATGCGTCTTGCCGGACATAAGCTCCCTTGCAAGACTAAGTTCATTAAGAAAGGCGAGGAGGTATCTTGAAATGACAACTAAAGAATTGCGTTCAAAATCCGCTGAAGAACTTCAGCAGGAACTGGTTGCATTGAAGGATGAACTCTTCAAGCTCCGTTTCCAGCATGCGACCAACCAACTCGAGAATCCGCAGCGCCTGGGTGCTGTAAAGCGTGACATCGCTCGCGTTAACACGATTCTTCGTGAAATCGAGCTTAAGGCTAATTAATGAAGGGAGAAGTAGCAATGAGCGATCGTAACCTCAGAAAAACTCGTGTCGGTATCGTAAGTTCCGACAAGATGGACAAAACAATCGTTGTTTCCGTAGTTGAGCACGTTAAGCACCCGCTGTACGGCAAGATTATGAAGAGAACATACAAGCTGAAGGCGCACGACGAAGAGAACAAGTGCGGCATCGGCGACAAGGTAAAAGTAATGGAGACCCGCCCGCTGTCTAAGGACAAGCGTTGGAGACTGGTCGAGATTATTGAGAAGGCGAAGTAATACGTAAGGGAATTACGTAAAGGAGGAAATCAACATGATTCAAGTAGAATCCAGATTAAGATCTGCGGATAATACTGGCGCAAAAGAACTTGCCTGCATCAAAGTGCTCGGCGGTTCCTGGCGTAAGTATGCGAATATCGGTGATGTCATCGTCTGCTCTGTTAAGACTGCTACTCCTGGTGGCGTGGTTAAGAAGGGCGATGTTGTCCGTGCAGTAGTTGTCCGCACAAAGAAGGGCGTAAGAAGAGCTGATGGTTCCTACATCAAGTTCGACGAGAATGCTGCCGTTATCATTAAGGAAGACAAGAACCCGCGTGGAACCCGTATCTTTGGGCCTATCGCAAGAGAGCTCCGTGACAAGGATTACATGAAGATCCTTTCTCTGGCTCCAGAAGTTCTGTAAGGAGGATGACAAATGGCTAGCAAGATTCACGTTAAAAAGGACGATAAAGTCGTTGTTATCTCCGGTAAGGACGCCGGTTCTCAGGGTCAGGTCCTCAAGACCGAGCCGAAGAGCGGTAGAGTTATCGTTTCCGGAGTCAACATGGTCAAGAAGCACCAGAAGCAGATGAGCCAGACAAAGCCGGCCGGCATCATCGAGAAGGAAGGATCCATCGATGCTTCCAACGTAATGCTGGTTTGCCCGAAGTGCGGCAAGGCTACTCGTGTCGGCAAGAGAGTTGCCGAGGACGGTGCAAAGTATCGTGTCTGCAAGAAGTGCGGCGCTGATATCGACCAGATCAAGAAGGCAAAGGAGGAGTAATTAAATGTCTAGACTTAAGGACAAGTATGTAAATGAAGTTGCGCCTGCTTTGCAGGAAGAATTCAAGTATAAGTCTGTCATGCAGATCCCGAAGCTTGAGAAGATCGTTCTCAACATGGGTGTCGGTGAAGTCAAGGATAACCCGAAGGCTCTCGAGAATGCTATGCGTGACATGGGTATCATCTGCGGCCAGAAGCCGATCGCTACTGTAGCTACAAAGTCCGTTGCGGCTTTTAAGCTCAGAGAAGGCATGAAGATCGGTTGTAAGGTAACACTCCGTGGCGAGAACATGTACAACTTCCTCGATAAGTTGATCAGCATCTCCCTGCCGCGTGTACGTGACTTCCGTGGTGTAAATCCGAACTCTTTCGATGGTCACGGTAACTATGCTATGGGTATCAAGGAGCAGCTCATGTTCCCTGAAATCGAGTTCGATAAGATCGATAAGGTCCGTGGTATGGATATCATCATCGTAACAACGGCTAAGTCTGACGAGGAAGCAAGATCTCTTCTCGCAAACCTCGGAATGCCGTTCAGAAAGTAATAGGAGGATATAAGTAATATGGCTAAAACGTCAATGAAACTCAAGGCGCAGCGTGCACCGAAGTTCAAAGTTCAGCAGCACAACCGTTGCAAGCTCTGTGGTAGACCTCACGCTTATATCCGTAAGTATGGTATCTGCCGTCTGTGCTTCCGTGACCTGGCTTACAAGGGCCAGATCCCGGGTGTTCGTAAGGCAAGCTGGTAAACGATAGCGACAAGGAGGAAAGATTTATGCAGATTACAGATGCAATTGCAGATATGCTGACAAGAATCCGTAATGCAGGCACAGCCGGTCATCCGACAGTTATGGTTCCTGCTTCCAATTTGAAGAAGGCTATCGCACAGATTTTAGTAGATGAAGGTTATATCGCTTCTTTTGAAACGATTGAAGATGACAAGCAGGGAATGATCAAGATCACACTGAAGTACGCTGCTAAGAAGCACGTTATCTCCGGTATCCAGAGAATTTCCAAGCCGGGTCTCCGCGTTTACGCGGACAAGGAGAATCTCCCGAAGGTTCTCGGTGGTCTCGGTATCGCGATCATCTCTACGTCCAAGGGCGTTATGACTGATAAGGCAGCCAGAAAACTCGGCGTTGGCGGCGAGGTTATGGCTTACGTTTGGTAATAAAACCATTAACACTCTGAAATGGGACACGCAAGGTTCCGCAATCTAAAGAGCAGGAGGTAAGATTGTATGTCTAGAATTGGTAACATGCCAATCACGATCCCGGCAGGGCTCGAAGTAAAGCAGGATGGTCAGACCATCACTGTAAAAGGCAAGGACGCTACACTTTCTCTGAATGTGCATCCGTCCATCATTGTTGAAGTAAATGACAATGTAATCACGGTCAAGAGACCGAACGATGAAAAGCAGGTGAAGGCTCTTCATGGTTTGACACGTTCTCTGATCAACAACATGGTCATCGGTTGTTCCGAAGGTTTCAAGAAGGAACTCGAGATCCAGGGCGTTGGTTACAAGGCCGCAAAGCAGGGTAAGAAGGTTGTATTCAACCTTGGTTACTCCCACCCGATCGAGATGGAAGAGCCGGCTGGCATCACTATTGATGTTCCGGCACAGAACCAGATCATCGTTAAGGGTGCTGATAAGCAGTTAGTTGGCGAAACAGCCGCTAAGATCCGTTCGTTCAGACTTCCGGATGCATATAAGGGCAAGGGCATCAGATATGTTGGTGAATATGTCCGCATCAAGGAAGGTAAGACTGGCGCTAAGAAATAAGTGAAGGGGTGAACAAGCATGATTAATAAAATTGACAAGAACGCTATTCGCCGTAGAAAGCATGTCCGTGTAAGAAATAAGATTGCCGGTACCTCTTCTCGTCCGCGTCTCTGCGTTTTCAGAAGTAACACAAACATCTATGCACAGATCATCGATGATGAAGCTGGCAAGACACTCGTAAGTGCATCCTCTCTGGATAAGGAAGTTAAGGCTTCTATCGAGAACGGAAGCAACAAGGAAGGTGCAGCTGCAGTTGGTAAGAAGATTGCAGAGCGCGCTCTGGCTGCGAATATCAACGAGGTTGTATTCGACAGAGGCGGTTACATTTTCCATGGACGTGTAGCAGCTTTGGCTGAGGCAGCTCGTGAAGCTGGCCTGAAATTCTGATTAGGAGGGAAACAAGATGGGTTTTGAACCAAATTCAACCGAATTAAAAGAGAAAGTCATCCATATCGGACGTGTTTCCAAAACGGTTAAGGGTGGTAGAAATTTCCGTTTCGCAGCCCTCGTAATTGTAGGTGACGAGAATGGTCACGTTGGTAAGGGCCTCGGTAAAGCAGCTGAGATTCCGGACGCGATCAGAAAAGGCATCGAAGATGCAAAGAAGAACATGATCTCTGTTCCGCTCGACGGTAACACGATCCCGCACGAAGCATTTGGTGTTTTCGGCGCAGGTAAGATCGTTATGAAGCCGGCTGCAAGTGGTACAGGTATCATCGCAGGTGGCCCGGTTCGTGCGGTATGCGAACTTTGCGGCATCAAGGATATCCGTACAAAGTCTCTGGGTACTAACAACCCGAACAATGTTGTTAACGCAACAATGGAAGGCTTGAAGAGCATGCGCTCTCTCGAAGAGGTCGCACGTCTGCGCGGAAAGTCTGCTGAAGAAATTAGGTAATGGAGGTGTGCTAACATGGCAAACTTGAAGATTACATTGGTCAAGAGCACCAACAAATCCAAGAAAAACCAGGCCGCCACAGTTAAGGCTCTCGGTCTTCGCAAGATCGGTCAGTCTGTTGAGAAGGCTGATAATGAGGCAATCCGCGGTATGGTTCGTACAGTAGCACATCTTGTTACTTGCGAAGAAGTGTAATGGAGGTATAGGAAACATGAAACTTAATGAAATGTCTTCCTGCGGCAACGAGAAAGCATATCGTAAGGGCCGTGGTGCCGGATCCGGAAACGGTAAGACTTCCGGTCGTGGACACAAGGGTCAGAATGCTCGTTCCGGTGGCGGTGTCCGTCCTGGTTTCGAGGGTGGTCAGATGCCTCTTTACAGACGTCTGCCGAAGCGTGGTTTCAACCACAAGCGTTTCGCAGCAGAGTATGTTGAGATCAATGTCTCCGATCTGGAGAAGTTTGATAACGGTGCTGAGGTCGATGCAACGATCCTCGCTGATGCCGGTATCATCACACTCGCTAAGGTCAACGACGGAATCAAGGTCCTCGGTAACGGTGATCTGACAAAGAAGCTGACTGTTAAGGCAAAGAAGTTCTCTGCTTCTGCAAAAGAGAAAATCGAAAAGGCTGGTGGAACGGCTCAGGAGGTATAACACATGAAGGGTATTTTTGACACCTTAGTGAATGCATTCCGTTTGCCGGATCTGCGAAAGAAACTTCTCTTTACGCTGTTTATTCTCGGCCTTTACATGGTAGGTGGCTTGATCCCTTGCCCGGGTATCAACCGTACCGAATTTACAAGTGTCGTTCAGAACTGGGGTCAGATCGGTAGCTTGATGGATATTATCGCAGGTGGTGGTCTTTATG
This sequence comes from Clostridiales bacterium, assembly GCA_017561715.1. GTDB lineage: Bacteria > Bacillota > Clostridia > Saccharofermentanales > Saccharofermentanaceae > Scatonaster. The sequence goes on along the minus strand of JAFZBN010000002.1, from coordinate 31,048 downwards.
CGGCAACCATCTTCGCGATGGGTATTACTCCCTACATCAACTCCTCGATCATCATCCAGCTCCTGACGGTTGCTATCCCTGCTTTGGAAAACCTTGCCAAAGAAGGTGAAGAGGGACAGAAGAAGATCCAGAAGATCACTCGTTACATGACAGTCGGTCTGGCTCTCATGCAGGCATCCTTCTTCTGCTACGCTACAAGATCTGCTATGACAGGTTATCTGCCGAAGCCGCTTTGTGCAGCACTGATCATCCTGACATTTACTGCCGGTACGACATGTGTTGTATTCCTCGGCGAGCGCATCAATGAGAAGGGCATCGGTAACGGTGTTTCCCTGATCATCTTTGCAGGTATCGTTACACGTATCCCGCAGATGATCCAGACTCTCTACTACGATGCACTCAACATCGCAGGCAGCTTTGAGAACGCAGCTCTCGGTAACACTCTGGGATTCACGGCTTTCGCTATCGTATCCCTGATCTCTCTTGCAACGATCATCTTCTGCGTATACGTTCAGAATGCAGAAAGAAGAATTCCGGTCCAGTACTCTAAGAAGGTCATCGGACGTAAAGTCTATGGCGGACAGAACACATACATCCCGTTGAAGGTCAATGCATCCAGCGTTATGCCGGTCATCTTCACGATGTCTTTCCTGTCCCTTCCGTCGACGATCGTGACATTCTTCTTCCCGAACAGCAATAACATCATCGTAAAATGGTTCCGCGACTTCGGTAGCAGCCCGTTCTACTATATTGCTTACTTCATCTGCATCTTCGCTTTCGTATTCTTCTATTCTCTGATCCAGTTCAATCCGATCGAGATCTCGCAGAACCTGCAGAAGAATGGTGGATTTATTCCGGGTGTTCGTCCGGGTCGTCCGACTTCGGAGTTCATCGCGAAAGTGGCTAACCGCCTTAACTGGTGTGACGCGTGCTTCCTCTGCATCGTCGTTCTCGTACCGACACTTCTTGGCAAGCTGACAGGTATGGAAGGCGTATGGTTCGCAGGTACATCCGTTCTCATCATGACAGGTGTTGCCAACGACCTGGTCGACCAGATCGAATCGCAGATGGTTACCCACAACTACAAGGGATTCCTTGTATGACGAATAAGCAGGGTACGCGTTATGCTGCTTAACGGTAATGCACAAATCAAAAGATAAATGCTATGCAGCCTCGCGTGTTTACACGTGGGGCTGCTTGCGCGTACAAAAATGAAAAAGAGAAGAGGGTTTTCTTATGAAACTGATCCTTTTAGGCGCACCGGGTTCCGGTAAGGGAACCATGGCAGCGGTTCTGAAAAACGAATACAAGATCACACATATCTCCACAGGAGATATTTTCCGTGCGAACATCAAGGAACAGACTCCTCTGGGTATCGAAGCCAAGAAGTATATCGATGCCGGCAAACTGGTTCCGGACGAAGTAACCATCTCCATGGTTGAAGATCGTCTTGCCCAGGATGACTGCAAGAACGGTTACCTTCTCGACGGTTTCCCGAGAACGATCGCTCAGGCTGAAAAGCTTGACGAGATGCTTGCCAAGAGCAATTCTCAGATCGATGCCGTTATCAAGGTAGATGTTCCGGCTGAAGTCATCATGGAACGTGTAGTAAACAGAAGAGTCTGCACATCCTGCGGTGAAAGCTACAACGTAGTTTCCCGTCCGACCAAGGTCGAGGGTGTTTGCGATGTTTGCGGCAAGGAAGTCATCCAGCGTGATGATGACAAGCCGGAGACAGTAAAGCAGAGACTTGTTACATACGAAGAGAACACAAAGCCGCTCATCGATTTTTATGAGAAGAAGGGCATCGTGATCTCCGCGGACAACTCCAAGAGTCCGGACGTAGCTTTTGCACAGGCTGCTGAAGCGCTTGCTGCAAAGGGCTTTAGAAAGGCGTAATCAATGATCGAAATCAAGACAGAAGCGGATTTTGCAAAAATGCGTGAGGCCGGAAAGGTCGTCGAAGAGTGTCTTCTGACACTCGGCGAAAAGGTCGAGCCGGGCATCACGACATGGGAACTCGATGAGATCGCCAAGCAGGTCTTTGACAAGCACGGCGCGATCTCTTCATCTTTCCACTATGGCGATCCGCCGTTCCCGGGTCAGATCTGCATCTCCCCGAATGAAGTCATCGTACACGGTATTCCGAGAAAAGATGTGGTCCTTAAAGAAGGCGACATCGTCACATGTGACGTATGCTGCTCACTCGACGGACTTCACGCAGACGCGGCAAGAACTTTTGCCGTAGGAAAGATCTCGGAGGAAGCCGAAAAACTGATCAAGGTTACCGAGGAGTGTTTCTGGAAAGGTTTTGAAAAGGTCTCTACCGAAAACCGCATCGGAGATATTTCATCTGCCGTTCAGGCACACGCTGAAAGCTTCGGCTACGGTGTCATCCGTGAGCTCACAGGTCACGGTATCGGACACCAGCTGCATGAAGATCCGGATGTACCGAACTACGGAAGATTCGGACACGGCCCTCGCATCGTGAAGGGCATGGCTTTCTGCATCGAGCCCATGATTTCGATGGGAAGAAGAGAAATTGCAGTATTGAGTGACGAGTGGACGGTCATCACCCGTGACAGAAAATACGCAGCGCACTATGAAAATACGATCATCATTACAGAAAACGGACCGGAAATCATCACATTAACGGAGGGAAAGAATGTCTAAAGAGGATGTAATTGAAGTAGAGGGCATCGTTGATGATGCTCTTCCGAACGCAACATTTAAGGTAAGACTGGAGAACGGTCATATCGTACTTGCTCACATTTCGGGCAAGCTGCGTCAGAACTACATCAAGATCCTGCCGGGTGACAGAGTAACCATGGAGCTTTCTCCATACGATCTGTCCCGTGGCCGCATCACTTGGCGCGCGAAGTAAAAATCGCACCCAGGATCCGCCCCTGACGGCCTGTTGAGGGCGAAATAAAAAAAGAGAAGAAAAAATCAAAAACTCTCTTGAAATGCAGAGAGTTTTTGGTATAATGTTTTAGCGTGCGCGCATAGCGTATGTTAGTTTTGCATTGTTTTTTAAGTAGACAGGGAGGTTACGTCATGAAAGTAAGACCGTCGGTAAAACCCATGTGCGAGAAGTGCAAGGTCATTCGTCGTAATGGTCGTGTTATGATCATCTGCTCGGATCCTAAGCATAAGCAGAAGCAGGGTTAATCCCAGAATCCTCCTGTTTGCAGGCTTCGTCATTGTCTGCTCGGACAGGAAACGAAAAAAGTTTGGATATTACATGCACCAGTTATGCCAAGGCGGCTGCCTCTCCTAACCCGAGAGGATCTTAGCATCAGCATGTCATATATATACGAAACAAAACATTTATTGATTCATTCATGGAGGTACACAGAATGGCTCGTATTGCCGGTGTAGATCTGCCAAATGACAAAAGAGTAGAAATCGCTCTTACGTACATTTATGGCATTGGTAAGACAAGTTCTGATCGTATTCTTGCGGACACAAAGATCAATCCTGACACACGTGTTAAGGATCTTTCTGAGGATGATATCGCTAAGATTCGTGACCAGATCGAAAACAATTACAACGTTGAGGGTGACCTGAGAAGAGAAGTTTCCCTGAACATTAAGAGATTGACAGAAATCGGATGCTATCGCGGCCGCCGTCACAGAATGGGTCTGCCTGTTCGTGGCCAGCGCACCAAGACGAATGCTCGTACCCGTAAGGGACCGAAGCGTACGATCGCTGGTAAGAAGAAGTAAGGAGGCGAACCCATGGCAGCAAAAGCAGTTAAGAAAACGGCCGCAAGACCGAAGAGAAGAGAGCGCAAGAATATTGACAAAGGTCAGGCTCATATTCACGCTACATTTAACAACACGATCGTTACGATCACTGATATGCAGGGTAATGCAATCTCCTGGGCATCTGCCGGTGAGATGGGCATGAAGGGTTCCCGTAAGGGTACACCGTTCGCTGCTCAGATGGCATCTGAGGATGCAGGTAAGAAGGCAGCTGATCACGGCATGCGCACTGTTGAGGTTTACGTTAAGGGACCTGGTCCGGGACGTGAATCCGCTATCCGTGCCCTGCAGACAGCAGGTCTGGAAGTTACAATGATCAAAGATGTAACTCCGGTTCCGCACAATGGTTGCAGACCGCCTAAGAGAAGAAGAGTCTGAGTTCGGAGGTATAGAGAATGGCTAGATATACAGAAGGAACCTGCCGTCTCTGCCGCAGAGAAGGAGACAAGCTCTTCCTCAAGGGTGAGAGATGCTATTCCGCTAAGTGCGCACTTGCTAAGAAGAGTGCCGCTCCGGGTCAGCATGGTCAGGGCAGAAAAAAGATTTCAGAATATGGTGTACAGCTTCGTGAGAAGCAGAAGACAAAGCGTTTCTACGGCGTACTTGAAAAGCAGTTCAGACTTACCTATGCACGTGCTGAGCGTAAGCAGGGTAAGACCGGTGAAAAGCTCCTTGAGCTCCTCGAACTCCGTTTCGACAATGTCGTATATCGTCTGGGTCTTGCTTCTTCCAGAAATGAAGCTCGTCAGCTCGTTACACACGGTCATTTCCTCGTAAATGGCAAGAAGGCAAACATCCCGTCTATGACACTGAAGACAGGCGATACGATCTCCGTTAAGGAAACATCCAGAAAGTCCCCGAAGTTCGAGACACTTTCTAATTCCCGTCCGGTACCGGCTTGGCTGTCCTTCAACGAAGAGACACTTACAGGTTCTATCGTAAGAGAGCCGGCTCGTGAGGATGTAGATCTCGAGGTCAAGGAGACACTCATCGTCGAGTTGTACTCGAAGTAATAGTAACCTTTCGCTTTGCATGACAAGCTAGGAGGATAAATATGATTGAAATTATGAAGCCGACAATTGAGTGTGTAGAAGTCAACGAAGACAGCTCCTATGGTAAGTACGTAATCGCTCCGCTTGAGCGCGGCTACGGTACGACACTGGGTAACTCCCTTCGTCGTGTGCTTCTTTCTTCCTTGTCCGGTGCAGCAGTAACATCCGTTCGTGTTGAGAATGTTTTCCATGAGTTTTCCACGATCCCGGGCGTTATCGAGGACATGACTGAGATCATCCTCAACGTTAAGGGCATCCGTGCTAAGCTTCATGTTGATACACCGAAGACGGTATACATCAGCATGGATGAAGGCAAGACCGGCGTAGTTACAGCAGGCGATATCGTTCACGATGAAGAAGTAGAGATCATGAATCCGGATCATGTCATTTGCACAATGAACGGAGCAGGTCGTCTCTTCATCGAACTCACGATCAGCAAGGGCCGCGGCTATGCTACGGCTGACCAGAATAAGCCGGCTACACAGACGATCGGTACGATCGCTATCGACTCTATCTTTACTCCGGTAAAGAAGGCTAACTACCGTATCGAGAATACGCGTGTCGGTGAGCGCACAGACTTTGACAGCCTGACGCTTGAAGTATGGACCGATGCAACCATTAAGGTTGATGAGGCTCTTTCTTCCGCTGCAGCGATCCTTCGTGAGCACCTGGGTCTGTTCACAGCTCTTACGGACGTGACCAATGGTCCGAGCTTCCGTGATTCTGATGACAGCTCCAGCAAGAACTCCACACATGACATCGTCATTGAGGATCTTGATTTCTCCGTTCGTACATATAACTGCCTCAAGAGAGCAGGTATCAACACGATCGGTGATCTCGTTGCTAAGTCGGAAGACGAAATGATGAAAGTTCGTAACCTCGGTAAGAAGTCTCTGGAAGAAGTTATCCAGAAGCTCGAGGATATGGATCTGTCTCTCGCAGATGTCGAGGACTAAATAGCGGCTCGAGGGTCAGCTAGGATATTTTTAAATATACAGGAGGTATGAACCCATGGCAGGTTACAGAAAATTAGGAAGAGTTAGCGATCAGCGCATCGCAATTTTGAGAAATCTGGCAACATCTCTGGTTGTTTGCCCGGTAAAAGAAGACGGAAAGGCACTTTCCGAGAACAGAAAGCATGTTGTAACAACTGTTGCTCGTGCTAAGGAAGTTTCTAAGATCATGGATAAGCTGATTGCTGATGCCATTCGTGAAAAAGACAACTTTACTACAAAGGAAGTTACAGTTTCCTCCGCGAAGCTGGATGCGAAGGGCATGAAGGTCCTGGTTTCCAAGACTTCCAAGAACGGCAGAAAGTATGAAGTCGTTGATCGTCAGGTTTCCAAGAAGACGGTTCAGGTTGATGCTCCTTCTCGTTTGGCAGCTCGCAAGAATGCAGCTTACTGGCTCAGAAAGAGCCACGATGCTGAGGGCAACGTTGTTAACCCGGTAGATATTCTCTACAATGAGATCGCTCCGGCTCTTGTAAATCACAAGGGTGGTTACACAAAGATCGTGAAGCTCGGCGCTCGTCGCGGTGACGCTTCCGAAATGGCTCTCCTCACATTCGCTGAGTAAGATAGCCCAAATAATCTGATACAATAAAGTGGCGGATGGGCAAAACCCTTCCGTCACTTTTACTATCCTGAAGAAATCGGAGAAACCAGTAGCATGGATTCCAATACCAAGGACATTGCGGAATATAACCTGACAGTGAAAGCAGAGGATATCCTGTTTTCCTATGAGACGAATTCCGGAAAGGATGTCGTGGCGGTGGACCATGCTTCTTTTACTGTTAAGAAGGGCGAATACGTCGCGATCTTAGGCAGAAACGGCTCCGGTAAATCCACACTCGCCAAGATGATCAATATCCTGGAGTTCCCGGATTCGGGAAAACTCTCCGTATTCGATCTGGAGGCGGACAAAGACGAAAATTTCTGGCCGATCCGTTCCCACTGCGGAATGGTATTCCAGAATCCTGACAATCAGATCGTCGGAACGACGGTCGAAGAGGACGTCGCGTTCGGTCCGGAAAATCTTTCGGTCCCGCTTCCGGAGCTTGCGCTTCGTGTGGAAAAAGCACTTGGCTATGTCGGTCTTCTTGAAAAGGCAGACAAGCAGCCGTCGTCTCTTTCGGGAGGTCAGAAACAAAAACTGGCGATCGCGGGTGTCCTCGCTATGCAGCCGCAGCTTCTGATCCTTGACGAGAGTACTTCCATGCTCGATCCGAAAGCCAGAGACGAATTCTTACAGCTGGTAGCGAGAATGCGTAATGACAAGGGCATCACCGTTATCCACATTACGCACGATATGCACGAGGCATATCTCGCGGATCGCGTGATTATCCTGGAAAAAGGAAATATCCGTTTGAACGGCACTCCGTCGGAGGTATTCTCCCAGGTCGACAGGATCAGGGAACTCGGTCTGGAGCTTCCGAAATGGGCGGAGCTTCTCTGTGAAGTTGCCCGTCTCTGCGGAGTGGAGACCGAGCAGAGTGATTTTCTGTCGGAAGAGACCGCGAAGAAGAAGATCCGTGAGATCTTAAAAGACAAACATCCGGATCCGAAGTTGAGGACGATTAAGGAACCGCGTGAGGTTTCCGATCAGGTCATCCTTCGTGTTACCGGTCTTTCCCATAGTTACGACAAGAAGGAAAAGAAGGCGATCTCGGACATTGCTTTTGACGTCAAAAAAGGCGAGATCGTAACTGTTATCGGACACAGCGGTTCCGGTAAGACTACGCTCATTTCTCATCTCAACGGCATTCTGCGCCCGCTTGAAGGCAAAGTGGAAGTCTGGAGTGAGGAAGAAAAGAAATACATCTCGACCGAAAAGAACAATGAGATCAAGAAGATCAGAAGCCATGTAGGACTTCTGTTCCAGTATCCCGAATATCAGCTTTTCGAGGAAACCGTCGAGAAAGATATCAAGTTTGGTCCGAGCAAGATGGGCTACGACGACAAGACCTGCGACAGGCTGATGCGCGAGTCGCTGCCGCTCGTCGGCCTTTCTGAAGATATTCTGAAGAGATCTCCGTTTGAGCTTTCCGGCGGACAGAAGAGAAGAGTCGCTTTCGCGGGTATCCTTGCGATGAATCCGGATGTACTCATTCTCGACGAGCCGGCCGCGGGATTGGATCCTGCCGGTCAGAAAGAGATCTTCGGTTACATTGAGACATTAAGAGATCAGGGCAAATCCATCGTTCTGGTCTCACACGATATGGACGAAGCCGCCAGGATCGCGGACCGCGTGCTGGTGCTGAAAAAGGGAGAACAGGTATTCTTCGGATCTCCGGAGAAACTTTTTTCTCAGGAAACCAACTCTTACGCGATGCGCCTCGACAAGCCCTGTCTGGTGCAGACCATGAGTGAACTGAAAAAGGAATATCCTTACATCAATGACACCGTCTTTGATGTGGCCGAGGCGGCACAATCGCTGGTCTTCGGTGACATGGAGGAGGTGGATGCCCAATGATGAAGGACATTTCCATCGGCCGTTATGTACAGGGCGACTCCGTACTCCATAAACTTGACCCGAGGATCAAGGTGATCCTGTTCATCCTTTACATGGTGACACTGTTCCTTGCGGATGAACCGCTTACTATGCTTGCCGCGGTCTCCGTAGTTATCTTCATCACGCTGCTTTCAAAGATCAGTCCGATGGAGGTAGTAAGATCGGTCCGTCCGATCCTCTTTATCATGATCTTTATCTTCATCATCAACGTGCTGACGATAAGATCGGGAGAAACGCTTTGGTCATGGGGAGTCATCAAGGTGACTTACGGAGGATTGGAACGAGCGGTCCTGATGGTGCTGCGACTTCTGCTTCTGATCATCGCGACGAGCATCCTTCTTACGCTTACGACGACACCGTTGAAACTGGCGGACGCGCTCGAGTCTCTCGGTTCTCCGCTGAAGGTCATCAAGGTGCCGGTCAATGAGATCGCCATGACGATCTCGATCGCGATCCGATTCATCCCGACGCTTGTCGAGGAGACGGATAAGATCATGAAAGCACAGTCGTCGCGTGGCGCGGAATACGATACGGGAAACGTGTTCCAGCGCGCCAAAGGATATGTCGCCGTACTGGTGCCGCTGTTTGTAAGTTCTTTTAAAAGAGCGGAAGAACTGGCGGTCGCGATGGATGCGAGATGCTACCAGGGAGGTGTCGGCAAGACAAAACTCCATCCGCTCAAGTTGAAGGCGTCTGACTTCATGTGGTTTTTCATCCTGACGGTGGTCGCTTTTATTCCCGTGGCAGTAGATTTATTGCCGAAATTAATATAAAATATTCGCGCATGGGCGAATTCCCCCGGGGAAAGGGATCCGGGGCAGAAGATAGATGAGTTTCAAGATGAGGAGAATTTGAAATGGCTTATTATGTAGGAATCGATCTCGGCGGCACGAACATCAAGGCCGGCGTAGTAACTGAGAAGGGTGAACTTCTGAATAAGGTCAGCATCAAGACGAACGCGGACCGCCCGATGGAAGACATCATCACAGACATGGGTAATCTCGCAAAGCAGGCAATTGCAGAAGCAAAGATTACCGAGTCCGATGTTGCCGCTATCGGTATCGGCTCTCCGGGAACACCGGACAATAAGGCAGGTACACTGGTCTACGCGACCAATCTTCCTTTCGTAAACGCGCCGATGAGAAAGATCATCCGTTCCGTGATCGATCTTCCGGTATATATCGACAATGACGCGAACTGCGCGGCTATGGCAGAGAGCGTTTCCGGCGCGGCGGCAGATGTCGCGGATTCCGTTACGATCACACTCGGAACGGGTATCGGTGCCGGCGTCATCATCAACAACAGAATCTTCTCCGGCTTTAACCAGGCAGGTTCCGAGTTCGGTCACCATGTCATCATGGTCAACGGACAGCAGTGTTCCTGCGGACGTAAGGGCTGCTTCGAGGCATACGGTTCCGCGTCTGCTCTTGCCAGAATGACACAGGAAGCTGCAGAAGCAAATCCGACTTCCATCCTCGGAAAACTCATCGAAGAGAACGGCGGACAGTCGAACGCAAGGATCGCATTTGACGGTATGAGAGCCGGTGACGAAGTTGCCGCGAATGTCGTAGACACATATATCGATTATCTTTCCGAAGGTCTGGCGAACGCGATCAACACTTTCATGCCGGAAGTGCTCCTGATCGGCGGCGGTGTCTGCAACGAAGGTGATCCGCTGATGGTTCCGCTTCGTGAGAAGACCCTGAATAAGCCGTTCTTCGGCCCGGGTGTCAGAAAGACAGAGATCCGCGTGGCCAAGATGGGTAACGACGCCGGTATCGTAGGTGCTGCCATGATGGGTAAGGCCTGCTTCGACGACAAGATCCAGGGATAATAAAATGAGTGAGGAAGGCAGACCGCTTACGGATATCCGCATCGCTTTGCTGACCGAATATGACGGGACCGATTTCGTCGGTTTCCAAAGACAGGATAACGGGCGTTCCGTACAGCAGACACTGGAAGAAGCAGTGGAGAAGGTGTACGGGCGCTTTTGTCGTATATACGGATGCAGCCGGACGGATTCCGGTGTGCATGCCAAGGGACATATTTCCCATGTGGATGTTCCTTTTTCGATCCCGGAGGATAAGATCCCGCTGGCGTTAAACGCGGTACTTGATGACGATCTCGTGGTGCTTGCGGCCAAGGAAGTTCCGGAAACTTTCCACACGCGTTTCAACAGCAAGGGCAAGCGCTACTGCTATCGTGTCAGAAACGCGAAGGTACCTTCAGCCGTTAACAGAAGGACCGAGGCTTTCGTTCCGGGAGTCCTTGATGTAGAGGCGATGGACGACGCGGCAAAAGCATTTATCGGCACGCACGATTTCTCCGCGTTCCGCGCGCAGGGCGGCCCGGACATCACTCCGATCCGCACCATGAAAGACGTTTATGTCAGACGCGCCGAAGGCGATCCCAACCTCATCGAGATCACGGTCATCGGAGAATCCTTCCTTTACAACATGGTTCGCATCATGGCAGGAACCCTCGTATATGTCGGCCAGGGCAAAATGACGAAGACTGAGATCGAAAAACTCCTGACCGGCGAAGGAGTTCGCAAAGAAGCAGGGAAGACCATGCCGGCAAAAGGACTTACTTTGGAAGAAGTGCTCTACGAGGATCTTGTCTGGTAAATAACTGCGCAGAAATAAACCTTCTCGCGCTGGTCCTCGGGCGTTGCCCTGCGGAGGCGTGTCGAAGGTTTTTTCTGCGAGATGATGCAATGAAGTCTTTTCGCAGAAACTTGCAAAACAAGTGCTTTTCCCGTAGTATCAAAGAGTGACTAAAACAAAGGAGATTTGAATTATGGCAAATCCAATCGTAACTATTGAAATGGAAAACGGCGGCATCATGAAGCTTGAGCTTTATCCGGATGTTGCGCCGATCAGCGTACAGAACTTCGTAGATCTGATCGAGAAAGGTTTCTACGACGGACTTATCTTCCACAGAGTCATTTCCGGATTCATGATCCAGGGCGGTGACCCGACAGGTACAGGCATGGGCGGCCCGGGCCATCACATCAAGGGTGAGTTCAGAGCGAACGGCGTTCCGAACGATCTGTCCCATGAGCGTGGCGTTCTTTCCATGGCACGCGCGGGAGACCCGAACTCCGCAGGATCCCAGTTCTTCATCATGCACGAAGACGGCCCGTTCCTCGACGGCAACTACGCTGCGTTCGGCAAGATCATCGAAGGTATCGAAGTCGTTGATGAGATCGCTGCTACTCCTACAGACCGTGGCGACCGCCCGCTCAAGGAGCAGAAAATGAAAAAAGTTACTGTTACAAAGTAATTCGCGATATAAACTTTGAACATGAAAAAACCTTCTCGAGCCGATCCTCGGGAAGGTTTTTCTATTTCTCGGGATCTGATGAATTCTCGAATAAGAAAAAAGTTTTCGAAGTGCCTCCGCAGGGCTTCAGCCCGAGGACCAGCACAAGAAAACTTCTTTTCTTAACGAGCATCAATTACTGAGAGATTAAATCCTTCTTCTCGATATTGTCTTCCGCAATGACATAGAGCGGACGGCTCTTTACTTCGATGTACGTCTTGGCAAGATATTCACCGATGATACCGAGTGCCATAAGGATCATGCCGCCCAGGAAGAGCATGAAGGACAAAAGGGAAGGATAACCAGCTGCCTTTTCCCATGTCTGATAGATGAGGGCGTGGATGAAGTAATAAACCAAGTAGACAAAGGCGCCCAGCGAAGTGAGGAATCCGACGATCATCGCGATACGAAGAGGCGCGGTGGTGAAGGATACGATACCTTCGATGGCATAACGGAAAAGTTTCCAGAATGACCATTTCGTCTCGCCTGCGACACGCTCAACGTTTTCATATTCGAGCCACTTGGTGCGGAAACCGACCCAGGCGAAGATACCTTTGCTGAAACGCTGTCTTTCACCGAGGGAAAGGATCGCGTCGACGACCGGACGCTTCATGACACGGAAGTCTCTGGCGCCGTCCACGATCTCGACATCCGTGAACTTGTTGATCAGGTGATAGAAACGGCGGGCAAACCAGCTTCTGATCGGCGGCTCGCCTTTTCTGGAGACACGGCGTGTCGCGATGATGTCGCACTCGTCGTTTTCCAGAGCCTGGAACATTTCGGGAAGAAGTGACGGCGGGTCCTGCATGTCGGCATCCAAAAGACCGATCCATTCGCCCTTTGCGGCAGCAAGACCGGCGTACATCGCCGCTTCTTTACCGAAGTTTCTGGAAAAAGAGATATAGTGGACACGAGAGTCCTTTTCGGCCATGTCTTTAAGTACGGAAAGCGTCTTATCACGGCTGCCGTCATTGACAAAGATCAGTTCGTACTCGTACTTCGAGCATTCTTCCATCACTTTACAAAGAGCATCGTAAAGATACGGCAGCGCTTCTTCTTCGTTATAACAGGGAACCATCAGACTGACCAGCATAACACACCTCATAAGTATTTGTTCTTTACATCAAGTATACTACATGGAGGGCGCAAAAAGGATAGTTTCTGTTGCTGACCTTTGGGAAAAGAGGCATTTTGTGATACCATACCTATGTAATCAGTAAGGAGTTTTCCCATGATCGAAAAGAACTCGCTTGAAACTAAGAAACGAACAACGAAAGCCCGGGATCTTCGCCCGCTGTTTTCGTTTGTCGCCGTGTTTTTCTCGCTGATCGTGGTCATGTTCACGGTAGGTGTATCCCCCTTTGGTGATCATAGTGTCCTGGTGTCGGATCTGTCCGCGCAGTACGCGCCGTATCTCGCGACGCTTCGAAACAAGCTCATGTCCGGAGGATCGCTTGCCTATTCTTTTGAGGTCGGCCTGGGAAAGAACTTCATGGGCATCCTTGCCTACTATATTTCCAGCCCGCTGAATCTTCTGACGCTGCTTTTCCCGGTGTCGAAACTATCGGAAGCGATCGTTATCATCGCGATTTTGAAACTCTCCTTTGCCGGTGCTTTTATGACGTCATTGATCGACCATAAGTTTGATTCCAAGACGAAGATGAGCATACTTTTCGGCATGATGTATGCGCTCTCATCTTTTTCCATGTCGTTCATCTTCAACTTTATCTGGTTCGACGGCTTTGCGCTTCTTCCGCTTGTGATCCTTTTCACCGAGAAGTTCAAAGACGATATGCGACACGCGTGGGAGCTTCTGATCGTGCTGATCCTTTTGTTTATGTCGAATTACTACATCGCGTACATGGTCGGCATCTTCGCCTTCTTCTATCTGATCGGCATCCTGGAATATCAGAGTAATGTCACTAAGGAAAAAGCACCTTCCGCGGGAAAGACGGTGGGCGTGTTCATCCTGGTCGCGATCTGTGCGGCAATGGTATGCGCCGTTCTTTTGATCCCGGCAGGTCTCGACACCATAAGAAACGGAGACAATTCCTCGAGCCTTTCCGTCAGCATGGATACGGGATTCCCGCTTGTGCATCTGCTCCCGCAGCTCTTCATCAACAAGATGAAGACCATCTCGGAAAACCTGCCGTTCATTTATTCCAGCCTGGCTGTCCTGGAGCTGGTGATCCTTTTCTTTATGAATCCGAAGATCTCCAAGAAGCTGAAACTGCGTGCCGGATTCGGACTCGGCTTCGGGATCCTGTCGTTTATTTTCCCGATCCTGAACACGGCGTGGCATCTTTTCAATGAACCGAACTGGTTCCTTTACCGCTATTCGTTCCTCTTTATCTTCGGAACGATCCTTATCGCGTTCTATTCTTTCCTTCATATTTCCGATCTGAGAAATAAAGACTTCGCGAAAATGACCGGTATCGTTTTCGTGCTCCTTTGCATCGCGGAGGCGTTCGGCAAGATCGAAAATACGGATTCCATGTATTTTCAGAATCTCGCGATGATCGCACTGATCGGACTTTGCCTCTTCGGAATGTCAAAAGAGAATTGGCCGGAGTCAATGTCGAATCTGAAAAAATACCGCAAAGGGATCCTCGTTCCGATCGTGGTCGCGGAGATCGTTTTCCTCGCGCCGAAACTTACGGTCGGAGCTATCTGGAACGATACCCAGAGTGCCGGTTCTTTTTCGGCGGAGGTATCCGACCTGATCGAGCTGACGAAAGACACAGATGACGGTTCGGGAAAGAGAACGGAACAGACAGGGAACCTCGGACAGAACATCAATTCGCTGAGCCTTTCTTCCTATACGCATACAAAAGGACTCGGTGCTTTCTGCTCGATGTCGAACAAGCCGATGCAGCGCTTCCTCAAGCAGCTCGGCTACTGCGCGAATTTCAACTATACTTCCGTAGAACACAGAAACGTGAATCTGCTTTCGGATTCTCTCATGGGCATCTCCTACATCGTCTCCGACCAAAGCGAGATCATGGGGCTTACGCCGATCTCTTCGGTCGGAAAATATACGCTGTTTGAAAATCCCTACGCTGCAGGAATGGTCTTCCTTGCCGAAACCGACGCTTACGGTTTTGACGGATACAGACTGGAGAAGGTTGCGGGAGATCCTGAAGCCGAAGAAAACGAAGAAGACCTGAAGGACAAAAAAGCAGTAACGGAGCAGATGATCGAAAAAGATTATTTTGCTTTCCAGGAGGATCTCGTCAGTTCCCTTACGGGGATCGACGCTGAGAAGGTGTTTGATACCAGACATCTCACCTGGGAGGTCTTCAACGCGCAAAAAGCGGACGGAAGCATCATCAACGAGCCTTTTGAGTATGACCTGAAAAAGGACAGGCTTAATCTCGAGAATGTGAAAACGGGATATAAGGGACTGACGTATTATCTGCGCGGCAGTGAGAAATCCCCGATCGTCCTGAAGGCGACCATGTACGTGAAAACAGACGGGCCTGTCTATCTTTCTGTCCCGTTCCTGATGAAGAGTGCGCCGATCAGTATCTACTGCAACGGCAAATGTATCTACAAAGAAGAATCCACTTCCTACTATTCCGTGATCGCGGATGCGGGAGTTCATGGTCAGGGCGAACTGATCACCTTTGAGATCCGCTGCAACGATGAGGTCCTTGCCTGCTATGAACCATATGCGAGCGAGATGAGTCTTCCGGCGCTTTTCGAGCAGACGGAAAGCCTGAAAAAAGGAATATCCGATCTTGCTGTTGCGGACGGACACGTTACATTCTCTACGGAATCTTCAGAGGATCAGATCCTGATCGCGACGATCCCGTACGAAAAGGGCTGGTCGGCAAAAGTGGATGGCAGGGAGGTAGAGATCGTTCCCTATCAGGACGCCTTTATTTCCATTCCTTTAAGTGCCGGAAGTCACGACGTACAACTGCAATTCGATCCCCCCGGAATGCGAATTGGTGTTATAATCAGTGCACTGGGGGTCTTCGCCTGTGCGGCTCTTATCTTCTTTACGAGGAAGAGCGGTAAGGTAAAGCAGCAAAGGAGGGAACAGGCTTGATAGAGAAGACGACGCTTGAAAAGAAAGCGGGAAGAAAGATCGACACCCGTCCCCTCTTGGCATTCTTTGCGACCATGCTTGCCATGATCCTGGTGTTCCTGATCAATATGATCACCCCCTTCGGAAACAGAAATGTACTGACTTCTGACCTGGGCGCACAGTACGGTCCGTATCTTATCGGATACAAGCAGGCGATCCTTTCCGGAGAATCCCTTTTCTACAACAGAAGTCTCGGTATCGGTTCGAACACATTAGGTGTGTTCGCCTATTATCTTTCCAGTCCTTTGAATCTAATCGCTCTCCTTTTCCCGACGACGATGATCCAGGAACTGGTCAGCTGCCTGATCATCATCAAGCTTTCTTTTGCCGGCGCGTTTATGACCTGGCTTTTGGACAGAAAGTTCAAGACCGAAGATAAGATGACGGTTCTTTTCGGACTGATGTATCCGCTTTGCACGTTTGCGATCGTCAATATGTTCCAAATCATGTGGCTCGACGGATTCGCGATCCTGCCGCTTCTGATCCTTCTTACGGAGAAGTTCATCGAGGACAGGAAAAAGACCTGGCCGGTGATCACGCTGGTCCTTCTGGTCATGTTTGTTTCCGGTTACTACATCGCTTACATGGTCGGAATCTTCTCCTTCATCTACCTCATTTCCGTAATGGGTTATAAGGGAATGTTCAAAAAGGAAACGGAGAAGGAGAGCATGAAGACCGTCGGAATGTTTATCCTTTCGGCGATCACATCAGCGATGATGAGCGCGTGCATCCTCCTTCCTGCAGGACTCAATACGATCGGCAATCCCGATTACACCGAGCAGAGCTCCATCATGTCCATGCAGCCGAAGTTCAAGTTCGCGTCTATATTCGATCAGCTCGTGGAAAAGAAAGCCGGAGATCTTTCGGCCAACATGCCGTATATATTCTGCGGAGTAACGGCGCTGTTCCTCTGCATCCTCTTTTTCTTCAACCCGAAGATCAAGAGATCTCTGAAGACCGCGATCGGAGTGGCGTTCGGGTTCGGTATCTTGAGTTTCCAGTTCCCGCTTTTAAACTCGGCATGGCATCTTTTCGATGATCCGAACTGGTTCAATTTCCGTTACGCGTTCCTTTTCTCATTCGTGATGATCCTTGTCGCGTTCTACTCTTACCTGAATATGGCGCATTGCGAAAAGAAGCATTTCATAAAAGCTTTCGGGATCGTCTTTGCGCTCCTTCTGTTTTCACAGAGCTTCGGCCGGATGGCGCAAAAGGAAAACTCTTTCTTCGCAACGCTTTTGTTTTCGGTACTGATCAGTGTCCTTCTTTACGGAAAGACGCTCGAAAAGTGGCCGGAGATCATCTATAACATCAAGAAGATCGGAACCGGACTTCTCGCCGCGGTGATCATTGTCGAGATCGTCGTTTTCAATCCGCGCGCTCTGATGCCGGACGTATTTAACGGCATTCAGGATGCTCCGGAGTTTACCAAAACGCTGAACGATATCGAAGCCCTTTCCGACAGTATCACTGATCAGGACTGGTTCAGAACGGAGATGCACGAACCCTGGCATCATCTGGTGTATGCAAACAACCTTCCTTTCTATTCGGGAAGAGAAGGCATGAGTCTCTTTGCGTCCATGTCAAATAAGAAGTCCCACCATTTCCTCAAGCAGCTGGGATACAGATCGAACTATAATTACTTCTCTCTCCAGCACGACGACATGATCATGCCCGCTGACTCGATCCTGGGTGTTCGGTATATCATTTCGAAGTCGGAAGAGTTAATGGAGATGGAGAAGGTGGCAAGCCAGGGCGAGCTCAATCTTTACAAGAACGAATACGCGCTTCCGGCGGCACTTCTCGTAAAAGAGGACGCGCTCTCCTTCGACGGATTCGCGCTGGAAAAAGATGAATCGACAAAGGACTACTTTGCTTTCCAGGAAGACTGGATGAAATCCCTTTCCGATGTGGATGCTTCCGATATCTACGATACATTTACGGCGAAATGGGAGATCATCAACGGTCAGCCCACGGATATTCCTCCGAAGGACGCGATCGTGCAGAACGACCTGATCAAGAATAAACTGAATAACGAAACGGCGAACCTTGAAGCGGAAGGACTGAACATCTACCTGAGAAATAACAATAAGGCTCCTTTGGTATTCCGCGCCACGTTCAAAGCAGACCGCGACGGCGCCATCTATTTTGAGATCCCGTACCTTTGCCTGCAGTGCGAAACTGAGATCTATGTAAATGACGAACAGATCGCCGGAAAGACTTCTCGCTCTTTTTATACCGTGATCCTTAATCTCGGTTCTTTCAGAAAAGGTGACGAAGTGAAAGTCGAGGTCAGAGCGGACGAAGATATCTTCGGATCGTTCGAGCCAATCTTCGCGTATGTCGATCCGACGGCAATGGCGCCCCAGAAGGAAGCGCTGACCGACGGACTTAAAAGCGTCGATGTCACAAACGGTCACTATGTGATCGAAACAGATACAACGGAAGATAAGGGCATTCTGATCACGGCGCCTTACGAAAAGGGCTGGAAGGCGTATGTCGATGGAAAAGAGACAGAGATCATTGCCTATCAGGACGCGTTGCTGTATGTTCCGGTCTCCGCGGGAGCGCATAAAGTGGAACTCCGCTTTACGCCTCCGGGATGGAAAGCAGGACTTCTCGCGAGCGGACTCGGTGTGGTTGTTTTTGCCGCGGTATCGTTTGTGCTTTTAAGAAAGAAAAAGAGTTCGGAAGCAGTCGCCGAAGAGGGAAAAGATGAGGCCCTTGAGACGATAGCGGAAGAACCGACGGATACTTGATCTTGTTTTATGAGGAGGAGAAAAGAAGATGAATGTAGAAGAATTGTACAAGTTTTGGAGTGAGGATCCTTATTTCGACGAAGCGACACGTGCTGAGCTTCTGGCGATCAAGGAGGACAAGAAGGAGATTGAGGAGAGATTCTACAGAGATCTCGAGTTCGGAACCGCCGGACTTCGCGGCATCCTGGGTGCCGGTACGAACCGCATGAATATGTACATCGTATCGAGAGCTTCCGCGGGTCTTGGAAAGTTTATCGTCAGTGAAGGCGAAGAGGCCATGAAGCGTGGTGTCGTTATTTCCTACGACTCCCGTCATTTCTCGCCGGAGTTTGCCGAGATCACGGCAAGAACACTGACATCCATGGGCATCCGCGTATTCCTTTCGGATGAACTCCGCCCGGTTCCGATGCTTTCTTATTCCGTACGCTGGCACAAGGCATTTGCCGGTGTCATGATCACGGCAAGCCACAACCCGTCCAAGTATAACGGCTATAAGGTATACGGCGAGGACGGCGGACAGGTACCGCCGGAGGCTGCATCGAAGATCCTGGGCTTCATCGAAGGTATCGAAGATATCAGAACGATCCATCCGGATACACTGGACGAAGCAAAAGCAAAGGGACTTTTGACATACTGGGGCGAGGAAGTCGACGAAGCATACACGGATATGCTCGATAAACTCGTCATCGACCGTCAGGCGATCCTTAACCAGAAGGATATGTCGATCGTGTACACACCGCTTCACGGTTCCGGAAACAAGCCGGTACGCCGCATCCTGAAAAAGATCGGTCTGGAAAATGTCCACATCGTAAAAGAGCAGGAACTTCCGGACGGAAACTTCCCGACAGTTGAAGTGCCGAACCCGGAGAACCCGCAGGCGCTTTCCATGGCGATCGATCTTGCCAAGAAGGTAGACGCGGATCTCGTTATCGGAACGGACCCGGACAGCGACCGTATCGGTATCGCCGTTCGTACGACGGTAGACGGCAAAGAGACCTACGTTCCGTTCACGGGTAACCAGGTCGGACTCATGATCCTCGACTATATCCTCGACTCGAAAAAGAGCGCAGGCGAACTGCCGGAGGGTTCTTTTGCCGTAACGACGATCGTATCCAGTAAACTGGCCGGCGCGATCTGCAAATACTACGGCGTAGAACTTCAGGAAGTTCTCACGGGCTTCAAGTTCATCGGTGAGCGCATCAAGCTCGACGACGAATTCGGAAACAAGCACTTCCAGTTCGGCTTCGAAGAGAGTTACGGCTATCTGGCGGGCCTCGACGTCCGTGACAAGGACGCTGTCGTTGGCGCGATGCTGATCGCAGGTATGTACGCTCAGTCCAGAGAGCGCGGACAGTCCCTCGTTGACCGTCTCGAGAACATCTACAAGCGTTTCGGCTACGGCTTCGAAGAGACTGTATCGATCACACTCGAGGGCAAGGAAGGTATCGAGAAGATCGCAGGCGCCATGAAGGCACTTCGCGCAGAGCTTCTTACATGCAAGAACAAAGCGGAAGCACAGGCTCTCCTCGGCGGCGCGCCGATCGAGGCAGTCCGTGACTATCAGGCTTCGAAGAGGTATGTATTCACAGACGACGGCGTTAAAGAAGAAAAGATCGAACTTCCTGTTTCCAATGTTCTCCTTTACGAGCTCGGCGGAGACAAGGGCCTCGACTGGGCATGTGCCCGTCCTTCCGGAACTGAGCCGAAGCTGAAGATCTACTTCGGTATCTACGGCGACACAAGAGAAGGATCCGCGGCATGCCTTGCTGACACAAAAGCGAAGGTAGAAGCTGCCGTCAGAGCCAAGCTCTGATCGAAAAGTACCTGCCGAAAGTCTGCGGCAGAACACACAAAATCACGTCAAAGCAAGGCGCCCGTAAGCTTAGGCTAACGGGCGCCTCTTTGTGGCAAATGCGACACGAATCGACAAATTTCCATTTAAATCGTTTGAATTGTGGCACAAATGTGACGGAATTCGCAATTGTCCACAGAAATGTCAATTTTCGAGAGCCAAAAAGGGTTTTTTTCGCGGGGGCTTGACAGTATACTCAAGGTGATTTCAAAAGGAGGAAGATGCGAAATGACGGCGAATGAGTGTCTGGTCAAGTTTAATTCGATCAAAGATTGCCTTTCTGATGTGTTATGGATGTATTTCGAGATCCAGTCTGCTGACAGTGAGCAGATCGTACTTGTCGGTAAGCCGGATGAATATGCGGAACCGATCATCGAGATCGTTTTCATGCAGCCTTTCATGATCTCATGCCCGATGCGTTTTACATATGAAGGCGGAGACTTCATCGGTCTTGCTCCTCAGGAGGAGTTCTACCAGATGAATGAGAGATATCACATCGGTCAGGGACACCACATCTTCAAGATCAAAGTGGACAACAAGAGATTCTTTATCATTGCAAAGGCAATGCACGTTAACATCCACAGTTGATCTTTATGGACATGCCTTCGGGCAAAAAGGATAAAAGCTTCAGATGAGATGGCGGATCGCGTAAGCGACTCCGTCATCTTTACAGTTACGGGTAATTACGGACGCGTAGGACTTGGCCTTATCGGAGGCGTTTCCCATCGCGATCCCGACGGCACCGCACGTGAACATGCTGATATCGTTGTCGCCGTCGCCGAAGCAGAAAACATTTTTCATCGGAACATTCAGATGAGAAGCCAGGGCGATCACGGCATTCCCTTTGGTGCAGCCACAGGGCATGATGTCAATGACTTTGTGCATGGAAGCCGTTACTTCGAGTGCTTTTTTCGCGGAAAACTCCCGGATGAGATCTTCGGTGGGCTCGTAGACAAGGACTTTCGTCAGTCGCTCGGGAACTTCGGAAAGTTTCTCGTTCAGAGGGATGAGCGGCGCGCGGATCTCTTCTCTTACCGACGCGTTATAGTTATTGAAAAACGCCATATGCGCGCTGTCCGGGCGGTGAAAGATACCGTCCTTTCCATAGGCGACGAAGTCAAAGCCGCGGGAAATGAGCGTTCGCATCAGATCCGAGACGACATCGTCCGGAAAACAGTTCTCATAGATCGGCGTATTCTCGCCGTAATCGTATACCTGGGCGCCGTTACTTGTGATAACGGGGGCGGAAAGACCGAATTCTTCCACGAATTTTCTTACCACATGAAAGGATCTTCCGGTTGCGATCGTAAAGCCCGTCGAAGCAGGAAGAGAGCGGATCGCGTCCATCGTCTCTTCGGAGATCGTCCCGCCGGCGGGAAGAAGCGTATTATCAATGTCACAGACGATCAGACGATCCAACGGAAAATGTCCTCCTGACAGGTGCTTTTCGCACGGTAATTTCAGAGACTATGATAACACGGATCGAAGGACTGTTGTAAATCCCCGTAAATGTCAAACGAAATCTGCCAGATATAACAAAAAAACAAATCTCGAAGAGCCGTATTTTGTAGGGTAAAAAACATGGATTTTCTCTTGAAAGAGAAGCCATCCTATATTAAACTTTTACATGGTGAAGTAGTATGATTTTTTTGAGAGAGGCGTCAAAAGAATGAAGAAAAATGCAGCAAAGAGAAGACAGAAGAAGATAACAACAGCTGTAGTGGGCGTAGTAGCCGGTCTTCTGGCCGTTACCGCCATCGGTACAGTGCTCTACTTTACGGTCTTTAAGAACGTTTTTGGCGGTAAGTCCAACAAGATCGTTGTTACTGACGCAAACGGCAGTGAGATTTCTTTCGAACCGGAAGAACTGCAGGCGCAGATCGATGTTCCGACATTTTATGAGGGCATCACGATCAATGGCGTGAGCGTTGCCGGCAAGACAAAAGAAGAAGTGAAAGCCCAGTTTGCAGAAGAAAACAGTAAATCAGCTTCAGACCTCGTCAATGTCACATTCCTCGTAGGCGACGAGTCGATCCCGATGCCGACGACAGGCCTGACCGTGACAAGTGATATCGATTCGATCATCGATAAAGCATACGAATACGGACGTACAAGTACTCTTCAGGGAAATGACGGCCTGAAGGACCGTTATAACACCATCAACGCGCTGAAGACGACGCCCGTTGACTTCGTTTCCACATATTCCCTCGACACTTCTGCCGTTGACCAGCTCACGACAAACACTCTCGAACCGCTTCAGAAGGAAGTCATCGAAGCATACGCAAGTGATTTCGATCTTGAAAATCTCGAGTTTATTATCGAAGATTCCCAGGAAGGTGTTGTCATCGATATCGATAAGGCGATCGCCGATGTAAAGAGCGCTCTCGACAGCAAGGAATACGAAGTCGTTATTCCGGTCTCCCAGGAGATCATCGAACCGACCACTTCCGCTGAATTCCTCAAAGAGTATCTCGGACTCGTCGCTACGACGACTTCCAAGACAAGCAGCAACGATAACCGTAACACCAACATCCGCCTCGTCTGCGAGACGATCGACGGATATCTGCTCCAGCCGGGAGAGTCTTTCGACTTTAACGGATTTGTCGGACAGAGAACAGAAGCCAAGGGCTATAAACTCGCTCACGGTATCTTCAACGGTGACATGAGAGACGAGCTCGGCGGCGGAATCTGCCAGGCCAACACCATGCTCTACCAGAGCGTTACAAAGGCTGACCTGCAGGTAGATGAAAGAAAGAACCACACGATCCCGAGTACATATGTTGACAAGGGAACAGACGCGACAGTTACATGGGAAAGCCCGAACTTCCGTTTCACAAACAACACGGAGTATCCGGTAGCGATCCATGCTTACTATGCGGACCAGCACGTAACCGTTGAGATCTACGGTCGTCCGCTTCCGGATGGACAGAAGATCGAACTGGTCGGCGAATTCGTTCGCGAGATCGCTCCGACAACGGTATATGTAGCAGACGCGACGATGGCTGTCGGAACCAAGTCCACAACAACAGGCTCCCGTACAGGATATGACTACAAGTCCTACAAGGTCTGGTACGATGCTGACGGAAACGAGATCAAGAAGGAAGAATATTTCCCGAGCCACTATCCGGCAAGAAACGCT
Source organism: Clostridiales bacterium (assembly GCA_017561715.1). Taxonomy (GTDB): domain Bacteria; phylum Bacillota; class Clostridia; order Saccharofermentanales; family Saccharofermentanaceae; genus Scatonaster. Next base: position 7,549 of record JAFZBN010000002.1, on the reverse strand, counting down.
GAGATCCATGTCGGTGTCCTCGGCGCGGACGGAAAAGTCTATACGATGGATCCGAAGACCGGTTCCGTAGACGCTCCGCCGGAAGCCATCAACCCGACGACACCTTCGGATACACCGCCGGCAGATACGACACCGGGCGACACACCGCCTGCGGATACGACACCTGCCGATACAACACCTGCCGACACAACTCCGGCAGATACGACTCCGGCAGATACGACTCCGGCCGAAAACGGCGGCTGATCCCGGTCGAAGGGGTTGCTGTCCGGCGCGGAAGCGCTTTCGCACAGATAATTCAGGGCACAAGTCTTAACTTAAGGTTGTGCCCTTTTTATAGAAAAGGAGAATGAGTATGAGTACATCTTATCAAGGCCCGATCGTCCTGATCATCATGGATGGCGTGGGAATCAAAGAAATCGAGACAGGTAACGCTGTCACAGGCGCAAAGAAGCCGATCCTGGACAACTGCATGAAGAACTATCCGATGCAGAAACTCAAGGCACACGGTACAGCAGTAGGTCTTCCGTCTGACGGAGACATGGGTAACTCCGAGGTAGGCCATAACGCCATCGGCGCAGGTCAGGTCTACAGCCAGGGCGCAAAGCTGGTTTCCGAGTCTCTCGCAAGCAAGAGCATGTATCAGAGCGAAGTATGGCAGTCTCTCGTAGCAGACGCTAAGAAGGGCGGCACGATGCACTTCATCGGACTTCTTTCCGATGGTAACGTTCACTCTCACATCGACCATCTTCTTGCTATGCTCGACGAAGCTAAGGAAGAGGGCGTAGAGAAGGTTCGCATCCACATTCTCCTTGACGGTCGTGATGTTGGTGAGACATCTGCTCTGCAGTATGTTGACCAGCTCGAGGCAAAACTCGCTGAGCTTTCCGATGCTACACACGATTACAGAATTGCCAGCGGCGGCGGACGTATGGTCATCACTATGGACCGTTACGGCGCGAACTGGGGCATGGTTGAAGCAGGCTGGAAGACTCACGTTCTCGGTGAGGGCAGACAGTTTGCTACGGCAAAAGAAGCGATCGAGACATTCCGTTCTGAGATCCCGAACGTTATCGACCAGGATCTCCCGGCATTCGTTATCGCTGAAAACGGTGCTCCGGTCGGCACGATCGAAGACGGCGACAGTGTTATCCTTTACAACTTCCGTGGCGACCGCGCGCAGGAGTTGACAGTCGCATTTGAGAGCGGCGCTGACTTTGACAAGTTCGACCGCGTTCGTGTTCCGAACGTAAACTATGCAGGTATGCTCGAGTACGACGGCGACCTTCACATCCCGAAGAAGTTCCTCGTTTCTCCGCCGGTCATCAGAAATACTCTTGGCGAGCTCCTCGCAAACAAGGGTATCGCTCAGCTGGCGATCTCCGAGACACAGAAGTACGGTCACGTTACATACTTCTTCAACGGTAACAGATCTTCTAAGTTCAACGATGATCTCGAAGAGTACATCGAGATCCCGTCTGACATCGTTCCTTTCGAGCAGCGTCCGTGGATGAAATCCGCTGAGATCACAGACAAACTCGTTGAACTCATCTCCGAGAACAAGTACCCGTTCATGCGTGTAAACTTCCCGAACGGCGACATGGTCGGTCACACAGGTGTTTTCGAATCCGCTGTCATCGGTGTTGAGTCCGTTGATATCGCTCTGAAGAGAATCCTTCCGGCAATCGACGCAGTCGGCGGTATGGCGATCATCACAGCTGACCACGGTAATGCCGAGGAAATGTACGAGCTCGCAAAGGACGGTTCTCCGAAGGCTGACAAGGATGGCCGTATCAAGGCGAAGACATCCCACACACTCAATCCTGTTCCGTGCATCTTCTACGACAACACAGAGAACAAGGACAAGTACGAAGTTGTTGATTCCGATTCTTACGGTCTCGCGAACATCGCGGCAACCATCGCTGATCTCCTTGGCGTAGAGAAGCCGGATTGCTGGGAGTCTTCGATGATCAAGCTCAAATAATCCGATCATAAGCTCAATAGAAGAATAGAATAATGCCTCTTTCGGCTCATACAGTTTGCTAAAGCAAAACTCGCCGATGAGGCATTTTCTATTCTTCTTTTATTATCGGATCATTTTCGTTTTGGAGAGCTGCGGCACTTTTTCTGTTCTTCCTTCGGTGAAGAATGTGCTTTGATGAGGAGCCGAGGAGGCATTTTCTATTCTTATTTTATTATCTGATTATTCTCTCTTGTGTGAGATTTGTGCAAAAGACAATACTTTTATTCTCAAAATGATATTGAATGACGAGGGAGAACATACTATTATTCTTTAGGTAAGGAAAAAGAAGGTTATAGGTAGGTCTGAGGAGAGGCTGAAAAGGGATGAAGAAGAATACAGTGGCGCGTGGGAAAAGGACCACGAAAAAGGCATCAACGCGAAAAGCATCGTTCCTGAATAAGACAATGTATCAGAAGAAGGGTACGGGTAACCGCAGAAGAAAGAAAACGGTCATCTCGACGAAGATGATCGCGATCATTACCGCGGTCCTCGTGGGCTGCCTGGTTTTGACCATTCTTTGCACCCAGGTCTTTAAGGATGACCTCGATCATCTGTTCGCGAAAAAATATACAGTTACCGATATCGACGGTTCGAAAAAGAGTTATACGGCTGATGAACTGAAGGAGCAGGTCGAGAGCGACAAATACTATCAGGGAATCAGCGTCGACGGCGTAGATCTTTCCGGAAAGACACTTGACGAGGCTAGAATGATGTTTGCGGAGATCCGCCATCAGCAGGTGACTGAACTGGTCGATATCCACTTTCAGGTCGGAAATGACGATGTCAGACTTCAGACGGACGGAATGAATCTCGCGTCCAATATCGATGATGTACTTCTCGAAGCTTATAACTACGGAAAAACGAGCACGCTGGAAGGCGGAGAAGGTCTTGTCGACCGCTATAATACGATCCAGGCATTGAAGACGACGCCGAAGGACTTCCAGTCCGCGTTTACTCTCGGTGAGGATCAGGTATCTATGCTGACCCATGCCGCGCTGGACGAATACAATAAGGCTCCGGTAGAGGCAAAGGCTACAGGCTTTGACCCGGCAAGACAAGAGTTCATCATCGAAGAATCCAAGAACGGATCGTCTGTAGACATCACCAAGGCGATCGCGGATGTAAAGGATGCTTTCTCCGCGAAAAACTACAGAGCCGTTATCCCGGTCGAGCTGAATGAGATCTCCCCGGTGACTTCGGCGGAACAGCTTCGTTCCAAGCTCGGCAAGGTCTCTTCCAACACTTCAAAGACCAAAGACGACGCGAATCGCAATACCAATATCTATCTTATTTGTAAAGAACTCGACGGAATCGTTCTGCAGCCGGGTGAGCAGTTTGACTTTAATGCCAGGATCGGCCAGAGGACCCCGGAAAAAGGATATAAAGAAGCCGCGGGCATTACAAACGGAATCTCCGGTCCGGAGTACGGCGGAGGTATCTGTCAGGCGAATACCATGCTTTACCACAGTGTCATGGAGGCCGATCTTCAGGTCGACTTCCGAGTCGCGCACTCCTGGCCGAGTGACTATGTCGACGCGGGAACGGACGCTACCGTTTCATGGGAGTGGCCGACGTTTAAGTTTACGAACAATACGGACTATCCGGTCGCGATCCACGCGTGGTACGGAGACAGCTGGGTAACTGTCGAGATCTTCGGAAGACTTCTTCCGAACGGAGAGAAGATCAAGTTCTTCGGCGAACCGGAGCTTCTGATCGATGAAGAACCTACGGAGATCGAGTACGAAGCGGATCCGACACTTCCGGTTGGCCAGAAGGTCAAGGAAAGAAGCGCGCATAACCATAAACTGGCAAAGGCCTATAAGGTCAGATATGACGCGGATGGCAACGAGATCAAGCGCGAAGAGATGTTGACGGAGTACCGCATGATCAAGGCGAAATACCGTATCGGCACACTGGCCCCGGATGGAACGACTTTCTATATGGATCCGAAGACAGGTGAAGTCTCGGCACCGGCCGGATATGTGGATCCGGCAACGACAGCGACGACCGCACCGCCGCCGGATACGACGGTTGCTCCGGATACGACAGCGGCGCCGGAGCCGACGACACCGCCGAATGAAGGAGAGGGAAACGCGACGCCTGAAGGCTGAGTTCCCGAGATCTCAACTGATAATGAAGATGCACGAAAAGCACCCGTACGGGTGCTTTTCGCGTATCAACGGGAATAGGGAACATAAGGGAGATCTCTTGGAAAAATATCTCGATAATCAAAGCAGAAATAAGCGCCACTCCTTTATATATGTGATATAATATATGCGCTCAACGTGTGCCCATTCGCACACGAGAGAGCCACAAACTATAGTTAAATCTTTATATAAAGGAGAAAGTGTATGGCAATCGAACTTACAAAAAAGACCATGGACGGTAACGAAGCTGCCGCATATACCTCATATGCATTTACTGAAAACGCAGCGATTTACCCGATCACACCGTCCTCGCCTATGGCTGACCACACCGACCAATGGGCACAGCAGGGCAGAAAGAATATCTTCGGACAGACGGTTAATATCGTCGAGATGGAGTCTGAGGGAGGTGCTTCAGGTGCTGTTCACGGCTCACTCGCAACAGGTGCTCTGACAACAACTTATACCGCATCCCAGGGTCTTCTCCTGATGATCCCGAACATGTACAAAATCGCCGGTGAGCTTCTCCCGTGCGTATTCCACGTTTCCGCAAGAGCTCTCGCAGCTCACGCGCTGAACATCTTTGGTGACCACGCAGACGTTTATGCTTGCCGTCAGACCGGTTTTGCAATGCTCTGCTCCAACTCCGTTCAGGAAGTTGCAGACCTCGCTGCAGTAGCTCATCTTGCTACCATCAAGACAAGAGTTCCGTTCATTCACTTCTTCGACGGTTTCCGTACATCTCACGAGATCCAGAAGATCGAAGTTATCGATTACGATACACTCGGCTCCCTCGTTGATTACGATGCGATCAAGGAATTCCGTAAGAGATCCCTTTCCCCGAACCACCCGACACTTCGTGGTACAGCTCAGAACCCGGATATCTACTTCCAGGGCAGAGAGGCTTCCAACCCGTTCTATCTGGCAGTACCGGATCAGGTTCAGGCTTACATGGATAAGATCAATGAGATCCGTGGCACAAACTACAAGCTCTTCAACTACTATGGTGCTGAGGACGCTGACCGCGTAATCATCGCTATGGGTTCTGTCTGTGAGACAGCTGAAGAAGTTATCGACTTCCTCAACGCTCACGGTGAGAAGGTTGGTCTTGTAAAGGTTCACCTCTATCGTCCGTTCTCTGCTGAGAAGCTCCTCGAGGCTATCCCGGCAACAGCTAAGGCGATCGCAGTTCTCGACAGAACTAAGGAGCCGGGTTCCTACGCTGAGCCGCTCTTCCTCGACGTTGCAGCTGCTTACGTTGGTAAGAACGCTCCGAAGCTCATCGGCGGCCGTTATGGTATGGGTTCTAAGGACACAACACCTGAGACGATCCTCGCAGTTTATAAGGAACTCAAGAAGGATCAGCCGAAGGAAAGATTCACCATCGGTATCGACGATGACGTTACATTCCTTTCTCTCGATTGCTCCGAGTCCATCGAAGTTGCAGGCGAGGGTACAGTACAGGCTAGATTCTGGGGTCTCGGTGCTGACGGTACTGTTGGTGCTAACAAGAACTCCATCAAGATCATCGGTGACCACACAGACAAGTACGCTCAGGCTTACTTCTCTTACGACTCCAAGAAGTCCGGTGGTATCACGATCTCTGACCTGAGATTCGGTGACACACCGATCCGTTCCACATACCTCATCAACAAGGCTGACTTCGTAGCTTGCCACAACCAGTCTTATGTTTATGAGTATGATATGCTCTCTTCCCTGAAGCCGGGCGGCACGTTCCTCCTCAATACTCAGTGGACAAGAGAAGAGCTCGAGGAGAGACTCCCGGGTTCCATGAAGAGATATATCGCTAACAACAACATCAAGTTCTTTACTATCGATGCTGTTGCTAAGGCTAAGGAGATCGGCCTCGGCGGAAGAATCAACACTATCTGCCAGTCCGCATTCTTTAAGCTCTCCGGTATCCTTCCGGTAGATCAGGCTGTTGACTACATGAAGAAGGCAGCTCTGAAGTCCTACGGTAAGAAGGGTGACGATATCGTTCAGATGAACTACGCTGCTATCGACGCCGGTGTTGACGCAGTTGTTGCAGTTGACATTCCGGATTCCTGGAAGACAGCTGAGGACAAGCCGGTCGAGAAGAAGGCTGTTCCGGAGTTCATCGAGAAGGTCGTTAACGTAATGAACAGACAGGAAGGTAACAAGCTTCCGGTATCCACATTCAAGGGTATGGAAGACGGTACTTTCCCGCAGGGTACAGCTGCTTACGAAAAGCGCGGTACTGCTGTTGATATTCCGGTTTGGGACGCTTCCAAGTGTATCCAGTGTAACCAGTGCTCCATCGTTTGCCCGCACGCTGCTATCCGTCCGTTCCTCCTCACAGAGGAAGAGGCTGCTAAGGCTCCGTTCGAGACAAAGGACGGCATGAAGGGTTACGAGCAGTACAAGTTCCGCATTCAGGTTTCCGCTATGGACTGCCTCTCCTGCGGTATCTGCGTAGAGTCCTGTATCGCTAAGGAAAAGGCGATCACGATGGTTCCGCTCAAGGATAACCTTAAGGAAGCAGAGAACTGGGATTACTGTGTTGCTCTGTCTCATAAGGACAACCCGATGAACAAGGCCAGCATCAAGGGTTCTCAGTTCGAGCAGCCGCTCCTTGAGTTCTCCGGCGCATGCGCAGGTTGTGGTGAGACACCTTACGTTAAGCTCCTTACACAGCTCTTCGGTGACAGAATGCAGATCTCCAATGCTACAGGTTGTTCCTCTATCTGGGGTGGTTCTGCTCCGTCTATGCCGTACACAACAAACTACAGAGGCTTCGGTCCTGCTTGGGGTAACTCCCTCTTCGAAGATAACGCTGAGCACGGTCTCGGTATGTTCCTCGGTTACAAGCAGCTCAGATCCAGAGCTAAGTCCCTCGTTGAAGAGACTGTAGCAGCTACAGCTTCTGAAGACCTCAAGGCAGCAGCTCAGGCTTGGATCGACGGATTCAACTCCGGCGACAACGCTCGTGAGAATGCTGAGAAGCTCGCTGATGCTCTTAAGGCTGAAGGTTCCGACTCCGCTAAGAAGGCTCTCGAGTATGAAGACTTCTTCATGAAGAGATCCCAGTGGATCATCGGTGGTGACGGATGGGCTTACGATATCGGATACGGCGGACTTGACCACGTACTCGCTTCCGGTGAGGATGTCAACGTTCTCGTTCTCGATACAGAGGTTTACAGTAACACTGGTGGACAGGCTTCCAAGTCTACACCTCACTCCGCTGTTGCTCAGTTCGCTGCAGGCGGTAAGGCAATCAAGAAGAAGGACCTCGGCATGATGGCTATGAGCTACGGTTATGTATACGTTGCTCAGGTATCCATGGGTGCTGATAAGAACCAGCTGATCAAGGCTTTCACAGAGGCTGAGGCTTACCATGGTCCGT
>JAFZBN010000014.1 GCA_017561715.1 Clostridiales bacterium | reverse complement strand
GATGATCTGGCAACAGGAATGTGCTAAGAAGGCTGGTTCAGCGTGGAACAACGAATGGAATCTTGTTTTTACAAATGAACTGGGAAATCACCTTTGTCACTCGACGGTGTACAACAACTACAAACGGATCGTCAAAGATCTGGGGATCGAAAACAAGAGATTCCATGATCTCCGACACACTTATGCAGTTGCTTCGCTGGAAAGCGGGGACGACATCAAGACCGTTCAGGACAATCTGGGACATGCTACATCGTCTTTCACGCTGGATGTCTACGGACATGTCAGCAAACAGATGAAACAGCGTTCTGCTGCGAATATGCAGAATTTTATCAATAAAGTCTCGTAGAACCCATATCTTTTGACCGTAATTGTGGTCAAAACCGTGGTCAAACAGAGATTTTGAAGAAAAGAAAAATCCCGAAAGCCCGTAGTTTCAGGCTTTCAGGATCTCAAATTTGGCGGAGAAGGAGGGAGTCGAACCCTCGCGCGGCTGTTACACCACCTAAAGCTTTAGCAAAGCCTCCCCTTCGGCCTCTTGGGTACTTCTCCATGCCGAAGTCATTTGCTTCTATTGAAGCGACATGAGATATTCTACCATAGAAAAAACAACTTTACCATACTTTTTTTCTAAGGCCTGATATCAGGAGTTTCAGCGCTTTTCCCGCTTACATGCCGTCTGTCAGATAAGGCGTGTCATCCAGTTCCGTGATGCTCCGAAGTGCCCTATTTACCGCGTTTGTACGCGTGGTGCGCAGGTTCTCCAGATTGTTCGATGCCGCATCGAGGCTCTTCTTGACCTTTTCCAGAGCTTCTTCGTACTTGCCGAACTCTTTCTTTACCGAGCCCAGCGTCCTTTCGATCTCATGGGACTTCTTCTCGATCGCCAGGGCCTGGAAGTAGTTCGTGACCGTGCTCAAGATCGCCATCAGCGTATAAGGACCGGCCACGGTAATGTGCAGCTGGTTCAGCTCTTCAAGGAGATTTAAGTTGACGATCTCCGAATACATGCCTTCAAACGGGACAAACAGGATCGCGTAGGCGGTCGTGTCCGGGACGCTGATGTACTTCTCGGCGATCGCACGCGCGTCCTCTCGGATCGCTACACCGAACTCTCTTTTCGCCCTTGCGATCGCATCTTTGTCCGCCGAGTCGTATGCCTGTAACAATGTTTCGTATCTGTCCAGATGACACTTGGAATCGATCGGAAGATAGGCAAACCCGTCCCCGTCACGAAGCGGCATACGGATCGCGATCTCCACGTGCTCTGTGGAGCCGGGTTTGGTCGGTACTTCAATATCGTACTGTTGCGGAGTCAGTACATCCGCGATGATCTGCTTGAGCTGGACTTCACCGAGGATGCCTCTCGTCTTTACTCCGTTTAAGGTCTTCTCCAGGCTTCCGACCTGATTGGAGATACCCTTCAGTTCGCCCATGGACTTCTGAAGCTCGGTCATCTGCGTCAGTACGCCCTTGAAGCTCTTCTCGAACTGCTCGTTCAACGTCTTATCCAGTTTCTCGTTTACGGTCTCACGCATCTTCTCGAGCTGCTGGTTGTTCTCCGTTCTCATGCGGGTGAAATCCTCGTGGAACGTCTCGGTCAGCTTGGAAAGCCTGGTCTCCATGGACTTATTCAGCGTATCCATACCGGTCGCGAGAAGCTTTGAGTTTCCTTCCAGAAGCGCGGTGTTTCTTTCCTTATCCGTCTTCAAGACGGCAACGATATTGTTGTTCATGCTCTCGAATCTCTGCATGCTCATGCGGGTGCTGAGATTATTCAGTTCTTCGTTATGTTTTCTGGTCGTCTCCTGCTGGTCTTTCTCGACACGCGTCAGATTCTCTTCCATCGAAGAGATCCTCTGGTCGATGACCTTGCTTACCGAATCAGTGAGACGCGCCGGATCTTCGGACTGGCGGGAAGCGAGGATATGCACTCCGGCGAATGTCCGAAGCACGAGGAAAGTCACGATCAGCAGCAATACCAATGCCGCGGAACAAACCACCAGAACTGCAATATCCATACTTCTGCCTCCTTAAGATGGCTTTCCGGGTGTCGCGGTTGGTATAGTGAAATTCGCGATAACAGCATCCTAGCAAGAAGCAGTTACGGACAACACCGGAAAGCCTGCCCGTGATTACGGGCTGTTGCGGTTTCTACAATATGGATGATATCAGGGTAGTTGTCCCAATAAACGGACTGCATCCTCACTTGAGGTAAATGAATAGCCAGATCCCGAGCCACATGGTCGCGGCGCCGAGAAGCACGAAGATATGCCAGATGAAGTGCGAGCCCTTCTTTTTCATCGCGAAGGGGACCATGCCGATGGTGTAGATAATGCCGCCACTAAGGATCAGGATGAACATCCAGAAATCGTTCTTCACCATGCCCGGAACGAAAAGAAGTCCGCTCCAGCCGATCAGAAAATAAAGCGTAAAGTGGATGGCACGGAATCTCGCGGGGCCGAAAATGCTGATAAACGTGACGCCCGTTACGATCAGGCCCCACTGGATACAGAACATGACGATTCCCTTTGTATCGCCCCAGTAGACGAGGCACAGAGGTGCGAACGTGCCGCCGATGAGAAGATAGATCGAGGCATAATCGAATCGGCGCCAGAGTTTTTTCACGGCAAGACCGTGCTTCCAGGAATGGTAAAGGCAGCTCATGGTGAAAAGAAGGATCATGCAGATGCCGTAAAAGCACGACGCCATGACTTTCATCGAGGTGTCGGACTTAAGGAGCATCGCGACAAAGGCCGCGATCGACAGCGCCGCGCCGACTCCGTGCGTGATCGCGTTGCCGATCTCCTCGAGGAGCGTCAGCTTCGGCGGTTCATTTCTCTTTTTGATCTCTTCCTTTGTCATACGCATATTCTATTCGTACGAAAGGTGCTTTTCAAGAGGAAGGAGCCTTTGGAAAAAGCCCTGTTTTCCGCGCCAAAAGCACTTGTCTCCCTCATTTTCGCTCCCCCGCCGAGGTATTGAGAGAAATCGGCGTCTGTGTTATATTTTCTTTATCAGTGAGGTATGGGAATGAAAATCTGTGCGTTTATCGGTGATATGTATCGTGACTACTCGTCTGCATTGATCCTGGCGATCCGGGATTATGCGCTCAGTCGCGGCCATAAAGTCGATGTTTTCGGTAACTGCTCGGTTCCGAGCGAGAACCCTCTCCACGCAGAAGGCTTAAAGAAAATCCTCTCTCTTCCGAATTATTCCGACTACGACGGCATCATCCTGAGTTCGGATACACTGCATCACGCAGGTCTGAATTACGAGCTTTTGGAAAACCTCACTTCTTATCCCGACCTTCCCCCTATCGTAAGCGTCCGCGCCGAAGAACCGGGCTTTTACTCGGTCATCCCGGATAACAGGCAGATCATGTACGAGATCTCCAAGTATGTGATCGGCAAGTGCAATTGCGGAGATATCGGTTTTGTTATGGGAAGAGAAGATCTGAAAGATTCCCACGAACGTCTGGCCGGCTTTGAAGACGCGATGCATGAAGCGGGATACAAGATATCGAAAAAAATGGTCTTCCACGGAAACTACTGGACGGATCAGGGACCGCAGACCGCGGACTTTTTCATCCGGGAAGACGGAAGTCTGCCGCGCGCGATCATCTGCTCGAATGACTACATGGCCATCGCGCTGATCGATGAGCTGATGCTCCGCGGATATTCCATCCCGAAAGATACGATCATCACAGGTGTCGACAACCTCGACGCATCCGGTGTTCACGTCCCTTCGGTCACGACTTCGGATATTCCCGAGACCGTACTGGGCAAGACCGCCATTGAATGCCTCGAAAAGATCATTTCCGGGGAGACCGTGGATATTTCCACTACTGTTCCCGGACGCCTGATCCTTCGTGAAAGCTCCGGCGAGCATATGCAGGATCGCGATATCGACGATATTCACCGCCGACTGGACGAACTGCAGAGAAACTACTACGACAAGACCCGCGCGTTTGTCCTTCTCAGTTCCGACTTCGAAGACGTTCTCTCATACGATGCCTGCACCAACTACACGCTTGAGAATCTGAACTCTTTCGGCATCTACAAGGAGATCTACCTCTGTAAATACTGCGAGACCGATATGCAGCTCATCGGCTACTGCAAAGACAATAAATGCCAGCGTGCCAGGATCTCTTTCCCGAGCACACAGCTTCTGCCTTCTGAGTTTGAAAGCGACGCTGCGGATCTTCGCATCTTCCTTCCGATCTTCTACAAGAGTGAAGTTTTCGGTTACGCCGTATTCGTTCTGGATCCTGCTTCCAAATATATCCTCGACGAAAAACTCGAGTTCACCATGGTACTCCTCGGTCAGACGATCAGCCGTCTGCGTCTTTACGACAGACTCTTCGAGGCCAACACCGTTATGGATCTTTACATCAAAGATGCGCTGACCGGACTACTCAACCGTCGTGGTTTTGAGCAGGGCATCGCCCGGTATTTTACAAACGGAAAACTCGAAAATGATCCGATCGCTGTAGCCAGCATCGATATGGATGGTCTTAAAGACATCAACGATAATCTCGGACATGCCGCCGGTGACGAAGCGCTGAAAGGCATCGCTCACTGCCTGGAGTCCGTCCTCAACGAAGGCGAGATCGCCGCGAGGATCGGCGGTGACGAATTCGTTGCCGTACTCGTCCTCAACAGTCCGGCGCGTATCGGTCAGTTCATCCGAAGCTTCCGAAATGCCATTAAAAAGGCAAATCAGGAGAGCACCCACGAATTTACTCTCAGCGCAAGTATCGGAACCTCCGAAGTATCCGACTGGGATACTCTCATGGAGTGCATGAACAAGGCCGATAAGATCATGTATATCGAGAAAAAGACGAAGAAGCACCGCACTTAAAGGATCTTCATGAAAAAGCACTTTCATCTCTCGGAAAAAGAAATCCTTCTACTGACCTTCTTCTGTGTCGCGCTGGTACTGTTTCTTTTCGTCATGCTTCCGCATCTCGTTCCCAAGCCCGCCCCGAAGGTACCGGTCCTCGAGATCTCCGACGACCTGAAAGACAATGCTTTACTTCATGAATTAACTTCCGTTTCTTCAGTATGTTTTGTCGGAGACAGTGTCACTTACGGGGTCCTAAACGGCGGTTTCCCCTGGTATGACCCGCTTCTTCCCTACATCACCGCCAAGGTGGAAAATGTTTCCTTAGGAGGCTGGACAACGCGCTATCTTTTGGCCGAAAGCGGGACGATCCCTTCCTGCGAACTCTACGTCATTGCCATCGGCACGAACGACGTCCTCGTTAATGATCCGGCCAGATCCGCCATCACGGAAGAAGACTATATTTCCAATATTGTTGAGCTGAAGTCCCGGATCTGCGCCATCTCTCCGGATGCAAAGTTTGTCTTCATTGCACCGTGGATCGCAGGGAATGGCGGAGATTCTTTCTCCCCGGAGGAGTTCGCTGAATTAAAAAAGAAGCGCGAATCGTATGCGGCCGCGCTTTCGGATCTGTGTATATCGGAAAAAGATCTGTTCAGTGATCCGGCGCCCTTTATCGAAGAGAGGTTCGAAGAAGAATCCCAGGATCACTATCTGCTCGACTGGATCCATCCGAACTATAAATACGGGGTGCCTCTTTACTGTGAAGCAGCCCTTCGCGGATGTAAGTGATTCATTTCAAATCGTTGATGTAATCACAGGCGCGGATCGCCGCATAAGCACCATCGGCGCACGCCGTGGTGACCTGACGAAGTGTCTTCTGGCAGCAGTCGCCCGCAACGAAAAGACCCGGCGTCTTTGTATTTACGATGTTCTCCGGAACGAAATATCCTCTGCTGTCGAGTTCCGCGTATTCGGCAAAAGCACCGTTCTCCGGAACGAGTCCGACCGCGAGGAATACACCGTCACATGCGGCTACCTTCTTCTCGCCATTTTCTTCATAGGAGACACCGGTAAGAGTTCCGTCCTCGGATGTTTCGTAGGCAAGTACTTTTGTAGCGGTATGAGCCTCGACATTCTCTTTCGGAAGTACCTGATCCTGAAGCTTCTGGTCTGCCGTGAACTTCGGAAGATCCTGAAGAAGGATGAGTTTCTTTACGATGTTGACGAGCATCGCGGACTCGACAAACGCGGAGTTGCCGCCGCCGACCATAACTACGGTCTTGTCTCTGTAGAATTCGCCGTCACAGACCGCGCAGAAGCTGATGGAAGATCCGATGAGATTCTCTTCTCCCGGAAGTCCCAGTGTTCTGTGTGTGGTACCTGTCGCGAGGATAACGGTCTTTCCTTCGAACTTGTTGCCGTCTTCTGTCAGTACGACGAAACCGTCGGCCGTTTTTTCGATGCCGGTTACATTCTCCATGGCGACTTCCGCGCCCTGGCCCATGGCCTGATCGAGAAGCTTGTCACCGAACTCATCGCCGCTGATCGAATCAAATCCCGGGATGTTTTCTACCTTCGGTGAATTGACGATCTGTCCGCCGAATACGGATTTCTCGATCACCATGACTGTTTTCAGATTTCGCCGTCCATAGATAGCGGCGGTAAGACCCGCAGGTCCACCGCCGACTACAATAATATCGTACATATTATGCTCCTGTTGTTACGCTTGCTTCTTTATGTGCGTTCATCCAGTCAGCTGCCGCTGTGTCACCGACATATCTTGTTCCGTCCGGATCAATGATCGTAGGTGTCTGCTGGATATTCAGCTCTCTGGCAAGGTCCATGTTCTCGGAGCAGTTTACCAGGTTGTATTCGATCTTCGCGAGCTTGAACTTCTGCTCTGCGCCTTTGCACTTCGGGCAGTGATCCTTCACGTACATTGTCGGAACGACTGTACCTGTGCTTGCTTCTTCAGCCTTCGGAGCCGGTTCTGTATCACATACCGTGATCTTTTCCGGAACCGAGTATACCGGTGTGGACATCGGGCCGTTATGGCAGAGGCAGGAATGGCCGATATCGTACTCTACACGATCCTGATATTCCTGAGCCTTACCGTCGTTCCAGTTCTGGATCGGACGATAGTAACCGGTGATACGGCTGTATACTTCTGTCTTCTGTCCGCACTCCGGGCACTCGAAGACTTCACCTGTGATGTAACCGTGGTTCTTACATACGGAGTATGTCGGAGACATCGTATAGTACGGGAGTCTGTAGTTCTCGGCGATCTTGCGGACGAGAGTTGCTGCTGCCTTCCAATCCGGGAGCTTCTCACCGAGGAACGCGTGGAATACGGTACCGGATGTGTAAAGTGTCTGCAGGTTATCCTGAACATCGAGAGCAGAGAAGATATCCTCTGTGTAGCCTACCGGCAGGTGAGAAGAGTTGGTGTAATACGGTGTACCGTTCTCGTTTGCCGTGATGATGTCCGGGAACTGTTCCTTATCGTGCTTAGCGAATCTGTATGTGGTAGATTCAGCCGGTGTTGCCTCGAGGTTGTAGAGGTCGCCGTACTTCTCCTGGTAGTCGGAGAGCTTCTCTCTCATGTGGTTGAGTACCTTAGCGGCGAACTCCTGTGTCTCTTTGTGAGTAAGATCCATCTTCAGCCACTTCGCGTTCAGACCTACTTCGTTCATACCGATCAGACCGATCGTGGAGAAGTGGTTGTCGAATGTGCCGAGGTATCTCTTCGTGTACGGATAAAGTCCAGTTTCGAGGAGCTTCGTGATAACGGTTCTCTTTGTCTTCAGAGATCTTGCGGAAAGATCCATGAGTCTGTCGAGACGCTTGAAGAAATCTGCTTCATCAACTGCCTGATAAGCGATACGCGGCAGGTTGATCGTAACAACACCTACAGAACCTGTGGACTCACCGGAACCGAAGAATCCGCCGGACTTCTTACGAAGTTCACGAAGGTCGAGTCTTAAGCGGCAGCACATGGAACGTACATCGCTCGGCTCCATGTCGGAGTTGATGTAGTTGGAGAAATACGGTGTGCCGTATTTTGCGGTCATTTCGAACAGGAGCTTGTTGTTCTCTGTCTCGTCCCAGTTAAAGTCTCTCGTGATGGAGTATGTCGGGATCGGATACTGGAAGCCACGGCCGTTCGCGTCGCCCTCGATCATGATGTCGATGAAGGCCTTGTTGACCATATCCATTTCCTTCTGGCACTCACCATAGGTGAAGTCTACCTGCTTGCCGCCTACCCAGCACTGTTCGTCCTTCATATCTCTCGGAACGACCCAGTCGAGTGTGATGTTGGTGAACGGAGACTGTGTGCCCCATCTGGACGGTGTGTTAACGCCGAAGATGAAGGACTGGATGCACTGCTTAACTTCTTTCTGGGTCAGGTTGTCGATCTTAACAAACGGAGCCAGATATGTGTCGAAGGAAGAGAATGCCTGAGCGCCTGCCCACTCGTTCTGCATGATACCTAAGAAGTTGACCATCTGGTTGCAGAGTGTGGAAAGGTGACCTGCCGGAGCGGATGTGATCTTACCGACTACGCCGCCGAGGCCTTCCTGGATGAGCTGCTTAAGGGACCAACCTGCGCAGTAACCTGTCAGCATGGAAAGGTCGTGGATGTGGATCTCAGCTTTTCTATGCGCGTCCGCGATCTCTTCGTCGTAGATCTCAGAGAGCCAGTAATTTGCCGTAATAGCACCGGAGTTAGAGAGGATAAGACCACCAACACTGTATGTAACGGTGGAGTTCTCTTTTACACGCCAGTCGTTGATCTGCAGATAGTTATCAACGATGTCCTTATAGTTGAGCATCGCGTTTCTGACGTTACGAACCTTCTCACGGTTCTTTCTGTAAAGGATGTAAGCCTTTGCTACGTCTGTGAAACCTGCTTCGGAGAGGATCTTCTCGACGCTGTCCTGAATGTCTTCTACCGAAATGACATCGTCCTTGATCTTCTCTTCAAAATCACTTGTTACACGAAGAGCCAGCATATCGATCACACTTGGGTGATACTGCTTGTTACATGCGATGAAAGCTTTCTCGATTGCTGCGCTGATCTTTGTTACGTTAAAATCTACTACTACTCCGTCTCTCTTTGATACCCGATACATAAAGCCCGCTCCTCCAAATCTTGTTTTTGCGAAGGTCTCGAAAAACCATTTCGCTACCCCTCAACGGCTGATATATCAACGATACCACTACGGGCTAAAAAGTCAATATCTTGTGAGTGAGAAAATGCCCAAACACAAGATATTGTATGTTACGTTTTCATTACGTATTTGATTTTTTCGTCAGACCCCTCGAAGATCCGCTCCTTTTACGCTCGATTTTACGATTTCCAGGAAAGAATTCATCTGTTCCTTCGAACAGGCCTCCAAACCGCTGAATTTTACTGTCTCTCTGTCCACAAAACCCTGCAGATAGTAGCGTTCCGCGCCCGAGATCCACTCGGCGATCTTTCTCATGGAGTCTTCGTCATGGAACTGTTTGACCACGGTCGTTCGGAATTCGTAGGGCACTTTCCCCTCCAAAAGGAACTGAACGCTCTCCTTGACCTTGGATGTATCAAAATCCGGAAGGCCGATGGTAACACCGTACTTCTCCGGACTGTTCTTGATGTCCATCGCGACATAGTCGACCAGGCCCGCTTCGACGAGCTCCTTTAATCGGTCCGGATGGTTTCCGTTCGTATCGAGCTTGATCTTATAGCCCATTCCCCTGATTCTTTCCATCACGGGAGCGATATCTTTGCGAAGGAGCGGCTCACCGCCTGTGAACACAACGCCGTCGAGAAGTCCTTTCCGCTTGGAAAGAAAATCATATAGCTCATTTTCATCCATGACTTCCGGGGCGTTCATATCCAAGAGTTCCGAGTTGTGGCAAAAGGGGCATCTCATGTCGCAACCGCCCAGAAAAACCGTGCAGGCCACCTGTCCCGGGAAGTCCAGAAGTGTCATTTTCATTAGTCCGTGTATCTTCATTTTCGCACCATTTTCCTCTGATCTACGGTCAATTTTATCATATTTGCCTAAATACAAGTGTGAAAAACGTGTGTTCGTTATTGAATTTGCCTGTCAGCCGTGTATAATGAAAATAGTTATTGTATTTTAATATTTGGGTACAAGGTGGTAGGTATGTCAAATTTTTTCGATGCATTGACCGGTAAATCGGATGGAAAGTTCACCCGTCCGGCGGTCGAGTTATCTGGTGCGGGCGGTTCCCTCGGGAACATGCCGGAAGATCCGGAAGACAAGAAAGGTCGCAAGTTCTTCGCTGCGGATGCCAAGAATTCTTCGGCAGCGCAGTTGGCAAGAGAACGTGCCGCTGCTGCGAAAGCTCAGATCGAGTACCGCAAGCAGATGGAAGAAGAGCGCAAGGCCAAGGAAGCCGCTGCGAAGGCTGAGGAAGAAAACAAAGAGTCTGCCGTTGTCGTTCAGAACACAAGAACAGTCCGTTCTTTCCAGGAATCGACAAGTGGCATTCGCGTTCCGAACCCGACATCGCAAGGCCGTCCCGGTTCCATCGTCCGTAACAACGAGATGGAGAATGTAAATCCGGAAGCGCTGAGAAGATCCTTCAACAGAAATAAGTCTTCTGCTACGATCGCCGCTGAAAAAGCACAGCTCGAGTTCAACCAGGCGAAGAACCGCGAGGCTCGTGCCGTTCAGGAGGCGACAGACGCAGCCGCTAAGGCTGAGGAAGCAAGAAGTGCCGTAGCGAAGTCCGGCGAACTTCTCGAAGCCGCCGTTAAGGCCGAGAACGAAGCAGCCGCCGCAGCTAAGACCGCCGAGGAAGAATACCTCGCAGCCATGGAGGCCGCCAAGGACGCACAGGCCGCCGCTAACGAAGCTGAGCAGGTCGCAAGAGCCGCTATGAAGAAGGCAAACGAAGCAGTCAGATTTGCTTCCCAGAAGAAGACCGAGCAGGATGCGAAGTTCACGGCAAGAAGAGCTCGTGAAGAAGCCAGAAAAGCTGCCGAGGAATCTGAGAAGGAAGCAAAGAATGCCGCAACTCACGCCGAGGAACTCGTAAAGAGCACCGAAAAGAAAGCAGAGGAAGCGAAGCAGCTCACCAAGAAGGCTGAGGAGATCTACGAGATCGCCAATAAGAGAAAACTCGAAGAAGACGAGAGAGTCGCTGCCGAGAAAGCCGAAGAGGCTGCTAAGATCGCTGCCGCGAAGGCACGAGAAAAGGCAGAAGCTGCCGCCAAGCGTGCTGAAGAAGCCATGGCTGCCGCCAGAAAAGCTGAAGAAGAAGCAAAACTTGCTCTGCAGCAGGCTGAGGAAGAAGCGAAAAAAGCAGAGGAGCTTGCCAAGAAGAAGGCAGAGTTTACACCGGCTCCGGAGATTGCCGCTACAGGAACAGACGACTGATCTTATCCTGACAACTTGAAAAGAAAACGAAGGGACATCCTGATGGATGTCCCTTTTTAACTCTGTTACAAATGCCCTTATTCTATGCTCTTTAAGGATTCGGTCATGTCGATCCGGCGGATCTTTCCGCGCATCATAAGGTCGACCAGAAGCGAGAACAGCATGACCAGAAGAAGCGCATAGACGTAGCTCTTCGGAAGGATCAGGATCTTATAGGCCACGATGTCCATCTTGATCTGCGAGATGACGAAGCGATGCAGAAGCACGCCCAGCGGGATCCCGAAAACAAAGCCGAACAGACAGAGGATGAAGTTTTCGCGGAACACATAACTTCCCGTCTCCCCTCTCTTAAAGCCGAGGACCTTAAGGGTCGCGATCTCTCTCGTTCTTTCGGAAATGTTGATGTTGTTGAGGTTAAACAGCACGATGAAAGCAAGAAGCGCGGCGCACACGATGATCAGCATGACCACGTAGTCCATCTTCTCCATCGTTTCGGAGAAGTTCTTCCTGCCCTCGTCCATGATGGTCCAGGCCTGGATGTTCTTCGACGAACCGATCGCGGAGCCGTATTCGTATGACTTTCCTTCCGGCACGCGGACGAGCGCGCTGTTCGGCTGATATTCTTCGCCAAAAGCACTTTCATAGGTGTCACTGTTCATGATGACGTAGTGATATGTGTAGTTATCGAAGATGTAGCCGATCTTACAGGTGACCGATCTTCCCTCTTCTCCGTAATCGAGCGTGATCGAATCTCCGACAGAAAGAGAATTGCTCTCGGCAAGCTTCAGGCTGATGCCGACTTCACCGGTATCCGGAAGCGAATACTCGGTACTTCCCTTATGCGGATTTACAAACTGCGTGAAACTCGGATCGTCCGCGACATAGATCTCAACGTCACGAATGGCGGTCTTGCTCGTGTGCTTCACTCTCTCGGTCCGGATCAGGATCTTCTCCGTCTGAAGCTGTGCTTTTGCATCGGCATTTTCCAGGATCTCCTGCATCTGCTCTTTTGTCGTGCCGGGATCGAAATTCACCGCGACATCGTAGGTCATGATCTCATCAAACTGGAAGTTGATGAGATTGTTGATCGAATCCTTAAGGCCGAAACCCGTGATAAGAAGCGCGGTGCATCCGGCGATGCCGATGATCATCATCCACATTCTCTTTTTGAAACGGAAGATATTTCGCGCGGAGACCTTATGCAGGAAAGAAAGGCGCTTCCAGACCGGAGTGATGTACTCCAGGAAGATGCGTTTACCGGACGGCGGTGCCTTCGGGCGGACGAGTTCCGCCGGCGTTTCCGTGAATTCCGTAAAGCAGGTCACGATCGTTACACCGACCGAGCACAGGATCGATACGAAAAGTGAGATCAGGAAAAGCGGGATCTCCGTCGTGAAAGTGATCGGGGCAAAGCCGTACATCACGTCATAGACTTTCCAGATGATATAAGGAAAGACTTTCGTTCCCGAAAAGAACCCGCCGACCGCGCCGATCACGGAAGCAGAACCGGAATAGATGATGTACTTAAGAATAATGGAAAACTTCGAATAACCCACCGCGCGCATCGTGCCGATCTCGGATCTTTCGTCAGATACCATTCGCTGCATCGTGGTCGAGCAGACAAGTGCCGCCAGCGCGAAAAAGAAGATCGGGAACACCGAAGCGACACCATCAACGATCTTCGCGTCGTTTTCGAAACTGACATAGCCGACGTTGGTATCGCGGCCGAGGATATAGTACTCGGGAGATACCTGAAGTCCCATCGCGTTCAGAAGATCGCAGCGCTTCTTCACTACTTCTTCGACACGCGGCTTCAGGGTCTTTTCAAAGCCGGAAGTGAGTTCTTCGTATTCATCGGAATATGCTTCTTTATCTTCATCAAGTTTCAGGAACACTTCCGAATACGCCTGGATCTCCAGCGCGTCCTTCTTTGTATAAGCGAAAAAGTCGATCGAACCGTCACCGATCTCGGTCGTGCCTTTCTGGAAGTTCATGTAGTACGGAGATCTCACACGTCCGACCACTTCATATTCCCGGTACGCGAAGCCTTCCCCTTCGGAAAGAATGAGCGTGTCACCGATGTAGTCGGGCTTACAGGCGTAGGCATCGACCACGATCTCATTTGCCTTTTCGGGAAGTCTTCCCTCGATCAGATCGAGCTTGTTGACCTCCTCGGTCATCGTGTGGAAACGAACGACCGATACGAGTTCTTTTTCTTCATCCTGCGCGTTCTTTCTGGAAACGATCCCGTCCTTGTAGACAGCAGCCTCGGCAGAGCGAACGCCCGGAAGATCGGCTATTTCCTTTGCGTCATCTTCGTCAAATCCGACTGTGGAAAGAATGCGGAAATCAAAAAGCGCCTGCTCTTTTACATACTTGTCACCGGTCGTCAAAAATGCCGGCATAGTGCTTTTCAAGCCGGCGAAAAAACCGACGCCCAACGCGATGATCGCGAGGATTGCCAGGTATCTCATCAGGCTGCCTTTTATGCATCGGAAAACGATCTTCCAGTAGCTTTTCTTCATCGCCGGCTCACCATTCGATCTCTTCAACGGACATCGGATTCTCGTTGACTTCGTTGCTCACGATCTTTCCGTTCTTGATGCGGATCACGCGGTTCGCCATCGCGGCCAGCGTGGAGTTATGCGTAATGATGACCACCGTCATGTTGCGTTCGGTGCAGAGTCTCGCGAGAAGTCTGAGGATCGACTTACCTGTCTGATAATCGAGCGCGCCCGTCGGCTCGTCGCAGAGCAGGAGCTTCGGGTTCTTCGCGACCGCTCTGGCAATGGCGACACGCTGCTGTTCCCCACCGGAAAGCTGCGCCGGGAAGTTCTTTTTGCGATCGGAAAGACCGACGTCTTCGAGGATCTCCTCCGGATCCATCGGATCTTTGACCAATTGGGAAGCCATCTCGACATTTTCGATCGCGGTAAGATTCGGAATCAGGTTATAAAACTGGAAAACAAAGCCGACGTCGGAACGACGGTAGTTCGCGAGTTCCTTTTCGCGGAAAGCAGAGATCTCCTGTCCGTCGAGAAGCACGGTGCCGCTCGTTAATGTGTCCATGCCGCCCAGGATATTCAAAAGCGTGGTCTTTCCCGCGCCCGACTGGCCGAGGATCACGCAGAGTTCGCCTTTTTCGATGGAAAAGTCCGTGCCGTCCAGCGCGTGCACTTCCACATCGCCGGTCTTATAGATCTTCTTTACGTCCTGAAACTCAATATATGCCAT
Source organism: Clostridiales bacterium (assembly GCA_017561715.1). Taxonomy (GTDB): domain Bacteria; phylum Bacillota; class Clostridia; order Saccharofermentanales; family Saccharofermentanaceae; genus Scatonaster. The sequence goes on along the minus strand of JAFZBN010000014.1, from coordinate 11,218 downwards.
GCTGAACTCCCTGTCCCCTCATCCGGCGTATCGACTTACAATTCAATTATACTTCTCGATCAAGGTCTGTTCTATTACCGCTTTTCCGAGGATCGTCATCGCCTGCTTCGGACAGTGGTTGACGCATCTGTAGCACAGCGTGCACTGTCCTTGCGAAACGGCCTTGTTATCGACGATCTTAATGTTCTTCATCGGGCAGAGCTGCTCGCATTTTCCACATCCGACGCAAAGATCTTTATCGATCTTCAGCTTGTCGGAATACTTCTTTGTCATGTGACCGAAGTAAAGTCTCTGACCGAAGAAACCGGCGAGGCGGTAAAAGATGTTGATGCCCTCCTTCGTGGGTTTTCCTTCTTTATAGAGTTTTGCCGCGTTTACGGCCTTTTCTTCCGCGGTCTTTACGAGCTCACGGTTCTTTTCGAAAGGCTTCTTCAGCGCCTTCTCATCGCAGATGCTGTCCGGCATGCGAAGATGAAGTCCTCCCGTGACCGTCGCTCCGTACTTTTTCAGAAGACGGCCGAGGACACCGGCTCCGTCGCCGCTGAACATGCCCATCGTACAGATGACAAAGACTTTCTTATCGTTCCACAGATCCTTGTTCTCCGCGATGAAATCACGAAGGATCTTCGGGACCGTGCTGTACTGGACAGGGTAGGAAAAGACGAGTTCATCCTCCTTCTTAACAGCCTCAATAACACTATCATCCTCAATGGAAAGAACACGAGTGCTTTTATCGTATTCTGCGCAAAAAACTTCCGCGGCACGTTTAGAATTTCCCGTTCCGCTAAAATAGATCCCCAGCATTTTTCTTATCCTTCCTTGATGATCTCCATGAAGACGTCTACATCATTTCGATCGTACTCTTTGAATCCGCAGGCCTCATAAACATGGATCGCACGCGGGTTATCGACAAATACACCTAAGTAGATGCGTCGAAGTCCCAGGTCGTTAAACCCATAATCGATGCATCTCTTAAGAGCCTCTGTTCCATATCCCTTGTTCTGCATGGAATAGGTCATGACGATCCCCCATTCCGCTTCATCACCTTCCCGGTTGAAAAACTCGGTGTTTCCGATAAAGCGGCCGGAGCTCTTTTCGATCATCGAGAACATGGTTGCGTTACTGTCCAGCTTTTCCTGCATGTAGGCGCGCTCTTCTTCCTCGGTGTACGGCTCACGACGATCTGCGATATACTTCGCGACGCGGTCGATATCGTTGATCATCTCAAGGTAGTCCGGCACCAGGTCCAGAGTGGGCTTTATGAAAAGTATGTTTTCAGATTCAAATAGAATTTCCATAGTTATAGTTTACACCACCACGGACGCACAGAAAATGACCCGATATTGAGGTCTGTACATTCATTTATCTTCGTCAATATTTACTTCGTTCCAGAATTGTCCGGCTGCCTCCTGTGCTTTGGCCAAAAGCTCTTCTGCGTTCTTATATCGGGAGTTTTCGACACCGACTTCCATGAGGATCGGGCCTCTGAACGAAGAAGACCTCAGGAGTGAAAGGATCTCATCAAAACAGACGAAGCCTTCGCCCGGGATCACGTGATCGACAAACTCACGGATGCGGTCAGACAGGTGGACGGCAATCACACGGTCCTTCAGATCGGAAAGAAGATCCATCGGCCTCGGTCCGTCGATCTGGTCGTGCGAAGAATCGTAGCAGAATCCGATATATTGCGGGTCGGCCATTTTGACCATCTCCACACAAAGATCCGTCGGTTTTCCGGGAACCATGTTTTCAAACGCGAAACGGATCCCCGTCTCCTTCGCGATCTTCTCCATTTCCTTGATACGCCCCGACACGATACGGAACTCCTCCTCGTATTCATCATCTTCGAACCAGAATACCGTGCAGTGGATCACGACGACCGGCGCGCCGAAAAACTTAGCCGCGCGGGCGAGTTTCGCATTTAACTCGATCGAGTCTTCCCTGTCGAGATCATAACCGTGGATCGTGTCGACCGAAAGACCGTTCTCATTTATGAGATCACGAAGTCTTTTCCAGTTTTCTTCTTCCAGAAGGCCGCTATGCGTATAATTCGTCCCGAACGATACATGTGAAAATCCCGCTTTTCGGATCATCGGAAGCTGCTTTTCGAGCGGGATGCTGTAATCAAATGTCGTTGAAACGGATGTCTGCGCCATGAGCCTTACCTCGTCCTCCGGAAATATCTCCGGTTTTTTCTTACATAGATATTGTATCGCGTACGAACGGTTCGGGAAATAAACCGCGTGTATATTTCGAAAAGAAAGGCAGCCTTTACGCTGCCTTTTCTCCGCTATTTTCGCTTTGTGCCGCGATCTCTTCTTCCCAGAACGTTTTCTCCGGCCAGTTCGAATCGTCGAATACCTCTCGGATCACGCTGCTGTAATACTCCGCCTTCTTAAGGCAGGTCTCGGAAAGATCCTTGGATTGCATTATCGATGTCATCAGCTGGGATCTGTCCTTCGGAGCCCAAATGATCGATTTCTCCGTAGCAACATACTCCTTGTTCTTCGCGAATTGTTCTTTTGACTTATCCTCGTCCACGTACCCGCTATAAAAGAATTCGACGGGATTCAGTTCATCCCATTTTCCTTCCGAAAAATCGGGGGTCTCGAAATTCTCGTAGTAGTTCTTCAGTTTCAGGTCTGTTGCCGAGAAGATGGCATCGAGAAGACGCTCTCCGACAAGCGCGACGTTTTTATCATTTCTGCATTCCAGCGCGACATGGAAGAAATAATCTTCACCTGTTCGAAGGACGCTCATTTCCTCCCAAAGCGGCCAGTCGCAAAGAACGATATCAAAGCCGGTGTAGTAGCCGTAATTCAGCTGATCGAAATATCCTTCCGGGAATTGTCCGAGGACTTTCTCGACCTGGTCGAGCGCGGACTTTAAATGCTCGGCACTGCTCACATCGCCTCTTCCGAGGTATTCGGGGAGATCCTCTCCGACATGGATGTAAACGCCGTATTTATTTCCGATCTCGCAGGCACGCTCGTAAAGATCTTTCATCTCGGAAGAACCGGAATACGGAGTCTGCTGATGTGCTTTTGAATTGTCATGTGCAAAAGAACTGAGACGCTCGTCCAGTTCCGCGCCCTGAGGAAGAGTTTTCGGAATTTCGGTCGGATGGTTATAGATAATGATGTCATATGAAAGCATCTTGTCAGAATCAAAATCGTACTCGACCTCGACCGCGTCCAATCTCACCGTTATGTCGCAGACCGACACTCTGGATGCAAGATAGGGCTTGTCGTTTCGGATCATGACACAAAGCTGATCGTAAAAGGCATCTTCCGGAATGTCGGAGATCTGATCCATGATCGCGTTTGTCCACTGGGATCTCTGCGAATACTCCACAAGAACGTCGTTGATCTCCGGATTTTTCACCGCCGGCTCATACATATGATTGTAACCTAAGTGGATCTGCTGCAGTATTTGGCAGAATACCTTATCCTCCTTCCAATTCTTTCCTTTTACATGTTCATAAAGATCAACAAGCACATCCTCAAAACAGATGAAATCCTCCGGCTGATCGATCCTCGCATATGTGTCGTAATTGAAGGAATCAAACACTTTGCAGATCTCCTCATCGGAGTATCCGGCGTCCTTGAGCATGTCGATAAAACGCTTGGTCGAATCCTTGGAGAAGAACAGTGTATCCAGTGCTTCGCTTCCGTAGATCCACTCGATTCCGGTAAGGAAACAGCTCTCACTGAAATAGGCTCTCGGGCTTCTCCCAAAATACTTGCTCATATAGAGCTCGGCACCGCCCTCGGTGATAAAGCTCGCATAGATCACCTTGTAGTTATAAGACTGGTTATTTAAGTTTTCTTCTTCTGTATAGTCATCCGGATAAGCAAATCTTTCACCTGTATAGAACATATCCGGCGATTCTTCTCCTTCGACAAACGCATCCAGGAAGTGTGTCATCTCGTGATAGATCGTCGTATATGTAGTTTCGGTCTTGTAGACGCTTCCGTCACCGGTGATACGGATAGTATCGCCCGGCGCGTTGAAATCACCGCCCGCATCTTCGATCGGCATCGAGATCATACGAAGATCCTTTACCTTTTCCAGGAAGGATTCTTCATATTCTTCGGTAAGATGATCGGCAATGATCGGAAAATAGTGCAGGGCATAGCCGCGCCAATCGCCCATCTTCGGGTTGTTGACGACGCAGTCCGCGTACTTGATGAAAAGGTCATATCTTCCGTGAAGCTCTTTTTCGGAAACACCGAGTTCCGAAGCAAGTTCTTTTGCTTCTTTTTCGGTCGGATCCATCGGTTTCGCTTCGGTTTGGCTCGGAGTTTCTTCCGAGCCGATACTGCTCGGATCTTCTTCCGTTTCAGAGACCTCTGTCGAATCTGCCGTATTATCTTTTTTGTCAGTCTTTCGGCAGGCCGTGCCCACTATGATCTCGAGCAGCACGATACATGCCAGAAGAACACATCCGACTTTCTGTGAACGTAACATAAAACAACCCCACATTTCTTGTTCTTAAGTCGGATTATACACATCGATCGGAGATCTCAAGTGACATATTAGAAATAATCAGAAAATCTGTACTTTCGGCCTTTCCGCCCTCTCGAAAATCACCGTTCAGGCGTCCAGGAATTCTTTGATCTGAGGAAGGAGTCTTTCGGCTTCTTTTCGACCCGTCTGATAGGCTTTTTCCAGCTTTTCCGGGTTCTTTTCCGACTTCCCGAGACCGAGCGGTTCCGGCGGACGGATCACGAAAACATCGCCCTTCTTCTCCTTCTCTTCGATATCCTTGACCTGACGGTTATAGATCTCGTGACGGGTGGCCATGCCTTTGGCGATCGCCGGATATTTACGAAGCGCGAATACCAGAAGACCGTTTGCTTTCTTCTTTACAAAGCCTTTCGGCTGCGTCAGGACAACGACATTCTTCTCATATCCTATGCTCTCCATAAACTCGAGCGGGATGGAATTTGAGACACCTCCGTCAAGATATTGACGATCATCAATATGAACGGGTCTGGATACGATCGGCATGGACGCGGAGGCTCTCATCCAGAGAAGATCCTTCTCTTTTCCGTCTGAACATTTGTGGAAAACACATTTGCCGGTTTCTACGTCCGTCGCGCCGATATAGAATTCCATCGGGTCGGATGCAAATGTCTCTTTGTCGAAGGGATCCAGCTCATCCGGAAGCTCTCGATAGCAGAAATCCGCCCCGTAAAGATCGCCTGTCTTGATCCAGGAACGGATGCTGCAGAACCTTTTGTCCCTGCAGTACTTTTTGTTATAACGGATCGCTCTTCCGATCTGGCGGGATTTGTAATTACAGCCGAAAGCTGCGCCGGCGGAGATACCTGCCGTTGCCGGAAAGCGGATGTCATTTTCCATGAAAACGTCAATGACTCCGCAGGTAAACATGCCGCGCATCGCGCCGCCTTCTAAAACCAGTCCTGTCCTTTTCTCCATCACTTCTATCCGGGAAGCTTTTTAATCACGCTCCCGCTCTTTCATTTATGATCGTCGTTACTCTGTTGTTTATTATACCCAATACTGCATCCAGAGTCTTCTGATCCAGGAAATATGCCGGCATTTCTTCTCTAATGACACTTAAGACCGCCGGATCTTCAATTCCGATCACCGATGCCGACTGAAGAATTTCTTTAAATGACTCGATAACACTCTCATCCAATTCGATGTCGAGAGATGCTTCAGAATTATTGTAAAGCTCCAGTGTCGCTTTTGCCGAGGCATCAAATACACTCTTGTTCATCGGACTGGTATGGTCCTCAACGATCACTTTCTGAACCTCCTCGCTCAGGCAGGTCTTGATGAACTCCCAGGCTCCATCCGCAACCGTAGAAGGGGCAAAGGCCGAGATGCCGATAGAAGTGTTTACTTCAATATACGGGCCGCTTCCATCTGATGACGGGTATCCCACAAGTGTTCTCATTGCAGAATAAAATGTATTTCTATCCAGGAAATCATCGAAACCGGCATACGTCGCATTTCCGTCCATATCCATGTTAAAATTGTATTTGTCGGGAACATTGTTCTTGACATATTCACACATTTTTCTGAAGGGCTCGTTATCAAAGTTCACCGTGTTTCCCGAAATACAGGGTTCGCTCATGCACGAATACAAAGTGCAGAGAACTCCCAGCTGTGTATCCACCATCGGATCACTGCCGTTTTTCTTTTCTTTTACGTATTGGGCATACTCGTCATAGGTAAAACCGATCTGGCCGTCACGGATGGCATCCTTGTTTACCGACAGGCCCGAGACCCCGAAACTGACCGGCATATAGAGAAGCTTGCCGTCGACCGTTGCCGCATCGATCACATTGGAAAAATAGTCTTCGGTATAGATCCCGTTTTTGCCCGAAACGTAACTGCTCAGATCAACAAGGTGTTTTTCTGTCTGGATCTGACGGATACTGCCCGCGTTCAGAATGATGTCCGGACCATCTCCGGAGAGCATGTTGATCGCCAGAAGATCATTTAGATCGGCAGCGGTCTTATAATAGATGTCATCCTGTTCATCCTCGGTCTGCGCATTGCTGTAATCTACTTTTCCAATTAGATCATAGTTATACGACAACTGAATGAAATACTCTTCATTCGTCTCGTTAAAGATCCTGATTGCTTCACAGATCGAATAAGATACTTCAGCATTTCCGATGCCGGCCGCCGTGAGGATCACTTTTCCGACATTCGGATTTGTTCCGGCTTTCTCAAGCGTGACGAGCGTAGGGACACTGACACCATTTCCGAAGGAAAATTTACTGTGCGAATCCGAATAAGTGCTTCTGCCTGCAAAAACATACTTATCGCCCTTTGCCGAGAAGAGAGATAATTCATCGATTACTGCTCTGTTGAGATTGCAGTTATCAAAAGAGACGACCTCTTCTAATTGTTTGGTTTCGAAGTTGATCCTCTTTATGCCGCCCTGATCCGTAATATACGATTCTCCGTCAAAGGACGATATGCTTTCCCTGTAAGCAAGCTTATTCAACCAGGAATACTCTTCATCTTTGTTTTGGAACTTGCCGGTCTCCAGATTTAAAGAGACAAAAGTTATGTCACTATAGGGGCAGATCAAAACAACTTCTTTTTCCGAGAGCATCATGCATCCGGTGAGCATCCATATATCAGCAGAAGGAAAAGCAGCATCCAGATTGGCGATCTTATACTGACCGTCTTTATAGATGACCAGGCTGTGCCCTTTTTCATTCTCATGATGGCAAAAGACCAGATAGTTGCCTATGCTCCAGCTATTGAAGCAGCCGGACGGAACATCCATAGAGGTATAAGGCATTTTTTCAAAATTGCCGATGATTCCCTTCTCTATATCGACAGGTGCCAGATCATACGTGAACTCTGCATTATGAAAGGTATCACAATAACTCCTGTACAGATAAACACACTCGTCACCAATAGTGATTCCTGCGACAATATAATTGCTGTTTGCAGGAACGACAGTCAGAAGATCAATAGATCTGATCAGTTTTCCATCCGCATCAAAATACCGGAGGTCATCAAACTGATAATCCGCCGTGCTGCCTTTTTCCCAATCAAAGTCTGCCGGCAGTTCATATGTTCCGGAAGCTCTTACCAAAAGACCATCGTGATAAATTCCGATGATATTGGTATCACAATTCATCATCTTCTTATCCGAATAAACATCGCCGAGTTCACTTGTCGTCGAATCAAACCAAGAAGCATCTTCGGCTATCTTCTTCACCCCCGCCTGTGTCTTTTTCTTACATCCTGCAAAGGCCATAGCTCCGAAAAGCATAGAGATACTAAGGCCCGCTGAAATCAGTCTCCTAATCATACGATCCTCCTTAAAAGATAAGAAATCGGTTTTATTTTGTTTTTTGAAAATCAGAGTTTAAATACCGGAGACAATATTCTCCAAAATTTCGACTCCGTCCGTGAATCGGGCTCTACTTGTGTATACCCATCTTCGGTGACCTCATAGTAAACGGATTCAAGTTCTCCGTGGTATGTTGCTTCGCCCCAGACATATATCGTACCATCGCTATATCTTGCGTACCTTATTTGGATAAACCTGCCCGGAACTGTATCAACGAATACCTCTCGATTTTCAATAACAGTTTCCTTTTCAAAATCCAGTTCATTTATATGGAAAGCATAGCCCGGATCCATTCCAGCTTGTGTCATCATCTCTATGATCGCATACGTTTTCCCATCGGCCTCATACACATCCATAACGTTGCAACATGAAGTACCAATATCAACCGAACCGGTAAGGTCGCCTTGTTTTCCGTCGACTATTTCATATCGGCAGATACAGCGAATGTTCTCATCTTTTTCATAGTCCACGCCATCAAGCCAGATATACATATAGTCCTCGGTAACATTGATGACCATACAGTTCAAAAAGACTTTGTTCGGCTGATTATATTCTTCCGGAATTTTAATTTCTTCTGTACCGATGAGATTATCCGTATAATAGTCTATACCGGTAATGGGATCCGCAAAGTGAATATTCACGACACCGTCTTTTATCGCCTTTTCCTCCTCGTAAGACTGGGGCTTAAAAGTAATACTTTCTTCCAACGGTTCCGACGGAGTCGTTTCTGCCGTGGTGATCTCTTTTTCGGTTTCTTTGGAAGAAGCCTTTTCTTCGGTAGCCGGGACTTCTACCTCTTTATAGACGACGTGTGGCCGGATAAGAAGGCAGACAGATGCTGTGACTAGGACCGTACTAACGATCACGGCTGCATATTTTGTCGCGGTAGACGTTTTTGCGATATTGAGGATACGCTTCTTCATAAAGCTTTTACTCTTTCCGCTCATCGAGGTAGCCACCGATGAGATCCGCTCATGTCCGGAGATACTGGAAACGTAAGTCAGCAGCATCTCGCCGTATTTCACACGCTTTTCCTCACCGTTGCCCTTGATCACCATCTCATCGACAGCGAGTTCATTGTCATGACGGATCAGGAAATATGCGATCCATACGAGTGGATCGAACCACAGTGAGACCACAAACAGGTTTTTAATCACATTCCAGAAGCAGTCTCCCAGCTTATAGTGACAATATTCGTGATAAAGGGCTAACGAGTAGTGTTCGGGATTTGAATCCAGATCTTCGGGAATGTAGATCTTGTTCCAAAGAAGAAACGGCGAATCCAATCCTTTAAGCTTATATACTCTCAGGTCTCCGTATTGGGAATTCGAAAACCACTCGCGTGCTTTTCGGATCCTGCGGGAAAAGGAAATGTTGTTAAGAAGCATAATTGCCCCGAAAAGAACTGAACCGCTGATCCAGATCACTACGGCCACCGTTTTATAATTGATCGTAAAAGAACTGGAGGCCGCTGCTTTTACCTGCGAAGCATCTGCTGCCGAAACCTCGTAATTCTTCGCGAGCGCTTCTGCATGCGGATATTCTCTTTCCAACGGATATGCGGCCGCCATACTGAGATCTGCGGCTTCGTTGTTGTAAACGGCTGCTGCAGTTTTATCTTCAACAACGTCACGCTGCTTTTCGATAGCTACCGGGATAGAAATGAAACTTGCCACCAGCATGAAAACCGGAAGGATGAGCCAGGAAAAATACTGCACTTTGCAGGACACTTTTCCCTTCATCAGCTTTCTTAAAACAATGAGAACTAAAATCAGTATATTCAGGGTTACGAAAAATCTCATACTACTTGCCCTCGCGAAGAATGTTGTAAAGCTCATCTATCTCCTCTTTAGAGAGAGCCTCCTGGCTTATCAGATTACTCACCATGGAGCCGATCTTTCCGTTATAGTGCTTATTTAGGAAAAATCTGGCCTCTTCTACCTCTGCCTCACTACGATTGAGACTCGGGTAATACTTCTTTGTTTTGTTGTCGATCTGAAAATTTATGCTGCCTTTACTGCTCATTCTTCGCAGAAGTGTCATTGTAGTGGACTTGCTCCAGCCGATGGAATCTTCCATCTCACGGATGATCTCCATGGTGGTAAGGGGACCCTTATCCCAAAGAAGATTCATAATATTCCATTCCGCATCAGCAAGTTTGACCATGATTTCCTCCACGTTTACTTAAGTCAACCTACTGTCATTATAGGACCATGGTTGACATATGTCAACCTATTTTTCAGAAAATCGTAAATTGTTGGCGAAGAAAATTTAAAGCCACTGTTTTCAGTGGCTTTCGGCATTTTGCGATTATTCGAGTTCTATGCAGGTATCTATATATGGGCTCTCCCATAAAAAACATACACAACATATGGTAGCTTAATCCATCCATTCTTTTCATTCTGCGCCGTTTTCGAACTTCTTGGGATCATTTTGGGAACATTCTTTTTCCCTGTCCCACCTACGCGTCAAGGCGTCCTGGATGGATTACTTGAATAGAGAATCCTTGTACACCTATTTGTGTTACAAGAAGTCTATTCAATTGTCAAAGTTCATTCTCTAGCCAACTTGTCCTTTATACCGTTAAAGACTTTCGCTATATCATCCGGGAAAATAAAACTGTCCGTCATCCCCAATAATTCAAATTGATCCCGGATTTTCTTCTTGCTCTCTTTGGGGATTCTTATAACAGCATATACCATTTCATCATTAATATCTATATTTACAATTTCTTTTGTGACAGTATTTTCAATGATTTTATTGGGAAAAAGAATAAACTTCCCTGTTTGATTTCTTTGCCTTGCGTTGATGTTGCCAACATCCACTATGATTGGTCTGCCTAATCGCTCAATCAACTTGTCATTTTTATCATTCTCCCACCCAGGATATAATAGCTCCGAAGCATAGTCTTGATGATAAATCAGAAATCGATATCGATCTACATCGATATCCGAATTATTGGTTAATCTGTATGTATCAGCAATGATGTTCGCATACGGGTTATATGCAGAAGCTGGAGTTCCTTCGAAAACAACAACCTTTCCATCTACCGAATCATCTTCACACGCAAAATACAAAGCAACTAAAGCATTTTCTGTTATATCCATCATTCTTGTAGGGATACCATAATGCTGCATATTAGATAACAGTATCGTAGGCGTTGCTTTTACGAATAGTTCAGGTATGCTCTGTTCTGCAAATTCAACTAATCTTGCTTCCTTCGACAACCATGTGTTCTCAGAACTCAAGTCAATAGGTCTATTAATGGCAGGTAATAAATCGAATTGTAGATTTTTCAAGCCTCTAAAGTACATTCTGTGCTCGGCCTTCAAATATCCCAGTCTTTTGATAAACTCTGCCAAG
>JAFZBN010000013.1 GCA_017561715.1 Clostridiales bacterium | reverse complement strand
GGAAATGTGAACAATATATCCGGAATTATCGAACGATCTATCGACGAACATATTCGTGCGTATATTCGAATTCCGGATGGGTATCGGTATAGAGAAGAGTGACAAATTCCTGTTTTTGGAGATGAGTCGATAGTGAGTTATATCGAAAGATAATTGACGATAATTGGTGCGTATTCGTTCAATTCTTTCGTTTCCGAATAATATCCTAATTGTCCTGACTACACAGTAAGAGAATCCCGAAAGTCTGAAAAGGCCTTCGGGATTTTTGTTATCTCATAATCATTGTTTTGAGCACAGCAGTATAAAAATCCCCACCTAAATATGTTTCCGAAGTACAATGTATGTATCAAGGAATAATCTTAGTCGATATTAATGATATTCAGGAGCACCATACGGAAAAATGTCTGAGAAAAGGAATGTCTTGCAGAAGAAAATAGAACTGATCTTCAAAGACACAGAAATGATAATTGGATTTGCAAAAATCAAAGAGGGGCAATTTTTTGAACAATACCAATCGGCCCTGATCATTGCTACGCCTTATACTCAGCAACTTTCCCTGTCTAATTATCGCGAAAGTGTCTTTCATGAAGGCATAATCGGAGCAAGGCAGATTGTTGAGGGGAAGGTGGAGGAGATTGAAAGTCTCTTGAAAACTGAAGGGATTAAGTATTATATACCGCAGATGGCTCAAAAAGATGACGGCAAGTTTCGAGCTGAGTTTTCCTTTAAAGATGCTGCAGCTGAAGCCGGTATCGGATGGTTCGGGAAGAATGATGTTATCGTAACGGAAAAATACGGTCCACGGGTACGATTGTCTGCGATTCTTATTGATCATGAGTTTGACTATCCGCAACCGTTTGAAACAAGCCGGTGCCCTGATAACTGTGATAAATGCATTAAAGTGTGTCCCGGCCACGCCTTGTTGAACGTTAGTTGGAAAAAGGGAATGACCAGGGATGATATTATAGATATTACAAGATGTATCAAGATCCGTAGTGCGTCCTACGCGAAACTTGGACGATGGGGAGATTGTGCTCTTTGCTTCGCAGCATGTCCGTATGGGAATCCGGATGCGATAGAGAAATAGAAAAGAAACAGCAGGAGAATTAATGTTATGAACGATCCTGCATTGTCTATGCAGAAAATGAGTGGAGGAAATGAATATGTTAGTTGTTGATGCCAAAGGAAATGAACTTCTTGAAATTATTAATGTCAATGAAGCGGAGGCAGAAAAAAAGTATGAGCCCATTAATCATTGCCTGGTTGTTGTGAAAATAGGTGATGATTATCTTCTGGGATGGAATAACTGGAGAAAAGACTGGGAGATCTTCGGTGGCTGCAGAGAAGAAAATGAAAGTCTTAGGGAATGCATCACGAGAGAATGCAAAGAAGAGCTGGGGCTTGATAATGTAGACTTCGAGTTTTTAGGACTGATGCATTACAAAATGGCTCCCGGATATTTCAATCCGGAATGGCATGAAGAGTTTGGCGGACTCTATGGTATCACCTTGCCGGAAGAATATCTGCAAATGATCGAAGAGCATAGAAAAGATAAGGAAGAGATCGAGAAACTCGCCTTTTACCGTGATGTTAAAGACAAAGAAGTAATCGCTGTAATTGATGAGAAGCTGCTGGAATACTGGAAGTAAGACACTTATGACATTCGATAACACGAATAAAAGAGACATATTGATAATGGTGAATTTCCCCAATATCGATAAGATAAAAGAGATACAGAAAAAGTACTACGATATAGCAGATAAAATCGATCCGCATATCGCAGTGGCATTTCCTTTTGATTCTGAAATATCCGATGAAGAACTCTATGAAAAACTATGTAAAGTAGTGGAAAAATACAAGCCGTTTAAGATCACATGTCATGGTGTTTCTATTCCTGTAGGAGAATCAAATTACAGGTTTTTGGATGTTATAGAGAATAAAGATATCATCAAAAGTATGAGTGATGATATTTACGCAAACATCATTCCGGAACACTTAGAACATAGAGATAAACATAATTATGTTCCTCACATTAGTTTAGCGAATCTGCCGTTAGATGAGGAAATCAAATTAGATGATACATTCGAAATGATCGTTGATTCATTATATGTTGAAAGAATCGGCAGTAATGATGAATCAATTAAACTGTTTGATGTAAAATTTCATCAGTAGGGGATACGTGTAATATGATCGAGATTCGTTACGTTGAAGATAAAGATAAGAACTTCTGGTTCAGGTTAGATAAGCATCTTCCGGAGAGTGAATTTGATAAGAAAGTCCGGGACAAGCAGGGATATGTGCTTTTCGAGAATGGTGAAGCGGTCGGGCTTCTCAGATATAACCTGTTCTGGGATAATACGCCGTTCTGCACCATGTTATTTGTGGACTGGTCCAAGCAGAAGAATGGTTATGGAAAAGCACTGATGAATCACTGGGAAGATGATATGAGAAACCAGGGTTATGAGATGGTCATGACGTCTACTCAGGAGGATGAGGAGGCTCAGCATTTCTATCGCAAGATCGGATATAAAGACTGCGGTGGATTTACCGTGGATTTTCCGGGTTATGAGCAGCCGATGGAATTGATCTTGATGAAGGATCTGAGAGTGTAATACGAGTAAAGGAAAATAGAAAAATGGATGCAAGAACATATTTGGAGATATTACATGTAGCTGAAAAGCTGAAGGATACACCGCGTCACTGTACCACGTCGAAAGGAAAGCCGGAGAGCGTCGCGGAACACAGCTGGAGAGTATCGCTGATGGCGCTTTTCCTGAAACGGGAGTTTCCGGATGTGGATATCGACAAGGTCGTTTCCATGTGTCTGATTCATGATCTGGGCGAGTGCTTCACGGGAGATATTCCGACGTTTATGAAGACGGATTCGGATCGTCAGGTGGAGGACAGTCTGCTGGATCAGTGGATCGCTTCACTCCCGGCGGAGCTTTCTTCCGATCTAAAAGCACTGTATCAGGAAATGGATGCGCAGGAAACGAAAGAAGCGAAAATCTATAAAGCGCTCGATAAACTGGAGGCGCTGATCCAACATAACGAATCGCCGCTATATACATGGTCCGAGAATGAATACGAACTGAATAAGACATATGCGTTTAATACAGTGGAGTTTTCGGAGTGGCTGACGGAACTGCGTAAAGAGATTCTTCGAGATACTCTGGAGAAGATCGAACGCGGGCAATAACGCTGGAGGAATATCGCTTATGCAGATCGAATATAGAAAAGCGGATATTGCCGATGCAGAGACGCTGATCGATATCTACAATGCTTCGTTTTACAGTGATTTCATCCGATATGGACAATGCCCTGCATATGGAAAAACGAAGGAAGAGATGGAGCAGTCAATCATAGAATATTCTAAGTATCTGATCCTCTGTGATGGGAACCCGGTCGGCTGTGTTTCCTGCAAAGAAACGGATCCCGGGATCTACTATGTCGGATGCCTGTGTGTGATTCCGGAGTACCAGGGAAAAGGAATCGGGACGGCCGCCATGGAATTTGCGAAATCACATTATAGTAACTGGAGCAGATTTACGCTGGTAACACCGGTAGATAAAACTGAGAACGTGAAGTTCTATACGGAAAAATGCGGCTTTTCCGTAGAGTCTTCGGAAATGGACGGGAATGTGAAAGTATTCCACTTCGTTCTGGACAGGAAAAGAGCCACGAGAAAAGAACTGGCAATTGTTGCAAGGGCTATGGCGCAAGTTCCTTTCCATGGGTTTTCTGAAGGAGAAGAGTCTAACCTGGAACCGATCATCCGGCCATTTCCCGGCTGGACGCTGGAGGAAGCCGATAAGCTGTGGTGTGCCGCGTTCGTGTACTATTGCTTAAAGGAAGCAGGTTTTGCGATCCCGATCCGTCCGAAAGAAAGCAGATCCTGTCATCTGGCAGGCTGTATCGCGTGGGAAGAGTTCGCCATCGGAGATCCGCGGATCGAGTATCATAAAAGCGGAGAAGACTTCGTTCCGGAAGCCGGTGACATCGTCCTTTACGATCGTGTATTTGAAAACCGGGAGCATGATCATATCGGGATCGTCATTGAAAAAAGAGAGGATTCGATCCTCGCAGCAGAAGGGAATATCGACAACCGGTCAGGGATCATCGAACGCCCGATCGACGAGCATATCCGCGCATATATCCGGATCCCGGACGGATATCAATATGCTGATGAAAACGGAGGAAATCATGAGGATCGTTTGTGATGATATTCTGATCAGAGACTTTGTCGAAAGCGATCTGCCGATACTTCTTAAGTGGATGACGGATGATACCGTTCTGGAGTTCTACGAAGGCCGGGTTTAAGATCATAAAAGAGCTTCCGGAACATGGAATCTTTGAAGGGAAGAACGAAGATATCCCGCTGTTCTTCTTCGCCGAGTATAGGAAACAGGGATAGAGGGGAATAAGGGTTGGAGTGCAACGGAAAATATGGATGAAAACAGTTTTGTAACAGCGTTAAAAAGTGAGTCATTGCAGGCTCTTCAAGGCATTCCTAAGAGCGATCTTCACAGCCATGCGGGAAGGGGCGGGCATATCTCTTTTTTCGAGAAATATGCCGGTGTAAAGATCACTCCGCGCTCAGTTCCTTTCGAAAATCTGTCCGAAATGAACCAGTGGCTCAAGGAGAACGTGAAATGTCATCTGCCCAAAGGGGCGGAAGGATACCTCAAGCAGGTCGAGGCTTCTTTTGTTCAGGCAGCAGCTGATAACGTCACTGTGCTGGCACTGAGCTTCTGTGTGGACGAGATCCAACTTCTCGGAGGAATGGATGCTTTCACGAATACGATCGATGGCATGTGCAAGAAATATGCTCCGAATACGGCCCTTTATCCGGATCTGGCGCTCGGTTACTTCCGGGAAGAAGTCAATGACCTGGAGGAGATACTGGCGGGCAAGTGGTTTTCCGGTGTGGATATCACGAACTACTTGGGTACGTACACGATGGATGAACTGAAGCGTATCAGTATGAAAGCAAAAGATAACGGACTGATTTTGAAGGCGCATATCGGGGAATTCGGTGAGGCCGATGATGTATGGAGATATGCGGAAGAACTTGGGCTCGATCAGATCCAGCACGGCGTTCTGGCCGCAAAGTCGGAAAAGGTCATGCGGTATCTGGCGGATAACAATATCCAGCTCAACGTCTGCCCGACAAGTAACGTAATGCTGAAGGTGTGCGCAGACTATAAGACACACCCGATCCATGCTCTTTTCGAAAACGGAGTGAGGGTCACGATCAATACGGACGATCTTCTGATATTTCACTCCACATTATCGGAAGAGTACTTGAAACTGTATAAAGCCGGAATGAAAGCAACTGATCTGGAATTGATCCGACAGATCGGACTTTGCGGAGAAAGAAAATGAGAATCAAACGTGATGAAATACTGATCAGAGACTTTGTCGTATGAGGACTGCTGGCTGATGGAATTGGTGCTATAGTAGATTCATAAAGGAGAAATGAAAATGAGCATTTTGATCAAAGATACAACAAGAGAAGAGCGTGCAAAGATCGTTGCAGAGTCGCTGGGAAACCTTGATGGTGCGTGTGACGGCTGCATGGCCGGACTTGCCGAGATGTATCAGGACTACATCGACGGTAAGAAAGAGATCCGTGAGATCAACATGGAGTTTAATGCCCGTTATGTATCCGGGAATACAGGACCGGAAAGATCCGGATGCAGTTATGCGGACTGATCAAGACGAAAGGATCCGATAAAAACACATGGACGTTAAGTTTTATGATGAGATCGATGATGCGCTGATCCGGTTTGCCGTCATCATCTCGAAGAGTGGCGATAAATGGGTGTTCTGCAAGCATAAGGAAAGAGATACTTTTGAAGTGCCCGGAGGCCACAGGGAAGAAGGAGAATCCGTCGACGAGACAGCGAAAAGAGAGCTGCACGAAGAGACAGGCGCGATCGACTTTACGATCGAACCGGTATGTGTGTATTCAGTGACCGGGAGAAACCGGGTCAACGATACCGGCGAAGAGATGTACGGGAAACTGTACTTCGCAAGAATAGAAAAGTTCGAAAACGAACTGCATAGCGAGATGGAAAAAGTCGTTTTGTCGGATGAGCTTCCGACGAATTGGACATATCCACTGATCCAGCCCAAGCTGATCGAAGAAGCTAAGCGGAGAGGATTTCTGTAGCCGGACGGATATCAGTACGAGGAGGAGAAAGCATGAAACAGTACATTGTAGATGCTTTTACGGATAAGCTATTTGGAGGGAATCAGGCCGCGGTCTGCATCCTTGATAACTGGATACCTGATGAATTGATGCAGAGCATTGCTAAGGAGAATAATTTCTCCGAAACAGCTTTTGCAGTGAAAGAAGGCGAAGTGTATCATCTTCGCTGGTTTACACCGGCAGCAGAGATCAATTTCTGCGGGCATGCTACGCTCGGGACGGCATATGTTCTCTACAACTTCTACGAGAAGGATGCAACGAGGATCACATTTAAAACGCAAGTCGGTGAGCTCCTGGTAGAAAAACAAAATGACCTGTTTAAACTGGATTTTCCGGCTTACTCTTGTAAGAAAATCGATGTAACGGAAAAGATGGAATCCGCGCTCGGTGTAAGGCCTGTAGAAGCATATCTGGATCGGGATCTGCTATTGGTTTTGGAGAATGCGGAACAGGTCAGAACGCTTTGCCCCGATCAGAATAAACTGAAAGAACTCGATGGATTAGCTATAGCTGTAACAGCGAAGTCCGATGTTCCGGAATATGATTGTATCAGCCGTGTTTTCGTACCGGAATTGAGTATCTCGGAAGACCCTGTCACCGGAAGCTCGCATTGCATGATCGTTCCGTTTTGGTGCGATCAACTGGGAAAAGAAAAACTGGTATGTTTTCAGGCGTCTGAAAGGACCGGGATACTGTATGCGGAAAGAATGCAGGACAGAATACTACTGTCGGGAAAAGCAGTTTTATTTTCCGTATCTGAAATCTTTTGCGGATGTGAAAGTAATTACTGATCATAAGCGGAGTCTATTGACATCAGAAAGGTAACATGTTACTTTTTAAAGAGTAATATATTACCTTTTTATTTTGGAGGGCGTATGACTATTGATGAAGTAACCAAGGGTGGTAAAGTTGATGTAACGGAGATCCCGAAAGAGTACTATCTGCTGGGGCTTCTCAGTGCTTTTCAAAACAGATTTCAGGCAGTTGCGGACAGCGCAATGAAGGAGATCAGCTGGAAGCAGTTCTTCGCGATCGTATGTATCAATATGTGTAAAGAACCGCCAACGTTGAAGGAGCTTTCAGACATTTTCGGAAGCTCTCATCAGAACCTGAAGCAGATCCTGATCAAGCTTGAAAAGAAGAAATTCGTCGAGTTTCAGACAGATGAATCCGATAAGAGAAAACAGCGTATCGTCCTGACGAAACACTGTCTGGATTTCTGCAATCAATCTGAAGATATGACCAAAATGATCATGGTAAAAATGTTTGATGGAATCCCGAAAAAAGACATCGAGACGACGATAAAAACCATTACGAGAATCGAAGGGAATCTGAGAGGAGTTTGAGTCAGAAAATGAATACGGAAAAGATGATCATCTACGGATCACAATATGGATCTGCTGAGAAATATGCGAAGGAATTATCTAAAAGGATCGGCTGCGATTGCATCCGGTATGAAGATGTTGCAGATATAAATGTTTATTCCACGATCATCTACATCGGATCGCTTTATGCCGGCGGTGTTCAGGGCATGAAGAAGACGCTGAAAAAACTAGACGGCATCGAGAATAAGAAGATCGTTATTGCGACTGTCGGACTTGCGGATCCGACGGATAAGGAAAACATCGAACACATAAGAGGCAATATGAAAAAACAATTGTCCGATAAAGTCTATGAAAAGGCAGAGATCTTTCATCTTCGAGGCGCGATCGATTATTCCAAGATCAGTTTTCTGCATAAGAAGATGATGGGATTGCTCTGCAAAAAAGCGGCAAACCTTCCGGAAGAAAAGAAGAATGCCGAGGTCAGAGCTATGCTGGAAACATATAACAAGCAAGTCGACTTTATCGATTTTGATACACTGCAGCCCATTTCCAATGCGCTTTGAGAAAGCATTATACTTGTGTTCTAAATGATCCATTTCGTCAGAACGACATGATATGATAATGATGTGGTCTAGTTTAGGCAGTTTCAGTAGAGAGGGATAACGATCATGGACGAAAGAACACTACAAGAGATACTGACGGATAAATATGGAATCGAGTCCCCTTCTCTGGAATTTCTGCGAGAAGGAGGCACCCACACCTATGTTGTGAATGGGAAGGGAAAATTTCTCCTTAAGGTTATTGGTTCTGCTTTTTCCGATACCGCAACGCAGTCGGTTTCTATTATGAGATATCTGGAAGGCTGTGGATTCCCGGTTCCCAAGACGATACTGACGAAAGACGGGGACGCGATCTTTTCTGCGGATGTCGATGGGGAGAAAGTTCTGATTGTTCTGATGGAATACATCGAGGGCGACGAACCGGATCTGAAAGAATGTGCAGCCGAAGTCGGCACTCTGGTGGGAAGACTTCATGAACTGATGGAAAAGTGTCCGGTAGAACCAATCGAGCATGGAAAAGAGTTTTTCATCGAACGTTATCTGAAGCTTCTTCGCCAAAAGAACTATCCGCGGATTGCCGCCTACGAAGAAATAGCAGAGCGTTCATGGGAGAAGGTGAAGGATCTTCCTTGCGGGAACTGTCACGGGGATCTGCATAGAGGAAATCTTCTTCAAAGTCCGGATGGAAAGATCTACCTTATCGACTTTGATACGGTCTGCCGTGCGCCCATCATGTTTGATATCATGGTGATGTGTGATGTGACGGACTATTTCATGTTGAAACCGGAAGACATCGAGCTTACCAAAGAAGTGTATCGGAAGTTTCTTTCCGGGTATTCGAAATACCATGCACTCAGCCGTGAAGAAGTGATTTCATTTCCGGACTGGGTGACAATCCGACATTTTCAGCTTCAGGCCACGATACTTGAAGTACATGGGATAGACTGCATCGATGAACAGTTTATCGACTATCAACTGTACTGGCTGAACAAATGGCAGGAGAGCGCAGAGGGCTTTACCGAACAGTGCTTTTCGGAAGGGTGAATATGATCTATTTGGAAACAGACAGACTGATATTGAGAGATTATTCTGCGGATGATATTGACGCATACTACCGTCTGAAGACGGACGAGCAGACGATGTATTATATGCAGGATATCAAGCTTGATTCCTTCGATGCGGCGAAAGAAGAGTTGGCGGACGTGCTGGCAGACATGGCAAAGGAAGACCGCAAGTTCTAC
This sequence comes from Clostridiales bacterium, assembly GCA_017561715.1. Lineage (GTDB taxonomy): Bacteria > Bacillota > Clostridia > Saccharofermentanales > Saccharofermentanaceae > Scatonaster. The sequence goes on along the minus strand of JAFZBN010000013.1, from coordinate 172,242 downwards.
TTCCTTCACATGGAGCTGAAAGATACGCATGAGCAGGTGGGAAGCATCGGATACACCGTTGTGGACAGAACGCCGGTCGGAAAGATCGTTCACATGGGGTACTTTACTTACCCGAAATACTGGGGAAACGGATACACTTCCGAAGCGTTAAGAAGCGTACTTGAATATGCATTCACGAAGGATGATGTATATCGCGTGACGACGGGCTGCCTTGCGGAAAACAAAGGCTCGGAGCGTGTCATGCAGAAGAACGGAATGATCAAAGAAGCCGAACACAAAGATTATGAGTGGCACGACGGGAAAATGAAGGATCGTCTGGAGTACAGATTGCTGAAATCCGAGTGGGAGAATCTGAACCAGTAGGAGTTGTTATGGAAACACAGGATATATATGAGGTTTGGAATAAGGATGGAAGCGGTGTTCTTTCGGTAGAGCCACTGATCCTTACAGCATGCAAAGAAGGAAAACTCGGGTCGGTATTTTCGTATCCGAGTGGTGCGATCTATAAGACGGTGTTCACGTATTTGTGCGGAAAACCGGACGAGAAGATCATCTCGGAAAACCCGGAACTGATCTATAACTCGAGACTCGTGTGCATGAGTTCTGAATGGGAAGAATACATCCGTAAACTTCCGATCAAGTTCATCCTTCGAAGAGAGCTTATGAAGCCGCTTTGTGCTGCATCTGAGAAGAATTTGAAGCCGCTTCCGGAGGGGTACAGCATCGGTGCTTTTACGGAAGAGATATTCGAAAAGCACCCTTTCGATCACGGAAGAGGATACGCGGATTATCAGGACTTTTCTAATAGAGCAACAGGAGCAGTCATACTGTTTGAAGGTAAGGTCGTATCTGCGTCATCGAGTTTTCTGACGTGCGAAGATCACGTGGAACTGGATGTCTTTACGGATGAGGAACATAGGGGAAAAGGACTTGCCGATCACTGTGTTTTTGAGATGCTCAGACAGAGTCACGATAAAGGATTTACCGTGCATTGGGACGCGCAGAATCCGATGTCATCGAAGATGGCGATCGGACACGGATTTATACCGGAAACAGAATACGCTGTGTACTGGCTGGAGAAGTAGTTGGTGGTATAGTAATGATTCTGATATTCGATTATTTTGAGACGCTTCTGAACACGAAGAGCATGGATTTTAACCGTGGTCTTTATGTGTTTTGGAAAAATCACTATCAGGATAAATGCCCATTTGAGGATATGAAGAAATACGGCGAGGATCTTTTTCAGGTGCTGCTTGAGAAGCATAAAAGCGGGGAAGAGTATCCTTTCGTAAAAGAGGAGCTGCCTCTTTTTGCGAAGAAGTTTGGTGGGGATAAAGTAGAGATGAGTGCGGAGGAAGAAGCGGATTTCCTGATGCGCTGTAATGAATTCGAACTGGATCCGGAGATCGAGCGATTTCTTCAAAAATGCAGTCATTTGAATATACCGATGTATGTACTGTCGAATAGTGGTTTTCGCGCGGAAGCACTTATGGAAGTGCTGAACAGATTCGGGATCGGGAACTACTTCAAGCACCTCTGGTCCAGCGCGGATTTCGGCAAGATCAAACCCAGCAGGGAATTCTTCGAACTAGCGATAGAAACGGCGCTTTCGGAAAACCCTGAGGAGACCCGGGAGAACATAGTCTTCATCGGAGATATCTATGAGACTGATGTGATCGGAGCGTATAACGCCGGAATAAAGTCTGCGTGGCTCAACAAGAAAAACGAGCGTGATGAGAGCGGATGGTCGACGTACAATATTGTTTCAACGGACAGATTATTTGAGATAATAGATCTGGAAAACGAATGAAGTGTGGTTAGTATGAAAAACGAAGAGATAAAAATCTGCGAGGAACGCATCTCGGCAGAAGAATACATCGAGTTTCTGAAGCGGACGGATCTGGGATCTCAGTATCCGAAGGAGCGTTTCTATGAAAGGATCCCGAAGCTTGTGAACACGGTGACGATCAGCTTGGTGGCGAGAAACGAAGAAGGGCTCGTCGTGGGAGTGCTTTTCGCGTTGACGGATTACTGCTACTGGCTCTACATCACGGACCTGGGTGTGGACAGAGACTATGAGCGCCAGGGGATCGCAACGAAGATGATGAAATTGGCGCATGAACTGGCCGGAGGCAAGAAGGATATCGCGGTGTATCTGATCGCAAATGAGGAGGCCATTCCTTTCTATGAGAAGCTGGGCATGAAGCATGCGGATGAAGTCATGAAGTACAATCATATTGACTGGACGGAGTGGACGGTCGAATAAGGAGAAGCACATGAAGTTCAATTCTTTAATACCGGAACTGACGGTAACGGATATCGAACGCACAAAGGATTTCTACTTGAATATCCTGGGCTTCAAGATGGAGTACGAAAGGCCGGAGAATAAGTTTATCTTTGTCTCGCTGGAAGGTAACCAGATGATGCTCGAACAGGAAAACGGACACTGGAGTGTCGGAGAACTTGAGTATCCTTTCGGAAGAGGCATCAACTTTGAGATGACGGTCTCTGACGTGGACGCTATCTACAAGAGAGTTCTGGATGCGGGGATCAAACCGTTCCGTGAAATGCAGGTCAGTAACTATAGAAGTAACGATGAGGTCGTCGTACAGAAAGAGTTCCTCGTACAGGATCCGGACGGGTATCTGCTGCGGTTCGTGAACTGATGAAGGATGGATGTGAGTCTTATGGTCCTGGCATATGAAATGGAATATAAGCATCCTGTTGATGAGAGATCTTCGGTTGAGTTGGTCCCGTATTCTTCTGCGTATCAGGAACAGTACAGGACCATGTACAATGATTGCTATCATGAGATGAGGGAAGCGCTGGACATTCAGCCCTACGACTTTATCCAGGATGATTCTTTCTTTGAAGAGGGGATGGAGAATGTGTATCTCCTTCTGGAAAATGACGAGATCATCGGAAGTGTGGCGCTGAAGAATGATGAGATCGATGATCTGATCGTGAACCGGAAGTTTCAGGGAAAGGGATATGGACGACAGATCCTTCTGTGGGCACTGGAACACATGAATACAGAGCGCGTGATTCTTCACGTTGCGGACTGGAATAAGAAGGCGATCGAACTGTATAAGAAGACCGGTTTTGAGATTACGGGAAAAGGCTAGAGATGGAACAGGATCTGTTTGAACCGATAAAGAAGTATTTTACGGAGTTCGCAGATTCACTGAAAGTATTAAAGGGGGAATAACCAATGGCAAATAACGATGAACCGAATGCGATCCGTCTGATGGAAAGTATGGAAAAGCATAGTCAGAAAGAAGCAGGAGAAAAGTTTTCTAATGAGAATCCTCTCGAGGCAACCGCGGATATCAAGGAGAAGTTTGCATGGGCAAAGAAGACGTGTGCTTTTCTCGAGGAAAACTTCGATGACGATACCGTAAAAGCTATCCGTATGGACTGTGCCTGCGGACCGCAATATGAGTGGATCCAGAGCGTGAAAGACGCGTACGACGCCTCGACGTCACCAGAGGATTTTGTTGAGAAAACAAACGCGCTGGAGCTGGGTTACTGGCTCGAATATGACGGAACATCGTACTATCTGATGTATCCGCAGTGCTACTGCGATTTCGTAAATCAGGTCGAGGATACACTTCCGAAAGCATGGTGTTACTGCACACTCGGATATACGAAGAAAATGTTCACGTATGTCCTGGGAAAAGAGGTCGAAGTCGAGCTGATCAAGTCAGTGAAAATGAGCGATAAGGAATGCAGGATAAAGATCACGGAGAAAGTATGAAAATCGAGAAATGCACAATTGAAGATGTTTCTGTCCTGGCACGCATGAACAAGTGTCTGATCGAGGATGAAAGAAGTAGTAATCCGATGGATCTTTCACAACTTACGGAGCGTATGAAAGGCTTTATAGAGGGCGACTACGATGCGTACTTTTTCAAGGACGGAGAGACGATAGTTGGATATGCGCTGGTGGATCGTACTTCAAACCCGCTCTATCTGAGGCAGTTTTACATCGCCCGTGAACAGCGTAGAAAACACTATGGGAAAGGCGCTTTTCAGGCGTTGCTTGAGTATCTGGGAACAGACACGATCGACCTGGACGTTCTGCCGTGGAACGAGGCAGGGGTCGCTTTCTGGAAGAGCCTGGGTTTCTCGGAACAGTATGTGGTATTGAGATTTAAGAAAAGATAACGGAACATTTTCGGTTCCGTTTACAGGAGAAAAATATGGAACAAATAAGTAATTACATGCGGGACGATGCGTCCCGTCATATGCTAAATGATCTAACACAAAAGACCTTCGGATTCGATTTTGAACCCTGGGTCACGAAGGGACATTTCGAAGGTGATTACATCCCCTATTCCATCGTGGAAGATGGGAAGATCATCTCCAATGTTTCCGCGAACCGGATGCAGTTCATGCAGAACGGTGTCGTGAAAAACTACATCCAGTTCGGCACTGTCATGACGGATGAAAACTACCGAAAACAGGGCTTTGCGGCGAAGCTCATCAAGGGCGTCATCGCAGAGTATGAAGGCAAATGCGACGGCATCTATCTGTTCGGGAATCTGGATGCTTTGGGCTTCTATCAGAAGATGGGTTTTCAGATGATAAATGAGTACAGATACTTCGTGAAAGACGAGTTCTGTAAAGGAGAAAAAGCAGATACGAGATTTAAGCCGATCAGTGATTTTGGCGAAGAGAAAAAGCAGCAGTACATGGATCTTGTCCGTGAAAGCGCGCCGCATTCTTCTTTCGAACAGATCAACAAGTACGGGCTTCAGATGTTCTATACGATGTGGTTCGACAATGTCTTTTATGCTGAAGATATCGATTGTTATATCGTGCTTGAGATGGAGGAGGATTGCGCGACTCTGCAGTCGGTTTTGTGCAAGGAAAAGATCGCGCTTACTGATGTTCTTAAGCGTCTGGATATTGCACATTGCCAGCTTGGATTTACGCCTCTTGATGAAGATAAGAAGATATGCGATTCTGAACTGTACGATGGCGCGGATGACTACAGACTTTTCTACATGGGAGAAGATCTGAAAGCTATCGAAAGTGAGAAACTTTATTTCCCGGATCTTTCACATGCGTGATGGATCGGATCGGAGTGCAATATGAGCAACTTGGAATTGAAAAAACTGCCTTACAAACTGACCGTATGCAAAGTAAAAAACGTATCGGATATTGATATGCAATCGGAGTTCTTTTTCATCGGAAAAACGGACGAAGAAATATCGCTGGTCTGTAAGACAGAAGACACACCGCAAGAAACGATCGAACGCGATGACGGCTGGAAAGGATTTCGCATCTCGGGAGTTCTTGACTTCTCGCTGATCGGGATCCTGTCCAAGCTTTCGGGGATCCTGGCCGAGCACAAGATCGGGATCTTCGCCGTGTCGACATATAACACGGACTACATTCTCGTGAAAGAAGAGAACTTTGAAAAAGCATTAAACGTATTGGCAGAAGAGGGATACACGATCGTGTGAACCTTGGCTGCAGGAGAGAAAATATGGAACTGAAAAAACTGTCTGAACATATTTGGTACATGACCCATGAAGAAAGAAGAGACCGTCCGAATATCGGTTACGTGAAGGGCGAAAACTGGAGCCTCGCGATCGACGCGGGACACTCTGATCTTCATGTAAAAGAGTTCTACGAGCTTTTGAAAAAAGAAGGACTTCCGCTTCCGGATCTTACGGTACTTACGCACTGGCACTGGGACCACACGTTCGCGATGCATGCGGTTCACGGGCTGTGCCTTTCAAATAAAAGAACGAATGAGTATCTGGTAGAGTGGAAGAATAAGATCGAGACAAACGGACCCGCGGAATTTCTTTCGATCACAGAGAGTATTCGCGAGGAATATGCGGGAAACAAGGAAGTGATCGTCGTACCTTCGGATATGGTTTTTGAGGGAGAGATGACACTTGATCTCGGCGGGTGTACAGTGAAGATACTGGAAAGCGTTTCCCCGCATACCGATGACGCGACACTTGTTTATATCTGTGACGACAAAGTGCTTTTCCTCGGGGATTCGGCATGCAGTGAATTCCCGAATGGACCGAAAGATAAAGCACGCAGCATGAAGCTTGCGGAAAAGATCCGTGAGCTCGATCCGAAGATCTGTGTGGAAGGTCACTGGATCCCGGTCGAGACGGAAGAAACTTTGAACGATCTGCGGCATGCAGACTGAATTATCGGAGGAAACATGGATAACCGAAAAGAACTGGGAGCCACTTTTGATACCAAAGTATCTCTGTATGAGAAGATGCGTCCGGGCTATGTGGATGACCTTTATAAGGCGATCTTCGATTATGTAAAGATCGATGAAAACAGCCGTGTTGTCGAGGTCGGAAGCGGCAGTGGTCAGGCGACGGTCCCGATCCTTAATACCGGTTGTGAAGTCACGGCTGTTGAGTACGGAGAGAACTTTTCCGAGCTTCTGAAAGAGAAGTTTAAGGACTATAATTTCAGCGTGCTTACAGGTAAATTTGAAGACGTTGAACTTGAAAAAGACAAGTACGATCTCGTCTTTTCTGCGACAGCTTTTCACTGGGTACCGGAGGAGATCGGATATCCGAAAGTGTACTCGATCCTGAAAGAGGGCGGTGCTTTTGCCAGATTCGCGAACAGACCGTGTATCAGTCCGGATATGCCTGAACTCGTGAGCGAGATCAACGCGCTTTACGAAGAGTACTACAACAAGCATTACGGGATCAAATCCGGTTCGAGAAAACAGTTCACGGAAGAGGACGCGAAGAGCATTTCCGAGATCCCGAAAAAGTACGGTTTCAAAGACATCAAGTGTCATCTTTTCTATCGGGAAAGAGTGTTCACGGCGAAAGAATATACACAGCTTCTGGGAACATATTCGGATCACATCGCGATCGAAGAAAAGATCAGAAATGAGTTTTTCAGTAGAATTGAAGAAGCGATCAATCGACATGGCGGAACGATCACGATAAAGGATATAATGGATCTGGAACTGGCAAGAAAATAAGAACTCAAAAGAGTGTGGAGGCTGTGTATGTACGATTTTATTCCGATCATTTTGGGTGCGGTTGTTTTCGGACTGGGGCTGTTCATGTCCATTAATCCGAAAGCTTGCACAAAGAAAGAACTTCAGCATGATTCAAGGGCCCTGGCGAAGACCAAGTCGAACGGAAGTGTTCTTGGTGCCTGCGGTGTGACCATGATCATCATCGGAATAGCAAAGATCTTTATTTTCTGATGAAGAGGTTGGAAAAATGAAAGAGTTTTATATCGATAGTGACGGGATCCGTCTTCACGCAAAACTGGACATGCCGGAAGGTATGGAAAAAGGACCGCTGTGTATCCTGTTCCACGGTTTCACGGGACATATGGAAGAGGACCATATCATCGGCGCGCAAAAGGCCATGAATGACGCAGGTGTAGCCGTTCTTCGCGCGGAGATGTACGGTCACGGCAAAAGCGACGGTGAGTTCAAGAACCACACGCTTTATAAGTGGGTGACTAACGCGCTTTCGGTAGTCAACTACGCGAAGACCCTGGATTTCGTAACGGACCTTTATCTCTGCGGTCATTCCCAGGGCGGTCTTCTGACGATGCTGATCGGCGGCATGTGCCCCGATACGTTTAAAGCGATCGTTCCGCTTTCTCCTGCATGGATGATCCCGGACGGCGCGAGAGAAGGAAACCTTCTGGGTTTTACTTTTGATCCGAAGCATATTCCGGAGCAGCTTGAAAACTGGAATGTGGTGCTTTCCGGTGATTATGTGCGCGTGGCGCAGACGATCCATGTGGAAGACGAGATCGAAAGATACCAGGGTCCTGTCCTGATCATCCACGGTGACGCGGACGAGACAGTGCCTTTCGAGTATGCGGAAAAAGCACTGGCACTCTACAAGAATGCAAAACTTATCCCGATCCACGGTGACGACCACTGTTTCACGAAGCATCTGGATGAGATGAAGGATGCGTTGAGAGCTTTTTTCAAGGAAGAAACCAACGCATGATTTCCTGACGCAGACATAAGGAGTGACATCTATGAAGAAGCAAGTATTTAACCCTTATCTTCCCAGCTACGAATATATTCCGGACGGCGAGCCGCGTGTCTTTGACGGACGTCTTTATATCTACGGAAGCCACGACCGTTTTAACGGCGAAGTATACTGTGCGAATGACTATGTGTGCTGGTCGGCGCCGGAGGACGATCTTTCGGACTGGCGCTACGAAGGCATTATCTTCAAAAAGACACAGGACCCGAGAAACGCGGATGGTTCCCATGCGCTCTGGGCACCGGATGTCTGCCGTGGAAATGACGGAAAATACTATCTCTACTACTGCCTGGATTTTCTTAAGGAGATCGGTGTCGCGGTCGCGGATAATCCGGTCGGTCCGTATGAATTTCTGGATTTCGTCCGCTATAAGAACGGTGACATTCTCGGTTCTCGTCCGGATGAGATCCGTCAGTTCGACCCGGGTATCTTTATCGATGACGATAAGAGGATCTATCTGTTCTCCGGAAACAGTCCGAGATATAAGCAGACACCTGTCGATAAGGATAGCCTGAAGATGGAACTGGAGCAGGACATGGTCACGGTAAAAGATGGTCCTTTCCATAACCTGCCGATCATTAACGATGCGGACGGCACGGAGTACGAGGCACATCCTTTCTTCGAGGCAAGTTCCGTAAGAAAGATCAACGGAAAGTATTACTTCATCTATTCGTCTTGCTGGATGCATGAGCTCTGCTGGGCAGTCGCGGATTCTCCGCTTGGCGAATACCACTACGGTGGTGTTCTTGTTTCAAATGCGGACATCGGCGCGAACGGAAATACAGAGGCACTCAACTATCGCGGAAACACGCACGGAAGTGTAGCTTTCGTAAACGGAAAATGGTATGTGTTCTACCACCGTCAGACCAACCGTCATTTCTTCTCCCGTCAGGCATGTGCCGAGGAGATCTATTTCGACGGCGAAGCATTCCATCAGGCAGAGATCACATCCTGCGGTCTGAACGGCGGCCCGCTGAAGGATGAGGGCCGTTACGAAGCGAGGATCGCGTGCCACCTCTTTAGCAAGAACGGCACGACCGAGAGCCTTGCCGAGCAGCAGGACAGCAACCACCCTGCATTTACCCAGGAGGGCGAGGACAGGGAGGATAACCCGAATCAGTACATCAATAACATGGTGGACGGAGCTACCGCAGGATACCGCTATTTCGACTTTAAAACCGCGTCGAAGATCTCGGTTGAGGTCAGAGGTACCGCAGATGGAGAATTCGTTGTAAGGGACGGCAGAAATGGTCCTGTCGTTTCACGTATCAAGATCGCTCCTTCGAAAGAATGGACAAGCTATTCCGCTGAGCTTTCCATCGACAGCGGAAAACATGCGCTTTATTTCACATACGAAGGAAACGGAGCGGCGGACTTTAATTCGTTCAGTTTTGAAAGTTGATCCGACGACCAGTGCTTTTGCGGTATAATTGCTAAGGATGGTTTGATGGATAATAGGAAACGGGGATAACATGGAACGAATCAGGAAAAACAAAAGATTTCATATCGACGAGCGTTACGTCACGGTCAACCTGACGCTTTCCATTATCCTGTATTCGGTGGTCGTTCCGTTTTGTATCTACCTTGCTGTGGACAACCTTATCCGAGGCGATCTTCTTGTTGCGAGATACGCGCTCTTCTGCGCGACGATGACGGCGTTTGCCACGATCTGCTTTGCGATCTGTAAATTCGGGAAAAAGAGGCGCAGATGGCTGATGCATCTGGCGATCAATGTACAGTGTTTCGTTTACTGGATCACTTTCTGTTTCTTCCTTTATACCGGAGGCACGAGCGGTACGAGTATCTTCCTGTTCTTCCTTGCGGTCCCGGTCGTTTTCTTCTTCTTTAACCTCTCCTACGGCCTTTACTTTAACATGGTGTTTTTCATCATCATGCTCGTATATGTCAACACGCCTCTTCGCGATATGGGATACCAGTTCCCGGAGGCGTATTATTCGCGTCTTCCGATGATGTATCTCGTCAATGTCGTCATGTGCGGCCTTGCCCAGTATGAAACGGTAAAAGCGAAGATCAAGCAGGAAAAAGCACTGGAAGAGGCGCGTCGCGCAAGTGAGGCGAAGACGGACTTTCTGGCGAACACGAGCCATGAGATAAGAACCCCGATCAACGCGGTCCTCGGCATGAACGAGATGATCCTGAGAGAATCCGTAAAAGCCGAAAAAATGACGGACGGAAAACCTTCCGATTACCAGGAAGCATTTAAAAAGATCAAACACTATTCCGGAAATGTAGACAGCGCGGGAAATAACCTTCTTGCCATTATCAACGACATCCTCGATTTTACGAAGATCGAGGAAGGAAAGATGAAGATCGTGGAGGTCGAATACCAGCTCAGTTCCGTGATCAACGATGTCAGCAACATGATCTATTTCAAGGCCAAGGAAAAGAACCTGACGTTTGTTACGGATGTGGATGAGCGTATCCCGGATCGTCTTTTCGGCGATGTCGTCCGCATAAGACAGGTCATTACGAATATCCTCAATAACGCCGTCAAATATACGGAAAAAGGAAGCGTTTCCCTGAAGATCACGGGAAGAAAACTGAACATTAACGCTTCCGGAAAACAGGTCATGGAGCTGATCGTTTCCGTAAGCGATACGGGTATCGGTATCAGCGAGGAGAATCTTTCCAAACTGTTCGGAAAATTCGAAAGAGTCGATCTGGAAAAGAACAGTACGAAGGAAGGTACCGGCCTGGGCCTTGCGATCACGAAGATGCTTGTTCAGATGATGCACGGTGATATCAAAGTCGAGAGCACCTACGGCTCCGGATCGACTTTTACCATCAACATCCCGCAGCTTGTCTTATCCGAAGAACCGGTCGGAAACTTCACGGAGAAATTCGAAAAGGAACTCGGCGGCAGGAAGGAATATCACGAGAGCTTCCGCGCGCCGAACGCGAGGATCCTCATCGTTGACGATACGAAGATGAACCTGGTCGTCGCGACGGAATTCCTTAAGGATACGAAGGTCAATATCGATACTGCCGGAGGCGGAAAAGAAGCGGTCGAGCTCGCGCTTTCGAATAAGTACGACGTCATCCTCATGGATCAGAGAATGCCCGAGATGGACGGCGAGGAAACGCTGAAAGTCATCAAGAGCCACGAGGAAGGTCCGAATATCACAACTCCCGTGATCTGTCTGACGGCGGACGCGGTAGTCGGCGCCAGAGAGAGATATCTTTCCAAAGGTTTTGACGATTATCTGACAAAGCCGATCGACAGTACGAATCTGGAAAAGACGCTGAAGAAATATATTCCTGCCGAGAAGATCGAGATCGTCGAAAAAGAAGAAAAAGCGCCGGAGGCACCGGTCATTTCTGCGCCTGAGATCTCCGCCTCATCAGAATTTGCCGCTCTTTCCGAATGCGGGATCGACACAGATAAAGGCATTGCGAACTGCGCGGGAGATAAGGACTTCTACATTTCGATCCTGAAAGAATACAGTAAGGACGCGCAGGAGAAGAAAGCGAAACTGAAGGGATTCCTCGAAGAAGGAAATCTCAAGGACTACGCGATATTGATCCACTCCCTGAAAAGCACTTCCGCGACGATCGGCGCGATGGCCCCGTCGAAGCTTGCGCAGGCACTTGAGGCCGCCGCGAATGATGACAATAAAGTTTTCGTCCTAGAGAATCAGGACGCGTTTATAAAAGAATACGACACCGTTTTGCAGGCGATCGGAAAGGTCATTCCCGAAGATGACAAAACGGTTAGTTCCGATCCTGACGACGAGATCATGGAGTTTCTCCCGGAGACCGAGTAATACGCGCGTTTAGCCGCCCGAAAGGTGCTTTTTCCGAGGAGATACGGGTTTTCTGATTATTTCTATACTGTCACTTGTCCTACCACATTACCTCGTATAATCGGTTCATAGTTTAGACGAGGTAATGACATGAAGAAATTTCACAAGACGTTAAGTGCCCTGATAGCAGGCGCATTGACGGTTTCGGCGGTCTCACTTAGCGGTTGCCGAAAAGAAGAAAAGACAACAGAAGAAATCAGCATCGAAACGACAGCGGAACCGACCGAAGAAGAGGTCCTTGAAGACGAGGCACCGGTCGTTGAAATGAACAATACGGTCACTTTGACGCCGACGGAAAAAGAGGCGCTGGACCTGGCCGAAAAACTCGGTGTCAGCATGGATGAGATCCATGGCGAATATGAGCTTTTCATCCGATACGCGAACATCGTTATGAACAACCCGAAACTTAACGATTACAGGGCATATGCGCTTCATCTTTTTCCTGTTGTCGCGGACCACTATAACGAAGAGACGCTCGAGTATTTTCTCGAAAAGCTTTCCGACCTTACGATCGAAAATATGGTGCTGGAAGAATCCAGCGGCGAATTCTACGAACTGGATGACCGCATCTGGATCGACAGTGAAGGCGAGATCTACGAAAACGAAGAGTGCTATACCACGGTGTTTCACGAGCTGATGCACTTTACGGATGCTTTTCTCGACGGCGAAAACCGCTGTAATCTCTACTACACAGGCGAAAGGATCGCCAAAGAGGAAGACCTGACGGCCAAAGAATGGGAAGAGATCGTGGGGATCGTTTCCACGAACTTCATTACCGAAGGCGGCGCGGAGCTTTATCAGGCGAAATACTATTCGAAGACGCCGATCACTTACTCCTGTCAGACCGCTTTTCTCACGGGCCTGGAGCATATCTACGGTTCGGAAACTTTGGACAGCCTGTTCTTCCGTTCCGACTCGGACATGCTTTTTGTCGAACTTCTGCGCGAGGCCGGCTATGACGATCCGAAGATCTATGAAGTGATCACATCTTTCAATTACTACACAAGTGGAAAAGGAGACGTCCCGAAGACCAACGTGCGTCTGGAGGACGTGCTGATCGACCTTTACGAGCACGTCAAGGGCCCGTCCTGGCAGGACGATAAGGTGTTCGGCTATATCCTTCGCCAGATCAATTCGCAGTTCTTCGATTATGTCGGATGCGATCACAAGGCGCTCCTGAATTACATGGCGACATCTTCGGATATGTGGGAGATCACGGAAAGCATTCTGGATCAGCTCGATCAGGGCTCAAATCCATCGGTCCTGAGTACTCTTTCCGTGATCTATCTGGACGGAAAGCCGTATCTGACGACGATCCTGCAGCGCCCGGAAAACATCGATCACAGCGCGGCGACCGCGATCATCATCGACTACGATTTTGACTCCGAGAAAGTGCTTTCGTATCAGTATCTGGTCCATTCCTATCCGAGTGCGATTCCCGGTGTTCTTACTGCGGGAAATGAACTCAATGAGCGGCTGGAATCCTTAAAGCGTGACACGACTTGCCTTCACGAGCAGGAGGCGTATACCGTTAAATCGAAAGAAATGCAGGAGCTCTATGACCGGGCGGCCGAGATCGGCAATAAATACGGCGTGTATATCCGTCTCGAAGAGACACTTCCGTCTTCGATCGACCAGTCGGAGGCAGGATCCTGCAAGGTCAAGGAAATGAACGAAGCGCTCGACCGTGTCGAAGCGATCCTCGATATGTTTCCGAAGGGATATTTCGATAACTTCTGCTACGGCTATTTCACTGGTTTTGAGATCGATCTGGTGAGACGTCCGCAGTCATATACGGAGCTTCGCTGCACCGCGCAGGAGGACGGCTATCTTTTCAGCATCATCCTCGAGGCAAACGGTGACGAACCGGAGGAACAGATCGACGGAAAACTTCTGGACGCGATCCTTTCCGCGACGGAAATGCGCCTTCGCAACTACTACGAGAACTTCGAGAATCCTTTCTTTACGGAAGATAAGTGGATGTCCATGAACGCGGACGGATTCCGTTATTTCGGATATCAGCACGAAGAAGACGAAGAGTGTGACTACGGCCGCTTCAAAGAATATGTCGTATCTTTTGATTCGATGAGAATGCCGGCAAGAGACAGAGTACTTCTTTTGAAAGCTCTTCTTCTGCAAACGGAGATCAGTGATGCGTGTCTGGAGAAAGCCGGGTACTTAAGCGAGTGCATAAGAGAGGCGTTTGATTCGGAAAACTGGCCGGATCAGACTGCTTGGGAAAAGGAGATCGAGCGTCAGAAAACTGACCACGTAGCCAAGGCGGCATGACCTAAATCAGTTTAAGCTTCTTTCGGAAAAGTCAAGGATCTTTCTGGAAGGTGAAATCCTGTTTGAATTCGGGACCGACCATTGTGACCTGCACGGTTATGCCGATAGAGAAGATGGCGTCTAAGATGAGAGCGAGTATTCCTGCGTAAAGAAGCGGACGGAAAAAGATGCTTCCGATAAAAAGGATGGCGGAAACAGCCAGCAGATAGCGGAAATACGCAAAAAACGACAATATAAAGCAGGCAAGAGCACTTCTCAATCTATTCTTCATGACACCCTCCTAATACTCCAATGTTTGCAGTGCGAGAAACGTGAGAATTTTTACCTCTAAATCCATCTTAACACTCTTTTTTCGAATTTGTGCAAGTGTTTTTCGTTAAAAATGAAAAAATTTTCAATCCATAACTTCGAAGCAGTCGGGATCGTGGCGGACGCCTGCTAGCGAAAAACGTTTCGCGTAGAAGAGTAAACTCTTCAGTATTAAATCAGCGCATGAAAAAACCTTTCTCATGCCCTAGAAGATACACGCTCAGAGTTTCGGAAAAAAGGTACAAAAAAAGAACAGAAAAAGATTTCGACGTGCCTCCGCAGGGCAAAGCCCGAGGACCAGCACAAGAAACTTTTTCTGTTCTCTTTGTAATTACTCTTCTACCGAAACCGTCTTGATGTGAAGCTCGTCAAGCTGTTTCTCGGTTACGTAACCCGGAGCGTCCATCATGATGTCCTGCGCGTTCTTGTTCATCGGGAACGGGATGATCTCACGGATGGATTCTTCACCTGCAAGGAGCATGACCATACGGTCAACACCCGGAGCGATACCCGCGTGCGGCGGAGCGCCGTAGCAGAAGGCATTGTACATCGCCGGGAACTTTGCCTTAACGTCTTCTTCACCGAGACGAACCATCTCGAAGGCCTTGATCATGATCTCCGGATCGTGGTTTCGAACAGCGCCGGAAGAAAGCTCGACACCGTTAACGACGAGGTCGTACTGATCAGCTGTAATGGAGAGTGGATCGATCTCGCCGCGCTCTGCCTTAAGAAGTGTTTCCAGACCGCCGCTCGGCATGGAGAAAGGATTGTGGCAGAACTCGAGTTCGCCGGATTCCTCGCCGAGCTCGTACATCGGGAAGTCAACGATCCAGCAGAACGCGTACTGCTCTTTATCCATGTGACCCGGAACTGTGGCACCGAATGTCTTTACGATCACGCCGGCTGTCTTCTGAGCGGCAAGGAGCTTACCGCAGGAAAGAACGACCAGATCGTTCGGCTTTACGCCGAGCGCGGAAACGACAGCGTCCTTGATCGGGGTAACGAACTTCGCGATACCGCCGACGATCTCACCGTTTTCATCCATTCTGAACCAGCAGGCCTTATTACCGGACTGAACTTCGATATCGCCCAGGTTCTTGTCGATGAACTTTCTGGACTCCTTAAAGTCGGAAATGACGACAGCCTTGATGCGGACGTCTGTGTCAGCACCGTCTTCCGTTTTAGTTGCAAACGGCGGGAAACCGCAGTCCTTAAGCACTTCAGTCGCGTCCTGAACGGTCAGGTCGATACGAAGGTCCGGCTTATCGGTACCGTACTTTTCCATTGCCTCGAGGAACGGAATACGAGCGAACGGTGCGCCGGAAGCGCGGTTATATGTGCCGTACTCGGCAAAGATCGGAGGAAGTACGTCTTCGATAACGGAGAAGACATCTTCCTGTGTGGCAAAAGCCATTTCCATATCGAGCTGGTAGAATTCTCCCGGAGATCTGTCTCCACGGGCATCCTCATCACGGAAGCACGGAGCTACCTGGAAATATCTGTCAAAACCGGAGGTCATCAGGAGCTGCTTGAACTGCTGAGGAGCCTGCGGAAGAGCATAGAACTTGCCCGGGTGCTTTCTGGCCGGAACAAGATAGTCACGCGCGCCTTCCGGAGAAGAAGCGGTGAGGATAGGTGTCGTGATCTCAAGGAAGTCGTGCTCCATCATGGCCTTACGGAGAGCGGCAACCACGTTGCAGCGAAGGATGATGTTCTTCTTGACTTCCGGATTACGAAGGTCGAGATAACGGTATTTAAGACGTGCGTTCTCATCTGCCTCGCGAGAGTGGTTGATCTCAAACGGCAGCTCGTTATAACGGCAGCGGCCGAGGACCTTGATCTCGGAAGGAACGACCTCGATGCTTCCCGTATCCTGATTCGGGTTCTTGGAAGATCTCTCTCTTACCACACCGGTGACCTGGATCGTGGATTCCTTGTTGATCGCCTTCAGTTCTTTTACCTTTTCTTCGGTCTCCAGAACGATCTGTGTCGTTCCGTAGAAGTCACGCAATACTACGAATCCGAGATTACTGCCGACCTCACGCATATTTTCCATCCATCCGACGAGGGTTACGGTCTTTCCGATATCGGGAAGACGGAGCTCGCCGCAGTTATGTGTTCTAGATTGGATCATAAAAAACTCCTTTTCCTATTTCATGCGCTGTACCGTCTCATACGAACATAGCGCTTTTACACGCCCCCTATTTTATAGCAGGACGCCCACTGCCGCAAGTGAACTTTTGTGAAGAGGGTTCTCGAATTGTCTTACTTTTCGCCGATCAGAAAACGCGTGACTTTCCACATCTTCAGAACGACACCGATCCCCAGCGCAAGCAGTGTGCTGAGTGCAAAACCCAAAAGCCCCAGCGTCCATGGATCGAGCTGTCCGCCGTATGCGCGCACATAATACGTGATCTGCTGATGGAAAAGGTAGATCGGCATCGTATAATTCATCAGGAAAAGGAGGATCTTGTGTTTTTTCGCCTCGAACTTTTCGCCGATCTTCTGAAGGCACGACCACGCCATCAAAGCACCAACATTTCTGAGTCCTGCCTGCAAAAAAGTCTGCGTCCAGAACCACGCTTCGCCGGATTTTCCGAGCGAGTAGATGTATACGCCGTAGATCGCGCAGTAAATCAAGATCCAGACAAACCACGGCACCGTTGATGTGATCGTCTTTTCGCCCGCTTCTTCTTTCGTGCGGATACGTGCGCCCGCATAGAAAATGAGGACGTACTGGCATGTCGTCCAGATCGAGAAATAGTTTGGGAAATTGTCATATCCGAAGATGCCGATCAGATATAATGAAATGCAGATAAACCAGCCCATCCCGGGTTTCTTACTCATGATATCCCAGAGGAGCCGTACGATCAGAAACACCTCAAAAAGCATCATCAGGAACCAGGCCTGTGCCGGCGCGACGCCAAGAAGATAATTCTTAACAAAAGTACTCTTCGTGAGCGGAAAGAACGGATGCGTCATGGGAATGATCCAGAGAAATATGACCGCCACATAAGGCACCAACAGGCGTGCGGCCTTATTCTTTACAAAAGCACCGATGTCCTTGTATCCACCGCCGTTCATCTTGAAGGCGAAGATGTATCCGGACGCCAGTGCAAAAGCATATACGTGGAAAAACTTGACCCACAGGTAGACAAGACTAAGTGAGTACATGGACTTCGAGGCATCTTCCGCATTCACAGCAGGGGCAGAAAAGGCGATGCTGTGCCCGAAAACAACGAGCAGCATAAGGATCACCTTCACAAACTCGCAGTTACTAAGATGTTTTTTCGCGATCAGTTCCTTCTCCATCTGCCCTCTACACTTCTATGTTTTGAAATACCCGAACAAAACTATTGTACCATATCGGCACTATTACTCGCTCTGCGTACACTCTTTTCCAGTCAATGTACGCAATATTTCACACATTAAAGCCATACTTGTCGATATATGATAAAATAAGCGAAGATCGGATGGTGTAGTTTTTAGTAAGCAAGGGGTAAAGGTATGAAAAAATCAAAGATTACAGTGATCGTTTCGCTTCTTTTGGCCGTCTCGATATTTGGTGCGGCCTGTAAGTCGGGCGATTCTTCGAAGAAAAGAAAGTCTACGAAGAAGACAAAGATAGAAGCTACCGACGACGAGGACGAGACGAAGAAAACAAAGAAAACCAAGAAGACGAAAAACACCGAAGATCAAAAAGAGACGGAAGCACCTTCCGAGACAACGGAAGCGACAACTACGACCTCGGAGACGACGGAGATGACGACAACTACCGAGAGCACTGAAGCTACTTCCGATACTACTCCGGCGGATACATCCGACTCCGCACAGACATCAGGGACGCAGGGAACTTTTGAGATGCCGGCTCCGAATACGGACGGCTATAAGGCTATTTCAGCGGCTGATTTTACATCCATTCAAGAAGCGAAGGGGTATACCGTTGATGACGGTATGGCTTTGAGTCCTGAAATCAACGCGAAAGCACTTCTTCTTTCGTATGATCCAAGCTACCAGATCTCGTTCATTTACTATCAGTACAAGAACGTCAAAGACGCAAAAGCCGCATTCGAAGAGGCCATCGGCATTTCCAAGGACTATCAGGATAAAGACTACGAGTTTTTTGTCTCAGACAATACAATGATCAGCTATTCCGAAGGCGATAATGAGTACTTGGTAGCCATTGTCGTTGACGATATGGAGCTTCTGGCGCTGACGGATACGAACACCGCCAACATAAACAGCATGAATGAAATGCTGGCAGAACTTGGATATCCGATCACATAATTTTTGAAAAGGAAAGCAAGAGGAAATATCTATGCGAGAGAAAACGACAGAGATCGTAGAAGAGATCAAAAAGGTTATTTGTGGTAAGGATGAGGTCATTCGCCTGATCCTTCAGAGCATTCTGGCAGGCGGCCATGTCCTCATGGAGGACGTTCCGGGCGTTGGCAAAACGACGATGGCCCTTTCCTTTGCCAAGACGATGGGCCTGGATTACGGACGTGTGCAGTTCACGCCGGACGTCCTGCCTTCCGATATCACGGGATTTTCCCTTTTAGACCCGGAAACACGCACCATGAAGTATCAGAAAGGTGCCGTATTCCACAACCTCTTCCTCGCGGATGAGCTCAACCGTGCGTCTTCCCGTACGCAGTCCGCTCTCCTCGAAGCCATGGAAGAAGGCCAGGTCACGGTAGACGATAAGACCTATCCGCTTCCGAAGCCGTTCATCGTCATCGCGACGCAGAACCCTTCCGGCGCTTCCGGTACAACGCTCCTTCCGGACTCTCAGATGGACCGTTTCGCGATCCGTGTTTCCATGGGTTACCCGTCTCTCGATAACGAGATCGAGATGCTGACGAACCGTCAGAACGGCGCCAACCCGCTTTCCGAGCTGAAGCCGATCTGCTCGATCGAAGACATCCTTCAGATGCAGGAAGAGACGAGCAAGATGTACGTCAAATACAGAGTCATGAAATACATCGTGGCCCTGATGGACCGTTCCAGAAATCACAAGATGCTGGCAAGAGGCGGCAGCCCGCGTTGTACGCTGGCACTTACCGCCATGGCAAAAGCACATGCCTACATGACCGACCGTGACTATGTCATCCCGGATGACGTTCAGGCCGTATTCCCGGCAGTCCTCTGCCACAGAATGCTCCTGACTCCAGAGGCCGAGTTCAAGGAAGTCAAGACGGAAGACATCGCAAAAGAGATCATCAAGACCACACTGATCCCCAAGGAATAAGTTATGCTTCGAAGTTGGGTGATCTACATTCTGGCTCTGCTGGGCGCGATCACATTCTTTCTTTTCTACAAGATGTGGCTGTCCTGGTTCATCCTGATCATCGTGATATCGATCGTACCGATCGCTCTGGTGGTCAGCTTTGCCGCGTCACTCTTTTTCCAGCTCGAGGCAGATGCTTTCAGAAAAGTCATTAAAGGCGACTCGACGCAGATCTCGTTCACCTCTTACGGTCTCGAGATGTTCCCGTTCGCTCTTTATTCGGTAAAAGCACCGCTCAAGGAAATGATGACGGGCGCGGTCTCCTATATCAAGCTCTTTTCGCAGAGCGAGACGACCGACAGCGTGATCATCGACACGAAGCACTGCGGCACCTACCGCTTAACGACCGCGAAGGTCCGTGTCTACGATCTTTTCGGACTGATCTTTATCCCGAAGACGGTCGACGTCTCCGGTGAGATCGTCGTCATGCCGATCCCGAGCATTCCTGCCGAGATCTCGAACATGGACGGCTTTAAGGCCAAGGGCTTGAAGAAGTCGAGCAACCCGAACTCGGAGATCTACGATATCCGCACCTATATGCCCGGAGATCCGATCAAGCAGATCCACTGGAAGATCTCCGCGAAGAAGGACACCCT
This sequence comes from Clostridiales bacterium, assembly GCA_017561715.1. Lineage (GTDB taxonomy): Bacteria > Bacillota > Clostridia > Saccharofermentanales > Saccharofermentanaceae > Scatonaster. Next base: position 151,910 of record JAFZBN010000013.1, on the reverse strand, counting down.
CATGATCAAAGAGTCCCAGGAAGCGACCTGGGGCCGTTCGCGCGTGTATCTGCCGATGACGAGAGATCGAGAAGTCATGGACAGGATGCTCGGTGAAGTCATGTTCACATCGAAGTATTTTCTCGACCACGAGGTCGAGCACAAGATCCGTGTTCTGCCGCCTATGAAAAAGGAGGTCGCTTTCGACGTCGCGTCGAAGGACGATCTCGAGAAGGCGATCGTTTCGATCCTTCGCCTGCCGATTCCGGAGGACGTAGACGATGAGAAATAAGAATCCGGAAACCGTGATCCACGCAGTGAAAAAGCCGATCGAGGCAACGCGCCTGACGGTGATCTTCGCGATCTTCCTCGCCTCTTTACTCAGCCTGGGATTTACCGGCATGGTCGCGTCCACATTCAATCTACCGATGACATACATCGTATTCACACCGATCCTGATCGCGATCAGCGCACTTTGCGCGTACTGCCATTTCGAAAAAGGCAAAGCGACGTCGATCATCGTCCTGATCTTCTTCGCGTTCGCGTCACTAATGATCGTATTGTTCGATATCTTCTACGTGCAGGAATCGGCCGAGTACGCGTACTCGGTGCTCCAGCAGAGAGCTTTTCAGGAGTTAAGACCGATGATCCACGGCACTTCGGCGCTCGAAGAAGCAAAGACCGACGTCACCTGCCTGATGCTCCTCATCAACATCCTTCCTGTTTACTTTACGACGCTCGTGATCGAAAAGCGCCTGTCCGTGCTGCTTTCTCTCGCATGGTATATCCCGTTCTTCTTCGTAACGACCAGGATCACCTACCTGCTGCCTGACGCCTGGCCCTGCCAGCTGGCCGTCGCGGGTATATTGCTCCTTCTGCTTTTCGGCTTCGTTAAGCGCCTCGGCGACGGAAGCACAGATAAACGCATGCTCATCCTGGCTGCCCCGGTCATTGCTTTCTGTATGCTCGTCGCGGGTATGTTCCCGTCAAACGAATACAGCTACAACAAGCTGGCGACGAAGTATTACGACGGGCTTCAGAATATTCTGCACGAACTTCATGTAAAGCTTCAGAACAAAGAAGAAAAGCCCGAAGAAGAAGTCAAGGATGTGTACGAAGGCTACATGGGAAGTGTCGTTGCCGGAAACGGCGAAGGTCAAGGCCTCGCGACTACCAGCTTCTCCGAAGACTTTTCGAAGGTCGGATTCTTTAACCCGCCGGATGTTAAGATCTTCGAGGTCTCCCGAAATGTTAACGACAACCATATCATTCTCCTGCAGGGACGTATCGTCTACCTGCGCTGCGCCAGCCTCGAGGTCCTCGACAACGGCAGCTGGAGCACATATGACACAAACAAGGATCCGAAAGTAACGCTTCCGGATTCCCACTTCATTACCGAAGACCGAACCGAGTCAAAAGAAGCGGACTTCGTGATCACGATCAACACGCTTTGCCCGATCGACGCGAAGCTTATTCCGGAGTATGTCGATAACTTCTATATCGGCTCCGACAGCAAATACAGCGAGATGGATCTCACCGAAAGCGCGACATGGAATCTTCAGGAACTGATGTACAGTAACGGCGCGAGCAGCTATTCCTATGCCTATAACATGGTCCCGAGAAAGCGCGATGTAGACTGGACGGATTCGTATCTTAAAGAGGTCTACGAGACCTGCCTTTATGTTCCGGAAGAGACCAGAAAGAGCCTTCTCGAATGCGGAAAGCTCCCTGAATGGTACCTCGAGCTTCTCGAGGATCCGAGTAAGATGACCACGGCCGAAAAAGTCGCGCGAGTCGTCGATTATGTAAGAAACCTGCATCCGTACAGTAAGGATACCCCGTATCCGCCGGAGGGCGCGGATTTCGTCACATGGTTCATCACCGAGAGCCGTTCCGGTTTCTGCGTGCATTATGCGACGACGGCTGCCGTACTTCTTCGTATGATCGATGTTCCGACACGCTATGTTTCGGGCTACTATGCAGACACGGATCCGGGCGGAAAGCCGACCCAGGTCTCCATGACGAACGCGCATGCCTGGTTCGAGTTCTTCGATCCGGATTACGGCTGGGTACTCGACGATCCGACTCCGGGTAATAACGTCGTGGCGAGCTATTTCAACGCATACGCGATCGCGAAAGAATACGGCGATATGGTCTATGACTTCCAGTACACACCGACACCGTCGCCGGTGCCGGTTCACACGGTAACACCTGTTCCTGAGGAGATCGAAGAAGAGGGCGGTTCCTCTATGTCCGGCGTCGTCAGGGTGCTTGTTACGATCCTAAGTATCCTTCTTGTGATCGGCGCCATCCGACTGGGCTATGTCCTGTTCTGGAAACTGCGGTTGAGAAATAAGACGGCCAACGAGAAGGCGAGCGTCTATAACTCTTACTACAAGATGCATCTTTATATCCTGGAAGGAAAGGGTTCGCGCGCCGTCAAGAAGATCGTGGACAAGGCCGAGTACAGCCGCGATACGATCTCGGAAAAAGAACTGTCCTATATCATCCGCTTCGGTGAGCATAACCTCGAGAAGCAGAAGAAGGGTGCTTCGAGACTCAGAAAGGCGATCTCCTATATCCTGCGCGTACGCTTTCAGGATAAGAGCGCAGCCGTCGAGTCCGCTACGGAAGAGTAACGGACCCGCAAAAAGAGATGCGCCTCGAAGTCGAAGCACATCCCCCTGCATTATAGTGCTTTTCGCGAATAATGAATGATTAAAATCTGCACAATTTTCGGATCTGAAAGTTGTGCAGTTTTTATTAGCACTCTTACCTTGACAGTGCTAATTTTGGAACTATAATGTAGGCGAAACAAAGGAACGAAGATCCAAATAGATGATAAGACCTCCGCCCCGATGCGAGATAACAACATAAAAAGGAGGAATGAAGTATGTTGATGTCTGGTATTTTTGGAGAGAACTTGTTTGATGATTGGATGGGCTTCCCGATGAGGGAACTGGCGAATGTCGACAGACGTCTGTACGGCAAGAACGCAAGCCATATCATGAAGACCGATGTTAAGGAGACCGATGGTACTTACGAGCTGGAGGTCGATCTTCCGGGCTTTAAGAAAGACGAGATCAATGTCAAGCTGGAAGACGGCTATATGACCATCAGCGCGACCAAGGGGCTCGACACGGAGAAGAAAGACAAGCACGGCAAGATCATCCGTCAGGAAAGATACGCCGGCGCGATGCAGAGGAGCTTCTACGTAGGCGAAGGCGTCAGAACCGAAGACGTTAAGGCCAAGTACGAGGACGGTGTCCTGAAGCTCGATATCCCGAAGAAGGAGATGAACCTTCCGGGCAATAACACCATTGCGATCGAGGGCTGATGCTTCCGGCCGCGCCGAAACGATAACAACGCCATAAATATACCTTACCCATAAACCTTCGAATGAGGGGGAGCGTCCGAAATGAAGATGCTCCCCTTTTTCTCGGCTGTGGTAAAATCAAGATATATTAATCCCAGATATAAGGCAGGTGTAGTACATGGATCTTGTTAAATCGATTCTTAAGAATATGACCTCCGCTCCGTCCCTCGAAGCTCTGACGGAAAAGGCAGGCGTATCCGCTGATTCTATTGAAAAAGCACTGTTCTCGGCCGTTCCTTCTTTGATCGGATCAATGACCAAGAACGCTTCTTCAAGCAAAGGCGCAAAGGCCCTGATGGGTGCGCTCGCCCAGCACGAAGATGACAGTGACGTTACTTCTCAGATCGCTAACGCAGACGCAACCGACGGCAATAAGATCATCGGCAAGATCATGGGCGACGGCAAGGATGATTTCATTTCCTCCATCGCGAAAAAGGCCGGTATCAATTTCGACCAGTCCAGTGCGATCCTGAGTAATATCGCTCCGTCTCTCCTTTCTTCCATCTCCGCAGCAGCTAAGCCGGATACTGAAGAGAGCGTTGCGAAAGAAGCTGCCGAGCGAAAAGCAAAGGCAGAGAAAGACAGCGGTTCTTTCATTGGCGGATTCCTCAAGAACTTCATGAAAGATCCTGACGACAAAGACGCCAAGACAGGAATCGACGGCACCGATCTTCTCAATATTCTGAAGAACACGATGCTGTAATCATCTAAAAGACGAAGAAAAAGAACTCTTCCTCTGATGCGGGTCCTCCGCGCTAACGCTTGTGCGGAGGCATCTTCCGGAAGAGTTCTTTTCTTATGCCCTTTTTACTTATGTAACACCGTTAATCCGACAGGTGCTGATAGTTCTCATAGTCCTGCTGTGTCGGGGATTGCGGGGCCGCCGGCGCGACCGGAGCGGTCTGAGCAGCCTGATAAGCTTGAGCTGCCTGATAGTTCTGCGCTGCCTGTACCGTTGCCGCCTGAGTGGCCTGCACTGCCTGTGCTGCCGGAGCAGTCGGGAAAGCCGTGGAAGACGGGAATCCCGTTGCCGCTGCCGCTACCGCGACAGGCGAGACTTGAGGTGCCGTCTGTGCTTGTGCGACCGGAGCCTGCGGTGTCGGCATCTTTCTTACTACACGTGCCGACGGAGTCCTGAACACAGGATCCGACTGAAGCGGCACATAGTATGTATTCAGGAACTCGGACTGGCTTTCCGCTTTATGCAGCTTCTTATCGAGCTGAGCCGAGTAGGCGATGCCGCCCGTGTATCTGCTGTTTTCTCCGACAGAGTCTCCGTGGTTATTCGAGCGGTTTAAAAGAGAACCGAAGATCAGAAATGCGACACCGACTCCCAGGGATCCGCCCATCAGGATACCTAAAAATATTGCTACGCCATTCATGTTGATTACTCCTGTCTCTTTTTCGTAAAGTTAAATGTCTGCGAAGACTGTGTCAATTTCAGCTTCGCGATAACGTTCTTGATCTTTTTCACGCCGGCGATCGCCATGACGACACCCGTGGCGATCAATCCGACGACGATCTTTCCGCTGCTGTTATTACTGCTGCTGGAAGATCTTCTTGGCTTGCTTCTCGCGTAGGAGCTCATCATCGCGTAGATGATGTGATAGAACAAAACCGAGAAGAGGATCACAAGCGCGATGCAGGTGATGGTCAGAAGCGTGTAGAACAGTACTTTTCGGATCGGAAGACCGCAAACGACTTTGCCGGTCTGACCGTTTACGAGGATCGTGTTGTGCTTGCCCTCATAATCAAAGGTGACAAACCATACCGGAAGCAGCGCGTACTTGACATCCGGATCGATGGCCGTGCTGCCTCTGTAGTTGATGACCGTTTTCGTTCCGCCGCCTTTAACCGACTTCATCATCATCTCATCGAACATCTGGCACGCTCTTTTGTCGACGGCCTGGGTGAGAAAGCCGTATGTCAGGTCCGAGGAGTTGGAATAGAATCCCAGAAGATAATCCTCATCGAAAAGCACCATCTTCGAGAAGTCATACGGCTCTAATCTCGTGCTGCTCTCGTCCGAAAGCATCGTGCAGGCATCGACCGGAAGATTCTTCAGACGCATTCTGCCTGCGCGACCGTGGTATGTGATGGTCGTGTTCTTGCCGTTGGATGTCTTCTTTCTGATGATCGCGGCTTCAGATCTGTCCGCGTCAACGAGCCAGTACGGAATGTAAATACCGTGAACGCTTTCAGGTGTGAAGTGCTTGACCGCGTCCGGAACGAAGAGTCCGTGTCCGATCTCCTTGTTGATGCACTCGAGCGCCTGCTCTTTTGTGATCGCGAAGGGGATAATGAACTCCGGGCATTCTTCCTTGCTGATTCGGCTGAATACGACTGTCGGGTTTCCGCAGTAAACGCACTTTGTCGAAACTTCGGTGCCGGTGATCATGACCTCACCGCCGCACTCGCTGCATGTGTAGATGTAGCAGTCGAGATATTCTTTTGCGGCACCGGCTACGTCCTGTCCATAGACCTGCGCCATGGAAACTGCCTTTTTATCCTGTACGTATTTCTTGCTTTCGCTTTCGACTTCTTCTGCGAAGAATGTGCTTCCGCACTGATAGCAGCGCACCTTCTGGATCGAGGGATCGAATACCAGAGCATGACCGCAGTTCTTGCAAAGTGTTGCCATTTTTCATTTCTCCATTCTGTCCGCCATGATGTCGGACCATACTTCGTTGCTCCCAAGCAACGACTATAGATATTATATAAAAAATCCGCGAGGTTTATACATATAACCCCGCGGATTATTCATGCTTATTTGCAGAGCCGCCTGCAAATAACGCCTTTTCTTACCATCCGAGCTCTAGGAGCCAGTTGTTGAGTGCGCGCTCTCTGTCTCTTTCGGACAGGCCTTCCGGCATTCTGTACTCGCTCTTGATGTTTCCGTCGGCGATGTAAAGGACACGGGAGCAGTTGGAAGCGACCTTCGCGTCGTGGGTGACCATGAGAACGGTCGTGCCCTCGGAATTGAGCTTCTTGATCTCGTTGATGACTTCGGCAGAGGACTGACGGTTCAGTGCGCCGGTCGGTTCATCGGCGAAAAGGATCTTCGGATTGTTGACCATGCTTCTCGCGATGCAGGCACGCTGGAGCTGTCCGCCGGAAACCTCGTTGATGTCATTGCCGGCGATCTCGATGATGCCGAGTTTTCTCATCAGGTCTTCGCAGCGGGCGACTTTGTCTTTTCTCGATTCATCGTTCTTTTCGCACTCGATGGCGGGAAGAAGGATGTTGTCCATGATCGTTAAGTTCTTCATCATAAACATCTGCTGGAAGATGAATCCCATGTCGTTCAGACGGACGGATGAGAGTTCTTTTTCCGAAAGAGCCGTGATCTCTTTCCCGTCGAGCTTGACCTGGCCGGATGTGGCCTTGTCCATGCCCGAGATCGAATAAAGAAGCGTGCTCTTGCCGGAACCGGACGGACCCATGATGCCGACCATCTCGCCTTCCTCAACGTCGAAGGTGACGTTCTTGAGGACATTGTTCTGACGCTTTTCGACAACGTATGTCTTGCACAGATCTTTTACTTCCATTAACTTTTTCATTTTGTTTTCCTCCGTATTCGGTGCCGCGGGGCGGCGGGTTTGTTATTCGTTTTTCCGCCGCTTGGGGCGAGTGCTTTTGCCGTGGTATTATTCGATGTTCGCTGTGTCACTGGACTTGATGGACCGGCTCGTGAGTGATGTCAGGAAGGCGGTGATCAAGGTGGTGATGACGATGATCGCCGGGTAGATCAGGAAGATCTGCAAGGGATCGATCGCGTAGTCGATCTTGCTGGTACCCATCATGCCGAAGATCGGGCTGATGCAGAGCTTGGTCATCGGGATCGAAAGCGCCGCGGCCAGGATCATGGCGAAGAGCGTGACGATCAGAAATCTCAGGACGTGCCAGATGTAGATCTTTTTATTTCTGAAACCGATGGCCTTAAGAAGCGCGATCTGGCTCTTCTCGTCGGCGATGAAGGAGATCTCCATGAGGATCGTGACCAGGACGACGACGAGGATCGTGATGCCGAGAAGGAGATACTGTACGGCGAGCATCGTGGGCACTACGCTGATGCAGGAAGCTACATACTCGGCGGCGTTCTCGACCTTGTCGTTGGTGAAGTTCTCCCTGATGATCTCCTTTCTTTCTTCGATGACTTTTGCGCTCGGGTGATCATCAAAGTCGATCTGGAAAGCCATTCTGGAAGAGGAGTACTTGTTATCGACCGGGGCATCCGGATGCAGGCGGATGACCTGACCGATCTGGTTGAATGACTCGTAGTAGGCGGTGATGGTGCACTCGAGTTTTTCGGAACCGAAGTTGATGATGACGGTGTCGCCGATGTGCGCGTCGAGCGTATCGATCATGTGCGTTGAGATCGCGATCTCGTTTTTGTTTCTCGGAGCCGTTCCCTCTTCGTAAGTGAGGCTGTCGAAATCGGTGCGGAAACCGTATTCGCAGATCACACGATGGAGCTTGCCGTTGACTTCTACCTGGTAGGTGTACTGTCCCTGCTGGGAGAAGTGGCCCGGGATACCAAGCTCAGCAAGTTTCGCGTCTTTTTCGTCGAAGTACTTTTCCATATATTCCGCATCGTGACCCATGATCTTCATGGCTTCGGAAACACTGTCAAGGTACAGATCACTCTTCGGAGCGAAAGTCTCGATCAATCTGTCGCTCTGCATGGTGTTGGTGGTGTTGACCATCATCAGGACAAAGAGCATACAGAGAGTGAATGCGATGATGATGGAAATATATCTCTTCGGGCTGCTGATCGTATCGTTGATCGCCAGGAAGGAGGCAGAAGATCTATTCGAACGGCTTAAGTGGAGCTTGCTCTTTTTGTTGTAGCGCTCGCCGCTTTGACCGGTGCGGATCGCGTCGACCGGAGTAGCTTTCTTGACCTTTCCGGTAGCAAGCCATGCCAGGAATACTATGACGATGACGACGATGAAAGCGCCGATGGCGTTGATCCAGATCCCCAGGCTGTTTCCGAGCATCATGTTCTCAGTGACGGATGCCATAAGGAGATTGTTGACCGGGATACTCAGGAAGAAGCCCAGAACGGAACCGACGATTGCCATTCCCAGATACTTGGTCAGATAAAGAATACGGATCTTTCTGTTCTTGATGCCGATGGCCTTCATGACGCCGATCTCGCGGTACTCTCTGGAGATCGTGAAGGAAAGAGAGACCTTCAGGACGACGAAGGAAAGTATGATCAGGCAGACCGAAAGGATCAGGACGATGAAAGCAACGATCATGTCCATGACGTAGCAGATAGAGACGACGGAAGCCGGCTGTGAGAACGCGGCGTTGTGTTTAGCTGCTGCGTCCTTGACTGCGTCGACGTCATTAGTGTCGATGCAGCAGACCTGACCACAATAGTTTTCCCGAATCTCTTCGCTTGCGGCGAACTTCTCGTAGTCCTCTGTGTGAAGCAGGATTCGTGTATTTCCCATGAAGTCAGATCCCAGAAGGGCATCCTTGACTTTTCCGTCAATGATCAGACGGGCGGTGACATCACACTGACCGATCTCAAGGATGTCTCCGACCTTCAGGTCGTTATTCTTCATGAAGTTGCCGGTGACATAGCAATGGCCGGGCTCAAGTGCTTTTGGCGTATTATTATCTGTATCGAAGAAGTTGAATGTGGTCTTCGAATAGTCCTGCATCAGCATGACGTTCTTGGTCTCGATCTTACTTCCATCGCCTTTTTTCAGCGAGTCCTGAGAACCGTAGATAACGGTGTCCAGACGATAGGCTTCGATGGAGGGCTCGGTCTCGAGCATCTCGTCGAGCTCGCCGACGGAATTGGGGCCCATCGTGATCATGACGTAGTCACCGACGCCGGCCTGTTCGAGGTAGTAGCCCGTTCCGTTCGCGACGCTGATGACGTTATTAAGGCCGGCGCCTACGAACAATGCCGCCAGTGTGATGAACAGGAACACGATGATGTTCATGGCCTTTTTCTTTTTCAGTTCTTTTTTCAGTATGCGAAAAAACATGTTGTCGTTCCTTTCCGGTTGAGTTGCCGGGGCCGGCGGGGTTGATTTAGGAGGGTGCCGCCGACCCGGGTCTCTCATGTTGTGACTACATCTTACCGCGGAGATTATTAAACAATCATTAAATGACTGCCGTGCTATAATGTAGCCAGGACGAATCAGTCACCACGCCGCGATCAGGACACAGTTTTCACCTTAGTATCTTTCATAAATTTCTTATTCATAAAGTGCAACAGAAACCTTAGTTGTTTCGTCTAATTATCAGAAACCGTTCCGTAAAACGGAATAAGCAGGAAGAGAGTTCCTGCTGAAAACAGGAGGATAACTATGAAAAAGAAGATTGCATCACTACTCGTTGCTTGTGTGGTGGGTGCCGCGTTTTTTGCCGGATGTAAGAGTTCAAAAGATTCGGGTTCGAGAGTCAATAATCGTAGTGCCGATAAAAACGAAGTAGGCGCTGAAGTCTCTAATGAATCGGTCGCAGACGCGGCAGAGTGGTCGGATGATCTGGATCTTTCTTACGAAATGAAGGATGGTGACGGCGTACAGGCTGCGAATACCGGAAACGCAGATTCGGTCGCGGACGCGAAAAAGGAGATGCTGGTCTTCCGTTGCACGATTTCTCTGGATACGTTGAATTTCGAAGAGTCTGTGACTGCGCTGAAAACGAAGATCGCGGAGTATCACGGATTTGTTGAGAGAGAGAACCAGTCGGACGGAAATGACAGTAACGGCCGATATCTTCTCGATGAAGAAGATAAAGATTACTACTATACCGCAACGATCCGTATCCCGTCGGAATACTACGAGTCTTTCGTAAGCGCGGCGTCCGGGATCGGCACTCTCCGTTCCAAGAACAGCTCCGTCGACAATGTAGCTACCCGTTACGGTACGTTGAAGAGCGATCTTGAGATCTACGAGGCGGAATATGACCGCTACCTTAAGCAGTACAACGAGACAGAAGACGAGACGATCGCACTTCAGATCCAGAGGGAACTTCGTGACCTCGCGATCACGATCTCCGACATCAAGACGCAGATGAGTATTCTCGAAAGTGATGTCGCCTATTCCTATGTCACGATCACGATCCATAAGGTTTCCGAAAAGGAGATCGTAGAGGAAGTGGAAGAAGAGGAGGAAGAAGATAATTCTTTCGGCGCAAGACTTTCCAGAACGGCAAAAGGATCCTGGAATAAACTTCTCGGTTTCCTGCAGGGAATCGTCCTGTTCTTCGTCGCGAGCTGGTGGGTCCTTCTCCTTCTTGCCATTATCTTAGGTCTGATCGTCTTCTTTACGAAGAGAGGCATTAAGAAGTCAAACGAAAAAGCCGAAGCCCGTCGAAAAGAACTCGAGGCGCAGCAACGCGAGCGTTTAGCAGCATATGAAGCCGCAAGACAGCAGGCGAATGCGCAAAATCAGGCGCGATATGAAGAGAACCAGGCGCAGATCCAGGCACGTATCGCAGCACAGAGAGCCGCTGAGCAGGCCCAGGCACAGGTAGTAGCTTCGCAAGTTGAAGTTCCGCAGGCGGAAGCACCGAAGGCAGAGGAACCTTCAGTAGAAGATCCGGATACACCTTCTGAAGAGAAAACAGAATAATACCTGAAAAGGAAAAGGGAACTGAATAGAAACGCCGGGGATCAAGCCTTTCTCACCACAAGCGTGATGGCAAAGTCTCCGGCGTTTCCTTTGCCGGAATCTTCCTCCGAAGGAACGATCTTGGCGAAGATCTCTCCGTTCATCATGCGCATGAGAGATCTGGCGATAAAAAGACCGAGACCGGAACCTTTGACGGTCTCGGAATTACTGCCTCTGTAAAACGACTCGAAAAGGTGCGGGAGCTCTTCTTCTTTTACCGAGCATCCGCTGTTTCGTACCGTGATCAGACGGCAGTCTTCCTCATCGGAAAATTCGATCCTGACGTAGCGTCCGCTGCCGTATTTGATCGCGTTTTCCAGAAGATTCTGAAGCACTTCTTCAAGACGGACCGGGTCACCGGAGAGAAGTACATTTGAGTATTCGCCGATGGTAAAATCCGTGCGAAGAGACTTGAACTTTTCGACATAAAGAGTACGGATGCGGTCCATGACTTCGGCCAGATAAAACTCTTTCATCTCGGCTTCGAGATTAAGGAAATCTTCTTTAGATGCGGCGACGATATCCGAGACATATTTCTCGATCTCTTCCGCGTTGTGGCCGATTCCTGAAATGGCATTTTTACGCTCCTCATCTGTCTCGTAGATATTCTCATCGAGCGCTCTGGAATAAAGCTTGATCGCCGAAAGCGGCGTCTTGATATCGTGTGAAAGCGACAGGATCAGCGTCTTCTTGTCCTTCTGAAGTTCGAGCTCACGCTCTTTGTTGCTCTCGAGATTATCGCGCAGCATGTTGATGCCCCAGAGGAATTTACCGAAGAATTTGTTCTTATCTTCCTTGACCGGAGCGGAAAGATTTCCGCGCGCGAGCTGCACGGAATAGTCGCTCATCATGTGGAACGGACGCAGGATCTTCCTGCCGATATAGATCAGAACAAAAGACGCGGAAATGATCGCGATCCCGAGTCCGATATTCATGTAGATCAGGGGACGGATATCTGCTTTTTCACGGTACTCGAAAATATAAAGATCATGGTCGATCTCTTTTACGACGAATTCGGAATTAACGACTGCTTTCGGATCGAAAAGCGCCGCTCGGGTGATGGAATCGAATTTTTCGGAGACCGATTCGACGGAAGCGCCGCCTTTGATGTCTTCCACGGCGCGGTTGATATCGACCATGTACTGTCTTTCCGCTTTGCTTTTCAGCCTTCCGAGCATGAGAGCGTTGCAGATGACGATCAGCAGGACATATATGGCCAGGATGAAAGCCGTGAACCGCCAGTACTTACTCATAGCGGTACCCCGTGCCCCAGACCGTGATGATGTGTTTCGGATTCTTCGGATCCGCTTCGATCTTCTCGCGCAGCCACTTGATGTGCACGGTCAGCGTCTGGATCTCCGAATCACTGTCGGATCCCCAGATATTGTTGAAGATATATTCTTTTTTCAAAGTCGTGTTCTTGTTTTCGATCAGAAGCTGCAAAAGCGCGAATTCCTTCTCCGTCATGGTGAGCGGTTTTCCGGAAAGCGTCACGGTACGCTGTACGGTATTCAAACGAAGGTCGCCGTCGATGACTTCCTCGATCGCGTATTTGCGCTTAAAGATCCCGCGGATCTTCGCCAGCAGGATATCGATATCGTAGGGCTTTTCGACATAGTCGTCCGCGCCGAGCGAAAGCCCCTCGAGCTTACTTTCCTTATCGCCTCTGGCGCTCGCGATGATGATATGGGCATTGGAAGACTCGCGGATCTTGCTGCAAACGGAGAATCCGTCGATGCCCGGAAGCATGATGTCCAGTACGACGAGTTTCGCTCCGTACTTCTCGAAAAGCTCCAGTGCGCGTTCACCTGTCGGCGCGATCGCGACGGTGTAGTTTTCTTTCTTCAGAAAAGCACTTAAGAGTTCCCCGATCTCTTTATTGTCTTCGCAAATGATGATGTCCGGCATACTGTCTCCTTGTCACCCCGCGCATGAAAAATCTGCGCTATCGATCTGAACACATTATACCATGCGAAAATCGACAGGTGCTTTTCGCGCGGAAGCCACTTCCAAAAAGCTCGTACAGCCTCTAATTGCAGACGGAAGCGCAAATAGAAAACAGTAATTCCGACGGCACGCTCTTGTTGAAAAGAACCGTTGAAATTAGTATATTGTCATAAGGAGGATGTAACCGTGACCAACAACATCCAAAACATGAAAAAACATACATGCCCGACGTGCGCCGGACAGCTTCGGATCAACACCGAGCTGCAGATCTACGAGTGCCCGTTCTGCGGTGTGACCTACGACTACGAGTACTTCCGCGAGGACGACGTACTCGAGCGCGCCGAGCGTTCGATGAAGGCCGGTGAATACAATTCTGCCGCCGAGGCGTATGATTTCATGCTCGCGAAAGAGCCGCACAATTTTATCGCGCTTCGCGGTAAGGTCATGATCGCCGCCAATGCCAAGAGCATGCAGGAGTTTCGCGATCCGAACCGTCTTCGCACATTGAATTTTTCCAAGATGGATCAGGAGATCGATCAGGCGATCTTTGCTTCGGAAAGCAAAGGCAGAGATTATTTTTCCAAGCTGAAAGAACTTGTCGCCGCGGGAAAAGAGTATAGAGAAGTGATCATGAGCATCACGAAAAGCAGAAACCAGAGGAAGCTTGAGGTCAAGAAGATCCAGCAGTTTAAACGCGCGCAGACGAATTCCTATGTGGATATCGGCGACAAGAAGACGGAAGTATCCGTACATCCGAAGGATATGATGGTCGCGGCGATCGTGATCTATATCGTATGGTGCATCCTGGTGGGGATCATGGCGATCTCGCTGACAAGCGGTGATACGACAAAAGTGGAGACAACGAAAAAAAGCGGATACTCCTTTGATTATCGCTACGTTGTGGGCATCAATGGCGACGGCACGAATGATCCTTATGTATACAATTACCTCTACCAGGACTTCACTTCCGATCAGAAAAAGGAACTGAATTCCGCGAGTCAGGAAGTAAACAGAAACTATGAGGAAATCTGGGGAGAGATCGTGCAGGAGGCGACAGACGATAACACTTCCACAAAGAAGTCTTCGAAGAAGTCAAGCAAGGAGAAGGAAGAAGATACAACAAAGAAAAAAGAAAGCAAGTCGGGACTCTGGGGGTTGCTCATTGCGCTGATCGTTCTTCCGGGAATCGGATGCGCGGGATACTGCTTCTATCTGAAGAGGAAGCTCAACGAGATCGACAAGATCGAAAACACGATCCGGGTCTATCGTGAAAGGGCATCCGAGGCAGCGGATCAGATCCTCGACCACGAGTCGGACGCTGTATCGGTAAGAAAGAAGATCTCTCTTCTTTACAAGGAACTGACCGAGCTCGATCCTGCGCCGGACATTCAGAATATGCCGATCGAAAGAGGTCCCGGCATCTCCAGAAGATGGCAGTAATGTGATATACTTGTATGGAAGTATGAAAAGGACCGGTGCTTCCCATGCAGTTTCAATTATCCACAAAGATCATCAAAGACGGAAAGGCAGCGCTCCTGATCGACGGAGGGCTGCCTTCCGGTATTCATAAGATCGCGACAAAGATCCAAAGCGACATCAAAGCCGTCTTCGGCGCTTCTCCGGAGGTCTACGACATAAACGAGCTCCCCGAAAAGGTTGCATCTAAGATCGAGTATCCGATCATCGTCCTGATGGACAAAAAAGGCTCCGAAAAGAAGTCCGGAAAATCGAGTAACATTCTTACAAATCTTGAAAGATCAGGTCTGATCGACCTTTCTGAAATCTCCGGAAAGCGTGAAGTATATCTTCATAAGGTCATCGAAAAACTCCCGGGAAAAGTGCTTTTGCCGAAGAATAAGGCGGCGCTTCTGATCGCGGGATCAGATAAAAGAGGGACGATCTACGGACTCTTTGCGCTTTCGGAAAAGCTCGGGGTCTCGCCATTTATCGACTGGCTGGACGTAAAGCCCGAAAGGAAAACGGAATTTGCGATCCCCGGAAAATACGAATTCATCTCCAAGGAGCCTTCGGTAAGGTTCCGCGGATTCTTTATCAATGACGAGTGGCCGGCATTCGGAAACTGGTGCAACAAGAGGTTCGGCGGATTTAACGCGAAATGCTACGAGCACGTTTTCGAACTGCTTTTGCGCCTCAAGGGCAACTACATGTGGCCGGCGATGTGGTCGGCGATCTTCCCGAACGACGGTCCGGGACTTGCGAGCGCGGAACTCGCGGACGAACTTGGTGTCGTCATGGGCATGTCCCATCACGAGCCTTGTCTGCGCCAGGGCGAGGAGTACAGATACCTGCGCGGACCGGGATCGATCTACGGCGACGCCTGGAATTTTCTTTCGAATGAGAAGGGCATCACGAAGTTCTGGGAAGACGGCTTGATCCGAAGCGGCAAGTTTGAAAACGTCATCACCGTCGGCATGCGCGGTGAGGCAGACACGGCCATCATGGGCAAGGAAGCGACGCTTAAGGACAACATCGATCTTCTGAGAAAAGTCCTGAAAACGCAGAACCGCCTGATCAAAAAGTACGTCAACAAGGACCTCGACGAGGTGCCGAGAATGCTCGCGCTCTACAAAGAAGTCGAGCCGTATTTCTACGGTGACGAGAAGACGCCGGGGCTTCAGGGAGATCCGGAACTCGAGGGCGTGACACTCATGCTCTGTGACGATAACTACGGAAATCTCCGTACTGTGCCGACCCCGGAAATGCGCGATCACAAGGGCGGTTACGGCATGTACTACCACTTCGATTATCACGGCTATCCGATCTCTTACGAGTGGTTCAACACTTCACATCTTCCGAAGGTCTGGGAGCAGATGACGACCGCGTATGACTGCGGCATCAGGGAGCTCTGGATCGTAAATGTCGGTGACATTTTCAGCACAGAATATCCGCTTTCATTCTTCCTCGATCTCGCCTACGATTTCGATAAATGGGGCACTTCCAATAAGAACGCCGCGCACGAATACACGAAGCTTTTCGTCGAGAAATACTTCGGAACGACGCTTTCTCCTTCGCAGAAAAAGCAGGTCAAGGATCTTCTGCTCGGATATACGAGGATCACGTCCGCGCGCCGCACCGAGGCCATGAACGACGAGGTATATGCGCCGTTCGCGTTTGAAGAAACCGAAGAGATGCTCGCGACGATCGAGAAGTTGATGAGCACGACGGAAAGCCTTTATGCCAAGCTTTCCGGAAACGTGTCGTACCGTTTCTACGAGCTTGTTTATCTGCCTCTGATGGCAAATCTCAACGTGCAGAAGATGTGGCTTTATACTACGCAGAATCACGCTTACGCGAAGATCGGAAGCACCTACGCGATGGCACTCGCGGAGAAGGTCAACGCGTGCCTGGAATTCGATCAGGCTCTGGTGGATGAGCTTCACATGATCCACGGAGGCATGTGGTACGGCATGGGCCTTTCGGAGCACATCGGCTTTAAGAACTGGTGCGAAGAAGGCTGCCAGTATCCGATCGTGCACACGTTCATGCCCGGAAACAAGGACCGCCTGATCGTGACGATCCCGGGTACGGAACAATTCTCGGAAGGTTATTTCTGGACGCGAAAAGCACTTGTCCTTCCTTCTTTCCTCGATCCTTGCGCAACAGAAGGAAAGATCGAGCTCAGTACCGGATGCGATAAGAAGATCTCCTACACGGTCGAGTGCGACTCGAACTGTCTTTCGATCACACCGGCATCAGGCACGGTATCGCCGCGTTCGAGAAAGATCTTGAAGGTAAAGATCGACAGAAAGAAAATGCCGAAGAAAAATACGGAAGTAAAGATCGTCGTTCGCTTCGGAGCAGATGCTTTTATCGAGGTAAAAGTACCGCTGAAAAAGAGTGCGGATGTGATGAGTTCTCTTGAAAAAATCGCGCCGGAATGCATCACGATCGACGCGGAAAATTATACCGAAAACATCCCCGGAAAAATCGGAAGATTCGAAGTGATCCCGGACTACAACAGAGGGCTTTCTGCCATGAAGGCATACCCGCAGGATGTGACATTTAAAAAGGCCGGAGACGCACCGACTCTGATGTATCAGGTGAGCGTTCCGAAGGGCGGAAAATATACGCTTCGTCTGATGACGAATCCGAGCAATCCGAATACGCGTCTGATGGAGCTTTTCGTCGGTGTCGGAAGTAACGGCGGAAGAGTGAAAAAGGTCAACATGATCCCCGACGGATTCGCGATCGGCGACGAGCAGGAACTCTGGAAAAAAGGCGTACTCGATAACCTTCGGATTACCGAAGTCGATCTGGATCTGAAAGAAGGAAAGAACACGATCGAGATCTCTGCGATCAGTCCGAACTTTGTGCTGACGAAACTGGTGCTTTTCGAGAAGGGAAAAGCGCCTTCAGACTCGTATCTCGGCCCGAAGGAGACGTTTCGCGTTTAAAGGTTTTAAGGCGTAAGCGTCGGCTTACAGATCGAAGTCCGCGGCTTTCATGTAGAAAGCGGTTTCATGAGAGATCTTTGTCCAGTCATCCGGATCCGGTTCATAGAAATGCACATTCAGGATCAGCCGGGCAGGGCCGCTCCAGAGTTCGTCATGCTCCGGAAGTATGCCGACTGTGATGGTAGAAGTATCTCCTGCTGCGATGCATCGTTCGTCGAACGACATGTTCGCATGTCTGAATACTACGGCATCCTCCCATTCGCCGTCATCTCCCTGCTTCTGCAAAGTGAAGACTTCTTCGATATAAAGCGGAGACGTTCCCTCGTTTGTGATGGTGAGTTCTAACTCAGAAGGAACAAGGCCCCCGTCTTTTTCGATCTTTTTATCCTCGGGGATCGAGATGGAGACCAGGACATCACCGTGGAAATCGGTCGGGTTGGTGACGATTACCTCAGAAGATTCCAAACTGACATGTGGTTCTAAGCCTTCAGTTGTTGTTGTGGCATCTCCCGTGGACATGGGAACGGTGGTGACAGCTGTAGTGACATCGGCGGTGAACGAGGTGAGGGTTTCGCACTGCTGTTCGATCAGGTCTTTCTTTCCGCCGATGATCCCGCCCTTCCAAAGTCCGAATACGGCAAGCGCGAGCGCGGCGATCCCGGCGGCTGTCGGAAGAACGATGCGGATCAGTTTTCTGCGTTTCGCCGGTGCTGCCGGGACAGGTGCTTTTGCAGAGGAAGAGGAGGCACCTTCAGAGGAGGAAGAGGCGACGGGATTCAAAATGTCTTCTTCGTGTGCTTCAGTGATGTAATTGTCGTCGATATCCGAGATGATCTCGAAAAGATCTTTTCCGGTCATGAGAAATACCCTCCTTCCTCGAGTTTTTTGCGAAGCTGGTTCCGCATTCGGTTCAGTGAAACGGATACGTTGTTTTCGGTCATGTGCATGCGTTCGGCGATGTCTTTAACGCTGTCCGAATACCAGTAACGGCAGACGAAGATCTTGCGTTTGTCGGAAGGAAGTTCCGAAAGAAAACCGTTGATCAGGGAGAGCAGTTCTTTTCGGAAAAGCTCACTGTCAGCTGTTTCGGATCCGGAGAGCACTTCGTCCAATTCATCGAATACGAGAGCGAGATTTCCGCCGCCGCGCTTTTCGGCATGCTTCTTGTTATATAGATTCAGCGCGTGGTTCTTCGTGATGCGGCCGAGATACGGAGGAAGGACCTGCGGGCGCTTCGGAGGCATACTGTTCCAGGCGGAAAGGTATGTGTCGTTGACGCACTCTTCCGCATCCTCGGAGATCCCGAGAATGTTCAGTGCGATCTTATGGCAGAAACGACCGTATTTCGCGGCGACTTCTTTCAGTGCCTTTTCGCTTCTGTCCCAAAACAACTGTACGATCGAAGCGTCGTCCATTTCGTCCTCTTTCCCGTTCCGAATCTTTCGGAAGAATGGGTGTTTGCCACCTCCTTTTCAATATATCACAGATCGCTCCGGTTTCCCGATCCCTTTTGATGGAAACCATGCAGGCTCCTCGGTTTCTCCTGAAGGAGATCATTTCAGATAGCAGTTTTCAGAAATGCAGGAAAGAAGATCGTCCACGGAATCAAAGACGGTGCTTTTGCCGTCCGGGTTATATATGCTGCAGTAATAGGTTTCATCCTCCACCGTGAAATAAAGCGCCTGATTGCCTGCGTAGCCGTCTTTCGATTTCATGTCGCCCATATCGGTCCATTCTTCGCCGTCCGCGCCGACTTCCAGATATGCTTCATCTGCTCCCGGAATCAGGGATACGGATCCAAGTTTGGTGTAATCGCGAGTTTCAAGATTGATTCCTTTTCTGCTTATGCAAGTCAGATGGTTGAAGCCGGTAACGTGCATTCCGCCGAGGATCGGGACATTGACGATCTTGTCGTAGATATACGGTTCAGATCCGTTATCCGGTTCCAGATGCTCGAAAAGCACCTCTGCGTAGTGGATGAAATCCCGGATGTCGTTCTCGGTCAGGGGGGTATCGGTATTGTAGTTTTCGAAGGTGACAAGGATCAGTTTTTCGTCAATCACCTTTCCGTAGTAGAGAAACTCTCTCGAAGTGTCCGGTTCGGTGATGTGCTGTATAACGTGATCATCGGAGCTTTCGATCTCTTCGACCTTAAACGCAGAGGGTGGGAGCCTGTAGTAACACATCGGATCATGGACCATTTCTTCAAAGGGTGTATAGACCGAAGTGTTTTCTAAAACATTCAGCTGAAGATGTGTGATATTCCCGGCGTGCACATTTCCGTCAGGATCCAGACATTGCGCGCTGTTTCTGTTCGAAAAAAGTCTGCTTCCGTAATCGACACAGCGGAACTCGTGCGACATCGAAAGTTCATCGCAGCTATTGTAGATCAGCGTGGTGTGGTCCGCGACAAAAGCGTACCTTTCCGTTGCCTCTTCCAGGGTATATTCGGGCGCAAGATATCTTTCCGGATCCCAGTATACGATCTCTTCCGGAAGCTCCGGGTCATCGGACATCACGCGGGTGCCGGTCGGAATGGCCAGCTCGTATCCTCCCGTGTATTTTGATGAACGGGTGTCGTCACTGTCTGTAGGCGGTATTGAAGCAAGGGTGTCACCGGAAGAATCGCCGTCTTCGACGTACTCGGCGATGCCCGCGTTTCTTGTTTCCGTCTGCTGTGAGCCTTCCGGACCGGTGCTTTTCCCGCATCCGGAAATATGGATAAGAAGCGAGAAAGAAAGCGCTGCCGCGAGAATTGTATTCATGATCTTTTTCATACTTTTTACCTCATACCTTTTTCTGTGAAGTGTCTTCACCTATATAAACAGCGGTTGGGAGAGAATCTTACAAGGGACTTCTGCGATTTTTTGAATGGTATAATGTTTTTAGGTTCGAAAGGTTTGCCGCGCGCAAACGCAGCACGACGCTAAGGGGGGAACGGCGGATGAAGATCAAAAAGTGCGAGATGGATCTTGATCAGGTCATGAAGCTGCCGCGCCCGGAGCACAAAAAACCGAAAAAACCGAGCCGGATCTTAAGCCTCGTCATGCGGACGGCGGCGATCCCGGACCTTTGTGCCGTGAAGTTTTCCTATACGAAAAAGAATATGGATAAGGCGGGAAAAGGACCTTTCCTCATCCTCATGAATCACAGCAGTTTCCTCGATCTGGAGATCGTATCGAAGATCATGTTCCCGAAAAGATATAACATCGTCTGCACGTCGGACGGCTTCGTCGGAAAAGAAGGCCTGATGCGAAATCTCGGATGTATTCCGACGCAGAAATTCGTGTCGGATATTTCGCTTATTACCGATATGCGTTACGCGATCGGAACGAATAAGACTTCGGTACTGATGTACCCCGAAGCGAGCTACTCTTTCGACGGTACGGCGACGCCGCTTCCACGCAGGATGGGAGTGCTTTTCAAGGCGCTTCACGCTCCTGTTCTCATGATCACCACATACGGATCTTTCGCGAGAGATCCACTCTACAACAACCTTCAGAAACGAAAGGTGAAAGTGACCGCGCAGCTCGAGTGTCTGCTGTCAAAAGAAGAGGTGAAAGAAAAGTCCGTCGAGGAGATCGACGAGATCCTCGACAAGGCATTTTCGTTCGACTATTTTTCGTGGCAGAAAGAGAATCAGGTCAGGATCGACGAGCCCTTCCGCGCGGACGGACTGCACCGCATTTTGTATAAGTGCGCGTGCTGCAAAGAAGAAGGAAAGATGGAAGGAAAAGGCACGACGCTGACTTGTCACGCGTGCGGAAAAACGTGGGAACTGGATGAGTACGGACAGCTTGTGGGCGAGGGCTTTTCGCATATTCCGGACTGGTACGCGTGGGAAAGAGAGTGCGTGAAAAAAGAGATCGAGGACGGAACATACAAGCTCGATACGGATGTGGATATCGGCATCATCGTGGATTTCAAATCTCTCTACATGGTCGGGTCCGGGCACCTTACGCACAGCGCGGACGGGTTCGTGCTCGACGGATGTGACGGACGCCTTCACTATACGCAGTCGCCGAAAGAAAACTACAGCCTTTATTCTGACTACTTCTGGTATGAGATCGGCGACGTGATCTGTATCGGCAAAAAGGATATCCTCTACTACTGTTTCCCGAAGAAAAAAGATGTCGTCGCAAAGACCCGAATTGCCGCGGAAGAGCTTTTCAAGAGGGAGCGGGACAAGCGCTTGAAAACTTGAATTTGCGCGCTTTTTGTGGGATACTTCTCTTTGTGTGTTTTAGAAAAAGAAACTTGGAGGTAGCATATGGAGGAAGCTTTAAGAAAGCAGTTTATCCAGACCGTGCAGGATTTCACCGCGATGACGGGCATCTATCTGCCGGATGATGTTGAGAAGAGACTTCGCGAACTTCGTGAACTCGAGACGAGCGACAGAGCGAAGACGATGTATGATTGCATGATCGAGGATCTTTCCCTCGCAAAAGATCTTCACCGTCCTTTGTGTCAGGACACCGGTGTTCTTCAGTATTTTGTCGAGGTCGGAACCGAGTTCCCGTACCTTGCGGACATCGAGAGTGTGCTTGTTGAAGCCGCCAGAAACGCGACGCTTCAGACACCGCTTCGTCCGAATGTTGTTGAACCTCTCGGCGAGCACAATACCGGCGACAACACCGGCTACGGCGCGCCTTATATCGAATACGATCTCGTTCCGGGATCTTCGGACCTTCGCCTTCGCATGTATATGGCCGGCGGCGGATGCTCGCTTCCGGGCAGAAGCAAGGTCCTGATGCCGCTCGAAGGTGTTGAGGGCATCAAGAAATTTATCTATCAGACGATCCTCGATTGGGGCGTAAATGCCTGCCCGCCGCTTTGCATCGGTATCGGTCTCGGCACATGCGCAGCCACATCCGCGATGCTTTCGAAAAAAGCACTTCTCCGTCCGATCGGCACGAGAAGCCAGTATCCGGAAGTTGCCAAGCTCGAAGATGAGATCCAGGAAGGTCTCGATTCCCTCGGCATCGCGCCTCTGGGATTCGGTGGCGACCACACGGTCCTTTCCGTTAACATCGAGGCAGCGGCTCATCACCCGGCGACACTGGGTGTCGGCATCACGACAGGCTGCTGGGCCACAAGAAGAGGCGAGATGATCATCCACAAGGATCTTACTTCCGAGATCATCTCTCACAAGAACTCACTGAAGAAAGAGGAGGTGTAAGAACATGAAGAAAGTTTTGACCACTCCTATCACATACGATCAGATCAAGGATCTCCGCATCGGAGATACCGTTTACCTCACAGGTATGCTCGCAACCTGCCGTGACAGCGGCCACCGCCGTGTCGTACAGGAAAAGGTCATGCCGGAGAATTTTGAGTTCAAAGACGGCGCGATCATCCACGCCGGCCCGATCGTCGGAACAGACGAGAACGGCAAGCAGTACATGGTCTCCATCGGACCTACGACGAGCCGTCGTATGGAAGCAGCTGAGGCTGACTTCATCGAGCAGACAGGTCTTCGCCTGATCATCGGTAAGGGCGGTATGCTCGAAAAGACAACGGAAGCCTGCAAGAAGTTCGGCGCGATCCATTGCGCGTATCCGGGCGGATGTGCCGTAGTTGCCGCGCAGGAAGTTGAAGAACTTCAGGGCGTAGAGTGGATGGACCTCGGCATGCCGGAGGCTCTGTGGATCATGAAAGTAAAGGAATTCGGTCCGCTGGTCGTATCCATCGACACAGAGGGAAATAACCTCTTCGAGAACAACACGAAGATCTTTAAAGAAAGATTCGATAAGCTCATACAGGGTTAACTCATGCTCGGGAGAACAGTTCCGCGAGTTATCTTATGACGGGAACTGTTCTACATTCTGTTCTACTTTTTTGGAATTTTTAGAACGAAACATAGAATTTTCTGCTTGTTCTATGTTTCGTTCTATTTTTCGCGCATTTTTAGAACAAAACCTAGAACAGTTAATGCAGAAAACACTCCATGGTTTTGTCGGAAGCCGTCGAAAAACTAGATATCAAACGTCCAGATCTTTGTGGATAATCTCCTCCGCTTCAGAAAGCGGAATTCCCTTTTCCTTTGCGAGGCGCGCGAGGTCTTCGTACTCGACTTTCTTTCTTGTGACGCCGTAGCCGGAAGAGATCTTCACTCTGACAGAGCCCAGAGACGTGTCGACCTCATATATCTTCCGATCCAGAGTATAGCGCTGCATCTGTGTCTCGCGTACGCCGATCGTAGACGTATGCTTGAAAAGCAGCTTGACGAATTTCTCTTTATCTTCGGGTTTGCAGAGTACGCGAAGAAGAATGCCAGGACGGGATTTCTTCATGCCGCAGGGAACGGTAAATACTTCATTCGCGCCTGCTTCAAAAAGACGATCCATCGCAAATCCGATCGCTTCGCCGGTCATGTCGTCAATGTTGCAGGAAAGTTCGACGATGTCGCCATTGGATGCAAAAGATGCTGCCGGCGCGCTTTCCGTTGCCGGAGCAGGGATCTCTTCGTCGACTGTTTCACCGAGCATGACGCGGACGCAATTGGCTCTCGGGAAGTCCTTCTTGCCCATGCCGTAACCGATGGCGGAAGTCTTCATTATGGGCTGTTTTCCAAAGCCCGTCGCGAAGTGCTTCAGAAGAGCGGCACCTGTCGGTGTACACAGTTCGCCGTCGATATCCGCGCTGTAGGTCGGGATCCCCTGAAGGATTCTTGCCGTTGCCGGAGCAGGAACCGGAAGGATTCCGTGTGCGCATTTAACGGTGCCGGAACCGACGTGGATCGGAGAAACGATCACTTCGTCCGGAGCGAGTTTTTTCATGAGAAGGCATACTGCCGTGATATCCGCGACGGCATCCATCGAGCCGACTTCATGGAAGTGGATCTGATCAACAGGCTGGCCGTGTACGTGGCTTTCAGCCTCGGCGATCTCCTGATAAACAGCCAGCACATCCAGCGCCACAGACGTCGGAAGCTTCATGTGATCGCCGATGATATGCTCGATATCGTGCATGCTGCTGTGATGGTGCGAATGACCATGCTCGTGTTCATGGGAGTGCTCGTGACTATGCTCATGTTCATGGTGGTCATGATCATGGTGATGTTCGTGTTCGTGCTCATGCGAATGTTCATGCTCGTGATGATGATCGCATCCGCAGCCTTCTTCCTCGCCATTGACGAGCACCGACATGTGCGTGCCGGTGATGCCGCATTTGACGGCAGGTTCTGCTACATATCTGACGCCCGGGATCCCGCGCGAATTCAGTTTCTCAACAAATGCTTCACGTTCTTCTTTCGGAAGAAGTTCGAAAAGCGCTGCGCTCAGCATGTCGCCCGCGGCGCCCATGGAACAGTCGATATACAGAACCTTCATTTTTCAGCCTCCGTTTCAGAATCAGAAATAGGAGTTTTCGCCTCCATATGGTTGATCATGCTGGCCAGATAACCGGCGCCGAATCCGTTGTCAATATTGACGACAGACACGCCGCTGGCACAGGAATTAAGCATCGATAGAAGTGCGGACAGCCCTTCGAAAGAAGCACCATATCCGACGGATGTCGGAACGGCGATGACCGGGCAGTCGGCAAGTCCGCCAATTACGCTCGCGAGCGCGCCTTCCATGCCGGCGATCGCGATGATGACGCTTGCGGACATGATCTCCTCTTTATGCGCAAGAAGACGGTGAAGTCCGGCAACTCCGACATCGTAAAGACGAACGACTTCGTTACCGTAGCTTTCCGCGGTGATCGCGGCTTCTTCCGCAACGGGAATGTCGCTTGTGCCGCCGGTCGCGACGACGATTCTACCTATGCCGTCCGCTTCCGGAAAAGCACCGTAAAAGCCGATGCGTGCTTCTTTGTAGTAGGTGATATCGTGTGCGGCTTTGACCTCATTTGCAGACTCTTCGGAAAGACGGGTGATCAGGATCCGGTCCTGTCCGTTCTTGATCATGGACTCCATGATCCCGATGATCTGCGATGGTGTTTTTCCCGCACCATAGATCACCTCGGCAACGCCCTGGCGGATACTTCTGTGCGTATCCACTTTCGCGTATCCGAGGTCATCAAAAGGCGCGGCCTTCAACTTCAGAAGAGCTTCCTCCGAAGTGATATCGCCGCGCTCAAGTGATTCGAGTATTTGTTTAATGCTCGTGTTCATTATCAGTTCTTTTTCGAAAGGAGTTTTGCCTTAAGAGCACCCTTCGGATCTTTTGCCAGAAGAACGACCAGCCAGATGATCAGACCCAGAGCGATAACGGTGAGTCCGAGGAACGCGTCGTTGATCATGTCAGCGGTTGCCGGCTGGAAGAATTCGTCCTTCAGCTCAGCGTACTCGAAGATGGCATCGCACATCCACATCAGGGAAGCACCCCAGTAGATCAGAGCGAGTGTGCCGACTTTCCAGTCGTCCTTCGGAGCATTTTTATACCATACGATAGTTGCGACGATCGCAGCAAAAACAGTCAGTAACAAAGTCATGCGATCACCTCACTTCTTTTCTTCTTTGGATTCTTCAACAACAACCTCTGCGAGCTTGCCGGCGCGCTTTTCCAGACGGGAAGAAACGATGACCATGCCTGCCCATACAGCTGTTACGAGAAGTGCCATCGTTACGCCGACGGTTGCCATCTCGTGGAACATTTCCGAACGGGAAGAGGAATCCGAAGCCGCTGTCAGGAACGGGAACCACGGTACTACTTCGCCGTGCCAAACGTGCTCGAGCGCCAGAAGAGCGGAACCGCCCCAGAGCATATTGTTGAGCCATTTCAGCTTACGAGAAAAACCGGTCTTTTCTACGATCTCGGAAGAGCCCTCGTGATGGACCTCCATATTTGCTTCTTTCTTTGCGAGAACTTTCTGTGCGATCGTTGTGATGATCGCTTCAGTTGTAGGTACTAAAAAACAAGCCATAAACCTAGCCTCCTTAAAACTTCGGGAAGGTAAAAAGTGAGATATCTCCCGAATACTCTCACATCGTAATTATACTTTCTTTAAAAGGGCGATTCAACTCAGCGGAAGCATGTCGGCAAAATCCCGAAAGTTTTCGACACGAAATAAAAAAGCGGAAGCCCTTTGGGATCCCGCTCGAAAAGCACCTGTATAAGTTACCTTTTCAGTAAAGTGTCACTTCAAGTTCTCCGCTTCCGGTAGTCTCGATGATCAGGTAGTTCCCGTTTTTCATCGCGCCCGGATTCAGGAAACGGATGCCGTACACTTCCTTGTCGATCTGCCTGTGGGTGTGTCCGTAGATGACGATATCGCAGGCGTTTTCCTTCGCGGCATAGGCCATGAGTTCCGAACTTGCTCGGTACAGATGACTGTGCATGACCAGTGCTTTATGAACGGGATTAAAGGTCAGCGTGATCTGATCCGGAATGCGAGAAGAGGAAGAAAACCACGAATCGCAGTTACCTCTGACCATACGGATATCGATGGAGCGGAAAGTGCATCTTCGGATGATCTCCTCGACGTCATAGACTTCCATCTCCAGGTCGCCGCACACAACGACGGTATCCACATCGCTGTGTTTGGAAAGGGCGCTTTCCAGACGGGATTCCGCGCCATGAATATCCGAACAGACGAAGTACTTGGCCACAGGCATACCTCCTCTAAAATGTCGGGAAACGGATCACTGAGCCTGAACGGCAGTCATTGCGACGGTGTTCACGATATCCTCGACGGAGCAGCCGCGGGAGAGGTCGTTGCACGGCTTGGCCAGACCCTGAAGAACGGCGAAGCAGTCGGCATTACCGATACGCTGTGTGATCTTATATCCGATGTTACCTGCCTGAAGATCCGGGAAGATCAGGACGTTCGCGCGACCGGCAACCGGAGAACCCGGAGCCTTGGAAGCGCCGATGGCAGGAACGAGTGCCGCGTCAAACTGCATCTCGCCGTCCAGAAGAAGATCCGGAGCGAGTTCGTGCGCGAGAGCCGTAGCTTCCTGAACTTTCGTAACGAGATCGTGCTTTGCGCTTCCCTTCGTGGAGAAGGAAAGAAGAGCGACTCTCGGCTCTTCGATACCGCAGAGGACCTTTGCCGTTTCAGCCGCAGAAACCGCGATCTGAGCGAGCTCCTGTGCGTTCGGGCACGGATTGACGACGCAGTCGGCATAGACCAGAAGGCCATCCTCGCCGAGTTCCTTGTTCGGGCACTCCATAAGGAAACTGCTCGAAACGATCGACATGCCCGGCTTTGCCTTAATGATCTGAAGTGCCGGACGAAGCATATCACCTGTGGTGTGAACGGCGCCGGAAACAAGTCCGTCCGCGTCACCGAGCTTGACCATCATGATGCCGTAGTACATCGGATCCTTGACGATCTTCTTGGCGTCTTCTTCCGTTACGCCCTTCGCCTTACGAAGCTCGTAGAAAGTATTCGCGTACTCATCGAATTTCACACTGTTACACGGGTCAACGATCTCGATTCCCGTGATATCCGCGCCCTGCTCGGAAGCGACTTTCGCGATCACGGAAGGATCACCGAGAAGTACCGGCTCAGCGAGACTGTCCTTTTTGATCAGCTCGGCTGCCTTTACCGTACGCGGCTCGTCACCTTCCGGAAGAACGATGCGCTTTACATTTGCCTGTGCTTTTGCTCTGATCTTTTCAATTAAACTCATAAGTCAATCCTCCTTAGAGATCCATTCCCGGGAATCCGTCCCAGACCGGTTTGCCTGTGTATGTGAGCGGCGTGATTCTACCCTGCATGACCTTCAGTGCCGGAAGAGCCAGAGCTTCCTGCTCCATCTCGCCCGGATAATCGGAGATCGGAGCGATCCAGCCACAGCGCTTTTCGATCGTAGCCTTAACGTCCGCGAAACGCAGAAGTCCGCCCGTCAGAAGGATGCCGTCGACCTTGCCGCACAGAACGCAGCTCATCTCGCCGATCATCTTACAGATCTGATACAGCATCGTGTTCCAGACAAGAGAAGCCTTCGCGTCGCCCTTGTCGACCAGATCGTGGATTGTGTCCGCGTTTGCCGTGCCGAAAAGGTCAACGAAACCGCCGGCTCTCGAGCAGCGGAGACGAACGTCCGCGACGGAGTGTTCTTCGATATAATCCAGCAGGGAAAGCACCGGTACGGAGCCGATCCTTGTCGGTGTAAAAGCGCCTTCGCCGTCGGCGCCCATGTTGCCGTCGACCATCTTGCCGTGGTCGTGAGCGCTGACCGTGATGCCGCCATCGATGTGCGCGACAACAAAATTACAGTCTTCGTATTTCTTTTTCATGACATGCTCCGCGTGATACTCCGCGACCGCCTTCTGATTAAGAACGTGGGAGTGGGAAACACGGTAAATGCCCTTGATACCGGTAAGTCTTGCGTAATCGCAGTACTCGTCAACATTTGTCGGGTTCAGTGTGAAAGCCGGCTTATTGAACTCCTGCGCGAACTTCCAGGCGAGCATGACGCCGAGCTTTGCGGGGTGCTCACTGCCGCCGACAGCAGCGACCGTATCGTCATAGAGCTTCTGGTCGATCCTCGTGATACCGCCCGGCTGTGTGCAGGCAGAACCGCCGCGGCCGACGAAAACGTCGATCTCTTCCGGAGGAACGCCCTCGTCTTTCAGCATATTCAGGATGACTTCATAGCGGAAAGGCATCTGATCGTTAACGTGCGGGAAGGTAAGAAGCACGTCAGCGTCGTGAAAAAGGCTCTTTTCGAAGAGCGATGTCTCATTTTCAAAAAGGCTTACCTTCGTGGAAGTAGAGCCCGGGTTGATGATCAACAGTTTGTATTTCTTGTCTTCCGGCATGTGTGTTTCTCCTGTGAAATCCATAATTTCTAGCTTTGCGAGCCCGCAAGACACGGACCGCAAGTGTATTCTATACCGCTGTTTTTCGAAAAACAATTAAGTAGAAGTAAATAAATAAGAGACGTAAAAGAACCTAAACGGAAACGAACCTGACAAGGAAAAGGACGAGAATGGAAACAGTTCCGTAACACATTCATTGACAATCCGTGCTAAAATGGCGACAAGGACTACCATGGAGGATGGTAGTCGATGATACATCATAGACCAGTGCGCCCAAAAGGCGGTTGGTGGTATGGTGCTATTGTGGTATACGCCAAAATCCTCTAATACTCATTACCCGCAACCTTGTAAGGGGATGCTATAAGGAGGGACTTAAATGGGAAAGAAGAAGATAATATCAATGATCGTGAGCATAGCTATGCTTGTAGCCATGTTCCCGATGATCGTGCATGCGGATGAGACCCCGGGTACGTTTGCTGACTTGCAGGCAGATATTGAGGATGCAGTCGCGAATACAGGCGGTTACCTGTCTTTGAGCAGAGACTATGTTGCCGGAGCGAATGAAAATGGGATTGTACTCGAAAACGGAACACAAGTCACGCTTGTATTGAACGGACATAGAATTGACAGAAATCTGAGTAGCGTCCAAGAGGACGGACATGTTTTTACCGTACGAACCGGTGCGCAACTCGTACTAACGACTGGCTCAAATGGTGCTGGTGAAATCACAGGTGGCTACGCATATTACGGAGGAGGAGTCTTTGTTGATATGGGAGGCACTTTGGTTTTTCAAGAGGGTAAAATCACTGGAAACAAAGTCGCTATAGATGAAGGCGTTGAAAACTCCGGACGAGGTGCAGGCGTATTTGTCCATTCTTCCGGATATGTAAACATTTGTCCCTATGGCCAATATGTTGCTTCTGTGGAAGGAAACAAAGGAGCTCAATTTGGTGGGGGCATATATCTTGAAGGAGCTCTCAAGATGGCTTCTGGTAAGATTTCGGGTAATACGCTTGTCGAAGGCGGAAAAGGAAGTGGAATCTATGTGGCTTCTTCCGCTTCTTTAGAGATAAACGGAGATCCGAGTGTTAATGATGTCTATCTCTCCGGAACCCAAAAGATTGCTATCATTGGTGATCTTTCAGGAAGTGCAAGAATCGGTGTTTCTGCAGAAGCAGAACTTCCTGCGGCGGTAACAGACGGATACGTGCGATATCAGCCGACCGGGGTTGAAGCTTCCACTATGTTTTCTTCTCCGCAAGGTAATATTGATACCTCTAAAGACGGAGAAGTTACCATTACCGATGAAGGTGGTCAACAGACAAACGAAACCGTTAAAATCAAGACATGTAATGTTACTCTTGGCGGAACACTGGGTGTAAATGTTTATATCGATTACGGAGACCTTGATGCAGCAACCAGAGAAGCTGCTACTGTTAAAATGTCGATTTCCGGTAAGGGAGGAAAAGAAAAGACATACACATTTGATGAAGCAGTTCCAAGAGATTTCGATGGTACGACATGCTATGGGTATACATTCGAGATCTCATCGATTCAGATGGCTGATATTATCCAAGTAATCGTTACATACGAGGGGCATGAACCAATTGTAGAAGAATTTACGGTAGAGAAGTATCTTACTGCTTTGGAGAGCAAGTGGCAGGAATTAGGATACGATTATAACGATAGTTTGATTGCTCGAATGGTTGCCAATTACGGTTACTTTATTCAGAAATATTTGGACTATATTAATGATGGCTGGTCAGTTGCCAATGGTGACCATAAAGAGTTTACTACAACGTACAATCCTATGGTTCCTGCCCAGATGCCCACAATGTATGAAAGGGTATTGGACCACACAAAGGATACTGATAAAGTGACGTATTCTCCCCAAAAAGTAGTTGATAAGGATACTACCACTATCACGAAGTTGACGTACAGTCTTGAGTTCGGTACGACAATTGCCTTGGAAGTATTCTTTACGGTAGCACCGGGAACTGAGTTCTCCGCATCCGCTTACTGTGAGCATACAGGAAAGACTTATCGTGCATATCTGGCAGATGACGGCCGTTATAAGATCAGAGTCAGTGGTATTTCCGTTCAGGAACTTGGCGATATGTTTATCTCGATCACAGGAACTGCCGGATCAGATTTCACCGTGGATATTCACCCGTTTGGATACATTTACAATGCGGTAAGTTCTACCTCAACTACTGAAAAAGCTCAGTTGAAAAAAGACGCAATGACAGCATTATACTTGTTCTACGCTCAATTGCAACCGTCGATTTAAGGAATGGAAGGAGAAACTATTATGGATGAATACGAGAGACTGATCTTAGAGATCATCGAATTCCAAAACACCGATATAGTTACCGATTCCGGAGATCCGGATCTCAAAGGTGACGAGGACGAATTCTAAGAACTTCAGTGGCGGGGGACAGAAAGTCCCCCGCTTTTTTCTTAACGAATTGTTCTCAAATTCCTTTAATTTGTGTGGTGTATTTCCCTCTTGAGCAGAGTATAATGATAATTGACTAATTGTCGTGGAGGGAAGATAGGTCGGTATGTTCACCTGGAATTTTCAGTACATTTCCAGAGCGAGACTTTCCAGCACCTTAAAGCAGTTGAATCTTTCGGCTGAGCAGGGTGATATCCTCATTCGCATTCATACGGCGATCCACCTGGCGGATGAGGCGGTGGAACTTGCGCGTTTTGTAAAAGAACTCGTCCCTCAGGCCGTGATCTTCGGTAGCAGCTGTGCCGCGATCGTTAACAAAGGCTATTTCGCGTCGAACCGATGCGTGATCTCTGTTTCTACCATGTCCGACGCGAAGGTGCGTTCGGAGATGATCCCGATCATGGATGACTTTAACGGCATGCCGCTTCCCGTGGATATGCTCTGCGGCCAGATTAAGAAGGAATTCGTCGAAGATAACACCAAACTCATCCTGACGTTCTTCCCGGGACAGTTTAAGGACGCTAATCTTTTCGTAGACAGATGTAATGATCTTTTCCCGAGTATCCCGATGACCGGCGGTGTGGCTTCGCTTCCGCAGTCCGGACCGACGGCTACCGCGGCAGATGGTTTCGTATTTAACGAGAAAGGCTGGTCGGACAGGTCGATCCTGATCGCGGCGCTTTCCGGAGATAAACTTGACAGTTACAGTTCTTTTGCCACGGGCGTTCAGGCCATCGGCGAAGAAGTAGAGATCACGGACGCGTTTAAGTCCTCCATTCTTTCCATTAACGGAAAATCCGCGGTGGATGTATGCCAGCTCGGCATTAACGGCGCATTGGGCGAGCATCCGGAGATCCTTTACATGTTCCCGTATATCTACGCGGATGAGGACGGGATCCCGATCCAGCTTCAGTACAAGAAGGAAGCAAGTCTGGAACAGTTATTCCCGAAGGGCGATCCGTCCAATATGCAGGAATATTCCATCCGTGAGGATGTAGACACGAAGACGAAGAGAGAAATGCTCCTGGCGCCATACAACATCCGCCCGGGCAAGGTGATCAGAAGAGCCTTTGTGCACGACGGAAAGATCATCTCCGATAACCGAGCGCTTTTCCAGCGTGTCGAGAATTTCGTGAAGGCGGAGACAGTATTCGGATATATCAGCAACATTCATACATCCGGATATCTGAACTGTGCCAAGTGGGAACTCGCGCCTTATGAGAATTCGAATATGTGCGGATGCGTCACGGCGGGCGAGATCATTTACTCGAACGGCAGAAACAGACTGGGCGGCGGTGCTTTTGTCGTATCCGTACTGGGCGAAAAAGCGTGCACGCAGGAATATAACCCGTACTCGTTCTCCCACACGGAAGCGCTTTCCAGAGACAGCCGCGCGATGCTCAATATCCTGATCGAGATCGAGGGAAGACTTCAGGAGAACAAGGATAAGGAAGAGGCCGACAGGATCATGGCATTTGTACGTGAATGCGAGAAGATCATCCTGTATTCCGAAAATGAAGAGATCCCGAATGAGGCGGCACTCAGCATCGATATCAAGAGCAAGGGCTATGACAGGATCTGCGTGATCACGGTCCTTGAGCAGTCCGAGATGGAGCGAGTTTTCTCGCAGCACCTCGTCGACCTGACGTATAAGAACTATATCCGCAAGTGTTTTGACTTCGCGAATTCGCGCAAATACCACATGTACATGATCGATCACTGGATGATCGCGATCGCCGTGCCTTCTTACAGAACGACACTTTCGAACTTTGTTCATGACATGGAGTCTTTGCAGAAAGAACTTTTCGAATATACCGAGGAGCTGATCTCGATCGTGCCGATCTTCAGCGTGCTCGACGGCTGCAATGAAGACAACTACATGACGATGTATAACTCCGCGAGAATGGAGATGCGAGCGAAGAACATGCAATTCTCCGTCAACGAGGCATCGGAAGAAAACGATATCGATGAGGAGAGCATCCGTGAGCGCTATCACATGGTAAGTGTCATCAACTACGCGATCAACAACGATAAGATCATCCCGTATTTCCAGGGCATCCACGACAATAAGGAAGGCGGTATCCACCACTATGAGTCGCTGATGCGTATCGAGGATGAGAACGGAAAACTATACTACCCGGGAAGTTTCCTCGAGGTGGCAAGGTCTTTCGGTGTTCTTTACGACGCGATATCTAAGATCATGATCAAGAAGGTCTTCGACCGCTTCCGCTATGTGGAAGAGATCAGCGTCGGCATCAACATCAGCTACCGTGACATCAAGAACAAAGAGGTCCTCGAGCTGATCTACGATAACCTGTCTTCTGTTCCGTATCCGGAGAATTTCGTTTTCGAGATCTTAGAGAGTGAAGACATCGACGACTATAACGAACTGGTCGGTTTTGTCGACCGTGTCCATGAATTCGGCGGCAAAGTCGCGATCGATGATTTCGGTTCCGGTTTTTCCAATCTGCAGCACCTGCTCAGTATCCACGCGGATTACCTGAAGATCGACGGCTCGATCATCAGAAAGTGCTGCGACGATTCGGAATCCGAGATCCTTCTGGCCCTGATCTCCGGCTGGAAAACGATGTCGTCCTTTAATATCAGCATTATCGCCGAGTATGTCGAGAACGAAGAGATCCAGAATAAGATCATCAGTTACGATGTCGACTATTCGCAGGGATATCTTTTCTCGAAACCCGCGCCGGATATTTTGGAGTGATCCTTTTCCGGTATCTGACAGAAAGGGTTGAAACAGCGTGATGAAAAGCAGCAAAGGAAAGAGAACGATCGGCCTTGTGCTCGAGAACATGTTTACGGACTTCGGTGAGGAGTTTATCCAGAATGTCCAAAGTGGTGTCCGTCAGCACAAGGATCTGAATCTGGTCGTTATTTCCGGCCGCTATGACGGTCTGAAGGATAAAGATCCGCGTCATCACAGCTATTTTACGAA
The DNA here is from genome assembly GCA_017561715.1 of Clostridiales bacterium. Taxonomy (GTDB): domain Bacteria; phylum Bacillota; class Clostridia; order Saccharofermentanales; family Saccharofermentanaceae; genus Scatonaster. The sequence continues at coordinate 117,425 of JAFZBN010000013.1, read as the reverse complement.
CTATAACTCCGTCTACCTTCTCGAAAAGCAATGTAAATTCGACGGTCTGATCATCTGCCTCGGAAGTATGGAGAACGCCAAGGCCGAAAAGATCCTTCAGCGCTACAGTACACAGATCGAGAATAAGCCGATCGTGTTCGCGGCGTCGGATATCGTCAATTTTTCCTCCGTGAACTACAACAATGAAAGCGGTATCAAGGAAGCCGTGGACTGCCTGATCAACGTACATGGTTTCTCGAAATTCTGCATGCTGGGCGGACGTCCCGACAGCCGTGACTCTGTAAAGCGAAGAGAGATCTACACGAATCTCCTTCTCGAAAACGGCATTTCTTTTACTGAGGAGAATTACCAGGCGACCGACATGTCCGTTAATTGTCGTGATGAGGCAAAAGCACTGCTCGACCGCAATCCGGATGTGCAGGCGATCTTCTGCGTCAACGACTCTGTCGCGGTATCCCTTTACGAGGAAATGGAAGCGAGAAGACTTGTTCCGGGAAAAGACATCATGGTATTCGCCTTTGATAACACGACGATGGCAGGCCGCATGATCCCGGCGCTTTCGTCGATCGGTGTCGCGGATATCACATTGGGACGACAGTCTCTGAACCTTCTTCTTGAGCAGCTGGACGGTGATCCGATCCGCTCGGTGGAGATCCCCACGCGTCTTTACGGAAGAGAATCCTTCTTCTACGAAATGTACGAGTATACGAAGCTGGAGATGAGAAATGTCGATCCTGCTTTCATCAACAGAATGTTCAACGACTGCTTCTACCGTTACAGATACGAATATATCAGCCGTGAGTCCGTTAACCTGCAGAGGCTTTTCGCGGAGTTTATCGGAAAGATCCTGGTCGCCGTGAAAGAGCGCTATATGAGCGTGGAAGATTTCCAGGAAGCACAGGACCTGATCGAGATCTTCTTCAGTAACGGTGCCATGGATTATACGGATGCCGGTAAACTCCTTCAGTCGATCTCGCGCCTGCAGGCGAGTGTCAATATCGAGCAGAGCGCGAATATCGGCGGCGCGAACCAGTTCATCAACAGACTCTTCACGCTGATGCGCGATAAGGCGATCACGGCGCAGGCAGAGCGCATCATCGAGGGCAATGAGCAGAGAAGCGCGTTCCAGAGAAGCTTTACGGATTTCGCGATCGACGTTACGGGTTTTGGAAACGAAAAAACGGATATCGTAAGTATGGAGAATCGGATCGTCAGCCATTTCAACGAGCTGGGCCTCATGAACGCGGCGCTTTTCCTCTTTGACAAGAGTGTGGAATTCGAAGAAGGGCAAGTGGAGCTTTTCCCGGAGAAGATCCGGCTTCGCTGTGTGCTGAAAGAAGGAGAGCTTTTCGCGATCCCGAAAGAAAGACAGCTGGGCGCGACGGAGAACATGTTCCAGCGTGCCGACCTTCCCGCGAAGTGCAGAGAGTGCGCGCCGATCCCGATCTTCTATAAGAACCGCATCTTCGGATTTGTCGTGGCCGAACTGACGCGCGACATCATGAACGGCGGCAACTTCCTCGCGGACCAGATCGGCAGATTCCTTTATACCGCCGAGCTTCAGACCGTGACCTGAGTGCTTTTCCCGAAGAACGGAAAAGATCGGGCCCGGGTGCTTTTTCCAACGAAAAAGGGTGATATTCTTACGGATTCGTGCCTCCTTCTTACATTTGAGGTTTATTTATTGCGCGCGAGGTCTTATAATAGGGACACTGACGTTTTAAGGAGACAACACATTGGGTAGGATCAAAAAAGCATTAAGTAACCGATGGGGTGCGTACGCGTTCGCGGCGGTCGTGGGTGTCGTAGCCTATCTCACGTTGACGAATTTACCGGCTGTGGAGGCCTGGTTTAACCGCGTCATGGCGATCGTTTCGCCGATCATCATCGGTCTGATCCTCGCGTATCTGATCGACCTGCTCGTCGTATTTCTTGAAAACAAAGTCTTCAAGAAGATCGAAAGACCGAGACTGCGCTATGCTTTGGCCGTCGTTATCGCGATCCTCATCGTTCTCCTTCTGATCTCGCTGTTCCTGTGGTTCGTGCTTCCGTCGATGTTCGCGAGTATCACGAATTTCATCTCCAACGCGCAGAACTACTCTTCGCAGATCGAGGAGAAGCTCGCGGAACTTGATGATTTCGCGGCGAAGTACAACATCCATCTCAATGCCACGAAGTGGACAAGTAACATCTACGAGCATGTTGAGAAGCTGATCGCGGATCTGACGAAGAACCTTGACTGGGCGATGAACACTGTCATGAGTGTATGGAATATCCTGGTCAATCTGTTTATCGGCATTATCCTCGCGGTCTACTTCATCGCCGGAAAGAAGCGTCTTTTCCGCGGTGTCGACAAGTTCCGCCACGCTGTCCTTACGGATGAGCAGTACGAGAACCATACGCAGTTTCTAAGAAGAAGCAACGCGATCTTCAGTAAATACATCAGTTATACGATCGTCGAGGCGATCTGTGTCGGTATTGCCAACGCGATCTTCATGCTGATCGCGGGCCTTCCGAACGTCACCCTTATCTCGGTGATCGTCGGTGTCACGAATATCCTGCCGACCTTCGGTCCGATCGTCGGTGGAGCGATGGGCGCATTTATCCTTCTGGTCGAAGATCCGATGTACGCGGTCATCTTCGTTATCTTTACATGCGTTCTTCAGACGATCGACGGTTATGTCGTCAAGCCTCACCTCTTCGGTGACTCGCTCGGCGTTCCTGCGGTCATCTCCCTGATCTCCATCGTTATCGGCGGAAAGATCTTCGGACCTATCGGTATCCTGATCTCCATCCCGTTCACGGCCGTTTGCGCGATCCTCTATCACGAGAGTCTGCTCCCGTGGCTGGAAAAGAGAAAGAACGAGAGGGTGAAGGAGGAAGAAGCGGAAAAGAAAGCGAAAGCCAGAGCCGCGAAGAGAGCTGCGGCGGCTGAAGCGGCAGAAGAAAAAGCCGTTGCCGCTGCTGAGGAAAAGGCGGGCGCCGTTCGATAATTCGAATGATATTTCTTCAAAATGTCTAATGGGGATCCTTCATTGGACATTTTTACACTCAAACATGTCCAAACGTCCAATGGTTCTGCCCTATAACTACTTTTCCATGGCATATTGGTAATTCTGTTTGATTTTTCTGCAAAAGATCAAACAGAATGACAAATCTGGCGTGTTTCGAGCGATTATCGTGTTTTCATTAGTCATTTCGGCTCGAAAAGCACTTGAGATTACCAATACGTTTATTTCTGCTTCTTATTTTTCTTAACGAGAAGGAAGATCACGGTGATGTTCCTCCGGAGGATCTGTATTTGTGATGAAAATCGCAAATATATTTATCACATTCTTCCGGTGAAATCAGGATGATCTCCTCTGGAATCGGCAACCTGATAACCGATCTTATTCATTCGTGCGCGAAGGCACACATTACACTCCGCGGCTTCTTCGCCCGTGCAGATCTTGCCGTCGTAAAGAAGGTACTTATCTCTGACCTGAGAAGGCGAAAGATTCGGCATCAGGACGTTTGCGCCCGCGAGGATGCCTTTCTCGCGTCCCATGGCGTCAGCGGTACCAAGCGCGGTCGTTGCCGGAAGGAGTACCTTCGGGAAAAGGATACGAAGGATCGAAAGGATCAGGAGCGTGGTCTCGACAGAGCCGCTCGGCTGGTCTTTAAAAGGTGTGTCTTTGTGCGCGATAAAAGGACCGATGCCGATCATGTGAGGCTGAAGATCCTGCATGAAAAGGATGTCCTCGTAGATATTTTCGATCGTCTGATGCGGGGTACCGATCATGATGCCGCATCCGACCTGAAATCCGATCTCCTTCAGATCGCGCAGGCACTGTTTTCTGTGCGCGCCGGAAAGAGAAGCCGGATGGAGCATCGCGTAATGCTCTTCGTTCGCCGTCTCGTGACGAAGGAGATATCTGTCCGCGCCGGCATCGTAGAAGCGCTTGTAGCTCTCATAGGACTTCTCGCCGATCGAGAGCGTGACCGCGCAGTCCGGGTGCGCTTTCTTGATCTTCGATACGATCTCGCAGACTTTATCGTCGGTATAGTAAGGATCCTCGCCGCCCTGAAGCACAAAGGTCTGAAAGCCCAGCTCCGCGCCCTTATCGCAGCACGAAAGGATCTCTTCTTCAGTAAGGCGGTAGCGGCTCGCGTTTTTGTTGCTGCAGCGGATCCCGCAGTAATAGCAGTCGTTTTTACAGTAATTGGTGAACTCGATCAGGCCGCGAAGATAGATGTCCTTTCCGAAAACGGACTGGGCGATCTCTCTTGCGGTCGACATCAGGTATTCTTTTTCTTCTTCAGAAGCCTCGGAAAGGATGTACGAAAGAAGCTCCAAAGAGATCTCCTTTTTCTCCTTCATGTCGAGGATCTTGTTTTCAAAAGATGTACTCACTTTTTGTCCCTCGCTTTTGTCATCTAAAGAAGTGCTTTTCGAGCACCTTTGGAAAAGCACTTTTCGGCGACAATAGTATCACAGATTCCCCCGAAAACAAAGTATCTGTCACTTAACGAAGGCGGGATATGTGCTAAAATCAAGGCATGGCAAACTGAAGAAGAACGAGGAGGCCAAGATGCAATACTGCTGCACTTCCGAAGGCATTAAGGTGGAGAAGAATCATTCTTCCCGATTGATCCCTTTCGCCGATATTCATCGCGTCGAACTGGACATGGAGGGGGAGTCGTTTTTTGTCACGGAAGACCGCGAACATTTCGAGGATAAGCACCTTTACACGGTGCTGAGTGACGCGCGTGTTTACGAAGCGATCCGCGTGCACAACATCGCGTTTATCGACCGCTACATGAAGCAGTTCCACCAGAAGACCTATAAGGAAGAAGAGCTTCCGCCGCTTTTTGAAGAGCCGAAACAGAGAGCACAGGAGATCGCGGATAAGTACATCAAGGAGCACTTCGGGCCGGAGTACTCGGTCGATGTTGTCATCGATAAAGACTTCGAGCATTACCAGATGTATTTCAGTCTGAAAAAGGACGGGGAGATCATGGCTCTTCCCAAAGAGATCACGGTGCACGGAGGAAAGAAGGTCAGTACGGCCTTCGAGAGTATGATCATCACGGATTTCCTGGAGTGGAAAACGGATTCGAAGTCCGCGGTATACGGGCTTTCGGATGAACTGACCGATACGTTCATGATGGAATTCCATGTCGAAGATAAGATGAAGGACTTCTGCGAACGCTACGAGCAGGAGATGAAAGACATCGAGAAAAAAGAGAAAGTGAGAGCCGCAAAGCCCGTGGAAAGACCCGAGAAGAAGGATCACCTCCTGATCAGGTATCCCGTATTTCTGGTAGGACTCTTTATTGCTTCCCTGGGCGTTGCTTTTTCCACGGTGGCGGAACTCGGCACATCGCCGGTCGCATCCGTTCCGTATTCAGTTTTCTTGGCGGACGGTGGAAAGACACTGTCCTTCGGCGGCTGGCTGAATCTACTTAGTGTTATCCAGATCACGGTGCAGGTCCTGATCCTGAAAAGAAAAAGCGACCCGCTGGAGATCACGATCCAGACGATCCTCGCATTCGTTTACGGGTATCTGACGAACTTCTCGTGCTGGCTTCTCAGAGACGTTTTCCTCGTCACATATGGCGAGCAGCTACTCTACATGCTCCTCGGCTGCGTGATCCTCGCGCTCGGCATCTGGATCCAGTTTAAGGGCGGTGTCGCGATGCTTCCGGGCGAGGCGATGAACCGCGCGATCAGTACGGTCACCGGCAAACGCTATGAGAACGTGAAGATCTTCTTCGACATCTTCTACATCACGCTCGCGGCGATCATCTGCATGATCTTCCTCGGCGAGCTCAAAGGCGTCCGCGAGGGAAGTATCGTCGCGGCCGTTCTGGTCGGAACGCTGATCAAACTATATAATCGTATTTGGAACAATGTTACGGGCCGAATGAAAAAGAAAGCCGACGCGAAAGAATAAGCAACGACACGGAGGAACCAGTGGCAGACCATACCAAACCGAACACACTTTACGTTTCCGATCTGGACGGAACGCTGATGCGAAACGATGAGACGCTTTCAAAGGAGACGATACGGATCATCAACGAACTGGTCGAAAAGGGCCTGCCTTTTACTTACGCGACGGCAAGATCCGTCGAGAGCGCACGGCCAATCGCAGGAGGACTGAATCTTAAGCTTCCCGTGGTCACGAGAAACGGTGCTGTCCTTGCGGATAATTCTACCGGCGAACACATCAAAAAGTCGGTCTTTTCCGATGAAGATGTTTCCCTTCTGAAAGAACTTCTCACGGACATTCCGTACTGCGGATATGTGTCCTGCTTTATCGGAAAAGAGATGATCCGAACCACCATGGAAGGAAAGCACAGCGTCGGGCTTCAGAGCTATCTCGATTACTACAAAGACGATCCGACGATGAAGTACATGGACTCCTATGACGAGATGTTCTGCGGACTTCCCGGGTACGTCACCTGCATCGGAGAAAAGGAAGAGATCGAGCCGATCTACGATCGGGTCAGAGCATATGACCGTTGGGAGGCGCTTTTCCAGAGGGATACTTACCGGGATGAATACTGGCTTGAGATCTGTCCGAAAAACTGTACGAAAGCGAAATCTCTTCTGAAGCTGAAAGAGGATTACGGATTTGACCGACTGGTCGTTTTCGGAGATTCACTGAATGACATCTCGATGTTTAAGATCGCGGATGAAGCGTACGCCGTTTCAAATGCCAGAGACGAACTGAAAGAACTTGCGACAGGCATCATCGGATGTAACGAAGACGACGCTGTGGCATACTATTTGCAGGACCTGATGAAGAAAGAAAAGTAAGAGGTAACCATGAAGCACATTATCGCGATTCAACACACGCAGTCGATCCACCACACCAACGGGATGGTGGGTTCCTGGACGGACTGGGATCTGACGGAGCTCGGATGTCAGCAGGCGGAAAATATCGGAAAGAAACTCAGTGAAGAACTTGCCGGGAAAGATCTTGTCATGTACGCGTCGGATCTGAAGCGGGCGAAGCAGACTGCCGAGATCGTCGGAAAGCATCTCGGTCTAAAGCCGATCCTGAAACAGGAACTTCGCGAGAGAAACTTGGGGAAATGCTGCGGCAAATCCGTGCAGTGGCTGCGCGAGAATCTGGAGAGCGATGAGAATACCGTGGATGACCGTTTGTTCTCGGACGGAGAGAGCCGCCGCGATGCCTGGAACCGCCTCAAGCCATGCTACGATGAGATCCTTGCGGACCCGCACGAGACGATACTTGTCGTGGCACACGGCGATATCTTCAGTTCGTTTTTCGCGATGTTTCAGGGACTGACGGTTGAGGCCTTTTATGACGCGGACATACACGGACTCGCCGGAGGTGTGTCGCATCTTCTCATCTTCGATAACGGACATCACTGCATCAAGCGGATCAGTGACATGTCGTATGCGGAAGACCGGAGGTAAATATGGTTATTCTGATCACAGGTGCATCCCATGCGGGAAAGACCGTTCTGGCGCAGCGGATGTTGGAGAAAAATAAATACCCGTATATCTCGATCGATCATCTGAAGATGGGTCTGATCCGAAGCGGAAACACGGATCTTACGCCTATGGATGACGATAAGCTCACGGACTATCTCTGGCCGATCGTCCGGGAGATGGTCAAGACGGCGATCGAGAATAAGCAGAACATGATCGTCGAAGGCTGCTATATCCCGTTTGACTGGCGGAAGGATCTCGATGAGGAATATCTTTCGGAGATCCGCTTCATCTGCCTGGCGTTGAGTGATGCGTATATCGATGAGCATTTCGATGACATCACTTCTCATGCCTCCGATGTCGAGGATCGTCTGGATGATTCCGACTGTACGAAGGAATGGCTCAAGGAGTGCAATCACGACTTTATCGAAGGTTTTGCGAAGGCAGGAGAAGAAGTTACGATCATCGAATCGGATTATGAGAAGACGATCGAATCACTTTGCTCAACGGATTGCTACATGGAACATGTCGCACTTTTCGTAAATGATGTCGAGAAGGGAAGAGACTTCTTCGTAAAGTATCTCGGAGGAGTTTCGAATTCCGGTTACCACAACAAGACTACCGGTTTCCGGTCCTACTTCATCACCTTCGGAAACGGAGCCCGTCTCGAGGTCATGAGCAAGCCCGGAGTTCTGGATCCTTCAAAAGAACAGGAACGGACAGGATTCGAGCACATCGCTTTTTCCGTCGGAAGTAAAGAGCGTGTCGATGAACTGACGAAGATCCTGAAAGAAGACGGATATGAAACACTCCGCGGACCGAGAACGACCGGAGACGGATACTACGAGTCCTGCATCGTCGGAATCGAAGGAAACCATATTGAGATCACTGTTTAGATCAGTAGAAGAACTGCCGGATCGATTTATCTTCGTTGAACTTTCCTTCGAAAACACCTTCGTCGGAATACTCGGTCGCGATGCATCTGTCGAGGAGTCTCTGGCGGAAATCCGATCTGTCGGGGATCTCCATCGGGAACGAATAGACAAACATATTTTGTTCTTCGTCACGGATAACGAGTTCGACATTGAAGCGGTCGAGCTCGTAGCCTTCTTCGGCTTCGTATTCACTCTTAAAATCGGGATCGTAAGGGACGTCGATACGGTCCATCGCGTACTGCTGATAAGGAGGCATCCATTCGCTGCCGAGACCGAATTCGTGGATCATGTAAAGAGGAAAGATCTCTTTTCCCGGGATGATGAGGTAATCCTCCGTAATGACGACCGTGTTTTTCGGATCCGCCTTTTCGACGAGGTACGCGTCGATGGCGCCGGAAAGTTCTTTTTCCAGTTCTTCGCGACCGATCTCACGGACCTTTTTCTCGAAGTAAGATCCATCGTCGTCTTTCTTTCCGAAAAGCTTCTTGAAAAAGCCTTTTTCTTCATCGTGATGGGAGCTGTAAATGCCTTTATTTGCGGTGCCCAGGATATCATCGGCGTTGACATTATCGATCTTCATAACAACCACCTCGTATGTAAAAACCAAACAACCCTAACTGCTTTCATTATATCATTTCCGATGTTGTATACTTAAAGTGTAGGAGCGAGTAAGTGCTTTTCACAAAGTACGGAAAAGGACAAGAGGGTGACGATAATGATGATTCGAGAATACAAAAAAGAAGACCTTCCGGCCATGATCCGGATCTGGAACGAAGTCGTCGAAGACGGGATCGCGTTCCCTCAGGATGATCTTCTTGATTTCAATAACGCGGATGATTTTTTCTCAAGCCAGAGCTATACGGGTGTTGCCGAGGATTTCGGCAGAGTCGTCGGACTTTATATCCTGCACCCCAACAATATCGGCCGCTGCGGGCATATCTGCAATGCCAGCTTCGCCGTGTCTTCCGACCTGAGAGGGCATCACATCGGCGAGAGGCTCGTCTGTGATTGTCTTTCTACGGCAAAAGCACTTGGGTTCCGCGTTCTTCAGTTCAACGCGGTCGTGGAGAGTAATGCTTCCGCAAGGCATCTTTACGAGAAACTCGGATTTACGCAGCTCGGGACGATCCCCGGGGGCTTCCTCATGAAGGACGGATACTACGCGAACATCTGCCCGTACTATAAAGTCCTGTGACATCAAATTCGGATATGACATTAGGGGGACTTCATGAACAAGACATTTAAGGAAATCATGTCATATGTGGCCATCGTGATCGGCGCGCTTCTGGCGGCATTTTCCGTCGCCTGCATTTTGCTTCCGAATGACGCGATCGACTACGGGACCGCGGGAGTGGCGATCATCATAAGTAAGATGACGGGCTTTGCGCTGTCGCCGTGCGTCTTCCTGGTCTTCCTTCCGTTTCTGATCCTTTCCGTGTTTGTTCTCGGTGTGAAATTCAGCATCAAGGCGATGGTCGGATCACTGGTCTATACGGTCGGTCTGGATGTTTTCGAAGAGATCCCTTTTCAACTGAATACCGAACACTTCCTGGCAGTGGCATTCGGCGGCGCGGTGCTGGGACTCGGACTTTCCCTGATCCTTCGCTACGGCGGATGCATCGACGGATCGGAGATCTTCGCGAACATCGTGATCAAGAAACTTTCCGACAAGACCGGAAAGAACTTCAGTATGTCCGGTATCCTGATCGCGTTTAATGCCTGCGTTTATCTTGCGGCCTTTTTCCTGATCAACCGAAATGCCGCTCTTTTAAGCCTTCTTGTGTACTTCGTGGCGACGACGGTCATCGACCACTTTACGGATCACTTCGAAGCCATCAAGCAGGTCACGATCATTACAAAAGAACCGGATAAACTGATCGAGGCCATTAAGAAGGACCTCAACAAGACTTGCACCATCATGGATTCGTATGGTGCCATCGCGGGTGAGAATAAGACGCTCATCTGCTACGTCAACTATTTCGAACTTCAGAAGATGAGAGAGATCATCGCGGAGAACAAGGGAACATTCAGCACAGTATCCACCATCGATGAGATCCTGAGATGACGGGTACAGAGAGACGAGGGACAAATGAGACTGGGAACATCCTCACCATTACAGCACAGTAGCCCGCAGGAATGGGCGAAGAATCAGGTCGCCCTGGGTTGCAGAAGTCTGGTGTTTCCGCTTTCCTCCGATGACCCGGAAGAAAAGATCTCGGAGTATGTGAAGGTCGCGAAAGAAAACGATCTTCTCATCGCGGAAGTCGGCATCTGGAGAAACGCGATGGCGGTCGATCCGGAAGAGAGAAAGAAGATGAGAGATTACGCGGTTGCCCAGCTCAAACTGGCAGATCGGATCGGTGCCCGTTGTGCCGTAAATGTCGCGGGCGCGATCGGCCCGAGATGGGACGGACACTATAGAGAAAACTTCACTTCTGAAACGCGATCCGAGATCGTAAAGATGGTGCAGGAGATCATCGACCGCGCGGAAGTAACGAATACGTATTTCGCGCTCGAGCCGATGCCCTGGATGATCCCGACGGGTCCGGAGGATTACGCGAGACTCATCGAAGAAGTAAACCGTGAAAGGTTTGCCGTGCATATGGACATCATCAACATGACCAATTCGGCCGACAGATATTTCGGCGCGGAACAGTTTGTTGACCGCTGTGTAGAGCTCCTCGGCGACAAGATCAAGAGCTGCCACATCAAGGACATCCACTTAAAAGAAGAATACACACTTCAGCTGGAAGAGTGCGCTCCCGGAAAGGGCGAATATCCGCTTCGCTACTACGCGGAAAAGATGGGAGAACTCGACCCCGACATGCCCATGATCCTCGAGCATTTAACGACTGACGAAGAATACATCCACTACATGGGTTACTTAAAGGAGGTACTCAATGGCCTATACTAGGATTTCCGACGCGAACGAGATCACCGCACGTTATATGGACAGCATCCTGATCACCGAAAGACTGATCGATTCCGTTGTCGCGGACACGAGCGTGGAGCTTTTCGGGCAGACATTTTCGAGTCCGGTCATGACCCCTGCTTTTTCCCACCTGATGCAGTTTAAGGGAAGAGAACTAACGGGTCTTGAAGAATACTCCATCGCGACGAAGAACTTAAATCTTCTGAACTTCGTCGGTATGATGGAAAATGACCTGTTTGCCAAGGTCGCGGCCACCGGCGCAAAGACGGTGCGTATCGTAAAACCCTATGCGGATAACGGAAAAGTGAGAGACCAGATGCAGTTCGCTGAAGAAGCCGGCGCGTTTGGAATCGGCATGGATATCGACCACATCTTCGGACCGGAAGGACTGGATATCGTCATCGGCGAACAGATGGCCGTGCAGACTTCCGACATGATCCGTTCCTATATCGAATCGACGAAGCTGCCGTTCTTCATCAAGGGTGTTTTAAGCGTCGAGGACGCGGTCAAATCCGCGGAACTCGGAGCAAAGGCGATCATCGTCAGCCACCATCACGGAAGACTTCCGTACGCAGTTCCGCCGCTTCAGATCCTTCCGAAGATCAAGGAAGCCCTCGAAGGAAAAGACGTAAAGATCATCGTAGACTGCGGGATCAGTTCCGGCGCGGATGTCTTTAAGTGCCTGGCACTTGGTGCCGACGCGGCAGCGGTCGGACGCTCCATGATCCCGGATCTGGAAAACGAAGGCACGGAAGGTGTCGAAAAGTTCTTTACGAATATCAACAAAGAACTTCGTTACATCATGAGCTTCACGGGAAACGCGAAGGTCAGCGACATCGATACTTCCTGCCTTGTGATGCCGTGATCTCTGTATACCTAGCGTATAAAGACATGCAAATGAAACTACGATAAAATCAAGACAGCGATAGCGAGAGAAAAAACAAGAAAAGGGAGGGATGACCGTGAAACATTGCGGAACAAAAACGCTCGAAACGGAGCGCTTGATCTTAAGAAGATTCAGAGAGGATGACGCGGAAGCGATGTTTCGCAACTGGGCATCCGATCCTGAGGTGACGAAGTTTCTGACATGGCCGACACATACGAGTGTCGATGTCACAAAGTACGTTCTTTCTCTTTGGCTTCCGGAATATGAAAAGGAAGACTACTATCACTGGGTGATCACCCTGAAAGAGAATGGAGACGAGCCGATCGGCACGATCCACGGCCTCATCAAGGACGAACTCGAGCTCGTAACGACAGGCTACTGCCTGAGCAGAAACTACTGGCATAAGGGAATCATGTCCGAGGCGCTTGCTGCCCTCATTGATTTCTTCTTTTCCGAGGTCGAGGCAAACTGCATCAACAGTTACCATGACCCCAGAAACCCGAATTCGGGTAAGGTCATGACCCACTGCGGCATGAAGTTCGACGGCACACTTCGCGCGTCGGACAAGAACAACACAGGCATCTGCGATGCCAGCTGGTACAGCATCCTGCGCGAAGAGTGGAAGCGCAGTTGATGTACCCCAAACTAGAAACGAATGAACAACAACATATAGGAAGGTGATTACTAAAAACATTTTCGATAAAGCGAAAGAATTATTTGAACTGGAAGGATTTGCATTTGATTCTGTTTCGGCACATGAAGGCGGCAGAAACCGGATCATTGTCTGTGTGAAGGACGGAGAGAAGAAGTACATTCTCCGCATTTCCGAGCTTAACGACCGGACCTTGGAAGACTATCTCGCCGAGATGGAATTCATCCGCTATCTTGCCGAAAACGGAGCGCCCGTTGCGGACGTGATCTCCTCGAAAAACGGCAATCTCGTCGAGTTCGTTGAGGACGAAAAAGGAACCACATACATCAGTCTTTTTGAATATGCGAAAGGCATGCTGATGGTCGATAACGGCTACCGCTACAGAACAGGCGCGCCGCTTGAAGAGTATTTCTATAATACGGGAAAAGCACTCGGGTCGATCCATCGTCTGTCCAAGAAGTTCGAGCCGGAACACAGGAGAGCTTCGTACTTTGATAAGTTCAACATGGACTATATCGGGAAACTGATCCCGGATCAGTATTCTGAATTAAAGAAAGCCATCGAAAAAAGGATAAGTGCTTTTCGAGAATTACCGGTAGATAAAGACGGATTCGGACTTGTACATTTTGACTTCTGCGACGGCAATTACCATGTGGATATGAGTACAGGTGACATCACGGTCTTCGACTTTGACAACTGCATCTACTGCTGGTACATGTTCGATCTCGCGCATGTCTGGACGCACGGCGTCGGCTGGTGCATGCAGGAGAAAGATCCGAAGAAGAGAATGGCTTTTATGGACCACTATTTTGAGACGGTCCTGGAAGGATACCGGACGGAAACAGATGTGGCGGAAGAGCTTCTCAAACAACTGCCGCTGTTCATCGACATGACCTTTGTCGAATTGTTGGTCGATGAGTTTGAGTGCGCGAAAAGAGAAGGCGAACTTCCGGATAACGAAGATATCGGGATCCCGATGCAGATCCTCATCCACGACGTTCCTTACGCGGGAATGGGCGAGAAATGGTAACAAGAAAGAGAAGGAGTAAGTATGGAATTTGATGGCAGTCAGGCCCTGATCGGCAAAGGTGCCCAGGCGGATGTTTTCCGCTACAAGGGATACGCGTATAAGGTTTATAAAAACACATATCCGGCGGAGTGGATCGCGTTTGAAAAGGAGCAGCAGAAAGCGGTAAATCAGGCAGGTCTCTGCCCGATCCGCTACTACGATACCGATGACGCGCACATCATCAAGATGGACCTCATCGAAGGTGAAGAACTTGAGAAGAAAGTTCTGAACGGATACATCGAAGGATTCGGGATCCTGGCAGATGCTTTTCGAAAAGTACACGCCGCGCCGATCGACGGCATCAAAATGCCGCCGTTGATCGCGACTGCCGGCATGGGCTTAAGTGAAGAAGAGCAGAATATGATCCTGCCGATCATCGATCGTCTCTCGCAAAAGTACCCATCCTGCATCTGTCATCTCGACATGCATTTTCTGAACATCATGCTCCCGAATGGAGCGATGGAAGCGGCAAACGCGAAGTCGGGCGAAAAAACATTTCCGGAGTACGTCATCATCGACTGGATGAACAGCCGCATCGCGCCGGCGGTATTTGACTACGCCAGGACCTACGTGATCTTCGACGAATTCTCGCAGGAAGGACTTGCGATCTATAAGCAGGTCATCGCGGACGATATAAAAGCACTGGGCATTTCCGACGAGGATTTCCAGGATGCCTTAACGGTCTGCGCCGTTATCCGCAACAGGGAAAAGAATTGAGCGAAAGACAACGAGGAAAGACAGCATGATGGGAGGTGCAGCATGAACTATTTCGTAGAAGGCCTTCAGGGCAGCGGAAAGACGACACTGGTCGGGCAGCTTTCCGAGAATTTCCCGAACTATAAGGCGGTCCGCGAAGGTGAGTATTCTCCTGTGGATCTTGCATGGTGCGCATACCTTACCAGGGAAGTGTACGAAGAAAAACTGGAGAAGTATCCGGAGCTTCGTGAGCAAATTGAAGAGAAATCCTATTTCGAAGATGACCGTGTCATCGTGTGCTATACGAAAGTCGTCACGGAAGACAGAAGCTTCTACCAGGACATGGAGCAGTATGAGATCTATAACAACCGAGTGTCTTTTGACGAGTTTAAGAAGATCGTTCTGACGAGGTTTAGAAACTGGAGCGGGGATAAGTATATCTTCGAGTGCTCGCTTTTTCAGAACATCGTCGAGGACATGATGCTCTTCCGTGTCTGCACGGATGACGAGATCGTTGATTTCTATAAGGATGTTCGAAAAGCACTTGAGGGCAAGAAGTACCACATCATGTACCTGAAGGCGGAGAATATCCGCGGCAATCTTCAGGTGATAAGAAAAGAACGTTCAGATGAGAACGGAAACGAAATGTGGTTCCCGCTGATGATGAACTTCTTCGACAACTGCCCGTATTCAAAAGCGAAGGGAACTTCCGGAGAAGACGATCTGATCGCACACTTTGCCCACCGCCAGGAACTGGAGATCAGGATCCTGAATGAAGTATTCGAGGGACAGTTTTCCGTGCTCCTTCGCGGTGTGAAACTGGTGCCGGTGAAGAAGGAAGATCTGGAGACAGTATGGAAGATGCAGGTGGAAGCTTTTTCGGGGCTTCTTGCGAAGTATCAGGACTATGATATGAGCCCTGCTTCGGAGAAACTCGATAAGATCGAAGCTCGCTTCAACCAGCCGTGGACGACCTACTATTTCATCGTGGCGGAGAATAAGAACGTCGGTGTCATCCGCGTCGTCGATAAGAAAGACGGATCGAGAAAGCGCATCTCTCCAATCTGGATCATGGAAGAATTCCGCGGAAAAGGATATGCGCAAAGAGCGATCCAGGAAGCAGAGAAGATCTACGGACCGGACAACTGGTGCCTCGATACGATCCTTCAGGAAGAGGGAAACCTTCACCTCTATGAGAAACTCGGCTATCATCAGACAGGCCAAATAGAGCACATCAACGACCGTATGGATATCGTATTTTACGAAAAAGACTGATGCGTTTTTGCATCAGCAAATACAAGGAATTTTGGAGAATAACTATGAGTAACGAACAATACATTAAAGATAACGAACATGCCTGGGATAAACGTGCTGAGAACAACGACCAGTGGTCGATCCCGGTATCTGAAGAAGAGATCGCGGAAGCGAAAAAGGGGAACTGGTCCATCTTCGTAACACCCGTGAAGCGTGTGCCGAGAAACTGGTTCCCGGAAGAGATGAAGGGAAAGAAGATCCTCTGCCTCGCAGGAGGCGGCGGTCAGCAGGGCCCTGTCCTCGCGGCAACAGGCGCGGATGTTACCGTATTCGATAACAGCACCGGTCAGCTAGGAAAAGACCAGATGGCGGCAAAAAGAGACGGACTTACGATCCATACCGTGCAGGGCAACATGCAGGATCTTTCGATGTTCGAGGATGAGTCTTTTGACGTCATCGTACATCCCTGGTCCAACAACTACGTCAATGACATTCTTCCGGTGTGGAAAGAGTGCGGACGTGTCATCAAAAAGGGCGGCATCCTGATCTCCGGCTTCGGCACTCCGCTCGAGTATATCTTCGATCCGGCCAAGCTCGAAAACGGCGAACTGGAACTGAAGTACTCGATCCCCTACGCGGATATCGATCATCTCGACGATCCGAAGGTAAAGGAGATCGCGGAGGCAGAAGGCTATTCCTGGGGCCATCCGATCGAGGAACAGATCCAGGGACAGATCGACGCGGGTTTTGTGATCTGTGGTTTTTACGAGGACCGCGGATGCTACGCGCTCGATAACTACATCAACACTTCCATGGCAACCAAAGCCGTGAAGGTGTAAGGAGAAAAAGAAATGAGTTACGTAATTGACGGGCATATCCATATTGAACGTGGCCCATACACTCTTGAATGGATCAATGAATTTGTGAAGCGTGCGCAGGAGACGGGTGTCGATGAGATCCGTCTTCTCGAGCACAACTTCCTCTTCGAAGAGTTCGTCCCGATGTACGAAAGAGCTTGCAGGAAGAGTGCTTTTGTGGACGCGTGGTTCCAAAGAGTCGGCGGGAAAAGAAAACTCGACGAGTATCTGGAACTGATCGAAAAGATCCGTGCCCGGGAGTACCCGGTGAAGATCAAGTTCGGCATGGAGATCTGCTACTTTAAGGAGTGGGAGGATTTCATCGCGGAGCATGTGAAAGACAAGGGATTCGACTTCCTTCTCGGCAGCATGCACTTCGTGGATGATTTTGCCTTCGATCACACCGCCGAGCTCTGGGAAGGCCGCGATGTGGATGCGATCTACAGACGCTATTTTGAGGATTCCGTATGCCTCGCAAAATCCGGGATCTTCTCCGGCATCGGACATCCGGATACGATCAAGCTCTTTGGTCACAGAGCGTCTTTTCCGTTGACGGAATACTACGAGGCTTTGGCAAAAGCACTTGCCGAGAGCGGCATGTACGCCGACCAGAACAGCGGTGCTTTTCGAAGATGCCCGGACACGGCAACTCTCGGCATGGACCCCGAACTCATTTCGATCTTAAAGAAACACAATGTACCGATCATCACGTCTTCGGACGCGCACTGTCCGGAGGATGTCGGGTACATGATCAAAGAGCTGGAAGAGCAGGTTAGAGGATAGTGAGATGAATAAAAAGAGGAGTATAACTAGATGAACATTACAACGAAACAATTCCAATTACCGGAGGATCTCCCTCTCGTGTGGGATTTTCTGACCGATATCTATGAGAAGGGCGCGGACAATGGCGTGACCGCTCCTTTCTTCGAGTATGCCATGAATTCCAATTGGATGGACAAGTCGTACACGGATCTCGACAGACTGTGGTTTGACGGAGATAAGGTCGTGGCACTGGTCTTCTACGAAGATCCGGTGACGAACATTTTCTTTAATGTCCGAAGAGGCTATGAGTTCCTCGTGGACGAGATGATCGACTATGCGGTCGAGAAAATGCCGAACTTCGATGACCAGCAGCAGTTTGTTCTTTTCGGCGGACAGGAATGCCTTAAGAAAGCTGCCGAGAAGCGTGGTTACAGACAAGTGTTTGAGTACGAAGACAGAGTCTTCGATTTTGAAAACGAACTGAGTTATGAGCTTCCCAAAGGCTACCGTTTCGTCGATCCGGACAAGGTGGAAATCCTAAAACTGGCCAAGCTCTGCTGGTACGGATTCGGCCATTCGGAAAGAGGCGAGTTTACTGACTGGGATAAGGAAGATGATTCGGATGAATGGACACCGGCCAAGCAGTACCGTTGCTTTTTGGAATCCGCGCAGAACATGTCTCCTCATGAGACCCATGATTACGATATAATTATCGAAGATGAAAATGACGAATACGTATGCTATTCCGGCATGTGGTGGGTCCCGGAGAATCAACTGGCCTACATGGAGCCGCTGTGCACACATCCTGACCATAGAAGAAAAGGTCTTGCGGCAGCAGCGCTTACGCTTCACTATCGCCGCATGAAGGCCCTTGGCGCGACACATATGACCGGAGGAAGCGATCCGTTCTATGAGAGAATCGGCTACGGGAAAGGATTCCACTGGACTTTCTGGAAAAAACAAGATGACAATTTGAAAGGATGACATCATGATCAAACAGATTGAAGACAAAAACGAAAAACAGAAGATCGCAAGAGAGGTCCTCGAGGCACTGACGGAGTGGTTCGAGGTCGAAGAAAGCCGCGAAGGATACATTTCCGACAGTAAGGACTGGATCTTCTTCGCAGCGGAAGAAGACGGTAAATATGCAGGGTTCCTCTGCTTAAAAGAGACGGGAAAAGCAACGGTCGAACTAGCCGTTATGGGTGTCAAAAAAGACTTCCATCGCCATGGTATCGGACGACAGCTCTTCAATGAAGCAAAGAAGACCGCCGCGGCTATGGGCTACTCGTTCATGCAGGTAAAGACGGTGAAGATGGGTGTGTACGATGACTATGACATCACCAACCGTTTCTATCTTGCCTGCGGGTTCCAGGAGTTCGAAGTGTTCGAGACTTTGTGGGATGAAGCAAACCCGTGCCAGATCTATGTCATGTCGTTAGCATAAAAGCAGTCTTTTCTATCACGAAAAAGACAGAGTGAGGATAAGCATGATCAAAGCGATATTTGTGGACTTTTACGGGACGATCGTCCATGAGGACGGCGAAGTCATAAAGAGAATCACGGACATCATCTACAGTACCGGTAAAGCCGAAAACAAGGGCGAGATCGACGCGTTCTGGTGGAACGATTTCCAGCAGATGTTTCTTCACTCCGAAGAGGACACTTTTGAGACCCAGCGCGATCTGGAAAGAAAGTCACTTCAGCATACGCTCGAGAGATTCCAGTGCCCGGCGAGCGCCGATGAACTTAGCGGCCTGATGTTCGCGCACTGGGTCAAGCCTCCGATCTTTGAAGACGCAAAACCATTCTTCGAGAAGTGTCCGCTTCCTATCTACATCGTTTCGAATATCGATACCGCGGACATCACGAGTGCGCTCGAGTATCACGGACTTCGTCCCGCGGGTGTTTTCACTTCTGAAGACGCTCGCTCCTATAAGCCGCAAAAAGCACTGTTCGAGTACGCTTTGAGTAGAACGGGACTTCAGCCTAATGAGGTCATTCACATCGGTGATTCCATGAGCAGTGATGTAAAAGGCGCAGGATCCGTCGGGATCCGCGCCATCTGGCTCAACCGCTTCGGAAAAGAAGTTCCGGAGGGTGTCGAGAGCATCGCGCTTCTGACAGAACTTTTCGAAAAGGAGATCCTCGCATGATCGAAGTCAAACATATTAAGATCGGAACCGATAACTGCTACATCGTTTCCGAAGATAAAACAGCTATCCTGGTCGATACCGCCAGCGGCGCGGGACTTGAGAAGGTGACCGCGGAGTGCGATAAGTACGACATGAAATTGATCGTGCTGACGCACGTGCATTTCGATCACGCGGAGAACGCAGCGGCGCTCTCGAAAAAGTACGGAATTCCCGTCGCGATCCATCCGAGTGATGAAGAGCTTTTCATCAGCTTTGACAAGCAGCCTTTAAAGCCGGTAGGACTCGTCGGACGAGTCGTTCTCGGACTGTCGAAAAAGGTCTTAAGAGAAACGAAAGTAGAGCGTCCGGAGAACCTGATCTTTGTAAAAGATGGAGACGATATCAGCTCATATGGGATCCCCGGAAAGATCCTGGAAACACCCGGTCATACGAATGGTTCGATCAGTGTAGATGTAGCAGGAAAACACCTGCTCGTCGGTGATGCGCTCGATAACTGGATCAAGCCGGGAAATGCGCATCTGTATTACGATAAAGAAGCAACGAAAAAGAGTTGCGAGAAACTTCGCGCGTTAGGAGAACGCACTGTTTATTACGGCCACGGAAAGCCGACACCGAACGGGAAGTACTGATCCGAAACAAGTTAAAATCCTGATATTACTCGGCAGAGAAATGCTTTTTCCGAGTGCCTACTAATGATACGATGAATATAGTTTTGGGATATGAAAAGGAGAGTGCTTTTATGTTTGGATTTAATTACTACACCCCGACAAAGGTCGTTTTCGGAAAGAACACAGAGAGCCAGGTCGCTGACCTCATCAAGGAATTCGGCGGTACAAAAGTACTGATCCACTACGGCGGCGGAAGTGTCGTTCGTTCGGGTCTCCTTTCCCGTGTCACAGATTCACTCGATGCCGCGGGTATCCCGTACGTTACTCTCGGCGGCGCGGTCCCAAACCCGCATCTCGGTCTCGTTTATGAAGGTATCGAGCTCTGTAAAAAAGAAGGCGTTGACTTCCTTCTCGGTGTCGGCGGCGGAAGCGCGATCGACTCCGCAAAAGCCATCGGTTACGGTGTCGCAAACGAAGGCGATGTCTGGGATTTCTATGACTATAAGCGAAAAGCAACAGGCTGCCTTCCGCTTGGCGTTATCCTGACGATCGCGGCAACCGGAAGTGAGATGAGTGATTCTTCCGTTATCACAAAGGAAGAGGGCCTCGTTAAGCGCGGATACAGCAGCGATTACAGCCGTCCGAGATTTGCCATCATGAACCCGGAACTGACCATGACTCTTCCGGACTATCAAACAGCATGCGGCTGCACGGACATCATGATGCACACCATGGAAAGATATTTCACACAGGGCGGAAACATGGAGATCACAGATGCTCTGGCAGAAGGCCTTCTCCGCACCGTGAAAAAGAATGCCGTTATCCTTCGTGACGACCCGAAGAACTATGACGCAAGAGCAGAAGTCATGTGGGCAGGATCCCTGGCACATAACGGTCTGACAGGCTGCGGAAACGACGGCGGTGACTGGATGACACATAAGCTCGAGCACGAACTCGGCGGACTCTACGATGTCGCTCATGGCGCTGGTCTCGCGGCCGTATGGGGCAGCTGGGCAAGATACGTTTATAAGGATTGTCTCCCGCGCTTTAAGAAGTTCGCGATCAACGTCATGGATGTTGCAGATGAGGGAACAGACGAAGAGATCGCTCTGCGCGGTATCGAAGCCATGGAAGACTTCTACAGATCCATCAACATGCCGACAAATCTTCGAGAGCTCGGAGTAAACGCGACGGAAGAAGACCTGGTCGAAATGGCCAGAAAGTGCGCTATCGGTGTCGGCGGAGAAAAGGGATCCGCAAAAGTTCTGGACGAAGCGGCAATGCTTGCTATCTATCGCGCCAGCATGTAATTACTGAATACATTACCTACCACAACACCTTTGGGAAGATCTCCGATTTCGGAGATCTTCTTTTTTTCTAAATGAAACCATCATTTTGAAGTATTCGTGCTTTTCGTAGGGTATAATGCTCATAAAGGAAACACGGAAAGGAAAAGAAAATGCTTACCGCAGAGGAATTCAACGATCTGAAAGAGTTTGATATCGATCTTCTGCAGCGCGAAGTGGACGGCGGTAAGATCACCGTGGATCTGATCGACACGATCGCGCAGTTCCCGAATGCTTCTTCGATCCGTATTTCCGGTCTGGATCAGAAAACATTCGAGTATTTTATCGACAGATACGCGTCCCGTTTTCAGGTGATCGTCTTCTGGAAAAACAAGAACCTGATAGACCTTTCCCCGCTCGAAAAGCTCCCGGATATCGAGTATCTTAAGTTCTTTAACTGCCCGAAGATAACGTCGCTTTGGGATCTTCAAAAGAACCCGCGATTGAGAGCTCTTTCGATCTATGATTTTCCTAAACTAAAGAGCATTTCAGGAATCGAGAACGCTCCGGCTCTGGAATATCTTGACCTCGGAAGTTATATGTGGGGAACCATGGAGATCGATTCGCTAAAGCCCGTGGTAAAAAGTCCGGTGACGTATTTCGCCTGGTACGGAAAGAAAGTAAAGGACGGAGATTTTCACTGCCTTTCGAAAAGCAACATCAAGACCCTTGATCTGAACATATCCAAATTCTCCATGGGAGAACTGGCAAGTCTGCTCGCTGCTTTTCCGGAGGACTTAAAGGGAAAGGTGACCGTACCGTATATCGAGTGTACGATCCAGGAAAAGGGCGACTTTATCACGCTCTGGTATCTTTGTAAGAGAAAGGGCTATTATGTAAAAGGATCAGATGATAAACTATTCGAAAAGTACCTGGAGTCATTTCAGGAAATGCTCGAAAAAGAAAGAAAAAAGAATAACAAAAAGCACCTGTAAGGAGGACTTTAAAATGCCACATGTTGAGATCAAATGCTATCCGGGAAGAACGGAAGAAATGAAGCAGGCCTGCGCGGATAAGGTTGCGGCCGTCGTTGCTGAGGCTCTTGGATGCAATACCACATCCGTTTCCGTTGCGATCAAGGAAGTACCCCAGGCGGATTGGGGAAAGTTTTACCACGAGCAGATCATGGCAGATCAGGATGTCCTGTACGTGAAGCCCGGATACGAGGCCTGATCGGAGGAAAATATGAGTATTGAAGCATTAAATTGTCAGTGTTGCGGTGCTCCGCTTAAGATCAACAATTCGATCTGTGAATGCGATTATTGCGGTACCGTCAATTTTATCAGTGGTGATGCGGGCAAGTATATTGATAAGCTGAACCGTGCCAACAAGTTACGACAGGAATGCGAATTTGACCGCGCATATAAGATCTATGATGATATCCTGTCGGAGAATGTTCCTTCCGTGGACATTCTCTGGTCTCAGGCGCTTTGCGAATACGGAATCGAATATGTTCCGGATCCGGTATCGAGCAAGTATTTCCCGACTCTTCACAGAATAGAAGATGTCAGTTTTTTGGATTCGCGCTGTTTTCTCGAAGCGATGGAACTTGCCGATGAACAGCAGAAGGTGCAGTTAAAGACTGCGGCGGAAGAGATCGCAAGGATCCAGGAAGAATATCTGAATATTGCGGCAAACGAAAAGCCGTATGATGTTTTCATCTGCTATAAGGAAACGGATGACAATACGAAAGAGCAGACTAAAGACAGCGAGATCGCAGGGAAACTATATGATTCTCTTGTCGAAAAAGGATTAAAAGTATTCTTTTCCAGAGTCACGTTGAAGGAAAAGATCGGAGTCAATTTCGAGCCGTATATTTTTGCAGCGTTAAAGAGCGCAACGGTCATGGTCGTCTTTGGAACCAAGCCAGAGTATTTCAATGCAGTCTGGGTAAAGAACGAATGGTCAAGATTCGTAAAGCTAAAAGAAAAAGATACGCAGAAGAATATTCTTTTTGCATGCAATAACATAGAAGACCTGCCTCCGGCATTCCGAAGAAAACAGTCCCAGCTTCTCACTCAGGCAGATGCGATCCCGAACCTTGCTGACAATGTAAGAAAATACATTGAGAAAATCGCGAACGACAATAAGGATCTCGAAAATGCTGTTTGTCCTGCTTGCTACAAAGTAGTACGAGTGGACCCTTCTTTAAGTGCATCAATATGTCCTCATTGTAATAAGCCTTTCGTGGTTAAGGATGCAATAGACAGATATTCATCTAGAGGAAGAAAAATAACCTGTCCGTTTTGCGGAAAAGAACAGGTAAGAAATGTATTCGGCTGTATCTACTGCCACAAAACAATTCCAAAGTAAGTATCTATGAAAGATCGCCCATCAGACCTGCCGGATCCTGATGGGTGATTTATATGCGGCGAAATTTGGTGTAGCCAAAAGCGAACATATGTGCTACAATATAATCGTCGACAATTTCATAACAAGGAAGGTGTTCTTATGAACGATTTTATCGCATATTGCGGCTTGGACTGTGAGAAATGTGAAGCACGTATCGCGACGATGAATAATGATGATGCGCTTCGTCAGAAAGTGGCGAAAGAGTGGTCTGTCATGAACGAAGCCGAGATCACGCCGGAGATGATCAACTGCACCGGATGCCGTGTTCCGGGTGTGAAATTTCCTTTCTGTGAATCCATGTGTCCGATCAAGATCTGTTCTTCGGAAAAGAAGAACGAGACATGTGCCGACTGCAGTGAGGTAGCTACATGTGAAAAGGCAGCCATGGTCCTCGGAAACAACATGGAAGCCAGAGAGAATCTCGGGATCAGCGAGTCTTTCTCATAACGTCATAACACAGGTGATCGCCGTTTGCGGCATCGATAACGTTATATTCGATCTCGGTATACCCACGCTTAAGATAGATCTTTTTGGCAGGGAAAGAAGCATCCAGTTCGATCGTATCGAAGGACGAAAAGATCTTCTCTTCAGCAAAGTCCATCAGTGCTTTTCCGAAACCCTGATGCTGACATTCGGGAAGAACGAAGAGCCTGCAGATATGGTTTTCTGAAATCGTTACCGTACCGACATATCTTCCGTCGGCAACAAGAAGATACACACATTCTTTTTGAATGTCCGCGATGATCTTATCCATCGAATGGTGCTGGCTGAAGAATTCGACCGCACCGTGAGGATAGTATTTCGGATATACCGTGTTGATCGTGACCTGAGTGATCTCATATACGATATCTGCTTCTTTAGACTGAGCAATGATTATCTTTCTGTCCATGAATCTTCTCCATTGTCTGTTTATTGATTCAGATTGTATCACGGAAGCAGTTGAAAGAGGCTATGCTATACTGAACGAAAACGAACTATTTTCAGGCGGTTCGCCTTATCACATACAGAATTTGGAGGAATAATATGAAACAACACTATAATGAAATCCCATCTTCTCTACATGGAACTTATGCAGAGTTCTCCAGTAATTTTGGATTCGACTGGAAGGAATTCGTGATGGGGATCCCGACACCGATGTTCCTTGTGACCACATATAAGTCCAACGGACAGCCGAATGCGACCATGCAGTCGTGGGCGACGTTCACCAGCGCAGATCGCGGAAACGGATATTTCGCTGTTCTGGCGAGTGTCTTAAAAGGCGGTCACCTGCATCAGACGCTGAATGAGAAGAAAGAAGCGGTCATCAATTTCATGTCTTCGGACAAGTACGAAGACTGCATGAAAACGATCCAGAATAATCAGTTTGAAGCAGATGAGATCTCTGCGTCCGGATTGACAGTGGAGAAGGCTTCCTGGGTCGATGCACCGATGGTAAAAGAATGCTTCATGAACCTGGAATGTAAGTATCTCTGGGAAAAGGAGATCGTTCCCGGAGATGATCACGTTATGATATGTCTTGAGATCATCGGAGGACATGTTGACGAAGAATTCCTTGCAGACCGCTTTGGCAAAAAGAGCGTTTCGTATAACATCCACTACCCGATGGATCCGAATAACGTGAAAGAAAAAGGATGCGACTATGTCGCAGGTCTAAAGGTTACAAACAGATCTTACGAATATTAATTTGGGAGAATAGAAATGAGCAATATATACGAACAGTGCCCGGTACTTGAAAATGAAAGATGGCTGATGCGTTTTGTTAAGGAGGAAGATTCCGAAGATCTTCTGAAAGTATACGGAGATAAGCAGGCGCTTCCGTTCTTTAACAGCGACAACTGCCACGAAGATAACTTCTATTACGACACGAAGGAGAAGATGGATAACGCGATCCGTTTCTGGCTCGAATCTTATGAAGGAAAATGGTTTGTCCGCCTGACAATAATCGATAAGCATATCTCCAAGGCCATTGGCACAATAGAGATGTTCCACAGGCCGTCGGATGATGAATTCGATGGTGACGGATTGATCCGTTTGGACGTAAGATCCGACTATGAGAAATCCGATGAACTGCAGGAGATATTCGCGCTTTTGATCCCGGAGGCATACGATCTTCTCGACTGTGAAGAGATCATCACGAAGATCCCGCTTTATGCGGTAGAGAGGATCGACGCGGCGAAGAAGTTTGGCTTTGAGAAATCAGACAGATTCCTCGTTGGCGGCGAAGACCATTACGCGTACAAGAACTACTGGGCGATCAGAAAGAAATAAGAGAAACAACATGAAGTACGGCATTATTGATTACGAGATCATCGGCGAGGGAACACCGGTCCTGATCATCCACGGATGGGGAATCGACAGGACCACGATGCAGGCTGCTTTTGAACCTGTCTTTACTAAGCTGGATGGTTACAAACGTTTCTATATCGATCTTCCGGGAATGGGAAGATCTGAGCATGGAAACGTAAAGAACTCGGACGATATCCTCGAGATCCTACACGGCTTTGCGACCGATGTCATCGGAGAAAAGTTTATGATCGTCGGGCAATCGTATGGCGGACTTCTGGCGAGAGGTTTTATCAACAAGTACGGTGAATTTATCACGAAGATGATCCTTCTTGTCCCATGCGTGATCCCCGGTGTCCGACAGGGCCGGGTAGAGCCTCTTGAAGCGGTAGAACGAGATGATGAATTCCTGGCAACGATTACTTCAGAGGAGTATGACAGCTTTACCCTGATGAATGTTAGACTGACGGAACCCGTGTGGAAGAGATACCGCGAATACCTCATGCCGGCTCTGGCAAGAGCCGACTGGGATTTCCTCAACACAACACTTGAAGGAAGCTTTTCTTTTGACCCGGATGATATGAATCAGCCATCACAGATCCCGGTGCTGATCGTTGCTGCGAAGAATGATTCGGAAGTCGGATATAAAGACCAGTTCGATCTGATGAAGATCTATCCGAAAGCCACATACTGTGCGGTAGATAATGCAGGGCATAACCTGCAGATCGAACAGCCGGAGATCTTCACGTCACTCGTGTATTCCTGGCTGAATTCAGAGCATGAAAAATGAGGTGAAAATGGAGACTTCTAGGAACCCTTGGAACGAGATAAAACTGGATGACTATGAGAACCACATGAGCCTGAATTCCGTCAATCAGCTTCAGACGATGAATGCGATGATGAAGGAGCAGTTTGAAGATTATCCCGTGGAGACTTCCATGGTGCTCGGTGTTGCCGGAGGTAACGGTCTGGAGCATGTCCGAAAAGACAAATATAAGACCGTGTATGGTGTGGATATCAATGAAGAGTATCTATGCGAAGTAGAGAAGAGATATCCGCAGCTTCAGGGTGTTCTGAAGTGCCTTAAGATCGATCTTATAAACGAAGCAGATAGTCTTCCGGAAGTACAGCTTGTAATTGCCAATCTTCTGATCGAATACATCGGTTATCCTGCTTTTCAGAAGGCGATTCAGAAGATAGATCCGGAGTATGTTTCCTGTGTGATCCAGATCAACACGGATACAGCGCAGTGGGTATCGGATTCGCCGTATATTCACGCTTTCGACAAGCTGGATGAAGTGCATCACCAGATGGAAGCCATTTCACTTAAAAAGGCGATGAAGGAGATCGGATATTCGCTGATCTTAAACACCATGAATGATCTTCCGAATGGAAAAGCACTGCAGAGGCTGGACTTTCAAAAAGTAGCCGAAACGGAGGATATGGAGTATCATATGCTCATATAGGTGTTGGATGTTATGTCGGGTAACCGACAAGAGTGAGGTTTGCCTCACAGGGTTTATGGTATGAAACTTCGAAGAAAACTCTTTTCGAGCAAAGATCCTTACGACGTGACAAAGTCGGAGTTATTTTTCAATGCGACGAAAGAGAATTTCAGTTATCTGATTTCGCACTGCGATGATTACAAAAAGATATGTGACGGACTTGGCGTAAAAACGTCCGAGGACATCAAAGACATATCGGATATTCCCGTTATTCCTACGATGCTTTTTAAGCAGCATGATTTCCGTTCAGGGCGATATCTGGTCAAGAGTACTTCCTCGGGAACCAGCGGCAAGAAAAGTACGGTCAGATTCGAGTTCAGCGCACTTACGTCGGCGCTCAAAATGTCGCTTAAAGTGACTCGCTATCACGGTATCACAACGCTCAAGCCGTGCCGTTATATCGTGATGGGATATAAGCCGCACAGGTCGAATAAGACAGCTGTCGCGAAGACCGCGTATCTCACGACTTTCCTGGCGCCTGCCGTCAGTAGAAAGTATATCCTGAAGCATACTTCCGAAGGATATAAACCGGACTTTGAAGGCATCGTTGAGGCGCTGAAAAAGTATGAGAAGGGAAAGCTCCCTGTTCGCTTCATGGGATTCCCGTCTTACACGTTTTTCCTGTTCCGGCTGTTAGAGGATAACGGACTTTCGTTCCAACTTCCGAAGGGTTCGAAGATCATGCTCGGCGGCGGATGGAAACAGTTCTATCAGGAAGCGGCGGATAAGGAAACCTTCTATAAGATGGCCAAGAAAACACTGGGTGTCGAAGAAGAGAACATCGTCGAATTCTTCGGCGCGGTCGAGCATCCGATCCTGTACTGTGACTGCAAGAATCATCATTTCCATGTGCCTGTTTACAGTAAGGTGATCATACGTGATCCGGACACTCTCGAGCCGATGAAGAACGGCGAGATGGGCCTTGTGAACCTGATCACACCGATCGCGAAAGCAACACCGCTTCTTTCTGTCATGACCGATGATCTCGGTATCCTTCACGATGGAGAGACATGTGGTTGCGGTGTGACTTCACCGTATCTTGAGATCGTCGGACGTGTCGCTCCTGAAGACATCAAGACCTGCGCGGCCGGAGCTGCCGATATTCTGAAGGGGGTGAAGGTATGATCCTCTTTGACGGTAAAGTATATGAGAGCTCAGAACAGGGAAGACTACTTGCCGAACTGCGCGAAAAGATCCCGTATGTTCTTCAGAATAAGACGCTCGATCCGGAGATCGTCATCGACGCGGTCGACCGGCTTCGTCAGGACACTCTGGAGGGCAAGTTCGACCACCTGCTGACGTCTTTCCCGAAAGATACGGTAGACACATATAAGAAGCAGGCAGACACACTTCTCGCGAAGGATTATCTGCGCCTGAAGCTCCGTACGGAACTGGGAAATACCGAGGAATATACCACGGATAAGATCGACGGATTTTCGCGGATCCGGGTCAAGAAGGTTCCACTCGGAGTCATCTTCCATATCGCTGCGGGAAACATGGATTTTCTTCCTGCGTACTCCCTTGCCGAAGGACTTCTTTCCGGGAACATCAACATCCTGAAGCTCCCGTCGGCGGACAACGGTCTTTCATTGAAACTGATCACACAGCTGATCGAATACCAGCCTGACCTTAAGGATTTCATCTACGTATTCGATACATCGTCTACGGATATTCAGGGCATGAGAGCGATGGCGGATCTTGCCAACGGGATCAGTGTCTGGGGAAGTGATATGGCCATCGAGGCAGTAAGAGGTCTGGCACAGCCGGGTGTGAAACTGATCGAGTGGGGCCAGAAGCTCGGATTCTGCTACGTTTCCGATCTGGAGAAAACCGAAGATGCGGAAAAAGAACTGGAAGGCCTCGCGAAGCATATCGCGTTTACCAAGCAGCTTCTCTGCAGCAGCTGTCAGGTCATCTACGTCAACACAAATGACATGAAAGAGGTCAGAGCCTTTGCAGAAAAGTTCCTGCCGATCCTTCAGAAAGCGGTCAGCGAAAATGCCGTTGAAGAGATCGGAATCCGTGCCCGAGACACACTTGTTGCGTATACGCAGAGACTGAAGTCCTATCTCGGAAACGAAGAGAAATCCGAGGATGTTCTTCGAGGGAAAGGCATGAGCCTGATCCTTGCGTCAGACAGCAAGCTCGAACTGTCGCCCATGATGTGCAATGTCCTTGTCAAACCACTGCCGAAAGAAAAACTCACCGAGGCGCTTTTCGAGGCGAGATATTATCTTCAGACGGCAGGCGTGATCTGCCCTTCCGAGGAAAGAGAAGAGCTGATCGAAATCCTCGTCAAATGCGGACTTACCAGGATCACGAGAGGCGCGGACATGAGTGCGTTTTTCCCGGGCGAAGCGCACGATGGCGAATATGCGCTCGACCGCTACATGAAACTCGTGAATATCGAAGTCAAATAACCTTCGAAAGGGTATAATACTAAAAGAACAATTTCGGAGGATACATATGGGCTTTTTTGATTTCCTAAGTTCCGGTGAGGACACTGCTTACGGGTACAAATCTATCAAGAATACGTACGGATTAGATAACGAAAAGATGCTTCAGCTTCTTTTGGAAGCGGGCGATGAAACCGGCTACGGCACACCGAAGTACGGCTGGATCCGTGCTTTTGGAAAAGAAAGACAGGTCATTGTCTATAACAACGCGAACGACGTAAATTACGTGTATGTAGACGCGCAGCCGAAGAAGATCATTATCAGCATGGCACCGAAGCCGGGACAGATCGGCGGAGCGAAAGACCACTACGATCCGGCGGACAGTTCATGCGAGGACCCGAGCATCGGCACCAGCACGATCGATACCATGCAGCCTGTTGACGAGATCATCAAAGTCGTAAAGTCGATCCTGGAGACCCTCTAAATCGAAGAAACAGCCGCAATGCAGTAAAGGAGCGACCCATGAAAGTTATCGTATTAAGTCGTGTCATCAAAGAACAGCACATCAGTAAGCTCAAAGAAACTGCGGAAAAAGCAGGCTATGCCCAAGGTCTTCCGCTTAAGAATCTCGTAGATCGCACGAAGGGCTATTGATCTATGAATATCCGTGAACTGACGATCGAAGAGGTGCGAAAGGTCTATAAAGACCACGTTCGCGAGGACTTTCCCAGAGAAGAGCGAAAGCCGCTTTCCAGGATCGAGAAAACGATCAAGGAAGGGAAATATCTCTGCCTCGGTGCTTTTGGAGAAAAGGGGGAACTTCTCGGATACGCTTTCTTCGTGTTCGAGAAGGAGGCATGCCTTCTGGATTACTACGCGGTCGTTCCCGAAATGAGGGGGAAGGGCATCGGCTCCGCGTTCCTTCAGGAAGCGGTGAAGAATACACGCGCGGAAGTGACGATCATCGAGATCGAAGATCCGGAGGCGTCAGTGCCGGACGAGGAGAAAAAGGCCCGCGAAAGAAGACTGAGTTTTTATCTGAATGCCGGATGCGTGAACACTCAGGTTCATGTAGTCACTTTCGGGGTGGAATTCCTCCTTCTGGAGTACCCCGTGACGGCCTCCCACGATAAGGACGTGATTGCGGAAGGATACCGTTCGATCTACCGGTCGATCCTTCCGAAGTGGATGTTCGAAAGAAATATCGTCATTTCCGATTGATCCCTTATACCACCGGTCGAACCGAAAAGCACTTTCCCATGATACAATGGAAAAAACAGCTTCACGAAGCGAGGATGTAACTATGTTAAAAGTGTACTGCTATAGCCGTTGTACGACCTGCCAGAAGGCTTTGAAGTGGCTTGACGCCAAGGGCGTGAAGTATGAGCTCATCGATATCAAAGAGAAGAATCCGGACGAAATAGCGCTTCGGAAATACTATGCCATGAGCGGACTTCCGCTGAAGAGATTCTTCAACACAAGCGGAATCCAGTACCGCGAACTCGAGCTCTCGAAGAAGCTCCCCACAATGAGTGAGGATGATCAGTTCAAGCTTCTTGCATCAGACGGAATGCTGGTCAAGCGTCCGCTTCTGGTCGGAAAGGATTTCGTTCTTACCGGATTTAAAGAAGCCGAGTGGAGTGAGAAACTCTCTGTCTGAGTTATTACAATAAGGGTGAGGAAAGATCATGAAACTGTTTTTATGTGGCGGTGGATGCGGTGAGCAGACGGCTGCCGTTCTTCGCGTATTTAATACGCATATCGATCACGAGAAACCGCTGCTCTATATCCCTCTTGCGATGCCGGAGGAACAGCACACGCTGGATGAGTGCTATGAGTGGATCAAGGGAGAGCTTTCTGAGGTAGATATACCTTCGATCGAGATGGTACGTTCCTACGAAGAACTGGCCGCGAAAAACCTGTCCGATTATGGATCTATCTTTATTGGTGGGGGCAATACCTTCGAGCTTCTGAAGGGATTAAAGGACAGCGGTGCTTTTGCCAAGATGGAAGAGTATATCAAAAACGACGGAGTCGTTATGGGCGGCTCGGCGGGAGCGATCATCTTCGGCAAGGACATCATGCCGGCCATCGCGATGGATCCGAACGATGTAGCACTGGAAGATACAGCCGGATTCAATGTGCTGGATGACTGCTCGATCTTCGCGCATTACACCAATGAGTGGAATCCGGAAGCACACGTGCGCTTTACGAAGTTCATGGAGAAGTATTCTTCTGAAAACGAGGCAGTATATGCCCTGCCTGAAGAAGACACGATCTTCATTAACGGAGATCAGGTCCAGGTCATCGGCGACAGACCGTACTACTTCTTTGAAAACGGGACGAGAGAAAAGAAGATGGCGGAGCTTAGAAATGAACTTACCGATAACGAGTGGCCGCTGGAGTATATCGATCACGATGTGAGGCAGAACATGACCGAGAGAATGGAGACCGAACGGCTGATACTTCGGCCGATACGGCAAGAAGATACCGAAGAGATCTATAACTGCTGGATGCATGATCCGGATGTTTCCCGTTACATGATGTGGACAGCCGGCGATATGAATACTACCAGGGAATTCGTAGAGTTTGAGCTCGGAAACATCGAAAAGAATGACTGGCACAGATGGATCATCACGGATAAAGATGGTGTGATCATCGGCACATGTCTTCTCTACTTCGATGAGGAATTTGACGCTTGGGATATCTCATATAATCTCGGGAAGAAGTATTGGGGGCACGGCTACATTACGGAAGCCATGAAAAAGGTCATTGAGTATGCCTTTACGACGATAAAAGCAAAGGAGATCGTTGCTTTTCACGCAGTAGAGAATCCGGCATCCGGACGCGTGATCGAGAAGCTCGGTTTTACCTACGAAAAAGAGATCCCGTTCGAGTGCAATATCGGGGAGACGAAAGCGAAATTCTACCGGATCAGGAATCCGGAAATGTGATCAGAATTCGTATTGTCTGACCTCACAGTTCTTGATGCCGAAGGAAGCGAATTCATCGTTCGTCATCTCGTAAAAGTACGACTGGACGACGCGGGCGATGCCGTTATGCGCGACGAGGATAAATGTCTTGTCGGGCTGTGCTTTCAGGTCGTCTAAAAGATTATAGATACGCTGCGCCAGCTGGAGCATGGATTCGCCGCCGCCGAAACGATGGACGAATCCTTTTTTCATCTCATGGAATTCTTTACCGTCTCTGGCGGTGGACTCGTATTTACCGAAGTTCTGCTCGAAAAGACGTGGCTCTTCCTTAGCCGGGACACCTAAGATCTCGGAGATATGCATCGCCGTGTCTTTGGCGCGCGAAAGGGGAGAATAGAGGATCAGGTCGGCCTTGATGCCAAGCGCCGCGATATTGTTCGCGGTCTCGATCGCCTGCTCATGTCCCCTTTCTGTCAGCGGGCTGTCCGTTGCCCCGCAGATCTTGTTTTCCACATTCCAGACAGTCTCACCATGTCTGACAAAGTAAATTTTCGACATCTTTTCGAAACGCTTCCTTCTTTTATACTGCGGGTATTGTATCAGAATGCCCGGAAGATTTGAAGATGCGATATAATGGACGAAAATCTGAGTCCGGAAAGAAGAATGAACATGAAAAAGATCGGTTTAGTGGGCGGAACAGGTCCCGAATCTACGGTAATGTACTATAAGAAACTCAACGAGGAGATCGACCGTCTGACGGAAGGCCGCGCGTTTCCCGACATCGCGATCGACAGCGTGGATTTTCATCGCGCGTGGGGATATGTTTCCGAAGGAGATAACGAGCGTCTTGCGGACTATCTGGAAGAAAAACTCAGAGCTCTCGACGCGGGCGGAGCAGAGGTCATCTCACTGACCGCGGTCACCATGCATATCGTATATGAAGAACTGGCGAAGAGATTCGAAAAGCCGATCGTCAGCATCCCTGAAGTCGTCCGTGACGAGATCGTTTCGAGAGGTATCAAGCGCATCGGTCTTCTCGGTACCGTTTTCACGATGCAGAAGGACTACATGAAGAAGGATCTTCTTACTTCGGGAGTCGAGGTCTATGTTCCAACCGAGGAAGAGCAGGAACTGATCGGAAAGCGCATCTACGAGGAACTGGAGCGAGGTATCGTTAAGGAGTCTACACTTCTTGAACTGACTGAGATCATTAGAAGAATGCAGAAGGATAACGGTATCGAAGGCGTCATCCTGGGATGCACGGAGCTTCCGCTCATCTTAAATCAGGAGAACTGTCCGGTTCCTTGTTTTGACGCGGTCGAGATCCACATCCGAAAACTGGTCGAGCTTGCGATGAACTGAGAATTTGCTGACAAAACAAAAAGAAGTGACCGAGGGTCACTTCTTCTTTTTTCCTGCGTATGTCGCGCTTCTCTTTTGCGCTTCAAAAACGAAATATCCGTCGTCTTCGTAGATCTTTACACCACCGAAGATCGCGATCAGTTTATTCTTGTACCAGTCTTTTCTCTTGGTGACCATGAACATCCTGCCACCGATCTTAAGGCGGTTAAAGCCCTTTTCGATAAAGGTCTTGGCAACCTTAAAATCCGTGTGGTAAGGCGGATTGGAAAGGATCAGGTCGAAGTCAGATCCGGGGACGTTCGTAAGCGCGTCGCCCGAGACAAATACGGCACCGTTAAATCCGTTCGCCTTCATGTTCTTTTCGGCGGTCTTTACGGCGAGCATATCGACGTCCGTCAAAACGATGTTGCCGGGGTCCACGCCGAAAGCGGCCGCCGCGAGCGACACGATGCCGCAGCCGCAACCCAGATCAAGGACCTTGTCTTCTTTAGAAAACTCCACATGAGAAAGCATGGCAAGCGTGCCTCTGTCCGCCTCCTTCGGAGAGAACAGAGAGCTTTCCGTCTGGACGGTGATCTCTTTATCGTTAAAGGTTACCTTGTACATCGTTCAGTCGATGGGCTCCTTTTCCATATATACGAATTCCAGTTCGTCCGTGACAGGCTTTCTGTCGAAGATCTTGTATCCGCATTTCTCGTAGAGGCGGATGTTATCCACGCTTCTCGTACTGGTGAAAAGTTCGAAGCGTTTGTTAATATAGCACCTTTCGATCTCTTTGAGAAGACGGCTTCCGTAGCCGCGGGATCTAAAGTCCGGATGGACCATGAGTTTTCCGATATACGCGGTATTGTCTTTGGCGTAGGAACGAACGGATCCGATGATCTTTCCGTCTTCGGAGACCATCTTCAGGATGATGCCCTTTTTCAGTTCCTCCTGAACTTCTTCAAGTGTTTCTTTCAGCGGAGGAATATCCTTCGAACCGAAAAGCGCCGCCTCGCTCTGATAAGCGAGATACTGAAGATCCAGGATCTCAGAAAGGTCATCTTTTGTTGCGCGAATGATGTCCGGCTTGATGTAGTACACCAGGTTGAGACGGACTTCGTGACGCTTGATGTCGAGGTTTCCGTAGCAGCATGTATCGATGCCCATCAGCTGGAATCCCTGGCTTTTGTAGAAAGCGATCGCGCGCACATTGCATGTCTGGGTCTCCAGCATGATCGCGCGTCGGCCGTCTCTTTCGGCCTTTTCTTTTACGATGTTCATCAGCTTCGTTCCGATGCCCTGGCGATGCAGTTCATCCGCGACCCAGAGCTCCGTGACTAGAAGTCGGTTGCTCCACTCTTCCGGGCAGCACTCGATGCACGCGAGGATCTTTTCACCGTCTTCCGAGACGATGCCCCAGGCCTCCGCGCCTACCCAATGTTCCGCGTAAAGTCCGTCCGGGAAATCATATTCTTCCGGACAGTGTGTTACCGGTGTTTCAAACTTTTTCTTTACCATGTCAACGTGGTAGGAATCTTTATCCTCCGTGATCTTTACATCGAAATATTCTTCGGTCGTATATCTCATCAGGATCGGAGTTCCCTGCCACTTTTCTTTCGGTAAAGGTACGATCTTTAAGTCACTCATTATTCTGTCTCCTCATTTCTGTTCTTTCATTGTATCATCGACGGAATATGAATGCGCGTCTTTTATACTACAGGTACTTAAATACAGAAAGAACGTGATAGAATAGAAGCATAGTTTCGGAAGAACGTTCCGAAATAAGATGGCAACAGCGAGCAGGGGAGATACGGAGTCATGATCGAAGCAAAAACATGTCCGAAGTGTGGCGCGAACCTCAAGTACGATGCGACAAATAAGCAGATCTTCTGTCCTTTTTGCGGTGCGATCGATCAGAAAAAAGCAACTCTCGAAGAAGTAGATGAAGCGATCGGGAACAGTGCTTTTTCTATGGCAAAAAAACAGATCTCGATCCTGAAAGAAGAAAAGCCGGATGACCCGCGCCTGACGCTTCGTGAGATCCGCTGCGAGATCGGATGCCAGAATATAGCAAGTCATCTTTTGAAAAACAGGAAAAATACCGAAGTGATGAAAAAGATCTCCGAACTTTCGAAGTGGGACGATCTGTCCGCACAGCTTTCCGATGAGAACGGCGAATTCATTTCGGATGTGAAAAAATACTGCAAGATCGCAACCGGTATCCGTGAGGCATACCAGATGCTCGGAAACTCAAGATCAGCAGGACGACCGGCAGAGTATTCCCGTTACTTAAGACCCCCGGCGCCTTCCGCAAAACCGAAAGAGTCATCCGTTTCTTCTCAGATGGCTTCTGAGGTCAAGGCGGCCGAGGAAGCCGAGACACCGGTAACCCCGATCGGTCAGGAAGATTCCGGAAAAATCGTTGCGGAATTTGAGGCGCTGACGAGATCGGTCAGCCGCGAGGCGAGCAGAAAGAAAACCGAGGAGAAGGAATCCGCGCTTTTAACCGAAAAGCTCGTAGGTGGTTCGATCGTATTCGTTCTCGTCTGTACCATCTTTTTTGCACTCATAAAAGGATCCGGTGGCGCCGGAGCCGTGCTGTTCCTGATTATCGCCTTAGTGATGTGCGCTGCCTTCATGGGGCCTGTTACGAGTTCTTTCTCCAATGAGGAAACGAAAGTCGTGAAATATGCGGGCACGACCGCGATGAGCGAAACGACGAGAAGAAAATTCGAAGAAACGATCCAAAAAGGAGAAGCTGTTCTTGACGCTCTGTATCCGAAGATCGCGGAAGCCGAAAAGAGGATCGAGTCTTGACAGATCGGATCGAAAAGAAAAGAGAAGACAAAAAAAGAACCCCGGATGGGGTTCTTTCTATTTTGCGGTTTTTCGCTCATTTGCAGTCTGAAAAAACGGTATTGTGCTTTCTGTTGGCACCATATTGTGAGCTGAAAAGCCCTGCTTCGATCTCTTCCCAGTTCTCCGCTTTTTCGTCAACAAGGACATAGTAATCATAAGTGGAATACAGCGCGGTAGAAGGCGCGTTCCCGGTGAAGTGCTGGAGATACTTATACGAATCTTCTCTTTCATTTTTCTCCGAAGAGCTCAATCTGACTTTGATCGAGAACGTGTTCCCGTCGTATTCGAGAAGAGTAAAGTACAGACACGGATAATCGTCTTTCTCCTGCTCATAAAGTTCTTCGCTCATGTGTTCCTTGTCGATGGTGTAATATTTCGCGCAAAGAACTGACGCGGACTTTCCCGCGGAGACAGACTCGTAGAAGTCATCCCAGACTGCTTTTCCCGAGGTACACGTGAGATCTTCCATGACGACGACATCGGATTCTTTAGAGAGCTTCAGAGCCTCGTCGGCAGAACACACTTTGCTGAACAGTTCTTCCATTTTCGCCTTGTCCTCCGCTGATGTGTCGGTTTTCTTTCCCGTGCATGCGGCGAGCGCCGTCAGCATACAGATAAACAATAGTATGGCTATGATCTTTCTCATGGTAAACATCCTTTCTTTATCCTGCGTTGGTGAGCAGGGCATACATGATCGCCAGGATCAGTATCGTAAATCCGGCGGTCGAGACGACTGTCATCTTTTTGTATGACAGTACATTTTCGATGCGCATCCGTACTTTCGCTCCCCCGAAAGCAGAGACAAACAGACTCTTGCTTTTTGCGCTGTCCAGAAGTGCGGTCGCGTAAGCTTTCCGTTCTTCGGTCGTGTATGCGGCGACGGCCGATTCGTCGCAGGCAAGCTCCAGATCGGAAAGAAATGATCTTAAGAATATCCAGGAAAGAGGATTGAACCAGTGGACGGCGGCAGCCATGAATCCAAGGAGCCTCCAGAGGTTGTCTTTGCGGCGGATATGCGTCCGTTCGTGCTGAAGGATATACGTCAGGTCACGTTCGGAATACGCTTCCGGAAGAATGATCTTCGGGCGGATGATCCCATATACCGCCGGGCTTTCGACTTTCCCGGAAAGATATACATTTTTGCTTAAAGGCGTCGCGTCTTTGATCTCGTGTTTTGTGGCGACGTAAATGATGATCAGGGCGATGATGATCGCGAGCGCGCCGATGATCCAGATCAGGCCCGCGACATTAAATATATTCTCCACGAGGTTGCTTTTGAAGGTGAAAGGAGAATAGCTTTCCGCCTGCTGGATCGTGTTCGTAAAGGACATCGATATGTCGTTGGAAGGCGACGATACCGGAACCGATCTTGTCGTGACTTTCGAGATCAAAGTCAGAAGACTGTATTTGCTGTTGATCCCGATCGGAAAGCACATGCGGATGAAAGGAACTGCCCACAGGAACACAAGGAGTCTTCTGGGGATCCCTTTGATCCGTCTTATGAGCAGCACCAAAAGTCCCATGAACGAGGCGATGATGCTCATATTAAAGATCCAGTAGCATACACTTCCGAGCATGGGAAATCACCTTTTGTCGATCAGGTCACGAAGTTCTTCGATTTCTTTTTCCGAAAGTTTCTCGTCCTCGAGAAGCGCCGAGAAAAGTGCTTTTCGAGAGCCGCCGAAAACCTTGTCGAGAAGAGACTTCGCTTCAGTTTTCTGAACTTCTTCCTGGGAGACCAGCGCCGTGCAGATAAAGCCGGGCTCATCTCTTCGGATGAAACCTTTTGCTTCGAGTTTCTTGATGACCGTGTAGGTCGTATTCTTATTCCAGCCGATGGAGTCCGCGGCGATCAGGCTGATCTCCTTTGCGGAAACCGGGCCCTTTGCCCAGATGATCTCCATGACTTTTGCTTCGCTGTCAAATAGTTTCTCCTTCATAACGAAACCTCCAGACTATTTCTATAGTCCATACTACTCCGATAGTCTAAAGATGTCAACAGGGATTTTTATTTTGGGGTATAATACAACCAGACACACCCTGTCGGGTACTGAAATCACGGCATCCGTCACTCTCTGTCGTGGTAGTTTCAGGGTGGTGTTGATACCATTTTCTCGAAAGGAGGCCACTATGGATCAGGTAAAGATCGGTACACTTCTCAAAGAATTGAGGAAAGAAAAGAACCTCTCACAGGAACAGCTTGCGGAGAAGTTTTATGTCTCTACAAGAACAATATCCAGATGGGAGAATGGTAACACTATGCCGGACATCAGCGTAATGATCGAGCTCGCTGATTTCTACGGGATAGACCTCCGTGAACTTCTTAACGGAGAAAGGAAGAGTGACGAAATGAATAAAGACATGAAAGAAACATTAGGAATGGTGGCAGATTACACCAAGGCAGAAAAAGAGCAGATGCTCAAAGCGCTCAAAACATATGTCGCAGGTGTGGTCCTCTTTTTCGCGTTGATCGGGATCATTATCGTGTTCCATCTGGATCGGGTGCACGGTGCTTTTCAGGGTATGGCCGCTTTTCTGGTAGTGATCGGATTTATATACTCTGTTCTGAGTGTGATCAAACTGCGCCAGCTCACGGGAACCATGGATAGGCAGCAGCACAAGAAGACCAAGATCCTTCTTTGCGTCGGCGGAGTACTCGTCGGCATCCTGGCCGTGGCCGCGATCATTATGGTCCTTTGATGAAATTACACCTCAAAGCTTTCAGTCTTGAGGTCGCAGTAATACCTGCCTGACTTGCCAGTGAATTTCAGAACACAATAGTCCGGATCTGTTACGCCCTTTTTATAGAACAGAGTATCTCCTTTTCTCCAGATCAAGTTTTTTGTTTCCTGATCCGTGAGAACTTCCATCGTACCTGTCAGCATGACACCCTCATAGCGGATGAGTCCTTTGTGGTAGAAATAGATACTTGCGTTCGGATTGTTCTGATACTGCTTAACACGCATGGAAGAGGTATTCGTCGAGAAGTAGAACTCCTTAAGCCCGACACACTTTCTCGGTTTCAGCATCGCTTTTATGTTTGGAAAGCCTTCTTCGTCTACTGAACAGATGAAGGAGACTTTCTGCTTTTTGATGAATTTGCTGATTTTGTCTTTGTCCATTTTGCACTCCAGTATTTGTCACTTCAAGACCGCTGTCCAGTTCTTTTCGTGATCCAGATATAACTCCGTATACTCGCCGTCTGCCATGATCTTCAGAAGTTCGTCCATCTGCCAGATCCAGTTAGCTTTGAGGACTTCGCTTCTTTCCATCCAGAAAACTCTTCCTTCCGAAGAAGAGGAGAGTTCACCGGAGAAACGATCTGTTTTAAACAGGAAAACGACATAGCGGGAACCGTCCTCATTGAGCCATTCCTTCACGCCGCAGAGCTTCGGTTTTTCGATCGTAAGTCCGGTCTCTTCTTTCATCTCACGGATGACCGAATCAACGATAGCTTCATTTTCTTCCACATGACCGCCGGGGAAGATGATCCCGTCCGCGCCTTTTCCGACTTTTTCTTCGACCAGCACTTTTGTGCCGTCGTAGATCATACACATATTGGTAAGGATGACCTGCTCTCTTCGTTCCACTTCTAAATCCCCCTCAGTTGTACTTAAGGATAACCACCAATATATTATCTCGTTAATTTCCGAAGAAAAAAAGATATAATCTAGATAAGACATCAATCGCGTTTTCCACCTGACAGAACTTCGCAAAGAAGGAAATGTACCGAAAAAGGATCTTCCGTACAATAGCATCAACAGGAGGACGAAAGTATGGAATGGATCGCAGCAATGCAGGAAGCAATCACCTATATGGAAGACCATCTCCTTGAGGAGATCAACTATGAAGACGTTGCGAAGCACGTGCACACTTCGGCATACGAGTTTCATAGAGCATTCAGCTTCCTTACGGGGATCACCGCAAATGCTTACATCCGAAACAGAAGACTTTCTCTGGCAGGAAGAGAGATCATCGAGACCGATGAAAAGATCACGGACATTGCGCTTAAGTACGGCTATGAGACGCCGGAAAGTTTCACGAAAGCGTTCACGAGATTTCATGGTGTCGCGCCGAAGACCGCCAGAGAAGATTCCGGAAAACTCGTACTGTTCAGCCCCCTGAATATAAGACTCACTGTTGATGGAGGTAAAAGTATGGATTATCGTATCGTACAAACAGAAGCAAAGAAGTTTATCGCACTGACAAGAACATTTAAGACGGAGATCATCAACGACGATGACAATCACGAGATCCCGGATTTCTGGGCAGAATGCAACCAGAACCAACTGCTTGGTCCGATCTGGATGTTAAAAGAAGACGGCAACCGTGATCTCTATGGTCTCTGCACGCCGACGCCGGAAGGATCGACAACCTTTAAGTACGGCATCGGCATCCTGATCGAAGAGGATACGCCCGATTTCGATGCAAAAGCGCTTGAAGGCAAGGGCTTTGAGATCTGGGACGTAAAGCCCGGAACCTATGTCGTATTCGACTGCATTGGTGACACTCCGGATGTCATCGGCGAGACATGGGAGAAGTTCTATAAGGAGTTCCTCCCGCAGAGCGGTTATGAGGCAGTAGATGAAGCCGACTACGAGCTCTACTTCGACGACGCGAAAGGCCGTCCGGGACTGATCTGCGAACTTTGGATCCCGATCAAGAAGAAGTAAGCAATAGCGAAAACCCGCCATAGAAAAACGAAAAGGGGACTAATCTGCCGAAACTCGAAGATTAGTCCCCTCGTCTTATTTATCTTGTGGAATGAAAGCAGATGTTTGCAGATCAGTCTGCATTTGTATTCATATACTTGGCGAGTTCAGCATCTGTATAGGTCAGCTCACCCATGTCCATAAGATTTTCTGTATTCGAGAGAAGATCGCCCGGTGTGATGAATGCTTCCTGGAACTGCAAGAGTCCGCTCAGAACTTCCTTGATCTCATCTGCAGTCGCGTGATCCTTATCCGGATAATCCGTGCCGGAGAATAGTTTTAAGAACGCTCTTCCGTACTGATACAGCGCGGCGATGACAGAGTCGGAAACTTCGGAAGGAGCAGTAAGAAGGTGCTTCTGCTGCATCTGCTCGATCAGCTGTCCGCAGTATTCTTCGGCGGCAGCCGTCATATCCTCTGCGCGAAGAAGCATCTTTTCCTCAGGCGCTTCCAGTGCATAGACCTTGTCACTTGATCCACCGAGCTGATCCAGGATCTTCTGAAGGAGTGTGAATTCGGTATTGATGCTGTCCTTATAGTGGATCTTATATTCCGGACCGTAATTCAATGCCGCCTGATCGTAGCAGAAAGCCGCGAACTGAGAGCAGACCATCGGCGGGAACTTCGTGTCGGGCTGCTGCTTCCAGTTGAAAAGACGCATCAGTTCATAGGTCGCGAGTTTCAGGATCTCTTTTACGATACCGCCTTCCAGCGTGTTCGGAATAAAGTCACTGGTGAGCATATAGATGCCCATAAAGACCAGATTCGACATCGGATACGGATGACCTGACTTGATGTATTCCCAGGCAATGTCACAGACTTTGGAAGTATCCGGTTCGGTATTGAGTCTTCGGATGTAGAGCGCTCTTCCTTTTTCGCTTGTTAGGTTGCCCTGACTTGCACCGTGTGCGCCTTCCTCGAGAAAATAAGCCGGGTTGTAGTCGACCATCGCGGTGTGACTCACCTTCGAGTGTGTCAGGAGACCGATGATAAAAGAGATCTTCGATCCTTTTGGTTTATGCAAAAGGATAATGTCTCCGGGTTTCAGTTCGCTTAAGGAAATTGTCTTTGCCATTTTTAACCTCCGTTTTCCATCCCCATTTATGCCATTAACAACGATTTCATTATATCATTTCATATGCGGTGTCCGGCGCACGGAAAATGATTAAGTTGTATAATACAAACATCACTGTCGAACCCTATAAAGATCGACGGTTATCCGGAGGAAAAACATACATGAAACACGCAGTCCTGACGATAGATGATATCGGTTCGAAAAACACGCCCGCGATCGTGGATTATCTTTGTGAAAAGAAGATCCCGGCGATCATGTTCGCGTGGGGACAGAGAGTAGAAGAGTACTATGAAAATGCTCTGTACGCGGTGAAAAACGGCATCATCGTCGGCAACCACAGTTACTCGCATCCTTTCTTTTCCAAGCTCACCATGGAGGAAGCGATCGCGGAGATCGAAAAGAATGAAGCCATCCTGGATAAGCTCTATCAGGACGCGGGAGTTGAAAGAGTATACCGTCCGTTCCGCTTTCCATACGGTGATAAAGGCGGCGACAATAAAGACGCGCTGCAGGAGTATTTCCGCACGCATGGTTATCATAAAGTAAAGGACACGCAGATCCCTTATGCTTTCTGGAAAGACATGGGACTGGACAAGGATATCGATACTTTCTGGACATACGA
Source organism: Clostridiales bacterium (assembly GCA_017561715.1). Classification (GTDB taxonomy): domain Bacteria; phylum Bacillota; class Clostridia; order Saccharofermentanales; family Saccharofermentanaceae; genus Scatonaster. The sequence continues at coordinate 73,747 of JAFZBN010000013.1, read as the reverse complement.
TTTTGAAGAATATCTGATCCGCCCGGACAGCGGTGTGACGTTCGAAGACATCTTGAAAAGAACCCGTGAAGTAGATCCCGTACTTGGCAAATCACTTCTTTCGGATGAGGACGGAAGTCACCTGATCATCATCCACGCGCATGACGAAACAGAAGAACTCGTGCCCGGATATTTCCGGAAGCTGATCGATCTTCTTATCGATAACGGATTTGTTTTTGATCCGCCGGAGTTCATCTGAAAAGACAAAGAGAAAGCCCGCCTGAACAGCTTGCTCAGACGGGCCTTTTTGGTGAAGTGTTTTATCGGTTTTTATGCTGCTTTTTCGTTACTCTTTGCAGAACTGATAGCAGCTTCCCATGTGGTCTGTTCCGGCCATGTGGAATCATCGAACGCGTCTCTGATCGCCTGGCTGAAGAACTCTGCCTTTTGCAGACACTCAACCGTCATATCCTTCTGGTCGAGAAGTGCTTCCATAAGAAGTGCTCGGTCACGCTTGGCGGAGATCAGACTATCTTCAGAAACGACGTAGTCCTTATACATGTCATAGTATCCCTTGGCAATATCAGGATCCATATATCCGGAGTAGTAGAACCCTTCCGGATTATTTTCCTTCCAGAGCTCCTCGGAGAATGAGGGGCTCTCGAAGTTGTCGTTATATGCTCTGACCTTAAGATCTGCTGCTGTGAAGATCGCTTCGATCAGACCCTGTTCCTGCATATCGAGATCGTCGGTGCACAGGCAGTTCATCGAATAGGCCATGATGTAACCTTCCTCTGTCCAGAAAGTCTGCAGACCCTGATAGAGAGGCCATCTGAAAACATCGATCTCTAAGCCTTTATAGTCGCCGTAGTTAAGCTGATCGAAGAAACCGTCCGGGAACTTCGAAAGAGCGCTTTCGACATGGTCAAGCGTATCATTGATCTTGTTCACGTCAAATTCATCCGGAAGATCATATACATACGGAATCGCATACTCCGGAAGATCTTCGCCGAGTCGGATATAAACACCGTACTTGTTTCCGATCTGAGCGGCACGCTCGTAAAGATCCTTCAGCTCTTCGGAACCGGAAAAAGCGGTCTGGCTGTGAAGCGCGGAACTGTCATGGATCATGGAAGCAAGACGATCGTCAAGCTCGGATCCCGCGGCAAGAGGCTTCGGAAGTGTCTCCGGATACGAGTGCACTTTATACTCATACGAAAGCACTTTTTCATTATCGAAATCGTAGTCGAGAAGAAGAGCTGTCGGACGACTCTTATCGATCTCGTCGGTGCGCTCCAGATCGAGTGACAGGAAAGGTTTTCCGTCTATGATGATCAGACGGCAGTTACTGTTGTTTTTCGGATTCGATCCCTGATCGACCTGACTCATGAGATTATCCAGGAATTCGAAGTATTCACAGTGATTCGGAATGATATCTTTTACTTCTTCATGCTTAAACGGGACATCTTCTGACATGCCGCGGCTGATATCTCCTAAGATCTCGCAGAAGACCTTATCTTCTTTCCAAGAGGAACCTTTTACGTGCTCGTAAAGATCGATCAGCACATCTTCCATGCGGATCGCGTTTTCCGGAAGATCGTCATAATAGTATGTGTAGTGGTTGAAAGACTCGAACACTTTCAGGATGTCCTTATCAGAGTATCCTGCCTCTTTGAGATATTCGACGAACTTCGTTGAAGTTTCATTTCCGAAAAAGAGCTCGTCAAGTGCGTCGCTTCCGTAGATCCACTCAAAGCCGGTGAGGAAGCTGTGCGAGCATTCATAAGACAACGGATGCATCGTGAAATACTTGGCGTTATAAAGCTCGGCACCGCCTTCTGTGATAAAGCTTGAAGTGCAGTAACCATCAGCATTTCTCCACTCATCGTCTGTCAGTTCGTCCTTTTTCGCGAGACGTCCGTTGACCATAGCCAGCATACTTTCATCTTCGCCAGAGATATACGCGTCGACAAAGTGTGTCAACTCATGCATGACCGTGGAGTAGGTTGCTTCGTTCTCGTAGAGGATGCCGTTACCGAAAATACGGATCATATCTTCCCAGGCGAAGAACTGGCCACACGGGCCTGCCAAGGCAACCGATTCAAATGAAAGATCCTGCAGCTTCTTAAAGAAATACTCCTCGTTTTCAGCATCCAGATGATCGGCGACCATCGGGAACAGATTGATCACAAAACCTCTGTATTCGATGAGCTTCGGGTTGTTGCTCACAATATCGGCATACTTAAGAAACAGATCATATTTTCCGCGAAGATCTTTCTCGGAAAGACCGAGGCTCATGGCAAGTGTTTTTGCCTCGCATTCAGATGATCGATTCTGAAGTACGCCGTCCGTTGGATCGGCTACATCCGGTCCGCCTTCATCATCAGCACGACTCATGATAAGATTATCCTCTTTTGACGTACTTTCCTTTTTTGTTTCATTCCAACAGCCCGCGGCCGTTAAGACCGAGACTATCAGCGCGCCTGCCATAAGCGCACAACATGCTTTTTTGAATTTATGCATATTCAATACCTCCAAAAGTGATATGCCCGATTATACGAATGATTTTCTGTCACCAAGTGACAGTATAGATATTGTGAGAGTTTAGTAATCTACGACAAAAAAATATAACTGTCGTGTATAATCAAAGTGCTTTAAAGGAAGTATATTTTGTTATTAAGCGAAGGGAAAAGATGACGATCCTTGAACTGGAAAACCTGATCAAAGAAAAACATTACGATCTTCGCGCGCTCTGTATCGGAAGCTCGCCGAACTATGACGAGCGTTTTAATCTTCTCATAAGAGAGGATGGAAAATACGAGATCTTCTATGGGGAACATGGTCAAAAATCGAATCCACGTGTTTACGATAACGAAGAGGAAGCGGCCGATGCGTTTTATGAGATCGTCAAAAGAGATATTCCCAGAACGCTCTTTCCGCAAAGAAAAGACCCGGGAAAACTCACTCTCTCGGAACGCTTCGACGGCGCCATTCGGAATCAGAAAAGTACGGATAAGATCATTCTCGGGATGATCATCTTTTGTTTGCTGCTTGGGATATTCTTTACCATCGTTATGATCGCCGTACAGCGGATCGACATATGGTTTTTCTGCTGGATCGTCTGGGATGTGATCTTTACGATCCTGACTTTCTTATGGATAAGGAAGATCCGCGCGTAAAGAACTTGCCCTGCCGTTATTTATGGCGTCGGAGCATACCGTAATGCGTCAGCTTGCTTCCCGGAACATATCCGGTCTCGACCACATCAAATCCGAAGTGTTTATAGAACGGAACATTTTTGTCGGCATGCGTTTCCAGATAGATATCCTGCTTTGTCTCGTCCAGATAGTTGAAGAAGGGAACAAGCATGCTCTTGGCAACGCCCTGGAGCTGCTTTTCCTGACGTACGACAAGATCGAAAAGATACCAGCTGTTGTGACCGGTATGGCGCTTTTTCATCTGCATGCAAAAGCTCTCGTAACGCGCCTGTGGATATAAAGTCGAAAGAGGCATCTTAAGTCCGCCTGACTTGAGATACGGCATGATCGGCATGCCCTTATATCCCGGCGGGATGAAAAATGCCATGCCGTTGATATCTTCGCTATCGATGACGATCATGGCGGTGTCGGAGAGTGTGTGAAGAGAAGAGATCCAGAGTTTTCTCATGACTTCGGGCGTATTGTGCTTTCCGAAAAGAACATCGTAAAGCCGGTAGCCTTCATAGGCGTCGATATTACACGCGATAGCCTTTTCCATATCCTTCATGTCGAAAAGATTCAGGCCTGTTTTTCCTGCCAGAGACTTAAACGAAATATCCTTACTATCCATATTGTTCACCGATTCGTTCCTGCTCGGAACCATGTAAGCCGAAGCGGTAATTTGGGACTTTATGTCGGATAAGCTGTTCGTGATGAAAATAAGAAATCTGCGAAATAAAATGTCAATTCTTTATGCGGTTGCATTATATAATCTTTGAGATATGAAGGTCAACAGACGAGAACAAATTCATTTTCTGCCCCTCATAGTTTGGAATGGCCACCGGCTGAAAGAAAAAACTAAAAAAATTTCGACAGAAAGGTGAGCAATTTATCAAAAATCTGTGATTAATTGAATGTAACGAGTTAGTGCAGAGCGCTCAATCACCTACTCAAAAAAACAAACAGGAAACCATTCTTTAGACGATCCGGCAAACTGTCGTCTTGGTTTCTTATTACCAAATTCTAATGGAGGTACAATATGAATAACTCAATTAAATTACCGGACTTTCTCAGTCATCTTGAAGTTGTAGGAACTTTGAAGGAAGAGCTCGAACTTTGTCGTGCGCCCCTGAACGTTCAGATCGACGATCCGAATTTCACTGTCGAAAACTATGGAAGCCCTGCGATGGCCATGCCGCCGAGCATTCTCGAAGCCTATCAGAGAAACGATCAGGCCACTCTGAAAGCATCAAAAGACCAGAACTATCAGAACCTTGAAACGATCAAAAAGAATATCACAGCCAACGGCGATAATGCCTGGGTCAAAGTAACGGATAAAAACGGCGTGGTATTCTTCCTTTCGTACAACAACAATGCGTGCGTATGGATCTATCCGGAAAAGGATCTGTCGCATGACAAAACTCAGCTGGTCTTTTCTCTGGGATCATTTGACAATGTAACTAAGGAATCCTCGTTTTCATTCTTGAGTATAAAGAATCCATACGTTACGGTTGTCGAAACTATCATTATGGCAATTGTTGTAAAGGTTGCCTCAAAGATAATCGCGAGAGGCCTGTCCATGGCAGTTGAAGCACTTGCGCTTACATTTGCAGAAGCTGCAGCAGAGGCTGGATGGGAGAGCTTTGTTTTCCTTATTCCTGAAGCTGCTATCACAGCTGTTGCATATGTATTTGCCGCTATACTGGCCATCGGCTTGGTATTTTTGATCGATTGGATCATCAGTCTCATGACTGCGGATTTCTATATCGGACTTCAGATATTCAACTTCGATGATAATCGGGACTGGAGTTCGGACGGAGATAATCATTTCTTCGACAACGCAAAGATCGCCGGCAATGGCGAGAAATACAAAGGCTTTACAATTCCCAAGAGACAACAGGCGAAACTTCCGCCGTTTATCGCTGATGCGACGACAGAAGATATCATCGTATCTTATGCGCAGATCGATCTTGAGAACGATTCGAAATTCATGGAAGGCCTGGGTGTAGCTCTTTCCATGAAGACAGATGACGCATCGTTTACTCTTGCCAGTGACTGCCCGTATATCGGTGCGACGGTAATTAAGGAAACAACCCCGGCAGTATCCGATCTGGAAAGATATTTTAAGGATAACGGCTGGTGTGACGGTCTCACAACAAACATCGATGTAAACGGAATGCCCGTCGGTATGGTGCTGAACACCCATCATGGCGCCGAGAATAACGTCTATTGTGTTACAGTTCTTATCGGCAGAAATGTTGTTTGTTAAGTTTCTATCATCTCCCTGTTTTCATATGCGCGGTTCGGTTTCCGGGAGGGAGGCCCGGGAACAGATTCGGAGCAAAAAGGAGAGCCCCTGGTTTCAGGGGCTCTTTCTTTTTTTGTGATCTCGTTTTATCAGTTTGAAGTTTCCACAGCTACCCATACGGCAGGTCTTACGCCGACATCCTCGCGGTCGCTTGGATAATAGTAAGGGGTAAGCGGATCGCCCGGTTCCCAGTAAAAGGTTCCGATCGTGCTTCCCAAGGTGCTGCAGAAAGCGCCGGTCTCGCGGAGCCACCACTGGCAGGAAACGAGCCCCTTCAGTTCCGGATGCTCCGTGACTGTCTTCTTTGCTGTCTTGTCATTCAGTTTCATGTTATATGCGCCTTGCGCAGCGGCATATGGCGTTGCCGAGGTTATCAGCTCGAAGCAGTGTTCGCAGAGATTATATGTCTCATCCCAGTACTCCGACTCGAAATACTTTCCGATATCTTTAAACTCAAGAAGGAAGACCTTATCTGTCGTTGTGATATAGTGAACAGTACTGGTAGGATCCTTTGTTTCCAGTTCTACCTCGTAGATGGAAGATTTCTCGCTGTCATTGAATGCGGCTTCGTAGAATTCACCGTTCAACCACTGTCTCAGTTCACTTTCTTCCCAGGAACAATCACCCGCGCTGTTGAAAGGCTTACCTGCGATAACGTATTTACTTAAAAGCAGCGCGCGTCCATCTTCCACACCTGCGACAATCCACTCGATATCTTCCGCGCCGTTTGAAGTATTGTTGTCCTGTTCACAGGAACCGAATGTGATCACATCTCCGGCCTGAATAGAATCAAGTACGATCGGAGTTGCCTCGGAAGGCTGGACCGCTGTCGTATCCTCTGTGCTGTCAGAAGGAAGTTCTTCACTTGAAGCGGTAACCGTGGATTCGGTTTTTTCCGTTCCGGTTTTCTCAATCTCAGTTTCTGTTTCTACTTCTTCTGCCTCAGTTGACTTCGAACCCTTGGTCGATCCGGTCTCTTTTTTGCCGGACGAGCAGGATGCCGTGATCATTGAGATAGCCGTGCAGACCCCTAATACTGTAGCTAATTTCGTTCTTTTCATTTTCCCTCTCCTCTTTTCGATGCAGGGTGATGATTCCCTGCTAAATCAAATTACGTGCTTTATTATACGCATTTGGTTATTAAATAGTTCTTAAATCTTGCAGTAAACTAACGGGCTAATTCAGAGAAATAGCGTATTGAAGTATACTATTAGGGAAAAGACCATCCCGAACATGTGTAAAAGAGAGGCCGTTATGAAAAAGATCATAGAGACGGAGCGACTGTTTCTCCGCGAAATGACAATGGACGATTTTGACGCGTACTACAGGGTGCTGGGCGATCCGTCCATCATGGTGCACTATCCGTATTCTTTCGATGAGAAACGAGTACGCGAGTGGATCGAGCGCAATATGAAACGTTATAAGGACGATGGATTCGGCCTCTGGGCAGTCTGCCTCAAAGAAACAGGCGAGATGATCGGTGACTGTGGACTGACGCTCCAGAATATCGACGGACAGATGCTGCCGGAGATCGGATACCACATCCGCGCGGATCAGCAGAGAAAAGGCTACGCGAAAGAGGCAGCTGCTGCCGTGCGCGACTGGGCCTTTGCCAACACGGAATATCCGGCGCTCTATTCGTACTGCAAATATACCAATGTAGGTTCTTTTCGAACGGCGGAATCGATCGGCATGCATTTCGAAAAGGAGTATCCGGACGAAGCAAATAAGATCACGCATGTATCGGTGATCCGAAGAGAGGATCTGCAATAAGCGGGCGACAAAGATGGAAGAGATAAAACTGCCGAAAAACATACAAGAAAAGATCGAGGGAAAACCCTACACTGTCGATGATACGGGGATGTCCGGATCGACGGTCCTGATCTTTGATGACGCGGTCTTAAAGATCGTCAAATACAGAGAAAGAAACGAAGCAGTCATTCGCATGATGCGCTGGCTCGAGGAGAAAAATGTCCCTGCCCCGAGAGTTCTTGCCTACGAAAAAGAAGGGGAGAAGGAATATCTTCTCATGAGCAAGGTCTCCGGCAAAATGAGTTGTGATCCTTACTACATGAAACGTCCGGAGGAGATGATCAAGGCACTTGCTGACGGCATGAAGCTTCTCTGGAGTGTCGATATCTCCGACTGCCCGAGGATCATGGATCTGGATGTGGAACTGAAAGAAGCAAGATACCGTGTGGAAAACGGTCTTGTCGATCTGGAAAACACGGAACCGGAGACATTCGCGGAAGGCGGCTTCAAGGATGCGGCCGAGCTTCTCACATGGCTTGAGGACCACCGTCCGGAATGTGAGCCGGTGCTTTCACACGGGGATTACTGCCTGCCAAACGTCCTTATGGAGGACGGAAAGTTCAGAGGATTTATCGATCTGGCGGAGGCCGGAGTCGGAGACAAGTGGAGAGATATCGCGCTCGGGTATAGAAGTCTGAAGCATAACGCGGATGGCACCTATGGGAAAACATATCCGGAGATCGATCCGAACATGCTTTTTGAAGAACTCGGCATAAAGCCGGATTGGGATAAGATCAACTACTACATCCTGCTGGATGAACTGTTCTGATCTTAATGAAATGGGAGAGAAAAAGATGTGCGCGAAACATGTAGTCGTTGAACCCTATAACGCAGCGTGGAAGGACGATTTTATCGCGATCCGGGATGAGCTGGCACCGGCACTCGGAGACCTTGCGCTTGCGATCGAGCACGTCGGCAGTACCTCTGTGGAAGGGCTGTCCGCCAAGCCGATCATCGACATCGATGTGGTCATCGAAAGCCGCGAAAAGCTGCCTGAAGTGATCGAAGCGCTTTCTACGATCGGATACACGCACGAAGGCGATCAGGGCATCCTCGGAAGAGAAGCCTTTAAGTTTGAGGGAAAAGAACATCTTCGGAATCATCATCTCTACGTCTGCGATAAGGACGCTTCAGAGTTGAAAAGACATCTGTCATTCCGAGACTACTTAAGATCGCATCCCGAAGCCGTCGCTGAGTACAGCCGGATCAAAGCAGAGGGAGCGGTGCTTTTCCCGTATGACATAGATCAGTATATCGAGCACAAGGCTCCTTTTATTCAAGGGATCTATCAGAAGATCGGTCTGTTATAAACGCATCATGGAAGAAAGATGATATAATCTAGGTGTTTTCGTAACCAACAGCGAAGGAGGAACCGCATATGAATAAGATGAAACGCCAGGTGGCGCTCGGACTCTTCATCAGTTCCTTTTTCTTTCGTTTTGGATTCTGTCTTTTCTTTTTCGTGCTTGGTATTCTTCTTCAAGGAGTCAGTATCTGGTTCCTGCGATTCGGAGTGGCGGCTTTACTATTCGATCTGATCGCTTCCCTGATCGACACGATCTGGTGTTTACGAGCAACGAAGAACAACAACACAGGTGACTGGCGCGTGGATGATATTCTTTCTGCCTTGAATAACCCGGAAACCACCGACGAAGATCTGTCGGATCTCATGGGAAAGATCACCGGGATGGGACGCTTTCGTGTCGATCGTCCGAGTAATCCGTTTATCCCCGTGGCGGAGCAGATGAAGGAAAAACTGAAAGAAGGCATGGCGATCAGACAATTAACGGAAGCGTTCCGTGAGATCGTGGAATCTCCGGATGTGGCGGAGCTGTTTACAGACGAAGAGATCTTTTTCAATGCACTTGTGGGAAGGCGCGATGCCGACGGAAAGAAATACTTCCTCTTGAATTTCAATCTGGGGAAAGGAAGAGATTCACTGAGCGTGAATATGTTTTTTAAACATAAGCTTTCCGATCCGAATACCCATCTTACGATCTACTGCGATGAAGGAAGAGATGCTTTCTATCAGGAAATATACGCTCACGAGCGCTATCGGAAGTTTGAAAACGAAGTCCCGCTTTTTATCGATGTGATCTGCGGAAAGTGAAACAATTTCGCCGCGCATTTGCGTGAGCAGCGCGCGGCGAAAAGAATTCACATTATTATCTTTCCTGATTATCTTTCCTGAACTACGAGTGTCGCGCGGTTCTGGATGATGCCGCAGACATCATCGATGGATCTTTGTCCGGCGAAGAATCCGGCGGATTCTTCCAGGATGATGTTCATGACATCGCTGTCCCAGGACTGCGAAGAAGTGATGCCGGAGATGAGCTTTTCGAACGAATCAATATGCTCCTGCGAAATCTCCACGGCGGTCTCCAATACCTCTGGCGCAACCTGTCCCGCTTTTCCTTTCAGTCTTTCGAGGAACTTCTGATTTACTTCGATCTCGATCTGGCAGTTCTTCTTATACGCGTTTTTGTTGATGGGGAGCGTATCCGTGTTGAAGCTCAGCTCGTGCTGCGCATCTTCGCTAAGGAACGAGCGGATGAAATCCCATGCGAGATCCGGAGATCCGCAGGATGCCGTGATCGCCATCGACAGCTGGCCCTTTGCCGCCATGCCCATGCCCGAGAGCGACGGTACTCCGGAAAAAGCAACGGTGTGGCCGGCGCTTTCTTTACTCAAGGAAGCATACGTGTTGAGATCTGAAAGACAGATATAACTGCTCGCGACCATGTTCTTTCTGAAAAGCTGCGCATCGTTCATTATGTATCCGGTGTCCAGAGCAACCTCCCAGTCGTAATCCGTATTGGTGCCCTTGCCGTACTTCTTTACGGTCTCCAGTAAAGAACGGAATTCTTCTGACTCGAAGTCGACGGTCTTGTTCGTAACGTCGATGAAGTGGGAAGAAAGGCTCTTCATCCACAGTTTCAGAAGCTCATCGGAACTTTGTGAAGCGATAGGCTGCACGTCCGGGGAAAGCGAAGATGCCATCTGGTCGAATTCGGCGAATGTCCAGTTTTCCTTCGCGCCGTTGAAAGATGTGTTGACCGCCATTCCCTCCAGTGTGTAGGTCAGAGGGATCGTATAGAGTTTTCCGTCCGTTTCAAAAGAACGGAGGATGTTGTCGTAATAGTCATCGCGGTTGAACGAGCTGTCCGAATCGATCAGAGAGTTCAGATCGACGAGCATCGTATCCGTATTGAACTGGGAGAGCTCGGAGTACCCGACCAGGATATCCGGACCGTTTCCGGAGAGCATATCCATGATCAGCTGATTCTGGCTTTCCAAAAGGCCGTTTTCGATCTCCTTCTCATCACCGGAATCCATAACGTCGGCGGTGTAGTCGATGACTTCGATCCTGGCCGTATTCTGAGGATCTTTGTTATATGTGAGGACCTGCTCCTGGAAAGTTCCGTTGATCTTCTCGTTGATTCCGAGTCTCAGACGAGTCTTGCCGGCATGCGGATTCTTATCCGCCTTCGAAAGATGCACGACGGAAACCAGGTTCGCGCCTTCCGATTTCAGATCCATCGAGCTGCGTCCGGCGTCGGAGACGGCATCGAACTGGAAGAAGATCATGTCATTTTCCGAAGCAATACGCGCACCTACGAGATTCAGTGTGGAGGAATTCACATCGGTGTCTTTCCACGCGAGCACCTGAGTTTTCGTCTGTGTCTCGATGTCGAATTTATCGATGCCGTTCGCGTTCAGGAGGAAGCAATCCTGCTCACCCTGTCTTGCGTAAAGCACCGCTTCACTGCATTTAAACGGTCTTCCGGCCAGTTTGCCGCTATCCGTGTCGATCTCCTGAACGTAGATCGATGAGTCATAGGACGAATAGTCCGGCATTACCGCGAACCACTTGCCGCCGGAATGCAGGACCATACCATTGAGTTCCGGATTAGACTCCTCGGAAAGCACTTTTCCCTCGCCGTCGAGGATCCAGAATTTTCCGATGCTTGCCACGAGCATGTTTCCGTTATCAAGGACGTAGAGACGGACATCCATGAGGTCGTCATCGACCTGAAGCGCGATGTCGCGGAGCTTTTCGCCGGAAGAAGAATATACCGAGACAGAAGGTGTTGCCTTACAGTCTTTCAGATTCACCTTGTTGGTAACGAGCAGGATCTCTCCGTCTTTTCCGGGGAAAGCACCTGAAAACACAGCGCCATTTTCGAGCTCGATCTCAGTAAGGAATTTACCGTCGAGATCGAACATCTGAAGTGAGGAGTCTTCATATTCATCGCAGATCTCATCATATCTTGCCATCTGCGCTTCGTCGTAAAGATCGAGATCCATCTGCTCCTTCAAGATCTCTTCAGGCATTACGTAATTAACGAATACTTCCGCGAGGATACGGTCACCGACGATGTAGTGAGAGACGATATCGCTCATCTGGATCTCTTTGTCATGCGCGACATTTGCCTCAAGCGAAGAGGTGGTCACGTTATAGTAGGGATCGCTTTCCGAAACGATCCTGCTTCCGGAATTAGAATTCGAACTGCCCGAATCGGAAGTTGCGGCCGCGTTTCCATTTGCGTTCCCATCGCTTCCGTTAGTGTCACTCTTTTTCGAACCGCACGCGGTCAGGGAAAAGATCATTTGGGCAGAGATCGCCAGAGCCAGTAAAGTACGTGTTTTTCTTTTCATTGGGGGTCCTCCATTATGTCATAAAGCAACAAGTCATTCTCATGATGTTAAAATCATTTTATACTTGCCGATCGGACCAGACGTGACACGATTGTCATTTTGCGTTATCAGCACCATGTTAAGATGAAGTCGGGAAGTGTCATTGGGGAAATCGTGGGCACGGAAAGAATGGGTATCGGTATGGCAGACGTATGCTTGTTGGGTAAACGTAAGAAGATCCTTTTAAAGAAAACGATGTCAGGAATGCTGGCGACAACGGTCCTTTTGTCTTTGCCGCTCTCTTTTGTGGGATGCAAAAAGCAATCGGCTGATAAGGACAGGTATCGAGCCGGAAGGACAATAAAAGAGTCGGATCCGTATTTCAATTCGGAGACGAACAAGCTCCAGATCCCTTTGGATGAAGGAAGAGACCTGCAATTTTTAATGTTCAGGAAATGCTTTTTTAACGGAGATGTCGCCATAGCTGAATATGTTGGTTCCTATAATATTCCAAATGAACTCCTAAGGCAGGTCGAATATACGGAAGATGGTGGAGAAATACTCGCGTATGATCCGGCCGATTATTCCTTTGTCGAAACGGCACTGTTTAACGCGGAAGGAAAACTGATCAAGTATCTCGATGGCAAGGTGCCCATTGAAGCCATGACGCAGGGTACGGACGGCGGGATATACTTGCTTGAGCGTGCAGACATGTCATTCGTACCCGGCGGGATCGAAGGACCATCCGGCGACCCTAAGCCTGAATACCGGATCGAAGAGCTCGACTCTTCCGGAAATTCGATCAGGATCATACCTGTTGATGGAGGCAGCGAGGCCCCGTTTTATTCCGATATACATGTTTTGGATGATGGATCTTTTCTTCTAAACGATGAAGAAAATATATATGTATTTGACCGTGATGGAAAAATAACCTCAAAGATCTCCGACGGAGAGAGGCGGCTCGATGGTGATCTGGTACTTCAGGATGGAAAGTACTACGTGATGTCCCGAAAGTCGGAATTCGGAACGGAAGGCCTCATCCAGTTTAAGGAAGTGGACCTGACGACCGGGCATCTGGGCTCCGGGATAAATGCAGATGCTCTGTCGGCTTATGAGCATGTGAAGCCGATGCGAGACGGTGTATTCATCAATACGTCGAGCGGGTGTCTGCGATATGACGTTATGAAAGGAACGATCGAAGAAGTATTCAATTGGAACGATGCCGATGTGGACCGATCTTTGCTGATCAGCGGGATCTTTGAAGAAACCGAGATCATCCCGAAGAATGAGAATGAATTTAGTGTTATCGGATATGGAACGAGAGAAATGTATGGATATGCGATCCCGCATTTAATACAGCTTACCCGGGCAGAGAAGAATCCGCACGCGGGGAAAAAGATCCTTGTGATCGGCGGAGAGAATGTTTTCGAATATCCGGATCTGCTTGCTTTTGCCAGCCGTTACTCCGGGAATACGGACAGCCGATCGCGCATCGTCTTTGTGGATTATACAGAAGGATTAAGACCCGGAGAGGGCCTGATTTCGCTGGAACAGTCGATCTATCTGGATTCGCTCACGGGAAACGGACCGGACATTCTCGTAAATATGTCTGATTCGATCGCTTTCCGGAACAATTCGATCATGGAGGATATGAATCAGTATCTCGATGGTGAAAAAGGGATCGACAGAAGTGAGTATTTCGACAACATTTTCCGCGCTTGCGAAACGGAAGGGAAACTGTATCACATTCCGCTGAAATTTGAACTTTCAGGCCTCGGGGTCAATGCGGATCAGATCCCGTGTTCCGTCGGCTGGACATATGATGAATTTGAAGAAGCGTTCCGAAATACTCCGGATCAGGTCAGTTTTCTGGAAGCGACCCCATGCTTGGATCTTCTTATGCTTTTCCTGAAGTCTTCGCTTTCGCAGTTTGTTGATTATCCGAATAAAAAGGTCGACTTTGTAAACGAGGATATGAGACGGATCCTTTCTATGGCTAAGGCATACGGCATAGAACAGATCCCGAACGATGAAGGGTACGGCTATTTTGAGAAGGACTACGGTTTTCACAAGTCTTGTATTTCAGATGAAAACTTTGATCTTACTTCTGTAAAAGTCCGGAATGGAAAACTTCTTGCCCGGCATAGAACCATCCGCACGGTATATGACTATAGTACATTTAAAGGCCTCAGCCCCGCCAATATCACATTTTTGGGGTATCCGGCAAAAGAAAGGACCGGAATGATCGTGCACCCGACCTTATCGATGGGTATTCTTTCTTCGAGTACGAATAAAGAGCAGGCATGGGATTTCATTTCTGCGTTTATGAAAGAAGAGCCGACGAACGTCACTCCTTTCGAGGCGATATCCATAAAGAGAGATACGTTCGAAAAAGAAAGCCAAACGATCATGAAGAGCAGAAATGATTACTTTGAGGATTCTTACTGGGATGACCCAAGACAGGCGGAGTATATAGATTACCGCGTGTCAGAAGAGGATATTGACGAGGTAAGAAAACTGATCGAGAATGTCACGATCTCCAGCAGCGGAGACCCCGAGCTTTTCGCCATTATCCAAGAGGAAGCGGCAGGATATTTTGCCGGTGATCGCAGCATAGAAGATGTGCTGAACGTGATCCAGAATCGCGCCACCACGATCGTCAACGAGAAGTAAAAGTGATCTTCGCGGCGCTTTGTGTCGCGCTCCAGGCAAATAAATAAGTCTCAAAAAGCTCTCCAAGGAACACATTTCGCAGATTAGAGGTATCTATTGGGGGTCAAAGAACCTATCAAAGGATCTTGTTATCTGTTATACTACAAGCGTTACGGATAAGAAGAGCCGGTCAGGTTTTTTCTTATCGGTTATAAAAATCCTTGTGATCAGCGATGAGGAGGGACGATCTATGTCTGAAGAGATGAAAAAAGAAGGACTGTTCAGCGTAATTAAGTATGAGGGCGACAACGACACCTTCATTTGGAAGCATCCTATTGAGGATTTCAACTACGGATCCCAGTTGATCGTACACGAAAGCCAGGAAGCGGTCTTCTTTAAAGACGGCCAGGCACTGGATACATTCGGACCGGGACGTTATACTCTTGAAACGCAGAACCTCCCGCTTATCGGAAAGGCATATAAGCTGGCAACAGGACCGCAGAGTCCTTTCCACGCGGAAGTATATTTCATTAACAAGACCGTTCAGATGGCCATCAAATGGGGCACTCCGGATAAGGTCAGATTCATCGATCCTCTGACAGGAACACCTTTGGATCTGGGCGCTTCCGGTGAGATGAACGTTCAGGTCTCCAATTCCAGAAACCTGCTTATTCAGCTGGTCGGCACCATGAAGGGCATCGCCTGGGAAGACGGTCCCGGATTCACCAAGTCACTTCAGGAATCCTTCCGTCCTTTGATCTCCACCGCGGTTAAGACAAATCTTCCGGCAGTCATCAAGGAACAGGCGATCGATATCCTCGAGATCGATTCGAACCTGGGTATCATTTCCGATAATCTGCGCGAAAAGATCCTGCCCGGATTCGAGGAGTATGGTCTTACGATCCCGCAGTTCTACGTAACCAGCGTAGTTCTTCCGGAAAATGACCCGAACTTCAAGAGGATCAGAGAACTCCACACGATCACTCTCCAGACAAGGATCATTCAGGCAGAAGCGACAGTGAAGACCGCACAGGCTCAGAGCGAAGCGCAGTACCGCACCGCTCAGGAGCAGAGCAAGGCTGCGATCGAAGTTGCGCACAGAGAAGCGGAACTGCAGAAGCAGACGACCGAGACGGAGATCTTAAAGCGCGAAGCTGAAAGAAAGATCATCGCCGCTCAGGCAGATGCCGAGGCAGCTAAGATGGCCGGCCTGACAGAAGCCGAGATCATGAGAGCGAAGGGCTATAACCAGAAAGATGTCCTCCAGGCGGAGGTTCAGAAAGCGTATGCCGAAGGCATCGGCAATATGGGTCCGGAGGTTTCCAATGGTGGTGGCGGAAGCAGCATCGTCGGCGACATGATGGGACTCGGTGTCGGAATGGCGGCCGCAAACGCGATCATGCCGCAGATCGGCAATATGATGCAGGGTATCGGCACACAGCAGCCGGCGGACAATAACACAGCGGCGGCTCCTGCTGCTCCTTCTGCGGATACCTGGGACTGCACCTGCGGAAACAAAGGCGTAGTCGGAAACTTCTGTAATAACTGCGGTGCCCCGCGTCCGACACAGGAATCCCGTTGGGATTGCTCCTGCGGACAGAAAGGCATTTTCGGAAACTTTTGCAACAACTGCGGAAAGAAGAGGGGTGAGTGATCTATGAGCAAGAACGGATTACGTGGATGTATTGTACTGGCGATAGTATTGGCTGTATTCAGCGTGGTCGCTTTTGCGGCACCCTTCAGCATGACGGCGACATTCTGGATCGCGTTTGTTTCCGGAGTGATCGCGATCGCTCTCCAGTTCTATGTATTTGGTGTCGCTCTTTCCGGCGGAAAGAGCCCGAAGAGCAGATTCTATGGTTTCCCGATCGTAAGGATCGGTATTACTTACCTGGTCGTTCAGATCGTAGTAAGTATTGCCGAAATGTGCTGGGCATCCAAACTCCCTGCCTGGGCAGCACTCATTATCAACGTCATTATCTTCGCGATCGCCGCGATCGGCTGCATCGCTGCCGAGACGGTTCGTGATGAGATCGTCCGTCAGGAGGCTCAGGTAAAGCAGAACATCTCCAATATGCGTTCCCTTCAGGCAGTATCCGCAGGTCTTGCTGACCAGTGCCCGGATGAAGCTCTGAAAAAGGATCTAAAGAAGCTCGCCGACGAATTCAAGTTCAGCGATCCGGTCTCTTCTGACGCGACAAGCGCGCTGGAAGCGGATCTGGATGCTCAGCTGAAAGAACTGAAGAACGCTCTCGGAAGCGGCGACATCGAGACCGCGAAATCCTACTGCGGAAAACTGCTTACGGGTCTTTCCGAGAGAAATCGCATCTGCAAGATGGGCAAGTAAGGATCCTCTGATTTAAGAGTTAAGGTGTGAAACGAAATGGCAGTATTCAAATGTAAAATGTGCGGCGGCAATCTCGATATTGTCGAAGGAATGACCGTATGTGAATGTGAATACTGCGGTTCGATCCAGACTGTCCCGCAATTAGACGATGAGAAAAAGATCAATCTGTTTTCACGCGCGAACAGATTAAGATACGCGTGCGAATTCGATAAGGCTTCCGGCGTATATGAGACGATCATATCGGATTTTCCGGAAGAGGCAGAAGCCTACTGGGGACTTCTTCTTTGCAAGTACGGAATCGAGTATGTGGACGATCCCGGAACCGGCAAAAAGGTCCCGACATGTCACAGATCATCTTTTGACAGCATAATGGAAGACCAGGATTTCGAGATGGTAATGGAATGCTCGGATCCTGCTTCCCGTGCCGTCTATAGAGACGAAGCGAAAGCGATCGAAGCTTTGCGCATCGGGATCAATGAAGTATCTTCCAAAGAAGCCCCGTACGACATCTTTATCTGCTACAAAGAGACCGACGATTCAGGCAATCGTACGATCGACAGCGTGATCGCGCAGGATGTATACACCGCGCTGGTCGAAAAGGGCTACAAAGTATTTTTCTCTCGAATCACTCTCGAAGACAAACTGGGTCAGGAATATGAACCCTACATTTTCGCGGCTCTCAACTCAGCTAAGATCATGCTCGCATTCGGAACGGACTACGAATACTATAACGCCGTCTGGGTGAAAAACGAGTGGAGCCGTTTCTTAAGCCTGATCGAAAAGGGCGCAAAGAAGACGTTGATCCCCTGCTACAAAGGGATCGACGCTTATGACATGCCCAAGGAATTCGCAAGACTTCAGGCCCAGGATATGGGAAAAGTCGGCGCCATTCAGGACCTTCTGCGCGGCATCGAAAAGATCCTGGGATCCAAGACCCAGATCGGAACGGCCCCGGTGGCGGTAAAAGAAGGCGATCTGACAAAGATCGGTCTGATCAAGAGAGCATTCATGTTCATCTCGGAAGGTGAATGGAGAAGTGCGGACAGATACGCGGAAAAGGTACTGGATATCGATCCGGAAGACGGTGAGGCATATCTGGTAAAAGCGATGGCGGATCTGCAAGTCGCGCATCTCGGCCTTCTGAACGATGTAACTGAATTTGAGAATAACGTAAATACAAAGAAAGCTCTGCGCTACGGAAGCGATTCTTTAAGAGCCGACATCAACGGTTATATCGCCGCGTATAAATCGGCGGAAATGATGCGCATCAAAGCCGAAGAAGAAAGAAAAAGGCAGGCCGAAATAGAAGCGCAGGATGCGGCGAAAAAAGTCATCGCCACATTAACGTCCAACAGACAGTCCCTGGAGCATCAGCTGGAAGAATCGAAGCAGAGAGTAGTCGTTCTTGAAAGCACTTGCGAAAACTTTGACCAGGTGGCATTTAAGGCGAGAAAACTCAACGTGGAAAGGACCGCGGCGGCCGAAAAACTCAGCGCGCTCAGTTCCCGGCGTGATTCTCTCGGAATGTTCTCCGGCAAGGAGAAGAAGCGCCTTGAAAGTGAGATCTCGGAAGCATCCGAGGCAGTAAAGCAGTTCGATGTCCAGCTGGCAGCCGTAAGCAGTCAACTCAACGGATTCTCGACGAAAGAGCAGGCGATGGAAGCGCTTGTAGCCGCCCGAGAAACCGTATCTTCTCTTGAAACAAAAATCGAAGAGGGAAAAGGCGATAGCAGAAACGACTGGAGTTTCGGCCAGGCGATCAAGGTGCTTCTGTCTAATCCCCGTATCGTAGAGATCGTAAGTGAGAAGGAGCTCAAGCAGGTATCTACCTACAAGCGTTTCGTAAAGATCACGTTCGGCCGCTATCCTCAGGCGTCGGGAAGTGAAGTTTCCGACATCGAATGGCTCGTTTTGAAAAATGAGGGGAACAGGATCTATGTCATCAGCAAAGACGCGCTCGATTGCAAAAGATATAACGAGAGTAATACCGACGTGACATGGGAGACATGCTCGCTTCGAAAGTGGCTGAACGAGACATTCGTGAACAGTGCTTTTTCCGCGGAAGAAAAGAACATGATCATGAGCGTTTCCGTAGCTTCTGACAAGACGCACTCCTACAGCACCACATACGGAAACGACACCGTAGATAAGGTATTCCTTCTGAACAGCACGGAAGCGAATCTGTATTTCAGTTCAAACAACAGCGCTCGTGTTTGTCAGGCAACCCCGTACTGCCTTGCGCAAGGCGGGATCAGAGGAGATAACGGATCGTGCACATGGTGGCTCAGATCGACAGGCGCATACGTCAGCAACGACGGCACCGTGAACTTCGGCGGCCGAGGCGTTTTTGTCAACATGAACGCCATCCGTCCCGCGATGTGGATCGATCTTGAAGCGTGAAATCCGTATTTGAAAACAATTTTTTCTATCCTACCCAATAATTCGTGTCTCTCAGTCGTTTAGAGAGTAGATGCGGATATGAAGGAGGCAAGTTATGACAGAGAAAGAACTTGAAAAGATCTATAACGAAGGTTACCGCGCCGTGTACTGGACAGCCATGGCTCTTCTTAAGAATGAAGCCGACGCTGAGGATGTCGTGCAGGACACATTCATTTCCTTTATTGAGCACTACGGCAATCTGGAAGACACGAGCAAAGTAGTCGCCCTTCTTAAGAAGATCGCTGCAAACAAGTGCCTTACACGTCTGAAATCGGTTAGAACGACGAACGTTGAAGACGAGGTCCTTGAAAACCTCGAGACGGTTCCCGAGGATTTTCTTCCGGATTCGATCGTGGAATCGGCCGAGACGCGCAAGATCGTTATGGACATTATCGAGAATTCTCTTTCGGAAGAAGTCAGAAGAACGATCATCTTATTCTACTTTAATGAGATGAGCACAAAAGAGATCGCGGAAGCCCTGGGTGTCCCTCAGGGAACGGTCCTCTGGCGTCTGAACTATGCCCGTAAAAAGATCAAGAAGGAGGTAGAGAAATATGAAGAAGAAAGTAACACGAAGCTGTTTGGTATGCCGCTGCCGTTCTTAACGAAGCTTTTTACAAAAGAAGCCGAGCAGGTACCGATCAAACCCATGCCCGCTTCATTACTTCACCTGTCCGCATCTGCTGAGGCTGCTTCCTCGGAAGCAGGGAAACAAATCGCCAAGGAGGCGATCAAGAAAGGAACAGGTATCATGAGCAAGAAAATCATCATCGGCTGCGCTTCTGCACTGGCAGTAGGCGCTTTGGCCGGAATCATCGCATTAAACATCAATAACACGTCAGACAAGAAAGAGGAAACAACGAGAAAAGAAACGACCGAAGTTACGACAGAAGAAGCTAACGGCAAGGACGTCGAGGAAAGCATCGATCTGACAGAAGAAAGTGAAAAGAAAGAATCAACTTCCGAAACAACTGCTGAACCGACAGAAGAAACGACCACGGAAACAACGGTCTACACCAACGCAGGTAAGCCGAATCCGTCAGGAACCATTTTCTTAGCATTCGATGGAAAGAATAGGGAAGAGATCATTGAAAACATCATTGAGATCTCCCAGACACCGGCGGACACAACCTTGGAAAATTTCCCGGACCGTTGTACGGTATATCCGAATGATCTGAAGTTCCAGGAAGATGGTGTCAACTGGGTGTTCTATTTCTGGCATCTGGAGTCTATGGGGAATGCGGGAGGCTTTGATCAGATCAGTATCCACATCATTCGCAATGACGACGGCACACTGGATCCGGGAAGCCGCGCCAGTCTGCTCATCGTCGCGCCGGACAGAGATACATGGGATGAATACTATAGTGCCTCTTGTGAAGCATTGATGAGGATTCTGGGTCGCGATTCGCTCATGACGCTCGGTTCGGGAGATACAGAGAGTTCCTGCATATGACATACTTCGTCAGTAAGCTTATTGACGAAAGAGGGCGCTTCACACTTGACATCGATATCCCGCTGGTAGATCCTGCAGAAGCTGTTGAAGAAGAAAGCGACGCATAAGATCTCACGTCACTAACATAAGCAAAGAAAAGAGAGCCACTTTTTGTGGCTCTCTTTTTCGGCTTTAGACAATCTTAATCATTTCTTGGCGATGCTTTTCTGGCTGTTCTTTGCATATTCCGCTTTATGAGAATGGTTCGAAATCGTACGATTTAAAAACCGGCCTCGCCGTTTTTCAGGCGGCTTTCTCTTCGGAGCTTTCCGGTATCCAGTTATAAGCTTTCTCGATCTGTTCGATCAATCAAAAACAACTTCTTCCTGGTGGTATCTCGAATTAAAGGTTGCGGATGTAACTCCCTAACCGAGTATAAAGATTCCAAAGAGCCTCGTTCTGATAGCAGTAGCCAAAGTAGATAAAATGCTCTTCTCCATCTTCATCTATGTAGGTAAACTCCAGCTTCTCTCCATCAGCTGCCTGTTCTTCATAGTCCTTTAATTTTTCGCCGTCACCGTATTCCTGGCAAAATTCATACACGTCCACAAGATCGCTGTCGGAAAGTACTGTTGAGTATTCCTTATTGTCGCTTATTGACCAATATTCGGTGCACTCAAGCGTTCCATCATAACGAACATAAAAGACTTCTCCCGTCCGCAGATCGTAATTCGGGTCCTGAAGCTCATAAGAAGTCGAACTGACCTTAAGCATGATACCGTCGATCGATTTGATATCATCGATATCTTTCTTTTTGGATTTTTTATTCTTACATGCCGCCATCGGAAGCGCCATCATCAAAGCCAAACAAACAGCGATCATCTTTTTCATACCGTTTTCCCCCTCGATCTTGCCTCTCAAAATCAACTTCATGATCACATCTGCTTATTGTAAGTTACAGAAGTATCCGTGTCCTGGATCGTGGTCTTGTCTGCCGAATAACTATAAGAGAAATAGTGCCAACCGCCATCTTGAACATAACCGAAAAAGACATTTTCCTCCTGTAATTCTACGTCACTTATTTCATAGACTACAGCATTTGGCTGGCCTGCAGGTTTGACTTCAAGATAAACCCGGCCATCTGTCTTATAGAGTGATACATACTGCTGATTGTCATCAGGACACACATACTTACCTTCGAACAGATCGTATGCTCGGTCAGACGTCGTCTCCTTATCCTCGTAATAGGCAAGAGTATTTTGTATGCCGACGAGCTCTGTAATTCCAACGGTGTATCCGCCATAGACTGATGTTCTGCTGCCATTGACATCGTAAGTAGCAAAGCTCCAACTGTCCATGTCATAACAATTGGAATAATCCAGATCATACTGGGATCTGTTTTTTCTGAAATCATCAGCCAGAGTTCTGATCCTCTTGAGATCTGTATAACTGATCTCTTTTTCTACATCTGATTCACCGCTTAATGTATAACTGGTCTTTATCTCAATGATCCCGTTGTAATAAACGTAATAACTGATCCTTGTCCAATAATCAGTTCCCCAATTAAATGGTCCGCCGTTTTCGCAGGATGCCGTAAATGCCAGGTCTTTAGTATCAAGCAATTCGTCCGGAAAAGTACTGTCAGTTTCGGTTGTGGTTTCCGTAACAGCGTCTGTTTTCTTTTTGTCTGATGCCTTACATGCCGCCATCGAAAGCGCCATCATCAAAGCCAAACAAACAGAGATCATCTTTTTCATACCGTATCCCTCTCGTCCTTAAAGCTCGACGGAAAAGTCTTCTGAAATTCTTTCCGTGATAAATCTGAAACATGTTCTATTTATCAGACGAAATCGGGATCGAATTTGTCCCACTTAATCGTGCTTTCGGGCCAACGAAATCAAATGATCCACTTCGGATAGTCCGGAACATAGTACTCATACGAGATGACTTTCTCCTGATCAAAGTCATACTCGACAATGAGGGAGATCGCTTCGTTTCTGTCAAACTCATATGAAGCAAACAGATCCGCTGCCAGATACGGTTTTCCATCGAGAAGGATCAGTTTGAAAAAACGGATCAGTTCCTGCGAAGTGCGCTGATCGATCTGGCTCAACACGCTTTGCGACATTTTTTTCATGGCAGGGTAATCGAGGAGAAGAGTTTTCAGTTCTTCGTGTGCAAACGGACAATCCTCGATCGTCCAGGCATGGATCTCGTTTAAGATCTGCATGAAGACCTTATCTTCCTTCCACCCGGAGCCTTTCTTGCTTTCATAAAGATCGACCAGTACATCTTCCATGCGGACCGGGATCTCCGGCAACTGGTTCGAACCATACGTTTGAAAATTAAAGGTTCTGAGGATATCGACGATCTTCTGATCCGAGATTCCGGCATCCTCTAGAAGAAGGATAAACTCCATCGTCGAGTCAGAACTGAAAAACAGACGGTCTGCGGTTTCTTCTCCGTAGATCCATTCGATCCCGGAAAGAAAACTGGCCGGAGTGTTGTAGCCTTCCGTGGTCTTCCGATAGTATTTACCTGCATAGTAATCGGCACCGCCTTCTGTGATGAAATCTGTTTCTACTGATATGCAGTTCTCCCATTCCTTATCCGTAAGTTCTTCCCCGTGTGCAAAGCGGGTGCCTGTATAGTATACGTTCGAACGGTAGTCGCCGCCGATCGAGAAATCGATGAAGTGCATCAGCTCGTGATACATTATGCTATAACTTGCGCCGGACTCCCCATTTTCGCCATTTCCGTTTATCAGGACAAGGTTACTGCCGGGATAAAACTCTGCGGCAGAAGGCGTCTGCGTCTCACCGATCTCTGCTCTCAGCTCAGAAAGATTCTGGAAAAAGTAGGATTCATCTTCCGGCTTTAGGTGATCGGCAACGACAGGGAAAAGGTGGAGTACATAATCTTTCAATGTACCTATTTCCGTGTTCTGATCAATGCAGTCAATATACTTTATGAAAAGCTCGTACTGACCGTGAAGTTCATCTTCCTTTACGCCCAGTTCCTGTGCCAGTTTCAGAGCTTCTTGCTTGAATTCTTCGTCGCCATAGGATTCGTTCGATGTCAGATCTGTTGATTCTGGTTTATCGGAAGAAGATTCCTGTTTTTCCGAGGATCCTGATTCCAAAGAAGTGTCGACTTGCTCCGAAGACTCGGATCGGGATTTGGTGGTTTCTTTTGAGTCAGTACTCTTTTGGCAGCCGGTCCCGGCCAACATAGATACTACTAACACTCCCGCTACAAAAGCACTTCTTACTCTTTGAGATCTGAACATGATATTACCCTCTTCCCCGATTGATCTGCTATAGATTATAGGCAAAACTAATTGAGAAAAAGTGACAGATTTGAAATCATGCCGGACGGATCTTCTTATGATCAACGATCAAGAAGCGTTGTGCATGATATGCAACATGACGTGTTGCAGAGAATAAAGAAAAAGCACGTCTTAGTTGGTGGAACTGACACGCAACATGTGGAATAATGGTCTTACCGGATGGCCGATGGAATATAACTTGATCAGAGGTAAGACCATGAGTTTAGGAACGAATATCAGTTATCTACGGAAACAGAAGACGATGACGCAGGAGCAGTTTGCTGACCTGCTGAAAGTGACGCGTCAGACGGTCTCGCGCTGGGAAACAGACGAGGTCGTACCGGAGCTCGACCGGCTTGTTGAGATGTGTGATATCTTCTCATGCAAGATGGATGAGCTCGTAAGAGAAGATCTGTCCGCGAAGGAGAATATCTATTCGGAAGTGACGAAGCGCAAGCTCCCCGCGTTCCGCATGGCGAGATATGTGATGATCTCTCCGAACCCTGAGGAAGATGTTATTACGCATATGCAGAATTGGGGAAAGACGAGCGGCCTTCTGGCTGCCGATCCGGGGGCGAAACTGATCGGATGGGATTTCCCGTTCGTTTCTCAGGAACAGCAGATGCGCTTTAATCTGCACGGTTATGTGGCGGCATATGTGCTTCCGGAAGGTTTTGAAACGAACTGTCCGGGGGTGGAATACGCGACGAATGCAGAAGCGGAGTATGCAGTGATCACAGTCACGGAACCGCACATCCGCCCGTTTGAGAGGATCCCGAACGGGTACAGACGGATCCTGGATTATCTCCAGGTGCATGTGGTTAAAGAGAAGATGCCGGAGGGTATCGTCGCTTGTTTCGAGTACGAGTATGACAAGGACGGCGTACACTACATGGATATCTTCATGGCGATGGAGGCGTGCTGAGTATGAAATTAATGAAAGCCGGCACTTCTGATGCCGTGATTTTGGTCGCGATCTCGAAGCATGCTTTTGACAGCGATATTGAGGTAGGATCACCCTCCGCGGGAGGCCCGCCCGGATACAAGTCCACGCCGTTCCACATGAAGATGGCCCGGCTGGGTAACCTCTACAAACTGGTGGATGACCAGGGCATGATCGTGGGCGGAGCGGTGCTTTTCGAGGAGCAGGATAAACTTAATGTCGGAAGGATATTCGTATCTCCGGAACACTTCCGAAAAGGTTACGGGATATTCATGATGGAGAGTATTGAATCGATGTTTTCCGATGCAAAAGAATTCGTACTTGATACCCCGATCTGGAACAAAAGAACGAATGCGTTTTATACGAAACTCGGGTACACGGAAGTTCGCCGGGACAGAGAATTCATTTATTATTCGAAGAAGAGATGAAAAAAGAGAGCCACTATACAGCGGCTCTCTTTCGTTCATTCTACTTGATTAATCCCTTATTCCCACTCAATCGTTCCTGTCGATATTCAGGATAGTGAGAGCTGTTCGCAATCGTGATACCTGAGCATTTCGTTAACGACCGCGTAGACAAGTATGTCAGCGAGGCGAAGTAAGCGCCGGACAGAGTCGGAAAAACCATTCATGCACCGCTCTTCCCTAATAAAGTGTTATCATGAAGATGCCTCTTTGCAACAGTTCTATCCGACGTATCGTCTTATAATCATAGGGGGGATCAACGTATGAAAAAAACTGTTATAAGAATACTTGCTTTAGTCACTTTGACCGCATGCGCAGGATCCTGTGTGTCGGGATGTAAGAAAAAGAAGAAGAATCCTTTTCCGGAGGAAGATTCTTTCACCACATATACCCATCCGGTCGAGGATAGAAAGTCGGCCGATGACATACCTCTTCTCGCGGACGAATCCGCATATTTAGCCAATATCCACGATGTTCCGGATCACATTACTTTCCTTCCGGCAGAAGACGAAAAACTGATCGAACATTACAAGGTCCCTTCGGACAATATGTTTGGACTAAAGGAGATCTATGTTTACGAGAATACTGTCGTGACGATCTTTGATCAGAAAACATTTGATGCGCCCAACTATCTATATAACTTTGACAGGAATCCGGATTGGGCAGAGGATGTTTGGGCAGAGGAGGATATCGAGAAAAATGTGATCCGTGAGTTCGAAGATGAAAAGTCTGTCGATGGCTGGGCAACGACAGTTTCCGGTGAAGACCGTATTTGTATTGTCAAGATCTTCTATTCCGAAGCAAAAAAGAAAGAGATCGAGAAAGAGCCTGATCGTTATATGGGACGGGGCTTCATCTCTGTTCTGGGAAGATATATCGATTTTAACGATGGAGATATCAGCTTAGGATACAGGGATCTTTTCACTGCGGATTATTATTGTGAGCACTATCAGACATATGATTCGAAAACCGGGAAATGGGGAGAGGAAAAACTCAATGAGTATTACGAGTAAAGACAGTCCGCTTTCAGAAAAGAAAGTGCGGATTTGAATCCATGGCAATGCTATCCGTGAGTAATCCTGAACAAGTGGAGGAAATTATGAAAAAGACATCTTTATTCAGATTAGCTGCTGTTCTGATGATCGGCGCGGTGCTGTTTTGCTTTATAGGCTGTGGCAACAGAAGCGACAATAATGACCGAAGTTTGAAGTCTGATGAATCCCAAAATGAAGCCCAGGACGAATCCGATCACGAACCCCAAACGGGAATCACAAGGCTCAATTTTGTGCCTGCGATCGGGCACTATAAAGTAAATACGAGACAGCATTACTGCTTCTATATAGATACCGTAAAGTACTGGTATGAATACAGGGGAGAGGTATCTTTCATGGTGGATGAAGATTATGATTATTCTCTTCTCAGCAGTCAAAGTGCGATGGATTTCATTAAAGAGGTTGAAGCTATCCCGAATGATACGACTGAGGCGGACGGACCTTTTGCCTTAAAGATCGATATGGAATACAAAGATCCGGATGGCACGACTCATCCTGTTATAAGGACGATGTATGGTGCTCTTCCGGAAAACTGGGATACGATCGTTAAACTGGCTAATGAATTAACCATGCAGAGAATGGAGATACCTGTTAGTAAGAAGATAACTGTCGTTGATGGTGATTATCTCAGAGAGTACCATCACATCCAGGAGGATGAATATCCGCACGGCGTTTCCCTGGATTCGATCATTAAAGAACTTGGAATCACCTATGAGTATCTGTATGATGAAACTCTTTGTTTTCAGAATGACCACTTGGATGTATGGGCGTTGATAGACAATTATACATTTGATTATCTGAACATGATAGATTATGTATATTTTGAAACTACACCGGCAGAAGTATCCACAGAGGGTGAACTGAAAGAATATGCGGAGAAGCACCTGGATCACATTGCTTCGACGAATGATTTGAGCGCTGTAGGAAGATTTCAGGACTATAGTTTTGAGATCGTCAGAAGCGACTGCTTCGGAACGTGGGCAAAAGAATATGGTTATGATATTATCCAGTATAATGATGGTTCCATTTCTCTTATCATTTATGGAAATGAATCGGGTTGTGAGACGCAAAGCTACAAGGATTTCCAATGTTATATGGATCCGTCTCACAAATTCATCATCGTCCTGCCATTCCAAGGCGGGTTTGCTGGTCATATTGTAAATACCTATAATGTTGTATATGATTTCTTTCAACAGTAACTTTCATCTATGGCAAATTTGGGTCAATGTTTGGTCAAAAAGGCAAAAAGAATCCCCGAGAACCTTGAGAATTCAAGGCTTTCGGGGATTTTGGTATTACTCCCACTCGATACGCAAGAGTGAATCTTTTTCAACGCGCCTTTGCGTCAGCATTCGGCGCGGAGAAAAAGTATTCACGACCTCGATCACTTTGTTTCATTGATGTACTTGCTGACCCTGTCGTTGATAAATTTGATGGTGTCATCTATGGAATGATCTCCGACATAGTACGGTGCCAGTTCTTCACAGATGATGTTTCGGATGTCTTTGTCTTCGATATAGTAGACAGACAGGTTCGACAGCATCGAAAGGAAACTCTCCTGCATTTCCGGATGGATCTTCTTATGACCTTCAATAAGCAAATCGGAAAGATCCACATTCTTCGACTTTGTCACCTGCTCATAGACACTGTTATAGTAGTCTGAGATCAGTGAGATCTCACGGGACAGAACTTCTTTGTTTGTGCAGATCGAAGCAAACATCTGACTGTCCTCTGTGATGAAGCTTCCGGAAAGAAGGAAGTTGATAAACTTTTTACAACCCTCCTGGCGATCTGTTTTTTTAGCCACGGAAATGCTTTCTTCCGACTTAAACCAGGGTCCCCGGCTGTCGACGGACGGAGTACCGATGAAAGAGAAGGCGTCACTTTCCGAAGTTGTGGCAAGAACATAGTCGATAAAACTTGTCATCTTCACATATCTTGCATCAACGATTGGACGAAGGATCTCATCTTCATAAGGGATCTCATTATTCGGATCTGCTGCATTCTCCGAAAAATGCGTCTTCGCATATTCAGCCGCCTGGCGGAACTGCTCCGAGTCGAAGTTTACGGTATCGCCTTCAATGGCTGACTTTATGTCAACACAGGAGAGGAAAAACTCATTTCTGTAGTTATATTCAGAGTAAGGATAATCGTATGGCTGAACGCCGGAAAGAGAGTTCTCCACAAACTGATCATATTCGTCAAAAGTAATTCCGACACGATCCTTCTCCAGAAGACTGCTTTTCACTACCAGACCGTCGACTTCCAGTGTTACCGGAATATAAAACAGTTTCCCGTTTACTTGGCTTGTTTCAAGGATATTATCGAAAAGCGCCTGTTTTGTGCTCTCTTCTACAAGAGTCGAAAGATCCAGGAGAAGATCTCCGTTTATTGCTTCGGGATTATCCATGTTGAGCACCAGATCCGGACAGTCGGATCCGCCTAATTCTCGGATGACCGTATAAGCCTTTGCATCCTCGGGATCGATTCCGAGATGCATGCTTCCGGTCTGGATCCCCTCGCTGTATTTATTCCATATGCGGATCAGGTATTCTGCGTCCTGCTCGTTAAAAGCGACGATGGCCTGTGACATATAGTCTGAAAAAACCATATCCAGCGGCGCGCTGATCTCTATGACCTGTTTTCCGGCGTGGGGATTGTTTTTCTCTTTGGAAAGGACCGTGATGGTAAAGTCGTCAAGTATCGGTTTCGCGGTAGTGATCCCATTTCCGCCATAGAAGTACAAGATGACCTTATCATCCGTAAACGAGAGTACTTTTGCCACGTAATTCTTTTCGGGATCGAAATCGGAAAAATACGGAGAATACCAGTTGTTCTCAAACACTTTTACTTCCTGGCGTGTTTCCGGATCATATTTGTAGATGTTTCCGAGGCTGTCCAGACGAAGAAGCTCTCCCTGAGCGGAGTATTGATATGCAGTCAGATCCACTTCATCTTTGTCGTTGTCCCGCACTTCTTTGTTCAGGATCTTTCCGTCTTTCAGATCCACCTCGCAGAGATATGAAGCGTTGTTCGCTGCCTGAACATTCACAAATGCGTGACCGGTTTTGCTGTTATAGGAATAATCCCGAGCGTTGGAAACACCGTTGATAGAGGAAAAATCTATCTCGCACTTGAGGGACTGGTCCTGATAGACCAAAGCGCGGAATGCTCCTGTATCAAAGTCAGTCAGATTGAAGATCAGGTACTCTCCAAGAAGATACGTACCCGTGACAGGAGCAGTGACGACCGCGCCGTCTTTTCCTGTGATGGGGTCATTCAATGTAGCTGTGCCTGTCTTCGTGTCGATATCTGCAAAGTAAGTGGTGTTTGTATTGCTCGCGGGATCTAAATACTGAATCAGACCGACAACACTGTCATCGTCATCGGAGGGAATCAATCGCATAAGTCCTTGAGGAGCACCATTTCCACTGGGAAAGCTGAGTGGTATGGAGCTCTCCCTTGCGCCCTGTTCATCGTACACATCCAGAGTGGTTGAATTCTGGAATGTAGTCATATCAAAAGCAGAATAGGTATGGAAGATTTTCCCGTTTAACGACACGGCGTCCGTCTGCGTGAGCATAGCCGAGTCGCTTTTATTCAGATCCAACGCAAACCGATTGGAACTGAACCAGGGATCATCCTTATTAACGATGCCCGGCTCTTTCGGTGTCGATGATGATTTCTTACAGGCCGCCAGCGAAACGCCGAGGCTTAGACATAAAAACAAAGAAACTGTGCGTTTGAATATTCCCATAATAATGCTCCCTCACCCTGATACAAATGCATAGCCATTCCAACACCTCAATTCTATTTTACAACACGCTCGGAGAATGGCGTGACTTATACGTCATTCTTGCCAAGAGAAAAAGCAGTCACGAATTATTCCCACTCGATGATCCCGATCACGTCTCCCCGGGAGACCTGCTGTCGAACTCGATCAATCTCATGGACGCATTTGCCATTTCTTAGTGAAAAGCACTCCCGAAGGCAAATGAGGGGTTGTCCAGCTACTGGAACAACCCCTTCTTATATCAGATCGTTACCTCGATGATGTTACTGACGCGTAGATAGATGCCATCGACATACGCCTCCAGGTATACTTTGTAATCTCCCTTACCGCGGTATGCATACCAGCTGCGCTCAAATGTTATTTCGTTCGTATTCGGATCGGGCTCGTCCGGACCGCCACTCAGTACAGTTTCGCCATTTCTTTCGACATGGAACTGCAGGTTCATATATCCCGGGACATAGACACACTTGATATTGTTATCCGCATCGAGCGTGAGCGTAAAGACCTCGTTGATGCCGAGCTCTGCTGCCTTCTTCTCCGGATAGGTCAGATAGGAGAAAACTTCCGACCCGCCGTCGATCGTATAAGACGCCGAGCAGTTCTCAAATTTCAGGTCCGTCACCCATCCGACGAGTCCGCCCGAGTGATCGGATGAAAGATTTCCTTCGGCGTGTACATTCTCCCATGTTCCATTACCGATGACCTCCCCGGCGCAGATGCCCGTGTTCCAGTACCCGGAGACCTCCGCACCGGTAAAGGTGATGTTCTTCATGGTGAGGTTCGTGCTGTATCCGACAAAGCCGCAGTCCCCGCGCCCGCCATCCAGATGCAGTCCCTTGATGGTGTGTCCCTGTCCGTCGATCAGACCGACGAACTCATGTACTTCATCGCTTCTTTCTGAGATCCATCCCATCGGCATCCAGTCATATCCCGTAAGATCGATATCCGCATCGAGATAAAGCTGGGTGCCGAAAGAATTATTGGTATTCACATAGTAGACCACGGCGGCCAGCTGCTGCGGTGTAGAGACATGGAATGTCGCACCCTTATGATTATTCAGCCACTCAAGATCTGCGATCTCCATGATGCTTCCCGTGTCGAATTCTTTCTCCCAGTCGGACAGATTCTTGATTTCATCCGGCAGTTCATACTTATACTTCGAAGCATCCTTGCCCTGACTCTTATAGTATTCATACGCATCCACCAGCAGTAAGTTTCCTTCCAGGTCCGTGATATCTGCTGTGAAACAGTTTTTGTTCAGATCATGTTCTGCTCCAGGGACCTCGATACAGTCAAACCTGTCATCAAGGCTGTAAAGAAGAAGAAGGTTCTCTTCCGGAACACCCCGCAGATATTCCTCTTCGTACTTGATCTCGACAGTGACTTTCTCGGCTTTCGGAACAGGATGCGCCTCCATATATTCCTGCTCACGCGATAACCAGACGTTTTTGGGAATCCATAACAGATCGACCGAGCAGCCGACAACACCGGCGACCTTGTCGCTGTTAGTGTTTTCAAATGCACTGATATAAAAGTCAACATCCGAATCTTCCGGATATAGTTTGACAGACACTTCCGAGATCCCGCGGTGATTCCTTTCTGTACACGTGTATTGGTACGTCTGTGCTTTTTTCTTCTTCTTACAGCCCGACACTCCCATAAGCATCGCAAGAGCCATAAGAAAAGCCAACCCACGTTTCGTCTTCATCGAGAACTCCTCCTTATCCCTTCACAGACCCCAGCGCAATACCACTGACGATGTACTTCGACATTGGGTCAAAAGGCTAAAAATATCCCCGAAAACCTTGAGATATCAGGGCTTCCGGGGACTTTGTCATTATTCCCATTCAATCGTTCCTGTCGGCTTCGGTGTCAGGTCGTAAAGTACACGGTTAACGCCCGGTACTTCTGTGATGATGCGGTTAACGATCTTGCCGAGGAGCTCATACGGGATCTCTTCGATCGTAGCTGTCATGGCATCTCTGGTGTTGACGGCACGGATAACTACGAAGTTTTCAAAAGCACGTACATTGTTCTTTACACCGACGGACTTATAATCCGGAACGAGTGTGAAGTACTGCCATACTTTTCCTTCGAGACCTGCATTTGCAAATTCCTCACGGAGGATCGCGTCAGACTCGCGGACCATCTCGAGACGGTCACGTGTGATCGCACCTGTGCAGCGTACGCCGAGACCCGGACCCGGGAACGGCTGACGGTAAACCATGTTTGCCGGAAGACCGAGTGCTTCACCGACAACACGTACTTCGTCTTTGTAGAGGAACTTCAGAGGCTCAACGAGACCTTCGAAATGAATATCGTCCGGGAGACCGCCTACGTTATGGTGCGCCTTTACCGGGCCACTCTCGAGGATGTCCGGATAGATGGTGCCCTGTGCAAGGAAGTCAACGTCCGGAAGCTTTCTGGCTTCTTCTTCGAATACACGGATGAATTCTTCGCCGATGATCTTTCTCTTTCTCTCCGGCTCATCCACGCCCTCGAGCTTCGTGAGGAAACGCTCAGTCGCGTCTACATAAACGAGTGTGGCATCCATCTGGTTTCTGAAGACCTCGATGACCTGCTCCGGTTCGCCTTTTCTGAGAAGTCCGTGATTCACGTGAACGTTGATCAGGTTCTTGCCGATGGCCTTGATGAGAAGAGCGGCAACGACAGAAGAGTCAACACCACCGGACAGAGCCAGCAGGACTTTCTTGTCACCGACCTGTGCTTTTACGGCAGCGATCTGCTCCTCGATAAAAGCGTCAGCCAGGGCGCGAGTGGTAATTCTTTCCATTTCCTCGGGACGTTTGTTTTCCATAAGCGGTACTCCTTTGTATCGTAATAATGCATACATTCATCATACCCCAAACGAACCACAAATTGAAGTTACCCTCCTCGGATAAGGAAACAATTTCCCAAGAAAGGCAAAGACACTTCGCCGAGCCTCCGAAGGTCAGCTCAAGAAGTGTTAGTTGCCTTTCTTGTTCACTAATTGTTTCATTTTATGTCCGATTCAGTTTCGACACGGAAAGTTTATCTTTGATATAATCGTGATGATTATTTTGGGAGGATATGCGCATGCTGGCATTAAACGAGAATATCAAAGAGATACTTCGCGAAAAGAACCTGACGCAGAAACAGATGGCTGCGAAACTGGGTATTTCCGAGTGTTCGGTTTCTCGTTATCTGAAGGGAACACGTATCCCACAGGAAGAAGATGCCCAGAAGATGGCGGACTTCCTCGGTGTTTATCCGAAAGAATGGTTCCCGTATTCTCAGGAAGACGGCGAAAAGGCGCCTTCACAGGAGGTTTTGAAGCCGTCGCGTCAGAGCTGGGAGCAGCTTCGCACCTGGCCGGAAGCGATCAAGGCGCTTTCGACAACGCACACGATCTCCGTTCAGGACATCTGCCAGATCCTGCACGCGCCGAGATCCTGGGTAAACAGATACATCCTTCCGCATATCGATAAGATCTATCTTCCGGACGGAAAAAGAGCCGGTAAGGAAGTAAATACGAACTGGAAAGAGGTCGCCGCGATCCAGCTCGGAAAAGACATGCAGGACAGCACATGGTGCAATAAAGAGGATTTCGACAACCTCATCATGGGAAGCATCCTCTCTGTTACCAAGCAGACGAAACTTATCCCCGTGGAACTTCTCGTGCAGGACAAGAAAGCTTTTGCCGAGGAATACGGTAAGTACACGGAAAGAATCAACGAGCTTGCCAAGAAGGCAAACGAAGACCCGTACACGCCGATGGAAACATACGCGGAGCTCGCGGATCTTAAGAAACAGCAGGCAACGTCCTATCGTCGTCAGCTCAGCAACGAAGGCCGTCAGGTCATGAGAAGCAACCTGCCGTCGGCAGGAAATCCGGATGCCACCAAGAGCATCCCGGTACGTCTTCCGTCCGTTCCGATCGAGAAATGGATCTTTCCGGAGGAGCTTAAGGATTTTGCCGAGATCGAAGAGACAGGACACAAGTACTTTTTCAAAAACGGATATATCAGGATCGTTCTTTCTTTCATAGATCCGAACGGTAACTCGGTAAGGAAGAACTTTTATGTGGCAGATCCGGAAGCCATGTACCACAAACTGGTTGAGGAATACGTCCTCATCAGTGAAGAGGTCTGGCAGATGTACGCGATCCGCCTGATGTCAAGACGATGAAACGCGCAGGGACAAAAATAGCAGGCTTAGGCTGCGTCATAGTTCTTTTGGCAGGGCTCGCATGTGCCTGCGGCCCTAGGGAATCGCCTCCCACGGAAGATGAAAACCAGGCCAACATCAAGTTGATCTATAACATGATCGACGACTTTTTCGCGTACGTGAAGATCGCGGATACCAAAAGGATGCCGACATATTTTGAAGATTCCGAAGCGGCGGAAAACGCTATTCATTCCGCGGTCGATAATGTCGGAGAAAAAGCATTTGAAGAATGGTGCAACAAGATCACTGCCCAGGCCGAGGTAACCGGGATCGGCTCCCAATCGGCTGACCTGGATATTACGATCACTACCAGAGATGAAACCGCGATCATGGAAAACGCGACAACGGACGGTGCTTTTGCCGACGCAGGAGAACTCTCGGATGCCATTCATACCGCGCCTTTCGTAACAAAGACGATCACGGTGAAATTGGTAAAAGAAGAGAAATGGGTCTTTGCTTCGGCGGGCTCGGAAGATCTTCTGGATGTACTGTTCGGGTTTCCTCAGACGGATGGCCTGATCGCCCCTCCGGAGGAATCCACGACCGGTAAAAACGAACTTCCGATCTCGGTCTACGATGCGTACTGGGTCGACACAAAAGGACAGGAGACGGGCGGTTACCACAGCTCGGACGGAAAGATCTGCCTTTATGTGTACACATGGAATACCTATAGCAACAAAGAGATCAACTACGAGTACACGGACGCGGCCGGAAATCTTCTTTATTCCAATTCTTTCCTCATGAAGAACAACACGGACTGGATCGCGTGCTCCTGGAGCCCGAGCGCGGCGCTTCCGGCAGGTGAGATCTGCTGCCATGTCTACGACACGAACGGAGATCTCGTTTACATCTCGAATGTCGGTATCTACGCGGACGACGATCTGATCCCGTACCCGATCACCTGGCTCAGCACATCGCATTGGGTCGGAGCGGACGGACTTCCCGTCGTGGAATATCTTACGGATACGACGCTTATTTCCTACGAGGGAAAAGCACTTAAGTTCTACAAAGACCTGGAGCTTTCCTATCAGTTCACCGACTTAGAAGAACAGGTGCTTTTCGAGGGGAAGATGGTGCTGACGGATTCGACGGATACATTCATATTCTCGTTCGTTCCGGAGGTGCCTTTCGAGCAGGAGACAACGATCACTCTTACTGTTACGACGAGTGACGGAACGCCGTTTCTGACGCAGCAGATCCGGATCGTGATGCCGGAAGTTTTTGAAACGGATGATCACGGAAATCCGATCGCGGCACCATCAGCGACAACAGCCGCAAAAGCAGGCTGAATCAGTTCTTTCCCGTAGATATCTTCTTGATCCAGCACCTGCTTTTTAGGCGCCAGACGCACCATATCGTCTTGGCGATCTGATCCGATTTCAGGAAAAAGTAGATCCAAAACGCCGGAAGGTGGAAGACGAAACCGGCGAGTATGCCCAAGGGAAGAGCCATTGCCCAAAGGAAAATGTTATCCGCGAACATCAGGACTTTCGTGTCTCCGCCGCCACGAAGGACACCCTTGGTCATGATGCTGTTTGTCGCCTGGAAGATGATGATCAGACTGATCGCGTTAAGGAGCTGATACGCGATCGATACGGCTTCGGCAGTCGTCTCTTCGCCATAGGAAAGAATGACCGGAGTCTTCGTAAAGAAGATGAGGAGCGCCGACAAAAATCCCAGCGCAAGACCCATGCCGAGGAAGAGCCAGCCCTGTTCTTCGGCCTGTTCTCTTCGGCCTTTTCCGAGGGACTGTCCCGTGATGATCGCGCCTGCCTGGCAGACGCCCTGGATGAGGACGGTGCTGAGCTGCTGGGTGACTGTCGTGATGGAATTTGCCGCGACAAAGTCACCGCCCAGATGACCGATGACCATGGTGACGGCGTTGCTTCCGAAGGCCAGGATCGCGTCGCTTATGAGAACCGGAATGCAGACACGGAAGTACTCGGCAACGAGCGTTTTGGTCTTCATGAAGATGTGCACGAGTTTAAATCCGATCTTCTTATCGAAGATGAGCAGATATCCGACGTCGATCAGGGCCTCGATCACACGAGCGAGGAATGTCGCGAGAGCGGCGCCCGCGATGCCCATTCTCGGCGCGCCGAAATGACCGAAGATGAGGATGTAGTTTCCGGTGAGGTTCACGACAAGCGCGACGATCGAGGCGTAAAGCGGAAGCCTTGACTGGCCGACACTTCGAAGTACGATGGCGATGACCAGAGAAAGACCAAGGAAAAAGAACGTCAGCGTGGACCAGCGAAGATAGGTGGCACCGAGTTCGATGAGTTCTTTTTTACCCGTGTATGTGGTCATGATGAGTCTTGGCAGGAAAGCCGCGCCGAGCGCGAATATCGTCGCGAAAAGAAACATCAGACGGAGCATCAGGCAGACGGTCTGCTTGAGGGAGATGTCTGCTTTTTGCACATTGTCGTTGGCCTTTTTCATGCCGTAGTAGCGGGAGACTAAAACGGACGCGCCCATGCCGAGTCCCATGCAGAAGATCTGGAAAATAAGGACATAGGCATTGGCCAAAGAAGCGGCGGAGAAGGTGTCCTGCGAGTAGTGGTTGAGCATGATGTTGTCGAGCATGCCGACGCCGACTGTGACTAATGTCTGCAGTGCGATCGGGAATCCCAGGACAAAAACTTTCTTGTAAAAATGCGCGTCTTTTTTGAATAACTTCATGTGCGAACTGATGCGGGGCCGGCTCCTTTTGGTATCGTGTGAGAGTGCTTTTCGAGCGTCAGTAGTGATACTGCTTTTGGTTTCTGACAAGAAGCAGGATCGTTACGAAAAGCGCCAGGATCTCGGCGACGAGGCTGGCCGCCCAGATGCCGTTGAGCTCGAAGAAATGCGGCAGTATGATGATCGCCAGGACTTCGAAAAGAAGCGTTCTCAAGAACGAGATCAGGGCGGACACCTTACTGTTGTGGAGCGCGGTGAAGAAGGCCGAGGTGAATACCGCAAGACCCATGACCATGTAGGATTTACTGTGGAGCGCGAATCCTTCTTCGGTCATATGCAGAAGCGCTTCGTCGCTGCCGAAGAAGAGCTTGGCGAAAGGACCTTCGATGCAGAGCGCGATGCCGTAAAGGACAAAGCCCATGACGACAACGAAGATCGCACTCTTCTTAAATGTCTTATGCAGCTCCTCGTAGTTTTTGACTTCGTACTGGTAACTGAAGATCGGGGCGACACCGACGGCAAAGCCAAGGAATACCGCGCCGAAAAGGAAGCCGACGTTCATAAGGACACCGTACGCGGCGACGCCGTTCAATCCGACGAGTTTCATGAGACGGTAGTTGTACATGACGCTCGCCAGAGGATGGAAGATCTCACTGACGAACTCGGAAACACCGTTGGCGAAGACATTGCCCATGATCTCGCCGATCCACTCGGGGCGGGTGAAAGAAAGCGGGCAGCTCTTGCTCGCGATGATATAGACGAAAGGAAGGAGACCGCCGATCACCTGAGAAACGACCGTGGCCTGCGCGGCACCGGTAACGCCCATGTCCAGAACACCGACGAAGATATAGTCAAGAAAGAGGTTGACCGCGGCAGAGAAAAGGTTGATCGCAAGACCGATCTTCGGTTTTTCTGCTGCGGTAAGAAAACTCTGGAAAACGTTCTGAAGAACGTAGAAAGGAATACTGAAGATAAGGATGCGGCCGTAGTTGAGGCACACCGGAAGCATCTCTTCGTCCGCGCCCATGAGCTCCGCGATCGGCCCGAGAAGGATCTCTCCGAAGAAAGCCAGGATGAATGCGCCGATGATGGAAACGCATGTCAGGGAAGTGAAGTAGCGGCTCGCTTTTTTCTTCTCACCACGAGCGAGTTCCTGCGCGATGATCGCGGCACCGCCACCACCGATCATGTAGGCAAATGCGCCGATGAGAAGCGGAAGCGGAGTGATCAGGGTAACCGCGGCGAACGCGTGCTTTCCGACATAGTTGTTGACGTAAAGTCCGTCGACGACGCCGTACATGGAAGTGAAGAGCATCATCAGGATCGTAGGCATGACGAAACGGAAAATACTGCCATATGTGAAATGGTCCTTAAATGAAATTTCTCGTGTCGTTAACTTTCTCATGAGATCCCCGTTGATACTGAAAATGAAACGTCAGAAAAACTCTGACACCAACGTAGTGTATCAGAAATAAAGCGAAAAGAAAACACGCGCGCGTACATAGGGGAGAAATCAAAAATGTTAATTAGTTTTAACCGATTTAGTATTTGATATTTTTTCGAAAAATCTCATTGCATGCGCATAATACGCATGGTAATATGGTTTGTGATGGCAAATACTGCGGGGTTATGAGGCAAAAGCCTGTGTGTGTGGTAAGCATATCCCTGTGCTTATGTGTTTTGGCTTTTGAATCAGGCGTGATGGCAATGTGCCAATTCTAGCTCGTAGTGCGGTGGTCACTCATCAGCGCCGTGTGCGGGGCTCCTTCTAGGTTGGGGTTGTTTTTTGTGAATGAGGATACAACGCGGTATTTGCCATCTCAAAAGACTGACCATAACTAATTTCCGCCTATATGTGAAAAGGCTGCCTCATTGAGACAGCCTTTTTCATTTGACGTGATGCGCAGGTTTCGCGAAGATCGTATCGGTCGATCGGGCGAACTTCTTACAGTCCGAAAAGCACCTTCAGCGCTTCTTTGTCTACCTTGGAGCCGATGACGCAGAGCTTACCGGTTACGTCGGCAGCGCCTGTTCTGACATCTGCTTCACCCGGTACATAGTCGAAGTGGATCCAGTTTCCGTCCTCGCCGGAAACGATACCCTTGGCGCGGAGGATCATGCCGAAATCGCCGCTGTCGAGTTCTTCGAGAGCTGCCTTGATCGCTGCCTCGGAGAAGGACTTGGATGTCTCGAATCCGATGGAATCGAAGACTTCGTCAGCGTGGTGATGGCCTTCGTGATCATGGTCGTGATCGTGGCATCCGCATGTGCAGTCCGGACCATGGTCGTGGTGGTGTTCATGCTCGTGCTCGTGATCATGATGGTGTTCATGCTCTTCATGGTCGTGATGGTGATGTTCATGTTCATCGTGATCGTGGTCATGATGATGCTCGTGCTCATGTTCGTGATCGTGCTCGTCGTGATCATGATCATGGTGGTGATGATGGTGTGCATGCTCTTCCGCCTCGAGGAGAGCGGCAGCCATATCGTCAGCGGTGAGCGGATTCTCGATCGCTTCTCTGATCTGTACGCCAGAGAGCTTTTCCCAAGGTGTCGTGATGATCTGGGAGTGATCGTTGATCTCGCGGATCAGTTCGATCGCCGTGTCGAGCTTGCCCTGCGCGATGTTGCCTGTTCTGGACAGGATGATCGTGCCTGCGTATTTGATCTGGTTCTCGTAGAACTCCTTGAAGTTTTTCAGGTAGATCTTGCACTTGCTCGCGTCGATGACGGTAACGGTGCCGCATACTTCGGTGCCTTCGACCTTCTCAACGGCAGCGACTACGTCAGAAAGCTTGCCGACGCCGGAGGGCTCGATGAGGATGCGGTCCGGAGAATACTTGTCGATGACTTCCTTGAGAGCTGTACCGAAGTCGCCTACGAGGGAGCAGCAGATGCAACCGGAGTTCATCTCGGTGATCTCAATGCCGGCTTCCTTTAAGAATCCTCCGTCGATACCGATCTGACCGAATTCATTCTCGATGAGAACGAGCTTCTGACCGTTATAGCCGTCAGAGATGAGTTTCTTGATGAGTGTTGTCTTTCCGGCACCTAAGAATCCGGAGAAGATATCTACTTTTGTAGCCATACGTGTTTCCTTCTTTCTTTTAGCTGAAATAAATGATGTCGTTTTCAGGGGCGTCCGTGATGTGGAAGTTTTCTACCTGCAGACACGGGATCGCGACCGGGGTGCCCTGCGAGTCGTCACGGAAGAATCCGATACGGCCGGTGACCGAAAGCCACTGATTTTCCGGAAAGCCTCCTCTTACTTTGTAAAGACAAAGCAGAGAGATGGCGCCGATATCGTTGGCGCAGCAGGTGTAGGCCTTTCTCTGCAGCACGAAAGCTTCCTTTCTGTGCTCGCGCATGAGGATGGCCTGGGCAGTGACGGTGATGCGTTTACCGTTATAGCGCTTGACGTTGTCGAGCGCGTCCGTGTAGAAAAGACCGAAGTCGTCAGGCTCGATCACACACGGGTCGTCTTCGAGATTGTAGGGGAGATATTCCCCGATATCGATCATGTTTCCGTCCATTCCGAAAAAGGACAGATTCATGGCGGGGTTCAGTGATTTTACCGAACCACGAAGCTTAGGTATGTTATTGACTTCCGGATCGACGCGGTTAAAGATAACGTTGTCGCAGAAGCGGTAGTAATCCGCAAAAAGCGTCTGCATGTTGCGGTAATAGTCGTTGTAGGTGGAAGCATCGACGATCGTGATCGCGGCCGCGAGCGCCCAGCGATCCGGCACATCGACCTCGTCGAAGAATTTTGCCGGGGAAACGGAACCGTTCCACTCGATCAGGACTACGTCCGGGTGGTATTTCGCGTCGAGATTGTATGTAAAAGCACGCGTGACCTCATCGGTCTCCGCGGTGATGATGTTCAGGGACTTGCACGGTGCTTTTTCCTCCGGAGGAAGTTCAACTTCGCCTTCCTCGGTCAGAAGGATCAGGACCTTCTTGTCCTGGAAGCTTCCGTCGCCGACCCAGCTCTGGATAAAGGAGGTTTTGCCGCTGTCGAGAAACCCTGTGAAAAAATATACCAGACAATCTTCCATAGCTATATCCGTTCTTTCGTCTCGATTTCGGAGAACATTATATCACAGATGGAATAAGAAGGACTTTCATGGTAAAATATCCATGTATGTAAAAAAAGGAAAGAGAGAGTTACAGGACCTTTATGGGTGCGTGGAACTATCTGAAAGAATTTAATTTCGTCTCCGTTGCTTTCCGACTTTGCCTGGCAATGCTCTCGGGCGGCCTGATCGGATACGGACGCGAAAAGAAGGAGCGTAACGCAGGCCTTCGCACATACATGCTGATCAGTATCGGATCGGCATTAACTCTCCTAATCTCATTTTACGAATACGAAATGCTGCGTACCGGCTGGGCGGAAGTTGTCGCCGAGGTCGGTTCGAAATTCGACGCTTCGCGTTTCGGAGCGCAGGTTTTGGCCGGTATCGGCTTTTTGGCAGCGGGTACGATCGTTGCTTCCGGGCACCAGCAGGTAAGCGGCCTGACATCGGCAATCGGACTTTTTGCGGCGGCTGTCCTGGGTGTCGCTTCGGCGGCGGCTTTTTACGAGTGCGTGATCCCGGCGATCATCATGGTCATTTTTTCCATGGAAGTGCTGCAGCCCCTGGAAGTGCTTTTCAAGCGTCGTCTTAGAAATATCACCATCACGGTAAAGTTTGAATCAACGAAAGACGTTGAGAAGATAAAGAATACGATCGAGGGTCAGGGAGCGCATATCTTTGACATCGATCCGGAAGATCCTGATGAGAACAACTATCCGTCGGCGATCTTTTCCATAAAAATGAGCAAAGAGAAATCCTCGCACTCGGAGATGATCTCCTCGATCGCGGAGCTGCCGTGCGTGATTTCCCTGCACGAACTGATAGCGTAACGGAGGGCATATGCTGAGCATTTTTGACGGATTAAGGGACATCACCCTGCTTAGTACCATCATCAGACTGTTCATGGCAGTTCTGCTTGGAGCCGCGATCGGCATCGAGCGTTCGTATAAGAACCGCCCGGCCGGCTTCCGTACGCATATTCTCGTTTGCATCGGTGCCGCGATCGCGTCGATGACGGGCATTTACCTTTACCTCAACATGAAGCTTCCGACAGACATTTCGAGACTCGGCGCGCAGGTCGTATCCGGACTCGGTTTCATCGGCGGAGGTACGATCATTGTCGTTAATAACCGCCGTATCAAAGGTCTTACCACGGCCGCGGGTCTTTGGGCCTGCGGTATCATCGGCCTTGCTGTCGGTGCGGGGTTCTACGAGGGCGCAATCCTCGCAACGATCCTGGTGCTTATCGCAGAGACATGGTTTTCGATCCTGGGAAGCAAGATCACGCACAACGAAGCCTTCCAGATCCTTCTGGAGTACAACGACAAGAACGCGCTGAATGGCGTAATGCGTTACTGCAAGAACAACCGAATGGTGATCAGCAACCTGGCGATCACCGGACGTCAGAAGGAAGATTCTTCTGTTTACTCCGTTATCCTGACCGTCCGCCCACGTTCGAAGATCAACCGTGAGGCGATCGTTGACTATATCTGTGGACTTTCCGGTGTCATTGACGCCGAGATCGTAAAAGGCGGCTGAGTTTTGGCGGCGGCCGTGATCGCTGTCATACTTTCACATCGGATCCTCTGACATAAGAAAGGAAAAACCAATGAAGAAGAAAATCATAAGTTCC
This sequence comes from Clostridiales bacterium, assembly GCA_017561715.1. Taxonomy (GTDB): domain Bacteria; phylum Bacillota; class Clostridia; order Saccharofermentanales; family Saccharofermentanaceae; genus Scatonaster. The sequence continues at coordinate 30,763 of JAFZBN010000013.1, read as the reverse complement.
ATACTCTGCATGACGATGTTCAGTGCGCTTTTTACATCCTGCAGTGCACCGAAGAGCCATAAGGAAACGACGCCTGCCGATCTTCCGAGACCGATCGACAGAAACACCGAAACTGAGGAAACAGAGACGGAAGAGACTCTCCCGCTGTTCCACTGCATCAACCCGAAGTTCGAGGATCTTTCCGCGGAGGAGATCGTTTCTCTTCTGACGATCGAGGAAAAAGCATCGCAGATGATGCAGGGCGCAAACTACGAGATGCCTCTTGATGATATGCTGATGAACTGCTATGGTTCCGTTCTTTCTCACTATCCGGATTACCCGGCAATGCCTTATGACGAGTGGTTTGAGGTTGTTTCCCGTTATCAGGACGCGGCTCTTCTTTCCGGCACGCGTATCCCTTTCATCTACGGAAATGACTGTGTTCACGGTGTTCTGGAAGCGAGCGGTTCCGTTATCTTCCCGCATAACATCAATGTCGGTGCGGCCAATGACGAGGCCCTGACTTTCGAGCAGGGTGTTCTTACAGGATCGGATATGCTCCACTGTGGACTTCTCTGGTCTTTCTCTCCGTGTGTTGCTTCCGCTCAGGATCCACGCTGGGGAAGAACTTACGAATCCTATTCGAGCGATGAGACCATCGTAAAGAACCTCGCTCTTTCCTATACAAAAGGACTGATGTCACAGGGTATCGTTCCCTGCCCGAAGCACTTCTTCGGTGACGGCTATGTCAAGTTCGGAACAGGTGAGGGGGATTACCTGATCGACCGTGGCGACGCGCAGATGACAGAAGAAGAGATCCAGAAGAATCTGGAAGTTTATAAGGTATTGGTCGACGCGGGTGTTCCGACGATCATGCTTTCCCATTCATCTCTGAACGGTGTAAAGATGCACGAGAACGCGGAGATGATCAAAAGGCTTCGTGAGGAACTCGGCTTTAATGGCGTTATCCTTTCTGACTGGGATTCCATCCATAACTGCTCCGGTGCTGATTTCAAGGAGAACCTGATCATCTGTGTAAACGCAGGTGTGGACATGTTCATGGAAGCTGAGGAGTTCGAGGAAGCAAGAGATCTGATCGTAGATGCAGTGAATGAAGGCTCGATCTCCATGGAGAGGATCGATGAGGCGGTCACACGTATCATTCAGATGAAGATGGACTGCGGTCTTTTCGAAGATCCTTTCCTTGAAAACATCGTTCCTTCTTATGACTGGAACAGTGAGCACGCGCATTCCGTAGCTCGTAAGATGGCGGCGGAATCCATGGTTCCGCTGGTGCTTCCGGAGGAAGGCCCGATCACGCTTACCGAAGGCATGAAGGTCTTTGTTATGGGACCTGCGGCAAACGATACCGGCGCTCTTTGCGGCGGCTGGACATATCTCTGGCAGGGTGGATACGACGGAGCTTACGGCGAACATTTCTGTACAGAAGGCCCGTCGATTCTCGAGGCACTTCAGGCAAGCGCCGCCGAGATCGGATTTGAGATCGTCACAGATGAAGAGGAGATGGAGAACTGCGATGTGATCCTTCTTTGTGTCGGTGAGGTTCCGTATGCCGAGTGGTATGGCGACACTGAAGATATGTCGATCACAGGTAAGCTCGCGCTTCCGGGAACGGAAGAAGCGATCCAAACGATCGCAGAGTATAAGGGCAGCTTCTCCGAGAAGAAAAAGTCCCAGGCGATCCCTGTCATCACACTGATCGTCGCAGGAAGAAATGTTCTTATTTCCGATTATGTAAATGACTGGGATGAAGTCGTTATGTGCTATCTCCCGGGTTCCGAAGGCGGCAATGCCGTATCGGATATCCTTACTGGCAAGGCGGAATTCTACGGACGTCTTCCGATGCCTTACTATTCTTCCGTAGAGCAGATCGGAACCGAAGAGTCCTGGCTGCCGCTCGGATTCTCTGCTGCTGAAAAGGGCGAAGAATTCGATACTGAGCCGGCAGAGACCACAGCCGGAGAGGACGCATAATGAGCGAAGAGAGATCGAAATACGGATATTGTCCTAAGTGCGGCGAGCCTTTCGAACGTCCGTACACGCACTGCCCGTTCTGTAACGCGCCCAATCCGCATCTCGATCAGGATCTGGAAAAGAAGAAAGACGCGATCAACGAACAGCTCCAAAAGCAGCTGCAGGCAAACCGCGAGTGGGCGGATGCTAATCGTGCCGAGGTAAAAGCACAGGTCGACGCACAGATCGATCAGAATCTTCGTGAGATGAAACAGCAGGTCAAGTCCACGACGGATTCAGTTACGAAAGGAAAAGGAAGTCTCCTTGTATGGGGACTGGTCATCGCAGGCGCAGTCGTCCTGGGGGTCGGACTGTGGCTGCTCCTGAAATAGGAGGTGGCGAAAAGTGTTTTCCGATAAGCAAAAAAAGTGGAACATAAAAAGGGGTCCTTTTCCTGATCCTGCTTCCGATCTTTCTGTTCCTCTTCGTTCTTCCGAAGGAACAATACATGATCAAGGACGGCGGCACGATGTGCTATGGTCCGTTTCTCCCCGTATATGAGTACCGAAAGGTGCATGGAGGGGGATATGTAGATAAAGACGGAAACCGCGTATTCAAGGTCGGAACCGAGGTCTACATTTTCGGCATCCGGGTGTATGAGAACACCCACTACGAAGCGGAAAAGACCGGGCGGAGAGTCGAGGAGGACGAGCTGGCCCCGGGGGTTCGCACGCACAATACAGCGATCTCTGATTTAATGGCAACGATTCCCTGATGATCCTCGACTAAGTAAAACAAGCAAAAAATACCTTCGAAGCTCCTCCGCAGGGCATCGCCCGAGGACAGAGCAAGAAGGTATTTTTCTGTTTGTATTAATTCGAGGATCAGGAATCCTTACCGTCACGGATGACGTTTCTCTTGATCTTGCCGGAGATGGTCTTCGGAAGCTCAGTGACGAACTCAACGACACGCGGGTACTTGTACGGAGCGGTGTTGGTCTTAACGTATTCCTGGATCTCTTTTTTCAGTTCCTCTGTAGGTTCTGCACGGCCCGGAACAAGCACGATCGTTGCCTTAACGACCATACCGCGGACGCCCTGCGGGTCAGGGGTTCCTGTTACGGCACACTCGAGTACGTAAGGGAGCTCCATGATGACACTCTCGATCTCGAATGGTCCGATACGGTAACCGGAAGATTTGATAACATCGTCGACACGACCGACATACCAGATGTAGCCATCCTCATCCTTCCAGGCGGTATCACCTGTGTGGAAGTAGCCGTCATGCCAGGATTCTTTTGTCTTTTCTTCGTTCTGGTAGTAACCGAGATAGAGACCGCACGGAACGACATCTACGGTTCTGATGCAGATCTCGCCGGTAGTACCCGGAGGACAGTCATTGCCGTCTTCGTCGAGGATATGTACATCGTACGGAGTAACGGCCTTACCCATGGAACCGAGACGGATCGCGGATCCGACGAGGTTACCGATAACGAGGGAAGTCTCGGTCTGACCGAAGCCTTCCATCAGGCGGATACCTGTCGCTCTCATGAACTGGTTGAATACCTCAGGGTTCAGAGCCTCACCGGCAACTGTCGCGTACTTCAGGGAAGTCAGATCGTACTGTGAGAGATCTTCCTTAACGAGGAAGCGGTACATGGTCGGCGGAGCACAGAAGGTGGTTACGTTGTACTTAGCGAACATCGGCAGGATCTCGTTGGCGTGGAACTTGTCGAAGTCGAATGTGAATGTCGGAGCTTCGCAGAGCCACTGACCGTAGAGCTTACCCCAGAGGGACTTACCCCAGCCGGTATCGGAGATCGTGAAGTGCAGACCGTTCGGATCAACGTTGTGCCAGTACTTCGCTGTCGCAAAATGTCCCAGGGAATACTTGTGGGAGTGTGCCGCGATCTTCGGGTAGCCTGTGGTACCGGAAGTGAAGAACATGACCATCGGATCGTCGCCCTGTGTGGCGTTTTCCGGACGCTCAAATACGTCACTTGATGCAGGCATTTCGTAGTTGAAGTTGTGCCACTTGCTGCTCATACCTTCAAGCGGAAGGAATCCGCCCTCGGAAGAAAGAACAGCGTCTTTCTTAAGGCCTGCTTCGTCAACGGAAGCTTTTCCTTCGAGGACAGAAAGGAACTTCGCGCCGCTTTCGTCATCGGCACCGTTTGCCATGATGAGCTTGATATCGAGGCCTGCCTTATCGGCTGCCTTCTGAGCTTCCAGAGCGGTGTCGCCGTTGCCCGTGATAACGATCGCGGAAACGCCTGCCGCCTTATAGCGGTAATCGAAGTCGTGTTCCTTCAGAAGGTTTGTGGCCGGGATCGCGATCGCGCCGATCTTGTGAAGCGCGAGGATCGAGAACCAGAACTGGTAGTGACGCTTCAGAACGAGCATGACACGATCGCCGTGCTTGATGCCGAGGCTCTCGAAATAGTTTGCCGTCATGGCGGTGTACTTCTTCATCTCCGCGAAGGTGAAGCGGTGATCGGTAACACCGTCTTTTGCGACCCACATCATGGATGTCTTGTTCGGGTCCTTATCGGCCATCGCGTCGACGAGGTCAAACGCGAAATTGAACTTATCTGCTTCCGGTGTATAGGAGATCGATGTCAGCTTGTTATTGGCATCGAGTACATCCGTGACGTACTTTCTGTATACCGGGTTCTGAACTGCTGCCAGATCGAAATTGGTCTTGTTGTCTTCTACATAAGAAGTCTGAACAGTCTTTTCGTAGGTCGCGCCGGCTGTCCACTTTTCCGGATTGAGAACGATCGCGTAGAATGTGCAGTCCTCGCCGCCGAGAGCGTACTCGTTATGCGGTGTTCTACTGTCGAAGAAGATGGAATCACCCGGATACAGGATCTCGGAGTGGTCACGGAGCATGACCTTCAGGCAGCCCTTTGTGACGATGTTCAGCTCCTGACCGGAGTGAGTAACGAGTTTGTACGGCGGGTTCAGGGCTTCTTCGGAATAAGGGATGGTGACCTCGAAAGGCTCACACAGCTTGTTTCTGAAAAGATGACCCAGACGCATGTACTTGTAACCTGCGCGGCGGGTGATCGGGAGACCCTCGCCCTTTCTGGTGACGGCATATTCTCTAAGTGCAGGAGTCGTACCTTCCATAAGCTCGGAGATCTCAACTCCACAAAGATTTGCGACTTTGTATACGAAGGTGAAACTGAAGTCTTCCTGACCTTCTTCATACTTGACGTACTCTTCCTCGGTGACCTCGACCTTTTCGGCCATGTCCTTCGTGGAGAGTCCCATGTCCAGACGCAGTGCTTTGATACGGCTGGCTACCTCGGAGATCTTCTGCTCGAGGAGACCGCCCTGTTCTCCGCTTCTCAATAATGTTTCGTTCTTTTCTAGTTCGCTCATTTTCTTTCCTCCATAAGCTCCCTATCAGCTGCGTCTTTCCTTCGCTTTTTCGAGGCAATAAAAAACGCCCCAACGTCCACCTTGGACATTGAGACGGCTATTTACCGCGGTACCACTCAATTTGCGAAATCTTTTCGCCACTTAATAGGTTCTATCAAACCCTTCGCCTTAACGCGGCTCTTACGTGTACAGTCTACTCAAGTAAAAACTTATTCGGTGTACCGGCTCGGAAGCGATAGTCATCTGGATCATCCCGGATACCGACTTTCAGCAGGCGTCGGCTCTCTGTGAGGCGAAATGGTCACGACCTTCTTCGTCATAGCTTTTCAACAAGGTGATAATAATCCGAGGATTTTCCTTTGTCAACACTTAATTTACAAAAAGTTGGCATTTATATATATTCATTGACTAAAGGCATGGTGTATAATCTAGCATAGACTTAAGTAAAATTGCTGTACATATGTCCGTTAGGGATTATGGGAGGGACTATGAAAGCTTCGAACAAAATAATTAAATTTCTCGCAGTAATGATGATCGTAGCGATCGCTTCCGGTCTTTGCGGCTGCTCGGTGAAACTGCCTTTCATGGAGAAGGATACGCGCACGGTCCAAGAATATCAGGCAGAGGCCAAAGAACTCAGTTACTACCTCATCCGCCGCATGCTTATCGGAGATTACGCATCGATCAAGACATATCTGAAATCGGAAGAAAAAGATAAGGTCGAGGAGATCGTTACCTCTTTGGACTCCCGACTTTACGATGCCGCGGATGTCGCCATCGTATCGGTCTACACGGACGAAAACACACATGAGACAAGTATTAGTTTCCGTATTACATTGACGTTCCAGACAAGCACATCCTCGTCGATCTGCCAGCTGTCCATGAGACCTTCCGGATCTTCCTGGAAGATCGAAAACGCGGTTGCGTTCTGCATGGATATTCAGAACATCAACGATATCTATATTGAAGGAAAGAAGCAGGATGAAGATTTTGCCAAGTAACATTACCGTCAGTCCGAAGGAAGATTTCTTCCGGATCGACACTGAAAATACAAGTTATGTGATTGGAATAGAAGATGGCCTATATTTAGGCCATTTCTATTATGGACCGTCGATCTCCGACGACTCCCTTTCCTATCGAAGGAAGTTTTCACCGTGGATGACTCCCACAAAGAACAAAAGAGAGCTCGCGATCTTCATGGACGGGTTTTCGTTCGAGTACCCGGGATGGGGCAGGGGTGACACCCGTGAGGGCGCGCTGAAAGCCGTTTTCAAAGACGGCACGGAGCGTGTGGACCTCATCTATCAGGGCTATGAGATCACTTCGGGAAAAGCACCGGTCCCGGGGCTTCCTTCCACCTTTGACACCGAAGGCGAAGTCGAAACACTTCGGATCGACCTGAAAGATCCGGACACGGGGCTTGCTGTCGCTTTGTACTACAGTGCTTTTGCCGAATGCGACGTGATCGCGAGAAGAGTAGAAGTCGTCAACGGAGGCTCTTCGGATGTGGTCCTTCAGAGAGTGCTTTCCGCGTCGATGGATATGCCCGGACGTGACCGCCAGGGAAGAGCGTTTGAGCTTATGACTTTCCATGGCACATGGGCCCGCGAGTTCACAAGAGAGATCCGTCCGATCGGATTCGGAAGAACGGGCGTGACCTCGATCAACGGAAAAACCGGCAACCGCACGCAGAGCTTCCTGGGAATCGTATCCCCGGGGATCACACAGGAAGACGGCGAGGTGTACGGACTTCAGTTCCTGTATTCCGGAAATTACAGCTCGATGGTCGAGAAGGTCCCGAGCGAGGACCTGAGAGTTTCGGTGGGCATCCATCCGGAAGAGTTTAACTGGGTCCTTGCGCCCGGCGAAACATTCTACGCGCCGGAAGTCGTTTTGACGTATTCCGCAAGCGGTCTGGGCAAGATGAGCCGGAACTTCCATGATCTTTTCAGGAAGCACCTGATCCGCGGCGCCTACAGAGATAAGAAGCGCCCGATCCTCATCAACAACTGGGAAGCGACGTATTTTGATTTTGATACCGAAAAGCTCCTGGCCATCGCCAAGCAGGCGAAGGAATGCGGCGTGGAGATGCTGGTCGTCGATGACGGCTGGTTCGGCAAGAGAAATGACGATAACACGAGCCTCGGCGACTGGACGGTCAATGAGGAAAAACTTCCGGGAGGCCTTTCCGGATTAAGCGAGAAGCTCAAGGAAATGGGAATGAAGCTCGGCGTCTGGTTCGAGCCCGAGATGGTCTCTCCGGACTCGGATCTTTACCGCGCGCATCCGGACTGGGCGATCTCGATCCCGGGAAGAGACATCACGCTTTCGAGAAATCAGCTGGTCCTCGATGTCTCCAGAAAAGACGTCCGTGACTACCTGATCTCGGCGATCTCCGCGATATTGAACTCCGCGGACATCTCCTACGTGAAGTGGGACATGAACCGCCATATGGCGGACCTTTACAGCGCGGATCTTCCCGCGGAAAGACAGGGAGAACTTCTGCACAGATATGTGCTCGGTCTTTACGATCTTCAGGAAAGACTTCTGACTTCTTTCCCGCACATCCTTCTTGAAAACTGCAGCAGCGGCGGCGCGAGATTCGACCCCGGCATGCTCTACTACAGCCCGCAGATCTGGACTTCCGACGACACGGACGCCTACGAGCGCATCCGCATCCAGGAGGGCGCGGCGACACTCTATCCGCTTTCCTCTCTCGGCGCGCACGTTTCGATCTGCCCGAACCACGTAACGGGAAGGACCGTGCCGATCCGGACCAGAGGCCATGTCGCGCTCGCGGGAACCTTCGGATATGAGCTGGACATCACGCAGCTTTCGAAAGAAGACCACGAAGAAATGAAAAAGCAGACGGCGCTTTTCCATAAGTACAATGACCTCGTAAGAAACGGCGATTACTACAGGATCGCGTCCTTCCGAGATAACGGATTTTTCGACTGCTACGGCGTCGTTTCCAAGGATAAGAGTGAAATGCTCATGACGTTCATTCATGTGATGAACCGCCCGTGCAACCAGGACAGATTCATCTGCCTAAAGGGCTTAGATGAGAAGAAGCGCTATCGCGTCACATGGGCCGAAGATCCGGAGGATCAGCCGGAGGTCGTCGTCGAAGCATACGGCAGTACGCTCATGAATGCGGGGATCATCTTCCCCTGCTTAAGCGGTGATTTCCGTTCTGTCCTCTACTACATTTCCGAGATCTGAGAGGGCTATGAGATGACCAACTGCAAGATCCTGCATCTTCTTCCCGGAGCGAAAGAGGCTCGTGGCCTGACGGTCATAATCGACGTATTCCGCGCTTTTTCACTGGAGTGCTATCTTTACGATCTGGGCGCAAAACTCGTGCGTCCGGTGGGTTCGATCGAGGAGGCAAAAGCTCTTCACGAAAAGATCCCGGGATCCGTCCTGATCGGCGAAAGACAGGGGATCAAGGTCGAGGGATTTGATTTCGGGAACTCCCCGTCGCAGGTCGAAGCCGAGAAAGACAGAATCGAAGGAAGAGTCATCATCCACACCACAAGTGCGGGAACGCAGGGCATCGTGAATGCCGTTGGCGCGACCGAGATCCTGACGGGAAGCCTCGTCAACGCAAAGGCGGTCGCGGAGTACATCCGTACCGCTGCTTCTAAAGCAAAGGACGATAGCGCCTCTCGAAAAGAACTCGAAGTCTCCCTCGTCGCGATGGGCCTTTCGGCGAAGAAGCAGGCCGCGGAAGATGAGCTCTGCGCCGAGTATATCAAATCACTTGTCGAAGAAAATAAGATCCTGCCGGCCTTTGAAGAAAGGCGACAGGATCTGAAGAATCATGATGGGAAACGGTTTTTCGATCCGTTGCTTCAGGAGCACTTCCCCGAAAAGGACTACTACATGTGCATAAGTCAGGATCGGTTCCCGTTTGTGCTTCGTATCGGAAAAGATGGTCTCGGTTTCTTCTCCGAACGGATCGATGTCTGACAGTGCTTTTGAAACGGAATCCTGATCAGGAAGATGTATCCGCTTCAACGTCGACGACGATCTCGATCTGCTCACCGTCACGAAGGATCGTCAGAGTCAACTTACCGCCGACACCGACACGGTTGATATTTATTTTCAGATCAGCAATATCCGTAACTTTCTTTCCGTCGATCTTGATGATGACGTCCCCGGACTTAATGCCGGCGCGCTCGGCCGGGCTGTCGTCCATGATGTCGTGGATGCCGATGCCTTCGTCCGCGTTGTACTTGGTAGAACCTGCATTGACAGTCTCCGCGTAGACACCGATGTACGGCTTATCCGCGTAGCCTTTTTCAATGATGCTCTCGATGATGACGCGTGCGGTACTGATCGGGATGGCGAATCCGATGCTCTCGATCGTAGCCTCTGCGGAACCGTTATTGGAGTACTTGGCGTTCGTGATGCCGATGACCTCGCCGTACATATTGAAAAGCGCGCCGCCGGAGTTACCGGAGTTGATCGCACAGTCCGTCTGGATGAGGTTCATGGACATGTTGTCGATGGTAATGCTTCTGTCGAGGGCGCTGACACAGCCCTTGGTCAGGGAGAATGTGAGCTCGCCGAGAGGGTTGCCGATCGCGACAACATCGTCACCGACATTCAATTTGTCGGAATCGCCGAGAACGACAGGAGACAGACCTTCTGCGTCGATCTTGAGGACCGCGATGTCATTTTCTTCGTCATAGCCTACGACATTTGCGTCGTAAGAAGTGTTGTCGAAAGTGGTGACCTTGATCTCTTCTGCGTCATCGATGACGTGGAAGTTGGTAACGATGTAACCGTCATCGGTCAGGATAAAACCGGAACCGGACGCGGCGGCCGTTGTCTGATAACCATAGTAGTTCACTTTGATCTGTGTAGAGATACCGACCGTGGAATTCACGTTAGCGGCGTAGATCTCCGAAGCGGTGTGCTTCTCACTTGTATCGACGCTGCTCGTGTTGATGGTGGAGTAAGAGCGGTCGCCCTGCAGGATCGTGGACTGACCGTCGCCGGTCGACGAGGATTTCTTACCGGAACCGTCTTTTACGGCTTTCTTTGCTTCATCGACAGCATCTGACTTGACCTGCTCTGCCCAGTACATGCCATACGCGACCATGCCGCACACGCCAAGAGTGGCGCCGAGCATGCAGAACGCAAGGGATGCGGCGACCAGACGCTTTCTGCTTACCGAGGTGTCTTTCTTTTCCTTTATCTTGGTTTCTTTTACCTTTTTCTCTTTTCTCTTTTTCTTCTTGGAAAGCTCCTCGATAACAGGTGAGCTGGGGAGCTCCGGGGCCATCATCTGAGGAGTCAGGAGCGGCTGCATCGGCGCCGGGGCGGCCGGTACCTGAGCCGGCTGAATTGCCTGCTGCACCGGCTGAACTTCCGGTTCCTGCTGAACCGGCGTCGGCTGCTGCGCGATCGGAGCCGGCTGGATCTCCTGTGTGGTCACAGGCATATTATATGCGGGCGAAACAGTAGAAGGAGAGAGGATCGGCGGTTGCATGGCCTGTCCTGCGGTCTGAAAAACCGAACCCGGACGCATGGGCGCGCTTCCTTCCGGAATAGAAGGAGTTCCGCTTCCGTTTATATTGGTGAAGTTATTATCATTAATCATTTGACACATCGTCTCCTTTCTTCACAAGGTAAACGCTTCATCTACCTTGTAGTATACTCTAGCCCGTCAACTTTAAAATAACTTAAAAGTAATATTGCCAAGACGTATTCTGCGGTATTGTCGGAATAAGTCTCTGAAACAGTCTCTGTAAACTTGCTTTCAGAGACTGTTTCAGAGGAAAATGACGAATTCCTCTGTTTCAGTCTCTGTAAACTTGCTTTCGGAGACACTTTCAGAGGATAATGACGAATTCCTCTGTTTCAGTCTCTGTAAACCTGCTTTCAGAGACACTTTCAGAGGAAAATGACGAATTCCTCTGTTTCAGTCTCTGTAAACCTGCTTTCAGAGACTGTTTCAGAGGAAAATGACGAAAATCCCTGAATCGGTCTCTGCAAAAGAACTTTCGGAGACGTGTTCAGGGATTCTCTTTTGTTTACCTATCGAAAAGGACCGGTCAGGAATCTGACGCTGTGTGCCGGACGTCGGCCATCAGATCAGATGATGTCCTTGTGGTGATCCTGCAGGCTCTTAACCGGGAAGTTCGGGTTGGCCTTGTACGCCTTGATACCCTCGGCGCTTGCCTTTGCGGCAGCCATCGTCGTGATGTAAGGAACTCTGTGGCGGATCGCTTCTTTTCTGATGTAGCTGTCGTTGTGGATAGAGGTCTTACCGGCCGGTGTGTTGATGATCAGCTGGATCTCACCGTTGGTGATCTTATCCGTGATGTTCGGGCGGCCTTCGTAGAGCTTGTTGACACGCTCTGCATCGATGCCGGCTTCCTTGATCATCTCGTAGGACTTACCTGTAGCGAGGATGTGGAATCCGATCTCATCGAATGCTTTGGCGATCTCAACGAGTTCATCCTTATCGCGGTCGCATACGGAAAGAAGTACGTTACCCTCGGAAGGCAGCTTCGTCTGAGTTGCTTCCTGAGCCTTGAAATAAGCTTCGCCGAAGGACTCGGAAATACCGAGGACCTCACCGGTGGATCTCATTTCCGGTCCGAGGACCGGGTCAACTTCCTGGAACATATTGAACGGGAAGACAGCTTCCTTAACGCCGTAGTGCTTGATGATACGATCCTTGAGCTCCGGTACCGGGGACGGCTTGCCGGTGATCTCGGATGTCATGATCTCTGTGGCTACCTTGACCATGTTGATCGCGCAGACCTTGGAAACGAGCGGTACTGTACGGGAAGCACGCGGGTTCGCCTCGAGTACGTAAACAACATCATCCTCGATCGCGTACTGCATGTTCATAAGGCCTCTTACATTCATCTCGATCGCGATCTTTCTGGTGTAATCCTTGATCGTCGCGATCTGCTTTTCGGTAAGGTTCTTGGACGGCAGGATACAAGCGGAGTCACCGGAGTGAACGCCTGCGAGCTCGATGTGCTCCATGACTGCCGGAACGAAGCAGTTCTGTCCGTCGGAAATAGCGTCTGCCTCGCACTCTGTAGCGTGGTGGAGGAAACGGTCGATGAGGATCGGACGGTCAGGTGTAACACCTACAGCGGCGTTCATGTAAACACGCATCATCTCGTCGTCGTGTACGACTTCCATGCCGCGTCCGCCGAGAACGTAGGAAGGACGAACCATGACCGGATAACCGATCTTGTTGGCGATCGTAAGAGCGTCGTCAACGGTAACAGCCATGCCGGCTTCCGGCATCGGGATGCCGAGACGGTCCATCATAGCGCGGAAGTGATCTCTGTCCTCAGCCAGGTCGATCGTCTCCGGTGTGGTACCGAGGATATTTACGCCGTTCTTCTTAAGATCTGCAGCGAGGTTCAGAGGTGTCTGACCACCGAACTGAGCGATAACGCCGATCGGCTTTTCTTTTTCGTGGATGGAGAGAACGTCTTCCAGTGTCAGCGGCTCGAAGTAGAGCTTGTCGGAAGTATCGTAGTCGGTGGAAACTGTCTCCGGATTGCAGTTAACGATGATGGACTCGAATCCCATCTTCTTGAGTGCGAGAGCCGCGTGTACGCAGCAGTAGTCGAACTCGATACCCTGACCGATACGATTCGGGCCGCCGCCGAGGATCATGATCTTCGGCTTATCGGAAGACGGGCTCTTGTCTTCAGAGAGGTGGTATGTGGAGTAGTAGTAAGCTGCATCCTGTGTACCGCTTACGTGTACGCCTTCCCAAGCCTCGCGGATGTTGTACTGGTAACGAGCGTTTCTGACGTCTTCTTCCGGAACCTCGAGGAGCTTGCTGAGGTAACGGTCGGAGAAACCGTCGAGTTTTGCCTGGCGGAGTGTCTCCTCAGACGGAACAGCACCCTTGATCTTGATGAGCTCTTCTTCTTCCTGAACGAGCTCGAGCATCTGCTCTAAGAACCAGTGCTTGATCTTTGTCAGCTGGTAAAGCTCTTCTACGGTAGCGCCCTTACGGAGTGCCTCATAGAGGATGAACTGTCTGTCGGATGTCGGGTAAGCGAGCATGTGCATCAGTTCTTCCTTGGAAAGGTCGTGATAGTTCTTGGCAAAGCCTAAGCCGTAACGGCCTGTTTCGAGGCTTCGGATCGCTTTTTGGAAAGCTTCCTTGTATGTCTTACCGATGGACATTACCTCACCTACGGCACGCATCTGTGTGCCGAGCTTATCGGAAGCGCCCTTGAACTTTTCGAAAGCCCAGCGAGCGAACTTGATTACGACATAGTCTCCGTCCGGAACGTACTTGTCGAGTGTGCCGTACTTGCCGCACGGGATCTCATCAAGAGTCAGACCGCATGCGAGCATAGCGGAAACGAGAGCGATCGGGAAACCTGTTGCCTTGGAAGCGAGCGCCGAGGAACGGGAGGTTCTCGGGTTGATTTCGATAACGACGATACGGCCGCTGACCGGATCGTGTGCGAACTGGCAGTTGCAGCCGCCGATAACTTCGATCGCGCGAACGATCTTGTAGGAGTATTCCTGAAGTGTCTTCTGTACATCCTCGGAGATGGTGAGCATCGGAGCGGAGCAGAAGGAGTCACCGGTGTGAACGCCGATCGGGTCGATGTTCTCGATGAAGCAGACGGTGATAACGTTGTCGTTTGCGTCACGTACGACCTCGAGCTCGAGCTCTTCCCAGCCGGCGATGCACTCTTCAACGAGTACCTGACCTACGAGGGAAGCCTGAAGACCACGCTCGCAGACGACTTTCAGTTCGTCCACATTATAAACAAGGCCGCCGCCGGCACCGCCCATCGTGTAGGCAGGTCGGAGAACGACCGGGTATTTCAGTTCTTCAGCGATCTTTACCGCTTCGTCAACGGAGTATGCGACTCTGGATCTCGGCATCTCGATACCGAGGTTTGTCATGGTGTTCTTGAACTCGATTCTGTCCTCACCACGCTCGATGGCATCCACCTGTACGCCGATGACCTTAACGCCGTATTTCTCAAGGACGCCTGCCTCGGAAAGCTCGGAACAGAGGTTCAGTCCGGACTGTCCGCCGAGGTTCGGGAGAAGCGCATCCGGGCGCTCTTTTTCGATGATCTGAGTAAGTCTTGCCAGATTCAGCGGCTCGATGTAAGTGATGTCCGCTACATCCGGGTCTGTCATGATCGTGGCCGGGTTGCTGTTTACCAGAACGATCTGGTAGCCGAGCTTCTTTAAAGCTTTGCAAGCCTGAGTACCGGAGTAGTCAAACTCACATGCCTGGCCGATGATGATCGGGCCGGAGCCGATGATCAGGATCTTGTTAATGTCGTCTTTCTTGGGCATGGTCTCTTCCTCGCTTTAATAAATTAAATATCCTATCTAACTCTAAACGGAAATTTGCTGGAAATATAATAACAGAAAACAAGGGAGAGTAAAACCCAAATTTTGACTCGGGCAGACAAATGTTTTTATGAAAAAGAACAGTATTTCGGTCTTACCGAAAAAACCTCAAAAACGGCGTTGACATTTGCTTTTGGGGCGTTCATAATTTCAATAGGTATTCCCAAAAACAAGGAGGTGACGAAGGTGGATAGTTGTGATGGCAGTTATCGAAGGCGTGGCTGTTTTGCGAAAAACGATTCAGATGAGAATCACATACGAACAGATCTTCGTCACGAGATGACTTACTGAGGCCGAAAACCGGCTGTTTTCTCTAAAAGAAGTATCCCTTCGATTTTGATCCGGATCATTTTTCACATGAGCTTCCCTTTTTTGCCGGCATGAAAATGCCGTAATTTTGCAAAAGGAGGCGGTTTTATCATGGATTACGAGAATGAAACCAGGAATGAAACCAGAAATGTAGTTGAAGAGATCGTCGCGCTGATCCGTTCTGAAAAGTCGGAAGGTGAGATCCGCGCGAAACTCGAAGATTACCATGAGAGCGATCTTGCTGACGCTCTCGAGCAGATCACTAAAGAAGAACGTAAAAAGGTCTACCACATCCTCGGCGCCGAGAAGGCTTCCGAAGTTTTCGCATACCTGGAAGAACCTGAAGAGTTCATCTCCGAGCTCGATATTCAGAGCGCCGCGAAGATCATCGAAAACATGGACGCCGACGATGCTGTTGACGTACTCGAAGAAGTCGATGAGGAGACCCAGGAAAAGATCATCTCCTTGATGGACGATGAAAGTTCCCAGGACATCAAACTCATCCAGTCCTACGAGGACGATGAGATCGGTTCCAAGATGACCACGAACTTTGTCGTGGTAAAAGACGACCTGACGATCAAGCAGGCCATGAAAGAGCTGATCCGCCAGGCAGATGAAAACGACAATATTTCCACGATCTACGTTACGGATAAAGAGGATAAGTTCTACGGCGTTATCGATCTTAAAGACCTGATCCGCGCGAGGGACTACGCCAAACTCGAATCCCTGATCGTTACTTCTTACCCGTACGTACACGACCATGAAAAGATCGATACCTCGATCGAGAAGATCAAGGACTACGCCGAGGACTCCATCCCGGTACTGAACGATAATGACGAGATCTTAGGTGTTATCACCTCTCAGGACATCATCGAAGTCGTCGATGACGAGATGGGTGATGACTACGCGAAACTCGCCGGTTTGACCGCGGAGGAGGATCTGAAGGAAACGCTTCCGGAGAGCATGAAAAAGCGCCTGCCGTGGCTGGTGACGCTTCTTGTACTGGGACTATTCGTTTCCACCGTCGTCGGACTTTTTGAGACCGTCGTATCCGAACTTGCGATCGTCGTGTGTTTCCAGAGCCTTATCCTGGACATGGCAGGAAACGTCGGCACACAGTCGCTCGCTGTTACGATCCGTGTTCTGATGGATGAGCACCTGAAGACCAGTGAGAAATTCAAGTTTGCCTTAAAGGAAATGCGTGTCGGATTCTGTAACGGCATGCTCTTAGGCGCCATGGCATTTGCGGGCATCGGCTTTTATGTCGCGACATTTAAGCACTATCCGATCGGTTTTTCCTTTGCCGTTGCGGCCTGCGTAGGCGGATCCTTGTGGCTCGCCATGATCGTCAGCAGCCTCGTCGGAACCTTAGTACCGATGTTCTTTCATAAGATCAAGGTCGATCCTGCGGTCGCTTCCGGACCGCTTATCACGACAGTCAACGATCTGGTCGCCGTAGTCACTTACTACGGATGTGCGTGGATCTTCCTGATCAATCTTTTCCACACGGTAGCATAAGAAAAAAGGTCCGGTAAGAAACCGGACCTTTTCATTTTTTCAGGTAGTTATTCGGAATCAGATCCGCCTGCTTTCGGCGGATGCTTTATCCATCACAGAAGGATGATGCCGAGGATCTCCTTCTTCAGGGACTTAAGCTTGGTGATCTCTTCCGTAAGGGAATCGATCTGGGACTCATTTCTCTTCTCAACGAGGATCACGTGAGAGCACTTATCAAGTGCTTTTACCGCGCGAGCTTCGGAGAGGATATTGCCGGCATAAGAGACCTTGCCGTCCAGAGCTTCCTTCAGCGCCTTCAGGGACGGATCCTTTTCTTCGATGGTGCCGACCAGACAGTTTCCGGTGGAACCTTCGGTATCCGCGATCGCAAGGGCGTTGGCCGCGATCGCCGTGATCACGTCGTCATCCGCGTAGACCGGATCGCCCTCGAGTCTCTTGATGGTCTTACCGAACAGATACTTCTTCGTGGACGGAACGACACCCAGGAGCGGGTACGGATAACGGCCGATGATGCTGTTTCTGTTTCTGATCTTTCCGCCGAGGAGATACTTCAGATAGAAGAATGCGCATGCGATGAAGAATCCCGCAAAAGCACCGATCAGGCCGAATTTGACGAGTCCTTTCTTCGCGGACTGCGCCTGACGTGCGTTGGCAAGAGCATTCTCAGCAGCGGAGAGTTCATTGTTCAGGGCGTTCAGTTCGCCGGTCGCCAGATTGATCTTTTGTGTGTTGAGATCCAGTTTGGCGTTCTTTTCGTTCAGAGAATCCATGTCCGCCGCCATGTTCTTTTCGGCAAGGATGACCTTATCGGAATGCAGGGAGTGATCGTCATAGACCTGCCAGTTGACTTCAAATCCGCTGAATTCGGTAACAATGGAAAGGGAGAAAGCCGGATCGATCTCGGTGATGCTCTTTTGCATTTCACCGAAGAGATACTCGGCAGCCTTTTTTGCCTTTTCCGGTTCCGGATAGAAGACATCAAGGCGGACGAACTGATTATTCATATTCGTGATGTTGACGAGTTCTTTGATATATCGCAGTTCGCAGTCTTCACCGAGGATGCCGCGAACCTTTTCGAGAGCCTGGTCAGTGAAAGGGTACATAGAAACACAGGCGTTCGCCGCGCGACGCTGCTCGTTATCGCGATATTCAGGCATATCGTCAACGATATCTTCAGGGATTTCTACGTGCACCGCGATCGTGATCTTCGCGCAGCCCGCGTTGAACGGGTCGATGGAGTGATAGATGCTGTTAGACGCATATTCTTTTCTGCTGTCGCTTAATTCCTGTTCTTTCTTGATACGGTTCTCCGTGAAAGGAATATCAACGTCACGGATTGTTGCGTTTTCTTTCTCAAGATTGAAGATCTCATCTTGTTTCTCGGCGACTTCTTTTTCTTTCGTCGCGATGTTCGCCGCGTAAGCCCCGCTTACCTTCGTGTGTCTTGCTTTGTAGATGCCGAAAGCACCGAGCGCTCCTGCAAAGAAAATAGTGATTGCCGCGATCCATACAATCGACTTTAAAAATGAGGCAAATACGTCCTGGATCCTGATCTGCACTTCGTTGTTTTCCATATTTTTCTCCCGTGATGAAACCTAAGGCGTCCGAAAACGCGCTCCTAAGTAGTATATCTTCCCCGTTTTTCGTGTCAACTAACAGTTTTTTCACATTATATCATAATGAAGATTACATAACGCTTACGGGGACTTGACAAACCATTGTATGCAGAGTAATCTAACTTCAAATTGAATACGGAAAAAGCGATGACGAAGAGAAGTAGCCTGTTTTATCGCTTCCAGCGAGTGGGGGACGGTGTAAGCCCCATAGAGTGAATACAGGTGAATAACACTTCCGAGCTGCAAAATGAAATGCCGAAGGCGGCGTACGACAAAAGCCGCAAGACGCAAAGTAGTGGAAGCCGAGAGCCGCGCGTCAGGCGGCAGGGTTTGCTAGAACCCAGATGAGGTGGCTGTAATTACAGCAATTCAGGTGGTACCGCGATGATAGATCGTCCTGAAGCAAGAAAGATGCTTCGGGGCGTTTTTGTTTCCCCGAAAAAGGAGGAAGAAAGATGGACATTTTAGATGTAAGAGAGATCTTCAGAAACAGAGAACAGTATCTCGGTAAAGAAGTGACAGTCGGCGGCTGGGTCAGATCCGTACGTGATTCCAAGACTTTCGGATTCATCGTACTGCATGACGGTACATTCTTCGAGCCGATCCAGGTCGTATATCACGACGCGCTTCCGAACTTCGAGAAGATCAGCAAGACCAATGTCGGCGCGGCACTCATCGTTACAGGTACACTGGTTGCGACTCCGGAAGCCAAGCAGCCTTTCGAGATCCAGGCAACGGAAGTCGTTTTGGAAGGTGATTCCACTCCGGACTATCCGCTTCAGAAGAAGCGCCACAGCATCGAGTATTTAAGAACGATCACACATCTTCGTCCGAGAACGAACCTGTTCCAGGCGGTCTTCAGAGTAAGATCCCTGTGCGCATACGCGATCCACAGATTCTTCCAGGAGAGAGATTTCGTATATGTACATACTCCGCTGATCACGGGTTCCGACTGCGAGGGTGCCGGTGAGATGTTCCAGGTAACGACACTGGATCTCAACAACATCCCGAAGCTCGAGGATGGCTCTATCGACTACAGCCAGGACTTCTTCAACAAGCCGACGAACCTCACGGTTTCCGGTCAGTTGAACGGTGAGACCTTCGCGATGGCGTTTAAAAACATCTACACATTCGGACCGACGTTCCGTGCCGAGAACAGTAACACGACTCGTCATGCCGCGGAGTTCTGGATGATCGAGCCGGAGATCGCATTTGCAGATCTTAAGGACGACATGCTCCTTGCCGAGTCTATGATCAAGTACATCATCAACTTCGTACTTGAGAACGCTCCGGAAGAGATGAAGTTCTTCAACGATTTCGTAGATAAGGGCCTCATCGAAAGGCTGCAGCACGTAGCTTCTTCCGACTTCGGTCACGTAACCTACACCGAGGCGATCGAGATCCTCGAGAAGGTAAACGACAAGTTCGAGTACAAGGTATCCTGGGGCTGCGATCTTCAGACCGAGCACGAAAGATACCTCACCGAGGAAGTCTTCAAGAAGCCGGTATTTGTTACGGATTATCCGAAGGAGATCAAGGCTTTCTACATGAAGCTCAACGAAGACGGAAAGACAGTTGCCGCAATGGACTGCTTAGTTCCGGGCATCGGCGAGATCATCGGCGGATCCCAGCGTGAAGACGATTACGAGAAGCTCGCTTCCCGTATCACAGAGCTCGGCATGAAGCCGGAGGACTACGGATTCTATATGGATCTTAGAAAGTTCGGTTCCGCAAGACACGCCGGTTTCGGTCTCGGATTTGAGCGCTGCGTCATGTATCTCACAGGTGTAAGCAACATCCGTGACGTCATCCCGTTCCCGAGAACGGTCAACAACTGCGAACTTTAATATCTGAACTGTCCCACGGGACAAGTGCTTTTGCATAAGAAAACGAACAATAAAGGAGTGTTGAAAAATGGGTACGATCATTATTCCGGACGGCTATAAGAGCCCGCAAACGATCCGCGAAACAGAAGTCGCGATCAAGGAAGTTAAAGACTATTTCGAGAGAGCGCTCTCTGACGCACTGAACCTGACACGTGTGTCGGCGCCGCTTTTTGTAAAGCCGGAGACAGGACTCAATGACAACCTCAACGGCGTAGAAAGACCGGTCGCTTTCGGTATCAAGGAATTGAACGAGAAGGAAGTTGAGATCGTTCACTCTCTTGCGAAGTGGAAGAGAATGGCGCTCTGCAAGTACGGCTTCCACCCGGGCGAAGGCCTCTATACCGATATGACGGCGATCCGTCGTGACGAAGATACAGACAACCTCCACTCGATCTATGTTGACCAGTGGGACTGGGAAAAGATCATCACAAAAGAGCAGAGAAACATCGAGACTCTGAAAGAGACTGTTTTCCGCATCTACATGGCGATCAAGCAGACCGAGTACTATATGTGCGGTAAGTATCACTTTATGGACCCGTTCCTTCCGAACGAGATCCACTTCATCACCACACAGGAACTCGAGGACATGTATCCGGATAAGACACCGAAGGAAAGAGAAACGCTCATCACGAAAGAGTACGGCGCGGTATTCCTCATGCAGATCGGTGGCGCTCTGAAATCCGGAAAGCCGCATGACGGCCGTGCGCCGGACTACGATGACTGGTCCTTGAACGGTGATATCCTCGTTTACTATCCGGTACTCGGATGCTCTCTTGAGCTTTCCTCCATGGGTATCCGTGTTGACGAAGAAGCCATGGCGAAGCAGCTCAAGATCGCAGGCTGCGAAGAGAGAGCAGAGCTTCCGTTCCAGAAGGATGTACTTTCCTGCAAGGTTCCGTACACCATCGGCGGTGGTATCGGTCAGTCCCGTATCTGCATGTTCTTCCTGCAGAGAGCGCACATCGGAGAAGTTCAGTCTTCGATCTGGCCGGAGGACGTAGTCGAGAAAGCGGCTGCGCACGGTGTTAATCTTCTTTAATGGCTGACAAATAATTAGAAATGGCGAGAGGCTGTCTCATACGAGGCAGCCTCTTTTTCTTTTCGTTCAGCACATTTTTCAGCAGGCTCATTCTTCTTCAGGGTCTTTCTCAAAGTAGTAGTGGGCAACGGTCTCGCCGCGAAATGTGTCCTCTACCCGGATCACATAACCCGTCACACCGATCCGAAGATCTCGGACGATATCCTGACAGAAAACGTCGAAGTGCACCGTGCCGCCGTTATTGAGTCTTACCGTGATAAACGGGACTTGAGATCCGTAGCGTGAAAGTGCGTAGTAGTGTTTGGCGGTATGAATGATCGTACCTCGTGCCCACTTGAGGTTTCTGTTTTTTAAGCATCGGGAAATCGCGCGTCTTTTGTAAGAAAACATGAATACAAAAACTCCGATCGCGACACACCAGATGAAATGCGCAAGAAGAAAGATCTCCATGGGTGCGCCACCTAGTGCGATGGCGTTTACAAACATCGGAACAAACAGAAGGCATAACCATAGGATGAACATAACAATGCTCCGTTTTCCCTTTTTCAGGAGGTAATCCAGAACGACAAAACTTCTGTACCCGAAAAACAAAAAGAATGTTGAGATAAAACTCGCAATTGCAAGAGGGAAAGTCCAGCCTTTAGGGTCTCCCGAGTTCTGAAAACCTTGAAGCGCGATGAGAAATCCGATCACGTATGGAAGCTCACAGATCATAATGATCAGCGGAATTGCCGATGCTTTTTTAGCGAAAGAGGAAAGGATCGAGGAAGGAAGTTCAGATGATTCTCCATCCGAAGAGAAAGAAGATTCAAATGCTTCTTCATTCATCTGGGTACTCTCTTTTTCCGAAATGAAGAAATAACGACTGGCCTTAAACAAGCCGGCTTCTCCGTACATCACGGCCAGAAGCCCTTTCATTCCGATATGGAATTCTTTGTATCTGTCCGACGAAACGGGAAGATCGAAAGCATCGCCTTCTTTGGATCGAAGCGCGAGTGCGTAAGTGTCCTGGCAATGAGGATCCTGAAACAGCATATCGACCACCTCGATGTCCTGTACGAGAAAATGTCCCTGACGGAAGTCATTGATGACCGCTTTGGAAGAACTGTTATTCACAAATCCTATGATGATACAGATCACGGCCAGAAGGAGAAGACCCAGACCGGCGCTCAAGTCGGATGACAGGTATATAAACATGCCGATCGACGCCAGCAAAAACAAAACACCTAGGCCCCATGCAACGATCGAGCCACAACGCGAACTGCGAAAGCGCTTTTCGGCGAGTTCGATGATCTCTTTTTCTTCTTCTTTGGTGGGATCTCTGAAATAAACGCGATCGACCATTTCCCCTGCTTTTACCTCATTCCCGAAAACGGGATCAATTTGCCATCTTTTACACCGATTGTATCATGACGGAATACGCCCAACAATACGGTGAAAAAAGAGTGGATCAGAAGAGTACGAAGATGCGGATGAAAATGTTCGTTCCGAGCTGGGCCAGTACGTAGAAAAGAAGGTAGCTGATGGCCAGCATATTGAACGCGGAATTATCCCGAAGAGCAAGATCCTGCTTGATGGAAACATAGTGGCATATGCCCATGATGACCATCGCCACGAAGATCAACGTAAACGCGCCTCGCGATCCGAAGAGAACGGACAAAAAGATCAGGACGTCCGCGAAGCACATGTAGATCGAGGAGATGGAGACCGTGTCCAGAGCCCTAAGGAACGGGAGTTTTCTGTTTACAAGGCGTGAAGTCCAGGTGAAGCACAAAGCGAGTATCAGGACGCAAAGCCAGAGGATCGCGCTCATGACGAAGAAGGCCATGACCGGATGGTCAGAGAAAAGGTCGGTCTTTCCGAAGATAAGAGAGATCAGCATGCCGAGGAACGGCGAATCCGTGAAGGAAGTAAAGATGACCATCAGGGATGTCAGCGCCGCAAACAGGCTGTTGATGAGAAGGACTTTCGGAATGGAAACGACCTGGGATCTGTTCTGGATCGTCGTGACCGGGTGCCAGATGTAGGCCATGACCGGACGCATCAGTTTGGATATGGACGGGAAGTTCGATCTGACCTGATCGATGAATTTCGCGAATGAGAACCGGTTCTGGGCCTTTTGCTCTTCATTCCAGACCTGCTTTGTCTTTTCTCTCTTTGCTTTCTTCTTTCCGGTTTCTCCGGTAAAAGCACCTGAAGAAGCACTTCCCGCGGAAGATCCGGAATATGCGGATGACGAAGAAGAGGAAGCGGAAGCTGTAGAAGAAGCAGAGAAAACAGGGGTCTCAGCCGTCGCGCCGGTTTTAGACGAGCCGCGACAAGAGCATCTTTGCCCCGCTGCCAGTTCTTTTCCACAGTAAAAACAGGTCTTTGCCATACACGCCTTTCGGGGTCTTTGTCAAAATATTCTAAACGAAAACGCCGAGATTATCGGGTTTTCCTCCTACACACGACCCACCTGATAATGTATAATACTGGACAGATGTTATCATTTTGTGTCAAAACATGCCAGTTTTTGCCAAAATTGTGAATGTTTGACCGAAAGGGCGGAAAAGTGGGCGAAGAGAAGGCTTCCCGAAAAGGAAAAGGTTCGAAGAAAGAACAGGTGGAATACGGCTGTGTGCCGAGCAGGTTCTGGTATTCGTTTTTCGGAACATGTATCGCGCTTCCCGTTCTAAAACTCCGCTTCGGCATCAAAGTCAAGCCGGACGAAAAGATCAAGGCACTTGAAGGCCCGCTGGTCATCGTCGGCAATCACCCGTCATTTATCGATCCCGTCATCATGGCGGCGACTCTTCGCGGTCGTCCGATCAACTTCGTCGCGGGCGAATTCCTGTTCCGAAGGAAGATCTTCGGGCCCGTCATCACCAGGGGCGGATGCATCCCGAAAGCCCAGTTCCGAAACGACCTTCGAACCGTTCGGGCCATGATGAAAGTGCTCGGAAGAGGCGGCGTCCTCGGTATTTTCCCGGAGGGCACGCGCTTTACGGACGGCCATTCGATCGCCTTTGATACCGGCCTTGCGTCCCTTGTCAAAAAGACAAATTCCGGAGTCGTCATTTTCCGATCTCACGGCGCCTACATGACCTGGCCGAGATGGAGCCAGAGCTCTTACAGAAGAGGCCGCATCACGGCTGAGTTTACCGACGTTCTGCCGAAGGAAAAGGTCGCTGAAATGTCTGTCGACGAGATCCATCAGTATATGCGAAAAGCACTGGTCTATAACGAGTACGAGTATTTCGAAGATCACCCGCAGGAATTCCGATCGAAGGGCATCGCTTCGGGGGTTCAGAACATCGCGAACATCTGCCCGAAATGCGAAAGTCTCAACACGATCTCCGTGACCGACGCCGGAAGTATCGAGGGACTTAAAGGAAAGAAAAATCTTCTCGTCTGCAGCAAATGCGGAAACAAAGTTCTCATGAACAAGTACGGCTTCTTCGAGACCGTTTCCGCGGAAGATAAGTGCTTCCCGGATCTTCACAAGTGGAATCTGTGGGAGCAGGATCTGTACAAAAAGATGGTAGAAGATCCGTCATTTGCCCTAACTGAAAAGGTCTCTCTTTTCGAGCTTTGCGGTGAGCGCGATCAGGCAAAAGTCGGTGAAGGCATCCTTACCGTAAAGGATGGCGTGATCACCTACGAAGGCACCGAATGCGCGCCGGAAGAGGGCATCATCTACAAGAAAGGAAAGCCGATCAAAAAGCACGTCGGAAGAGACATTTCGAAGGTTGCAAAGCCTGTCACAAAGACCTTCCAGATCCACGGCATGAAGGGCATGCTGATGGATTACGGCAAGTTCA
Organism: Clostridiales bacterium; assembly: GCA_017561715.1. Classification (GTDB taxonomy): domain Bacteria; phylum Bacillota; class Clostridia; order Saccharofermentanales; family Saccharofermentanaceae; genus Scatonaster. The sequence goes on along the minus strand of JAFZBN010000013.1, from coordinate 5,872 downwards.
TGGAGCTCTATTCGCCTTCGTGCGGCGCGTCCCGCTTCGTCCCTGAAAACATCCAGAGACTTTACGAGATCCAGAGCGTCATCATGGCGATGAAGGATCAGTTGGAATCCTGAAGATCGAAGAAGTGATCGTAGATGAGGTCGATGTTTTCATCCGAGTACTCGATCTCCGAGGAGAACATGCGCGAAAGTTCGACCTGTTCTTCCTTGGTAAAAGCACCGTTCTCCATATATTTGCAAGCCCCGAGATAATGTAGAAGTCTCATACTGAGTACCGCGAATTTTACGCACAGCGCTGCTTCGTCATCGAACGGGGATTCCCCGAGATGGCGGTAGATCAGGTACCACAGGAGGTTTTCGTATTCGAAGAGGCGGTCTTCTTTTTCCATGTAATCGTCAAAAGAGGCCAGATCTTCACGGGTAAGTGAAGCGGCTTTCAGTTTCCCGATCTCGATATCCCAGGCGGGATCGAGTCTTTCGAGACTTCCTAAGAATGCGCCCCAGTTTGCGATATCGGACGGCTCCGGATCGAGGATCGGACCTGACGCGGAGACGGAAAGAAGTTCACAGATGCTTTCGATGCGGGCATCGAGAGTCTTTGTTCTGTCCTGAAGATAAGAGAATATCTTCGTTCGGAGATCTTCTTTTTCGGAAAGTCCGATCAGTCGGATCGGCTCCTTATGAGAAAGAAGAAGGCGTGCCGCCTCTTCACAGCAGAGACCGTACCCCATCTCCATGTGGTCGGAAAAGTCTTTATAAAACCTCGGATGCTCGGTACAGATCTCGCTGAGGGCATCTTCCCCGAGTCCGAGGATCAGTTCGCAGAGGTTGTCGGAATTCAGGAACGGACAGCGATCATCTTCGCCCATGATGAAGTGGGCAACAGGTTCACCGGCCTCGGAAGGCGTGCAGATGCAGGCCTTCAGTTTCTCGCCGAGGGGACCTTTCACGGTCTTATACATTTCATATGTGTCTTCGTCGATGTCGATCTCCCAGCCGACACAGCAGCTGTGGCGGCACTTTCCCGCGATGCACTGAAATCCGATCGAATAATCGGGCATGACGATGCCCTGTACTTCGTTTTCCATGGTGATTCCTCCCAAACAAGAACTGTACAGCGAATGCGGGTGCTTTTCAAGAAGGAGAAAACAGATCGATGAAGTTTTGCAACAGATCCGTTTTTTGTTTCGTCTTATTTCACGAAGGCGGAAAAGAGCCCGCCGATTCGAATACGTACTCGAGAAATGAAAAACGTGAACTGAGGAGAAAACATAGATGAAAAAGGCAAGTAAGACAGTATTGACGGCCGTTTTGGCCGCGGCGCTCCTGGTCAGCGCGACCGGTTGCGGAAAGAGTAAAAATACAAGGTCCGGGGAGAAGAAGAGCACGAAGATCTCTTCCGAAGTCAACGGCACCGAAAGACTGGTTGCAAGAAGACCCCCGGATCTGGAAGGGAAGCCCGATAAGGAGAATAAGTCCGAAAAAGGCGTGATGCATTCTTCTGAGGCAAAAGAACCGGTCATCAGCGAGATCCGCTCCGCCTACTCGGTCATCAACTACATGGAGTACAGCGAGATCGTATCCGGCTCGGAATTCACCGTCGAGGCATATATCAGCGAATCTTACGAAGAATCCGCGCCGGAAGAGATCACGATGTATGTTTTTCAATATAACCTCGATTACGCGTGGTGCAAGGATGAGGCCTACGCGGAGATAAAGGGCAGCCCGGTCCGCCCGATCGTCGGCCAGAACGGCGATCAGTACGAAACGGCCCACACTTACTGGATCAAGGGAGATCTCCCGAAAGATATGCCGTCGGGAAGATACACGATGGTCTTCGTCCTTCCGGACGGAAGCGTGGATTCCATGGTCGACTTCAATCTTGTCCAGCCCGATGAGGCTCCCGAACCGATAGGCATTGACTAAACCCCTGAAATACAGCTTTTCCGAGGAGAAGGGAAGCATTTTTCCGAGGTTATCCCATAGGCAGCGCGTCACCTCCCGACGCGCTGCTTTTCTTATAAATATTAAATTGAAACCGCGCGCAGATGCGAGTATAATAGTAGGGCTTGAACAACAAGTAATTTTTCTTATAGGAGTGTGAACATTATGGCAATGGTTCAGAAAAAGAATGTCGAAGACTTAAACGTATCCGGCAAAAGAGTCATCGTTCGTGTGGACTTCAATGTACCGCTCGACAAAAAAACTGGTGAAATTACAGACGATAAGAGAATCAAGGGTGCTCTCCCGACGATCAAGTATCTCGTAGATAATAACGCAAAGGTTATCCTGGTTTCTCACCTGGGTCGCCCGAAGAACGGACCGGAACCGGCATTCTCCATGAAGCCGGCTGCAGAGCGTCTTGCTGAGCTGATCGGTAAGCCGGTTACTCTCGCTGCTGACGTTATCGGCGAAGATGCAAAGGCTAAGGCTGCTGCTCTTAAGGAAGGCGAGATCCTCATGCTCGAGAACGTCCGTTTCCACAAGGAAGAGACAAAGAATGACCCGAAGTTCGCTGCTGAACTTGCTTCCATGGCTGACCTCTATGTTAACGACGCATTCGGTACAGCTCACCGTGCTCACGCTTCTACAGCAGGTCTTGCAAACTTCCTGCCGTCCGCTTCCGGTTACCTGATCGAGAAAGAGATCAAGTTCATCGGTGGTGCTCTGGCTAACCCGGCTCGTCCGTTCGTTGCTATCCTCGGCGGTGCTAAGGTTTCCGATAAGATCGGCGTAATTGAAAACCTCATCGACAAGGCTGATACGATCATCATCGGTGGTGGTATGGCTTACACATTCGCAGTTGCTCAGGGCGGAACAATTGGTGACTCCCTCTTCGAAGAAGATAAGGTCGAGCTCGCTAAGGAACTCCTCGCAAAGGCTGAGGCTAAGGGCGTTAAGCTCCTGACACCTATCGATACAGTCGTTGCTGACGCTTTCGACGCAAACGCTAATTCCCAGATCGTTCCGACAAGAGAGATCCCGGAAGGCTGGATGGGTCTGGATATCGGACCGAAGACCATCGAACTGTTCTCCAATGAGATCAAGACTGCTAAGACGATCATCTGGAATGGTCCTGCAGGCGTATTCGAGTTCGAAAAGTTCGCAGTTGGTACAAAGGCTCTTGCTCAGGCTATCGCTGAGTCCGACGCTATCTCCATCATCGGCGGTGGTGACTCCGCTGCTGCTATCGAGAAGCTCGGCTATGCAGATAAGGTAACTCACATCTCCACAGGTGGTGGTGCTTCCCTCGAGTTCATCGAAGGTAAGGTTCTCCCGGGTATCGATTGCCTGAACGATAAGGAGATCGGCAGAACATTCGCAGCCGGTAACTGGAAGATGAACTGCGGTATCCCGGCGGATGCTGTTAAGCTCATCGAAGAACTGAAGCCGCTCGTTAAGGACGCTACAGCTAAGATCGCTCTCGGCGTTCCGGCTACTGCTCTGGCTGCTGCTGTTGAAGCTACAGCTTACACAAACATCAAGATCGCTGCTCAGAACTGCCACTTCGAAGAGAAGGGTGCTTTCACAGGCGAGATCTCCCCGCTGTGGCTCGCTAAGATGGGCGTAACATACTGCATCATCGGTCACTCCGAGCGTCGTGAGTACAACGCTGAGACAGACGAGACAGTTAACAAGAAGGCTCTGGCTCTTCTGAAGTACGGCGTAAAGCCGATCATCTGCTGCGGTGAGTCCCTGGCTCAGCGTGAAGCAGGCGAGACATTTGATTGGATCAAGGGTCAGATCGTTGCTGCTTTCAAGGATATCCCGGCTTCCAAGCTCTGCCAGATCACGATCGCTTACGAGCCGATCTGGGCTATCGGAACAGGCAAGACAGCTACAGACGAGCAGGCTGAAGAAGTTTGCAAGTTCATCCGTGGCATCATCGCTGAGCTCTACTGCGAGAAGTGCGCAGAGGCTATCACGATCCAGTATGGTGGATCCTGCAACGCAGGAAACGCTGCCGGTCTCTTCGCTCAGGCTGACATCAACGGCGGTCTCGTCGGCGGTGCTTCCCTGAAGGCTCAGGACTTCTCCGTAATCTGCAACGCTGCAAAGTAATGTAGAGTATAGAAGTTAATAGACAAAAACGATGGGGCTGCCTCGAAGAGGTGGCCCCATTTGTTATTTGTATTTGCCGTTGCAAAAGCACTCGCATACCCCCTGGGGGTATGCTCGAAACGACTTCACTTCTTCGGCGTACCTTCGATCAGATCGATCGCTTTCTTTCCGACCTCGATGATGCAGCCGCCATGGACCTGTGAAACACCATCCACGTCTTCGACCGCGTCTCCTGCCTCGGCTGCGGCCTTGCTGGCCTGGTTACCGATCTCGAGGTAGAAGATCTTGAAATCTTCATATTCCGGATCCATAGGATAACCGTGCTGGCCTTTTCTGTACTTGCCGAGCTCGTAGCCGGGCTTGGCAGAGAAGCCACGACAGAATCCGTCGCCGGTAGCGCCGCACAGGCGCATCTCTTCGGCACTCAGCTCACGGGATACAGCATCCATCTGCAGGAACTCCTTGATGAAATCGTCCACATCCTGCTTGAGTTTATCCGAAGCAGTCGGGGAGATATAAAGGAAAGCACAACCGTGTGTGGTATGGAAATGCACATCCTGAAGCGAGAAACCACGTGCTGTCAGGAGCTCGTTCGGATGCAGGTCTTCCTTGATGTCCAGGCTGGAATGGTCGCTGAAGATCAGGATCTCGAAGTTCTCCATGCCGACCGACTCCATGGCCGCCAGAAGATGTCCCAGACACTCGTCGATACGGCCGAGCGCCTCGGTCGCTTCCTTGGAGGTGGCGCCGTGATTGTGCTTGCAGGTGTCCACATCCAGAAGGTGAAGCATATACAAGTCGGCTTTATTCTTGCGGATCAGATCCGCGCCGGTCTTGGCGATGAGCATGTCCATGCCACGCTCGCCATCTTTGATGATATGTTTTCCGTACTTCAGCATACAATGCATCATGAAGCCTGCAGAACCGTAATACGCGGATTTCATGACACGATAAGCCAGATTGCTGCGGCCGGGGATCTCGGTCATATGGTAGCGGATCTTCTCGCCCGCGGTCATCGGGTACATCATGGCACAGGTGCGAAGCCCATGCTCGTAGGCACGCTCAGGAAGAGTCTTTCCCTTGATGAAACGCTTGTGGTCACGCCACACTTCCGTACCTTTCACCGAATCCTGGAACGTATTATCGAAAACACCATGGTCACAGGGCATCAGGCCTGTGTTGATACAGGTGTGTACAGGATAGGTACTGGTCACAAGGATCGAATCCACCTGCCGGTGTAAAAGTCCCAGCCTGGCCAGACGTGAAAAGTTCGGACAGGTCAACAGATAATCGACGTTACCGTCAGATACGGCATCAAGCGATACCATGACGATCGGGTGCCTTTTTTGATCCTTATTGCTCATGTGGTAAGACCTCGCTAACTTGATTCCTTATATTATTATAGCGCGAAAACCCAAAAACAGCGTTTGATGTTTCAAAATACGAAATGCCCGAAGGATCCCGCTGCCCGAATCCCGGAATCGCCTGTTTTCAGTTTGTTCATACTTTACCCATCTTTTCTTTAACTATGCTTTACTCTTCTTTAGAACCGGGATGGGATAATGAAAACATCAAGATTGCAAGAAATCTTTTAGAATTATAGAATGAATCCTGATATGCACAACAAGGGAATCGACTTGATGAGAATGGGGTTTGGCATGAGACATACTTTGACGATCTTTAAGTGGGAAATGAGAAAGATCATCAGCAACTGGAGACGGACGCTGGTGGTGTTCCTTATGCCGGCCGTCCTCCTTCTTGTCGCACTGAATGTATTTCCGCTTCTGATCAATTATCTTTCCACAGGAAGC
>JAFZBN010000012.1 GCA_017561715.1 Clostridiales bacterium | reverse complement strand
ATCCGTGGTGGTGAGAACATCTACCCGAAGGAGATCGAAGAGTTCATCTATACACATCCTGATGTATCTGACGTTCAGGTCATCGGTGTTCCGGACGAACAGTACGGTGAAGAGATCATGGCATGCATCATCAAGAAGGAAGGTTCCACACTGACCGAGGATGATGTTAAGAAGTACGTTAAGGATCACATGGCCAAGCACAAGACACCGCGCTATGTCGCATTCGTTGACGCATTCCCGATGAACGCCGCAGGTAAGATCCTCAAGTTCAAGATGAGAGAAGACGCAGTCAAGATGCTCGGACTGGAGAAGGCTTCGAAGATCGAGACAGCCTAATATTGGCAGAAATAATATCTCCCTCACGGCTCAAACAGTTTGCTGAAGCAAAACTCGCCGTTTGGGAGATTTTTTCTGCCAATTTATTGATTTTCGATTCATCGAAAACCTCCAAGCGTAAACTCGCTCTGAGGTTTTTTGCTACTCTTTTTTGTGCTGTCTCGATCTTCATCATCCTTTCAGGGGAGCTGTTTGCTCTCCTTTTTGCTGTTGTTTTTCTTGTTTGGTAAAATTGTTTGTAACACTCCGGAGTCTTTTGTTGATACTCATAGTGAAAGCTATTAGCGGAGAGGTATTGGGATGAAAGATGGCGATATCGTAAACTTGTTTTTGGCGCGTGATGAGAAGGCGCTTCGTGTCGTAGCTAATCAGTACGGCACGAGATTGAATGGTGTCTCGTTTCGGATCACGAGGAATAGGGAGACAGCGGAAGAATGCGTGAATGACACGTATCTGGAAGCGTGGTACCGTATCCCGCCGAGTGAGCCGAGGAATTACCTTCAGGCCTTTCTTTACAAGATCGTCCGTGCCAAATCTTTGAATCGCATCATACATGACCATAGACTGAAAAGACAGGCGTATGTTGACGAACTTACGACGGAACTTGAGCAGTGCATCCCATCGAAGAGCAACGTCGAAGAAGAGATGAACGGCAAGGTGTTTGCCGATGCGGTAAACCGTTTTATTCTGACGCAGTCAGATGAAAAACGAAAGGTATTTATCAGACGATATTTCTACATGGATACTTCCTCTCAGATAGCTGAAAGATTCGGATACAGCGACAACAAAGTACGAACGATGCTGTACCGGATGAGACAAGAACTGAAGAGCTTTCTTGAAAAGGAGGAGATACTATGAACGGAAAAGACATGCTGGAATGGATGAATGACTTAGACGATAAAGCAGTAGTAGATGCTGACGTCCCACCGATCAGAGTTAAGAAAAGAAACGGATGGAAGATCGGAATTTCCGTCGCGGCAGGTGTGCTGGCCGTGGCACTTCTGACTTACGTTTTATATCCGTACATCAAAGGAAAGAAGGACGGCAAGCCGGATCTTTCTCAGGGTTCGGATGCTCCAATAAGCCAAAGCGAATCTGCGATCGAGACACAGATCCTGAAAGTGTTTGAAATGGCAGCGCCTGTCTACCCTGAGAGTCGAAGTTTGCAAAAGACCTTAGAAAAGGATTATGCGTATGCGCAGTATTACACAGACATCACCCGAATGGTGCTTTCCGATAAGGTGGGGGAGAACAAGGTTTTTTCACCGCTTTGCATGTACATGTCGCTTTCTATGATCGCTGAAACATCAGACGGAAACACCCGTCAGCAGATCTTGAATATTCTGCATCAGCCGGATATCGAATCTTCCCGCGAAAGCGCGAAATCCATCTGGCTTTCCAATTACATGGATAACGGCGAAGATAAACTTCTTCTGGCGAATTCTCTTTGGACGAATTCGGGATGGACGTATGAACAAGGCCTGATGGATCTTCTGGCTTCCGAATACTTTGCTTCCTCTTTCAGCGGAGATCCGTCTGATCCGGATTACAGCAGCGCGTACAGAGAATGGCTTCACGAACAGACGGATGGCCTGCTGGACGAGTTTTTAGGCGACGCGCAACTGGATCCTGGGATGGTAATGACTCTTGTTTCGTCTGTGAACTTCAGCGGGAAGTGGGTAGGACGTTTCAGCTATCCGGAAGAAGGAGTCTTTCACGGGACTTCGGGTGATGTTACAACTCCCTTTTATAAATCAGATGCCGGAATCAGAACATACACGGGAGAGCACTTTATCAGCGCTGACGCGAAACTCGAAGGAAACGGAAGCGTCCGATTTATCCTTCCTGAAGAAGGAATGACGCCGGAGCAGCTTCTGGAAGATGAAGAACTGTTTACGTTTATGAACGACAGGGTTCCGGAATGGGACGCGCTCGAGCCGACAAGAAGAGATCCGACGGTCATGAAAAATCCGACTCTTGTGATGCCGCTGGTCGACTTTTCGAGCGGTTTCGAAATGAAGAAATATCTCCGAAAAATGGGGGTCACGGACGCATTTGACAAATCGCGTTCCGATTTCACTCCTCTGTCCCAAGACGGACAGGGAGACCTGTTCATCAGTGCGATCGAACATGATGCACGAATCATGATCGATGAAGACGGATGCAGGGCTGTTGCCGCAACTATAGGTACAATTGGCTATGGAGAACCGATTTTTTACGACCAGATCGTTTTGGACAGACCGTATATCGTTGAGATCGTCAGCGAGTCGGGGCTCCCGATCTTCGTCGGTATCGTAAATAACATAGAGTAAAGATGAATACCATCTTGAAATAATCCTCTTAAAGACCTCTCGGTGATGCTTTCGCCGAGAGGTTTTTCTTTTGCAAAAGCACCGCTCCGAAATTTCATATATCTCTTTCTGCAACTCATGTATCCCTTTTGGCAACTCGTGTAAAGCCATATTGTGCAGGCATTCCGGGGTTGGTATGCTTCGTTTTGAAAGAAGGGCGCGGCAAGTGCTTCGGCGCGAACCGCAAGAAAAAACAGGAGGACAAAACGATGATTTCGGTAACGGGAATTTCGAAAAGTTTCGGAGGCAAGAAAGTGCTCGATGATATTTCTTTCTCGGTAGAGGACGGGGAGATCTTCGGATTGCTCGGACCTTCGGGCGCGGGTAAGACGACTCTGATCCGAGTGCTCACCGGTCAGCTTCGATTTGAAGAAGGTGAAGCGATGGTCATGGGGAAAAAAGTGACCCAGCTTACCGGGAGTGATAAGAAACAGTTTGGTGTCATGATGGATGACTTCGGTCTTTACGAGAGACTGTCCTGCTACCAGAACCTTCGTGTGTTCGCGGATATCTACGGTGTTAGCGATGCGGCGATCAGAGAAGTCCTCTCGGAAGTAAAGCTTCAGGACGCTGAGAAGAAAGCAGTAAGTAAGCTCAGTAAAGGTATGAAGGAGCGCCTCCGCCTGGCACGCGCGCTTCTGTCCCGTCCGAAGGTGCTTTTCCTGGATGAGCCGACGAGCGGACTTGACCCGCAGACCAGTAGCGAGATCCACGAGATCATTAAAAAGCGAAAAGACGCGGGCACGATCATTTTCCTGACGACACATAACATGACGGAAGCGGAGAAGCTCTGCGACCATCTGGTACTCCTGAACGAAGGGCATATCGTGGAGTCCGGCGCGCCGAAGGAACTGTGCCTGAGATACGATCACCAGAAGCGGATCGAGGTCGAAAAGAAAGACGGAGAAGTGATCTCTATGGAGGTCGATCCGAAAAGTGTAGATACGACGGCGGAAAAGATCGCGGATCTTCTTCGAAGCGGACACCTTGAAACGATCCATTCGAAGGAACCGAATCTTGAGACGGTATTCATGGAGTTAACGGGAAGAGAATTGGAGGTATGAACATGAAAGAGGCAACGGCAATTTTCAGAAAACAGGTCCTGGACACCAGGAAGAATAAAACGGTACTGATCCAGTTCGTGCTTTTTCCGATCATGACGATCGTGATGAGCCACGCGGTAAAGGTCGATGACATGCCGGAATTTTTCTACCTGAAACTTTTCAGCATCATGTACATGGCGATGGCGCCGATCACTTCGATGAGCGCGATCATCTCAGAAGAAAAAGAAAAGGGCACGCTCCGCGCGCTCATGATGAGTAACGTCCGTCCGCTTTCCTACCTTCTCGGTGTGGGCGTCTACGACTTCCTCGCGTGCTTTATCGGCACGACGGTAATGAGCAATTTCTGCGGACTCGACGGGGGTCCCTGGTACAAATACCTTCTCGTGATCTCTTCGGGACTTGTCATCTCGATCGTTCTCGGAGCCGCGATCGGCGTTCTCGCGAAAGACCAGATGTCGGCAACGAGCCTTTCGGTTCCGGTGATGTGCCTTTTCACATTCCTTCCCATGATGGCGCAGTTCAACGACACGATCGCCTCCGTCGCAAAGTTTTTCTACACACAGCAGCTCTATCTTGCACTCGAGGACATAAATAATGTTAAGATAGGAACAGAAGGGTTGATCATCACCCTGGTAAATGCCCTGGTCATCATCGGATTCTTTGTAGTTGCTTTTCGAAAGGAAGGACTTACAAAGGAATAATTGAAAGATAAGCAGAAGTGAAGATTTCGATCAACATCAATCCGGATAATCCGGAAACAGAGATCAGCGTGACCTGCCCGCAGTTAACTCCGGAGGTCGAAAAGCTCATATCCATGATCCGCGTCATGGACAGTAAGCTCACGGTCAAAAAAGATGGCGAAGTCTTCCTTCTGGACATCGGCGAGATCCTTTATCTCGAGACGATGGAGAGAAAGTGCTTTGTATATACCGACAAGGCAGTATATGAAACGGACGCGAAAATGTACGAGCTCGAGCAGCAGCTTGCTGCCTCGGGCTTTTTCCGTGTAAGTAAATCCACGCTTCTGCAGTTGAAGCATATAAAGTCCCTGCGCGCGGACCTCAACCACAGGATCCGCATCACCATGCAAAACGGAGAACAGCTGATCGCGTCACGCATGTATGCGGACGAACTCAGAGAGCGCCTGGGACTGAAGTAGGGCATGAGGTAAGAAGAAATGGATAAGAATAGAAATAAAAAAATCATAGATAAGAAAAGCTTGCATGACTTTGTGTACACCACAAGTCTGGCATTCTCGCTTCAGACGCTCATTGCCACGTTTGTCATGTTCATCTCTTCATCGGAAACATCTGCCGAGCAGAGCCGGATCAGCTCGATTTACGCGACCCCGGGATTCCTCTCGAAAAGCACTCTCCTGCAGTTCTTTATCGCGGCCGTTCTTACCGGGATCATCCGCCACATCTTCTTGTCGGACCTGATCCTGAAGATCAAGTCGATCGCCCTTCGCATCTCGCTGATGTTCGTCTTCGAGGTCATCATGGTCGCTATTGTCGTTTGGAGATGCAACTGGTTCCACTCCGTTCGGGTCGGCCACTGGATCGGATTTGTGATCGGTGCCCTCCCGTGCATGATCGCTGGTTTCTTCATGGCATATAAATCCGAGTGCCGCGAAAACGAAGAGATGAACGAAGCCCTTAGGAAAAAACAGCAGGAAGAAGAAAAACAGTCCTAAGCCCTCCACCTCTATCACAAGATTTCGTCTTTGCTTTCCGAGAAACAAATTAAGGAGCGATTCCGCAGGCGCGAAGCGGCGAGGACCAGCGACGTATTTGATTTCTCGGAAAAGGCAAAAAGAAATCCTCACGTTGAACTACCATTGGGGATGATATGGCCAAAGCGTGAGGATGAGGATAATAGTATTGCCATCGATATTGAAGCTACGGTGACGAAATAATTGTAGTGTACAGAACGGTTCTTTTCAATTAGAATAGTTCTTGAAACTATAACAAAATTTCGCAAGGTTGGTATTGGGGTAAATGTTAAATTCTCTTGAAAAATCGCTGGGAGTCGAGTTTGACGAGGTCGAATATCCTGTAACGATCCGCCGCGACCTGCTTTCGATGTTCCCGAACTACGAAATGGAGAGCCACTGGCACGATGACGTGGAGCTGCTTTATATAACGCGTGGACAGATGACATGCACCGTAAACGGGGAGCAGATGGAGCTCGCACAGGATGAGGGTATATTCATTAACGCGCGTCAGGTGCACGGAGTCATGTCTTCGGATCATCGTGAATGCGAATATGTCATCATCCGCTTTCATCCGATGATCCTGTGCGCGACAAGGGAGATCGAGAACCGGTTCGTCACGCCCGTGATCGCAAACGATAACTATCCGTTCCAGGTCTTAAAGCAGGATATCGATTGGGAGAGAAGTGTTCTGGACGCTATTCTTCGTATATACTATATGCGACATGAAACGACGATGGAGATCTCCGCGCTCGGCCAGCTCTTCGTGATCTGGGAACAGATCTTTACGCACTCCGGAAGAGTGCCGGCGAAGGTTCGTGAGAGCACTCCGCAGCTGACGCAGCTGAAGAAGATGATCTCCTACATCGCCGAGAATTATCAGCGGAAGATCACGCTTGACGACATCTGCCTTTCCGGCAATATGGGAAAGACGAGCTGCTGCCAGATCTTCCAGAAATATCTGAACCAGACACCGAACAACTACCTGACGGTATTCCGTCTGAGAAAAGGCGCGGAGCTTCTGGTCTCGACAGACATGCCGATCGTGGATATCTCGTACGAAGTCGGATTCTCCGGCGCGAGTTATTTTTCCGAGGCATTTAAAAAGCACATGGGCGGGATGCCGAGCGAGTATCGAAGGAAGCACAGACCCATGGGCGAGGAGCGATAATGAGCGATTGCGAAAGATGTTCAAACTACATATTTGATGACGAAAGCGGCGAGTATTTCTGCGAGGCCCCGATCGACCAGGATGCCTGGGAGCGCATGATCGAGGGCGGACAGAAATCGTGCCCGTATTACATTGAGGACGGAGAATATAAGACGGTCAGAAAGCAGATCTGATCCTTCGGGAAAAGCACTGATCACCGACAAAAGAGATTAGACATGAAGAAGTACAAGCACATCTTAAAAGAATGCCGTCCCTACAGACTGGAGTTTATCCTGGGACCTGCCGCGAAGCTTTTCGAGGCGATCCTGGAGCTGTTCCTTCCGATCCTTATGGGAAAGATCGTCGACACCGGCTTTTCTTCGGACAGCAGAAGCTTTATCGTACGGACCGCACTTCTGATGTTCGGTATGGCGGCGATGGGGCTTGCCGCGGCAACGGTCTGCCAGTACTGTGCCGCAAGAGCAAGTTCGGGAGTCGGCGCGCGACTTCGTGACCGCCTTCTGACACAGGTCAATTCTCTTTCCGTAGCCCAGCAGGAAAAGTGCGGTGTTTCGTTTCTGAACGTCGCGATGACATCCGACGTCAACCAGGTCTGCACGGGCGTTTCCATGTTTATCCGACTGGTCTTTCGAGCCCCGTTTATCACGCTCGGCGGTATCGTCGCGGCGATCATTCTGGACGCGCCGATGTCCGTGGTCATCGCTGTCGGATCGACGCTGTTTTTGGTCACGCTTCTTTCGATCATCCGCGTGACATTCCTTCGTTATAAGATCGTTCAGAAAAAACTCGACGGCATCAGCGGAGTCGTCAACGAAAGACTTTCCGGCATCCGTGTCGTCCGTGCTTTTTCCCGCGAAAAGCACCATCAGGATCTGACCGATGAGGCCAGTGAAGCCTACGCGGAAGAGACCATTTCGGTCGCGCGCTATTCGGCGCTGCTTCGTCCGATCACGATCCTCATCATGAACGCGGCGGTCGTTTTCGTTTTGTGGGTCGGAGGTTACCGCATCCAGAGCAATATCATCACGACCGGCATGCTCCTTACTTTTATCAACTACATCTTCAGTATCTTCGACGAGCTCAATAAGCTCGGAAATCTCGTCGTCATCTTCTCGCGTTCGTTCGTCTCCGCGGAAAGGATTGAGGGCGTGCTCGAGATGGTTCCCGAAAAGCGCGAGCCGGAGACGGGAGATGAGGCTGAGGATCACGATGACAAGGCCATCGTGAAGATGAAGAATGTTTCGTTCTCCTACCTTTCCGGTAAAGAGGATTCGGATGAATACTACGCAATAAAGGACGTTTCCTTCGAACTTCGAAAAGGGGAGAAGCTCGGCATCATCGGCACGACCGGTTCCGGCAAGTCGACGATCATCGCGCTCCTTCTTCGTCTTTATGAGATCGACAAGGGCCACATCTACGTGGGCGGCAAGTCGATAGCGGCGCTCCCGGACAGCGAGCTTCGTGAAAAGATGGCACCGGTGTTCCAGACCACGGTGCTTTTCGAGGGGACGATCCGGGACAACCTGAATATCGGTCGAAAAGAACCGCTCTCTGAAGAGGAGATCAAGGCCCGATGCGAAGTCGCGCAGGCCTGGGATTTCATCTGCGAAAAGGGCGGACTCGATGCTCGTGTCGAGCCGAAGGGAAAGAACTTCTCCGGAGGCCAGAGACAGCGCCTTTCGATCGCCAGAGCCCTCTGCACGGAAGCAGAGATCCTGCTGTTCGACGACGCGACGGCAGCACTCGACAAAGACACATCCGCGAAATTCTCGGCGGCTCTTGGCGAGCATGTTAAGACGCATCACAGGACGGTCGTCGAGATCTCTTCAAAGATCAACGAGATCGCCGATTCCGACTGGATCATCGTGCTCGATAACGGCGCGGTGGTCGGGCAGGGCAAACACGACGCGCTGCTTTCCGAGTGCGAGGCGTATTCCCGCATCGCGGCATCCCAGGAGATGGGAGGTGTGGAATAATGGCGAAAGATTCGATGTTAAGCGGCATGGGTAACCTTTCTCCGGACGCGGCGAAGATGTCCGACGCCAAGTCCCGCGTTTCCATGAAGGATCTCGCGGCGCTCCTGCGCTTCACGGGAACGTCGAAGTTCTCGATCGTTCTTCTGATCCTCGCGGCGATTCTTAGCGGCGGCCTTCAGGTCGTAGCTCCTGCGTTCCTAGGCGCGACGATCGATAATATGGGCGAGGCCGGAAACGTCGATCTGAAGTACCTCGGCATCAGAGCCTCGATCCTTCTGGGCATGTATCTCGTTGCCGCGGTATTCACCTGGGTCGTCAGTTATTTTGCCAATGTCGTCGCGGCCAAGACCGCGCTTGAAGTTCGAAAAGCATTGTCGAAGAAACTCACGAGACTTCCGGTCTCTTTCTATGACACCCACCCGCAGGGCGATACGGCGACGCATTTCATCAACGACACCGACGCGATCTCCGAGGGCATGCTGCAGGGACTTTTGAACTTCTTTACCGTTATGGTCACGATCCTCGGAACGGTCGGGTTCATGGTATTTATCAGCTGGAAGATGACGCTCATCATCCTGCCGATGGCATTCCTCATGATCTGGTCGGCGACCACGATCGCGAAGACCACGACGAAGTATTTTAAGTCGCAGCAGAACCTCGTCGGATCGATCTCCGGCGATGTGGAGGAGAATCTCTACGGCAGAAAAGAGATCAAGGCGTTCGGCTGTGAGGACAAGTTCCTCGACTCGTTCAGAGAAAAGAACGACCGGCTCAATAAGTCCTCCGTTACGGCGCAGTTCGCTTCCTCGCTTCCGAATCCGGTGACTCGTTTTGTCGACAGCACGACCTATATCCTGATCGGCGCGCTCGGCGTTTGGTTCGGCGGCCTGACGGCCGGTAACATCACGACATTCATCCTTTACTGGAAGAACTTCAGTAAGCCGATCAACGACCTGACGAACATCACGACGCAGGTCATGGCGGCGTTCGCTTCGCTCTCGCGTGTCTTTAAGATCCTCGATCTTCCGGAGGAAAGTGAAGACCCGACGACCGATGAGAAATCCGCTTCTTCTGAAAAAGCGACAAGCGAACTGAACGAAAAGCACTCAGGTGAGGGAGAAGTGCTTTTCGAGCATGTCACTTTCGGTTATACTTCGGACAAGAAGATCTTCGATGACTTTTCCCTGTGCGTGGAACCGGGCCAGAAGGTGGCGATCATCGGACCTACCGGTTGTGGCAAGACGACACTGATGAACCTGCTGATGCGCTTTTATGAAGCGGACGGCGGACGGATCCTCATCGACGGCAAGGACATAAGGGAGATCCCGAGATCCGAGCTGCGAAGAAGATTCGGCATGGTGCTTCAGGAGACATGGCTTTTGGAAAGATCGATACGCGAGAACATTGCGTACGGAAGGCCGGATGCTACGGACGAGGAAGTCATCGCGGCAGCCAAGGCGGCGAGAGCGCACGGCTTTATCAAGCGTCTTCCGGATGGATACGATACGATCCCCGGAAAAGAGATCTCGCTTTCCGAAGGTCAGAAACAGCTTCTGTGTATCGCGAGAGTACTTCTGATGGATCCGGATCTTCTGATTTTGGACGAGGCCACGAGTGCCGTCGATACCCTTACCGAGAAGCGTATCGTGGAGGCCTTTGACAACATGACGCGCGGGCGTACGGGATTTATCATCGCCCATCGTCTGTCGACCATCGCGGGAGCCGATCAGGTCATCTCGCTGGGGGCGGCAAAAACCAAATAAAAACACCCAATGGCGGGCCGTTTTCACGGTCCGCTTTTTTGTTTGAAAGGAGGGGTGCACATGCGAGTGAAGAACTCGCCTCGAAACGTTACGCGCAAGCGCTTTTCGAGCATTATAAAATCAGTGAATTTTTAGTGGAAATTTCCTTGTGTTGACATGGCATTTCCTATATACTGATATACGGAAAAAGTTGGGTTTCTCACACCCCTTTTTCTCTGAATATGTTTTCAAAAAAATTAACACATAAGGAGAGGCTCATCGTATGAAAGTGAACATTACTGAGACCGTACTGCGTGACGCGAACCAGTCGCTGATCGCAACCAGAATGCCGTTTTCGGATTTCGAAGACATTCTGGAAAAACTGGACGACGCGGGTTACTACTCGCTCGAGTGCTGGGGAGGCGCGACATTTGATTCTTGCCTGCGTTACCTCAACGAAGATCCGTGGGAGAGACTGAGAAAGATCAAGGCGAAAGTCAAGAAGACTCCGCTGCAGATGCTTCTCCGTGGTCAGAACCTCCTCGGCTACAAGCACTATCCGGATGACGTCGTACGTCTCTTCATCAGAAAGTCCGCAGAAAACGGCATGGACATCTTCCGTATCTTCGACGCTCTCAACGATTTCCGTAACATCGAGATCTGCATTGACGAAGTTAAGAAGTGCGGCAAGCATGCACAGGGCTGCATCTGCTACACAACCTCTCCTGTACATACACTCGAAAAGTACGTTGAGATGTGCAAAGAACTCGAGGGCATGGGCGTTGACTCCATCGCGATCAAGGACATGGCAGGTATCTGCTCTCCGAAGGAAGCTTACGATCTCGTAAAGGCGATCAAAGACGCGAAGATCTCCGTTCCGCTCTTCTTCCACACTCACCACACCACAGGCATGGGCCCGATGACTCTCATGAAGGCGATCGAGGCAGGTGTTGACGGTATTGACTGTGCTATCTCCTCTTTCGCAGGCGGTACATCCCAGCCTTGCACAGAGACAATGGCATACACGATGGGTCAGTTCGGTTATGAGTCCGGTCTGGATACAGACAAGCTCAAGGAGATCGCTGATTTCTTCGTTCCTGTAAGAAAGAAGTTCCTCGACAACGGTACACTCAATCCGACAGTTATGGGTATCAAGGCTGACATCCTCAAGTATCAGGTTCCGGGCGGAATGCTCTCCAACATGATCGCTAACCTCAAGGATATGAACGCTCTTGATAAGTTCGACGAAGCTCTCGCAGAGATCCCGGCAGTTCGTAAGGACATGGGTTATCCGCCGCTCGTTACACCTCTTTCCCAGATGGTCGGTAACCAGGCAGTACAGAACGTTCTCCTCGGCGAGCGTTATAAGAACATCTCCAAGGAGATCAAGGCTTATCTCCGTGGCGAATACGGTAGAGCACCGGGCGAAGTCAGCCAGGAACTCATCGACAGATGCTGGAAGCCGGAAGAGATCGTTAAGGGCAGATTCGCAGATACCCTCGAGCCGGCATTCGAGAAGACAAAGGCAGAACTCGGCAAGCGCGCTCGTTCTGACGAGGATGTCCTCTCTTACATCGCTTTCCCGCAGGTAGCCGAGAAGTACTTCGACTTCCGTGAGGAAAAAGAAAGCAATACCGTGAACTACACGATCGAGAAGAAGGAGGATTGATCTTCATGAATCCCGAATTAGTAATTCTTTCCGTAGAAGACGGACTGAGAAAGTATAGTGTCGGAGAAGCACTCGGCGTTGCCCTTTTTACCTGGGCGATCGTATTTGCGGTTCTCTTCATTATCTTCGTCTGCATCCGTGTCTTCGGCGCAGTCGTCGGTTCTTTTTCCAAGAAAAAGGACACTGCCCCTGCAGCCCCGACTGCAGCTCCGGCAGCTGCAGCAGCGGATTCCGGCGAGGAGTTCTCTTCCGGTTCCCTGAAGCTCAAGGGCTGTGATGAGAAGACGGCAGCCATGATCATGGCGATCGTCAGCGACAACACCGGTATCCCGCTCAATGAACTGATATTCAAGTCCATTTCGCTGGTGGAAGAAAAGTAAAGGAGAGACGCCAAAATGATTTATAACGTAACGATCAACGATAAAGTATATGAAGTAGAAGTTGAGAAGGGTAAAGCAAACCTTCTTAAGACAACTGCTGTAGTTGCAGCTCCGGCTGCGGCACCGGCGGCTCCTGCTGCAGCTCCTGCAGCTGCACCGGCTCCGGCAGCAGCACCGGCTGGTCCGGTTTCCGGCACACCGGTCAACGCACCGCTTCCGGGCACGATCCTCAAGGTCAACGTAACAGCCGGTCAGGCAGTTAAGGAAGGCGACCTGGTAGGTGTTCTCGAAGCTATGAAGATGGAAAACGAGATCTATGCTCCGTGCGCAGGTACGGTCGGACAGATCCTCACATCTAAGGGCGCGACGGTTGCCACCGGCGACGTACTCTTGACTATTTCTTAAGTTAGGAGGTCGCAAATCGTGTTTATTGATGCATTAAAGAATATATGGGAGTCGAGCGGCATCTACTCCATCACCTGGCAGCAGGGCGTCATGCTTGTGGTTGCCGGTGTGCTGATCTACATGGCGATCGGCAGAAAGTGCGAACCGCTCCTTCTTCTCCCGATTGCTTTTGGTATGTTACTGAGTAACCTTCCGATCGCAGGTCTCTACCATTCCGAGATCTTCGCGGGCGGACATGTTCACTGGGACCTTCTTTCAGGACATGAGAATGATCTGGGTATTTCCGCGGGTCTTCTCGACTACATCTACTTAGGTGTTAAGCTCGGTATCTTCCCGTGCCTGATCTTTATGGCAGTTGGTGCGATGACAGACTTCGGTCCGCTCATCTCCAGACCTTCGTCCCTGTTCATGGGCGCCGGCGCACAGTTCGGTATTTCCTTTGCTTTCGTAATGGCTTCCGTTCTGGGCTTTACTGCGGCAGAGGCTTCCTCCATCGCCATCATCGGTGGTGCTGACGGCCCGACAGCGATTTACCTGACATCTAAACTTGCTCCGCATCTTCTCTCGGCGATCGCCATCGCGGCGTATTCCTACATGGCATTGATCCCGATCATCCAGCCGCCGATCATGAAGGCGATGACATCCAAGAAGACCAGAAAGATCAAGATGAAGCAGGCTCGTCCGGTTTCCAAGGTCGAGAAGGTCTGCTTCCCGGTCATCGTAACTGTTGTCTGCACACTGATCCTTCCATCCGTAGGACCTCTTCTCGGTATGCTGATGCTGGGTAACCTCTTCAAGGAGTCCGGTGTTACAGAGCGTCTTTCCGATACAGCTCAGAACGCTCTTTGCAACATCGTAACGATCTTCCTCGGCGTTACCGTAGGTGCAACGGCTATGGGTGAGAACTTCCTGCAGATCGACACACTGAAGATCATCCTTCTCGGTCTGATCGCATTCGCGTTCTCCACATTCGGTGGTCTTCTCATCGGTAACCTCATGTGCTTCCTGACAAAGGGCAAGATCAACCCGCTGATCGGTTCTGCCGGTGTATCCGCTGTTCCGATGGCTGCTCGTGTATCTAACCTCGAAGGTCAGAAAGCAGATCCCAGTAACTTCCTTCTCATGCACGCCATGGGTCCGAACGTTGCAGGCGTTATCGGTTCTGCCGTAGCAGCAGGTACTCTGCTCGCTCTCTTCGGCTGATCCCGATCGAAAAGCACACGCTCCGCTTTCAGCTGACAACGAAGGTGCTTCTCAATAGGATAGATCATCAAGGACTGTCTCTTTCGAGGCAGTCCTTTTTTCGTGTTATAATGACCTCGTGGGGAGAATGGAAAATGTTGAAATAGCAAAAGTCAGGGTGAATCGATATGCATGCCGTTGATGAACAATTCACTATTATCCATTGGCCAAGAAAAAAGACCGTACGTCTGATGATGATCATATTTTTTGCGTTTATCATCCCGCTTGTCTTGTGTTTCGGCTGTGTGGCTTTCATTCTTTCACAGACGAACAGAACGACACCGAGACTTGATAAACGATTCGAGATCGAACTTAATGAGCATGATGAACTGAACGATCTTCTTCCACAAGGAAACGGTTTTGTATATCTTGTAAACGGAAATGAGATCCGTATCGTCGGGGAAGACGGAGAGGCTCTTGGCGAGTTCCGGTATAAAAGTAATGTGACGGCGATCGGAAATAATGAAGTAGTGTATGATACAAAGGCTGAACTAACCGTTGCGCTGGAAGATCAGACGATCCATCTGTATCAGTATAATGACGGAAAGTACGAAGAAACAGACAGTGTTTCGGTCCCGGGAATCGTAACGCACATGTACTGTGGTTACTCCGATAAGTGCGTTTATGTTCTGGAAGACGGCAGAGCCTTCCGCATGTCCTTAGCGCACACGGATACGGATGAGTATCTCGTGGACCGATATCTTTCTTCCGAGTTAATAGGTGATGATCTGAAACTGGTATCTGACTATTATGGTGTTGGGAAGGACAATTCAATCATACATTTATATGACGACGCGAAGATAACTCCGATTGAGGAAGAGATCATCGGACTCAACAGGGACATCGCTTATACGAGGAATCAAGCGTATACCATCTCCTTTTATTCTGCCCAAGAAGACGCATATGTTACGGAAATAGCGGTATTTGAGGACGGACAGTTTTATGCTTGCCGAGATGACTATATGTACCGCAAAGACGGACAGTTTTATTATACGGGCATACTAAGTGGGGAGTGGCGTGGCAAAGGGATCCCGGAGTCCCGAGACGCGCGCCTGAAACTTCCGGAGAGCGACAGGTATTTCGTGATCGACCGTGGAGTGGTCTGCTATCGGGATCATACAATCGTCTGCTACTGGGTCTAGTAAATCCCGGATGTGACAGGATAGTTATTTTCCTTCAAGATCTTTCATTGTATTCTGATATCGGGTCGTTGGCATTTGGGGAGAGGTGAATGACCCGCTTTATCAGCTAATTTGGAAACAGTTGTGATCTCTGAAAGGAGAGTGAAGCGGTATGGCAAACGTGCACTACTCGGTTAGCAGAACAAGAGTGATTGCATCCACTCTGGTCGTGTCTTTATTATTTTCACTTACAGCATGCAAAAAGAATACAAAGAAAAACGAATTTGAATCCGGAAAAGAGATCCTGGAGACCGATCCGTATTTTGAATCGAAGATCAATGAGTTTAAGATCCCGTTGGACCCGGATAAAAAGGTCATGTTTAAAGTCGTAGAGGATTATGAGTATGTCGGTGGCTTTGCCGTCGCTACCTATAACGTCGAATACGAAATGCCGGAAGAAATGAAGCATCGCGAGCTCACCGATCAGGAGTGGGCAGAGTATCGCGTCAGAGTCACGGCGCTTTTCGACAGTGAAGGAAATCTGATCTCCAAGATCGACGAAGACTCATATAGCGACGAGCCCAGGGATCTTACGGGCGAATACGACCAGACCATAACGGGCCGGGAAGATGAGATCAAGTTCAAATCCAATTTCAGACTCTGCGCGATGGATACGGACGGAAACGGAAACATCTATCTGATGCTTCGCTACTATGACGGTTACAATATGATGGACGGATTCGAGGTCAGAGTGCTCGACGGAAAAGGCGAAGTCCAGCGAGTGATCGATCTTTCCGATCCGCCGACGGATCTTTATGACGGAGGAACCGAGGAGATCTTCGATCCTAACGTCGGAGAGACAGAGGTCAATCAGATCCGCACGAAGATGACGATGATGCTCCTGGATGACGGGAATGTCTGCATCGGCGGATCCGAGCACATCGCCGTATATGACGGCATCAACGGAGGAAAACTCTGTGAATTCGACGACGCGTCGCATACCTTCGTCGGCGGACTTTTCATGAATAAAGGGAAGTACTGTGTCGTTACTAAGTCCGTGAGTTATTCGAACCCTGATGATGTGACGCTGCAGGTAAAAGAAGTCGATCTGAAAACAGGAAAACTCAGCGCGGGAACGGATGCGAACGCACTTTTGGCTTATGACCAGATCATCACGAACAGGTCCGGTATCTTTGTCGATACATTCAACGGATGTCTGAAATTCGATCCGGATACGGGAAGCTTCGAAGAGATCTTCAGCTGGAACTACACGGACATGGACCGTTCCATCCTGGGCATGTCGAAGACGACACCGGTCAGTGACAACGAACTCTGTGTCATTGCCTGTGACATGTACAATAACTTGAAAGGTCCGTATCTGATCCATCTGACACGTGCCGAAAAGAACCCGCATGCAGGTAAAAAGATCATCGTGGTCGGCGGAAAGCACCTTTCCGAATCGGGGATCTTACCTGTGGTCAATAAATTCAATTCCGATCCGGAAAAGAATGTCCGCGTGGCTCTCCTTGACTATGTCGAAGGATCGGATGATGAGGACGGCGCTCTCGAGCAGAGGATCTATCTGGATCTCATCTCTGGATCCGGACCGGATGTCATCGTCAATATGGGCGACTATGAGGCACTTCGAAACGGAGCTGTCATGGAGGATCTGAATCAGTACATCGACGGAGAAAACGGAATCAAGCGCGATGAGTATTTCGACAATATCCTGCGCGCTTTTGAAAAGGACGGAAAGCTTTACCACCTTCCGGTCGAGTTCTATCTGAAGGGACTTTATGTGAATTCCGATCTTCTCCCGTACACCGACGGCTGGACATACGATGAATTCATCGAGTCGGCAAGGAGCCTTGCCGGGCAGGATAAGGCCGTTTCGAAATCCATGCTCCAAAACGATCTTCTGTATTACTTCCTGAGTACTTCGATCTCGAGATTTGTCGACTATGAGAAACACACGGTCGATTTCGAAAATGATGACATGAGGAAGATCCTGGAAGCGACTAAAGAATTTGCCGTAGAAAAGATCCCTTCCGAAGAAAAATACAAAACGGATAGTTACACTATCGGCAATGAAGGGGAAGAGGGTTTTGTTACAGGAACATACGCTACCGATCTTTCACGTGAGAGATTCAAAAACGGGATCGCCGGATCATGGGAAACTTTATTGTACAACGTGACCATGATCGGACAGTTAAGAGAAATGCTCATCGGCCATGGTGACTTCCTCGGATTCCCTTCCTACGAGAAAAAATCGATGGCGGTCGGATCAGATCTGTCCATGGGCATTTCCTCCTTGAGTAAATACAAGGATCTGGCCTGGGAATTCATCAAGGCATATATCGAGATGGACGGTGACGATGCCGCGGGAAGAGGAGGTCTGCCTCTTAAGAGAAGTGCTTTTACCGAGGAATGCCGTTACGATATGGAAACGGCGAATAAGGCTCACACCGAGTATTTTGAGCAGAATCCGTATATGGTCGGAAAGGTCACATTCTATCCGGAGGTCAAGCAGGAGGATATCGATACGCTCACCTCTCTGGTCGAAAAGGCAGATACGATCATCTCGGACGATGAAGCCGTATTTAATATCATTGCCGAGGAAGCAGCGGGCTACTTCGCGGGAGACAGAACGATCGACGATGTTCTGAAGAATATCCAGAACCGAACGAAGATCATCGTGCAGGAGTACTGACGCGAATAAATCAAAGAGTAATGGAGATCGTAAGTTTCTTCTCCGGATCAGAGGCCGCAGCAATGCGGCCTTTGTGTTTCTCCACGATCGCCTTGGCCATGGAAAGACCGATGCCGTAGCCGCCGGTCTCGGAGTTTCTCGATTCGTCCGTTCTGTAGAATCGGTCGAAGAGATGTTTAACGGATTCTTCCGAGATCACATCCTCAGTGTCGTTCGTGATATCGAGGTGCACGTGGCGCTTGCCCTTAGTGAGCTTAACGTCGATATTTCCGCCTTTCGGGCAGTACTTTACGGCGTTGTCGAGAACGATCGTAAGGAGTGATTCGATCGAGCGGCGGTCGGCCGTGATATGGACGTCCTTTTCGATGTCCGGGGACAGTGCTTTTTCCGAGGAAGTGGCAACCGCGCGGAAAGAATTTACCTGCTCTTCCGCAAGCTTCGAAAGATCAAGATCCTTCATGTCGAGCTCGTCTTTTCGCTCCTCCATCTTAGAAAGAAGGATGAGGTCATTCGTCAGGTCGGTAAGACGGCGCGTCTGATTCTTGATGTCAGAAAGCCACTCGCTTCCTTCCGGAAGATCCATCTCGAGGACTTCGGCATCCGCGGAGATGATCGCCAGAGGTGTCTTGATCTCGTGGCCCGCGTCAGAGATGAATCGCTTCTGTTTCTCGTAGCTTTCTGCGACAGGACGTACGATGCGTCCGGAGGCGATAAAGACCAGGATCCCTACGCCGAGAAGGCAGAGGAGGGCGACGAAGATACTGATGTTTCGGAAGTTTCGGAAGTTCGCGAGGCTGACGCCGCAGTCGCGGAAGATGACCATGGTGTTGCCGAACTCGTCCGGCTTTCCGACCAGATAGCGGTAGTCGCCGATAAAGCCGGAGGACCTACTCTTGTGCAGTGCTTTCTGCGCATATTCGACGGCCTTTGTTTCGGAAACGGCGGAGATGCGGTTCGTGTCGGCGATGACGACGTCCTCGTTTTCGTCAAAGATGACGGTGAAATATCTGGTCTCGAACGCGAGCTCCGGGGAGTCCATGCGGTTCTCGTCAAAGCGCATGAAGGAGCGCCCGCCTCTTGGCGGATCTTCTTCATCCACGATAATGGTCGTTTCGAAATCGGGGAGCTCGAGAAGGGGGTCGCCGGTCCTCGGATCGACCATGCCCATCGGATCACGGTCTTGGCTGAGCGCGGCAAAAGCACCGCCGTTGTTCATGAGGAGCTCGAGGATATCGTCACTCTCGGAAACGACCTGACGGTAGTTGCTGATGTTGATGCCGCCGATCAGGATGATCATGACGAGAAGGACGGCCATCATAGAGATCAATATGAGTCTTATGCGAAGCTTTCTAATCATGAGTCGATCTCCAGAGAATAGCCGGCATTACGCGTGGCCTTGATCTTTATGTTCGCGCCGATCGATGTGAGCTTCTTTCGAAGATACGAAAGGTTCGTCCATACGACGTTGATGTCCGCGTCGGAGTCCAGTCCCCAGACCTTTTCCATGAAGCGGTCGGTGGAGATGAGAACTCCGGGATTCGCCATGAGGTATTCCATCATCTGGAATTCTTTTGCGGCGAGCTTGACGGAGCCGTCTTTCGACTTCAGTTCGAATGTGCCGCGGTTTAAGGTGACGTTGCCGTAGCGCAGAAGATTATCGGCGACAGGCGTTACGGATCTGGTGATGGCGCGAAGACGAGCCAGGAGTTCCCGGCTCTCAAAAGGCTTGGTCAGATAATCGTTCGCGCCGAGGTCCAGTCCCTCGACTTTGTCATCGATCTGGGATTTTGCCGTAAGCATCATCACGGGGATCGTGATCCCTTTTTCGCGGATCTTTTTGAGAACGGTGAAGCCGTCCATCTTCGGCATCATGACATCCAGGATCGCACAGTCATATGAACCTTCTAAAAGGTAATCCAGAGCGTCCTGCCCGTCAAAGACCGCGTCAACGGCATAGTTGTTCTTCGTCAGGATCGCGCAAAGAGCGCGTGACATGGATTTTTCATCTTCTGCCAAAAGAATACGCATGATGTACGGCCTCCTTTCTCAAGAATCAGAACTTGGTCTTTTCATCATTATACACCGACTCGCTGTCATCTGTTTTACCGTCGGCTCCGCGGTCGGGACGGTTACCGTTTCCGGGCATATTACCCGGCATATTACCGGGCATGTTATTGGGATCAAAATCCGCGGGCATATTGTTCGGATCGAAGTCAGATGGCATGTTTTCCGGGTCGAAATCAGCCGGCATATTGTCGGGGTCGAAGTTGCCGCCCGGGAAGTTGGCATTGCCGTTCTGACCGCCGTTCGGGCCGCCCTGCATACCGCCCGGGCCGCCCATAAACTGGTTCGGAATGGTGTCTGTCTCAACACCGTTGATGATCAGTGTACCGCCGTTCTTTACCGCGGTTCCGTCATAGTCTACCGTCGACTGACCGGTGATATCGATCGTTCCGCCGTTGATGTAGATGTCGCCATTACTGTCGATTCCGTCGGTGTCTCCTGCGCCCATCGTGATCTTGATGTTGCCGCCGTTTACGATCAGGGTCGCCAGGTAGTCTTCGACTTTCTGCGCGGCGTTGATGCCGTCATCACTTGCGCTGATCGTGAAGGTTCCGTCGTTGATCGTGATGTAGGTGCCTTCGAGTCCTTCTGCAGCCGTGATCTCAAATGTGCCGTTATCGATCTGCAGGATCCCGTCCGTGTGGATCGCGTCATCACCGGCCGTGATATTGAATGTGCCGTTTGTGATTGCGAGAGAATCGTTGGTGTTGATGGCATCCGTCTCGGCCGTGATGTTGTATGTACCGCCCGTGATGACCATATCGTCTTTACATACGATCGCGTGTCCGACAGCCGCGTCGATCGAAAGAGAACCGCTGCCGTTGATCGTCAGATCGTCCTTTGCGTAGATCACGGAGTCGATGTCATTCTCGTCGATCGCTTCATACTTGCCGCCGTTACTTAAGATGTTCTCACCTTCCAAAGTGATGTAGACTTCGTCCGCGGATTTCACGTAGATCGCTGCAGAAGAAGTGCTGTTGATCGTGGCGTCTCGAAGGATCAGGTGTACATCGTCATTTTCTTTATCGACCTCGATGATGATCATGCCGTCATCGGTCTTTCCCGTTACGATATAGGTACCCGCTTCGGTGATCTTTACGGGACCCGTTGTGTCAGCAAGATCGATGAGCGTGCTGTCAGCGGTATCGTAAGTCGTCTCGTTATCTTTTTCGGTGATCTTCAGTGCCATATTGCTGACGGTCGCGTTGCCGGTTCCGGAGGCAGCGTTTCCGGAGTTTGTTTTTGTGTTGTTATTGGTGACCTGATTTGATGCCGTAGTGGATGTTTTATTTCGGCTGCTGAAGTAAGCGACAGCTCCGATAGACGCGGCAAGTACCGCGCAGACGGCGATCGTCAGGATGATCTTTTTCGTAAGTGTCTTATTCTTCATAGTCTTTCTCCTTTTTCAGTTTCAGTAGTTTCCTTTTCTTTTTCACCGTGTCTTACAGTTCGGGTGTTTCCTTTGGCATGACTGTGGTTGAGAGGATCGCCAGATTTCCGTTCTTGCAGCGGATGGCGTCGATCAGTGCTTTTTCCGAGGAAGCGTCGCGAAGATGGATCTCATAGGTCAGCTTGAAGATGGAGCCCATCTCGGCAGTTTTAGAGGAGATGAGGCGGTGAGAAGTCGTGTACTGTTTGAAATCTTCTTCGAAAACTTCTGCGTAGTTCAGGTCTTCCGGGATGACCACGCGAAGGCTTCTTTTGAGTTCGGAATTTTCTGTTCCCAGGCCGATCTCGGAGAAGAGGAACATCGCAATCCCGATGATCAGAAGGAAGAGTGCGGCATAGATGATGAAGCCCATTCCGGTCAGAAGACCGACGGTCATGGCGATGAAGATCGCGGCGATCTCGCTGGCCGAACCCTGTGCGGAACGAAAACGCACGAGACTGAATGTGCCTGCTACCGCGACGCCTGCGCCGATGTTGCCGTTAACGGCCATGATGACCACGCAGACAACGGCGGGAAGGATGGCGAGAGTTCCGATAAAGGAACTGCTGGAACGCCTTTTCAACTTGAAGATCAGGGCCAGGAAAAGGCCGAGAAGCAGGGCGCTGAATACCGGAAGTAAAAATGAGGTGATGGAGATCGTTGTATTCCCCATCAGTGTGTCGTAGATGTTCTTAAGCATAGAGAAGCGCTCCTTTCATGTTGTTGTCGATGTTGTCTTTCAAATAATTCATGTAGTATTCGCCGTACTTGGAATAGCCCCGGCGGTGAAGGCCGTTTTCTTTGAGAAGCTGGACCAGCCAGAAGGGCATGGCGCCGGAGAACTTGATCTCCATCAGGACTTTGTCTCGCGGGAGGATCCGCTCGCCGTAGATCGCGCTGTTGAAACTGATATCGCGGTCTCTTCCGAAAATGTCCGTGTCGAATGTGACTCGGAGCTGAGAACCGTCCTCTGCCACATAGGCTTCTCTTTTGTAAGAAAGAAACGCCTTCGCCTTTAAGTCCCGATAGTGATCCCGGAAGGCGGTGATCTCTCTCATGATCTGTTCATCCCTCGGTGCCTCGCCGAATGCCGTGAGCCAGTCCATGATCTCGAAGTATGTCGATTCGGTCCTTCTTTTAAAGACGACTCCGTTATACTTTTTCTTCAGTTCGGCAAAGATGAGATCGTCTTTATCCGCGAATCGGTAACTTCTCAGGCGGAGCTTTTCCTTATAGACGGGCTTGTCGAGGGAAGTTCGGATCAGGCGGTAATCGTCTGTGTCAAAGTAGATATTCCGGATGGTCGTCGGACCATACTCGTCGATGTGCATCTTTGACGCGAGCTGATCTTTGAAAGAAGCAGCCTGCTCTCTCGAAAGCATGTACTTATATTCATATCTTTGAAAAACGCTTTGGTATGTCATTTTTTCCGATCCTCATCTTTGTTTTATTGAGGTCAGTTTAACAAGCAGACTTTAAGCGAACCTTAAGCCCGTGATATAATGTTGAAAAACACAAAGCAGTCCCGAAGAACAGGAGGGCGTTACCATGAAAAACGAGATCATCGGTTTTCACCGCGAGTACGAAGACAACGGTTGTTTCTGCAACTGGTATCCTGCCGAGTTTGACTATGCAGGCCGTCACTATCTCCACTCCGAGCAGTTCATGATGTACCAGAAGGTCATGATGTTCGGACAGACCGCGCTGGGCGATGAGATCATGCGCACCGCCGATCCTGAACAGTGCAAGATCCTGGGAAGAGAATTCTTCGACGGATTTGACGCTGCCCTTTGGAAAAGAACTCGCTTTGTTGTCGTTAAGCGCGGTATCCGCGCGAAGTTTTCACAGAATCCTTCCATGATGGAGACGCTCCTTGCGACGGGGAACGCGATCCTCGCCGAGTGCTCTCCTCGTGATAAAGACTGGGGTATCCTCCTTTCCACATCGGATCCGGAGGTGCAGGACATCACGAAATGGAGAGGCGAGAACCTTCTCGGACAGGTACTGATGGAGGTTAGAGAAGAACTCCGTGAGGAACTTCGTGTGACTGAAAACGGTGAAGTGCTTCCTTATGAAGATTCTAAGGAAAAAGAACCGATCCCCGAGTGGGAACTTCTCCCGGGCGAACTGATCCGTATCCCGCAGTTTAAGAATACGGTCCTTGCTTATACAGATACGATCGGCTGCGTATCCGGATCGGAAGAGAGCCGTCAGGCATTCTTCTTCGAAAGATCCTTTTCCGACTGGGAAGCCTTGATCAAGGGCGGCATGGCCGCTTCCCACGGACTTCCGATCGCGGGATTCTACGAAATGAAACAGGACATTTACGACATCTCCCGCCGCCTGGATAACGCGTCCGGCGAATACGACGAGGACGAGGAAGAGTAAGCGCCGACCATTTGATGTTATTGAACTATAGAATGTAAAAATGTCCAATGGCATATCGCCGTTGGACATTTTTGTATTCACGAGATCGAAATCTACCAATGGAAAGGCAGAGAAGGCATTTTCGGGGCGCCATTTACCGTTTTGTTTGAACTATTTTGAAAATATCGAACAGAATGACGAATACAGGTGCTTTTCGCGCCGAAAAGGACATTTCATTTGCAGTTTTCATTCAGACAAACCTCTATATGACGAATGGTCGAGTCGCAAGAAAAAGAAATCCCGCCAACGGCGAACCGCGGCGGGATTTTTAGTTGTCATTTAAATGATCGAGGTATTAGTAAGCAATACCCTGAGCCATCATAGCGTCAGCGATCTTCTGGAAGCCGGCGATGTTAGCACCCATAACGAGGTTGTCCGGATCACCGTATTCCTTAGCAGCAGCAGAAGCGTTCTTGTAGATGTTCTGCATGATGCCCTTGAGCTTAGCGTCAACTTCTTCGAATGTCCAGGACAGACGAGCGGAGTTCTGGCACATTTCGAGAGCGGATGTAGCAACACCACCTGCGTTGGAAGCCTTACCAGGAGCGAAGTATACGCCGTTCTGCTGGAAGTAGATGGTAGCATCCGGAGTTGTCGGCATGTTAGCACCTTCACCAACGAACTTACAGCCGTTAGCTACGAGAGCCTTAGCATTGTCGATGTCGAGTTCGTTCTGTGTTGCGCACGGAAGAGCGATGTCGCACTTAACGCTCCACGGACGAGCACCCTCTGTGTACTTAGCGGACGGAACAGCAGCAACATACTCGCTGATTCTTCCACGCTTAACGAGCTTGATCTCCTTAACAACGTCGAGGTTGATGCCGTTCTCATCATAGATGAAACCGTTGGAGTCAGAAAGTGTAACTACCTTAGCGCCGAGCTGTGTTGCCTTTTCGCAAGCGAAGATAGCAACGTTACCGGAACCGGAAATAGCAACTGTCTTGCCTTCGAAAGATGTGCCCTTAGCCTTGAGCATCTCATCTACGAAGTAGCAGAGGCCGTAACCTGTAGCTTCTGTACGAGCAAGAGAACCACCCCAGGAGAGGCCCTTACCTGTAAGAACGCCAACATAGTCGTTGTTCAGTCTCTTGTACTGACCGTACATATAACCGATCTCACGAGCGCCTGTTCCGATATCACCGGCCGGTACGTCTGTGAACTGACCGATGTGCTTGCTGAGCTCTGTCATGAAGCTCTGGCAGAAACGCATAACTTCACGGTCGGACTTGCCCTTCGGGTCGAAGTCGGAACCACCCTTACCGCCACCGATCGGAAGGCTTGTCAGGGAGTTCTTGAAGCACTGCTCGAAACCGAGGAACTTCAGGATGGAAAGGTTAACGGAAGGATGCAGACGGAGACCGCCCTTATAAGGTCCGATGGAGGAGTTGAACTGTACACGGAAACCACGGTTTACCTGTACCTTGCCCTGATCGTCCAGCCACGGAACACGGAATGTGATGATGCGCTCCGGCTCTACCATTCTCTCCAAAAGGGACTCTGCCTCATACTCCGGGTGACGGTCGATAACCGGCTCGAGAGACTCGAGGACCTCGAGAACTGCCTGATGGAATTCTTTCTCATACGGATCCTTTTGCAGGATCTTCTCATAGACACGCTTTACATACTCATTCTTAAGTGCCATAGCTTTATTCCTCCATAAATAATACTGAAATCAAATTGCCTTCGCGCCCGAGAAGATGTTTCCTTTCGAAAAGCACTCGTCCACGGACCTCTGGCTCAACATTTGTCATTATACAACCCCGATTAGCATTTGCAAATAGGAATATAGAGATTTTTGCAAGAAGAATAAAAATCGTTGCAAAAAACAGCACGTTTTTTCACACGGGAACTCTCGGAAAAGGTATAGATATATGTCGGAATATGTTGATAAATACGATATCAAAGGCAAATGCCACGTGAAAAACCATTTTGAAACTTGCGATCACAAATGTTGCAAAACGAGTGCTTTTCGAGCCGCGAAAAAAGTGAAGGGAGCGCTGTCGGTTCGAGCTTCTTATTTGTTTATATAGGCAAAGGATGCTATAACGTAATAGAAAGGTGGCAATGAATATGGGTATTTGGGGAAATAAAAACAGGTTGTGCGCGGCCGTGCTTTCGGCAAGTCTTCTGCTCGGCATCGCGGTAGTTCCGGGGTGTAAGAAGAAAGCAGCTCCGGATCCGAAATATGTTTCAAATCACGATTCTCTGGACAAACTGAACGAATTGAAAATGAGAACAGAGGCCGGAGTGAAGTACTCTCTTCATGGAGGGGTATCGAAGATCGACGGGAAAACCGAAGAATATAACTCTTTTGAATATGAGATGAAAGAGTTCGTCAACGCGCTGCTCGAAGTGGATATGGAGTATGTGGATGACTGGGATCCCGGCAAACTTACATATCCTGTCTATGAGATCAGTTTGCGAACATATGATTCGACTATAGATGAGTCGAAAATGACCGCTGACCAGAAAAAAGAGGCGAATCTCGCTTTTGGTTTCTGCTGGTCGAATGGATATCTAATCGCGGCTTCCGGAGATGTCCTTGAGTGTGATACCGATTTTGAAAAACTCTGTGAATGTCTGGGTGAACGCTTCGAACTGGATAACTACGGAATTAACATGCGCGTGTACTCGCGTGTAAGCGCGCTTTGGCACGACAAGTGGTATCCGGAGAACATGATGCCTTTGGAAGACTACCTGAAAACCAAAATCTTGAATGACAGCATGACGATCACAGAGGCTGAAGGATGGAACGCGGAGTTTAAATCCATGGATTCAGAGAGGATCACGGTAACGATCAATAATGTCTCCGCTTCGATGCTTTTATATGGTGAGAAAGACGCAACGGTCTTTACGAAGATCGACGGAGAGTGGTACCTGGTTCCGAAGGATCCGTCCTTAACGGAAAGGATCTTGTACTATTCCACAGACGGGCTGCCTCTGTTTGGGGGAGAAAGCGTCGACCTTGACATGAGATGCGGATATCTTCCGAAGGGAGACTACGCGGCACTGGTCGATCTGAGCGTAGAAGGTACCGGCCATTTTCAGTACGATCTGGCCGAGTTTACAGTCTGATCCTTATCAGAGGCGCATCTTAAAATCTTCGTAGCCGAATTCTTTGACCAATGTGCAGAGTCCGTCGTCGCCGAGGATCCAGATGGACGGAAGCGGCATGCCGTTGAAGGTGTTGTTCTTGACTATCGTGTACATCGCCATATCCGTGAAATAAAGGCGTGATCCGACCTCAAGCGGCGCTTCGAAGGAATAGTCGCCGATGACATCTCCGGCCAGGCAGGTGTTGCCGCCGAGACGATAGGTGTATTCTTTTTCGCCTGCTTCAAAAGAACCTTGGAGCGGCGGGCGGTACGGCATCTCCAGAACGTCCGGCATGTGGCATGCGGCGGATACGTCAAGGATCGCGATCCTGATCCCGTTTTCCACGATATCGAGCACGGAGCCGATGAGATAACCGGCATCGATCGCGACGGCTTCGCCGGGCTCGAGATATACGGTGACATTGTATTTTTTCGAAAGGCGCTTGACCTCGGAGATCAAGCCGTCTCTGTCGTAATCGTCTTTACTGATGTGATGGCCGCCGCCTAAGTTCAACCATGTGATCGACGGAAGCATCAGGATCTCAGAGAACTTTTCTTCGATGACTTTGATCGTTCTGAAGAGCGGCTCAAATCCCTGCTCACAATGCGTGTGGAAGTGAAGACCCGAAAGACCTTCTAAGATCGTCCCCTCGACCTTTCGTGATTCCGGGTCATCGGAGGACGCATAAAAGTCCGAGAGCTCATTGTCGAGGTCGCACTTTCGGATGCCCAGGCGAGAGCCCGTGACGCAGGGGTTATAAAGATCGGTCTCGATCTCGGAATACTCCGGATTGATGCGAAGTCCGAAGGACTGAACGCCTCCGTTTTCCTTGCTGAAAGCACTTGCCTTTGCGCGATGTGTCTTCCATTGCGCGATGGAATTAAAGATGATATGGTCGCAGATCGGAAGGAGTTTATCCATGTCTTCCGATGTGAACGCGGGCGCGTACACGTGCGTTTCTTTTCCAAATGGTTTTCCCATTTCTTCGTAGCCGAGCTGTGCTTCGAAATATCCGCTCGCGGTCGTTCCCGAGATGTACTTGGCAAGCTCCGGATATACAGAGTAAGAAGAGAACGCCTTCTGCGCGAGAAGGATGTGCGCTCCGGAATTGTCGGAGACATACTTCAGACGCTCACCGTTTTTGCGGAGGGCGGGAAGGTCGATCACATATGCGGGTGTCGGGACCTGCTGCAAAGGAAGGCGCTTTTCCACAATAATACCTCGAAAAGAAATGGTTTTGGCAGGCTCGAAATAAAGGGAGCCGCTGGGAAAATTGTAGCATGATGAGGGGGAGAAGACAATCTTGGCAAGGTCGCCGAAAACCGACACGGTATTTCGTAGCGGCGACAGTTTTTCGAACGAGTTCGCTAATGGTAATATATGAATATCGATTTTTTGTTTTTTTGGGGAGACAGGAGGATAATATGGCAAGGAATTGCCCGGGCTGCGGCGCGCCGCTGATCTACGATCCGGGATTCGACTCGCTCGTCTGCGAGACATGCGGAAATATCATCGATCCGAAGACGCTTGCAGACGCCGATGATTTTTATCTCAACATGGGATCCGGTGAAGATCCCGTAGCGCTCGAAGATCTTCTCGAGGAAGAAGAGATCACAGGGGAAACATATGACTGTCACATACATCAGTGCACACAGTGCGGCGGTGAAGTCATTGTTTCGGGAACGGAAGTTTCGACAAGGTGCGTTTACTGCGGATCCACGACGCTTGTGTTTAACCGTATCGCCAAGGAAGTCCGTCCGGACTACATCATTCCGTTTAAGATCACGAAAGAAGAAGCGCTTGCGAACGTAAAAAAGAAGCTGCTGTCAGGTCCTTTCGTTCCGAGGTTCTTTAAGAAGATCGACCCGGAATGCGTGCGCGGCATCTACGTCCCGTACTATCTTTATGACGGCGTATATTCGGATACCCAGCGCTTTATGATCGGAAAAGAACCGATCATCAGAGACGGCAGCTGTGAGTTCCATGACCTTCCGGTCGAGGCCTGTAAAGTCCTGGCCGATAAGACCTCGGAACTTCTCGATCCGTATTTCATGAACGAGACAGTGGATTTCGATACGTCGTATCTGATGGGTTTTTATTCGAATATCGCTGACCTCGAAATGCGCGCGGCGAAGGCCGCTGCCGGTCAGAAAGCCAGGGCTGTTTTTGACTGGGAGATGATGCAGCAGCCTCCGACGAGCTTCCGGAAAAAGAGAGTTTCTTCGGTTCCGAAATACGAACTGGAGAGAACAGGTTATGCGCTCCTTCCTGTCTGGTTCATCACTCTCGATAAAGACGGAACACCGTACACTTTCCTTGTAAACGGACAGACCGGAAAAGTCGTCGGCACGGTCCCTTGGAACCGCGTTCTGGCGGGCGCGATCATCACGACGATCTTTGCCGCTTTGGCGGCGGTGGTCACGATCCTCTTTTTCAAGGAAGGTCTCTACAGACAGATCGCGGACAAAGAATTACATCTGCTTACACATATGAAAAAGGGCGGAGAGAACGTTATCTACGCGGAGATCGGCATCGGTTTCCTGGCGGGCTCCGGCGCACTGGCGATGCTGGGCATCGGCTTTTCGAAGTTCAAGCACGTTCTCGATAACCTGAACAGGACCAAGTCCGTCGTTACATTTATCTTTTCGAAAAAGAGACAGGGGGATTCCAAATGATACTCGGTATATTTCTTTACGGATGCGCGATCGTGGCGGCTCTTGGCATCGCTTTTCTCATCGTCGGGCTGATGCTGGAAAAATCGAATTTCTTCGGTCATGAAAAGGAATCTTGTCCTTCGATGAAAAAGTTCCGCTGTGATAACGCGGAGAAAAGCATCGACAGCGTGATCAAAAGCCTTTCAAAGTAGGATCAGGATCCGGTCACTTGGGGCTTAGGAAAATCACTTTTCCTTCATGCCGATGTGCAGTGCTTTTTGCGGACAGGCGCGGACACAGTCACCACAGCGGATGCATTCCATGCTGTTCGGTGTCTTACTCGGATCGACGTTCATCTTGCAGGCTTTGGCACAGGCGTTGCAGTGCACGCATTTGCTCTCGTTTAAGTGCATGCGGAAGAACGCGAACTTGTTGAAGAAGCCGTAAAAAGCACCCAGCGGGCAGAGGTATTTGCAGAACGGGCGGTAGACGATCAGACCGCTCACGATGATGATCCCGAGAACGATCAGCTTCCAGTTGAATAGCCAGCCGAACTGCGAACGGATCGCCGGCTGCGTCAGCCAGGAGATAATGCCCGCGATCGTTCCGGAGGGACAGACGTATTTACAGAATGTCGGTGTCAGCGGATGCGAAAGCGGAAGAAGGATCACGAGGAATAAAAGGACAGCATACTTCAGATAGCGAAGGAACCTGTCGATCTTAAACTGATTCTTCTTGTAGAAAGGGATCATGTAAAGGAGATCCTGCAGAAATCCGAACGGGCACAAAAGGCCGCATACGATACGGCCGAGAAGGGCACCGACGAAGAGCAGGATGCCCAGTACATAGTATGGGAAGCGGAACTTAAGTCCGCTGAGAAAGTTTTGAAGGGAACCTACGGGACAGGCGCCGACCGCGCCGGGACATGAATAACAGTTCAGTCCCGGCACGCAGACTTTTTTGCTTGCGCCATTGTAGATCTTTCCCGTGAAAAAACCTTTGAAATTGGCGTTCTGAAGAAGCGTCGCAACCGCCTGGATACCCAGGTGCGCGCCTTTCGGCATGCCGGCTTTTCGGCTTTCGGTTTTTATCTTATCCTTAGCCAATTCCGATACACTCCATGCAGACGCGGATCGCCTTATTGAGGACAGCCGTGACTTGACCGGTCGAGATACCGTACGCGATCAGGGCGATGCCGACGAGCATGACGGCGATCGCGAGGATGTTCTTTTCAACAAGGACGTGCTTTTTCATGGGCCTTCTTTTACAAGTATTATCTGATTTCAGGATCTTATTTCATAAGCTCCTGAAGGGTCTGTTCCCACTGCTCGTAGGAAGCGGATCCGACGATCACGTTATCACCATAGCCGTTGGAGACCGGGTAGAGTTTTCCGTTTTCATCGACAAAGATCGTTGTCGGAACATAGCCGGTCTGGAATCTGTCGAATTCGGATACGTAGTTCGCGATCGGGTAGGTGATGCCGGCATCGGAGATGACCTGATTGACTTCGTCCATCTGATCGGAAGCGCTAAATACGCCGATGATCTGGAATCCCTGATCCTTGTAAGCCTCATAGAGCTTTTCGAGCTCAGGCATCTCGGCGACGCACGGTCCGCACCAGGGCTCCCAGAAGTTGATCATGGTGACCTTGTGTCCGACGAAAACATTCTCCGTGATCTCGTTTCCGTTGAGGTCAGTTGTCTTGAATGTCAGATCCGGATCGAAGTTTCCGTTATCCACGGTGACGGGTGTTTCGTCAGAAGAGGAAGGAGCCTCGGTCACATCGGAAGATTCGTCCGTCAGACCCTTTGTGATATCTCCGAGATCGGTCTCGTCATCGATGTATTCGGAAATACCGTCACCGATCTTTTCGATCTCCTTTTCGAGATTCTTCGAAAACTTATCTTTCTGTTCTTCTGCCTTTTCGCGCGAGCAGGCGACAAGCGCTGTCGACATCAAAGCGGCAAGTACAATAGCCAGTTTCTTTTTCATGTGCAGTGCACCTCTTTTCTCTGATTTGTTTTCTTTTTCCTATATTCTTTCTTTGTGAGAATTTTAACATGCCGAGTGTGTCTAAACAATTAACATGCGATAAGAGAACCGTCACAAAAGAGACGGCTCCGGTCATTTGACCGAAGCCGGTTTTCTCTTAGCTGGATCAGATTCACGTTCCGACATTTTCCGTGCGAAAAGCACTTCTATGGCTTACTCTACTTCGACCGGGTTAAAGTCCTCGATCCACGGAAGTCCCCACTTATTAAGGGCATCCATGAACGGATCCGGATCAAACTCTTCGATGTTGTAAACGCCGGGACGCTTCCATGTGCCGTTCATGATGAGCATCGCGCCGATCATGGCCGGAACACCGGTGGTATAGGAGATGGCCTGAGAGCCGACTTCCTTATAGCACTCCTGGTGGTCACATACATTGTAGAGGTAATACTTCTTTTCCTTGCCGTCCTTCTTGCCCTTGAAGATACAGCCGATGTTTGTCTTACCGACGGTTCTCGGGCCGAGTGTTGCCGGATCCGGGAGCATGAACTTCAGGAACTGCAGAGGAACGATCTCGTGGCCTTCGTAGATGACCGGCTCGATGGATGTCATGCCGACGTTCTCGAGGCACTTGAGGTGTGTCAGATAGCTCTGGCCGAATGTCATGAAGAAGCGGATACGCTTGATGCCCGGGATGTTCTTGCCGAGGGACTCGAGTTCTTCGTGGTGGAGAAGATACATATCTTTCTCGCCGACCTGATCGAAGTTATAGACTCTCTTGATCTCCATCGGTTCTGTCTCGACCCACTTGCCGTCTTCCCAGTAGCTGCCCTTCGCGGAGACTTCACGGATGTTGATCTCCGGGTTGAAGTTCGTGGCGAACGGATAACCGTGGTCACCGCCGTTACAGTCGAGGATATCGATGTAGTTGATCTCGTCGAACTGATGCTTCAGAGCATATGCGGAGAAGACACCGGTTACGCCCGGATCGAATCCACTGCCGAGAAGCGCGGTGATACCGGCTTCCTTAAATCTGTCGTGATATGCCCACTGCCACTTGTACTCGAACTTCGCGGTATCGAGCGGCTCGTAGTTCGCGGTATCGACGTAAGGAGTCTTGGTCGCGAGGCATGCGTCCATGATGGTCAGATCCTGGTAAGGAAGCGCGAGGTTGAGGCATACGTCCGGCTTGAATTCCTCCATGATGGCGATCAGTTCCGGGACCTTATCCGCGTCTACCTGTCTTGTATGAATAATGGTCTTTGTCGTCGGCTGAAGCTTCTCCTTCAGTGCGTCACACTTGCTGAGCGTTCTGCTCGCGATCATGATCTCCGTGAAGACCTCGCTGTTCTGACAGCACTTCGCGATGGCAACAGATGCTACACCGCCACAACCAATGATCAATGCTTTTCCCATAATAATCACTCCTTTTCTATTTGTTATTCGGCCATAAAAGCCGTCTGTCTTCTAAAGTCTGTCCGGCATCTTCCGCCTGCTTATTTTCCGTATTTCATGATGAGCGTCTCTCGTAAGATCTTCAGCGCGAGTGCTGTGCTGCAGCCGCTCTGATCATACGGCGGGGAGAGCTCTACGAAGTCCATGCCCACGAGGTTGATGTCCTTAAGCTGCATCAGGCAGATGCGAAGATCCTCGAAGGAAAGTCCGCCGGCTTCCGGTGTTCCGGTTCCCGGGAATTCTCTCGGGTCGAGTACGTCGAGGTCCACCGTCAGATAGACCGGAACGGGCTTTTCGGAAAGTCTCAGAAGCGCGAGCACTTCGTCGAAATTATCTGCCCTGAAACGCTCCATCTTCGTGTGCGTTTTCGCAAACTCGAATTCTTCTTTCGTGCCGGAGCGGATACCGAACTGGTAGATCCTGCCGTCGCCGACGATGTCGTGGATGCGGCGGAGCACGCATGCGTGTGAGAGTTTAGATCCGATATAGTCTTCACGAAGATCGCAGTGCGCGTCGAAGTGAAGAACGACGACGTCCGGATATTTTTCCGCTACCGCGCGAAAAGCACCTAAGGACACCAGGTGTTCGCCACCGAGCATGATCGGAAGCTTGCCGTCATTTAAGATCGTCTTTGTTTCTTCTTCGATGAGGGCAAGTGCTTTTTCCGCGTCACCGAAAGGAAGGTCCAGGTCACCCGAATCGCAGATCGGAGCGTCCTCGAGATCCATGTCCTGATAGGGGCTGAAGGATTCGAGACCGATACTCTCATTTCTCATCGCGGAAGGGCCGAATCTCGTTCCCGGGCGGAAAGAAGTGGTGCCGTCAAACGGGGCGCCTAAGAGGACCGCCTCGGCATCTTCGTAAGAGCAGTTTAGAGCGAAGAAGTTCTTTTCGATACGGTCGATCATGCTTTCTCACCTCCCAGAGTATTCGTCGTGTCGTTATTCGGAAGCTCTTCCATCGCTTCCAGAAGTTTCTGCACGTAGTTCGGAAGCGCGAACGCGCCTCTGTGCAGATTCGTGTTGTAGTACTTTGTCTCGATGCCGAGTTCTTTCCAGTCGGCGGCGTGCATGTCACGTACCGGGTGGTACTTCTTTGACGCGAATCCGAAGAGCCAGTGGCCGGACGGATAGGTCGGGATGTGCGCCTGATAAACGCGGCAGATCGGGAAGTTCGTGTGGATGCGCTTGTGTGCGCGCTGCATGGCGCGTGCGTCGTTCGCGTAGAAGGGGCTCTCGTTCTGGTTGACCATGATGCCGTCTTCCTTGAGCGCGGTGTAGCAGTTTCCGTAAAACTCTTTGGTGAAAAGACCTTCGCCGGGGCCGAACGGATCGGTGGAATCGACGAGGATCAGATCGTATTCGTTCTCGTGGTGACGGACATATTTAAGACCGTCTTCGAAATGGCACTGCACGCGCGGATCATCGAAACCGCAGGCGGTGAAGGGGAGATATTCCTTCGCGACTTTGACGACTTCTTCATCGATCTCGACGACGTCGATATGCTCGATCGTTTCGTAGCGTGTGAGCTCACGAACGACACCGCCGTCACCAGCGCCGATGACCAGTACTTTTCGCACATCGGGATGCACGCACATCGGCACATGGACCAGCATCTCGTGATAGATGAACTCGTCCTTCTGCGTGAGCATCATGTAGCCGTCGAGCGTTAAGAATCGGCCGAACTCCGGCGACTCGAAAACATCGATCTGCTGGAAGTCGCTCTTGCCGCTATAGAGCTGCTTGTCGACTTTGATCGCGAGCTTGACGTGCGGGGTATGAAATTCAGAAAACCAAAGATCCATTTTCTACTCCTTCGTTTTCGAGATTTCGAGGGCGCGCCGAAAAGAAAAACGGCGCGAAACCAACATCTATATAATACCACCTTAAAAGCACTTGGCATAACATAACATGTGGTAAGTAGAGGAACTTATTTCCGCATTTTCCGACCGTTTAAAAACTGATTTTGCACTACTTCGGAGAATGAAGGGGTTTTAAACCACGTTAATCCGACAAATCTTTATGACAATTTATCGAATAAATCGGATTTTCGGGTAGTTTTTTTGAAAAGTGTTGTTGTATAATGGAAATTGTTAAAATCTCATTAGGAGGGGTATATTTTATGAATTTCAAAAAACCTGATTTTAAAGATCCGGCAACGATCTGCGTTCTCGTTGGCAGCTTCCTTATGTTGCTCGCGAGCTTCCTGCCGCAGGCAAAAGCTACCGTTAAGATGTTTGGTATGAGCGAATCTGAGTCATCTTCTTTGATGGGTGATTATGCTCACCAGGGAATCTTCCTTCTGCTCCTTGCCATCGCTACTGTTGTAATCCTGGTTCTCGGCCTGGATAAGGAAAAGTTCCTCAGTGGTGCTCTTGGTGCAATGGCTGCTTTCGGTATCTGGGGTCTCATCGCCGTTATCAAAGACGTTTCCGACGCTAAGAAGGAAATCAAGGGCTATGAAGATTACATGTCCGTTTCTTACCAGTTCGGCTTCTTCGTTCTGATCCTTGGTATCATCGCTGTTGGCGCTGCTATCTTCTTTGTAACAAAGAGCCTCAAGAAGGGCGCTCCGGCTCAGCCGCAGGCTCCGGAAGTTCCGCAGGCTTAATCGATCGAACACGATTAACGAATAAAAGGTCCTCGTCATGAGGACCTTTTTTCATGTCCGGATATGCAAAGGAAAAGTCCCGGGGAATTTCCGCCGGGACTTTCTTTTTTCTTTTGAAAAGCGCCTGTCGAGGCAGCTTCCCTGATCAGGAGGAGCTGCTGGCTGCCGCGGCAGAGGAGGCAGCGGCTGCGGCACAGATCGCTGCGATCTCTGCGGCAATGACCGCGGAGATGATCGCGGAGATCGCGCTGTTCTTGATCTTGTCATCCATACCGTCTGCATAGGCATCGATCACGATCGCGGTAGCGATCATGTTGCGGATCTTCTTGCCTGCGCCGAGAGAACCCATACCGCGAACGCTCTTAAGTTTGGCGCTGACTTCTGCGAT
Source organism: Clostridiales bacterium (assembly GCA_017561715.1). Lineage (GTDB taxonomy): Bacteria > Bacillota > Clostridia > Saccharofermentanales > Saccharofermentanaceae > Scatonaster. The sequence goes on along the minus strand of JAFZBN010000012.1, from coordinate 38,716 downwards.
GTGGCCGCAGACCAGGCTTCTGTCTGCCTTGTCTACGAGCATGGCGAGCGCGCCGACGATAGAATAAGCGCTGGTGTCAAAACGCACACCGTACTCCTTGAGCAGTTTTCTCGTCTCTTCGATGGCAGCGGCCTTTTCATCCGGCGCGCCGTCAAACAGACTCGTGATGCACGCGAGGAACTGTACTTTGTTCTTTAAGACATAAGACTTCTTCAGGTACTGGAAATCCTGCTCACATGTGTCCGTGATCTTTCCCGGATCGTAGCCCGAGAGTGCCATCAGGGCACAGTTGGCGAGATCCTCGCGGCCGGTGATCATCGGATGATCGGCACGCAGTTTCTTAAAGATCTTTCTGGTCCTGTCGACTACCGCGTCATATTCGCTCGGCTTGCTGTTCTGATAAATGATCGTCGCGGCAAGTACGAGATAGTCGGAGTTGAAGAACTTCTTGTCGAGCGCCTTATGGATCTCCGCGATACGCTTCATGGCGATCTCCGGATTCGGATCTTTGGCGATCACCGCGGCGACGACCTGTCTGGCGTTACCGTGTCTGAGCGTAGAAAGGAATCTCGCGTTGTGACTGAGGATGTGCTTGGCATCTTTCAGTTCGTCGACCGTTACCGGCTCATCTTCTCCGATAAAAGCGGCCGCGCAAGCGGAAGCTTCCATGCTCGAATTGAGCACATACGCTTTTTTAGCTGCCTTGAAATTCTCGGCAAATACTTTCATGTTGGTTTCGATTTTTGTAAGCATCGTAATGACCCTCACTTTCTCTTGTCATGAGGTCATTGTACAAAACGAAGATAAAGAAACGGTTAAGGAAATTGCCGAAGTTTTATTAAGCCGGATCAGAAGGATCACTTCCAATGAGCGAAAAGAAAAGCACTCCGTTTCATGCGAAGTGCTTACTTTACGACTCTGATCGTGCGAAGACTGCTGTCCTCGGCGCCTGTGATCTGGCAGCCCTTTTCCTGCGCGAAACGCAGATACTCAAGAACTTCCTCAGTGATCTTTTCGCCCGGAGCCAGGACCGGGATTCCCGGAGGATAGCACATGATGCTTTCTGCGGAGATCTTTCCGACGGAAGAATCAAACTCGACATGTTCGGTATCCGCGTAGAATGCTTCCTGCGGGGAAAGCACTACGGACGGAGCGATATAGCTGTTCGGAAGAGACACGAGCGGTGCTTTTCCGAAGTGACGACGGATCTCGGAAAGCGCGCCTACGAGGCGCTCGAGGTCACGGACACGGTCGCCTACCGAAAGATACGCGAGGCAGTTTCCGAAGTCGCCGAATTCCATTTGGATATCATATTCATCACGAAGAAGGTCATAGACCTCGATGCCGGCAAGTCCTACCGGGAGCGTGTGGATGACGAGCTTGGTCTTGTCGAAATCGCTGATCGCCTTCCCGTCGATGAGCTCCGAACCGATGGCGTAATAACCGCCGATACTGTTGATCTCTTCTCTGGCGTACTCGGCCATCTCGATGACTTTGTCGAACAGTTCTTTTCCGTGAAGAGCAAGTCTTTTACGGGAAAGATCCAGGCTCGAAAGGAAAAGGTACGAACCGGAAGTTGTCTGAGTCAGGTTGATGATCTGGCGGACATAGGCAGGGGAGATCAGAGGAGCTTTGTTCTCCTCACTCTCGGCGCCACCGACCAGAAGGAAGGCGCTCTGTGTCAGGGATCCGCCGGACTTATGCATCGAAACGGCGGCCATATCCGCGCCGGCTTCCATCGCGGAAACGGGAAGCTTCTCCGAGAACGAAAGATGCGTGCCGTGCGCTTCGTCGACGATGACCTGCATGCCGTGGGAATGCGCGAGTTTTACGATGCCGCGGACGTCACTGCAGATACCGTAGTAGGTCGGATTGTTGACGAAGACGGCTTTTGCGTCGGGATTTTCAATGATCGCTTTTTCCACGTCGGAGAGCTGCATGCCGAGAGCGATGCCCAAATGCTCATGGGCGCCCGGATCGACATAGACCGGGATCGCACCGCACAGGACCATCGCGTAGATGACGCTTCTGTGGACATTTCGCGGGACGATGATCTTGTCGCCTCTGGCCGCGACGGTAAATACCATTGCCTGAACGGAAGAGGTCGTGCCGCCGACCATAAAGAAAGCGGCTCTTGCTCCAAATGCTTCCGCCGCGAGCTCCTCGGCTTCCTTAATGACGGAGACCGGGTGGCAGAGATTGTCCAGGGGCTTCATGGAATTGACGTCGAGCGTCATGGTGCGCTCGCCTAAGAAGTCTGTCAGTTCGGGATTTCCACGGCCATGCTTATGTCCGGGCACGTCAAAAGGAACGACGCGTTCGGAAGTGTAATCTTCCAGTGCTTCGGCGATGGGGGCACGACTCTGTCTTTTCAGGAAATCCTTTTCCACTTAATCGTTTTCTTCCTCCGGTGCTTCAAATACATTGTCTCCGGAGAAGATCTCGATCATTTCCTTGCGGAGATTGTTGGTGATCTCCAGTCGGGTCTTCGGCGCGATCTCGTAGACATCGGTCTTGAACAGGTAGTTCTGCAGATCCACATCCTTGATGAGCATCTTGGTGTGGTACAGGTTTGCCTGATAGACGTTGATGTCGATGGCGTCATAGCGCTCAAGAGTCTTCTTGTCGATATAGTTCTGAATCGAAACGATGTTCTTGTCGCGGAAGATCTTCTTTCCGGATACGTCACGCGTAAATCCGCGGACACGATAGTCCATCGTGATGATATCGGAATCGAAGCTTCCGATCAGATAATCCAAAGTAGAAAGCGGGGAGATCTCGCCGCAGGTAGCGACATCGATGTCTACGCGGAAAGTCGCGATAGCGGTGTCCGGATGGTACTCCGGATACGTGTGAACGGTAACGTGGCTCTTATCGAGGTGAGCAACGACCGTCTCTGCTTCCATGTGCGGGATCATGGACTCTTCCGCGATGAGCAGCGTAACAGACGCGCCCTGCGGTTCGTAGTCCTGCTTGGAAATACTCAGTACTTTTGCGCCGATCATCTCGGTGAGGTTTGTGAGGATCTTGGTAAGACGTTCGGAGTTATACTGCTCGTTAATGTACGCAATATAATCTTTCTGCTCACGCGCGGTCTTGGCGTAGCATACGTCGTAAATATTGAAACTGAGGGATTTGGTCAAATTGTTAAAGCCATAAAGGCGGAGCTTTTCGTGCGCCATATGAACCATCCTTTCCCGTTTTTCCTGTCCTGAGAATAAAAGAACCGAGGCTACTTTGCCCGGAAAAGAAGAGGTCCTGTGCCAAAGCTCATCGCACTCTTATTGATTATTCACAAGTCAGGTCGCGTCCTCACACCTCTGATCGAAGCGCTTCCTTTGGTTATAAAGTAACCAACTTATAAACATTAAGGGAATTCTTACTTCCCACTCAATAAGGCAGTCCTTGAAAAAACTGCCGCTTCGGCACTCGCCGCAATGACAAAAAGATATCACGGATAGCTAGACTTTGCAATAGTTTTCGGTGTTTTTCTTGCGCGAAGGTCGATCGGGATATAAAATAGTAGAGCATTTGCCCTCACGACCTAAGGTCAATAGGGTAATTACTCTTTGGGGTTTCCCCTTAGAAAGCAGGATAGAAAATGGTTTATAAGAATGTATTGGAAGCAGTCGGACATACGCCGATGATCGAGCTCTCCTCCCGCATGGTAGGTGAGGATTCGGCACGTGTCCTCGTAAAATATGAAGGCTTAAACGTCGGCGGATCCATTAAGACCAGAACCGCTTTGAACATGATCGAGCAGGCGGAAAAGGACGGCAAGATCACGAAAGATACGATCATTGTCGAGCCGACATCCGGAAATCAGGGTATCGGACTTGCGCTGGTCGGAGCTGTCAGAGGCTATAAGACGATCATCATCATGCCGGACTCCGTTTCATGCGAACGCCGCTACCTCGTTGAGCACTACGGCGCGGAAGTCAAGCTCATCCACGATGACGGCGATATCGGAAAAGCGATCGACGAGTGCCTGAAGCTTGCTGAAAAGATGGCCGCGGAAGATCCGAACGTATTTGTTCCGCAGCAGTTCACGAACCCCGCCAACCCGATGGTCCACCGCCATCACACAGGCGTCGAGATCTTAGAGCAGGTCGCAGGTCCGATCGACGGATTCTGCGCAGGCATCGGCACGGGCGGAACCCTGTCCGGTATCGGTGAAGTTCTGAAAGCTCAGAACCCGGGCATCACGATCTGGGCAGTCGAGCCGGAAAACGCGGCGATCCTTGCCGGCGGTAACATCGGTTCCCACCTGCAGATGGGCATCGGCGACGGATTGATCCCGGAGAACCTCAACACCGAGATCTACGAAGATGTATATGTCGTATCTGACGAAGCGGCTCTGGAAACAGCGAAGGATCTGGCTCGTAAGGAAGGCCTGATGTGCGGTATCTCTTCCGGTTCCAATGTCGCTGCGGCGATCGCCATGGCAAAGAAGCTCGGAAAAGGAAAGACCGTCGTTACCGTCCTTCCGGATACTGCCGAGAGATATTTCTCGACACCGCTTTTTGAGTGATTTTTTAATCGAGCAGGAGCTTGTCAGCTTCTTTCGAGATATACCCCCAGGGGGTATGTGAGGAAAACAAATAGGATCAAATTGCGTTTTCTGGCAATTTGATCCTATATTTTTTGCAAGGGAAAGCAATTCTTGTCGTAAGAAATAAGACTTTTTCGAGAAAAGCAGCGATTTAGTCTGATTCTCCTTTTTGAAAACGGCTGATTTCCTATCAGATACCCCCACCTGGATAAGACTAAATCACGATTTTTCGCGATTTGATCTTATCTTGAGATGATTCCACAACTTCCTATCAGCAGAAAATAGGATCAAAAGACGGATATTGACGATTTGATCTTATCCGAGGATCTTTCGAAGCTCTCTGTTGACCTGCGCGACGGGGAGACCCACAACGGCGTAGTAGTCGCCGCTGATCGAGTCGATCAGGAGCGCGCCCTCGTCCTGGATCCCATAAGCGCCGGCTTTATCCATGGGCGAACCCGTGGCGATATAGCGCTCGATGAGTTCTTTCTGAAGATCGTCGAGCACGTGGAACTTTACGTCGGCAAAAGAGCTGAACACGCGGCTTTGGGAGACAGACTTGCCGCCTTTGGAGAGAATCGCGACACCCGTATACACGCGGTGCGTCCGCCCGGAAAGAACTGTCAGCATGCGTCTTGCATCTTCTTCATCACACGGTTTTCCGAGGATCTCCTCGTCGGTGACGACGACGGTATCGGAGCCGATCACGATCGTCTCTTCGTCGGAATCTCCTACGCTTTCCAGAACGGCGGAAGCCTTGGCGCTTGCCTGCGCGCAGGCGACTTCCTCGGCGATCTGATACATATCCGCGCGGATCGCGCCGTCTCTGTATTTGCGCATAACGGACTCTTCGACTTTATCTTCGTCGACGTGCGAGGTGATGACTTCAAAAGAAAGCCCCGTCATAGAGAGAAGCTCTAAACGACGGGGTGATTTGCTTGCTAAGATAATTCTGGACATGCCGGTAATCCTTACTCGATCGGCTTTAAGTTCTTCATGGAGAAGTCGAGGATCGGAGCAGAGTGGGTAAGCGCACCGCAGGAGATGTAGTCAACACCGATCTCGGCGAGTGCCTTGAGTCTTTCGATACTCATGTTACCGGAAGCTTCGAGTTCTGCCTTGCCCTTAGCCATAGCGACTGCCTGAGCGGTCATCTCATCGGTCATGTTGTCGAGCATGATGATGTCGGCCTTGGCGTCGAGTGCTTCCTGAAGCATCTCGAGGTTTTCGACTTCGACTTCGATCTTTCTTACGAACGGAGCATATGCGCGAGCCATTTCTACCGCCTTGGCGATGGAGCCTGCGGCGCCGATGTGATTGTCCTTGATGAGGACACCGTCGGACAGGTTATAGCGGTGGTTCGTGCCGCCGCCGATACGTACCGCGTACTTTTCGAAAGGACGCATGTTCGGAGTGGTCTTTCTGGTGTCGAGCAGCTTCGTGTCGTAGCCCGCAAGCTCTTTGGTCATGGATCGGGTGAGGGTAGCGATACCGCTCATGCGCTGCAGGAAGTTAAGAGCGGTTCTTTCACCGCTCAATACTGCGCGGCCGTCGCCGACGAGAACGCCGATGACATCTCCCTTATGGATCTCGTCGCCGTCTTTGAAGTTGGCGCGGAAAGAGGAGTTGTCGCAGAGCATTTCGAAGACACGTGTGAAAACATCGATACCGCAGAGGACACCGTCCTGCTTGCAGATCAGGTCGACCGTGACCATGAACGGTTCCGGCATGATGGCCTGTGTGGTGACATCATCGGATGTGATGTCTTCGCGCAGAGCGCGCATGATATAGTCGTCCCAAAGGATCGTATTAAGTACACCATTGTTCATAGAAATCTTTGTCCCTTCTCTTGATCTCTTCAAGTACGATCTCACGATATTCCTTCGCGAAATCTCTTCCTTCATACTGGCTGAAATCTACTTCTTCGGTCTCTGTCGGCTCGTACGGGATCGTCTCTTCGATGTTCTGTGCGGAACGCTTCGCGAATACGAGGCTCTCGAGGAGAGAGTTACTGCCGAGACGGTTCTTACCGTGAACGCCTGTGCAGGATGTCTCACCGATCGCGTAGAGGTTGTCCATGGACGTTCTGCCCTTGAGGTCTACCTCGATACCGCCCATGAAGTAGTGCTGGGCAGGTGTTACCGGGAATGGCTCCTTCAGGATATCGTAGCCTTCCTCTTTGCAGTGCTCGAGGATGTTCGGGAAGTGGCTCTTTACGAGTTCCGGATCGAGGTGTGTGACATCGAGCCATACGAAGCCTCTGCCGTCGATCTCCATCTGCTTTTTGATCGCCGCGGAAACGACGTCACGAGGCTGAAGCTCGTCGGTGAAACGCTCCATGTTCTTGTTACGAAGAACGCCGCCTTCGCCTCTGACTGCCTCGGAGATGAGGAAGGATCTTCCCGGCTTCTCGGAATAAAGGGATGTCGGGTGGATCTGGATATAGTTGATGTCCTTGAGAAGGACGTTGTGCTTCAGCGCGATAGCGAGGGAGTCGCCCGTGATGTGACGGAAAGCGGTACTGTGCTTAAAGAGTCCGCCGATACCGCCTGTCGCGAGTACTACGGCTTTACCGAAGATGGCGTGGAAGTTGCCGTCCGCGTCTTTGGTGATGATGCCCTTGCAGACGTTCTTTTCGCAGATCAGGTCGACCATGGTGGTGTGCTCGTGAAGATCGATGTTCTTCTTTTCACGAACGTTCTGAAGGAGCTTACTGGTGATCTCCTGGCCGGTGATGTCCTCGTGGTGGAGGATACGGGAAGCGGAGTGGCCGCCTTCCTTGGTCAGGTCGAGATCGTCGCCCTTCTTATCGAAATTAACGTGATAGTCGAGAAGCTCGCGGATGATGACCGGAGACTGACGGATCATGGTATCGACCGCTTTTCTCGAGTTCTCGTAGTGACCTGCACGGAGAGTATCCTCGAAATAGTCTTCGTAATCCTCGGAGTCCTTAAGCGCCGCGATACCGCCCTGGGCGAGATAGGAAGCGCTGTTCTCGAGAGTATCCTTTGTGATCATGTAGATGGAAAGATTTTCCGGAAGATGAAGCGCGCAGAAAAGACCTGCGGCGCCGGTGCCGACGATAACGACATCAGCTGTGGTAGTGGAATAGGACATATTACGATCCCCCTAACAAAATAGCCTTTTAAGAAAGTGCTTTTCCCGCTGTCAAAATAATATAAGTTTACCAGTAAGAAAAAGGCTTTTTTCGATTTTATCACGCACGTCGGCAAGTGACAAGGGAATGGGGAAGGGGTATAATACATTACTGTGTGAAACTGGGTCATTATGTCCGAAGGAACACGAGAAATCTTTTACGGAAAGGAGAATCGAAGATGAAACGCGACATCATCGGGGATATTTTTCTCGGCGGAGTCCTTCTTTCTCTGCTCTTCCTGTTCTCTTTTCCGGCATACTTCTGCTACAACGTGAACGTGCCGCGCGACATTTCCCTTGTGGAAAGACTCATGAGCGTCTGCTTCATTCTGGGACTGGTATTGACCATCATCTGGGCGTGCTGGAAGAAAAAGGTCTGGGTCATGCTCGGTATCTGCGCGTTCGGGCTCCTGGCATATATGCCGAAGTGGTTCCTTCCGAAGATCGACGCGCGGATCGCCAAGAACGGCAAGAGCCTTCTGGACTCTTTCTTCTCGATGCTCCTTTGCCGCATCCATGAACTGACGCATGCCCCGTTTACCGGCCTTCTCGGAACGGTGTCCGAAAAGACGGCCGAAAAGCTCCCGTACATGATCCTTCCGGTCGCGTTGATCGGATATGTATGTTCAAGGATCGTCGTTTTCTACCACGACGCTTATGTGAAGGAAAAGAAGCAGATCCACGATTTCAACCATTTCCGAAAGACGAGTGAGACCAGAACGCCGGTCATGGCTTTCGATGTTCCGGAAGAAGCACCATCGCCGCTGGGCACGATCGTTCTGAATGAAAAGGCCGAGATCGAAAAAGAGACTTTCCCGGTCAAGCCGCAGGATAACGCGCAGACTGTGACCAATGTCCTTTCGTCGGAGGATCCGGCCAAGCTTCCGGAAGGAGACGCGACCGCGGTGATCCCGCTCGCTGCCCACGCTCCTACGTCAAAAGCAACGGAGGAAACGCAGGTGATCGCATTGGCGGCTCACGCGCCGACCTCAAAGGAGGACACACAGGTGATCGCTCTGGCGGCTCACGCGCCGACATCGGCACCGGATATTACGAAAGAGGACGAGATCCCCGTTTCCTCGGAAAAAGCACCGGCCGGGGACATGCCTGCCGAGGAAATCAAATCCGAGGCAAAAGCACCGAGCGACGAGAAGAAGGATGACGAGCACCTTGATTTCCCGGATGTGCACGGTGAGGCAGAGAAGATAGATGTTTTCGGCGACAATGATCTGGACTGACCGGATCGTCGCAAAAGTATAACGAAAAGAAGATAGGAACTGAGTAACAGGAGGAAGATAACATGTCAACGAACAAAGCATTCTGGCGGGTATGGCTGGAGGGTTCGAAATCACATAAGGAGACGAAAGACGCGGAAGCCGTTGTCGATCCGCTTGAAGAGGGTCTTGCTGACCTGACATGGTCGGATGAAGAATCTGCAAAGAAGGTAAAGACCGAAGAGACTTTCGGAGAAGAGATCGGTAACGCGACGACACATGGTGTCATGGCGCTCTTCATGCTGTGTATCCTGCCGTTCGCTTCTGTCCATGCGTATCTTCAGGCAAGAAGCGGAAACGCTATCCTGGATTCGGTCGCGGTCTCGATCTTCTGCATCGGCACATTCCTGATGTTCCTGATGTCGACGATCGACCACACCATGATGCACGGTACAAAGCAGAAGGAAGTCTTTAATCGTCTCGACCACATCATGATCTTCTACGCTATCGCCGGCGCGTATACGCCGATCTGCCTGACGATCATCGGCGGGAAATGGGGTATCGGTCTTTGCGTCGCCCAGTGGCTCGTCGTTATCGCGGGAACGCTCCTTAAGGCGATCGCTTTTTCCAAGTCATTGATCTCGTATATTTTCTCCGCCCTTCTTTATCTTCTGATGGGCTGGATGATCGTGCTTTGCTTCCCGATCCTTTACGAACAGGCAAATCCGGTAACTTTCTGGCTGATCCTCGCGGGCGGTATCTGCTACACGACAAGCGTCATCCTTTTCTTCATGCGCTTTAAGTTCGCGCACATGATCTTCCACCTGCTGGTAGATTTCGGCGCGATCTGCCACGTGATCGCTCTTTGCTTCTTCATGTGAGAAGACAGGTAAAACAGAATAAAGGAAAAGTGACAAATCCCTTATCGCAATAAGGGATTTTCCTTTTATAATTTAAGTTGGTTAAAAAGGAATATTTCCAAGGAAAAGGGAAAAGGAGTTTTCAGATGAAAAAGAATGTGAAGATAACGGCGTTGGTGCTTGCGGCGTCATTGATCGTCCCGCTTGCCGCCTGCTCGAAAAAAACAAAAGAAACGAGAAAGAAGAGAAAGACGAAGAAGACCACTAAGGTCGAAGAATCGGAAACGACCAAGAGATCTTTGGTGCCGACAGATACCACAACTGAAACCACGGAAGAACCATCCGAGTCCTCCTCGGATTACCCGGATCTTCTGATCACGGTCCCGGAGGAAAACTGCGCGATCGATTTTCCGACGGCGGAAACTTTCCGCTACACCATGGATCTGACTTTGGATACAGAGAAGAACACGGTCGGCGGACATGTCGATATCGAACTTTTCAACTACACGGGCGACACGTGGGAAAAGCTCTGTTTCCGCGACTACTCCAGTCTTTTTGAAGAAGGAAGCGGTCTGGCAGTGTCGTCGAATACACATACATACGGCGCACAGACCGAGATCAACAACATCACGGACAGCCGTTCCGGAGAAAAGATCGATTACAAGCGCGATGTTGCCGATATATCTGTCGTATGGGTCCCGCTTTCTTCGCCGCTTGCTCCGCAGGAGAAGATGACGCTTTCTTATGATTTCATGGCCACGATCCCGACACTTGCCGACCGGTATGGCGTAAAAGACGACGTGTTTAACGTCACGAATTTCTACCCGATCCTTGCCGAATATACGGCTGACGGATGGTCGCACGAGGCGTTCTACAACATGGGTGAATGCTTCTTCTCGGAAGTTTCCCAGTACGACGTAACACTTACGGCACCGGAAGAATACATGGTGCTTTCCACGGGAACGGAAGTCTCCTCGGATACAAAAGACGGAAAGACGGTCTATAAGTTCGACGCGCCGAATGTCCGTGATTTCGTGTTCAGTGCGAGCAAGGGCTTTGAAAAGATCGAAGGCGATTATGACGGGACGCATATCAATGTCGTCTATGACAAGGCGCACCCGGCGTCCAGAGAGATAGACGAATGCGCGAAGGCCTGCCTTAAGGCTTCGCAGGATTCGCTCGCCGCGTTTAACGAAGCGTTCGGAAAATACCCGTATCCGGAACTGGATGTCATCCTCGCGCCGATCGATGCCGGAGGCATGGAATATCCGAACCTGGTCATCATTACCGCAGACAGCTTCTACTGTTCATCGAACACAGCTGAAGATATCCCATACGAACTTATTTCGGTCGTTGTGGCACATGAGATCGGACACCAGTGGTTCATGGGTATCGTCGGAAGCAATTCCGGTCTGGAACCGTGGCTGGACGAATCCTTCGCGTCATATACGGAACTCGTGTATTACGAGTATCTCGGTATCGATAAAGAACCGGGCTACTATTCGAGGCGTATGATGGATCTGACGGATAAGAACCAGCAGGACTTCCTGAAGTCACAGGACATTTGCCCGATCAACAGATCCTTCTATTCATTTTCCAGTGAATATGCCTATATCAACGCGGCGTACGAATACGGCAAGATGGCGCTTTACCAGATGGAAGAGATCCTCGGAAGAGAGCAGTTCCACGGCATCATCCGTGAATATGTCAGAAGGAACGCATTTACCAATTCGACCGCGGACCGCTTCTTCGAGGTGCTTTTCGAGGCGGCGGGACCGAATAACGATCTTCTGAACACGCTCGTTGAAGGATGCTTCGAAGGCATTGATATCGGTTAACGGCGAAAAGTGCTTTTCTAGAAGAAAAAAAGGCGTCCCGAGGGAAAAATCGGGGCGCTTTTAATCTTTTCTTGCATTATCGGGACTTGCGAATTATAATGGGGCGTGCTGATATTTTATAAGAATAGAAAAAGGAAGGGCATAATTATGTCTAATAAGGATAGGTCAGGGAAAGCAAAGACCAAGAAACATATGAAAACTTCCAAGAAGAATAAGATCATCGTGATCCTCGTTGTGATCGCGCTCGTTCTTACCTGCTTCTTGTATTTTGCTCATATCACGGGTTTCTGGGCGAAAGTCCTGCCGGGCGCTTCGATCAAGCACACGGTTGACGGCAAAGAGAAGACGGTCAGAAACGTCCCGATCGTAGAGATGAACTACTACTACGCTCTGGCGTACAGTCAGATGATCAACAGCGGCATCATCGATTACGAGACTGACCTCGATCTGGTTGTCGACACGACATCCGGTCAGACATATCGTCAGAGAATTTGGGAGACTGCGGCAAACAATGTCCAGCAGGAATACATCCTGGCTAAGGCTGCTTCCGACGACGGCTTTGATTCCAGAGCTGCCAAGAGATATGCAGAGGTCATGGTCGACGATATGCGTTCCATGACGGAATACTATAACACGATCCGTGGCACGAACATGACACTGGACCAGTATCTGCAGAGCACATACGGCCCGGGCATGACGGTCGGAACATACCGTAAGATCATGCAGAGAAAAGCACTGATCGATGAGTACACGGCTTACTACAAGCTCGTTAAGTGCGCTCCGACACAGGATGAGATCATGGCGAAGTACAACGAGGATCCTTCTTCTTACGAGAGAGTTCAGATCCAGGTCTACTTCATCAGCGCAAACCTTACCGCGGATACATTGGGCGATGAAAAGACAAAGGCTCTGGAAGAAGCTGAAAAGAAGGCTCACCAGATCGCTGATAACTGCGTAAACGCAGTCGAGTTCCAGACCAAGGTCAAGATGTTCTGCACAGAGGAATACAGAAACCGTATGGTCAACGGCGAAGATCCGACAACAGTCAAGGATCTTACCAAGGAGCAGGTAAAGCAGTACAACGAGGAGTTCGCAGAGCTCTGCTTCGCGGACGGAACCAAGGAAAACACCAGCATGGTATTCCAGGACAGCGAGCAGCAGGGCGCGTTCGCAGTGCTTTTCGAGAAGAAGTACATCGACGAGGAGCCGACAGCTCAGCTCCGTTTCCTCCAGCTGAATGACGATCTCATGCAGGATCTTTCCAAGACACCGGACGACAAGAAGGCTTCTTTCGAGAAGTATCACAAGCAGGCAGAAGAGATCATGGCCGGCATTACTTCCGAGGACGAGTTCATCGCTGCTGTAAAAGAGCATTCTACAGACTCTTCTACATATATGAACGGTGGTATGATGTACGGCATCAGACAGGACAACACCAACTACTTCAAGCCGACGATCCTTGAGGAAGGCGCTGATCCGGTACTTCCGGAAGAGGACGCTAAGCTCATCGAGTGGCTCTACAGCGCAGACAGAAAGCGCGGCGACATGATCATCATCGACTGCGCAAGCTCTGTTAAGATCTTCTACTACATCGATGTCATCCCGGGTTACCAGAACGACATCCGCACAGATATGATCACCGAGAAGTATAACGACTGGTACAATGGACTGATCGGTGACACATCCTATTCGACGGTAGTAAACAACGGTCTGATCGATTTCTTTACGTAATAGAAAATCTTTTGCGATAAAGAAAATTTGCATTGACACTAGAAAAAGATCGTGGTATCATTCTATACTGCGTTACAATGGGTAGGGGTACTTTACCCATTTTGACGTAAAAGCACGGCGGAGCTTGCAAAGCCTGCTTTTGGAGTGTATAGGAAGGTACGCGATCTTTTTTGCGTACACGTAAACAAAGTAGTTTACGAAGTCGAGAGGTGATGTGTAATGGTGCGTCCCATCAAGCAGGGAAGAGCAGAGAGAATGTCCTATTCTCATATCGACGAAGTCATCGAAGTCCCGGATCTTATTGAAGTACAGAAGAATTCCTATAAATGGTTCCTCGACGAGGGCCTTATGGAAGTACTCGAAGAAGTATCTCCGATCAAGGACTTTTCGGGCGATATGGAATTATCCTTCGTTGGCAAGGAATTCGATATCGATAACCCGGCAAACACAATTGAGCAGTGTAAAGAAAAAGACTGCAATTTCGCAGCTCCGCTCAAAGTTAAAGTTCGCCTTTTGAATAAACGTACCGGTAAGGTGGAAGACCAGGATGTCTTCATCGGTGATTTCCCGATCATGACCGAACACGGTACATTTATCATCAACGGTGCTGAGCGTGTTATCATCAGCCAGCTTGTCCGTTCCCCGGGTGCGTATTTTGACGTCATCCACGATAAATCCGATGCTTATCTTTATACCTCTCAGGTCATCCCGAACCGTGGTGCCTGGCTGGAATATGAAACAGACGCAAACGGCGTTATCTACGTCCGTGTTGACCGTGCAAGAAAGTTCCCGCTGACCGTTTTCCTGCGTTCTCTGGGTATCGGCACAAACGAAGAGCTCATCGATCTTTTCGGCGACGAGAAGTTCCTTACGGATACGATCGCAAAAGATACTTCCCACTCCCGTGAGGAAGGTCTTGCCGAGCTCTACCACAAGCTCCGTCCGGGTGAGCCGACATCTCTCGAAGGTGCGGAATCTCTCCTCAACGGCATGTTCTTCGATCCGAAGAGATATGACCTTGCGCGCGTAGGTATTTATAAGTTGAATAAGAAGCTGTCCCTCGCTTCCCGTATCAAGGGTCACAAGGCAGTTTCCGATATCGTTACCGACGACGGTGAATTGCTCCTCAAGGCCGGTGAGATCATCACCTCCGACAAGGCTTGGGAGATCCAGGATGCCGGTATTAATGAAGTATATGTATATCCGATCACTAAGATCGGTGATACGGACAGAATCTCCGATCAGCCGTTCAAGGTCATCGGTAATGCCCGTGTAGACGCTGACAAGTTCATCCGCAGCAGCTTCTCTGCTAAGGAACTCAAGGGCTTCGATATCAACGAGACCCCTGTTAACGAAATGGTTCGTACAAAGATCCTCCGCGGCATCATCGCTGAGGTTCGTTCTACAGCAAAGAAGAGCGAGTATGCTGAAAAACTCATGGAAGCTCTCCGTGCTCAGGTCACAGAGCTCATGCCGAAGCACCTCGTATTCGAGGATATCGTTGCTTCCGTCAGCTACCTGCTCGGTCTGCAGTATGGTGTCGGCGTTAGAGATAACATCGACCACCTCGGTAACCGTCGTATCCGTTCTGTTGGTGAACTCCTCCAGAACCAGATCCGTATCGGTTTCTCCCGTATGGAAAGAAACATCCGTGAGCGCATGAACGCAGCTTCCGACGAAGAGCCGACTCATCCGAACCAGCTCGTAAATACACGTCCGGTAAGCGCAGCAGTTAAGGAGTTCTTCGGTTCTTCCCAGCTGTCCCAGTTCATGGATCAGCCGAACCCGCTGGCAGAGCTTACTCATAAGCGCCGTCTGTCCGCACTCGGTCCTGGCGGTCTTTCCCGTGACCGTGCTAACTTCGAAGTCCGTGACGTTCACTCCTCTCACTACGGCCGTATGTGCCCGATCGAGACACCTGAAGGTCCGAACATCGGTCTTATCAACTCCCTGGCTACATACGCCAAGGTCAACCACTATGGTTTTGTTGAGACACCTTACCGTGTATACGATAAGGAGAATGGCGTAGTTACTAACGAAGTTGTTTACATGACAGCGGATAAGGAAGATAACTACAACATCGCACAGGCAAATGAGCCGATCGACGAGAACGGCCATTTTATCAGCAAGAAGGTCGTCTGCCGTCACCTCGACCAGTTCATCGAGGTTGATCCGTCCGGTGTCGATTACATGGACGTATCTCCTAAGCAGCTCGTATCCGTTGCTACATCGCTTATTCCGTTCCTCGGAAACGACGACGCTAACCGTGCTCTCATGGGTTCCAACATGCAGCGTCAGGCAGTACCGCTCATCAAGCCGGAAGCACCGATCATCG
Organism: Clostridiales bacterium; assembly: GCA_017561715.1. GTDB lineage: Bacteria > Bacillota > Clostridia > Saccharofermentanales > Saccharofermentanaceae > Scatonaster. Next base: position 23,030 of record JAFZBN010000012.1, on the reverse strand, counting down.
GTACCGGTATGGAGTATCGTGCCGCTAAGGACTCCGGTGTATGTAAGGTAGCTAAGGAAGACGGTCAGGTAACATTCGTTTCCGCTGACAAGATTGTAGTTACATCCTCTGACGGTAAGGAGCATGAATATAACCTTACTAAGTATCAGAGATCCAACCAGAGCACCTGCATCAACCAGCGCCCGATCGTAAGAATGGGTGAAGAGGTCAAGAAGGGCGACGTTATCGCTGACGGTCCTTCCACTGAGAACGGTGAGCTTGCTCTCGGTAAGAACGTACTCATCGGCTTTATGACCTGGGAAGGTTACAACTACGAGGACGCCGTTCTTATCAACGAGCGTATGGTACGTGATGATGTTTATACATCCATCCACATTGAAGAATATGAGTGTGAAGCTCGTGACACCAAGCTCGGTGCCGAGGAGATCACACGTGAGATCCCGAACGTTTCCGACGACGCTCTGAAAGAACTCGACGAGAACGGTGTTATCCGTATCGGTGCCGAGGTCCGTGCGGGCGATATCCTCGTTGGTAAGGTTACTCCGAAGGGTGAAACTGAGCTTACACCTGAAGAGAGACTGTACCGCGCGATCTTCGGTGAGAAGATCCGTGAGGTCCGTGACACATCCGTACGTGTTCCGCACGGTGAGTCCGGTATCGTTGTTGACGTTAAGACCTTTACGAAGGAAGACGAGAATGTCCTTAAGGGCAGCGTGAATAAACTGGTTCGTGTTTACATCGCACAGAAGAGAAAGCTCTCCGTCGGTGATAAGATGGCCGGTCGTCACGGTAACAAGGGTGTTGTTTCCAGAATCCTGCCGGAAGAGGATATGCCGTTCCTGCCGGATGGTACACCGCTTGACATCGTACTCAATCCTCTCGGCGTTCCGTCCCGTATGAACATCGGTCAGCTCCTCGAGGTTCACCTCGGCCGTGCTGCCCGTGCACTCAACTGGAAGGTAGCTACACCGGTATTCGACGGTGCTAACGAGAGCGACATCATCAAGGCATTCCAGCTTGCCGGAATCGATGAAGACGGTAAGACGATCCTTTACGATGGACGTACAGGTGAGCCTTTCGAGAACCGTATCACCGTTGGTGTTATGTATTACCTCAAGCTCCACCACCTCGTTGACGATAAGATCCACGCCCGTTCGATCGGACCATACTCCCTCGTTACGCAGCAGCCTCTCGGCGGTAAAGCCCAGTTCGGTGGTCAGCGTTTCGGTGAGATGGAAGTTTGGGCCCTCGAGGCATACGGCGCAGCACATACCCTGCAGGAGATCCTCACAGTCAAGTCGGACGATATCACCGGACGTACGAAGACATATGAGGCGATCGTTAAGGGTCAGAGCGTACCTGAGGCCGGTATTCCGGAATCCTTTAAGGTACTCGTTCGTGAGCTTCAGTCCCTGGCTCTGGATGTTCGCATCTACTCCGGCGACGAAGAGTACAAGCTCAAGGATGCTGCTGATGAAGAAGAGAATCTGCCGTCTCCGGATCCGGAACTTCTCATGAAGTTCGATTCGCTGGCAGAGAGTGAGATGGGTGCCGCAGGTTTCTCTGAGGTCGGTGAAGACGGCGAGTTGATCGACGATTCTCCGGAAGATGAAGAACCGAGCATGGACGATCTCGCTTCCATGGAAAATGAAGATATGTGAGTAGGGAAGGAGATAGCAATATATGTTTGAAATGAATCATTTCGAATCGATCGGCATTCGCCTGGCTTCTCCGGAGACCATCAAGAGCTGGTCCCACGGTGAGGTAAAAAAGCCGGAAACGATCAATTATCGTACGCTCAAGCCGGAGCGTGACGGCCTTTTCTGCGAAAAGATCTTCGGACCTTCCAAGGACTGGGAGTGCCACTGCGGTAAGTACAAGAAGATCCGTTATAAGGGTATCATCTGCGACCGTTGCGGCGTTGAAGTTACACGTTCCAAGGTACGTCGTGAGCGTCTCGGCCATATCGAGCTGGCTGCTCCGGTATCCCACATCTGGTATTTCAGAGGTACACCTTCCCGTATGAGCCTGCTCCTGGACGTTTCCCCGAAGCAGCTCGAGAGAGTTCTCTACTTTGGTGCTTACATCGTAGTTGATCCGGGCACGACAGGCCTTGCCAAGTGCGCGATCATCGACGAGACCGAGTATCAGGAGAACGTTGAAAAGTACGGTAAGTCCGCTTTCAAGGCTATGATGGGTGCAGAGGCTGTTAAGCTCCTGCTCCAGGAACTGGATATCGAAGCTCTGACAGCTCAGCTGCACGAGGATTACCAGTCCGCTACAGGCCAGAAGAAGGCTCGTATCATCAAGAGACTCGAGGTACTCGAGTCCTTCAAGAAGTCCGGAAACAAGCCGGAATGGATGATCCTGGATGTTATCCCGGTACTTCCGCCGGAACTGCGTCCTATGGTTCAGCTCGACGGTGGTCGTTTTGCGACATCTGACCTCAACGATCTCTATCGTCGTGTTATCAACAGAAATAACCGTCTCAGCAAGCTCCTCCAGCTGGGTGCTCCTGAGATCATCGTAAGAAACGAGAAGAGAATGCTTCAGGAAGCAGTTGACGCCCTGATCGACAACGGCCGTCGTGGTCGTCCGGTAACGGGTGCTTCTTCCAGAGCTCTCAAGTCCCTGTCCGACATGCTCAAAGGTAAGCAGGGTCGTTTCCGTCAGAACCTCCTCGGTAAGCGTGTTGACTATTCCGGTCGTTCCGTTATCGTTGTAGGACCTGAACTGAAGATGCACCAGTGCGGTCTCCCGAAGGAGATGGCTCTCGAGCTCTTCAAGCCTTTCGTAATGAAGCGTCTTGTCCTCGAAGGACACGCGCAGCACATCAAGACAGCTAAGCGTATGGTAGAGCGTGCTTCCGATATCGTTTGGGATATCCTCGAAGACGTTATCAAGGACCATCCGGTTATGCTCAACCGTGCTCCTACGCTCCACAGACTCGGTATCCAGGCATTCGAGCCGGTACTTGTAGAAGGTCGTGCGATTAAGCTCCACCCGCTCGTTTGTACCGCGTTCAACGCCGACTTCGACGGTGACCAGATGGCTGTACACGTACCGCTTTCTGCAGAGGCACAGGCTGAGGCAAGATTCCTCATGCTGTCCACCAACAACCTCCTGAAGCCTCAGGATGGTAACCCGGTAACCGTTCCGACACAGGATATGATCCTCGGATGCTATTATCTGACGATCACCAAGCCGGGCGAAAAGGGTGAAGGAATGGTATTCTCTTCCGTTGACGAAGCGATCATGGCTTACGGCGATCATCACCTCGAGCTCCATGCTCCGATCTCCATCCGCGTTACCCGTGAATTCAACGGCGCGCCGATGACAAGAATCGTTAAGTCCACACTCGGACGTTTCATCTTCAATGAGATCATCCCGCAGGACCTCGGTTATGTAGATCGTACGAAGGAAGGCAACGAGCTCGTTCTCGAGTGCGACTTCGTAGTAGGTAAGAAGCAGCTCGCTGACGTAATCTCCCGTTCCATCCGTATCCATGGTATCGGCGCTACATCCAAGCTCCTCGACAACATCAAGGCTATGGGTTATAAGTACTCCACACGCGGTGGTATTTCCATCGGTATCGAGGACATGATCGTGCCGGATGTTAAGGAGAAGATGGTTCACGAAGCTGAGGAGAAGGTTGAGTACGTCAACAAGATGTACAAGAGAGGTCTTCTCGATGAGGACGGTCGTTATACATCCGTCGTTAAGATCTGGTCTTCTACTACAGACGCGATCACAAAAGCACTTATCGATTCTCTCGGTGAGTACAACCCGATCAAGATGATGGCTGACTCCGGAGCCCGTGGTTCCTCGCAGCAGATCAAGCAGCTCGCCGGAATGCGTGGTAACATGGCGGATACATCCGGTAAGACCATTGAAATCCCGATCAAGTCCAACCTCCGTGAAGGTATGAACGTACTCGAGTTCTTCATCAGTTCTCACGGTGCCCGTAAGGCGCTTTCCGATACGGCTCTTAAGACGGCTGACTCCGGTTACCTCACACGTCGTCTCGTAGACGTTGCTCAGGACGTTATCGTTACTGAGGAAGACTGCGGTACAGATGACTTTACATGGGTCAAGGAGATCGCTAAGGTCGCTGGTACAAAGAAAGACGTTGTTAAGTCTCTGAGCGATCGTCTCACAGGCCGTTACGCTGCTGAAGACATCTACGACCTGAAGAATAAGAAGAAGCTCCTCGTTGCCAGAAACGAACTGATCACGGCAGATATTGCCAAGAAGATCGAAGAGTGCGGTTACGAGAAGGTTAAGATCCGTTCCGTATTTGACTGCCGCGCACGTCATGGTGTCTGCAGCAAGTGCTACGGTATCAACCTTGCTTCCGGCCAGCCGACCATCGGCGGTGAGGCAGTCGGTATCATGGCTGCTCAGTCCATCGGTGAGCCTGGTACACAGCTTACAATGAGAACGTTCCACACCGGTGGTATCGCTTCCGGCGATGACATCACACAGGGTCTCCCGCGTGTTGAGGAGCTCTTCGAGGCAAGAAAGCCGAAGGGCCAGGCGATCATCTCCGAGATCGACGGTATCGTAAAGATCACCGAAGACGCGAAGCATAAGAAGGTCATCATCGTTACACCGTCCACACCGGAAGGTGAAGCGATCACAGAGAACCCGAATCCGGACAGCGAGATCGTTATCGAAGAGAAGCACTACGCGATTCCTTACTCCGCGACCATCAAGGTCAAGGACGGCGAGTTCGTAGAGGCAGGCGACCTCCTCACAGACGGTACGGTAAGCCCGCAGGAGATCATGAAGATCAAGGGCGTTCGTGGTGTACAGAAGTACATCGTAAGCGAAGTTATCGGCGTATATAAGAGCGGTGGTGTTACCATCAACGACAAGCACATCGAAGTTATCACACGTCAGATGATGCGTAAGGTTCGTATCGACGATCCGGGTGAGACAGATCTCATGACCGGTTCCACAGTCGACATGTTCGATTTCGAAGACGCGAACACCAAGGCAGAGGCAGAAGGCAAAGAGCCGGCTAAGGGTAAGAGAGTTCTTCTCGGTATCACCAAGGCTTCTCTTGCTACAGATTCCTTCCTCTCCGCTGCTTCCTTCCAGGAGACGACACGTGTTCTTACAGACGCAGCAGTTAAGGGTAAGATCGACCCGCTCTATGGTCTTAAGGAGAACGTTATCATCGGTAAGCTCATCCCGGCAGGTACCGGTATGCCGCGTTACCGCAATCTCACAGCAGTTCCTGTACTGCCTGAGAACAATGAACTTCTCGGCAAGGATCCGGTAGTTATTCCGAGCACGATCCCGGCGACAAGCGAAGTTTGATAACTCTCAACTGAACTGAAAAGTTTTCGGACTGCCTCACAAAAGTGGGGCAGTCCTTTTTTATCTTCGGAAACAGGATTGTAAAATAAGCGAAACGTCACATTTGTTGTGTTGGATATTGACCGATAGTAAAATACAAAGTAACAGAGAATGCCTTAATATCGGGCAGTTCTATGCGCGAACAGAAGATAAAGCCCCGAAAGACAGGTGCTTTTGGAGCAGAAAACGACGGAAAGGTGTCAGATGCGGCAGCATAAAAAGAGCAGAGACAGAAGACTATCTGTTGTCATCATCGCGATTTGTACCATGATTACATTCCCGGTGCTGATGATTCCTGTCGGCCTGCGCGAAAGTACACCTCCGGGAGTTATTGTCGGCCGTGCGTATGCGGCAGCTTATCCCTATAATGACCAGGAAGAAGTTTATGTCGAGGACTGGGCGCTCGTTCCGGGCGGCACGGATGTGACGGACCCGACAGGGGATCCGGACTCAACAGATCCGACGACAGACCCGACAGCTGATCCCACGGGAAATACAGATCCTTCGATCGATCCGAGCCTTACGGATCCGACAGGTGAAGGCGGCGAAGAGCCGGATGAGCCGGAAGAGGGATTTATGCCGATCCAGACGATCGACCCGGAAACAGGTCTTGCGCTCATCGAGGTCGGTGAAGGTGAGACTGCGGTCAGCGAGTCTTATATCGATAACAGTGAACAGATCGAGAAGAAGTACGCGGGCGTTCTGACGGCACAGATCGTGCAGACCTATGACTCCTCCGATCTTCCGATCGAACTTCTCGATACCACCGCTTTTATTCCGACTGACGAAGTATTCTATATCAAGACGACAGATACCATCCTCAAGCAGGAACCGAACATGGACTCCATCACGGTCGCTTCGGTCGCAAGATCTACTCAGGTCACACGTATCGCGAAAGGTGACACATGGTCGCTGATCCGCTTGGAATCCGGCGCGGAGGGATACGTTCTTACAAACTCCCTCTCCGTAGAGATGGTATTTAACTCGATCGACAGAACCGTTTGGGTAGACGCCAGCGGACTTAAGCTCCGTTCCGAGCCGAACACGAACTGTGAAGTCATTAAAGAGATGAAGCGCTGGACGCGCCTGCACTGTACCGGTGTTGCGAACGACCAGTGGTATCGTGTTACTTTGGACGACGGAACAGAAGGTTACGTTTATAAGTCCTACACGACGCAGAAACCACCGCCGACACCGACACCAAAGCCGACACCGAAGCCGAAGAGCGGTGGCAAGAGCGGTAAGAGCGGAAGCACGAATAACAATCCGCCACCGAAGATCACTGGTGTAAACGGCGAGAGTATCGTAAACATCGCAAAATCCATGCTTGGTGTTGACTATGTATGGTGCGGTGAGTCGAAAAACGGTGTAGACTGCTCCGGTCTGGTCGTATACTGCTACCGTCAGGTCGGACTGTCGGTCCCGCATCAATCGAACTCGATCAAGACGCGCGGCAGCGAAGTATCCCGTTCGGATCTTCGACTCGGAGACGTAATCGTATATGACCTCAAGGGTAATGACGGTAAAGCCGATCACGTTGCCATCTATGCCGGTAACAGCCAGGTCATCCACGCATCCTCGAGTAAGGACGCCGTAGTATACGGAAGCCTCGATATGGGTAAGATCCTGACTTATCGTAGATTTATCGGATAAAGGATAATGGTTGAAACTCAAAGGAGCGCCAAGAATGGCGCTCCTTTTTTGTTTCCCGGGCAGGTGCTTTTTACAAAGTAATCTTTTAAGTCAGATTAAAGGAAGCGTGCTATACTAAATACATCTGAAAACATCTTGAGGAGGAGAATAGTATGTTAGTAAGTTTGATTATCGGTATTATCGTGGGTGGTCTTGCAGGTTTTTGCGCAAGTAAGATCATGAAAGTCAACTCAACCCTGATCATGAACATCATTCTTGGTGTTGTTGGCGGTATCGTTGCAGGTGTTATCTTCGGTCTTCTCGGACTGGGCGCGACGAGCAATATCGGATCCTTTATCCTGTCGGTCATCGGTGCCTGCGCACTGATCTGGCTGTGGAATAATGTACTGAAGAAGTAAGATATTTCACGATCAAAAGTTAAGAGTAAAAAGATATCCCTCTTGCGGCTCATACAGTTTGCTAAAGCAAAACTCGCCGCCTGAGGGATTCTTTTTACGCTTTTTTGTTTGTGAAAGATCTTTCGAAAAAAGGGTGTTGACTTATGAAAAGGACGTTGTATAATGAAATTAGTCAAAGAAAGTCAAAGTCAAATGTCAAAAGACAAAATAGTGATGAAGACGAGAGAGTTTCCGGGCTGAGCGGGTGATACCGAAGAGGCCGGGAACTTCAGAATATATAAGGAGATGAGAGGGTATGGCAAGATTAGTCGATGTGATCGAGATGATGATCAAGGAAATGCTTGACGAGAATAACGGTGCAGCGGTAATCAACAGAAGTGATCTGGCTGAGCGTGTGAACTGTGTGCCGTCCCAGATCACGTACGTCATTTCCACGAGATTTACGAACGGCCAGGGCTACATCGTGGAGAGCCGAAGAGGCGGCGGCGGACAGATCCGTATCTCCAGAGTCCAGCGTATGCCGGCATCAAGTTACCTGATGCACAGCGTCAACTCCCTGGGAGATACGATCTCGCAGCAGGAGGCGGAGATCTTCCTTCTGAACTTCATGGACTATGGGGTCATGGATGAGAAGACCGCAAGACTGATCAAGGCGGCGATCTCGGATAAGGCTTTGTCGGGGATCGATTCGGATAAGAAAGCCTCGGTCCGAATGGACATCTTTAAAAATATGCTGATAAGCCTGATCACGAAGTAGGAATCGGGAGCAGGAAAATACGAAGGAAAGGATGAGTACCGGAAAGGAGAACCGGTCGTTAAGGTAAGGAACATAATATGAAATGTCAACGTTGTAAGGAAAGAGAAGCGAATGTAAAGATCATGAAGCAGACGACGGGAAAAGCACCGCAGATGCTCATGCTTTGCGATGAGTGCGCCAGAGAACTCGGGATCGCGATGCCGGGGAACCTCCTTGGCGGAGGACTTTTCGGTGGCGCGTCGGGAAACCCGATGGGCGCGGGACTCGGAAGGCTGGGGCTCGATGCCCTGACCAACCCGCTGGATATGTTTGCCAGTGCTTTTGAAACACCATTCGGACTCGGCCTCGAAGGCATGGTCGATGAGGACGATTCGGTGACCTGCCCGACATGCGGCATTACGCAGGGTCAGTTCACGAAGAGCGGATTCCTCGGATGTCCGGATTGCTATAAGGTATTTTCACAGTCGATCGATCCGCTGTTCCTTCGTACCCAGATGGGTTCGAAGCACGTCGGAAGAAAGCCGGGGGTCTCGGATACTTCGAAGGTGAATGAGGATCCTGAAGAAGAGGTTCCGGTATTTACGCAGGTCGAGACCAAGGCTGACGAACTGCCGGACGAAGAGAAGGCGAAGCACCTGACGATCCTTGAAAAAGAGAGGCTCCTCAAGAAAGCCGTGCAGGAAGAAAACTACATCGAAGCGGCGAAACTTCGTGATGAGATCCAGGCATTAAAGGGAGAGGAGGACAAGAAATGAGCTGGTATTTAGAAGCAGGAAATGACAGCGACATCGTCCTCTCCAGCAGGATCCGACTGGCGAGAAACTTGGAAGGCATGCCGTTCCCGAATAAGATGAATGACGAGACGAGAAAGAAAGCACTCGATCTCATCTCGGAAAAACTTCTTAAGTATTCGAAGAACAATCTGATGAGAATGGATATCGCGCCGCTGCCGCAGACGGACAGACGCGCACTGATCGAAAAGCACCTGATCTCGGAAGAACTGGCCAAGGGCCTTGAAGGACAGAGCGTTTTCATCTCGCAGGACGAGAACATCAGCGTTATGGTCAACGAAGAAGACCACATCCGTATCCAGGTCATGGCACCGGGATTCGCGCTCGAAAACACATACAAAGAAGCCGAGGAACTCGCGGTCTATCTGGAAAAAGAACTTCCGGTCGCGTTTTCCGAAAAGTACGGATTCCTGACCGCATATCCGAGTAATACGGGTACCGGACTTCGAGCTTCCGTGATGGTCCATCTTCCGGTAGTCACCAGCATCGGAAGGATGCAGAAACTGACGGACTCCCTGTCAAAAGCGGGCTACACGGTCCGCGGTGTATACGGCGAGAAGAGCCAGCCGGCCGGAAATATCTACCAGATCTCAAATACGATCACGCTGGGTATTTCGGAGACGAGAACTCTTCAGAACTTCGCGAAGATGATCAACGAGGTCATCACGCTCGAAAGAAAGCTACGGAAGGACTACTACGAAAAGAGCAAAGACAAGCTCGAAGACAAAGTCTACAGATCCCTCGGTGAACTCACTTTCGCGAGGATGCTGCCGGCGGGCGAGGCGATGAACCGACTAAGTGACTTACGACTTGGTGTTGCCTGCGGATTCATGAAGGACGTGGACGAGCGGCAGCTGATGCTTCTTTTGAATACGATCGGAGACGCGACGGTGCAAAAGAGCAGCGGAGAGGAGCTTTTGCCGAAGGATATAGATACGAAGAGGGCCGAGCTCGTAAGAGAAGTGCTCCTCAAAAAAGAAGAGAAAAAGAACGATAATGAGTAAGGGGGAATGACCTATGAATATATCGAAAAGAACAATGGAGATGCTTTCCCGTGCGCATATGTACGCGGCATCTTTTAACCTGAATTTCATCGGTACGGAGCACATCCTCCTGGCGCTGTCGGATGCTTCGATGACGCCGGTCGATGAGATCTTAAGCCGATATGGCGTCGGCCAGAACGTCGTCATGGGCGAGATCGTAAAGATCACAGGTAGAGAGCCCGGCGCGTTTGTCGAAAGAGAAGGAGATCCGAACGAGATCTTCACGCACTGCACGAACCGAACCAAGCGACTTCTGTACCTTGCCGAGTTCCTCACAAAGAAGACGGGCAAGAATGTAGTCGAGCCGGAGCATGTGCTGCTTGCGATCCTTAAGGACGGCCAGTGCACGGCGTTCCGTATCCTTGCCTACCATGACTTCGACGCAAAGGAAGCTGCCGAAGACCTGATCGATATCTTAAGAGAGCGCGCCAGAGAAGAGAACGAAGAATTCGAAGGCGACGACGAAGGTGATGTAGATGAGGGCGAAGAGGACGAGGTCGAAGATTCCGACGAGTCCGAGGATGAAGATCCGGTAGCGAAATTCTTCGGAGGGCAGGCGCCTTCCAGAAAGTCCCGAGCCACAAGCAAGCGCGGCGGAAAAGAAAAGGACGGCGGCAAAACAAAGACACTCGACAAGTTCTGCAAAGACCTGACGGCAGAGGCAAAAGAAGGACGTATCGATCCTGTTATCGGACGTGAAGAAGAGATCTCCCGTGTCATGCAGATCCTCGTAAGAAGAACGAAGAACAATCCGGTCCTGATCGGTGAACCTGGTGTAGGTAAGACGGCGATCGCCGAGGGCCTTGCCCAGAAGATCTACAACAAGGACGTTCCGGATCTTCTCGCAGGAAAGAGAGTGCTCTCTCTGGACCTCGCTTCCATGGTCGCAGGCACCAAGTTCAGAGGTGAATTCGAAGACCGTTTCAAGAAGTCTCTGGAAGAGGCGACAAAGGCCGGCGATGTTATCCTTTTCATCGATGAGCTCCACACCATCATGGGCGCAGGTAACGCAGACGGCGCAATGGACGCAGCCAACATGCTCAAGCCGCTTCTGGCAAGAGGTGATCTGCATGTCATCGGCGCGACGACACTGGATGAGTACAGAAAGCATATCGAAAAGGACTCCGCTCTGGAGCGTCGTTTCCAGCAGGTCCTCGTTAAGGAGCCGAGCACAACGGATACGATCCTGATCTTAAAGGGTATCCGAAGCAAATTCGAAGAGCATCACGGCATCAAGATCCCGGATGACGCGATCGACGCGGCCGTTATCTTGAGCAGCCGTTATATCACCGACAGATTCCTGCCGGATAAGGCGATCGACCTGATCGACGAAGCCGCTTCCCGACTCCGCATCAAGTCTTCGACCGAGCCGGACGAGACAAAGAAGATCGGTGAGAGAATCAACGAGATCATGCGTCTGAAGCAGGAAGCCGTGAACAATCAGGACTTCGAGACTGCGCAGAAGCTCCGTGACGAAGAGACCGTGCTCGAGGAAAAACTCAGCACACTCCGTCAGCAGGTCGTAAGCTCCGAGAAGGATCTCGCGCTGACACCTGACGACATCGCGGACATCGTAGCTCATTGGACAGGTATCCCGGTCAAGAAGATCACCGAGAGCGACGCCGAGCGTCTGAAGACTCTCGAAGAAGAACTTAAGAAGCGTGTTATCGGCCAGGATGAGGCGGTCACGGCGATCGCCAAGGCGATCAGAAGATCCCGTCTCGGACTGAAAGATCCGAAGCGTCCTTCCGGTTCGTTCATCTTCCTCGGTACTACCGGTGTTGGTAAGACCGAGCTGGCAAAAGCACTTGCCGAGGTCATGTTCGGTAACGAAAACGCGTTGATCCGAGTCGACATGTCCGAATACATGGAGAAGCACGACTCCGCGAAACTCATCGGTTCGCCGCCGGGTTATGTCGGTTACGAAGAGGGCGGACAGCTCACCGAGAAGGTACGCCGTCAGCCGTATTCCGTAGTGCTTTTCGATGAGATCGAAAAAGCGCATCCGGAGATCTTCAACTCCATGCTGCAGATCCTCGATGACGGTCGTCTGACAGATGGTCAGGGACGTGTCGTTGACTTTAAGAATACGATCATCATCATGACATCGAACATCGGTGCCAGAATGCTGACCACATCCGCGGGACGCCATATCGGCTTCTCGATCCCGACGGAAAAGAAGACGGACGATCCGTTCTTCGATGAGGCGGACGCAGATAAGCTCTACGGCGGCAAGTCCTACAGCGAGGCAAAAGAACTCGTTCTCGAGGAACTGAAGAAGGCCTTTAATCCTGAGTTCATCAACCGTGTCGATGAGATCATCTTCTTCAGAATGCTCGGCAAGCAGTCGATCCTCAAGATCGTTGACCTGCTGACAGAGAGCCTCAGCAAGCGCGTCAAGGAACTCGGTATCGAGATCGAGCTGACAGACGCCGCAAGAGAACTCCTTGCGAAGAAGGGCTACGACCCGCAGTACGGCGCAAGACCGCTCAAGCGTGTCATCCAGTCCATGGTCGAGGATAAGTTCTCCGAGGCACTTCTCGACAGAACCGTTGATTCCGGATCCACCGCATTGGTAGACGCGGAAGGCGATGAGATCGTCATCCGCAAGAAGGAAGCGGAAGTCAAGGCTCCGGCCATGGCGGAAGCAGAAGAGTAAAACACCCTCCGAAAGTGTTTTGATATCAGAAAACCTCGTTCCGACGTTAAGCCGGAGCGAGGTTTTTTGTTTGAAGGGGTTATGTGTTTTTCAATTAAGATCGGTTCAGATCTTCTTTACGGGAACGAGTTCGATGTAGCCACGTTCTCCGCGAGGCTCCAGCTGAATTCTCGGGTTCTTGTCGTCCCAGGCGTATCCGATGAATTCCGGATTATACTTTTTCTCGGCATCCCAGATCTCCGTGATCGCGGATTCGTAGTTCTCCTCGGCGAAAGGCTCACCTCTGAAGAGAAGATATGTCGCGGCAGGAAGATCGATGACCTCGAAACCTTCCGGGATGTTTCCGGAATAATCCGGCTCGACTTCTACACCCTGAACGTACTCGTTCGTGATCGGCTTTCTCAGGTGTTCCGGAAGCCACAGGCAGACCGGTTCACCGCTTAAGGACTTGATGCTCGTCAGAAGTCCCCAGACGTCGCATCCGACTTCGTTACAGTAGCTCCAGTATTCAGTGGCTTTGATGCCTCTTTTGATGATGACCTTTCTGGCCGGCTTTTCGATTACCTGAATAAATACGTTTCTGATCTCACTCATATTATCGTCATTCCTTTCTCTTTCAATGATCAACGAAGGAGTGAAGAGCCAGATCGGGACCGGGCTGGTGGAGTACTCTTTCGGATTACAGCCGAACTCACGTCTGAATGCGCGCTGGTATCCGTCAACACTTCCGAATCCCATCTCCGTGGCCACATCAAGTACGGATACATTTTCATCTCTTAAACGCAGGGCCGATTTCGACAGTTTCAGGCGCCTGGTGTAAACTGCCGGCGTCATCCCGAGGTGCTCGATAAAGAGCCTCCTTGCGTACCAGGGAGAGAACGACGATACCTTCGCAAGATCCGCGGGAGTGATCTCTTCGCTTAAATGCTCACTGATGTAATCCTGCATGGCTCGTACCGCTTCTTTATGTTCGTCCACTTGGCCTACCTCCTTTGTGAGCTCATCTTAACGTAGAAGGTCGTTTCGATTCTCGACTTTTTTTGCACAGTTCTTCAGCTGATGTTATTTACGATACCGACCGATACATAGTTGTCTAAAAGGGCGCGAAGGTCCGTGCCCTCGTCGGCATGGTCGCGGTCCACCCAGTGGATCGAGTAGCGTTTGCCGCCGCCGGGGAGTTCTTCGTCCACGGTATATGTGTCGACGTACGGCGTGTTCATGCTGGCTCTGCAGTTCCAAAGGATCCCCTTGCAGTCCTCGATCGGGCAGTCCGGGAAGTTGATGTTGATGACCTGACCGGGTGTTAGGACCGGTCTTTCTTCCTCGGTAAAAGCACTGTTCTCTTCAGGTGTAAGAAGCGCCTTCATGACGACGGGAAGGTACTTCTCGGTGATTCTCCTTCCGTGACCGCAGCTTCTCGGATCGTTTAAAAATCCTTCGGAAAAAGCAATGACCGGGTAGCCGCACATCGCCGCGTCAAACGCGGCACCGACGGTCGCGGAGTACTGGATATCGCAGCCGGCGTTAAAGCCGTTATTGATCCCGGAAAAGACAACATCGGGTTCTTCGGGCATCACATATTTGCAGCCGAGACGGAAACAGTCTGACGGAAGTCCCGTGCAGGAAAACGCGTGTATCTTCGGGTTCCCCCAGTCGACCGGATACACATCCAGGGGCTTGTCGATCGTAAGACTGTGAGAAGCGGCGCTTCTTTGTCCGTCCGGCGCGACGACCCATACCTCTCCGTATTCGGTCGAGGCTTCTGCCAGCCGGCGAAGCCCGGAGGCCTCGATCCCGTCATCGTTTGTGATCAGTATCTTCAGTTGTTTTTCCATCGGATCTTTCTCCTTAAGAGAATTCTGTACGTCAATTATCTCATAATAAGTACCACCTCTTTATTTCGTTTTCCTGATTTTTTATTTGGCACATCATCTCATTTTTCCTGTCCGAATATTCGGATTGACAAAACGAATGTTCGGTATTAGAATGACCTCACAAATCGAACATAAATTCGGAAACGAAAGGAGGACCTGAAATGGAGAACGACCTGGAATATATTTACGACGGCACATTTGAAGGTTTTTTATGTTGTATCTACGCAAGTTATGTGCGCAGGGAGATCCCGAGATGTATCTATGTGGAAGACGGCGTTCCGCTCCTGGGGGAGACGGCGACATGGATCCCGACGGAATGGGAAAAGGCGCAGAGCGTATATGTTTCTTTAAGTAAGAAGATCGGTATGGAAGCACAGGATATCGTCAAGGAAGTCTTTCTGACGCACCTTCCGAACAAAGAGGAGATCTTGTTCCGATATATCCGTCTTGGCTACTGGATGGGAAGAAAGATCCTTTTCGAGGGGGACTCCGAAGAGAGTAATTCCTATGGCGGGGAAAAGCTCTCGAATGATTCGAAGGATCTGATCCAGCAGGTGCTTTTCGCGTCGAGAAATTATCGTGCGGAAGTAAAGAACATCGAGGGGCATCTTCGTTTCCGTTCTTTTTCAGATGTCATGATCTCGTGCATAACACCGAGGAATCTGGTGCTCCCGGACCTGGCGGAATTCTTCGAGAAGAAACTGGGGGATACGAATTTTCTTCTTTACGACAAGACGCATCAGATGGCGGCCGTGCACAGAGAAGAGGGGACGATGGTGACGCGCATGAAGTGTATGAATCTTCCGGTGCTTTACGATGAGATGAACGTGTATGAGAATCTCTGGAAGCCGCGCTACGAAAACATCCATATCGAGACGCCGATGAATCAGAGATACGCGCTTAACGAGATGCGGAAAAGGCTGTGGTGTGAAGTGACGGATGGATAAGGGAAGAAGATCTGTCGGGGAACAGCTTCTCAGATCGCTTCTTTCTTCTCGGCCGACGCTCTGCCGCGCAGAACAAAGAGAAAATGAAGCGCGAACGGAAGGCTTGTCAGACAGGTCAGAAGGTCGCATAACGGATAGACACCTTCGATTCCGCGGATGCCGAAGAAGTACGGAAGAATGAAGATGCACGGGATGAAATAAAGACCCTGGCGCAGGCACGAAAGGAACGATGCCTTGAAGCGTTCGCCGATGGACTGGAAGGTCATGTTGCACATGACGTTAATGGTCAGAAGGGGGAGCATGAAGGCTTCCAGGCGCAGGGCATTTGTACAGATGGAGATGACCTCCGCGTCGTCGATAAAGAGCGGCACCAGCTGCGGCGCGAAGATATAAAGCGGGATCGCGAAGACGAGCATGACCGCGGTACCGAAGATCCAGGTGAACGTATACGCGGTCTTCATGCGGTCCCATTTCTTGGCACCGAAGTTATATCCGAGGACCGGCTGGTAACCCTGACCGATACCAAGGAGGATACAGAAGATCAGCATGACGACCTTGGAAAAGATACCCATCGCGGACAGCGCGGCATCGTCGGCAAGGTATCCGGCCTGCTGATTCAAAAAGATCGTGGAGATGCTGGCAAGGCCCTGACGAAGAAGGGACGGAAGTCCGGTAAACCAGATGTTGCCGTGGAACGAAATGTCCTTGGAAAAGTGTTTGATACTGAGTTTGGCGATGTTCTTCTTCAGGATAACGGGGATCAGAAGAAGACAGAAGGAAACGCACTGTGAGATCAAGGTTGCGATCGCGGCACCCGCGACACCGAGTCCCATGACGTTGATCATGAGCGGGTCGAGGAAGATGTTGAGCACGCCTCCGAGACCGATACCGATCATGGAGAAGAATGCTTTTCCTTCCCATCTCCAGAGGTTGTTAAGAACGTAGGTGCCCATCATGACAGGCGCGCCGAAAAGAATATATGTGGCATAGGTCTTCGCGTAGGGAAGCGCGGTCGGTGTGGAACCGAGCATGTTCATGATCGGTTCGATAAAGATAAGACCGAAGATCGTGATCAAGGTACCGATGCCGAGCGCGGAGAAAAAACTCGTGGAGAGCGCGCGGTTGGCGGTGTCCTTATCCTTTGCGCCGAGCGAACGGGAAAGGATACTTCCGGAGCCCATACCGAGCGTAAAGCCGATGGCCTGGATGAGAGCCATGAGAGAAAAAACGACACCGACGGCGGCAGACTGGCTCTTTCCGAGCTGGGATACGAAGTAGGTATCTGCCGTGTTATAGATTCCGGTCACGAGCATGCTGACCGTCGTCGGAACCGCCAGTTTTAAGATCAGGCGGCGAACCGGTGCTTCAGTCATTCTCTTGAATTGTTTCTGGTCAGATGAAGACGCAGACATAACGGCGGAAACCTTTCTTTCTTACGGAAAATCGAAAAGAAACGGCCCGTGGAAAAAGTCCTTCTGAAAGCCGTTTCCGAACAAAAATCATTATAGCAAAGGGGTGGTGATCGGGAAATAAGAGATATTGCACGAAATTTCGTGATTTTTCCCACGAGTTTCTTTTTTCGGTCTGCCTTTTCGCTTATGTATTGATATACTAATAGTGATGGCAAAGGATATTTCCGAGCCGGATCAGGGCATGAAAGGGGGACGAGAATTTGTTAGATAAAATGATCATCCTCATCGGTATGCCCGGGTGCGGAAAGAGTACGATCGGACGCATCCTTGCCCAGGAACTGGAAGTTCCGTTTGTCGATACGGACGTGCTGATCGCCGAGTCGGAAGGAATGCCGCTTTCGCAGATCCAGCAGGAAAAGGGAATGCAGTACTTTCTTCAGGCAGAAGAGAACGCGCTCTTTTCTTTAGACGATTCGCCGAAGGTCGTAGCGACCGGAGGAAGCGCCGTGCTTTGTTCACACGGCATGGTCTACTTAAGCTCGATCGCGACAGTCGTATATCTGGAAACGGATATAAACATGCTGATGCGCCGTATGGGCGATCCGAAAAAACGCGGTGTCGTTCTGGCTCCGAACCAGACGATCATGGGCGTATATAGAGAAAGACGTCCGCTTTATCTGCGATACGCGGATATCCGGATCCGTACTTATCATACAAGACCAAGAACAGTCGCGCAGAGAGTGCTCGACGTTCTGACCGGACAGGGAAGGGAAGAACCGAAAGGAGAAAACAATGCCGAAAGCAGTGAAGAAAACAACTGAGACGAAGAAGCCGACAGTTACGAAGAAAACGGCTGCGGTGAAGAAGCAGGAAGAAATGCTTTATGATCTGGCCGATCTGTTTAAGGTATTCGGTGACTCCACACGTATCCGTATCCTTTATGCTCTGATGGACGGATCCCTTTGTGTCGGTGATCTGGCAGCGGAGCTGGAAATGAATCAGTCAGCGGTATCTCACCAGCTGAAGATCTTAAAGCAGAATAAGCTCGTAAAGAATACCCGTGCCGGAAAAGCGATCCTTTATGAACTGGCAGATGAGCATGTAAAGTCGATCCTCGAGATCGGACAAGAGCATATCGAGGAGCTGTGATCTTCCATGGACAGAAGACCCTCTTTCAGCGCGCTCGACATCATTTCCAAAGTTATCCGTGAACACGTAAAAGAAGGCGATCTCTGTATCGACGCGACGGCAGGACGCGGCAACGATACGGCGATGCTCTGTGAGCTTGTCGGCGAATCCGGCAAAGTCATCGCGTTCGATATTCAGGAAGACGCGGTAAGAAGTACCAAGGAACTTCTCGAAAAGAAGGGTCTTTCCGATCGTGCCGAAGTGCTTCTGGAAAGTCATAGTGAGATGGGAAAGCATGCCGAAAAAGGGACGGTATCCTGCATCACTTTTAATTTCGGATGGCTTCCGAAAGGTGACCATAATATCTTCACGAAAAAAGAAACCAGTATCCCCGCGATCGAAGCAGGGCTTGAACTTCTGAAAGAAGACGGCATCATGACGCTGATCCTCTACTACGGAAGGGAGACCGGCTTTGAAGAAAAGGATGCGCTCCTTGAATATCTTCCGACGATCGACAGTTCTAAGTATACGGTCGTCGAGATGCCTTTTGTAAACAGAAGCAACTGCCCGCCGATCCCGATCCTGATTCTAAAAGGACGATAAGACAAGTAGAAAGAGACAGCAGGAATATGAGTAAACTCATCACCGACAGCAATCCGATTTTGAAAATGGACTTCCCGGATCCGGATGTGATCTTTGTGGATGGTGTGTATTACATGATCTCCACCACGATGCATTTTCTTCCCGGTGGTCAGATCCTTAGGTCCTACGATCTTCTTCACTGGGAACATGCGGCATATGTTTTCGACTTTTTAGACGGAACGGACGCGCAGAAATTATGTGACGATAAGTATGTCTACGGCAAGGGCATGTGGGCGGCAAGTCTGCGCTACCACAAGGGTACTTTCTACGTAGCGTTTGTTTGTAACGATACATGGAAAACGTATCTTTTCCGTTCTGAAAAGATCGAAGGACCATGGAGAAAAAGTGAGATCGAAGGATTCTATCACGACTGCTCACTTCTGTTCGACGATGACGATCGGATCTATATCGTATACGGCAACCGACAGATCTATCTGACGGAACTAAGAAGCGATATGACGGGTCCGAAAGAAGGCGGCATCCACCGCCTGATCGTAGAAGATTCAGATGAGACTCGTCTGGGATACGAAGGCTCACACTTGTATAAGATCAACGGCAGATATTATCTGTTCTTCATCCACTCTCTGAAAGAAAGATGGAGACGAGTCGAAGCATGTTTTTCTTCGGACTCTCTGGAAGGTGAATTCACGGGTGGAGATATCCTCGATGACGATATGGGATTTAGAGATTCCGGTGTCGCGCAGGGCGGTATCGTCTGTGGTGTAGACGGAACTTGGAACGCGATCCTTTTCCAGGACAGCGGTGCCGTCGGACGTATCCCTGTTGTAGTTCCGGTAACCTGGGATGGCGACAGAATCGTATTTGGTATCAACAAAAAAGTACCGCATGAAATGACACTTCCTGTTTCTGATAAAGCCGGTGAAGACTATTCATACGCGCCGATCATCGATTCGGATGATTTCAAATACGGTTTTTCCTGGGGCGAAAACAAAGACACGGAAGAGTTCAAAAGAGCGTTTGGTACATTCGGTCTTCGAAGCATCTGGCAGTTCAATCACGAGCCGGATCTTGATCTGGTTTTCCGTGATGAAAAAGAAGGAAAACTCTGGATCACAACAGACAAATTGAGTCAGGATCTGAATCACGCAAGAAACACTTTGACGCAGCGCATGACTTATCCGGGATGCACCGCGGAAGTATCTGTTGACGCTTCGCAACTTCGCGACGGAGATTGCGCGGGACTTTGCGTCCTGCAGGGAGATTATTGCTGGGTCGGTTTGGAAAAAAGAGACGGGAAACTCTTTGCCGTTATGTATTCACAAAACGAAGAAAGAGGTGTCTGGGATCTTAGTAAAAAACCGGCGGAGCTTCTGGAAGAAAGAGAAGCAAACGAAAGCATTTTCCGGCTCCGTATAGAGACAAATTTCGCAGACGAAAAAGATGAAGCGGTATGCTTTGTCGAAGAAGATAATGCATGGAAAAAGATCGGCGGCACACATAAACTTCGTTTCCGACTGGATCACTTTACCGGAGCAAGATTCGGACTGTTTCTGTACTCGACGAAAGAGTCCGGAGGAAAGGCCGGTTTCTCGGATTTTCGACTGGGAGGTAACTGAGGATGCGTACATTTCTTTTGATCGCCATTCCGCTCGGTCATCTTCTGATCTTCTGGCTGATCACCGCAAGTATCCTTTTCTTTGTGAATAAGAAAAAGAAGACACCAAAGTGGCTTTCTGTGGCGATCGCTATTCCGGTCACGATTATCTACATGTCGGTCGCGTTTTTCCTGGGAACGCATATGTACAAAACGAGTTACAGCGTGCAGACGTCCAAGGATGTCGCTCCGCTTCGCATCGCGCTTATTTCCGACTCGCACTTGGGTGCCTGCTTCGATGGAGAAGGCTTCGCAGACCGTATCGAAGAGATCGAGGAGCAGCAAGTAGATATGCTGGTCATCACGGGTGATCTTGTCGATGGAGAAACGAAGAAAGAAGACATGATCACCAGTTGTGAAGCACTTGGGAAGATAAAGACAACATATGGTGTGTACTACGTTACGGGAAACCACGACATAGGCGACATCGACAAGATGGATTTTGGTTTTGACGAGCTTGTCGCTGAGCTTGAAAAGAACGGAGTTCATGTTCTTCTCGATGAAGTAGCCGAGGTCGGAGACGACTTTTATATCGTCGGAAGAATCGACAGGAGCATGGATCGAAAGCCGATCTCTGAACTGACGGAACCGCTCGACAAATCGAAATACATCATCGTGCTGGATCACCAGCCGAATGACTATGACGCGGAAAGGAAAGCAGGTTGTGATCTGGTTTTGAGCGGACATACGCATGCCGGCCAGATGATCCCGATCCGGCTTCTGACGGACATGATCGGCGCCTATGATCAAACCTACGGAAAGAAAAAAGAAGGCGATACGACCTTCATCGTTACATCCGGAATCGGAGGATTATTAGTTCCGTATAAGACGGGCACGATCTGCGAGTACTGCATCATCGACATAGAAAAAGAGTGAAAAAGTTTCCGAAGCCTGTTGACAAATATGGTTTATCCGAGTAAACTGCAGACAAGTGGTCTATTCGAATAAACCATCATCGCGCGCAAAAATGCATGGATAGCGGAACTATTTTTCAGCTGAATCCGCTATCAGAAAACAGGAGATATCAATATGCAGGATATGGAACTGGGCGCAGTTCAGATGCGCTTTGCAGATATTGTTTGGGAACATGAGCCGATCGCTTCGGGCGATCTGGTAAAGATATGCGAAAAGGAACTTTCGTGGAAGAAACCGACAACATATACGGTCCTTCGTAAACTCTGTGAAAAGGGACTTCTTCAGAATCAGGACGGTATCGTCACTTCGTTGATCCCGAAGGAAGAATTCTATTCTGCACGATCCGAGCAGATCGTGGAAGATTCGTATCAGGGTTCGCTTCCTGCGTTCGTCGCATCTTTCATCTCAAGGAAAAAACTTACCGCCGAGGAGGCCGAAGAAATCCAGAAGATGATCGATGCCTTTAAGAAAGGTTAATAAGCATGAATACTTTGTTTATCCGTTTGCTGAATCTGAGCATAGCAGCTACATGGATCATAATCGCGGTGATCCTGATCCGTGCTTTTTCGAAAAAAGCACCGAAATGGTTCCCGTGTCTTCTTTGGGCGTTAGTCGGTATCAGGCTTCTCTGTCCGGTCACGATCCAGAGTCCTTTAAGTCCGGTTGCCAGTGACGAAGTGATCCCGGTACATATCACTTCGGTGGAAGAAACTGAAGTCGATTCCGAGATTCCGGTCATCGATCACACTCCGGATACAGATCATGGAAACGTAAATTATGAAACTGTTATCGCTACATCCGGCAATAACGTTAGAGAATCGAATCCGCAGATGATCCTTCAGGGATCAAACGCGAAGACCGTTTCAGCGGCAAAAAGCGGTGTGACAACGGGACAGGTGATTACGGTCGCATCTTATGTATGGATTGCAGGTCTGGCCGTGATGCTCGGATACGCGATCGTCAGTTATATCCGACTGAAGAAAACTCTTGTCGCGTGTATCCCGCTAAGGAAAGGCGTGATGGCAAGTGATGAGGTTCGTTCACCGTTTATTCTTGGTGTTTTCCGCCCGATCATCTACGTGCCGTCTTCTATCGGAGAAGATCCGCTGAAGCATGTTATCGCTCATGAAGAATCTCATCTGAAGAGACATGACCACTGGTGGAAACCGCTGGGATTTCTGATCCTTTCGGTGTACTGGTTCCATCCTCTCTGCTGGGTCGCGTATATACTTCTTTGCCGTGATATTGAAATGGCCTGCGATGAAAAGGTCATCTCTGAGATGAAGAAAGAAGAAGCCGCATCTTACTCACAGACGCTCCTCGATCTGAGCTTCCGAAAGACGTCGATCGCCGCATGTCCGGTTGCCTTTGGTGAAGTGGGAGTAAAGCAGCGCGTGAAAAATGTTCTCAATTACAAAAAACCGGGCTTCTGGGTCATTATCGGACTGATCGTCATCAGTGCCGCGTTGTCAGTGCTTTTCCTGACGAAGCCGATGAAGAAGACAGAGGCCGGCAGTGATAAAGAAACGACAGCAAGTGAGGAAGTAACAAAAGCAAGTACTGAAGACACGAAGGCAAGCGAGGAAGATGCTGTCGGAAGCGATTCCGCAATTGTGACGGACAGTACCACAACAGAAGAAACAGAAGATGCTGCTGAACCGGCTGTGCCCGAGGAGCTTCCGGGTTCCCGCGTGGCTTACTCAGATGAACCTGAGTGGCCATATTGGGATGAAATGATGGGTGAAGCCGTAAATGTCAACCGGTTGGGCCTATCCCATGAACGCAGTTTTCCGATGTATCGGTTTGATACGAAAGAAGAGCTGGAGGCATTT
>JAFZBN010000011.1 GCA_017561715.1 Clostridiales bacterium | reverse complement strand
GGAAGTATGGAATGTTTCTCCTTCCGGAAAGACAGACGAACAGATTGCGGAAGAAGGTCTTCAGGAGATGGAGAAGTGGATGCGTAGAATCGGTGTCGCGATGAGTCTTTCCGAACTCGGAGCTACAGAAGACATGATCGATGGAATCGCCGACGCGACATTCATCCTCGAGGGCGGCTACAAGGTGCTCACTAAAGATGAAGTGAAGCAGATCCTTAAGGAAAGTTTGTAAGGTGATAACATGGTAAAAAGACTGGTATCTATTATCTGCTGCCTGAGTATGGTGGATATGCTCGGGGCCTGCAGTAAGTCCACCAAAGAGAGCAGTTCTTCCGAAAAAACTACATCGTCTACGGCAGTAATTGAGACGACAGCGGAAGAAACGACGACTCAGGCATCGGACACTACGGCAACAAGCAGTGAAGACGAAGTAAAAGAGCGGATCGAGAGCATGAAAGAAGAGAGCAATATGGTACTTAAGATCAATGATCAGACCATTAAAGTGGAATGGGAAGAGAACGAATCGGCTGCTGCCCTTAAAGACCTGTGCTCGAGTGCTCCGATAACGATTGAAATGTCGAAGTACGGCGGATTTGAACAGGTAGGATCGCTTGGAACAAGTCTTCCGAGAAACGATGAGCAGATGACAACTTCACCTGGCGATATCGTTCTTTATTCCGGAAATCAGATCGTAGTCTTTTACGGCTCGAACTCCTGGAGTTACACCAGACTCGGAAAGATACAGGGTATGAGCGAAGCAAAGCTTACAGATCTTCTTGGCTCAGCAGATGTGACGATCAGTATCAGTATTTAATCGGAGGTAATGACTATGACAAAAGCATTAGTAGCATATTTCAGCGCAAGTGGAGTCACGGCAAAGGTAGCAGAAAACCTTGCCAAAGCAATCGGCGCAGATCTTTATGAGATCGCTCCGGAGGTTCCATACACAGACGCGGATCTGAATTGGATGGATAAAAAATCCAGAAGCACAGTCGAGATGAAAGACAGATCCTGTCGTCCGGCCATCGGAACGAAAGTCGAGAACATGGAGCAGTATGACACGGTATTCGTAGGATTTCCGATCTGGTGGTACAGAGAACCGTCGATCATTGATACTTTCATGGAAAGCTACGATTTCAGCGGAAAGAGTGTTATTCCGTTTGCGACATCCGGAGGATCAGGGCTTGGTGATTCTTATAAGAACATGCAGGCATTGGCTCCGGCAGCAATCGTAAAGGACGGTAAGAAGTTTGCTCCTTCCACATCAGAAGTAAGTCTTAAGGAGTGGGCGGAACAGTATATCTAAGTATCAGAACCCTGGGGTAAAAGCCGGGTATGAAACCCGGAAACTATTGAGAATCGGACGTGGTTACATTTAGTCCTGTCATCCGCACCGTTTTAGAAATTTTAATGTGATATAATGCTTCTGGACGATTTTGGGATTCTGAGAGGGTAATTGTGATCTTAAGATATTTGTTTTTATTGTTGGTAGAGCCTCTGCGACTCATCATAGAATTTATTTATTTCTATGCATACAGGCTTACGGGTAACTGCGGTCTATCGATCTTTATCCTCAGCCTTGCGGTCAACTTTTTAGTATTGCCTCTTTATAACCGGGCAAATGACCTTCAGCTTAAGGCAAAAGCAAAAGAGGACAGTATCCGTCCCATGGTAGATCACATCAAAAAGACCTTTAAGGGAGACGAGAGGGTCATGATGCTTCAGACCTACTATCGTCAGGCAGGGTACAGTCAGTTCAATTCCCTGAAGGGTTCTATCTCGCTCATACTTCAGATCCCGTTCTTCATTGCGGCCTATTCCTTTCTGTCCGACCTTAAGATGTTACAGGGGGTCTCTTTGGGACCGATCGCCGATCTGGCGAGCCCGGATGCTCTTATCTCCCTGGGGTCATTAAAGATCAATCTCTTGCCGATATTGATGACTGTCATCAATGTGATCGCAAGCCTCATCTACGCGGGCAAGCAGGCCTTAAAAGATAAGCTGCAGCTTATTGGTATGGCTCTGATCTTCCTGGTCCTTCTTTACGGGTCTCCGTCGGGCCTTGTTTTCTACTGGACCATTAATAACCTGTTCTCGCTTGTGAAGAATATTGTTACGGTGATACGGAAACCCGTTCCTTCCGCGTCTGCCAAGGTGAATCGGTCGGATAAGTTCACGAATGCGGTTTTCATGCTTTCCTGCGGAGTTCTCGCCGCACTTTCCGGTCTTATGATACCTGCGAATGTCGTTTCTCAAAACCCGGCAGAACTGATCAATTCATATGGTACGGAGCTTCACAGTCCCATAGTTTACATTGTCAGCAGTGCCTTGATCGCAATAGGGACATTCCTTATCTGGATCCCGCTGTTCTATTATCTTCTTAAGGAAAAGGTCGGACATATCCTGTCCGCGATATTTGCATGTCTGGCGGTTATCGGAGCCGTGAACTATTATGTGTTCAATAAGAACTTCGGTTTTCTGAGAAAAACGATCATATATGAGCAGAAGATGGTCTTTTCGATCAAAGACATACTTATCAATCTTTTTGCCGGTGCCGTGATCATTGCCGGGATAGTAGTTCTTTTCAAGATCAAAAAGAACCTTCTCAAAAACATGATCGCGATCATTCTGGCGGCAGTCGTATTCCTGGCGTCGCCGCCCATTATCTCGGTGATCGTGTTTACATCGTCCTATAACCACTCCTGGGCCAATGATGCCGATGCCATCAGTGTGCCGATGACGACGACCGGAAAGAACGTCGTGGTCATCATGATGGATAAGGCGGTCGGAGCGTACATTCCTTACATTTTCAATGAGAAGCCTGAATTGGCGGCCCAGTTTGACGGATTTACGTATTATCCGAACACGATCTCGTTTGGCGGGCATACGAATTATGGTGCCCCGTCCCTGTTTGGCGGATATGAATACACGCCGAAAGAGATAAATGCAAGATCGGACGAGCGTCTTGTGGATAAGCATAATGAGGCGCTGCGCGTAATGCCGCAATTATTCTCGGATGCCGGATGGAACGTAACGGTCGGAGATCCTTCTTATGCCAATTATCAATGGATCCCGGATATCAGTATCTACGATTATAACGAGAAGATAACCGCATATCAGATGGCCGGTGTCCTCAACTGCCGAAACGAACTTCTGATCAACTCCGGAGATGAGTTTGAGACACGTCTGAACAGAAATCTTTTCTGCTACGGCTTTATGAAGACAATGCCGTATTTCATGCAGCCGCTTCTTTATTCCGACGGCTCGTTCGCTTATATGAATTATTCTTACGATGGCTATGTGAATGCGTCTTACACGGGAAACTCGCTTCATGTGCAAAGGGGTCTGATGGAGAGCTTTATCCAGGAAAAGACCGTTCTTGATAATCTGAACGATATTGTCAGTGTGACATCGGATCCTACGAATTGTTTCTTTATGTTTGCCAACGGAACGACACATGAGGCGAGCTTACTGGAAGAGCCTGACTACACTCCTGCCATCATAGTCGATAACACAGAATATGATGCATCACACGAGGACCGTTTTACTGTAGATGGTGTGACGATGCATATGGATACGAACTATCTTACATATGCGACTTATGAATCGAATATGGCCGCATGTATTGCTCTGGGAAAATGGTTTGATTATCTTCGTGAGAACGGTCTTTATGACAATACTCGAATCATAATCGTTTCCGATCACGGAGCCGAAACCTTGAAGCAGTTTGATGATCTGTTGGTAGAAGATCCGGAATTTGATGCACAGGGCGTTAATCCCGTGCTTATGGTAAAAGATTTTGGAAGCACCGGTCTTACTGTATCAGAGGACTTTATGACAAATGCCGATACCCCGCTGCTTGCGCTTGACGGCTTGATCGCAGATCCGGTTAATCCTTTTACCGGAAAACCAATAAAAGAGGGAGAAAAGACGCAGGAGCAGATCATTTACATATCCGATAATTTCGGCACGAGTTTTGATAACGACAACATATTTGAAAATTCCGACGAGTATTGGCTTGCTGTAACACCGGGCGATATCCGTGATGACAAGAACTGGCGGTTATATGAGTGATTTGATGTCTCAGATCTCCTGATCCTCTTTCAGCACTTCGTCTTACGCCTCATTCAAAACTCGCAGGAACTGTTCCTTTGACCAGTAGTACTGTCCCTTGTCTTCAAACTCTCTGTAAAAGACCTCAACCATCATGGTCAGATACAGAATGATATCGTACCAGCGAAGTCTCTTGAGTTCATTCTCCGTGAAGTCCTTTTTCCCGAATCCCTCGAGAAAAGCACTGCTGCGGTTGTGGCTCCGGAACCGGTCATCCATGAATGCTTCGCCCCACATGGCTCTTTCCCAGTCGATAATGCCGGATACATGGTTGTCTTTGATAAAAACATTTCCTTCCCACATGTCCCAGTGAACTAAAGTGGCAGAAGTGACTTCGTCAAAGATGTGTTTTTCTTTTTCAAAGTCTTCGAGGAGTTTGTTCGCATCGCAGCCCAGATCCACGTTTTTCTTCTGTCCGTCAGATATCAGATTCGAAAGCATGGTATGCACAAAGTCGGATAAGCGGTCGTATCTTTTCGTGTCTCCCAGAAACCCGAATTGTCGGTTGGTAATGGAACACAGCTGCCTGGAGATCTCGCCGATCTCTTTTGCGAGATTTCGGTTTGTTTCTTCCGACAGAGTCTCTTTGATGAAACTGTAATTGTCCCCCGGAAGCTTTTCCATAAAGAAGTAATCGCCGTCACAAATGGTCCTGGAGCAGTCATATGCTAATACGTCCGCGACCTTAAAAGAACAGTGCTCACGGACCAGCTGCATGGCCTTAACTTCGGCGGCCATCAGACAGATCTCGTTTGAGGTATTACCGGTCGTATCTTTCGCGGCGATCTTCAGGATGCATTCCTCGCCGTCGCTGAAGGTGATATTGTATGTGACATTACACATTCCCTCGGTCAGTTCCTTAATAGCAACTGCCGCTTTTCCGGGAAATGCCTTTCTGACCATCTCGTTAATAACGCTGTCCGACTGTCTGTTCTTAGTTATCATACTTAAACCTTCCTGTGTTGCCGCTAATGTTACTATCGTTCAGACGACTACTACTGAAATTATATCATGATGTGATTACTGCCTCTAACGGTGCTTTTCTATGAGAGTAAGACAAAATGAAGTATAATCATTCTATTGGATATTGGTTAGTACAGAAAAGGAAATAACATGACAGAATTTGAATCCACAGCGAGAAATAATCACCGAAACGGCATGAATTGCGCGATGTCGGTATATGATGCGTTAAGCACGAATAATCCCAATCAATCGACTCCTCCAAAGCCGAGGGAACTTGGCGGAATGTGTGGAGCGGTTCTGGCTGCTGAGAAGACCATCCGCGAGATGGGCGGAACGGAAGAGGATATTGCCGAGTTCGAGAAAAGGTTTACAGAGCAGCATAAGTATCTAAAGTGTAGTGAGCTTCGCGGCTTTTTCAGCGGAAAGTGTAATGACTATGTCGGAACCGCCGCTGCGATCGTCGCATCGATGGAACTGGAAGGAAAAAAGTAATGGATAATTTATTAAAAGAAGTAACGCCTGAACTGTTGCAAAAATACGATGATTTGAAACAGATGCTGAAAGGCTTCGGAAGTGTGGCTGTCGCATTCTCAAGTGGCGTAGACTCGACATTTCTTCTTTACGCGGCAAAAGAAGCCTTAGGGGATCAGGTGATCGCCGTATCGGCAAAGTCCTGTTCTTTCCCCGAAAGAGAACTGAATGAGGCAAAAACATTCTGCAAAAAACATCAGATCCGTCATATCATTTTCGAATCGGAAGAACTGGAGATCGAGGGCTTTTCAAGTAATCCGAAAAACAGATGCTATCTCTGTAAACACGAACTGTTTGAGAAGATCATTAAGATCGCGGCAGAAGAAGGGATCACTACGATCGTAGAAGGTTCCAATCTGGATGACGACGGAGACTATCGTCCCGGTCTTCAGGCTGTAGCTGAACTTGGGATCAAAAGCCCGCTGAGAAGCTTTGGTTTCACCAAACAAGACATCCGAGATTTATCTAAAAAGTTCGGCCTTCCGACATGGGAAAAGCAGTCCTTTGCCTGCCTTTCGTCGAGATTTGTATACGGAGAGACCATTACGAGGGAAAAGCTCGCAATGGTCGATAAGGCAGAACAGCTTTTACTGGACCTCGGATTCCGTCAGGTGCGCGTACGCATTCATGGTACGATGGCGAGAATCGAGATCCTGCCGGAGGAATTCTCCAAACTGATCAGCGAAGAGATCCGTGAACAGATCACGACATCTTTCAAATCATTTGGATTCACATATGTATCTATGGACCTGATCGGCTATCGGACCGGAAGCATGAACGAAGTGATCGAAAGGTGATATGCATGAACGTTTTTGAAGCAATCCATTCCAGAAGAAGTTACCGCGGGAAATTCAAGGAAGCTCCGGTTCCGAGAGAGGATCTCGTGAAGATCATGGAAGCGGGTCTTGCCGCGCCGTCAGGCTGCAATAAACAGACGACAAGTCTTATCGCCGTTGATGATCCGGAGATGCTTTCTAAACTTAAGGGCGTGATCGATCCGCCGATCGCACAGACAGCGCCTGCCGCGATCTGTGTTCTTACGAAGCGCATCAATGCATACCGCGACAAGTGCTTCGCGGTTCAGGACTATTCCGCCGCCATTCAGAACATGCTTCTGGCGATCGTGGAACTCGGTTATCAGAGCTGCTGGTACGAAGGCCACATCACCGATGATGACGGTATCGGTAAAGTCATGGCCAAGATCCTCGGTGTTCCGGATGACTACGATCTGGTGTGTTTCCTGCCTGTAGGCATCGCGGAAGATGAGGCGAAGATGCCGATGAAAAAGTCTTTTGAAGAACGGGCATGGTTTAATTCGTTTCCTGAAAAATAAAGGTCAGGCTTCGGTATAGGAGGTTTGGTATGGGAAGATATCTTTTAATAGGAATGGTGGTATTTTTCGCTATTTTTATATTGGTCAACAGAAGCTCTGCGAAAGAGAGATGGCAAAATAACGTTAAGGAAAAACAGGAGCGATTTAAGAAACTTACCGGAAGAGCTGAGGGAAGGGTCCTCGAGCATCACTGGGAAAATTACTCAAATCCGCTGAGTGCGGGAAGACAGCATAAAGAAGACTCCATGGATGATTCTGATCCCGTCTTTATGGTCACATATGAATTTGAAGTCAATGGCCAGACCTATAAGGGACATGGAGAGGGCAGCCCGTCATTTTCGAAAAGGAAGACACAGACGGTCTGCTTTGATCCATCTGATCCGAATCAGAACTGTACATTGTATTATTGGAACAGCCAGAGATAGAAATGAGAGCTGCGATTATAACAATCCATTCGCAAGAATACGATTCGCGATCGCCTCGTATTCCGCATATTTCTTCGCTTTCAGAAGACGCTTGATATCGCGCTCATTCCCCTCGAAAAGCACTTGCCAGTATGTCCACAGTTCTCGCATCTTATAGAGTACGTTGATGTCAGGGGACATGACTTTCTGATACTCGTGATAAACCGTATCATGCAGTTTCTTAAGCTTGGCGAAGTCGGTCTCCGTGGCTGTGCCTTTCAGTTTGCCTGCCAGGGATGGATCAGATACCAGACCTCTGCCCAACATTATGGGATCAAGGCTGGTTCCGAAGAAGCTTGAAAACTCATCGTAGTCAGAAGTGGTATAGATATTCCCGTTATACACAACAGGACATTTCGCGTGCTCAAGGGCGTACGCGAAGTATTCTTTTCGAGGCTCGCCCTTATAGAAGTCGGTCCGGATCCTGGGGTGCACGATCAGCTCACTCACAGGGAATGAGTTGAAGATATCCATGAGAGTTTTAAACTCTTCCGGCTCCTGGTAGCCGAGTCTTGTTTTGATGGAGATCTTCATGTCATCGGATTCGGAATAGCCGTAGATGTCATAAAGAAACTTCTGAAGGGCAGAAGTATCCTGCAGGAAACCCGCGCCTTTACCCTTTGCACAGACAGTTCCCGACGGACATCCGAGGTTCAGGTTGATCTCGTGATAGCCCATGTCGGCGAGTGCTTTTGCCGATTCAATAAAGTGCTCCGATCTGCAGGTCAGGATCTGTGGGACCAGGTGGATCCCTTTGTTATTCTCCGGCGTGAGATCCTTTCTCTCACGAGGCGTGATCGGACAGTTCTCGGCGGGAGTAATGAATGGCGCGAAGTACTTATCCACGTGACCGTAGATCTCGTTATACGCTTTTCGGAATATGTAGCCTGTGACGCCCTCGAGCGGGGCGAAGTATATCTTCATGCGATCCGGAGTATCCTTCCTCGTAAACCATTCATTAATTCATGGATATATTCTATCACTAGTAGCAATCTCTGAAGATCAAATCATCTTTCGGTGCTTTTGAAAAAGTTCCATATAGAACCTTGACAGATGATAGTTCCATATAGTACTATCTATTCGTAGACCTTATATGCTCCGGAGGCTATATGGAATCAAGAACAGGCTTTTTAATCTCACAGATCAAGCAGGTGCAGTCGCGCATATTCCAGCGTCTGCTCCAGGAAAGCGGTGTCGAGGAATTCAATGGTCCGCAGGGACACATCCTTTATGTGCTTTGGCAGAAGGATGAAGTTCCGATCGTTGAACTTTCCCAGAAGACCGGTCTTGCCAAGAACACACTCACGGCGATGCTCGGACGTATGGAAGACGCCGGTTTGATCGAGAGAAAAGCCGCCAGATCTGATAAAAGACAATCACTGATCGTTCTGACGAAAAAGGCTCGTGATCTTCAGGGAAAGTACGATGAAGTATCTCAGAAGATGAATGAGATCTTTTACAAGGATTTCACGCAAAAGGAAGTCGTGACGATCGACGGTTTCCTCGACCGGATCCTTCTTAATCTCGAGCAGTCGGAACGAAGCGCGAAAAGTGGAAAGGAAGAATAATATGTCTAAAGTAAAAGTGAAGAATTGGAACGATTTTTGCCCGCAGCAGCTGTTTTTATACGGAAATTATAAGGAAGACGGTACACCGAATTTCGGACTTTTCTGCTGGTTCAGTTATATCTGGACGACGGAAGAAGAGTATGGTGGAAACGGTCTGGGTGTCATGGCCTGCATCGGCGGTGAGAAACTGACAAAGGATCTCATCCGTAAGAACGGTGTTTTTTCCGCGAATCTTGTCACGGAAGAACTGCTTCCTCTAGCAGATTACTACGGCGGTGTCGAAGGCAGAAAAAACGAAGACAAAATGCACTTTCTCCCGACAGTCGAAAAAGGTGTCGTTCTCGACGTGCCGACAATCGTCGAAAGTCCTGTAAGTATGGAACTTAAGGTTTTCCAGGAGATCCATCTGGGTAACGGAAATGATGTTTTTCTCTGTAAGATCATGGGCGAGACGATGAGAGAGGATCTTACCGATAAGAATGTTCCTTTTATCGAGAGATACAAGTCGGTAAAGCAGGTGCTTGCCGGTGGCGAACTGCGTTATATAAGCGCGGATGGCCGTGACCTCGGAGGTTGGGGCGAACCGATGAAGAGCTTATAAGTATGAAGCTGAAGCGCAGATTTTGATGAGAGGATAACTACTGTGAGAAAAGCACTTCTGATCATTGAATGTATTATCCTTGCTTTCGGGGTTTTTATGAGTTTCACAGGAACTTTCGGAGCGGTGAAAGTATCATCCAAATTCGCTCCGTACTTCCTGTTTACCTTGCTTGGAATCGCATTTCTTATCATCCTGTATAAGTGCTGGGAAAAGGAATTTGCCGCGGCTCTCGGATTCGTAATGGTCATTCTTTATCTGATCTTTGCCGGCTATGGTTATCTGGCATGCAGTTTAGAATCCAGGAAGATCAAGAAGGAGCGGCACCCCGCTCGACAAAGCACAACTGAAACACAGTATGAAAGCATCGAACAGTCTGCAGAATAGGATGAAAACGAGTTACTATGGATGAGAAAATGATAACCAAAAACATATATACCGTAAGAGTTATTGATTCGAAGGATCTTGCGAGTATCCTTGAGGAAAAGAAAGGGAGACTGACTTGGCTTATTCTGCTCCAAAAGGACGCGCAGTGGTCGGCCGAAGCTGTAGTTCCTGATTTTTCCAAAACGGATACGTTCGATCTGGATATCATTTTCGATGACGACTTCCGAGAAACAACGGTTGTAAATGTCGGCGACAGATTCAGCATTGATTTTGGTATCGCTGATAAGAGTGCGGGAATTCGCGAAGTAGAAGTGCTCGGTATTCGTAAAGATAAGCCGATCAATCATCTGCAGAATAAGGCCCCGAAAAAAGATTGATCCGTTCGTTCATATTGCATTTCATGCTATCATGTGACAGAATGATGATAGTATGATGATAGTATGAAATGAGAAAGGAAATGGTCATGAAGCCTTATCAGCCGCCATTTACAGTCACGCCTGAGATTCTTTCTCTGGCGGTTGAGATCGGAGAGTTAGTCGGTCAGATCAACTCTTCTTCCACGCTGTCATCAAGTCCGGTCCTGAGAAGAACAAACAGGATTCGCTCTGTTTATTCTTCGCTTGCTATTGAGCAGAATACATTAAGCATTTCGCAGGTAACGGATGTTCTCAATGGAAAGAGAGTTATTGCTCCGCCCAAGGATATCGCCGAATTTAAGAATGCATATGAGATATACGAGCATCTTGAGGAACTGGATCCTTTTGATGCTGATGATCTTTTGAAAGCACATGGCATTATGGTGCGTGGGCTTGTCAACGAGGCTGGAGAATATAGAAGCGGAAATGTAG
Source organism: Clostridiales bacterium (assembly GCA_017561715.1). Lineage (GTDB taxonomy): Bacteria > Bacillota > Clostridia > Saccharofermentanales > Saccharofermentanaceae > Scatonaster. The sequence goes on along the minus strand of JAFZBN010000011.1, from coordinate 90,000 downwards.
GCGTAGTGGATTCTAAAGGAAATATACTGCATTTCGGAACACTTCCGCAGTATATTCCGGATATGGTCGAAAAACTGTTGAACTGGGTGAAGAACAGTGATGTACCGATGTTGATCAAAAGTTGCGTATTTCACTACGAATTTGAAGTGATCCATCCGTTTGCTGATGGTAACGGACGTGTCGGTCGTTTATGGCACACACTTTTACTCTCGAAGTGGCAGCCTGTGTTCGCATGGCTTCCTGTAGAGTCGATCATTCATGACCGTCAGGCGCAGTACTATGAAGCCATTAATGCTTCAAACAATAATGCGGATGCAACGGCATTTGTAGCTTTTATGCTGAACGCGATCAAAACAGCGATTATTGAAGCGGTCGACATTTCTGAAGCTCTGATCCGGGCGAAAGAAGATCGTTGGGAAACGACTAAGAAGTGGTTGGAAAAGCATAAGAGTCTGCGAAATTCCGACCTGCAAAAACTGCTTGGAATATCTACTGCTACGGCAAGTCGATTGCTACGCGAATGGACAGATGAAGGAAAGATAATAAGAGAAAGAAAAGGCAGTTACTGGACGTATCGTTTGCGCAAATAGTGTAAAGATCTGAATGAGGCATTGGGCAATGAAAAGAAAAAGGGACTGCTTATTTCTAAGCAGTCCCTTTTTGATTCGAATAACTTAAGTATCGGAAAAGTTACGTGATATAGAAATCCAAGGTCTTAGGAATCGTTCTTCCATATTCCGTAGCTTCGACCAGAACCTGATAGTGACCTGCAGATTGTGACTGCAGATTCAGTGGGATCACGAAGCTGGCGATACCGCTTGTCGGATTACTTGTAGTTGTGTAAGTAGCGATAGAGTATGCACTGTAGCTGTTGTAATACTTCTTCACAGTAGCTTTGATCTTGACGGTAGATCTTGCCATGATTACGAATCCGTAAACCGACGTGCTGCCTCCTTGTGGGATCGTAGTGCTGTAGAGCTTGACGCCGTCAAATTCGATAAAGCTCGGAAGTGGAAGATCGATCGGTACCGGTGGTTTTAAGCCTCCCGTACCAACCGATGCAGCGAATGCGGAGCCGGAGAAGAGACATACCACAACGGCGATCATGCAGACGACGGACACTAATCGTTTGAAACTTTTTCTCATGTTGATAACCTCCATAAATATGATTTCGTTACAACATAAGTATAGTCTTTTAGGTTATCAAACGATGCCAGAATTTTCCGCAATACTTTTAAGATGTTTCAGATTTGATTCGCTCTATAAGTATCGGTTCATCTATGCTTTTCACAGCTTATAGGTCATTTAAGAAAGATCCCCGTTCATCTACGCTCTTAACCGTTTTTTTCGCTACGCGGTATCTGGCTGAAGTCGGCGTGGCTCCGTATTCTTTCTCCAGGAAAGCAAGATGTGTTACAGCAGTCGCGAACAGAAGCGGGATCAAAATGCAGAATAGGCTGATGTAGAGCTCCGCCTTGCCGTGGAATGAACAGTTTTCGCGAACCAATCGAACTCCGTTGATCAAGTATTGGGCATAATCACCTGTGGCATAATCTGAGTTAAGCCAGTTTGTAATTATCTTACGAGCTTCTTTCACATCTCCCAGGGTCGCATAGCCATAGGAATACAGATCTGCGGTAGGGGAATGATAGCGATCGATGACGATGCAGATTCCGGAGACAAAGCGATTTCCGCACTTTTTTCGATATGTGGTATCGGCCAGGTCTTTATTGTTTTTTTGTTCCGGTGATGCCGTAACGACTACAACATTTATGTTTTTCTCATCTGACAGTCTCTTGCAAGCGATATTCAACTCTTCAAGTTTGTCTTCTCGAAATACTTTATTGTTGTCTTCCACATATACAGATTTTTTTACGGGAAGAGATAAAAGGAACAAAAACAGCAGGCAGAAAACCAGAAGAGAAATGACGATCACAGACACAACGAAACAGTTGTGCTTTTCGCCCAGAAAATGGTTTTTTATGACTTTTGGATTCTCAACACTTGAATTATTCATTTAATCAGACCTCCCCAAATCGCACCCAGGAACAGCCTTATTGCTACGGAAATGAAAATGAAGATGGTAAAGAGTACCATAAGTCGTTTCACCTTGCTGATCGGATAATGGCCGGAGATCTTCCCGGTCTGTCCGTTGATCGCGACGTCATAGCTTTTGCCTTTATGTTCATAATGCAGATACCAAACGGGAAAAAGACCATAGTGGGTATCCGTATGTTTCCAAGAGGAACAGTCGGAATCGATCTTTGCCTTGTCGTATCTTCCCAGAAGAGAATTCGCAACCTCTTCATCGACATACTCTTTAATGCGTCTGGACGCGCGGCCTTTCAGCGAGTTTGCGTCCTCGGCATAGCATTCGGCCAAAAATCCCTGAAGATACGCAGGGTGGAAGTCGGACATTTCTTCGAGCTCGTACGGTTCGATCGTTTCCATCAGTTCTTCGTTGAAGTTCGGGCTTGCCATTACGGGGATGTTCTCCCAGGTGACATCCATTTTTCTACTTACATCGTAACGCTGCTTATTTCCTTCCGAATCCCTATCGTATCCTTTTCCGGAAACATCGATCTTGGCTTCTGTATCGTAAAGCCAGAACGGAACATAGATACCGGTGATCTTTGCTTTTGTATCGTCACTTACGTAATCGCAAGGTGTCCATTTTCCGCCATCACACCATGTCGTGAAAAGCTTGATTGCTTCGTCTTTGTCGATCTTGAACGGAATGATATAATCCGGTGCAAACTCCTCGGAAAGACGCTCGCTGATCAGCGCGGGAGATCCGCAGTAACTGCAGTAGGTGACGACCGACTGCTTATCGGTGACCAGTTTGGCGCCGCAGGAGTTGCATGTGAACTTAACGCCGTCCGCAAAAAGAGCTTCTTTCTTTTTCTTGAAAGATACTTTTTGGAATTTCGGCCTTTCATTCGGTTTCTCGTCAGTATCCAGAAAGTTACCGAGCTGATCCGCGGAAAATTCATTTAAGCAGTATTCGCATACCGCCTTTTGTTTTTCGATATTGAATGTAAGGTTGCTGCCGCAATTCGGACACTTGATCGAATCTGCCATTACCCGTCCCCCCTGATACATAACCCAAATACAATTTTATTGTAGCATAGTTAATTTATCTTTAAACATCTGAAGAGGGTGCCTGATTCCTTTGTAATTGCAGTGTGATTGCGAAATAAAGGAGGGTACGGCGATCTTTTACTCGATTCCGAGAAGGTCGATCTCGTCTTTCATAACGGCGACGATCACGGGCGTGCCCGGTGCTTTTTTCGCGTCTACATCGGTCTTGTCGATGTAGGAAACACCGGAAGACTTGATGCCCTGGACGAGGTAGCCGTTTTCGACGTTATCGGTGATCACACTCTTGTAGAAGGCGTAGTTCTTGATCTTCAGATTCGAAAACGTGTTGATGATATTGTAAAGGGCATAGATCGGGAAGATCAGCACGATCAGAAGACCGACGATGATCTTAAAGCTATATACGATGACGTGAAAAACGCTGATGAAAAGGATGGCCAGAATGATGACGGCCGCCAGGACCGCCAGGGAACCGAACAGAAGACCCCATGCGCCACGTGTCTTGGCGGAAGTATATGTTTTGAGCTGTGCCTCTGTGGGTGTGTAAGGTGTTACGACATTAAGATCCACATTGGAAGTATTGGCTTGAGATTCTGACATTGGTATTCTCCTTTCCGCGGCCGGATGAGTGATGTGTCCGGCCATGAACAAAGCATTCTTATTTCACGACTATTCTAGCACTTCTTTTGTGTCCGTTGTATGTTCATGAGAATACTTTTCAGGTGTTTTCGAAAGATCGTTATATAAACGTGGGAGATATTGTTAGTAAACCGATTTCGATAGTGATAATCTATGCGTGTTGTGATCGTCAAAGGAATGGGTTTGTTGTAATCGATCAATTTTCAAAAACAAGGAAGTAAATAATCATGGAAAAATCAAAGTGCAAGGCGAAAGTCGCGGCGCTTCTGATGGCTTTGGTGATCGTCTTCATCCCATTCGGAAGTGTTTTCGCGGCACCGGTACGGGGTCTGCTCCAGATCGGACACCTCGGCGTCGAAAACAGTGGTACCACTTATGAATATGGTGGTACATACTACATCGCAGAACAATCACATGTCTACCTTACTGGTGAGATCTCTAATTACAGATCGGGGTTCAATCTTGAACTGACCGTTACGAATTTCGAAACGGACAAAACAATCCGAAGAGTAAAGGAGCGAATCACGCCTCCTTCCGACATGAAGACTGTCGATCTTCTTGATCTTTGCAATCCCTCTACTCAGCACGGGTACAACATGCTCTGTAGCAAGGAACTTGTTGACGCAATGGATCTGCGTACTCTTCCGGAAGGCTATTATCGTTTCGAATTTATGATGAACGATAATGCTTATGTGCAGGGCAGATGCGTTTATGTCAAGGTATACGATCGCACTGCAATGGCCTTTGCTCGGGGCACATACGACCTTTTTGACATTAGCCGTTCCGGTAAGATCGCTTACTATGCTTACGAGCTGGGCAAAAAAAGACTGTCTGCCAAAGATTTTGTCTGGACTATGTATGTGAATAATCCGTCCTATCTGAATAGCCTGATGCCAAGAAGCGCGGTCATCAATATCTGCCGCTTTTGCTACGGAGGCCCGATCGATTCAACGCAAATGTATACTTATATGGATTACGTAAGACAAAGGGGAGCAGGACGTCTCTTACGGGTGATCCTCGACAGCAGCAGATGCCAAAGATACTTTCAGGATCTGGGATTTAAGGCGTAAATGAAAGCGCTGACCTTTTCCATAAAGTCATCAGGACTGTCCGTTCCGAGTTCTCCGGGGCGGACAGTTTTGTTTTTGCCGTGATAGTCGCTTCCGCAGGTGATGAGAAGACCTCTGGATTCCGCTATCGCGAGGACCTCGTCGCGGATCTCTTTATCGAAGCCGGAGTAGTAAGCCTCGATGCCCTGAAGACCCATGGAAATCAGGTGATCGACACGTTTCTCAAGTTCTTTTCCGAAGATCCTCTGTGTGCCGGAACCGAATGCCGGGTGGGCTAGGACAGAGATGCCACCGCCGTCTCGGATCGCGGTGATGACTTCGGAAGGATCCAGATCCAGGCTTTTGACTTTGAGCTTATTGATGATCTCCGTGATCGCCTGACCGCGCGATTCCGCGTAGCCGTACTTTACCAGGAGATTTCCGATGTGCGGCTTTCCGGGATTTGAAAGAGCAAGGAGTTTTTCGATCTCGTCTTCAGGAAAAACGATCGAGCACTCGTCCTCGAGAGCCTTCAGACGGGATCTCACTTCGGTCATGCGGTTCTCGTGTCCTTTATCCACGATCTTCTGAATAGAAGGGGAGGCGGGATCAAAGCCGTATCCGAGGATATGGTATTTGCCGAGCTCATCCTTGCAGGAGAATTCGACGCCGGGGATAAAGACCGGGTCGCCAGGAGAAAGAAGGTCCATCATGATCTTTGCGCCCTTGACCGCGTCGTGGTCAGTGATCGAAAAGTAAGAGATACCGGCGCTTTTGACGACGGAAAGAAGCTCTTCGGGAGTATCTGTCCCGTCGGAGATCGTGGTGTGCATGTGAAGATCGATCAATGCCATGGATGCGCCGTCCTTTCTCATTTCTTATTCCATGATACAAAAATCCGTGTTTCGGAATCAACCGAAGACGCGCCGAAATCTCGGGCGGAAGCTGGTGGTTTTGTTGTGCATTCTCGTATGTGATCAATTGTAAGAATACTTTGACAGTAGAATAGTTTGACTTTCAAAGCATTAATGCTATTATATACATTAGTGGTACGAAAAAAGGACTTTTACGCCCTTTCGTATCCGGTAAATAAGAAAGGTGGTCTTTTATATGGACGGCAAATGGGTCGACTCTATAAGTGATCTTAAGACAAGAAGACAGGGTGCGGAGATGGCCGGCGGCGAGGCCGGAATCGAGAAGCAGCACTCCCGCGGCAAACTCACCGCAAGAGAAAGAATGCAGGCGCTTTTCGATGATGATACATTCGTCGAACTCAATACCCTCATGACTTCCGGAGCAACAGATTTCGGAATGGATAAGAAGAAGAAACCGGGCGACGGTGTCGTTACCGGCTACGGATATGTACACGGAAGACTCGTGTACGCGTCCTCCCAGGATTTCACGGTCGGCGGCGGCTCGCTCGGCGCGGCGCACGCGGAAAAGATCTGCCTGGCGATGGATAAGGCAATGGAAGCCGGCGCACCGTTCGTTTCCATGAACGACAGCGGCGGAGCAAGAATCGAAGAAGGTATCGACAGCTTGAACGGATATGCCGAGATCTTCCTGAGAAATACGATGGCTTCGGGTGTGATCCCGCAGATCTCCGTTATCATGGGACCTTGCGCAGGCGGCGCTTGCTATTCTCCTGCGATCTGCGACTACATCTTCATGACCGAAGAAACTTCCCAGATGTATATCACGGGACCGGCGGTCGTTAAGTCTGTTACCGGTGAAGAGATCACCGCGGGCCAGCTCGGCGGCGCGGGCGTACACTCCGCAGTCAGCGGTGTCGCTCATTTTGTTTACCCGGATGACCTCGAGTGCTTAAACGGTGTCCGCCGCTTGATCGGATACCTTCCGAACAATAATGAAGGCTATGCTTCTGAGGTCGAGGGCATTTCCGTAGATGCCTGTGAGCAGATCCCGGAGATCGTTCCTTCGAACCCGAAGGCAGCTTACGACGTAAGAGATGTCATTGCGGCATTTATCGACAGTAACAGCTTCATGGAAGTGTCCAGAGACTTTGCCAAGAACATCGTGGTCGGCTTTGCCCGTATCGATGGAAAGACCGTCGGTATCGTTGCCAACCAGTCGAACTGCATCGCGGGATCTCTTGAGATCAACGCATCCGACAAGGGCGCGCGCTTCATCCGTTTCTGCGACTGCTTCAATATCCCGCTCGTCACTCTCGTTGACGTTCCGGCCTTCATGCCGGGATCCAATCAGGAGCATAACGGTATCATCCGCCACGGCGCGAAGCTTCTTTACGCTTTTACCGAGGCGACGGTCCCGAAGGTCACGGTCATCATGAGAAAGGCATACGGCGGAGCTTACATCGCCATGAACAGTAAGGGCCTGGGCGCTGATGTCGTCTACGCCTGGCCGATCGCAGAGATTGCTGTTATGGGTGCTTCGGGCGCGGTCGCCATCATCGGTCGTAAGGCGATCGAAGCGGCTGAGGATAAGGACGCGAAGAGAGAAGAGCTCGTTGCCGAGTATAACGATAAGTTCATGAATCCGTACGTTGCCGCAAGCCGCGGATATGTCGATGAAGTCATCCTGCCGGAAGAAACGAAGGAAAAGATCGTTTCCGCGCTTTCTTCCCTCGAGACGAAGTCGCAGTCCCGTCCGTACAAGAAGCACGGCAACATCCCGCTTTAATGGAGGTGCGATATGGAAGAACTGACTAAAGAAGAGATCGTCGCGATGGCGGTTGCCGCGATTGCCGAAAAGACAGGTAAGGATATCAGAAACCTTCGTGTCAAAAGTTTCCGCGAGATCGGTGAATCGGGCCTGATGAAGTACATTCGCGAAAAGAATATCAGCTATAAGAAATACTCACTGGAGGATGAATTGGTATGAGCAATTACAGAATTACACTTAACGGTAAAGCATATGAGATCGAAGTCGAAGAGATGAGCGAGAGCGAAGCAAAGTCCGCTTCCTCGGCAAAAGCACCTGTCGCCGCACCGGTTGCTAAGGCCGCTCCGGCCGCTGCTCCGGCTCCAAAGGCTTCCGCGGCACCGGCAGTTGGTGGCGCAGGCAGCGTTAACGCTCCGATGCCGGGCACGATCCTTCGTGTCAATAAGAACGTCGGCGATTCTGTTAACGCAGATGAAGCGGTCGTTGTTCTCGAGGCCATGAAGATGGAAAACGATATCAACAGCCCGAAGGCCGGTGTGGTAAAAGCACTCTATGTAAACAAGGGTGACACGGTCGCATCCGGACAAGTGCTTTTCGAGGTGGAGTAAGATGCTTCAAATGCCAGAAAAAAAGTTATATATCACGGATACGATCCTTCGTGACGCGCACCAGTCGCAGGCCGCGACGAGAATGCGCATCGAGGATATGCTTCCGGCGTGCGAAATCCTTGACAACATGGGATACTGGTCCCTGGAGTGCTGGGGCGGCGCGACATTTGACTCCTGCATGAGATTCCTCGATGAGGATCCGTGGGAGAGACTTAGAACGCTTAAGAAGGCGATGCCGAAGACACCTCTTCAGATGCTCCTTCGCGCGCAGAACCTTCTGGGATACCGTCACTATGCGGACGATGTTGTCGAGTCCTTCTGCGGAAGAATGATCGAAAAAGGCATCAATGTCGTTCGTGTATTCGACGCTCTGAATGACGTTCGAAACATGGAGAGCCCGATGCGAGCCGTAAAAAAATACGGCGGTACATGCGAGGCGGCGTTAAGCTATACGACGAGCCCGGTGCATAACGAAGAGTATTTTGTAAAGCAGGCAAAAGATCTCGTTGAGATGGGCGCGGATGTGATCTGCATCAAGGACATGGCGAACCTGCTCCTGCCGTCGACCGCGTATTCTCTCGTAAGTAAGCTCAAGGAAGCGGTAGATGTTCCGATCCACCTGCATACACACGATACAACAGGTACCGGCGCGATGGTCTACTATGCTGCGGCACTTGCCGGCGTAGACATCATCGACACGGCGCTTTCTCCGCTGGCAACGGGCACATCCCAGCCGGCAACGGAATCTCTGGTCGCCGCGTTTAAGGGCACGCCTCGTGACACAGGCCTCGACCTTCCGTTGCTTTCGAAGGCAGCTTCGCACTTTAAGGGCGTCGCGCAGAAGCTTCAGGATCAAGGCATCCTCGATCCGAAGGTCCTTCGTGTCGATCCGAATACACTGATCTATCAGGTTCCGGGCGGAATGCTCTCGAACCTTCTTAACCAGCTCAAGCAGGCAGGTGCCGAGAGCCGCTTCGAAGAAGTGCTCGCCGAAGTGCCGCGCGTTCGTGAAGATTTCGGATACCCGCCACTGGTTACTCCGACCTCCCAGATCGTCGGATCGCAGGCCGTCATGAATGTCCTGATGGGCCGCTATAAGACGTTCCCGAAGGAGTCGAAGATGCTGCTTCGCGGTGAGTACGGACGTCTTCCGGGAAAGGTCAACGAAGAAGTCAGAAAGATGGCGATCGGTGACGAGAAGGTGATCGAATGCCGTCCGGCGGATAACATCGCGAACGAGATGGAGACACTCCGCGCGGAGGTTTCCGAATTCGCAAGATCCGAAGAAGACGTACTGTCCTGTGCGCTTTTCCCGCAGGTCGCTCCGGGATTCATCCAGAAGAGAGACAGCGTGAAAGAACCGGAAGAGGACAAGGTCAAGGAGATCAACGTCGTCTGGTGATCAAGATGAGACCACGGTGCTTTTCGCCGGGGAAAAAGTCAAGATAATAAAGTAAACAAAAACCGCTTCGAATTTTTTACCATTCGGAGCGGTATTTTTTCGTGCAGTATCTTATCAAAAGCGTTATCATAAAAATATCACCGATAAAAACAAGGAGGGGACTTTATGGAAAAAACAAAAGAAGAAGCGAAAACGACTTCCAATGCCGATTCCAAAGAAAAAGAAGCAGCTGCTTCCAACGAGTCGGGTTTTGAAAGAGTGTTTAAGCTGAAACAGAACGGTACGACGGTCCGTACGGAGATCGTTGCGGGTCTTACGACGTTCATGACAATGGCGTATATCATTGCGCTGAATCCGAATCTTCTGACAGGCTTCGGAGCTGAGGGACAGGATCTTTGGAATGGTGTATTCCTTGCGACCTGTATTGCTTCCGCGATCGGTACGATCTGCATGGCATTCCTTGCCAACAAACCGTTTGTTATGGCTCCGGGTATGGGCCTGAACAGTTTCTTCGCACTCGTTGTATCGAACATCATGTCCATGACGGGCATGACGTATCTGAGATCTTTCCAGAGTGCGCTGGTCATTGTTTTTATCGAAGGTGTTATCTTTATCGCGCTTTCGATCCTGAATGTCCGTGAAAAGATCGTTGAGGCGATCCCGCTGGGCGTTCGTCTCGGTATCGGACCTGCGATCGGTCTTATGCTCATGAATATCGGCTTCGGCTCGAATGCCGGACTTTATACCGACAAGGGCGGACCTTTCTTCGCGATGCGTGACTTCTTCGGTGCTCTCACGGCAGACTCCGCAAGAGATACGATCGGCGACGGCTATAACATGATGATCCTCGTTGTCGCGACAATGTTCATCGGCCTTTTCGCTATCGTTGCTCTCAACCACAAAAAAGTAAAGGGCGCCGTTCTTTACGGTATGCTTATTTCTTCCGTGATCTACTGGGGCGGTGAAGCGGTCTTCTTCGACACGAATCCTTTTGAATCCCTGAAGACAGCATCTTTTGTTCCTCCTTTCAAGGATATGGTAGATACCACACTCTTTAAGCTCGACTTCAAGGGCTTTATGGAGATCGGCTGGTTCACGATCATTACTCTTGTCGTTACCTTCTGCATCATCGATATGTTCGATACAATCGGTACTCTCGTAGGTACTGCTTCCCGTGCGAAGATGCTCGACAAGGACGGCAATATGCCGAAGATGAAGGAAGCTCTCCTTTCCGACGCTATCGGTACGGTTACCGGTTCCGTTACAGGTACTTCCACAGTAACAACATTCGTAGAGTCCGCTTCCGGTGTTGAGGCAGGCGGTAGAACAGGTCTTACGGCTCTCGTTACAGCCATCATGTTCCTGCTTTGCATGTTCATCGCTCCGATCGCGGCGATCATCCCGCCGGCTGCTACTTCCGCGGCGCTCATCTATGTAGGTATCCTGATGCTCGGTAACCTCAAGGATGTAAACTTCGGCGATACGGCTCAACTCGTTCCGGTCGGCGTTATGCTCCTGGCAATGCCTGTTTCCGGTTCCATCGGACACGGTATCGGTCTTGCCCTGATCAGCTTTACAGCGATCAAGGTATCCACAGGTAAGGCAAAGGATGTCTCCTGGCTGACATACGTTCTGTCCCTGCTCTTCCTCGTGAAGTTCTTCGTAGCGTTCTGATCCTTCGCGAAAAGCACTTTGCTTCTAACTGAGATCTATATGACTCCGGTCATGTTTTAAAACGTGACCGGAGTCACTTTTTTGTCTGAATCAGGTTTAGTAAAGTGAGTGTAGTTGGAAATGCGCTTTTCGCGTGAGATTAAAGGAGAAACGGAAAAGGAAATGAACAAAGCAAGATCGAAGCTTTCCCCATGGCCTTATATACGGAATAACCGAGTGAGAACGACTGCGCTCATCGTCAGTCTTTCCGTTTTTATTCTGATGATGTATGTCGTTAATTACGTGATCGGAGGAATGGACGAGCCGTTTTACGCGGGTGATGTTGCCCCGTATGAACGCCTTCAGATCGTATCATCAACTCTCGGGATGAACGGTGAGGATTACGAATCAGATGAAGAATATATGGAGGAGGCCTGGGCGCGCGCCAGATCTGCGGCGGAAGCTATCTCCAAAGAAGACGGTGTGATCGATGCCAAACCATTTGCGTGGCAGTATGTGATACTGAATTCCGTGATCGGAAACAGCAGTATGGACTGTTTTCTTTTCGAGAATACATCGGACTGCGAAGATTATCTTTCGCATATGGACGCGAAGCTTGTTTCGGGAAGAATGCCGGAAAAAGCGGGAGAGATCCTGGTCGATAAGAAACTTGAGAAAAACCACAGTAACGATAATGAGCTTCTCGAGTATCTGGGAAATAAATACGAGGTCGTCGGTATCGTGGATTCTGACTACTATCTGGCATTCGGTATCGAGCAGCCGGGAGAAAACGATATCAATATACTGGTCATGATCGAAGAGGGAAGTACGGTCAATGGCAGCGTACTTCTCGAAAAGCAGGGCTATGAGGTCTGGTACTACAAAACGATAGAAAGAGCAAAAGTGAATCACGAGGATAGTCTGGGATCGATGGGCATTGTACAGACGCTGTTGACCGCAGTATCCGGCGCGCTTCTTCTGATCTGTGTTTCGGTGGTCCTCGCGCTTCATATCATGGACAGACATAACGAGTGGTGCCTTCTGAATTCTATCGGCTTTTCGACCGGTGAGATCTATGTGATGGCATTAAAAGAGATACTGATATGTATCGCTTTGTCGATCGTTGTGGGAGCGGTTTTGTGCTCACTGGTCGTTTTCGGATTGAAGACATTCTTATATGATCCATTGGGCATCATCATCAAGGTTTGGAGACCAGCCGCGTTACCGAGAATAGGTGTAGTGTTCCTGGCATTGATCGGTTTCTCTCAGATACCGATCTTCAACGGAATGAGAAAGATACAGACGATCGACACGATCGAGTCATAAGGACAAGTGCTTTTCGATAGGGATCGATAGAGAAGAATAAAGGAGCAAAGAAGATGTTTGAATTAAAAGACGCCAACATGATCTACGATATGGACAAGGAAGAAAAGGTGTACGCGATGCGCAGCATGAATATCACTTTCCCGGATAAAGGCCTGGTCGGAATCATCGGACCTTCGGGTTCCGGCAAATCCACGCTGATGTATACGATGTCGACACTGAAGAAACTGACTTCCGGAGACGTTCTTTATAACGGCAAATCACTGATGTCCATAAGCGACTCGGAGAAGCAGCATCTTCGAAGATATGAGTTCGGATTCGTGTTCCAGAGACACTATCTCATCAACTACATGACGGCGCTCGATAACGCGACGATCGCATCGACGATCCCGGTCAACGAGGCCAGGGAAAAGGCGGAAAAACTTCTTCTTGAGATCGGACTGAAAAAGAGCGAACTTCGTCATAAGCCGACGAAACTTTCCGGAGGCCAAAGACAGAGAGTCGCCATCGCCAGAGCGATGATGAATGACCCGAAGGTGCTTTTCGCGGATGAGCCGACGGCATCGCTGGACCATGAGAATGCGTTTCTCGTTATGGACAGATTAAAAGAGTATTCCAAGGACAGACTCGTTCTGGTCATCACGCACGATACCAGTATCATCCAGGACGCCGACATGATCGTAAAGATCTGGGACGGAGCCATCTCTGAAGTATCAACGAAGGGAGCTTGACGGATATGCGCAGTAGACCATTTTCCGCATGGACATATATCCGGAATAACATGGCGAGAAGCCTCGTGCTGATGTTGATGATGTCCTTCATCACGGTGTGCTTCATCGGCGGCATGTATGTCGATAATCCGATAGAGACTTTTCGTGTATCGAAGAACGAATCCGACAGGTATATCATTTGTTCGCTGAAGGGCAATAACAGTGAATCGATCGAGGAATACGAAAAACTGTATACAGAGATCAAGGGAGAGCTTCCCGAGAACTTAAACGAGGTCATTTATGTAAACTCGGTGTATTACGATTTTGATTCGATCATGTTCTTCAACTGTCAGATGCAGGGTTTCTATTTCACATGTGTCGAGGACTTCGAACTGTTTAAGGAACGGACACACCTGGTTCCGGATGATCTTGTCCTTAACAACATGGAAGTCGCTATGAGCGAGCAGCTCGCGAATAACGAGGGACTGTCGATCGGAGATCCGGTCAGTCCTAAGAAAACGATCCATCTGGCGAAGACCTTCAAAGGCGACGGCATGCGTGTGTATGGTGTCGCGGAAGTTGCCTATGGCAGCAGGATCCTGATCCTTGGAAGTGACGGAGTCTGCGATGAAGATCTCGAAGCTGACATTCAGCGCACGGTAAAGGAGCTATCGGCCAAGTATCCGCTTTGTACATTTGAAACGGCTAGTTCTTATGTCGGTGCAGTGGAGGAAGAGATGGGATTCATGTACTTCATTTTCGCCGTTATCGTTATCTTAGTCGCGATTGTTCTGCTGGTGACGATCAATGCGGTCTTTACGGCGGCATATGATAAGAGAAAGCACGAGTTTGCGATTTACAAGGCGCTTGGATTTACGCGCGGACAGATCTTCCGAAAGATCGCGTCTGAGGTCCTGATACTGAACGCGGGAGCCTTTGTTTTCGGTATGCTGGTCAATGCCGGCGTGATCCTCGTCGTGAACCAGTGCATGTGGGGAGAGGGACAGCACTTCTACCGCGTAACATCTTCCGCGGTGATCGGTACCTTGATCTCCGAAGTCGTGGTCATTACGACGATCATTCTTCTTAACTGGAGAAAGGTCAGAAAGTGCGAAGTGACGGAGGAGTGAGGGGGAGATGCGCAAGAATCCTCTGAAACAGTCTCTGTAGAAGCAGTTTTAGAGACAAAAACAGAGGAAAATGTCGAAATCCTCTGAAACAGTCTCTGTAGAGGCGGTTACAGAGACAAAAACAGAGGAAAACGTCGAAATCCTCTGAAATAGTCTCTGTAGAGGCAGTTTTAGAGACAAAAACAGAGGAAAACGTCGAAATCCTCTGAAACAGTCTCTGTAGAAGCAGTTTTAGAGACAGTTACAGAGACTTTTGTAAAAGAAGGAAAAAGTTTCCGACCGTGACGGGATGCCAAAGAAAGGGCTCAAAGAAATACATTGCTCACTGATTTGTCATAGTTATCACTTGTGAGATGATAACGCTAAGAATCTTACCCTTGTAAACGTCAGTGTAGAAAGAACCATCTGAGTTCTCAAAAGTGTAGAGAATATCCAGACCTTCGATCAGGCCGCTTCGGGAATATACTGTAATTTTTTGGAATGTATGAGTTCTGTACTCATCATCGCCCATTAGACCAAAGTGTTCGATAAAAAAGAATCGGCCGGTCTCGTGGCAGTAGACGGCGAAGTCGGCATAGTAAGTTTTTGAGCCGATGGCGATTTCAACCTCATATTTGTATTCCAATCCTAAGTCATTTATGATCTGCGCGATCATGACTTCAGATTTGGATCGAAAACAATGCCCATCATACATGTGTCCCTTCTTGATCGAGGGATCGTTGCGCTCAATAAGGCGATCAAATGCAGCTTTTGAAAAACGCTGCTCGACTTTCCTAAGAAGATCCAGTTTCAAACTTCTGTTTTCCAGTTCGCTTCGGAACTTCAGATTTGTCTCGATATTTGCGCGCCTTTGTTGTTCGATCAGAAGATCTTTCCATTCATCTGCATTTGACGAATCTAGACGAAACTCTTTCTTGTGTTTTTTGTCGCTATCAGAATATATCCGGAGCACTTGTACATTCTTGCCATTAATGCATTTTGTTCCGATCTTTAAGGTGGCTTCGGTAGGTGATGCGTGGATATACGAAAGATTCAGTTTTCTTGTCAGTAATGCGATCTTGTAGAATTCAGCGGCAATCATGTTCCGTACCTCTATTTGTGGGATGGCTCTGATTGTACGCCAGAAAGGAAGTTAAAAGATGGCCGGTTTTCAGACAACTGCTGACAAAAGCGCGAGGATTGTCATTATTTAACTCGAATTACTTACTCGATGGTGAGCTTACTGTATTCTTCCAATTCTTGCGACGTTTTGCGTAAAAGGAAAAACCGCCAGAACGAGGTCGCGTAAGTGATGAGTGTCAGTACGGAAAAGCAAATTATGATGAATTCATAAAACGCGCCCATGCCCGGAACTAAAATGGCAACTACGCACAGTATTCTTGCGGCATAAAGAAAGATGAAAGCGCTTCTGTAGGGTATCCACTTGTAATAGGTGTCCCCGTTGGTATGCTCGACGATCGTCATCATGCCTTTGCAAAGAAGTGTCAGGAATATGGGTATAAAAAGAATGTAGATCGGGTAGAATACGATGAGTATGACGGTGCTGTTAATGCATGACCATGTCAGCAGATCCGCTGCCGAAGCAAGGATCAGAAAGATCCCTGACAAGATGAAAGCTTTTGACTGTCGGGCAAGAGAAAACAGACCGCACGCAAAAGCAAAGTTGAAAGCGAACAGAATAACTGACAAGACGGTTATGCATTTTTGAGCAGAAGATAGTGATAACGCCAAGAAAAAGATTGAACGACAGATCCAAAGAAGAGAAGTGGCGAAAGAAACCCACGACAACACATAGATCTGTTTTCCGGCGATAGAGATACGCTTTTGATTCTCTTTGATCTCAGACATGGCAACCCCTCCTGTCTTTGATTTGGCTTCTGTTTTTTTTGTTTTAACCCCACAATGCGGTAAGCATCGGGATGATCTGTTTCTTTCTCGACATGACGCCCGGCAGGAATACGTGATTGTCCTTCGGTTCGACGTTAAAGGCGAAGCGGATGGTGTCATCGTCGCCGACGTAAAGAAGTTCGGTACCTTCCTGAAGGACATCCGTGAGCATCAGGATTACGAAGTCATAGCCGCGCTCAGTACGAAGCGTATTCATGTGAGCGATGAACTCGTCCTTGCGGTCGAGCATCTTGAAAGAATCGATGCAGACGATCTGCGCGACACCGAGAGTATGCTCGGCGATGTGGAATTCCTTGAAGTCGGACTTCATAAGATCTTCGACGGTCTTGGTGTCGAAAGATGCGTTGAACAGGTCGTGACCGAGCTCGTCGATACTTACACCGGCGATACGCGCGAGACGCTCTGCCATCGCGATATCTCTCTGTGTACATGTTGGAGACTTGAACATGACCGTATCGGAAAGGATCGCGGCGCACATCAGGCCGGCCATCTTCGGGGACGGCATGACACCGTTCTCCTGGTAAAGCTCCGTGATGATCGTATTCGTGCTGCCGACAGGTTCATTTCGCATGGCGATCGGCTGCGTGGTCTGGATATCCGCGAGTCTGTGGTGGTCGATGATCCCTAAGATCTCTGCCTGCTCGAGGCCCGGAACGGACTGCGCGAGCTCGTTGTGGTCGACAAGTACGACCTTCTTCCTTCTCGGACGAAGGAGATGGAATCTCGCGAGAGTACCGATGACCTTGTCGTTCTCGTCGAGTACCGGGTAACTTCTGAAACGGCTCTTTAAGACGACTTCCTTAACGTCATCGATGTAGTTATCGAGGTGAAAGCACTGGATCTCGCCGGTGTAGCACGCACGGGAGATCGGGAGCGCCTGATAGATGAGCTTGGCTGCCTTGCTGGCGTCAAGCGGCGTGGAGATCACGCACGTGCTTGTCTTTTCGGAGAACCAGGACGGATCTACGTCGGTCTGGCAGAGGATCAGACAGTTGACGCCAATATCCAGAGCGCGTTTGACCATATCCGGCTGATTGCCGCAGAAGACGATACTGTCTTTGGAAGAGAACAGGAGGTTCTCGTTGTTCTGCGGAAGCGCGATGCAGATCTCGCCGGAAATGGAATCCGTGGTGGTGTCGCATTCGTTAACGATCCGCGCTTCCAGAACGCTTAAGAGGTTAAAGAGCGGAAGGTTGTCGATATGCGGGTTGTTGATCGTCTCCATGTTGTAGGAGGCGATGTCGCCGGAAGAAAGTGTGCCGTAAAGAGTTCCGTCTTCGTTGATGACGGGAATGACGGAGATCTTGTCCTCGGACATCGTTCTCCATGCCTTATCCAATGTGACCTGAGCATTTAATGCCGGCGGTGTATCGAAGTCCAGATCGCGGACCTGGGTTCTTACGTCGCGGATCCGGATCGGCGTCTCAAAACCGAATCTTGCGAGCATGCGCTTCGTCTCATCGCTTAAATGGTCGAGACGGGCGGCGGTATAGTCCTGCTCGCCGAGCGCGTGCTTCAGCGCGGCATATGCCATCGCGGATACGACGGTATCGGTGTCGGGATTCTTGTGTCCGACAACATAGATTTCACTCATACAAAAACACCTTCAATTCCTTGCTTCAAGGAGCAGCTTCATACCTCGCGAAAAGCACCGCTCCTCGGCTTTCTTTTTCGCTTTATACCTGGAATACGAATCCGTAGAAGTCGAAAAGATTTCTTCCGTCCATATAGTGTCCGCCCCAGCCCTTGTAGCGTCCTTCAACGAGGAAGTAGATCGCGTGCTTGCCGGAAAGACCTTCGACGGTCGCGGTCACGATGCTCGCATTTGAAGAGAACTCGGCGCATCCGATCTCACGACCTTCACGGGAAAGACCGAACTTACCTGTGTATTCAGGAGTGGAGAACTCATCGAGAAGCTTTCCGCTGAAGCCGTATACCTTGGAGGATGCATCTTCGCGTGCGGCTTTCTTTGCCTCGGCATCCGGCTCATCCGGGAAGATCGGACGGGCGTACTTTTTCACGGCATCCATCGGAACACCGTCGGCGAAGATATGGATCTTGCCGCTCATGTAGCAGTTATCGAGTTTGATGACGCACTTCATTTCAGAACCGGAATGGTTTCCGAAATCGAAATACTTAAAGCCGATAACAGAGCCGTCGGAGATCTTTGTGACGCACTGGTCAAACGGAGTTCTCTCAGTGATCGTCGCGCCGTTGGTGAGAACGCATGCCATCTGCGGATTTGTCGCGCGGTAAGGATTGAGGATATCCTCGAATCCCTGAGAAGTCATCTCGGCCTGAGTAAACGTTCCGTCTTCGTTTAATGTGAGTTTATCGACGCAGCCGACACGGCTCATGATGGAACCGTTCGTCATCTTGTGATAGAAGATGTACCACTGGTCACCGACTTTTCCTACGGAACCGTGATCGTTTCCACCCGGGTAGTCGCATCCGGAATCAACGAGAGTGCCCTTGTATTCGAAAGGACCCGTCGGGGAATCGGATACCGCGTAGACCAGCTGGCTTGTCGGCTCGGCGGAAGAGTAGATCATGTAGTATTTGCCGTTGATCTTGCGGGGAGAACAAGCCTCGAAGAAGTTAAACGGAGCGGTGTTCGGGATGATATCCATCTTGAAGGATCCATCGATCACTTCGTACATATTGTCCGGATTTACCTCAAACATGTAGGAGCGAAGGAAACCGCAGTAGACATATACACGTCCGTCATCGTCAACGAGCGTGCCCGGATCAATGAAGATACCTCCGTCCGGGTGATTTTCGATATTGTGCTTATAGCGGGAAATGAGCTTGAACGGACCTTCCGGCTTATCGGAAACGGCGACGCATCCGAGCGCTTCTTGGATGTAAGCATAGAGATAATATTTTCCGTCTTTTTCGACTACATCAGGAGCAAAGAGACGTCCGTCTGTCCAGTCGGTATCGGAAGGGTGGCCCGGGAAATCACGTGTGGCAAAAGCGATGCCGTGAGATGTCCAGTTTGTCGGATCATTTACAGGTGCCGACCATACTTTCAGACAGAAGTCGCAGAACTCATCGGTGTCTGCGTTATCGTGCGAGCCGTAGATGTAGATACGGTCTCCGAAGATACGGGGTTCGCCGTCCGGAATGTGTTCCCACATGGGAAGATAAGGATTTGCCATAGTGATTCTCCTTTTCAAGCGAAAGTTACGATTATTATAGCAAATGCGAAGAAACAAATGCTATAATCATTCAGTAAGAAAGGAAGGTTTTTCTGATGCATTTTTATCCGTTTGTAGACGCGTACTGCATGTTTTTTATCTATGCGTTCATCGGCTGGGTCGTCGAAGTCGTCTATTACGGACTGGATGAAGGAAGGTTCATCAACAGAGGCTTTTTGAACGGACCTCTTTGTCCTGTTTACGGCATCGGTTTTTACGGAGTTATTCTCCTTCTGGAAAGGCTTTCCAACAATTTCTTCCTTTTGTTCTTCGGCTCGATGATCATCTGTACGTTCGTCGAGTTCTGGGCAGGTTTCATTCTTTACCGCATATTCAAACTCCGCTGGTGGGACTACCGCGATGAGAAATATAACTTCATGGGTTTTATCTGTCCGAAGTTCTCTCTTTACTGGGGTATCGCGTGCTCGCTCGGTATCTTCGTTTTGCACCCGACGGTCCTTTGGATCCTGGGAAACACCCACGACAATCTTCAGATCGTGCTTCTTGTGATCGCCACGACGATCATGGTCTGCGACATCATCGTGACCGTTACTGCGATCTTCGGCGTCAAGCGCCGTCTCGGCCCGCTGACGAGTGTTTCCGGTGAGATGAAGGTGATCTCCGATAAGATCGGCGGAAGCATTTACGGCCGTGTGGATACCGTGCTTACCAAGAGCCAGAACTATCCCGCGTGGCGTGAGCTTTACGATAAGCACAGACAGGAAGAAAAGGAACTTGCCCGCCGTCATCGTGCCGAGGAAAAAGCACTGTACGGCAACATGATCCCGATCGTCCGTACTCCTGCGGAAACCAAAGCCGCCATCGCTTCAAAGGGCAGCGCGCTTATCAAGACACTTACGGCTCCGGAGCGCCACGTACTTCGAAATGTCTACCTCAATGTGGGTGAGCACGGAAAGACGGTTTTTGATAACATTACCAGAGTCCTGCCGTTCTCGAAAAAGACTTCCGATCTTGATCGGAAACCGGAAGAAATCGAAGAAATCGCGGAAATAGGCGAGGCTGTCGAAGAGAATAAAAAGTCTGCAAAGAATAAAGCCGAAAAGTAGTTTTCAAACTTTATTTATATACTAAATTGTGGTATCCTATTCCTAGTTTTGGAGACGGGGAAACGAAGCGTGATCCTTAGGATCATGGCGGGTATGGTTACATGAAACACATTTTTATCATCAATCCGCGCGCGGGAAAAGAGAAGGAGAACCTCTCTGTTCGCGTGCGTTCATATATCGCTTCCCATCCGGAGCTGGGCGCTCTGGTTTTCGATACCGAGTATGTCGGTCATGAGACCGTTCTGGTGCAAAGACTCTGCCACATCTTTGAAGATGAGACGATCCGCCTGATCATCTGCGGCGGTTCCGGTTCGCTCTGCAGGGCGGTCAGCGGCATCTCGAACTTTTCCATGGTCGAGGTCGCCTTTTTTCCGTGCGGCATGACGAACGATTTCTTGAAGGTATTCGAAGGTGAAGTGGAAGCTTTTTCCAATATGGATACTTTGATCGCGGGAACTCCGATGTATCTTGACGTTATGGATTTCGGTCTGGGAAAAGCGTTGAACTTCTGCTCCGTTGGTTTTGAAGCCAAGGTCGCTTCGGACGTCAACAGCCTTTCGCGTTTTTCCATCGTCGGTACCAAGATCCCGTATCTTCTTTCGATCATCCGCAATTCGGTCTTCAATGTCAGCAGCCAGTATTCGATCATGGTCGACGGGCAGGAGATCATGGGAAGAAAGTCATCGATCACCGCGTTTAACGGGATCTGCTACGGCGGTTCCTATTCGCCTGTGCAAAATGCCAGCCCGGTAAGCGGCAAGGTCAAACTGCTCCTTACAGATTCGCTTTCGTTCTTTTCTTTGCTGCCGGGGATCGGCGCATACAGGAGAGGAGAACTTTCCAAACTCGGAAAATCCGTCCGCGTCATCGATCCTTCCGAGATCTCGATCAAACTGGCGGGCAACAAGAACATGATGTTCACGGCAGACGGTGAGTCCTTTGAATTGGACAAGCACGAGAGCGCGCTTTCGATCCGTGTACTGCCGACTACATTAAAATTCGTCGTTCCTTCGGGCGTCGCCCTGAAAGAACAGTGCAGAGAAGGAGAGTAACTATGCTTCTGGAAAAAAGAGATGCCCATAGGATCCTGCTTCTCATCTACGTGGTCACATGTATCTTCTTCATGTTCATGTCTTCGCAGGTATCGGTCTATCCGCAGTTCTTCAATATTTACTGCATCATTACGCCGATCGTCGCCTATCTTCTCACGAAGATCTCCAGGGACAGCTACAAGTTCCAGATGTATATGATGACGTCGTTCTTCCTGTCGATGGTAGTGCTTTACGGTATTTACTATCAGAACCCGGGAACGATCCAGGACGGTTTTATCACCGTGGCCTGTGTCGTCTCTTTGTACTTTGACTTCGCGCCGAACCTTTACTGCCTGGTATTCACGGCACTTTACTATTCGTTCTGGATCGTCTATGACTATGATATGCTCCTGGGCTACAGAACGCTCGAGGAACTGATGGTAAGGATCATCATCCTCATCATCGCGCAGGTATTCCTCATGGCGCTCGTTTCGTTCATTAACCGCTCGAAAAGAACTCTTACGCAAAAGACGCAGAGTACCGAGGATCTTCTTCAGATCGTTGAGATCAAGAAGAAAGAAGCGGTTGCCGCTTCGCAGACGAAGGCGGATTTCCTCGCGAACATGTCCCATGAGATCAGAACCCCGATGAACGCGATCGTCGGTATGACCGAGATGATCCTTCGTGACGATATCAACCCGGGCGTCCGTGAAAACGCGAGAAACATCAAGAGCGCAGGTAACGCGCTCCTGGCGATCGTTAACGATATCCTCGACTTCAGTAAGATCGAATCCGGTAAGATGGAGATCATCAATGTCCGTTATCAGCTGACTTCGGTCATCAACGACATCATCAACATCATTACCGTCCGTATGCAGGACAAAAACCTGGACCTCGTGGTCAATATCGACCCGAAGATCCCGAGTGAGCTGGTCGGCGACGAGATCCGTATCCGCCAGATCCTTTTGAACCTTTTGAATAACGCCGTTAAGTTCACGTCCGAAGGTCATATCACTTTGCGGGTCGCTTATCAGCCTGTCTCAAATGATATGTGCCTGCTGCACTTCGACGTTTCCGATACCGGTATGGGTATCAAGCCCGAAGACAAGCAGAAGCTCTTCGGATCCTTCCAGCGTGTCGACACCAGACAAAACCGCGCGGTCGAAGGAACGGGCCTCGGTCTTTCGATCTGTAAGCGTTTGACGGAACTGATGGGCGGTACGATCTCCGTAGAGAGTGTGTACGGACAGGGGAGTACGTTTTCTTTTGAACTTCATCAGTATATCGCCAAGCAGAAACCGCTCGCGAGCGTTCCGGCGGATAAGACCGCTCATGTCCTTTACTTTGACGAGAAGGCGATCTATCGCGATCAGGCAAGAACTGACCTTCAGCGCCTCGGTGTTTCCGCGCGTTTTGCTTCGAAGATCAAGGATCTTGATCCCGCATCCAACGCGACATATTCGTATTTCTTCGTATCCAAGCCGCTTTTCGATGAGTTCTCTCACCAGATCCGTGAATTCTGTGAGAATCACGGCCAGCCGAAGATCGTCCTGATGTTCGATAAGAATGAACTGTCGACGGGTTATAAGGACGTTCTCGTTGTGCGCCGTCCCGTATATGCCGCGGTATTTGCTTCCGTTCTTACCGAAACTCCGATCGAGTCTCTCGACAGTGATGAGTTCACGGAGAGCTTCATCGCTCCGGAGGCGAATGTCCTCGTCGTTGACGATAACGCCGTTAACCTCAAGGTCGTCAAAGGCCTTCTCGAGCCTTATCAGATGCATGTCACGACCGCGAATTCCGGTAAAGAATGTCTCGAGATCCTAAGAGAAGGCGAGAAGTTCGACATCATCTACATGGACCACATGATGCCGGAATTAGACGGTATCGATACATTGCGCATGATCCGTCAGATGGAAGGCGAGTATTTTCAGAAAGTACCTGTCGTCGCGCTTACGGCAAACGCGGTCAGCGGTGTGCGTGAGATGTTCTTTAACGAAGGCTTCCAGGATTATGTAAGTAAGCCGATCGAGCTTTCACAGCTTGAAAAGTCCTTAAAGAGCAATCTGCCGTCTGAAATGATCATCAGAAAACAGCATACCGTCGCAAGTGCCCCGCACTTCGGCGAAGGCGCCGTACAGCTTCGTGGCGTTGACTGCAGCCGCGGCCTGATGAACTGCGGTAACAATATCGATAACTACATCAGCCTCCTCAAGGTCGTTTACGAGGATGGCCTCGTTAAGATCGAACGTCTTCGTGATCAGGCGGAAACGAAGGATTACGCGGGCTTCGGTATCGAGGCGCATGCCTTGAAGAGCGTCTGCGCATCGATCGGTGCCATGGAGCTTTCCGATTTCGCGAAAGAACATGAATTTGCGAACTACGAAGGACGCTTCGATTATATCGATGCGAACCACAATGATCTTCTGTCGATGTACCAGTCACTTCTGGACGATATCGGACTCGAGCTTCGCGCAAGAGGCGTCCTCGATTCTCAGGAAGAGACGGCGGGCGAAGGAAGCCCGAAGTCTCCGATCGGAAACGACATGCTCATGGAGACTATCGGCGAGATCAAGACGAGCGTCGAGGATTTCGATACGGATATGGCGCTTGCGAAGATCGACTGGCTTCTTACTTATGATGTCGGTTCGGACTGCGAGCTCGTTTTGAAGAGAACACGTAACTGCCTCAACGATTTCCAGTACGATGAGGCGATCGAGAATTTGAAGAATCTAATGGGAGAAAACTAAGGGTGGATAAGGTAAAAACGATCCTGGTCGTTGATGACAGCAAAGCGAATCTAACATTGGCAAAACAGGCCCTGGACGAATTCTATCAGGTCAGTCTCGTTCCGTCGGGACAGATGGCCCTTCGTTTCCTGGAAAAAAAGATCCCGGACCTGATCCTTCTGGATATCAACATGCCGGAGATGGACGGACTGGAGACGCTCCGCCAGATCCGCGCCAACCATGATTACAAAGACGTTCCCGTCATTTTCTTAACGGCAAGGACCGACGCGGAAACGGAGGTAGAGTGCCTGAAACTCGGTGCCGCCGACTTTATCGCGAAGCCGTTTATTCCGCAGGTCATGCGTTCCCGTATCGCCAGAACACTCGAACTTGAAGAGTTCCGTCGTCTGGCCGAAAAGCGCGCGCAGCGCTTCGAGAGCATTGCCTCCAAGGACCCGATGACCGGCCTTTGGAACCGTTCATATCTGACACAGACGATCGAAGTGATCCTTGCCAAAGGCACCAGTGCCGCGTACATGATCCTCGACGTCGACCACTTTAAGAGCGTTAATGATAAGCTCGGACACATCGTCGGTGACCAGGTCTTAAACCGCCTCGCGCACATGATGATGGAGTATTTCCCGGATGATATCGTCGGACGTCTCGGCGGCGACGAGTTTGTTATCTTCATGGAAAATCCGCCGGAGAACGATGTGCTTTCCCAGCGCCTCAAGGTATTCCAGATGGCAGTAAATGAGGAGCTTCGCGTCGTGACGAACGGTATTGCCACCATGTCTATCGGTATCGCGCTCGCGCCTCAGAACGGCAACAACATGGATACCCTCTATGATAAGGCTGACCGAGCTCTGTACGTCGTTAAGAAGGAAGGAAAGAACAACTTCCGTTTCTACAGCTCGACACTTCCGTCGAAGCAGGCAAAGCTTGACCGCCCCGAGGCGATCGAGATGAATATCCGGACGCTCATGCAGCAGCTCAAAGAGCCGGGCACGATCCGCGGCGCTTACTGGCAGGATTATGAGCCGTTCCTCGCGATCTTCCGTTTTATCGAAAGAATGCTGGCCAGATCCGAGCAGAGCTTCTGCGTCATGCTCGTCACGCTCCTTGATCCGGACGGGAACATGCTGGACGCGCATTCTCTGGAGCCCGCCATGGATGTACTTTTCACGGCGATCCAGGATACGCTTCGAAAAGGCGATGTTTTCACGAAGTTCAGCGGCGCCCAGTATATCGTCATGCTGCCTTCCGCAAAAGCCGAAAGCGGCGGCGTGATCGCATCTGACCGTCTTAAGACGCGTTTTGAGGAACTGAATAACGATCCGAATGTCGTCATTTCCACGGATCTGACCATGATGGACATGGTCGAGCGCGCGTAAAAACGCCCCCGAAATCCACATTTTGTTTATACCGGTGCTTTTCTATAAGAATATAGAAGAGTTTGCCTATTTATGGTAAAATTACAAAGTTATATGTTTCAATGGAGGCAGGAAAATGCTGGATATCAAATTTGTCCGCGCAAATCCGGACATCGTTAAGGAAAACATCAAGAAAAAGTTTCAGGATGACAAACTCCCGCTGGTAGATGAGGTCATCGCTTATGATAAGGAGCTTCGTGAGGCGAAGACGAGAGTTGAGTATCTTCGTTCCCAGAGAAACACGATCAGTAAGCAGATCGGTGCTCTGATGGGCCAGGGCAAGAAGGATGAGGCCGAGGAAGCTAAAAAGCAGGTCGCTGCCATGGCTGACGAGATGGCCGCTCTTGACGTCAAGGAGCAGGAGCTCACCGAGAAGGTCAGAAAGATCATGCTCGTGATCCCGAACATCATCGACGATTCCGTTCCGATCGGAAAAGATGACAGCGAGAATGTCGAAAACGAGAAATTCGGCGAGCCGGTCGTTCCGGATTTCGAAGTTCCGTACCATGTGGACATCATGGAGACATTCGACGGTATCGATCTGGATGCCGCGAGAAAGACCAGCGGTAACGGTTTCTATTACTTAAAGGGCGATATCGCGAGACTTCACTCCGCGATCCTTTCCTACGCAAGAGATTTCATGATCGACCGTGGTTTCACATACTACGTTCCGCCGTTCATGATCCGTTCTTCCGTTGTAACGGGCGTTATGAGCTTTGCCGAGATGGAGAACATGATGTATAAGATCGAGGGCGAAGATCTCTACCTGATCGGTACATCCGAGCATTCCATGATCGGTAAGTTCATCGACACGATCCTCGACGAGGAGAGCCTCCCGCAGACCCTGACATCCTATTCTCCGTGCTTCCGTAAGGAAGTCGGTGCTCACGGCATCGAGGAGAGAGGCGTTTACCGTATCCATCAGTTCGAAAAGCAGGAGATGATCGTCGTCTGCAAGCCGGAAGACAGCATGGACTGGTACAACAAGCTCTGGAAGAATTCCGTAGACTTCTTCAGAAGCCTCGATATCCCGGTAAGAACACTCGAATGCTGCTCCGGTGACCTCGCTGACCTGAAGGTAAAATCCTGTGATGTTGAGGCTTGGTCTCCGCGTCAGAAGAAGTATTTCGAAGTCGGTTCCTGCAGTAACTTAGGTGACGCGCAGGCAAGACGTCTGGGCATCCGTATCAGAAACAAAGAGAAGGGCAACTATCTGGCTCACACTCTGAACAATACCGTAGTTGCTCCGCCGCGTATGCTGATCGCGTTCC
Source organism: Clostridiales bacterium (assembly GCA_017561715.1). Classification (GTDB taxonomy): domain Bacteria; phylum Bacillota; class Clostridia; order Saccharofermentanales; family Saccharofermentanaceae; genus Scatonaster. The sequence goes on along the minus strand of JAFZBN010000011.1, from coordinate 63,105 downwards.
TCGAGAACAATCTCAATGCCGACGGAACGGTAAGCATTCCGGAGCCGCTTCGTATGTACATGGGCGGTAAGGACAAGCTGGTACCGAAGAAGTAACAGGTAAGCACGTACATGCGAAACAGTAAATTCATAATCGGCTTTGTGATCATCGATATCGTCGCGGTCTTAGCGATCGTTCTGATCCTGGTGTTCGTAAATCCGTTCGAAGCCAAAGTGGCTCCGGATACGGACGCGACGACTGCGCAAGTTACGCAGAAGAGTAATTCGGACGCGGCATCTGCCGTCGGTGATCTCGAAGAAGATAAGATGCAGCTGTTCCATGAGACACCGGGTATGCTGGGTATGAGAGAGGAATCCGCGATGACGGATGACGGGCTTTACTACACGGCATACCGTGCCGAGTGCGATCTCGACTTTGACGGTGACGGAGCACTTGAATCTATGAGCATCGAGCTGGATGACCACAGTGAATCACTCTATGTTCTTGTCAACGACGGCGGAAACCTTATGGACTATGTCGTTCCCGAAAAGTGCTTTTCGTATATGGAACAATACGGAGCAAAGGCCTGCAAGGGCATGTTCCGCGGGTATACGCTCGATCTGGATAAGAACGATCCTTATTCGGAAGTATGCTTCGAGATGATGCGTGACAACTGGGATGAATACCAGACGCTGGTCGTCCGCTATGACGGAACGAGGATCCAGGCTTCTGTCGTAAGAGGCGCGATCTCCGCCGTTTCCAACGCGGGCGCCGTGCAGTTCTCGATCTACGATTGTGTTTACGGTGAGCATAAGTTATATAGAACTTACGACATCACGAGTGAAACGGATTTCCTCAAGGCGCAGACAGAGTATTTCTTTTCGGACAGAAACGTTGAGAGGACTTCGTACCTTTATAACACGAATATGGATATTTCGTGCACGAACCTGAAAGGTGAGGCCACAACGATCACGGGCGGCTCCACTTTCTACTGGTGCAGAACAGATGACAAGACATATGTCGACGTCATCACGTCAGATAACAAGGTCTACCGCCTTCCAATCACAAAGGACGGCGGCGAAGACGGATCACGGCCGGTATATCACTTAGGTGACAAATACGCGGCAGAGATCACGACAAGATAAAGAAGGAGAATCAGTATGGGCATCATCGTCGGACTGGATGTAGGCGGAAGTACCACGAAAGTAGTAGGCATGGACGGTGACAAGATCATCGGCAATAAGATCGTCAAGGCAGACGATCCGGTCACTTCTGCTTTCGGCGCGCTCGGAAAGCTCATGGACTCTTATGAGCTGAAGATCTCCGATATTGAAAAACTGAAGATCACGGGAGTCGGAGCGTCTTTCCCGACAGGAAACCTCCTGGGCATCCCGACAGTACGTATCCAGGAATTCTTCGCGACGGGACAAGGCGGTCTTTTCCTTTCCGGACTTGACCATGCCGTTGTTGTCAGTATGGGAACAGGTACGGCTTTTGTCGAAGCTTCGAAAAAGGAAGTCCGTCATATCATCGGTTCCGGTGTCGGCGGAGGTACATTGGTCGGTCTTTCCAACTGCGCGCTGAACATGCGTGATTTCGACATGATCGCGGAACTGGCGCAGGGCGGTAACCTCAACCACGTCGACCTGACGATCGGCGATATCTCTCATGCCGCGATCCCGGGTCTTACGATGGATACGACCGCTTCGAACTTCGGTAAGATGCAGGACGACGCAAGTAAGGCAGATATCGCATACGGTCTTTTCAATGTCGTATTCCAGTCGATCGGTACCATGGCGGTGCTTTCCGCAAGGAACGCCGGTCTTAAGGATGTCGTATTTACCGGTCAGGCGACAAAAGCACCGATGTGCGCGACGATCTATAAGGCATTCTCCGAACTTTATAATCTCAACTTCATCGTGCCCCAGATGTCCGAATTCGCGACGGCGATCGGCGCGGCAATTGCAGAAGAAGTCTAAGGCTGATCTATGACTCGGGAAAAGGAAATCGGCGCAAAGGCGAATAAACGCGCATTTGAACTGGATCTTCTTCGCGGCTTCGCGATCTTCATGATGATCCTTCATCATTTCGCGTACGATCTGAGATTTGTATTCAAATACGATGTCTTTTCCTTTATCGGCGCGGAATGCGACTGGTTCTGGGCGTTCCTGCACCCGTTTTTCATCTTTGTATTTGTCATGATCTCCGGCATCTGCTGCCAGTTCTCGAGAAACAATTTCAAGCGCGCGCTGAAGCTTCTGATCGTATCTCTCGGCTTTACTGTCGTCACGATCACGGCCGACCACTTCCTCGATCTCGGATGCTCGATCTATTTCAATGTCCTGCATCTTCTTTGCGTATCGACATTCCTGTTTGCGGTCTTTGACCATGTCGAGCAGAAGAAGACAGGTGAAAGAACGAGTCGAAATGGTGACGCTGTTTTGTTTTTGATCGTCATGGTCTTTTTCTGGCTTCTTAACGGTCTTCATTACTATCACTACAAATTCAGTCAGGGATGGGTCTCGATCCTCGGAATCGAGCCGCATCCGGACGCCGCGTGGAATGTCGGCGATGAGATCGGTCTGATCCCTTGGGTCGGCGTATTCTTCTTAGGTGTCTTGATCGGACGTCACATCTATAAGAACAAGGAGACACTTTTCCCGAACGCGCCGAAAGCCGTTCACGCGGTCTCCGGGCCTTTTGAATGGATCGGCAGAAATTCGCTTCTGGTCTATATCCTGCATCAGCCGATCGTGCTGGGTATCCTTTACCTTCTCAGGTATGTGGGGGTACTCAAATGAAGCCCTCGTGGAAACGGTGGATCTTCGGCATTATTCTTCCGGTCGTCCTGATCGTATTTCTTTATGTGCTCCAGATGCTCCTTACCAAGTTTCCTTCGGTCGGCGAAGCCTATGCAAAAGGACCGTTCCTCGTCTTTTCGTTTCTTCCCGCCAAGATATCGAATCTGTTTCCGATCTCTTTGACGGAAGTCTTTGTCGTGACGCTTGTTCTTTCCTCACCGATCCTGATCGCGTGGCTTGTGATCCGTATAGTAAGAGCCGTTAAGGAAAAGCGCGGCAAGAAGTACTTTTTCAACGTAGGAAGAGTTCTGGCATGGGCGATGTTCGGTATTTATCTTTGGTTCATGCTGCTTCACGGCTTAAACTACACGAGATATTCGCTTGACGATGAACTCGGTTTCGGTCAAAGAAAGTATACGGTCGAAGAACTGAAAGAGGTATTCATCTGGGTCGTCAACGGTCTTAACGAATCGAGGGCCGCATGCGAGGAAGATGAAAACGGAGTGGCCACATATCCCGGCGGAACGGTAGCTTTTCTGAACGATGTAGAAGACCTCTACGAAGAATCCGCGAAGGATTTCCCCATGATCAAGGGAAACTCGGCGCGCCCGAAGTTTGTATCGCTTTCGCACTACTGGTCTTATACGGATATTGTCGGCATGTATTTTCCTTTCTTTGCCGAGGCAAATGTAAATACGGATATTCCGCTCGTCAGCCAGTTTTATAACGCATGTCATGAGCTAAGTCACCTGCACGGTTACGCGGTCGAAAACGACGCGAACCTGGCGGCGCTTCTGGTCTGCCTGAACAGCGACTGCCCGCAGCTTCGATATGCCGGATTCCGAGAGGCATTCGATCTGATCTGGGACGATCTGTGGACCGCGTTTGGAAATGACCGTGAGGGATATGTGGAATTTATGCAGACCCAGTATCTGCTCGAAGGATATTTCGTTGACACCGATGCGATCCACGCATACTGGGATTCGATCGAACCGCCGAAGATCGTCGAGGAGATCTCCGATGCCACGAACGATGCTTATCTTAAGGCCAATCAGCAGAAGGACGGCGTGAAGAGCTATAACATGCCGACCTCCACTGTGGCCGATTACTATTTCACCTATGTGAAGGGCAGAAGCTGATGAAAAATAAGGAAGTAACAATCGAAAAGCACTCGGGTGAGGAAGAAAAGAGCCCGAAGATCATCGTCAGATGCGTCGGCCATGAGTTCTTCTATCCGATCAGCGATATCCTGCGTCTTTTTACGGGAGAGATCCCGCGTCAGGAAGAAATTTGCGTTGTCTGTGATGCCGGCGCGATGGCTTCTTCAATCGATCCGTCTTCTTCGGACCTCATTCTGGTCAGCAGCATCTCGGAGGACCGGGTCGAGACTTATACGGAAAAGGGAGCGCCGGGAGAAGACCCCTGGCGCATCTTTATCGATAAGGAAGACATGTTTCTTCCTCCAAACCGTGAGGTAAAAAGACAACTGTATTTCCTGCTTTCGCGATTGTCGGGAAGAGCTTTTCCGTGGGGATCTCTGACTGGTATTCGTCCGACACAGGTTGCAAGAGAACTGACTTCTGAAGAGGAAATGACGAATATCTACGACGTTCGAAAAGATAAGGCGCATCTGGCATTTCTTACCCGCGACAGGGAAGACCTCGTGCTTTCCGGAACCGATAAGGATTCACTTCATGTCTATATCGGGATCCCGTTCTGCCCGAGCCGCTGCGCGTATTGTTCTTTTGTCGCGCAGGAAGCGCCCCGGAAAACGGCGCTTCTGCCGCAGTACGTCGATGCGGTTCTTTCCGAGATGGATATGGTACTGCCGAGAATCGAAGGAAAGATCGAGACGCTCTATATCGGAGGCGGAACACCGACAGTTCTGTCGGAGGCGCTTTTCGAGAAGTTCATCAAGGGCGTTTTCTCGCATAAGGAATTTAGCGCCCTTAAGGAGATCTGTGTCGAGGCGGGACGTCCGGACACCATCACGGAAAAGAAGCTGCAGGTGCTTCTTGACGCAGGGGTAAAGAGGATCTGCATCAATCCGCAGACGCTCTGTGACAGAACACTTGCGCGCGTCGGAAGAAAACACACGGCAGAGGACTTTGAAGCAGCATTTGAAATGGCAAGGAAAATGGGCTTTTCGATCATCAACACCGACCTGATCGCGGGGCTTCCGGGTGAGACAACTGAAGAGTTCTGCGATTCGCTTACGAGGATCATCAAGCTTAGCCCGGAAAACATCACCGTGCATTCTCTTTCGAAGAAGCGCCGCGCGTCGCTTTCTCGAGAAGAGATCGTCAAGCAGGAAAAAGAGGAACTCGAGAGAATCGAGAAGATGCTTTCGTTTGCGTCGGAGAATCTTCTTTCTTCCGGATATAATCCTTACTATATGTATAAGCAGAAGGACACGCTGGGCGGGCATGAGAATGTCGGTTACAGTAAAGACGGCACAGAGTGCGTATATAACGTCGCCATGATGAGCGACCAGAGATCCGTACTGTCCTTTGGCGCGGGCGGCATGAGCAAGCGAGTCTTCTTCGGATCCGACGACGCGCTGCACGTTCGTGTCGAGCGATGCCCGTGCATCAAGGATCCGATCCAGTACATCGCCAAAGTAGATGAGATGACAGAGAAGAAGATAAGGTTCTTTTCGTAAAAGGCGCATCACTACTTGCTTTTCATTTGAAGCATGATATAATTGTCGAGTGTGCATTTTTCGAGGTGTAGCGCAGTTGGTAGCGTACGTGCTTTGGGAGCATGGGGTCGCAGGTTCGAACCCTGTCACCTCGACCAGAAAAGAGTCCGTTTGAACGGGCTCTTTTTCATATTCCGAATTAAAACGCCGTATCCTTCGAAAAATACGGAAAAACAAATGCTAACTCCGAAGAGTAGGGTTGTTGATATTTTCGTACTTTCATTATAAAATCATAATGTATTTACAATTAATAAATGCGCTATGCGCAATTGGAGGGCAATATGGAAAAAAGAACAAAGTTTAAGAAGTTCTCTGCGCTTATGCTCGTTTTCGCTATCATCGTCTGCTTCACAGGATGCATGCGTTACAGCATGACAGCGAAGATCAGCTCTGACGGTACTGCGGATATCACATTCGTGTATGCGATCATGGAAGACTATGCTACAGGCATGGATGATTCTCAGGAAAAGATCGAAGAAGCGTTCGAGGATCTGGATTATGATTATGAGATCGATGAGTATGACGAGGATGGTTTTGTAGGTTTTACAGCTACTGTTCTTGATATCCCTCTTGATGAACTCGAAGATGTATTGTCAGAAGGTTTCGAAGTTTCTGATTTCTCTCTTGAAGAGGATGACGGTGTTTACACACTCGAATGGGATGCTTCCGATACGTCATCTGAGGCTTCCGGTTCCGGTATCTCTACCGATACTCTTGATCAGTATGACGGCTACATGAAGTTCGTTCTCGAACTCCCGGGCAAGGCGATCGATGACAACGCTACAAGCAAGAAGGGCAACACACTCGAGTGGGATCTTATGGATCTCGACGAGTCCATCTACTGCGAATTTGATCTTTCCAAGTCCAGCAGCATTCCGTGGGGTCTTATCATCGGTATCATCGTTGGTATTCTCGTAGTTGCAGCAGTTGTTGTAGCTATCGTTCTCATCAGCAAGAAGAAGAAGAATGCTCCGGCACCGGCTCCGGTTGCTCCGACATTCCCGCAGGCTCCGGTTGATCAGGGATTTGCTCAGCCGACAGGTTTCCCGCAGGCACCGGCATTCCCGCAGGCTCCGGCAGCTCCTCAGGCTCCTGTAGCTCCGCAGGCTCCGGCATTCCCGCAGGCTCCGGTTGCTCCTCAGGCTCCGGTCGTACCGCAGGCTCCGGTTGCTCCTGTTGCACCGGCTCCGGCAGTTCCGGAAGTTCCGCAGGCTCCTGTTGCTCCGGCAGCTCCTGAAGCTCCTGCAGCTCCGGTCGACAACACACCGGCTGATCCGACAGTTTGATCTTTCGGATTGAAAAAGGATTAACAAGGGGGGGCTGCCGATGAGGCGGCCCCTTTTTTCAAACAATAAGGAAAGAGGAACGGCAGCAAAGTAAAGGAGGGGTCATATGGGGAGAAAAGATACTCTGCTTTCAATCAAAAAGTGTGTGGCGGTATTTCTGGTACTTGCCATGCTCCTTGCACTTGCAGGATGTGTCCGCTATTCGGTCGGGTGCACGGTCAATTCGGACGGCACGGTAAATCTGACATATCTTTATGCTTTGTCCGATTTTTCAGATGGTAACGGGTACGACGGATGGGAAGCTGAAAAGAAGAATTTTGAGAGCAAGGGCTGGTCTACGAGAGACTATACCGGCGACGGAAGCAGTGATTCGAGTTCTTATAACGGATTTATCGCTGCTAAGGGCGCTATCCCGATCGATCAGGTTGAGGCCGAGGTCAGGGCTTTAGGCGAAGGGTTCGAATCATTTACGTTTACTTGTGATGACGGTGTGTACACACTTGACTGGGATACCGAATCCGTCAACCAGATGGTATCCGACGGCGGAGCTTCCATGGGGGATCTGGCCACTTACGGCGGCTACATGAAGTTTACCCTGGAGCTTCCGATGAAGCCCATCTCGCAGAATGCGTCAAAGTCCAAAGGATCTCTCATGGAGTGGGATCTTTCTAAGATACAAGAACCGATCCATTGTGAATTCAGACTTCCAGACTCGTTAGTTGTTGACGATGACGAAGACGAGGATGAAGCGGTCGCTTCTAAGAAGTCAAAGAAGAGCAGCTCCAAAGATTCTTCGATGAATGTAGTGCTCCTGATCGTCGTGAGCGTGATCTGCGTGGCTCTTGTTATCGGGGCTGTTGTACTTATCGTTTTCATCGTCAAGAAGAAAAAGAAGGAATCATTTGCGGCTCCGATCACGGTTCCTGCTCATGCTCCGAAGCCGAAACAATATCCTCAGCCGCAGCAGTCCTTTGATCCGGTACAGCCACAGTTAGATCAGGCGGCTTTGCCGCAGCCATCTTTGCCGCAGGAATCTTCCGATCCTGTGCCGCCGGCGTTCACGCCGCCGACGCAGCCAACGTTTGCGCCGCCTTCGCAGCCTCAGGAACAATGGATGCCGACGCCGTATTCTTCGACGGGTCTTCCGGATCCTCTGGCATATCAGAAGAAGGACGATGAGGGCGAGCCTAAGTCGTAAACTGAACAGTAAAACGGGGATGCGTCCCTGTATGAGTCCCTGTAGACCAGCCCTACAGGGACTTTTTTATAGACTTTCGGAAAAATCCCTGTAAAAGTCCCTGAAAGGCGCTTCTACAGGGACATTTGCAGAGACTTTCCCGCTGCGCCAGAATAGTAAAATCCAAAGAAGAAAGTATTGTGTTATCTGACAAGAGGAGTATAATTGAAGTTGTTCAATTCTTTCGAATCTGAAACTAAAAATGAACAGGTGAACGATTATGAGTCTGCAAAGAAAACATTTTGATATCCTGGTCGCTCTTGCTTCTTCAGAAGAGGCACTTTCCCAGCGCGACCTGGAAAAAATCACCGAGTATTCTCTGGGTACGATCAATAAAGTCTATAGAGAACTCGACACCGACGGACTGGTCGAATCCGGCAGGATCACGGCGAAAGGCCTTGAGGCATTAGAGCCTTATCGCGCGAAACGCGCAGTGTTCATCGCGGCGGGTTTCGGATCGAGAATGGTACCGATCACGTTAAATACCCCGAAGCCCCTGGTACGTGTTCACGGCAAGCGCATCATCGACACGCTTTTGGACGCCTGCCTGGATGCCGGCATCGAAGAGATCTATATCGTAAGAGGCTATCTCGGTGAGCAGTTCGATCAGCTTCTTTATAAGTATCCGATGCTCCATTTCCTGGATAATCCGATGTTTAACGAAGCCAATAACATCAGTTCCGCGATGCTTGCGAGAAACCTGCTTTCAAATTCTTATGTATTTGAGGCAGACCTTCTGCTTTCCAATCCGAAGATCATCACGAAGTACCACTATACTTCCGATTTCCTCGCGATCCCGAAAGATCGTACGGATGACTGGTGTTTCGAAGTCAAAGACGGCGTGATCCTCGAGGAGAAGGTCGGCGGTGAGAACTGCTGGCAGATGGTAGGTATCTCCTACTGGAATGAGGAAGACGGAAAGAAGCTCGTTGAAGACGTTCCTGCGGTCTATACCGGCCCGGGCGGAAAAGAACGCTACTGGGAACAGGTCCCGCTCGTTTATAAGAAAAAGAATTACAAAGTCGAGGTACGTGCCTGCAAGGAGGAAGATATCGTAGAGATCGATACTTTCCGCGAACTCAAGGAGATCGACCCGGCTTACGATGTATAAAGAAGGAGAAAGAAAATGGAACCAGTAAAAAGAAACATCCTTTTAAATCCGGGCCCGTCGACAACGACGGATACCGTGAAGTACGCGCAGGTCGTACCGGATATCTGCCCGAGAGAGAAAGAGTTCGCGGGACTCATGAAGGGCCTTCGTGAAGACCTCGTCAAAGTCGTACACGGCGATCTTCAGAAATACACGTCCGTTCTTTTCTGCGGATCCGGAACGATCAACATCGACGTATGCATCAACTCGCTCCTTCCTGATGGGAAGAAGGTCTTAGTCATCAATAACGGCGCATATTCTTCCCGTGCCGTTGAGATCTGTGAGGGTTATGGTATTCCTTATATCGAGCTGAAGTTCCCGGTCGATCAGCGTCCGGATCTTGCGGCGGTTGAAGAGACTCTGAAGAATAACCCGGAGATCGCGCTCGTTCACACGACACATAACGAGACCGGTACGGGCATCTTAAATCCGATCCGTGAGATCGGCGCACTTGTACATAAGTACGACGCGGTATTTACAGTTGATACCACGAGCACCTACGCGATGCGTCCGATCGATATCGAAAAGGACAACATCGATTTCTGCATGGCTTCCGCGCAGAAAGGACTTATGGCGATGACCGGTCTTTCCTTCGTCATCGGTAACAGAGCGATCATCGAAAAGTCTGCTTCCTATCCGAAGAGAAGTTACTACTGCAATCTGTATCTTCAGTATGAGTGCTTCGAAAAGACAGGTGAGATGCACTTCACTCCGCCGGTACAGACGATCTACGCGACACTTCAGGCGCTTAAGGAGTACTGGGCAGAAGGCGAAGAAGCGAAGTGGGCCCGCCACACCAGAGTCTTTAATGCCATCAACAAGGGTCTTGATGAGCTCGGCTTCCGTCAGGTCATTAAGCCGGAGTGGAGAGCGGGTCTTGTATCTTCCGCGATCTATCCGGACGATCCGAACTTCAGCTTCGAGAAAGTACACGACTATTGCTACGACAGAGGCTTTACCATTTATCCCGGTAAGATCTCGACCACGAATACTTTCCGTCTCTGCGCGCTCGGCGCGATCGATGAGCCGGATATCGAAGCTTTCTTCAAGGTATTCCGTGAAGCTCTGGAAACGACCGGCGTAAAGGTCCCGGTACAGTACAAGTAATGCCGCACGAACAGTGCTTTTAGATAACAAGTAAGGAGAATCATCATGAAAACAGTTTACACTTGCTTTTGCACAGACGTGATCCATGACGGACATCTGAACATCATCAACGAAGCGAAAAAACTCGGAAAAGTCATCATCGGATGCCTTTCCGACAAGGTCCTGATCCGCTATAACAAGTTTCCGACGATCTCGCAGGACGAGCGCATGCGCCTCTATCGAACGATCCCCGGCGTCGACCAGGTCGTTCTTCAGGAAGAGATGCAGTACGATGACGTCATCGCGCTTATCCATCCGGATTATGTCGTTCACGGCGATAACTGGAAGGAAGGCCCGGAGAGCACTATCAGAGCGCACGTGGAAGAACTCCTTTCCGAATACGGCGGACAGCTCGTCGACGTTCCTTATACATTTAACGAGAAGGTCAGAAAGATCGACCTGCAGCTTCGTGAGAAGCTCGCGATGCCGGAGTACAGAAGAAAGAGACTTCGCCAGCTGATCGAGATGACGCCGATCGTAAAGGCGATGGAAGCACATAGTGGTCTTACCGGTCTTATCGTTGAAAAGACCGTCGTCGAGCACGAAGGTAAGCTCGACCAGTTCGACGCGATGTGGATCAGCTCGCTTTGCGACAGTACCGCTAAGGGTAAGCCGGACATTGAGCTCGTAGATATGACCTCCCGTTTCAGAACGATCGAGGATATCACGGAAGTAACCACGAAGCCGATCATCTTCGACGGTGATACGGGCGGACTTACCGAGCACTTCGTATACACGGTCCGTTCCCTTGAGAGAATGGGCGTTTCCGCGGTCATCATTGAGGATAAGACAGGCCTTAAGAAGAACTCTCTCTTCGGTACTGAAGTAAAGCAGACACAGGCGACGATCGAGGAATTCTCCGAGAAGATCTCCGCAGGCAAGAAGGCGCAGCTGACAGATGACTTCATGATCATCGCCCGTATCGAGAGCCTTATCCTTGAAAGAGGTATGGAAGACGCGCTCGAGCGTGCTTTTGCCTTCGTTAAGGCAGGCGCCGACGGTATCATGATCCACAGCAGAAAGAAAGATCCGGCAGAGATCTTAGAGTTCTGCGACAAGTTCCGTGCCGTTGATTCGAAGACGCCGATCGTTGTCGTTCCGACATCCTTCAACGTCATTACGGAAGAAGAACTCTCTCAGCACGGCGTCAACATCGTTATCTACGCCAACCAGCTCACGAGATCCGCGTTCCCGGCGATGCAGCAGACCGCGGAGGATATCCTGAAGTATCACAGAGCAAAAGAAGTCGATGACCGATTGATGTCCATCAAGAATATCATTACACTGATCGACGAGATCTAAAAGGAGAAGACCATGAAAGTAGAAAAACTCATAGAGATCATCGGTTCCGATTTTTATACCGGTGTTCCGGATTCCCAGCTGAAAGCACTTTGCAATTATCTGATGCATACATACGGCATTGACGAGCATCACCATGTGATCGCCGCAAACGAAGGTAACAGCACGGCTCTGGCGGCAGGATATCACCTCGCGACGGGAAAAGTGCCGGTCGTATACATGCAGAATAGCGGCGAGGGCAACATCATCAACCCGGTCGCAAGTCTTTTGAACGATAAGGTATACGCTATCCCGACCGTATTCATCATCGGATGGAGAGGCGAGCCCGGTATCCACGACGAGCCGCAGCACATCTATCAGGGTGAAGTTACCGTCAAGCTTTTAGACGATATGGATATCGCGAACTTCGCGATCGGAAAAGAGACGACCGACGAAGAAGTCGAAGCGAAGATGGCTGAGTTCAGAGAGATCCTCGCAAAAGGAAAGGACGTTGCCTTTGTTATCAGAAAAGGCGCGCTGTCCTATGACGAGAAGGTCGTTTACGAAAATGACAACAAGATGGTCAGAGAAGAGATCATCAAGCACATCGTGGCCGTCAGTGAAGAAGACCCGATCATCTCTACGACAGGTAAAGCTTCCCGTGAGCTTTTCGAGACGCGTGTGGCAAACGGACAAAGTCATAAGTACGACTTCCTGACCGTCGGTTCCATGGGCCACAGTTCCTCGATCGCGCTGGGTGTTGCGATCAACAAACCGAACCAGAAGATCTGGTGCGTAGACGGTGACGGCGCCGTTCTGATGCACATGGGTTCCATGGCGCTTCTCGGATCGAACCAGCCGAAGAACCTCGTTCATATCGTGATCAATAACGGCGCGCACGAGACCGTAGGCGGAATGCCGACAGTTATGGGTGATGTCGATCTGGTTGGTGTTGCCAAAGCATGCGGATATCCGTATGCGGTACGCGTTTCCGATTTTGAGGAACTCGATCGTGAACTGTCACTGGCGAAGGGATTAAATGAGCTCTGCCTGATCGAAGTCATGTGCTCCATCGGCGCACGTGAAGATCTCGGACGTCCGACGACAACGGCGCTTGAGAACAAGCAGAACTTCATGGAATATATCGCGAATCTGTAAGAGAAGAAATGAAGAAAACAAAAAGGGCGGGAAGTGATTTACTTTCCGCCCTTTTCTTTTGACTGCTGAACTTATTTTTCTGACTCTTCTTTTTCGGATTCCTTTTTGTCTGAAGACTTTTTATCCTTTTTCTTCTTTCCGGATTCCTTCTTATCCGTTTCTTCTTCCTCAGGTTCTTTCTTATTGAGTTCCTCGTACTTATTTACGAGATAGTCGCAGACACGCTTGGTGCCTTCGCCCTGGAATGCCCATGCTTCGTCTCTGACCTGGTGACGGCTCTCCGTAAAGGATTCATCCTCGAGGCAGTCATCGATCATCTTCTTTAAGTCGGATCTGTTTTCTTCGGTGAGCTTGGCACCGAGACGCGGGATAACGCTTAAGCCCCACGGAAGTCTCTTGAGCCACCATGCGTCATACGGAGAATCATCGAACTTCGTATCCGCGCAGATAACGGGCTTATCGAATACAAGAGAGAAGTCGAAGATAACACCGGAGAAGTCGGAGATCAGGATGTCCGAACGGTTCAATGCGTCGAAGTTATCCGTATCTCTGTTCCACTCGAGCTGTTCGCTGTCCGGGAATTCCGCCATAAGTTTGTCCATCAGATCTTTTTCCGAAGTAAAGGACTGCGGGTGAGGTCTGACGATGATGTGATATCCGGTCTTTAAAAGATCGCGGATGAAATCTGCGCCGAAACGGGAAAGGATCGCGCTCGGGCCCCAGGAAGGAGCGAGGAGCACGGTACGTGTCGAAGTGTCCTTTTCGGAAGAAGCCTCGGCTTCGGCCTTTCTGGCCGCAAATTTTGCGGCTTTTTCATCCATGAACGGAGATCCTGTCAGGACAAGTTCTTTTTCCTTAAGATTACGGGTCTTTTCGAGATCGCGGGTATCGTCGATCTGGAACTGACCGGAGCAGAGGATCGCGTCATAGTAGTCGATACCGAACATTCTGTAAGTCGTCATCTCGGCAGGAGAGTGTGGGATGTGGATGTAATACTTAACATCCTTGCTGCGCTTCCACTGGTAAACGTCAACGCCCGGAGTCGTCGAAAGGAGCATGTTGGCCTTAAGGAAGTTGAGCTTGGCGAAAGCCTTGTTGCCCGGACCGATGCACTCGGCCTTGACGTGTTCCATCTCGGCTTTTAATCCCGGATCGTCTTCGGAAGCGGTCATGTACACGCAGTCAACGCCGCGATTGTCGAGTTCTTTTAAGATCGGCTCAAAGACCGACCAGTAACGCTTGTCGTCGGAAAAAACGGCGAGCGGGATAGATTGATCGGAATTATCCTTGGCTTTACCGCCGCTGAAGAGAAAGCGGATCTTTACCCACAGACCTTTAAAAGCAAATCTCGCGACGCCCAAAAGACCGATGAGGATGGCAAAGAGCATGGAACCCGTGCCCGGGTCAATGTAAAGTCTAAAGTAAGTCATGGTTCATTCTCCTCTTTCTTCCAGTTATTCTTGTCCAGCACGTCCTTGTTGGAGACGGTATACCAGATCGAGTTGGTGAAAGTATTTCCTGTATTGGATTCCGCAGACCAGTTGTCCGTGTAGAGAACGTACATGATGCCGTCCTTGGCTTCCGGCTGGAAGATCGGATTTCCTGTATACGGATTGAGCGGATTATCGATCAGTCCCTGCATGGCAAGTGTCGGCGTGTCGGCATTCGTCATGAAGGTGTAGTCTACGTTGAAATCACCCGTGGAGTTAAAGTCCTTATAGAAAAGCACCGGGTTATATCCCATGGCGTCTTCGGAGTTGTAAAGCGTATCCGGGTCGCCGTCGCCGAAGAGAAGATCGTCGAAACTTCCGAGGCCCCAAGCGTGGTCAGATACGATGATGATCCTGGTGTTATCGTAAACACCCTGCGCACGAAGCTCATCCATCCAGTTACCGATCTGCATGAAAACGGCCATGTCACTTTCGTAGTGTGCCATCTGATAGGTCGTATCCATGTGCATCGTGACGCCGTTATAGGTGAAACGGTCGGTGTGTGTTCTGTCGTACTCGCCGTTCTCAACGACTCTTACCGGCGTATAGTCCGGCTCCTGAAGCGGGATGATGTTATGTGTCGCACTGTTCTGCATCATGAAGAAAGTGTTCTTGCCGTTTTCTTCACTCTTTGTGATGGACGGAAGCGCGCACAGTACTTCATAGGAGTTCATGAACGTGTCGTAAAGTGCATCCGGAACGTCGTAACGGTCGATCGCGCCGCCCTGGATCAAAGCCGTACTGGATGTACCCGGTCGGAAGTAGATACCGGTCGAGTAAACGGCAGGCTGGGCAACGAGCGGGAAGACCTTCATGAGGCTGTAGCAGAAGAAGTTTCTCTTCCAGATCGTCTGCATGTTATCGGCGATATCCGATGCTTCGCGGAATTGACCGAACTCGGTGTTGTACGTCTTGATCTCCGGGTGATCGTCATAGATCGAAAGGTCCGGGATCAGGCTGTATCCTGCGTACGGCGGGTCCATGACGGTGACGTCGTATCCAGCTTCAGAGAAGAGGATCGGCATGATCTTCAGGGATTCGTTGTGCTTGTCCTTCAGGGAGACGTCGTCTCTTTTATTGGATTCCGACGGCATGTACTCATACCCGCCGAAAAGCGCCGGTGCGCCGACAAGAGTTCTCGTACCGAAGGAAAGCGTGTTCGGATACCAGGTAAAACCGGAAAACTGCTGTTCGAGCGTCGGGTTTTCCTGGAACAGATACGGCACATAAGAGGCGACCGCACGGTCGATCATGAAGACGACAACATTTTCTCCGTCTTTACTAAAAGTCATGACCGGACGCTCAGCGTTCGCGCTGTCGGCAATAACACGGCGGATGTTCGGCATCGCGTCCTGAATGGAATACATATTGAAGGCCGTCATCGCGCCGACCGCGATCAGAAGGATCGGGGAGATGAAGCGGATGATGGAGTCCTTTTTCTTGAAGATCACGAACAGGATCACGCCGAGAACGGCGATCATGAGAAGATCGAGGACCTGCTTATTCGTCGCGAGATCGAGGGCGACGTCGAAGCGGAGGTCTGTCGTCAGCGAGTTACTGTTCTGACCGAATACCATGTAGTTTGCGGTACCGGTGATCGCGCAGAACCAAAGAACGCCCGTAAAGATGCGTTTTGCCTTCGGCTTGGCAAGATAGTAGAAAAGACCGCTCCATACGAGGAAGAAACCTGCCGCGGTAAGGAGCGAGTAGATGACGTAGCGGTTCGGAGAATGCACGTTAGAGGTCAGAACGAATTCGGTGACCGAAGACTTAATGACCGCGGACGGAATAAGGCCGCCGATGAGAAGCGTCAGGAAAAGACCCGCGCCGAAGAACAGACGATGGTCCGGTTTTTTCTCCGCGGTTTCGGAGGTAAGTGCGTTTGCCTTGGGGGCAGGGATCAGGGCCACCACCATCGGGATCAGAAGAAGAACGCCGAAAGCAATTACGCCGAGACGGTAGGACCGGATCCCGTGATAGAAGAAGAATCCGTAAACAATAACGGCAAGGCCTGCGGCGGCAAAGAGGATGCCTGCGGTGCGGCGCTTGTTCTTGCTGCCGTTAACGACATTTTTCAGAAGTGAGAATACATTGTTTAATGTCCAGTACAAAACAAGACCGGACGGAGAATTGTAAAGGAGCACCAGGAAGATCAGGGCCATACCGTGAAGGGTGATCTTATCTTTGAACTTCAATCCCTTGGTGTAGATCTCACTGGAAATGACATTGATAAGCGTCATGAGGACCGGAAGGACATTGATGGCAACGCCGCCGATGGTGATCAGTGCATCCGGCTTCGAAAGATCGTTGAAACAAAGGTATTTCGCGCCCTGAAGGTCCGGAAGCTTAGACAGGAAGTTGTAAGCGGCGATAAAGAAAGGGACCTCGAGAACAAGAGCGATCGAGCTTCGAACGGAATAGATCGGCTTGTAATTATTCTCTCGGTAGAAGGTCTGCAGCATCATGAAACGCTCGTCACCCTTAAATGTTTTCTTGATGTGCTCGACAAACGGCGCCATTTTTTCCTGACGCTTTCTTTCTTCTTCCTGGATCGCATCTGCGCGGTTATAAAAGGGGAGAAGCAGGAGGTTGACGACCAGGCTCAACGGAATGATCGCGGCTCCCGAACTCCTTAAAAAATGAAATGCAATACTGTACACCGCTTCGAAAATAAGGGTCAGCGGCGACAGGAAAAGCTGATATAGTATTGATCCAAAAGACATATAAAAGACTTTCTCCTCACATGATAAAACGTTCTGCCGACATACGGCAAAACGAACAGACATGATTATAGCATAGTTTGAGTGGGTATAACAAATAAATAATATAATACGTGCGTGTGCGCCCGCGCGCGAAAAGTAGTAAGATGGTAGCAGGTTTTTCTTTGGAGGTCGTACATGTCGAAAAGCACTTCTCGCGTGATTTCTTTTTCTTCCCCGGCAAAAGAATGGGAAGAGGCGCTTCCGATCGGAAACGGAAGACTCGGCGGCATGGTGTTCGGACTTCCTTTTACCGAACGCATCCAGCTCAATGAAGACAGTGTCTGGTACGGCGGCCCTCAGGACCGAAACAATCCGTCTGCATTGGAAAACCTTCCGAAGATCAGAAAACTCATCCTCGAAGGAAAAATCGCTGAAGCACAGGAACTCTGTACCTTCGCGCTTTCGGGTATTCCGGAGGAATCCCGTCACTACGAGCCTTTGGGAAATCTCTATATCGAATTCGACGGGAAGGAAACGGAATATTCCGATTACAGTCGTGAACTCGATCTTCAGACCGCGACGGTCACGACGAGCTTTGTGATACGAGGTTCGTCTGCGGGCAGTGCTTCGGATCATGGCGAACCCGCCGATGTGAAATATACCCGACAAGTGATCGCGAGCTTCCCGCAAAACGCGATGCTCATCCATCTTACGGCGGATACGCCCGGTGCGCTGAGCTTTCACGCGCAGCTCGGAAGAAACCCGGGAAAGCCCTGGGAAGAGATCCCGTATCAGAAACAGACATTAAGACGACAGGCATATACAGGATTCTGTGACAGCATCACGGCAAAGCCGGGAAACGTCCAGCTGATGGAAGCGACAGCCGGAGGCGCGGGCGGAGTGAAGATGGCCTGCGGCGTGAAGGTCATTTCCAAAGGCGGTACCGTCGAAGTGATCGGCAATACGACCCGCATCTTACACGCGGACGAAGCGCTCCTTATACTTTGCGCGGATACCTCTTTCCGTGAAGAAGATCCGGCTATGTCGGTCCTGAAACGCTTGGAGGATGTCGCTTCGTATCAGACAGATCCTTCGGCTTTGTGGGAGAGCCTTTATTCCGAGCATCTTTCCGATCACAAGTCTCTTTACGATCGGGTAAAACTTCAGATCGACGGACAGGAAGAGGTCGAGCGGTTCTTCCAGTTCGGCCGATACCTGATGATCGCAGGCTCTCGCCCCGGTTCTCTGCCGCTGAACCTACAGGGGATCTGGAATCAGGACTTTACTCCGATGTGGGGAAGCCGCTTTACGATCAATATCAATACCGAGATGAACTACTGGCCGGCGATGCTCACGAACCTTGCCGAATGCCAGGAGCCTTTGATCTCGCTCCTTTACCGCATTCGCGAAAACGGCAGGGTCACGGCAGAGAAGATGTACGGCTGCAAGGGTTTCGTCGCGCACCATAACACGGATATCTGGGGCGATACCGCGCCGCAGGATATCTGCATCAGCTCGACCTACTGGGTCATGGGCGGCGCCTGGCTCGCGCTTCACGTCTGGGAGCAGTATCTTTTCACAAAGGATATTTCGTTTCTGAAAGACAACTATCCGCTCATGAAAGAGGCCGCCGAGTTCGTCATGGACTATCTGATCGATGACGGCAAATACCTGGTGACCTGCCCGACGCTTTCTCCGGAAAATACCTACATCCTTCCAAACGGTGAAAAAGGCGTGATCTGTAAGGGCGCGTCGATGGATAACCAGATCATCAGAGAACTTCTGAATGCCTGTATTTCCGCGGAAAAAGCACTTGGGCAGGCATCCTCTGTTGCTGTGATGAATGAGGATTCCGCTGTCGACTCAGATGTGGTTCCGACCTTCGATCCGATTACTCCTCGGGCGGAAGAAGTCCTTTCCCGCATCGCTCCGATCACGATCGGAAAGCATGGGCAGATCATGGAATGGAATGAGGACTACGAAGAAGATGAGCCCGGTCACAGGCACATCTCCCAGCTCTTTGCGCTCTATCCCGGAACGCAGATCAGTAAGGACAAGACACCGGAGCTTTTCGAGGCGGCAAAGAAAACGATCGAAAGAAGACTATCTTTCGGCGGCGGTCACTCGGGCTGGAGCCGCGCGTGGATCATCAACATGTACGCGCGCCTCGGCGAAGGGGAGAAGGCCTTTGAGAACCTGATGACGCTGATCCATAAGCAGACGCTTCCGAATCTTTTTGACGATCACCCGCCGTTTCAGATCGACGGAAACTTCGGCGCGACAGCAGGAATCGCCGAGATGCTGGTGCAGAGCCACGAAGAAGAGATCCGCTATCTTCCCGCGCTTCCCGAAGCGTGGAAAAAGCACGGCCGCGTCGAGGGACTTTGCCTGCGCGGAGGTAAGACTTTGAAAGTCCTCGAGTGGAAGGATGGTAAGATCGTCGAACTTCAGGTCGAGTAACGGTGCTTTTCGCGAAGTGAAAAAACGTGAAAAACGTCCCTGCATGTGCGCAGAACCGCTGGAATTCCGCCCCCGTCTTTGATACTATAAAACTGTTGTTAAGTAGAGGGGGGTAAATCATATGTCAACAACAAATATTGTTATTATGATCGCCATCGGTCTCTATCTCATTATGATGATCGTTATCGGCGCTCTTTTCAGCAAGAAAAACAAGAACACGGACGACTTCTACCTTGGCGGCAGAAAGCTCGGCCCGATCGTCACCGCGATGAGCGCGGAGGCTTCCGACATGAGCTCCTGGCTCCTGATGGGTCTTCCGGCGGTTGCTCTCATGACAGGTATTCCGGAAGCCTTCTGGACGGCGCTCGGACTTGCCGTCGGAACCTATCTCAACTGGCTGTTTGTCGCCAAGAGGCTCCGCGTCTATACGAGCAAGGTCGAGGCAGTTACGCTTCCTGACTTTTTCAGTAAGCGCTTCGGCGATGACAAGCACATCATCACCTTGATCGCGGCTTTGTTCATCGTTGTGTTCTTCATCCCATATACCGCTTCCGGTTTTGCCGCCTGCGGTAAGCTTTTCTCCTCACTGTTTGATGTGTCCTATGAATCGGCCATGATCATCAGTGCATGCGTAATCGTTCTTTACTGCACACTCGGCGGATTCCTCGCCGCGTCCACCACGGACTTTATCCAGTCCATCATCATGACGGTCGCACTCCTGGTCGTTCTCGGTGTAGGTGAGGCAGTTACCAACGGTTTCGGAAATGTATTCTCCAATGTAAAGAACCTTGACGGTTACATGGACGTATTCAAGGGCTTTAACGTAGCCGACGGAACGACCGGCAGTTACGGGGCGCTTCCTGTTGCCTCGACGCTTGCTTGGGGTCTCGGTTACTTTGGTATGCCGCACATTCTCCTTCGCTTCATGGCGATCGAAGATAAGAAGAAGCTTAAGCTCTCCCGCCGTGTGGCTTCCGTATGGGTCGTCTTCTCCATGGCGATCGCCGTACTTATCGGTATCGTAGGTTATTCTCTCGTGCAGAATGGTATCGCTCCTTCCTATGAGAACGCATCCGCTGCAGAGACCATCATCGTTGACGTTGCGAAGTGGATCGCATCTCACGGTTACATCCCGGCTTTCGTCGGTGGTGTCATCCTCGCGGGTATCCTTGCTTCCACAATGTCCACCGCTGACTCCCAGCTCCTCGCCGCGGCTTCTTCCATCTCCCAGAACCTCGTTCAGGAGACATTCGGAAAGAAACTGTCCGAGAAAGCCGGCATGTGGCTCGCTCGTATCTGCGTTATCGTGATCTCCGTGATCGCGGTATTCCTGGCACTCGACCCGAGCAGCTCCGTATTCCGTATCGTATCCTTCGCATGGGCAGGCTTCGGCGCCGTATTCGGACCGCTGGTTCTTTTCGGTCTGTTCTGGAAGAGAACGAACAAGTGGGGCGCGATCGCCGGTATGATCTCCGGCGGTACAACGATCTTCGTCTGGAAGTTCGTCATCCGTGACGTATTCTCCGACACGATCCTGAACATCTACGAACTTCTGCCGGCATTCATCATCGCCAGCATCTTCATCGTAGTTTTCAGCCTGATCACCAAGGCTCCGGAAGAAAAGATCGTCGAGACCTTCGACGCTGTTAAAGCGGAGTGCAAAGAGAACGCCTGATCGTATCTTTTACCAAGCAAACGAAAAGGACTGTCCGTTTGGGCAGTCCTTTTTATTCTTCTCGAAAAGCACTATTCGACGAAAGAACTCGTCTTCGATAAAAACATTACTTAAGAAGATAGAAGTTCCCCGTGATCGGATCTCTCTGCGTCGTGTCGATGCGGCCCTTTTCCGGCGGGACTTTGACGAAGTCCGGACGGCTCTTGGGTTCTTCGCGAAGATAGTAGTCGAGCGTCAGGAGCTCTCGGATCTCTTCTTCGTAAAGCGTCGTTCTTTCTTCGACGAACTGCAGAAGGATCTCGTAACGGCGAGATCTTGCCGGCGTGATCGTGAAGTAGTTTTTCTGCTTATAGAAATCCGCGAGCGCGGCATACATATCAAACGGCGTCTCGAAGGCTTTTTCGACCGCAGGCAGTGTCTGGTCGAACTGATGACTGTTATAGAAAAGTTCGACCATTTCCTCGATGTGCTTCAGATTGCAAAGCTCGTCGAATCTCAGCCACCTTGTGGAAAGCACTTCATACGGGGCATCGTCGGATCGGACGATGGAGAATTTCTCGCAGTCCTTTTCGATCGGGGAGCCTTTCAGGACCTTAAGAAAGCCCAGCTGCAGCTGCGTCGGAGCAAGCGCGTAGACATCGTTAAAGGAATTTCGGAAACTTCGGTAGCCTTCGTAGGGAAGACCTGCGATCAGGTCGAGATGGATGTGGATCGTTCCTGTTTTCGAAAGCTCCTGTGCAACCTTTTCGATCTTATGGATCTTCGAAGGACGGTTGACGGCAAGCAGCGTATCCTGGTTTGTCGTCTGAACGCCGATCTCCAGTTTGATCTGCCCCGGTCTCATCTTTCTTAAGATATCGATCTCTTCTTTATCCATCAGCTCGGCGGCGATCTCAAAATGGAAATTGGTCTTTCCGTTATCGTGCTCGAGGATATAGTTCCAGATGGCTTTCGTTCTGTCTTTGTCGCTGTTAAAGGTCCTGTCGATGAACTTGACCTGCGGGATCTCTTCGTCAAGGAAGAACTGGATCTCGCGGAATACAAACGGCAGGCTTCTGTAGCGGACGGTCTTTTCGACAGAGGAGAGGCAGTAGCTGCAGCGGAAAGGACATCCTCTTGAGGATTCATAGTAGACGATGCGGTTGTCAAAATCACGCATGCCCTCCTCGTAGATGAAGGGAAGGGAATCCATGTCCATCAATTCCTGCTTGATGACGCTCGGACGCTCGCGCAGTGCGACGTTCGGGATATTGGTGAAGTCGGGTTTTCCGAGAACGGGTTTACTGATGTTGATCGTATCGTCGCCTTCTTCGGAAATGAAACTCATCGAGCGGCAGTATTCTCCGACGACTCTTGTAAATGCCGTTTCCCCCTCGCCGACGAAGATGCCGCGGACACAAGGGTATTCTTCGAAGATCTTTTCATAGTGATAGGATACTTCAGGTCCCCCAAGCCAGATATCCGTATCCGGAAGGACTTTCGGAAGATCGGAAAGAAGTTTTTTCACGGCGTCGATATTCCAGATATATGTGGAGATCCCGATGGCATCCGGTCTTTGGTCACAGATGTCGGAAAGTGTATTGTGGATCGGGTTATTGATCGTCGTTTCATAAAGCGACGTCGCGCCGAAATAAACGCGGTCGGCCACGGCACGAAGGGAGTGCACGGCGGGATTGGAATGTATGTATTTTGCATTGATCGCGACAAGAAGGAAATTCATAAACTCACTCCTCTCTGACATATGCACGAAATCAGTGATTTCTTATACTTCCATAGTACCTCGGATGAGCGTTTTTTTCAAAGGAAAAACCCTATCACGCGGATCTTGAAGTGTAGGGGGTAGCTTTAAGATCCATATCACGTGATAGGGTTTTTTAGGGATATATTATCAGGACGAGATGGTTAAGTTGAATCACATTGCTGTGTAACCGCCGTCAACCGGAAGGTTTACGCCGGTAACATAAGCAGACTCTTTGGAAGCAAGGAACAGAGCAGCTGTATCGAGCTCGCCTTCTTCACCATAGCGCTCTTCCGGGATCATCGTCTTTGCGTTCTGCTGGAAGAAATCGCTGTTTAATGTGTCACGGGTAAGGTCTGTGTAGAAGTAACCCGGGCAGATAGAGTTAACTGTGATGCCATATTTGCCCCATTCGGAAGCCAGTGCGCGTGTCATGTTAACAACACCGCCCTTAGCAGCGTGGTACGGAGCAGAACCGCAGATCTTGTTACCAACAAGACCGTACATGGAAGCGATGTTGATGATACGACCGTACTTTGCGTCGATCATGTGCTTCTTAGCTACGGCACGAGCCACGCGGAAAGAACCGAAGAGGTCGATGCTCATTTCGTTATCAAACTGTTCGTCTGTGATGTCTTCTGCCGGAGCAACAGCGCCTGTACCTGCGTTGTTGATGAGGATGTCTACGCGGCCGAACTTTTCGAGAACGGAGTCAACCATGGAGTTTACAGCATCTGTGTCTGTGATATCGCAGCGTACTGCCATTGTCTCAACACCGTAATCCTTGTTAAGCTGCTCAGCAACAGCATCGATCATTTCCTGACGACGAGCGACTGCGACGATCTTACATCCCTGGTTAGCCAGTGCCTTTGCCATCTGAACACCCAGTCCGGTGGAGCACCCGGTAACGATTGCGACTTGTCCTTTGAGATCAAAATAATTCTTCATAAGTTCTTTCTCCTTTTTGTGTTTTTCCGAAAGAGAGTATACCATTTAACCTTGGGAAAAGGACTTGTCGCGTCGTTCGTTATTTATACAAGAAAAAAATGTGTTATCCTATAAACGCTCGGCAAGAACACAAGGTTTTTGATCATTTGATTTTCATTTGAAAAAGTGATTTTCATTTGAAAACGGAAGAAAAACCCGAAAACCCCGACGGGAGAAGGAATACAAGGAAAATGAACCGCTACGAGACTACTCTCTGTTATATTTACGGACCTCAAGGGATCTTGATGATGCACCGTACGAAAAAAGAGAATGACATCAATAAAGATAAGTACATCGGTGTCGGCGGACATCTCGAACACGGAGAATCGCCGGAAGAATGTGTGCTCCGTGAAGTGAAAGAGGAGACGGGAATCACCATGACATCTTTCCGTCTTCGCGGGATCATCACGTTTGTGATCGACGAGATCGACGAGATCACGTTCCTTTATACCTGCGACGGATACGAGGGAAATGTCCCCGGGACAGGTGCTTTTGCCGAAGAAAAGGACGGAAAGCTTCCCGACTGCAGTGAAGGCGAACTGGTGTGGATCGCCGAGGATAAGGTCGAAGAACTCCCGATCTGGCCGGGCGACAAGATCTTTTTCCGGCTGCTTAAGGAAAGGGAAGATGTATTCTCCCTTAAACTTACATATATAAATGACGAACTCGTTGATGCGGCGGTAGATGGAAAGAAGATCGATTTTGTAGTATAAATAGGAAAGCGGCGCGTGCCGAGTCTATAAGGTAAATTGGTTAAAGGAAGATAGAAAAAGTGGCAGACGAAGAAAAGAAGATCTTAGATCAGGAAAATAAAGAAGAGAACGTTGCTGAAACCGTGAAGGAAGAGGCTCCTTCTGAAAAAAAGCCAGAGCCGAAAAAAACGCAGACACCTTCAAAATCCACAAGCGGAAAAAAGAAGAAAAAGAAGAAGAGCGCCTATAGACGCATGGTCGAGCACCATCTGAAGGTCGCGGGCATCATCGTCGGTTCGATCGCTCTTATCGCGATCTTGTTCTTCACCTTGATCGCGAGCTATGACTTTTCCAAGAAAGCCTGGCACGTCAAGTTTGACCCGTTCCACGGCTATTCCTATACACTTTACCTCAAGCAGGAATATACTCCGGCGCACGTTGTGATCGAGTCCTGCTCGAAAAGCTCCGAGGAAGTCACCATTCCGGACACGATCTTCGGCGCGCGTGTCGAAACGATCGATGACGATGCTTTTAAATCTTCGGTAAAGACGGTAAAACTCGGCCAATACGTTACTCTCGTCGGTGAGGGCATGTCCGATAAGACATTTGTCCTTCCGGAAAACTACGGACAGGCGGCGCTTAAGAGCTATGTCACGTTTAAAGACAAGAACGCTTCCGGCTTCTACTACAAGGCCATGTTCGACAACACGATGATGGCATTTGCGTATTTCGGAACCGAGGCGGATTACAAGATCCCGGAATCTTTCGGCGGCATGAAGGTCAGTAAGACGACCGAATACTACGATAACGACGAGTACACTGTCCGTCTGGCGGAATACGAAGCGGAGCATTATTCCGTTCTCCCGTACAACATGATCAAAGTAAATCTCATCCGTAATGAGGCGATCGACCCGTATGTCTACTTCCTCGAGGATCTTGAGAGCCGTGAGAAGATGAAGGAGAGGATCATGTCCCTTCCGGCGCAGTATAGCTACAACGCGGACGGAACCCCGGCTGACGGTGAGACCGCGATCAAGCTTGCTTTCATCCATAAGGGAGACGGAAACGGCAAGAACTGCGGCGGTGTTATGGCTGATTATGATCCGTCTGATTTCTTTGCCGCCGTCAGATACATGTCAAAAAGAACATCCGACTGCCATACAGATGGCGAGCCGGATCTTGAAGTCTGGATGATGGATGGTTTTGTCGAATCCTGATCAGATTCCGAAACCTGCGGACTGTGTCTTCGTGGAGATCGGTTCCGTCGGCGGATCGTTCGGATCGATGAATTCGAAAAGAGATCCCGTGCAAACTTCCACAAGAATGTACTTATAACCGTCCTGGTAGAAGATCATGGAACCTTCCGGGATGCCTTTGCTGTGCAGTTCCTCGGTCGGGATCTTACTGTCATCTCTGGATTCGATCGTTGCACGAAGGTCGTAGTCTTCCCAGTCGGTCGGAAGATTGTAGATGACGGTCTCGCCCTCCCACTGATAAAGCGTTCCGTTAAATACCACATACATTTCCGATTCGCGGAAAGGCTTTTCCATCTTGATGACCTTGGTCGTCATGACGCAGCTTAAGATCGTGGCCGCAGCGTACGTGGTCCAGATGAGAACACCGATGACGGAAAGAAGCTGGATGCCGAGCCACTTTTTAAAGTAGGCGACGATCATCAGCGCCATCGCGAGAAATCCGAGAATAGAGATGAAGTAGTAAAGTTTATAGTACGGATCCAGCTCGGAAAGCGCATGTACCGCAAAGATATTGATCGTGGAAAGTACACCAAAGAGGACGCACTCGATGATCGTTAAGATCAGCGGTGCGTTCTTTTTCATGGGCACTTTTTTAGGACCGGCATTTTTCTTCTCAGAGGAAGGCTTAGCCGGGCTCGTATTTTCAGACATGCAAGATAACTCCTTTATTACTTTCAGTTATTGATGAAGTCCAGGAGCCTGTCTTTCGGCATGAAGCCCATTGTCTTTTTCGTAACTTCGCCGTTTTCGAAAACGAGAAGCGTCGGGATGCTGGCGACCTTATACTGCATCGCAAGCTCGACCTGATCGTCCACGTTTACTTTACCGACGATGAACTTGCCTTCGTTTTCATTGGCAACTTCTTCGAGAACGGGACCAAGCATCTGGCACGGTCCGCACCAGGTTGCCCAGAAATCGACGACGACGGGGAGGGAAGCCTTCAGAACTTCCTGCTCGAAATTATCTTTGGTCAATGTGATCTCAGCCATGTTGGATCTCCTTTTCCTTATTTTCTTTTATAGTATAACATGCAGTGGCAAAATCCTTCGAAGTCCGGATCGGCGATCTGGTCTCTGAATTCTTTGCACATGCACTTGGTATCTTCTGTCTTTTCCAGCCGGCAAGGGCAGTAGCCGCCCTTTTGCTTCAAACCTTCCTTGACTGCGGCGACGACTTTCTCATCGGGGTTCAGTTCAATCTTCATGAGAGATCTCCTTTCAAAACAAAAAAATAGGGATCGTTGCTATTCTGCAGCGATCCCCACGCTTTTTACTAATCGATTAATCAAACTACACGAGTCTTCATCTTGTCGTAAGCTTCTCTTGCGACTGCTCGTACGCTCGGATCGGAATCAGCGAATGCCAGTTTCTTAAGGTATTCTTCACAATGCTTGGCATTGATCAAACCGGCAGACTCTGCAGCAGCAGCTCTTACGATCGGGGACGTATCACGGAAAAGAGGAATCAACTGCATTCCTGATTCATATGTGCTGATCTGTCCCATTGCTTTTGCGACCGCTACACGAACCTCGTCCTCCGGGTCATCTATCATCTTTAACAGCGCACCCAGATTCTGCTTCTTACCGAGTTTCTCGATCTTTTCTGTTAATCTATCAATCTTTGCCATCCGGATCGCCCCTTTCTTTTAAGATTACTTGTAGTTTCTATACTGATTATGCACTTATTTTCGCGCGAATGCTAGTACTATTTGCTAATAACTGCAAAAAAAATTGTATCAATTTTGTGAACGGCGACACACATATATAAAAACTTATTTAGATAATCGAACAATTTGAAGCAAAAAAGTGTTTCTTCTTTTTTTGAGGTTTGGTAAACTTATTACGGATTTCGTATGAGGTGAACGATTTTGAGAAGGAAGACCCGTTTTTTGGCAATATTTCTGATCATTGCGCTGCTTTGCTCCTGTAAAAACACGGGCAAGGACAAAAACACCTCCAATTCTCCTGTATCTTCCGATAATTCCGCTACGACCGAGAGCACGGTCCCGGCAACGCCGACTCCGACTCCGCTTCCGACGGAAACTCCCACACCGACACCGACACCTGAGCCGACACCGACGGAGATCAAGATCAGCTTTATCGGTGATACCACGCTCGGTGAGCAGCGCGTGCACATGGGCCAGTCCTATTGCTTCACATCCCTGGTCGGCGACAATTACGCTTATCCTTTTTCAAAAGCACTGCCTTATCTCGAAGCCGATGATATGACGCTTTGTAATCTCGAGGGACCTTTGACTTCTTCCAATAACCTTCGTCCGGAGCGTGAGATCTACTTAAAGGGCGATCCGAAGTATGTCGAATGCCTGAAACTCGGAAGCGTCGAGTGCTGTAACCTGGCCAATAACCACATGCTCGACTATACCGAGGACGGCCATCTGGAGACAAGAAAGGTCTTGGAAGATGCGGGGATCGTCTGGAGCGACAACAGTTACTACAACGTTTATGAGGTCAAGGGCGTTAAGATCGGTATGGCCGGTTTTAACTTCACCTATGAAAGATCCCTTTACTATAACGCGATCGACGTTCTGCGCGAAAAGGGCTGCGATATCGTCATCATCTCCTGCCATATCGGTGTAGAGAGGATGTATGAGCCGGAAGCGGCGGCGATCGAACTTGCCCACGACATCATCGACTACGGCGCGGACATCTATGTCGGATCTCATCCGCACAGACTCCAGCCGGTCGAGTACTATAACGGAAAATACATCATCTACAGTGAATCGAATTTCTGCTTCGGCGGCCAGCCGTGGCTTTCCGATCCGGATACGGCGATCTTCCAGTGCACCTTCTCGGTATTCGAGGGAAAGGTCGTAGGAAACCGCATGGAGTGCATCCCGTTTTCCATGAGATCGTCCTCCTCGGGCAACGACTACTGCCCGATGCCCTACGAGAAGGGGACAGAGGAGTATGATCGCGTTATGGAGAAGCTCCACTGGTCAGACGAAAACGAGTAGAAATCGGCTCTTTTTCCTGCGGCAGAGGGGCTTTCGGCTGCCGCGACAAATATGTTCGAGAAAAGTAAGTGCTTTTACGGAAAAATCAAAAAATCTAATGTCCGTGAAAGCACTTTTTGTTTTATAATAGGTCTGTTCTGTTTTTAGTAGGAGGATAGTAGCATGGCAAAAGTTCTTGTCGTTATGGGCAGTGACTCGGATTTTCCGGTTATGGAGGGCTGTTTTAAGCTCCTGAAGAAGTTCGATATCGCTTTTGACGCGAAGGTGTGCTCGGCACACAGAACGCCGGATCTCGCAGCAAAGATCGCTGCTTCGGCGAAAGAAGACGGATATAGTGTAATTATTGCGGCAGCAGGACTGGCGGCTCATTTGGCCGGCGTGATCGCTGCCCATACTGTTTTACCGGTCATCGGTGTTCCCTGTAAGGGTGGGGCACTGCACGGCGTAGATGCTCTCTACGCGGTCGTTCAGATGCCGACGGGAATTCCGGTTGCGACAGTCGCCATCGACGGCGGCTCTAACGCGGCGATTCTTGCCGCACAGATGCTGGCTTTAAGTGATGAAGCGCTCAGCAAGAAGTTAGTAGAGTATAAGGCGGGCCTTGCCTCTTCGGTAGCGGAGAGAGACGCACGCCTTCAGGAAAAAATTGCAAATCTGGGGGAGTAAAGGTATGAGCAGAAAGATCCAGGAAGAATGCGGCGTATTCGGTATCTTTGATACGAAGAAGACCAATCCCGACATCTCCAAACTCACGTACTACGGTATCTTCTCACTGCAGCACAGAGGCCAGGCCTCCGCAGGTATCGTAGTCAATCACGACGGCCAGTTCCTCGGCCACAAGGCACACGGCCTGGTAGCAGACGTATTTGACGATCTGCACCTCGGCACACTGACCGGACACGCGGCCATCGGTCACGTCAGAACTCCGGCTCCGAACGAGAGCGGATATGACGTCGTTCAGCCGATGCAGATCAAGTCCCACAGCGGTCAGCTGGCGATCTCCATCAACGGTTCGATCCTGAACGCGGATGAGCTTCGTGATTCTTTAAAGGAGATCGGCGCGATCTTCCAGACGACAGCAGACTTCGAAGTACTGCTTTCACTTCTTGCAAGAAACCGCGTATCTTCTGATTCTCTCGAGGGCGCGATCCAGAAGATGATGGGCGAGATCAAGGGCGCTTACGCAATCCTTCTTATGAGCGAAGACCGTATCATCGGTGTTCGTGACCCGCTCGGCCTTCGTCCGCTGGTACTCGGTAAGAAAGACGATATGTATCTTCTGGCTTCCGAGAACTGCGCGTTTGACGCCATCGGCGCCGAGACCATCCGTGACGTACTTCCGGGTGAGATCATTACGATCACTGAAGAAGGTTATTCTTCCATTTATACAGTACCTGAGTGCGACGCTCACAAGAACGGCAAGCTCTGTATCTTTGAGTTCGTTTATCTGGCAAGACCGGACAGTTTCATCGACGGCACTTCCGTTTATGAGTCCCGTGTTCAGACAGGACGCGCTCTGGCTCGTGAGAACCCCTGTGACGCAGACCTCGTTGTTGCGGCTCCGGACTCCGGTATCGCGGCCGCGATCGGTTACGCTTTTGAAAGCGGCATTCCTTACGGACAGGCGCTTCTTAAGAACCGTTACGTAGGTAGAACCTTCATCGAGGGCACACAGGCCGCTCGTGAAATGGCCGTACGCCTTAAGTTCTCCGTTCTGAAGACAGCCGTTAAGGGCAAGAAGATCGTTATCGTCGACGACTCCGTCGTTCGTGGTACGACAACGAAGCACATCATCTCCTTCCTGCGTGAGGAAGGCGCGAAGGAGGTTCACCTCCGTGTCGCTTCTCCGCCGGTCAAGTTCCCGTGCTACTACGGTGTATCCGCTTCTGAGGCAGATATGCTTCCGGCACGTAAGATGAGTGTAGAAGAGATCCGCGATATGCTGGGTGCCGATTCTCTCGGTTATGTCAGCCTCGAGGGCCTCAAGGCTTCTACAGAGGGCGCGCTTTGCGGTCACTGCTCCGCATGCTTCGACGGTATCTTCCCGGCAGGCGTTCCGAGCAACAGCGGCGAAGATTCTCCGCACAAGATCTAAGGAGCATAGAATGAAGATAGCAGTTTTTGTCAGCGGCGGCGGTACGAACCTGCAGGCGATCATTGATAAGATCGCAAGCGGAGAGATCCGAAATGTCGAGATCTCCGAAGTCATCGCGAGCAACGAAAGTGCTTTTGCCATCGAAAGAGCAAAGAAGGCGGGGATCCCGAGCAAAGTCATCAGCAAGAAAGTGCTCGGCGACGATTACGACGATGCCACACTTACCGAACTCAACAGTCTCGGTGTGGACCTGGTCGTTCTGGCCGGATTCCTCTCCATGCTCGGCCCGAAGACGGTCGCGGCTTACGCAAACCGCATTATCAATATCCACCCGGCCCTGATCCCGGCGTTCTGCGGTAAGGGCATGTACGGCATCCGCCCGCACGAAGCTGTTCTGGCAAAGGGCGTAAAAGTGTCCGGCGCGACGGTGCATTTCGTAAATGAACATTACGACGAAGGCCCGATCATTCTGCAGAAGGCCGTCGACGTAAGAGAAGACGACACACCGGAAACACTTCAGAAGCGCATCATGGTGGAATGTGAACAGGTTATCCTCCCGAAAGCGATCCAGCTCATCGCCGACGGTAAGATCGAAGTAGTTAATAATTTGGTTAGAACCAAAAAGTAATGGTTCGGAAAGGATGTTTTTATGATTAAAAGAGCGATTATCAGTGTATCCGACAAAACAGGCATTGCCGATTTTGCCAGAAAACTCGTAGAACTGAACGTAGAGATCCTCTCTACAGGCGGTACTGCAAAGCTTCTCGAGAAGGAGGGCATCCCGTGTAAGGAAGTTTCCGAAGTCACAGGTTTCCCGGAGTGCCTCGACGGACGTGTTAAGACACTGCACCCGCTCCTCCACGGTGGTATCCTCGCTATGCGCGGTAACCCGGAGCACATGAAGAGAGTAGAAGAGCTCGGCATCGGTCTGATCGACATGATCGTTGTTAACCTCTATCCTTTCAAGGCGACTATCCAGAAGCCGGGCGTTGCTTTTGAAGAGTGCGTCGAGAACATCGATATCGGTGGTCCGTCCATGCTTCGTGCAGCTGCTAAGAACCACAAGGACGTAACCGTAATCACAGATCCTGAAGATTACGAGCAGGTCCTTTCCGAGATGAGAGC
Source organism: Clostridiales bacterium (assembly GCA_017561715.1). Lineage (GTDB taxonomy): Bacteria > Bacillota > Clostridia > Saccharofermentanales > Saccharofermentanaceae > Scatonaster. Next base: position 31,176 of record JAFZBN010000011.1, on the reverse strand, counting down.
TACAGGCGATACAACTTACGAGACACGTTTCAAGCTCGCTAAGAAGGTATTCGAGCACACAGCTGCTTACGATGCTCTGATCGCTAACTACTTCCTTTCCGTATCCGAAGATAAGACTCTGCCGAAGCAGTACACAGTTACGTTTGATAAGGTAGCTGAGATGCGTTACGGTGAGAACCCGCACCAGAAGGCGACATTCTTCCAGAACGCTCTGCCGGTCAAGGGTTCCCTCGCAGAAGCCAAGCAGCTCAACGGTAAGGAACTTTCCTACAACAACATTTCCGACACAGACGCTACCATCAACTGCCTCAAGGAATTCGACGAGCCGACAGTTGTTGCCGTTAAGCACGCAAATCCGTGCGGCGTCGGTTCCGCTGACAATATCTACGATGCATGGGTCAAGGCTTACGAGGCTGACTCCGTATCCATCTTCGGCGGTATCGTAGCTGCCAACCGCGAGATCGACGGTAAGACAGCGGAAGAGATGGCGAAGATCTTCCTCGAAGTCATCGTTGCTCCGTCCTACACACAGGAAGCTCTCGATATCCTCTGCGCAAAGAAGAACCTTAGAGTTCTCGTTCTGCCGGATATCGCTGCTCCGATCCCGGAGGGTGAGTACAACTACAAGCGCGTTAACGGCGGTCTCCTCGTTCAGGATCACGACCGTGGAATCTACGACGAGGCAGAACTCAAGACAGTTACAAAGACAGAGATCGATCCGGCTCTCAAGGACGACATGCTCTTTGCCATGAAGGTCGTTAAGCACGTTAAGTCTAACGGTATCGTTGTTGTTAAGAACAAGCAGACACTCGGTGTCGGCCCCGGCCAGACAAACCGTGTAGGTGCTGCTAAGATCGCTCTGGATTTCGCAGGTGAGAAGGCCAAGGGCGCGATCCTCGGTTCCGACGCTTTCTTCCCGTTCTCTGACTGCGTAGAGACAGCTCACGAGTACGGCATCACGGCGATCGTTCAGCCGGGCGGATCCATCCGTGACCAGGAGTCCATCGACGCTTGCGATAAGTACGGCATCTCGATGCTCTTCACAGGAGTTCGTCACTTCAGACATTAAGTTTCTATACGGAGGTAAGGGGACGTGAAAAAATCAAAGGTGATACTTGTCGGCAGCGCTGTCTTCATTGCAGCACTTAATCTGACGGCATGTCATTACGGCCCGCCACAAGATTATAATGAGAGCACCGCTCAGAAAACTGAAGTACAGCAGTTAGAAGAGGCAACAGAGGATTCTGTTGAATCAGAAAAACCTTAAAGCACTGTAAGACAAATGAATCGAACACCCTGAATGGGAGAAGGACACCTTTCTTTCGTTCAGGGTGTTTTGTTGTATAATTGGGGCAGGTTAGGGTGTTGGTTTGGAGGTATCGGATATGGCAGAGAACAATAAACTTGAAAAGAGCTGGAAGTGTTATATCGGATTTATTCTTGCGGTTTTGTGTTCGGCAGTCTTTTTTTTCTATATATCTGATGTCGGAAATTTCAGAAGGTACCTCGGCTTTCTGAAAAAAGAAGAAGAAAATGAATTTCTTGTTTATACATTGCTTTCCGTGGGCTTGGTAGTTGCTCTGTTTTTGTCCAATTTCGGAGTCAAGGAGACCAAGAAATGCACTCTTAAGGGAAAAGACTTTGGAATCGCAGGCATTATCATTTCATCGACGGTGCTTCCTGTAGCTCTTCTCATTGTGTGCTTGTTGGCATTATTTATTTAAGTTCAAGGGTGCCATTGAAAGGAACTACGTGTATGGGTGATTGCGAGGATACTTTGCCGTAGAGTAAGAGTATATCGTTTTCCTCTCCGTTTTGGTATAATTATTTGTCGTGCGAGAAAGTGATTATGTTGCTCGCCGATGGAAAAGTCTTTGATACCCGGAGGTCAATTCATGAAGGTATTAGTAGTAGGCGGCGGTGGCCGTGAACACGCAATTTGCTGGAAACTTAAGCAGAGCCCGAGAGTTACGGAGCTTTATTGTGCACCGGGTAATGGCGGTATCGCCGAGATCGCGACATGTGTGCCGATCAAGGCAACAGATGTTCCCGCGATGGTGGAATTCGCGAAGAAAGAACAGTTCGATCTTGTTTTCGTAGCACCGGATGACCCGCTCGCTCTGGGTATGGTCGATGAGATGGAAAAGGCAGGACTTCGTGCTTTCGGTCCGTATAAGAACGCGGCGATCATCGAAGCGTCCAAGGCTTTCTCCAAAGAACTGATGAAGAAATACAATATCCCGACCGCGAAGTATCAGACATTTACGAATCAGGATGAAGCACTCGCTTATCTTGAGACGCAGGAAATGCCGATCGTTATCAAGGCGGACGGACTTGCTCTGGGTAAGGGCGTTATCATCGCACAGACACTTGATGAAGCCAAGAAGGCAGTCATCTCCATGATGAGTGAAGGTGTTTTCGGTAAATCCGGAAGCACAGTCGTTATCGAGGAGTGCATGGTCGGTCCGGAAATGACGCTTCTTGCGTTTGCCGATGGTAAGACAGTTATCCCGATGATCACATCCCGTGACCATAAGCGTGCTTATGACCACGACGAAGGCCTCAACACAGGCGGTATGGGTGCCGTTACACCGGGTGCTGATCTGACAGCGGAAGATGAGAAGAAGATCTACGATACGATCGTAGAACCTACCATAAAGGCTCTTGCCGCAGAAGGCCGTCCGTTCAAGGGCGTTATCTACTTCGGTCTTATGCTCACAAAGGAAGGCGCGAAGGTTGTTGAGTACAACGCTCGCTTCGGTGATCCGGAATGTCAGGCGATCCTGCCGCGAATGGAAAATGACCTCATGGAGCTCGTTGACGCTTGTATCGACGGAACGCTCGATCAGGTCGACCTTAAGTGGAAGCCGGGCTGCTCCTGCGTTGTCGTAATGGCCAGTGGCGGATATCCGGAAAAGTACGACAAGGGCTATGAGATCACAGGTATCAAGGAGTGCGGACACATCGTATTCCAGGCAGGTACCGCTCTTAAGGACGGAAAGCTCGTGACCGCGGGCGGACGTGTTCTCGTTGTTTACGCGGACGGCGCGACGATGGATGAAGCGATCGATTCCGCTTACGAAGGCGTCAAGAAGATCTCCTTTGAGAAAGCTCACTACAGAACTGATATCGGAAGAACACTCGGCTGATCGAGAATAGTGCTTTTCGATAGGAATGATTAAACCGGAAAAGAGAGGAGAAAACGGTTTGAAGATAGGTATTTACGGCGGGGCATTCGACCCGTTCCATAACGGACATCTGTCTATGATCCGCGGCGCGATCGCAAGTAAGAAGGTCGACCGCGTGATCGTCATCCCGACAGGTATGCCTTGCTTTAAGCCATCGCGCAAAGTCACGCTTTCTCCTTATCGTTACTATATGGTCAAGGCCGCCCTTAAGGACGAGCCGAAATGCGAAGTCTGTGATATCGAGCAGGTCTTCGGAAAGCCCAGCTACACGGTGGATACGCTCAAGAATCTTCGCGAGCAGAAGGTCGTTTCCGATAAGGACGAGCTGTTCCTGATGTGCGGTTCGGATATCCTTTTCGAGTATGAATCCTGGTATCATCCGGATGAGATCTTAGAGTACGCGACGCTCCTTTGCGCGCTGCGTCCCGGTATCGACGAGGGCCAGGCCAGAAATCAGGCGGCGCATCTTGAAGAAGTATTCGGAAAGAAGGTCAAGTTCTTTAAGATCGACGGGATCGAGGTCGCGTCCAGCAAGATCCGTCGTGACGGGGATTTCGGCGATGTGTGCGATGTAGTCAAAGAATTCATAGAAGACCACGATCTTTATTCGGAAGATTCTCCTTTGATGAATGTTTCCGATGATATGTATAAGACCTTGATGCAGCACTGCTTTACGCTTTTCCATGAGATGAGCGGAAAGAGGCTTCTTCACAGCATGAACGTTTGCGTCGTATCGACTCGTTATGCGATGCGATTCGGCGCGGATCCGGATAAGTGTGCGCTCGCGGGACTTCTTCACGACTGTGCCAAGGAACTTCCCGAGAAGCAGCAGATCGAGCTTTCCGCAAAGATCATTCACGGATATATCCCGGGAAAGCAGATCCTGCATTCGCCGGCCGGTGCCGTCTATGCAAAGGAACACTATGGTGTTGAAGATCAGGAGGTCCTTGACGCGATCCAGTTCCATACGATCGGAAGAGAAGTGATGACGATCACGGACAAGATCGTTTATCTGGCGGATAAGATCGAGCCGTCGCGTCATTTCGATGATCTTTCGGAGATCAGAAGACTTGCGGAGACCGATCTCGACGGTGCCCTGATCGAGTGCTACTGCGCGATCAGAGAGAGTTTCGCGGAAAAAGGTCAGGAGATCCATGAGGATACGAAAAAGTCTTTAAAGTATCTTCTGGAGCATCGCGGTAAGTAAGAAAGTGGTTCTTGCAAACAAGAATTAATGTGTATAATGATATTAGATCAATAACCTTGGAGGGTGTAGATGGAGATCAAAGAATTAGCTGATAAGATCGTTGAGATTCTGGAGAACAAAAAAGGCGTAGACATCGAGTTGATCCCGGTTTCCGAAAAGACAGTTCTGGCTGACTATTTCGTTATCTGCTCGGGTACTTCCTCGACACATATCAAGGCACTTGCCGACGAAGTCGAGTATATGCTCAAGCGTGACTATGACGTAACACCGGACCACATCGAAGGACGTGAATCCGCAAGATGGATCCTTCTGGACTATAAGGATGTCGTCGTACATGTATTCCATCCGGAAGAACGTCAGAACTACAGCCTCGAAAAGCTCTGGGAGATGAAGAAGCCTGCCGAGTAATTGTTTACAGGCGTTCAATGAAAAAAGAAAAAGCCGAAGTACGGTTTCCGTGCTTCGGCTTTTATGTTTGTCAGTTGTTGACGATGTTTCGTACCCACATTCCGCTTCGTACCATGAAGAAGCCGATCGTCGCTTTGAAGAATTCCAGCGACCTGACGATAGCGACCATCCAGGTGATGCTAAGTGTCGTGTAACGGCTCAGAACGTAGGCGGTCAAAACGACGACCACCCATGTGTAGACAGCGTCGAAGATCATGGTGACAAACGCGTTTCCGCCTGCTCGTAAGATAAAGTAGGAAGCGTGCGAGTAAGCACACAGTGGCATCGTCGCGCCGGCGATCATGATGAAGCCCGTCGCCAGGTGGCGGATATAACTGCTCGTATCGTATAGAAGCGGGAAGAAGGGAGCGATACCAACCATGACGATACCGAACACCAGACCGCAGAGCACGGTGAAACGACGCATCTTATATGCCGTTTTCTTCGCGTCGGAAAGATCTCCGCTTCCGAGGATGTGACCCATAACGATACCGACGGCTTCACCCATCGCGATGAACGAAACGCCCATCAAGTTCCAGATGGTGGATTCGATGTTGATCGCGGCGACCGCGTCGAGGCTTCTATAGGAATAGCACTGGTTGATAACGGTCATGCCGAGTGCCCAGAGAGTCTCGTTACCCATGAGCGGAAGTGCTTTTACGATAAACTTACGGGCAAGTTCGCGAGGAACTTTAAAGCTGGAAAACGCGCCGCGGATGAACGGGAACTTGTCTGCGTGTGTAGCTGTATAGATCACCAGGATCGCGAGCTCCACAAAACGGGAGATGACGGTCGCGATCGCGGCACCGACAGTGCCGAGAGCAGGAAGCCCGAGCATTCCGTAGATCAAGAGCGAGTTACCGATGAGGTTTACGACGATCGCGCAAAGGGAGGCGACCATCGGAACCTTGGTCTTGCCGAGGTCTTTCAGAGTGCCGGCATATGCCTGTGTCAGTCCGATCGGGATAAGCGAAGCGAGCATGACGTGGATGTAGTCAACGCCGATGTCCAGGATCTCGGCAGCATCTGCCGGATCGCCGTCTCCGTGGAGGAACAGTTCGACCAGGAAAGGAGCGGCGATCACAAACGCGATGATGCTCAGTGCCGAAAGGATCGTATTGAGGATGATCTTAAAGCGGAACGAGTAGCGGATGCCCTCGGTATCGCCCTTGCCGTGATACTGCGCAGTAAAGATACCCACACCGGCGGTCGCGCCGAAGATGAGAAGATAGAACACGAAGATCAGCTGGTTGGCGATAGCCACGCCGGAGATCGCGTTTGTACCCAGATCACCGATCATGAGATTGTCCAGAAGGTTGACGAAATTAGAGATGCCGTTCTGGATCATCATCGGGATGGCGATCATGAGAAGCTTCTTATATTGATTTTTATCTTCTTTCAGTGTCACGAGTTCTGCCTCTTTTTATGTCCTTATATCATTTAGTGATCCGCATTGATTTATCGGATCAGAATTGTCGTGCGTTTGGAAATTGTAGCAGATTAGGTGCTTTTCGACAATAAGGAAGAAGAATATAAGTATGATACTGATAGTATAAGAAAAGATAGTTATGTTTTTAGAGTGAAAAATCAAGGGGCGCAGATATTATCCAGAATGCAATTGATGCTGTTGCGAAAGTATGCTGCTGTTGGCGGAGCGTTGTTTTTCTCGTAGGTAAACAGGATGTCAATTCCCGGAATCAAGCCGAGTGAAGTATAAGTGCGAAACTTTCTGATTGATGTTTCGATATAATTGACATTGTCGATCATTCCGAAGTGCTCAATGATAAAGCCGACGCCGATTTCGGGAATGTAGCAGACAAAGTCGGGGTACATATCAATATCATTGAAACGCATTAGTGGTTCGTATTTATAGTCAATTCCAATCTCGTCCAATAGTTCCGCAATCTCTCTTTCAGATTTAGAACGGAAGATGGTTCCGTTATAGGGATTTGGTCTTTCGATAGGGCGTGGGTTTGAGTTTGGGATAAGGTTGTCAAACATTTCTTTGGCGATGAAGGAAAATCGTGACTTCTTGATTTTCTCGAGATTGAGTTCAGGGCACGGTTGAACGAAGTTGGAGTTCCAAAGAGTGCGATAATGGGCAAGCTTTGATTTGATCAGTTCTCGATGGCCGTATAGGAGTTCTAACTGGCGGCCTTTCTGCGAAGTGGACAGATATTGATGGCGTTGTCCGGTTTTTCTCTCTGTAAATGAATAGGCTGAGCACAATTCGTTGTGATAATGCTTGTGATGGATTCTTACGATAGGGGACGTTTGAAGGAATTGCTCAAAGGCATTGATCTTTATGGCCAAAAAGTACTTTGAGATAGAAGTGTTCATATTTGCCTCCGAGTGATTTTCTGTGTGTTAAGAGGATTATATAAGTGCTGATAAAAACTCGCATATGGTTATATGAGTAGTTAGGTAAACATACTGTGAACTATCAGGATTCTATTCCCGATATTTTCCTGATAACGAGAGATTTCGAGAATAAATCGGGAAAAAGAGAGACGGTAGACAGTAATGGTGGATGTTTTCCTGTTTTTTTCTCGCTGAACAATAATATCGGGAAAGAATCGAGAAAATAAGCGTCGACAACCGATTTGAATTGAAAAATACCTGTATCGTTCTCGAAAAGCAAGACAAACGGGAAAAAATCGGGAAATGAAGTAAGACGTCAGGAACAAGATCAGCACCCTGCATTTAAGAAACAATTAAGGAATATATAAGGGACAATTCAAGTATATTTCTGCGCAGAAGTATAGACTTAAGGTGTTGAAAAACGGAGCGGAGAAGACGGGAAAGACTTCAAAAGCAGCCTCGTAAACCATGCCGGACACTTAATGTAATACGCCGAAAGCCAGTAACCGCAGCCATTTGACCGAAATTTGAAAAAACTGTGCGAATATATGTTGACACACAATACTATACGCCGTATAATATAGCCAACGATACAATATGAAAGGAGAAATAGTATATGGTTTTCCAATTGGGTTCAACTTTATTGGATGCTTGCGTACTGGCAGTCCTGACTAAAGGTGACGCGTACGGGTATACACTTACGCAGCAGGTCAAGACGGTACTGGATATTTCAGAGTCGACACTGTATCCGGTCTTACGCAGACTACAGAAAGATTTCGCACTTGAGACTTACGACGAACCGTATCAGGGTCGTAACCGACGATATTACAGAATCACAGATCGAGGTAGGGAACTTTACAAGTACTACTTAGAAGAGTGGAACAAATATAAAGATTCAGTAGATTCATTACTTGGAGGGGATACAAAATGAATAAGGAAACGTATTTGCAGGAACTTCGCAAAGGACTGAAGATCCTGCCGCAATATGACAGAGACGAAGCCGTCGAGTTCTATGAGGAGTACTTCGACGAAGCAGGCATCGAGAATGAAGCAAAAGTGATCGAGGAATTAGGTGAGCCGAAGATCCTTGCAAAGAAGATCCTCGTTGACGTAGTTGACAGAAAGTACGAAGAGACGATGGCAGCGACAAAAGAAGATTACTCCTCTCAGAACGCAATGGCCGTTGTACCGGCTCCGACAGCATCAGGGTTTGACCCCAATGCAGCAGCAGGCGCTACAGCCACGGCAGGAGCCGCGTACGGAGCACAGGCAGAAACACTTCCGCCGGTTCAGCCCCAGGCTCAGAAAGAAGAGAAGAAGAATGATCAGCCTTCTGCACTGAAGACGCTTCTGATCGTTCTCGCGGCGATCTTCGCGCTTCCGCTTTCTCCTGTGATCTTCGCGCTTCTGATCGTAGTCAGCGTACTCGTATTCGTAGCGTTCGTAGTTTTGATTTCCTTCCTGATCGCAGGTATCGCAATGTTTGCGGCAGCGATTGGAACTCTCGTATTCGGACTGATCGCTTTGTTTATTAATCCGATCGCAGGTATGTGCGTCTTGGGTTCCGGTCTGACAGTATTCGGTCTTGGCATCTTCTTTATCATCGGTTCCATCGCACTGATCAGAATTACGGCTCACGGCCTGGCTAAGGGACTCGGACGTATCGTCCACAAGAGAAACAGAAAGAATAAAGCAGCTCAGGCTGGCGCTTAATGGGGATAAGGAGAATAGTAAAATGAAAGCATTTACAAAAGCAGCATTAATTGTAGCAAGTGTTTCGCTTGTATCCGGACTTGCACTGACATTAACAGGAGCGATCATCAACAGAGGTAAGCAGGTCCACATGTATTACGATCACGGTTTCAAGATTGATTCCGAAGGAAAAGTACAGGAAATGCCGAAGACTGTCGTTGACGATTTTAAGGACATCATCGTAGATGTACCTGCATCCGATATTAAGTTTATCGAAAGTGATGAATACGCGGTAGAATATAAGATCCGTGCGATTGAAGTCACCTGTGAGTCGAAAGACGGAACACTTAAGGTCTCTACAGCTAAGAAGAAGTTCGATATCAACTTAGGCTTCTTTAGCTGGGATTCTGAAGATTACTATGTATATGTTTACTACCCGAAGGGAGCTGACTTCGGAACCGTGGATCTCGACAGTTCCGCAGGTGACGTGCTCATCGAAGAAGGCTTTGACTGTGATCTTCTGAAACTTGATCTATCTGCCGGTGACGCGAAGATCAAGCACGTAAACGGTGCGCTCGAAGTAGATATGTCCGCAGGTGATTTTGAAGCCGAGAAGTGCGAATTCGGTAAGTGTGAATTCGATCTTTCCGCAGGTGATGTTGATCTTCTGTACTGCACCATCGGCGGCGGCGAACTGGATATGTCCGCAGGAGATTTCGATGCAAAAGGACTCACTCTGACAGCAAGTTTTGATATCGACATGTCCGCGGGCTCCGTTGACATCGAGTTCGTTGAAGGCCAGAAGATCGGTTATGATTTCGACCTCTCTGCCGGATCCGCAACGATCAACGGTGAGAAGCGCGGTGATGAGTTCACCATGAAAGACGGCTACGATATCGTACTCACAGCGGATATGTCAGCAGGTTCGATCGATATCATCAACAAATAAGTAAAGGTCCGAAAAAAGGGGACCGCTTTAAGTAAAACCAAAGACAAAAAAAGAAACATGAAGTGCGCTGAAAAAGCCGATTTTAGCAGCGCTGGCGGTAGCTTTGTCTAAAAAAGGAGAAAAAACACATCAAAGTTTCCGCTAAGAGAAAGGGGGCGGTGAGGTCATCGCCCCCGGGACAAAAGAGAAAAGAAGAATAAAGGTGAGAAAATGGGAGTAATATTTAAACACACACTGAAGAATATGTTTTCCAAGCCGTTTCGAACGATCATGCTGGTACTTTGCATCCTGATCTGTTCCTTCGCCGGCATGATGACATTCGATATGAGCAACTCGGTAAGAAACGTCCTGGAATCCGCGTTCCTTTCCATGTTCGGTGACAGTAACGTGATCGTATCCGCGAATAACGGTCTGGCAGAATCTGATTTCGAAGGCCTTCCGGCGCATGACAAGACAATGTTTACCGGAAACAGAACGACATTCAATGTTCCCGGAAACGATAAATACGCTTACTTCAATGAAAAGAGCATCCTGATCTATTCCGCGGATATCGCTGCTATTAACGAGATGGATCTCGTCGTGGCGGATGTCGATCTCGCAGAAGATGAAGTCGCGATCCCGAAAACTCTCGCGGAAGAGCTTGATCTTTCGACAGGGGACACGATCGAGTTTTTCGATGAAGAAGAAAAGGCACATGCGTTTACGGTAAAGTCCATCCTTACTTATAAGGGAATGCTTTCCGAAAAGTATAACGTAGTCATGCCGCTGGAAGGCTTTAGCGAACTCTTCGGAGAAGACTTCAAATTCGTAGGCGCGTATGTTCGTGTACACGACAGAGGCGATGTCGGAAAATTCTGCACGGCTATGGAAGAAAACACACAGGGACTCGAGACAGAAGATCTCATCAACGGTGAGATGGTGCAGCAGAATGTAAATTCCGTCACAAGCGTCTTCGCGATCCTTTTCCTCATCTGCCTGATGCTCGTTATCTTCGTAACGATCTCTCTTTCCGAGCGCATCATGGTCGAGAGAATGGGTACGGTCGGAACCCTTCGAAGCCTGGGTGTTTCCCCGAATGCCACCGCGCTGATCGTTCTTTTCGAAAATGCGCTTTACGGCCTGATCGGTGGTGTTTTGGGCTCTACACTTTATGTTCTTACCAGAGACCCGATCTTCAATAACGTATTTTCACTTAACTCCGGTTCGGATATCGAACTAGAAATGAATCTCGGAAATGTTTCCGTCATCGCCTGGATCGGAGTCATCATCGGCGCAGTCGTTATCGAGTGCCTCTGCCCGATCAAGGAACTCCTTAAGGCTACAAGAACATCGATCCGCGACCTGATCTTTGACAACAAGGATACTGACTACAAATATACAAAGAAGACGCTCGCAACTTCGATCCTGTTCGCGGTACTCGGGATCGCAGGACTCGTAATGGTCCTGACAAAGACAATGGAAGGTCTTGCCATTGTATTTCTTACCATCGTGCTTCTTGTCGCCGCGCTGTTCCTCGGATATCCCTTTATCCTCAGAAGGATCAGCAAGATCCTCGAAAAGCACTTCATTAAAAAAGACTGCCCGGTAGCTGCTTTTGCCTGCGTACAGGCAAGAACAAAGAAGGCTTCGGTAGGTATCTCCAGACTCTTTGTTATGGCAGTTGCCATGGGACTCGTACTCTTTGTACTGTCCACTTCGTACGTGAATTTCTGTAGCCGCCCGGAAGCTGACGCAGATGTCGTAGTCACAGGCCTTTCCGAAGAAGGTAAAGCATTCGAATACTTTAATGACATCGAAGGAGTCACTGAAGTTGAATTCATGAATTATAACTGGGGCACCAAGTTCATTATCGGTGACGATGACCTTAAGGCGGCTGAAACCGCGAACAGCAAGGAAATGAGAGATCTTTATCACACCGCGATCCTGGTCGGTACAGAAGGCGATTTCAAGCTTTTCAACGCGATCAAGGACCTTCCGGAAACGATCGGTGACGATGAGATCTACATGGATAAGTCCATCGCCAAGAAACTCGGCTACAGCGTTGGCGACGAGATCCCGATGATCATGGGCGCGAACGGAGAAAAAGCTCTGAATAAAACAATGAAGCTCGCAGGATACTGTGATTCGATCAAATTCGCCGCAGGTGCCGCTGTATATGTTGTCAGCCTGGATAACTATAACGCGATCTTCGAAGACCATCCGACAAGCGCATATCTCCGCTGCGAAGATCCGAAGGGCGTTGTCGATACGATCAAAGAGCGCTCGGGCTGCATGATCAACTCCGTTCTGACGATGGATGATTATATGGAAGAAGTGAAAGCCCAAAACGCCGGAATGTCCACACTCCTTTATATGCTGATCGGCATGGGCGTGATCCTGACATTCGTCGCCGTCGTCAGCAACCAGACCATCGGCTTCTCCGGAAGAAGAAGAGAATGTGCGGTCTTAGTTTCCACCGCGATGAGCAGAGGAAAGCTGAAGAAGGCATTCTTCACAGAGAGCCTGATCTCAAGTATCGTCGCGCTGGTAGTTGCGATCCCGTTCGCGGCAGTTGTCGCAGGTCTTTTCCAGAAGGCACTTGAGATGATCGAGATGAACTTCGGTCTTTCGATCGATCTCCTCCCGACAATGGCTTTCATCTTCGGACTCTTCGTTCTGTTCGTATCGACAGTCCTGATGCCGATCAAACACATCCGTAAGATGAAGATCGCTGAGCAGCTCAAGTATGAGTAATTCTCGATGCGAAAAGCACTTTCATACGACATAAAGCATACAACCTGAAAACACATAAAGACGGCATCGACCGCATAGAAAAGAGGTACAAAATGAACACAGCATATGACAACAACGAGATCATGATCAAGGTAGATAACGTAAGAAAGACATTTGGTAAGAAGGGCGGCGTCATCACGCAGGTCTTAGACGGCGCGGAGCTTGAAGTCAGAAGAGGCGAGTTCGTTTCACTGATGGGTGCCAGCGGATCCGGTAAATCCACACTGCTTTACCTGATCGGCGGCCTCGACAGAGACTTTAAGGGCGATATCGAGATCTGCGGAACGAACATCCGCAAGATGAAAGAGAAGAAGCTCAGCAAGACACGCCTCGGCAAGATCGGATTCATCTTCCAGTTCTATAACCTGGTACAGAATCTGAATGTTGAGGACAATATCCTTCTGCCGTCACTGGTGGCCGGAAAGACCCGCGCATCCTTGCAGAAAGACCTTGATGAGATCCTCGAGATCACAGGCCTTACGGCAAAGAGAAAGCAGATGCCGAGTAAGCTCAGCGGCGGTCAGCAGCAGCGTGTAGCGATCGCGAGAGCGATCATCAGCAACCCGGAGATCATCCTGGCCGATGAGGCGACAGGTAACCTCGACAGTAAGTCCGGCGCCGAGATCATGGATCTTTTCCGCCGCATCAATCAGGAGAAGGGGATCACGATCCTTCAGGTCACCCACTCCCAGAAGTGCGCGCAGTACGGTACGCGAACCGTCATCCTTGAAAACGGTAAGACGATCGACTCCGATTCCATTATCGTAAGTTCTGAAAAAGAAACATCCCGCGCTCCGATGCAGTACAGCTTCGCGACACAGCGCGGTTACTGAGAAGCGGCGTGTCCGCAGCGGCTTACCCCTCTGACCTTCATAATATAACCCTCGAATAATAAAGCCGCTGCGCTCTATCCGCATCGCGCCGGATCTTCCGGCCGATACAACCGTTCCTTTGCAGCCGCCCCTCCTAAATACTGACGGTGCAAGTAACGATATAAAGAAACTTCCCCTTGTAGTGTGTTTTCACCTGACACAAAGCAAGGGGAAGTTTTTCTGTTTCTGTAATTGATCCAAGCTGGAAGTCGGAGCTCCCGATCATGCCGTCTCTGTTTTAAGCTTTCTTCTGACGTGGCAGTAATAGCCGAAAAGTACAACGAATGTTAGTGCCCAGGAGATCGGGTAGGACACGAGAAGGATCTTAAAGGCGCTCACCGGAGCGTAGTTCGATTTGAAATGGTCAAAGACGGTGTAGACCCACAAAAGACGAAGTCCGCAGCTTCCGACAACGGTCGCGACCATAGGGAAGACAGATCTCTTGATACCACGGAGCATGCCCGATCCACAGTCCATAAGACCGCATAGAAAATCGGGAACAACAACGACCAGCATACGAGCAAGTCCGAATTCGATATCCGCCGGTGAATCCGGAAGATAAAGTCGAAGCAGCGGCTCTCCGAAAAGATAGGAAAGCGCGCCGAGCGAAAGTCCGATAAACGCGATCGAAAGAAGCGCGGAGCGATAGATCGCGTTCAGACGGTCGTATCTCTTCGCGCCGTAATTCTGTCCCGCGAAGGTCATGCATCCCTGGGTAAAAGAATTCATACCGGCATAGATGAAAGAGTCGATATTCATGCAGGCGCTGTTACCCGCCATACACGAGGTTCCCAGTGAGTTGACCGAGGACTGGATGATGACGTTTGAAAACGAAAACAAAGTGTTTTGCAGGCCGACAGGAAGACCGAGCTTCAAGATCTTCTTTAACGGCTTTTTGTGGATCTTCAGTTCGAACGGGAAGATGCGGCATTCTCCGTCCAGATGGAACAGAGCAAGGCTCATGAGCACCGCGGAAAGCACCTGGGAAGCAACTGTCGCGATCGCGACACCGGCAACGCCTAAACCGAAGACAGCTACGAGAAGCAGGTTGAGAAGAACGTTCAGTACGCCGGAAATGGTCAGATAGATGAGCGGGCGGCGAGTATCACCGTTAGCGACGACGATCGCGCGTCCGAACGTATAGATCATGAAAGCGGGACTTCCGAGAAAATAGATGCGAAGATAAAGTGTCGCCTGATCGATGGAATCGGCCGTGGTGCCCATCCATTCCAGAAAGGTCCTGGCAAATATGCATCCGACCAGACAGGTGATGATGCCGAAGATGATGCCCAGAGAAAAGATCGTATGTGTCAGATCGTGAATACGGTCTTTCTGTTTCGCGCCGAGAACGGAAGCCAGGACGACGGTAGCTCCTAACGAGATACCGATGAACAGGTTGATCATGAGATTGATGAGCGCCGCGCAGGACCCTACGGCGGCAACGGCGGTGTTGCCGACAAATTGTCCGACCACGACGATATCCGCCGCGTTAAAAAGCAGCTGAAGGACCTGCGTCAGTACGATCGGCAGGCTATAGCAGATCAAGGGGATGAGAACGCCCCCGTTAATCATATCCACGTTGTGACTTTTCGACATTTTTCCAACCATAGCAGGCATTGTATCACGAAGTTAAGTGAAAATCGTTATACCTGTGGTTGTGCATTATCGAGAATTAGAGCAGGGGAGATCGCCTGATACTTAGTGCGATAGGGCAATCGAGTGATCCGTCAGTGCATGATGATCTGCTTGGAACCGCAGTACGGGCAGTAGGTCTCGGTACGGCTTCCGTTGATCTCGAGATCCGCGCCGCATCCGGTGCACTTTAAGTTGATGACGCGTGCTTTTCCCGCGAACTGCTCGTTCATGTTGCTTCCCGGGAAACCCTGTTTTCCGTAAAGGTAGTTCTGGAAAACGGCCATGGCCTTTCTTTCATTTTCGGTAACGCCGTCGGTCAGTTCCGCGACGCGCTGCATGTCGGCCTGAAGGGTCGAAAGCGTGTTGACGTCGAGCTTGTCGAGATACTTTTCCACGTTCATGAAGTTTGTCGAACGGTCGGAAGTGATCTTCTGAAGCTCAGAACGGAAATTCGCGGAAGCATTCGGATTATTCATCAGGCTCGAGCACATATAGTCCAAATCCATCTGCTCCTCGGGAGAGATGACGCCGTCGGCCTTGGCAATGTAATAGCAAAGCGCGATACGGGCAAGAGCGACGTTCGCGATCGTTGTGCCCTGTGAGCCGTAACCTGTATTGTTCGGGATATTCTGAGAAGGCATATAGTTTCCTGCCGGGATGGCCTGTCGGTTCGTCGCGCTGTTTACAAGCTCGGAAACGAGCACCGCGCCCGCTCCGAAAGCGGCGGCACGGCCGAGACCGCCGAGCATACTGCCCGCGAGGTCATTTGTAACTGAACGAAGTAAAAACTTTCCCAACATGGTGGTGTCCTCCGATGGATGTTCTTCATAAAGTCGGAAAGAGCGGTGCTTTTCCCGATGATTCAATTATATCAATGATGCGTTCTCCGAAGAAGTGAATAATGTCACTTATTCGCTATTTTATTCTAATCAGGAGGGCGAATTAGTGATTTGATATTCTTCTTGTGGTAGTATAGAAATGCTGAAAGGGTATGTGTCGTGAATTCTTTCGGCACTTGAGGCAAAGGTTGGGAGAATCATGGCAATTCTGAAGAAAAAACTCAGGTTCTCTTTTAAGGCAGGAATATGCCTTCTTCTGATCTGCGCGGTTATTTTTGTCCCATGGGCGATCACGCAAAGGAAAAAAGCATACGATAAAGCCGACGAGCTCCTTTTAAATCGAAAAGAAAAGATAAAGAGTGATAATGCTTGGCGTCTGCGTGAAGTGGATAATTACTATACCGGCCTTCGCTGGGAAGCTGTAGATAAATATGCTTTTCAATACGATTTGAATTCCTCCGGCGATGGCGATGCAGAAAACGTATATGTTCGTATCGCCTCATCCGAATCGATTTATACCATCACCCGAGATAACGATGCATTCACTTCGAGTGAGTCTGGCGATGACGGCTCTCAAGAAACGGATCCGTCCGAGGTCAAACAACCCGAAGCTTACTATGACGATGAAGGTGTATTGCGGTATAACGACGGTGAGAAAGTCCCTTCGTTCCTGTATTTGGATGAAAACGGTTATCTTGTCTTTGATGAATCCTACCTTTATGGTCTTTCAGAAGACTCGTATGTCGATCCATATGACTACTTCTTTGAAGTCACGGACGAAGATGGTGACCAATATCAGGTCTGCAACCTGGAGCTGAACTGGTACATATTCAAGGAAAGTATGGGTTATGACGAAGAGCTGGACATGTTTGCCGCGATCGGTCCGCCGAAACCGGAAAATGAGATGAGCCGTGAAAACGAGACTCTGATGAAGATCATAAATGAGATGGATCCGGCATCGGAGACCATGGGATCGAGCCATGGATACAGGTACGCGGTCTTCTTTGTACAGGGCGTGGCGTATATTGAGTATCCGGAGCCGGGACACGAAGAAACGTATGTCAGGATCCTTGATCTAAGTGATATTGAAAAGGCGAAAGCAGAAGTACGAAGCGCTGACGGATCTTTGAGTTTTCGTGTCCTTCATGTGGTCATCTTTGAGGATGTGGAACCGTTTTTGAGACAGTGGAGACTGGATATGCTCAAGAACGGAGGCATGCTTCTTCTTTTGTGCGGCATGGTCTTTCTGGCGTTATTCCTCTACGAGAAAAGAACCGAGGCGCTTGAGCGTCAGATACTGATGGAAGAAGAATACGAGAAAGAGACGGAGGATACGGAGGAAACATCTTCGGAAGTTCCGTATGAAGAGTCGGTGTCCCAAGAAACGGCAAGACAATTGATCGCGCAGATCGGACTTGCGGAACAGTCGATGGGACCGAATCCTTTCCTGGATAAACTCAGAGACGATATCAACGAGCGTTCCGGTAAGAAAGATAAGGAGCAGGAGCAATGACAGGCAAGAAGAGAAAAATCAGATTCTCTATTCCGGCTGCGATATGCATGCTGGTGCTTTTCGCGTTGATCTTGGCTCCGTGGGCCTACTTTTCAAGGAAGGCGGCGATTCAAAAGGTCGATGACAAATTGTCCAGAAGAAGGGAAAAAGCCACTGACTACTTAACTCACACGGAACATATCGAGTACTATACGTATTCACAGGAAACGACCAGTTCGATGGCTTGGTTTTCCCTGGAACATGACCCGAACAGATATACCGATCTGGATGGAGATACTTTCAGTATCGAGTCCTTTGACCCTGCACCTCCCAGTTTTTCGTTTTCATATGAGGATGATGTGATCCTTGAATTTTCTTCAATGGAATACGAGGATTTCTATGTCGGTTCTTCTAACAACAATCTTGAAAAACTGGAGATGGAATTGCTTGACGAGGTAAGTAATCTTGATCTGCATAATGTCGGCTATGACGATCGTATCTTTGGTACGGTCAGCGGGAACAGGTATCTGCTTTCTAAAGCGCAGATAAAGACAGTCACGACTTATCCGCCCACATCCAAAAACCCCGAGCCGTATGAAGAAGTTACCTATCGGGATCGCTATATGATCTTCTGCGAAGACACAGAGCCGTTCCTTAAAGAATGGGAGTCGAAATTCGAAAAGAACCTTCTTGCCGCTATTATCACATGTCTGACTTCTTTTGCGATCATCTTCTATCTCGAAGAAAGAAACGGTTCGAAGGGGCTTTATACAGAACCGGGCGAAGAGAAAACGGATGATGAAGAAATCACGGAAACACCTGATGAAGGACGTGAATACATGTCGCCTGAAGCGGCAAAAGCACTGCTGCAGGATCTTGAGCAGGCGGAGCAGGTGATGGGCGATAACGGCTACACCAAGCAGCTCCGTGATGAGATCTCCAAGTACCTCTGATCTGGTTTTTGCTCCGGAAAAATATCCTTTCGAAAAAGACAAAATCGATACATTGTTCGTCAATTATCTAAAAGAAATCGATTGGCGCGAATGGTAATATGAGAAAGACAGATATTTGTGTCTTCGGACGGAAAGGTTGTTTTTATGGAAAATTTCGAGTTTTATTCCCCGACTTGTTTTGTTTTCGGAAAAGATACTGAGAACCGCGCCGGCGAGCTTGTTAAGCGTTTCGGCGGCAGCAAGGTCCTCATCCATTACGGCGGCGGAAGTGTCGTCCGTTCCGGTCTTCTCGACCGAGTAAAAGCATCCCTCGATAAAGAGGCGATCCCTTATGTCGAACTCGGCGGAGTTAAGCCGAATCCGCGCTCCGGTCTTGTATACGAAGGTATCGATCTTTGCAAAAAAGAAAGCGTCGACTTTATCCTCGCGGTCGGCGGCGGAAGCACGATCGACTCTTCGAAAGCCATCGCGGCAGGTGTCGTCTATGACGGCGATTTCTGGGATTTTTACCAGGGCAAGCGTATCGAAAAAGCACTTCCGATCGGTACGATCCTGACGATCGCCGCTGCGGGAAGTGAAGGCAGCCCGGACTCCGTTATCACGAAAGAAGAGGGTATGTTTAAACGTGGTGCCAGCGGTGACGCGATCCGTCCGAAGTTCAGTATCCTGAACCCGGCTCTGACACAGACACTGTCGCCGTTCCAGACAGCTTGTGGTATCACGGATATCATGGCACACCTTTACGAAAGATATATCACGAACAGTAAAGAGGTCGAGGTAACTGACCGCCTGATCGAAGGACTTCTTCTGACAATGATCCACGAAGGTCCTCGTGTCATTACCGATCCCAATAACTACGAAGCAAGAGCAAACATCATGTGGGCCGGAATGGTCGCTCATAACCACACCTGCGGTGTCGGAAGATCCCAGGACTGGCTGTCCCACATGATCGAGCATGAGCTTTCCGCGCTTTATGACTGCGCTCACGGCGCGGGTCTTGCGGTCGTGATGCCGGCTGTGCACACATATGAGATGCCGCATAACGTCATGCGTTTCGCGCAGGCTGCGGTTCGCGTATGGGGCTGTCAGATGGATTTCGAGCATCCTGAGATCACGGCAAAAGCAGGTATCGACGCTTTCAAACACTTCCTGATTTCGATCGGCATGCCGGAAGATCTTGAATCGCTTGGCGCGAACTCAGATGATATTCCGAAGCTTGTTCATTCACTGCTTTACGGCGATGGCGGAAACGGCACGATCTCCGGTTTCATGACACTGAACGAAGACGACTGCACAAAGATCTACAAGCTGATGGTATAAGGAGAACATGATGGATATTTCGCATAGAAAAGTCAGTAAGAAAGTGCTTTTCACGGATAATGAGGGAAAAGCACTTGCCAATAAAGAGATCCGTGTCAGCCAGACGAACCATGAGTTCCTTTTCGGCTGCGGCGCGTTTGATTTTCTTCCCTATGTAACGATGGGAGCGACGGAGCTTCAGGATGCGATCGACAAGTGGCTCGCGGTATTTAACTACGCGACACTTCCGTTCTACTGGGGACGCTTTGAGCCCGAAGAGGGAAAGCCGGATACGGAAAAACTTATGCAGGTGGCAAAGTACTTAAAAGAGAAGAACGTGACGGTAAAAGGCCATCCGCTCTGCTGGCACACGGTCTGCGCCGACTGGCTCATGAAGTACGATAATGAGACGATCATGAAAAAACAGCTCGAAAGGATCGACCGCGAAGTAGCGGGATTCAAGGGCGTGATCGACATGTGGGACGTCATTAACGAAGTCGTTATCATGCCGATCTTCGACAAGTACGATAACGCGGTCACCAGGATCTGTAATGAGTATGGAAGAGTCCCGCTCGTTAAGGCGGTTTTCGATGAGGCGCATGCGAATAATCCGGACGCGATCCTTTTGCTTAATGACTTTAACACTTCCGAGAAGTACGCCGAACTGATCGAGGGCTGCCTCGACGCAGGAGTTCCGATCACCGCGATCGGCATTCAGTCGCATCAGCATCAGGGCTTCTGGGGAAGAGAAAAACTCGAAGAAGTGCTCGCGCGTTTCGAAAGATTCGGCCTTCCGATCCACTTTACAGAGAATACACTGATCTCCGGCGAGATCATGCCGGCTTATATCGAAGACTTAAATGACTGGCAGGTCGACGAGTGGCCGAGCACGCCGGAAGGTGAGGAGCGCCAGGCAAGAGAGATCGAAGAGATGTACAGCGTTCTGTTCTCGCATCCGCTGGTTAAGGCGATCACAACTTGGGACTATAGAGACGGCGCGTGGCTAAAGGCCCCGAGCGGATTCCTCCGTCTGGATAATTCCGTAAAGCCCTCTTACACAATGCTGAAAAACCTTGTTCGTGGAGAATGGTGGACGGATACGGCCATCCGTACCGACGCTTCAGGATACGCCGTGATCGATGCATTCAAGGGCGATTACAAGCTTTCATCCGAAGGAAAAGAAGCAACGGCTGTCTTTACCGACAACGCTGACATGACGGTAAAACTTTAATAAGAAAAGACCTCTACTTCTAGATTTTGTCATCTGTTTATAGCAAATGCGTTTTGCTATAATCGTGTATGGGAAACAAAGGTGCTTTTATAGCACGAAGTGGAGGTATTTTTTTATGAAGATCTGTCCGAAATGTGACGCGCAGAATTCCAACACGGCGCCGGTCTGTAAGAATTGCGGAGCAAACCTTAACGAGACTCCGACGATCGAAGATGCCGTCGTAAAGGATGAAAAACCTCCGTATAACCTCGGGCTTTCACTTTTCCTTTTTATCGTGTCTTTTGTCGCCTCTGCTTCTAAGTACGCTTTAGACCTCGATATGGAATATCTCGATATTTCCGAACCCCAACATATCATCTATTTCATCATGGTGATCATCAGCGTCGTAACCTGCGTATTCGGCTTTGTCTGCCTGAAAGGTGTCTTTAAGAAAAAGGAGAGCCTTCCGGGAATCGGTATCCTCGCGATCCTGGTTGGTGTTGTTTGTGCGGTACTCGTGTTCCTGGATATTCTTTCGATCATTCTGATGATCTGATTCAACATCTGAAACTATCGTTTTCATCGGGGGAATGACAATGAAAAGAGCGGCTCTCAAACAGGTGCGCATCCAAGATCCTCTTTGGATCGAAGCGATGAACAAGAATTTCAAGTTCCTTTTCGAGATGGATGATGAACGTGTCCTTTCCGGTTTTCGAAAGACCGCCAAGATTCCTACGGAAAAAGAACCTTATGGCTTTTGGGAAAACAGTCTGATCGCGGGTCATGCGGTGGGCCATTACTTTTCCGCGCTTGCGATGGCGATCGATGTCCTTTCCGGAAACGATCCGGATTCCGAACTTCTCACGGTGTTTAAGCAAAAAGCAGATACGATCGTACGCGGGCTTCGCGAATGCCAGAAAAGCCTCGGAAACGGCTTTCTAAGCGCCGCGACGATCCAGGATCCCGATAATGTGGAGATCCAGTTTGATGCTCTTGAAGGAAAAGCGCAGGCACAGACATGGGTGCCGTGGTATGCCTTTCATAAAGTCCTTCAGGGACTGATCGATCTTTGGAAATACAGTCATACGGATGGCGCGAAGGAAGCCGCCCTTGCCCTTGCCGACTGGGTCGTTGCCCGTGTAAGTAAGTGGGATGACGAGATGAAGAGAAAAGTGCTTTCCGTGGAGTACGGCGGCATGAACGATTCCCTCTATCAGCTTTGGAGACTTCTGAAGGAGGAGGATCTAAAAAAGGCGGAAACGTATAAGCAGGCGGCCGCGAAGTTCGATGAACCAGAGCTTTACAGGGAGCTTCTCGGGTTTAGAAACCGCCTCAGAGGAGTTCATGCCAATGCCACGATCCCGAAGTTTATCGGGTATCTTCAGGGCTTTGAAGAACCGACTGACGAGAAGGTCATTCTTGCCGAAAAGTTCTGGGATCTCGTCGTTTTACGGCATACCTACGCGACAGGCGGTATCGGCGATATGGAGCACATCTTCGAGGATGGGATGCTGGATGCCTCAAGAACCCAGTGCAATGCCGAAAGCTGCTGCTGTTATAACATGATGAAGCTTTCTCAGATGCTTTTTGAGATCACGGGAGAAAGAAAGTATCTCGATTATATTGAAAAAGCACTTTGGAACGCCAAGCTCGGATCCGTCGGTCCTTCGGGCGGTTATACCTACTTTAACCCGATGGGAACCGGATACTACCGTTTGTATTCTCCTTCCGAACCTTCGAAGAATCCGTTCTGGTGCTGTGTCGGTACGGGTCTTGAAGACTTCTCAAAGATCGGCGATCAGATCTTCTATGAGGAAGATGGCATGGTCACGATCGCGCAGTGGATCTCATCTGAACTGGTTTGCGAAAATGGCGATAAGATCGATATCCGCGTCGATTATAAAAATGGAAAACTCTCCTTATCCGTTGTTGGAAAAGAGGCTAAGAAGATCCGTCTTCGTGTTCCGGATTGGCTTGGAAACAAAGATGCGATCGTTTCAGAAAACGAGGATTACAAGTGCTTTTCGATCGGTGTGAATGAGACAAAAACGATCGGTTTTACGATGAAACTTCAAATGCTTTCGCTTTCGGATAATGCCAATGTGATCGGCTTTTCGTACGGACCGTTTGTACTCTGCGTCCCGCTCGGAAACGAGAAGTGGGGAATATCGACGGGGGCCGGTATCGATGTCTACGCGCCCGCCTGGAAGAACGTTTTCGGGGCGTCGGTCAAGAGTGATATCACTTACGGAAAAACGAATAAAGCGATCCTCGATCGGGAGTTCCTGAAGCTTCCGAAAGATGAGACGATCGAGTCTTTCAGAAGTAACTTTGAATCATACATCCAAAAGAACGGGGATCTCAGTTTCACACTCGAAGGCTTCTCCGACTACGAAGGAAAGCCCGTAGCACTCGAACTCGTTCCGTACTACGGTATGGGTAACGAAAGATACGGCATTTACTGGTACGTGGAATAAGTGCCTTGAAAGGACAGTAATCGATGCATTTTGTGGACGCGAAAGGAATACTTACGGGCAGTTCGAAAAGCTGCGGGATGAATATCTACCGTGGCTGCACGCACGGCTGTATTTATTGCGACAGCAGAAGTACCTGCTATCAGTTTTCACATCCTTTTGAAGACATCGAGGTCAAGCAGAACGCGCCGATCCTATTGGAAAACGCGCTTCGCAGTAAAAGAAAAAAGTGTATGATCGGAACCGGTTCGATGTCGGATCCGTATATGCATTGCGAGCAGGAATTAAGACTTACCCGAAAGTGTCTGGAAGTGATCTCGAAATACGGATTCGGACTGGCGATCCAGACCAAGTCCGACCGGATCTTAGATGATATCGATCTTCTTGATGAGATCAATCAGAAGAGTAAGTGCGTCGTGCAGATGACGCTAACCACCTATGATGACGATCTTTGTAAGATCTTAGAACCGAATGTCTGTAATACCAAGCGCAGGATCGAAGTGCTCGAAATCATGAAGGAGAGAGGTATTCCGACGATCGTGTGGTTGACACCGATCCTTCCTTTCATTAACGACACGGAAGAAAATGTCCGTGCGATCCTTGAAGAGTGCGTCCGAGTAAACGTCAAAGGTGTCATCGATTTCGGTATGGGACTGACGCTTCGAGAAGGCGACAGAGAGTACTTTTACGCGGCGCTCGACAAGCATTTCCCGGGAGTAAAGGAAAAGTATATCGCGCGATACGGAAATTCCTATGAAGTCCCGAGTCCGAATTCCGGGAAACTGATGGCGCTGCTTAGGAGAATCTGCCGTGAGAATGACATCATGTGTACGCCGGACGAGTGCTTTTCGTATATGCATGAATTTCCGGAAAAATATACGCAGATGAGCCTTTTTGACCTGTAATTTCTTAAGAAAAGGTAAATTTACTTCGTTCTTTGTTGACGCGACATAAGGTATTTAAATACTATTAACGTGGCAAAAATGGAATTAGAAACAGAGGGCGGAATTATGCTTCAGATCAAAGACATTTCAAAAGAATACATCACGGGTGAACTTCATCAGAAAGCACTTGACGGCTTGAGCCTGAATCTTCGCGATAATGAGTTTGTCGCGATCTTAGGACCGAGCGGATCGGGTAAGACAACGCTTCTGAACATTATCGGCGGACTCGACCGTTATGACAGCGGTGATCTTATCATCGACGGTATCTCCACGAAAAAATACAAGCACAGAGACTGGGATTCTTACAGAAACCACACGATCGGATTTGTATTTCAAAGCTATAACCTGATCCCGCACCAGTCGATCCTTTCCAATGTCGAATTGGCACTGACCATCTCCGGTATTTCCCGAGGGGAGAGAAAAAAGAGAGCGAAAGAGGCCTTAACGAAAGTCGGCCTGGGCGATCAGATCCATAAGCGACCGAACCAGATGTCCGGCGGACAGATGCAGCGTGTCGCGATCGCGCGTGCGCTCGTGAATGACCCGAAGATCCTTCTGGCCGATGAGCCGACTGGCGCGCTGGATACGGAAACAAGCATCCAGGTCATGGACCTTTTGAAAGAGGTCGCCAAGGACCGCCTGGTCGTTATGGTCACGCATAACCCGGAACTTGCCGAAACCTATGCTACACGTATCGTAAAGCTCCGTGACGGCCGCATCACTGACGACTCTGATCCGTATATCGTCGATGAGTCTTCTATGGAAGAAGCCACACATAAGAACATGGGCAAAGCTTCCATGTCTTTCCTTACGGCATTGTCTTTAAGCTTTAATAACCTTCGCACGAAGAAAGGAAGAACGATCCTTACTTCGTTCGCGGGATCGATCGGTATCATCGGCATCGCGCTGATCCTTTCGCTTTCTACGGGTGTAAATACCTATATCGAGAAAGTACAGAAGGAGACTATGACTTCGTATCCGATCACGATCGAAGCAACGGCGATCGATGTCGCGACGCTTCTCGAGATGGATGACGGCGGCAGTTCGATATCAGGCGAAGAACATGAGTCTGATGGTGTGTATGTCGATAACTCCACATTTGAGATGGCATCCTCTTTCACATCAAATGTGAAACACAATAACCTTACCGAGTTCAAGAAATACCTGGATGATCCGAACAGTGAGATCCATGATTATGTCGGTGAGAACGGCATCATCTACACGTACTATGTTCCGTTCAGCGTTTACTCCTATGATCCGGACGGAGAACTGATCAATCTTGACGGTTCAAATCTGAATGAAGAACAGGGAAGAGGAAGAAACAACAGCATGATGGAAGACCTCCTTTCTACGCCGTCCGTTGAGAACATGCAGGAGATCATGACCGGCGCGGACGGATCTCTTATCAGTCCTACCATCAAGGAAAACTATGACCTTGTCTATGGCGAATGGCCGGATTCTTACGATGAGGTCATCCTTGTTCTTGATGAGAACAACGAGATCAACGCATATGATCTTTATTCCATGGGACTCCTTCCGAGAGAAACCTTCAGAGATATCCGGAAAAAACTGAATGCCGAGGAAGAACTCCACTTTGACGTGCAGAAACTTGATTATGAAACAGCTCTCTCTCACGAGTTTTATCTCCTTCCGGCATGCGATCAGTTTGTAAAGGCAGAAAGCGGCTTCTATGACCAGATCGTGTTAGGCGATAAGGAATTCGACACGATCCTGGATTCCGCGATTGCTTTGAAAGTAACCGGTATTGTGCGACCGGCAGACGGTTCCGAATTCACCCCGTTATCCGAGCCGATCGGTTATACCAGAGATCTGACCGAATACCTGATCTCATATGCAGAAGCAAGCGAACTTATAAAAGATCAGACCGCTTCCCCTGAAAACAGTGTCATCAACGGAGCGAAGTTCTCTCCGTCCGATGACGCGGCTAAGATCGAAGACTGTAAGAATTATCTTTCCAAGATCTCCACAAAAGAGAAAGCCGATATCCTTCGTGACATGATGTCCATGTACGGCGGCGGGGTAAACGATGACGAGATGCTCAATATGTCCGATACAGAACTTGCGCAGATGCTGGACATGTACATCGCGCAGGCCGGTGAGAATATGGATGAGCAGCTTCTCATGATCTACGACAGCTATATCGCGGTCGGCACATATGAAGAGAATCTGGAAAGCTTTGGTTACGTCAACCGCGATACACCGACGGCGATCAATATCTACGCGGACAGCTTCGAAGGAAAAGAAGGTATCACGGACAGCATCGACAGATACAATGAGACAGCGGCAGAAGGTGACCAGATCACCTATACCGACTACATCGGATTATTGCTTTCTTCCGTAACGACGATCGTCAACGTCATCTCTTATGTCCTGATCGCGTTCGTTGCCGTATCTCTGGTCGTATCTTCGATCATGATCGGTATCATCACGTATATTTCCGTTCTCGAAAGAACAAAGGAGATCGGTATCCTTCGCGCGATCGGTGCCTCGAAAAGAAACATCTCTCAGGTATTCAACGCGGAGACATTCATAATCGGATTCCTGGCAGGTGTGCTCGGTATTGTCGTCACGTTACTGCTCTTGATACCGGGTAACATGATCATCCATTCGGTCGCGGGATCGACCGATGTCAACGCGGCCCTTCCGATCGGAGGCGCGATCATCCTGATCGCGTTAAGTACGATCCTGACTTTGATCGGCGGATTCATCCCGTCGAAAAAAGCCGCGAAGAAAGATCCTGTCGCGGCTTTGAGATCAGAGTAACGGGAATAGTGCTTTTCAAAACAGAATATCTTTAAAACACAGTAGAGGCTCGTTTTTATCGAAGTCCCAGCTGTGGAAAGAGTCGCCGTGGCAGAAGTCCTTTTCGGAACAGTCACGGCACTTTTCGTTAAGGTCGGAAAGATCTCTTCTGAAAAATTCGAAACGGTTCTCCCAGACGTCCTTGAAACGGTCCTTGAGGATATTGCCCTGAATGGTCTCCGGGCGGCGTTCGATGTCCAGACATCCGATGATGTCACCGTTGGCGGTGATGCTCGCTGTATAGATGCCGGAAATGCAGAGAAAATACCAGTCACGTACTTCGCGCTCGTATTCGTTACCGAGATAATGGCTGCAGCCGTAGCAGACAGGTTCTCCCGCGATCCTCTTGTTTCGGATGAATTCGAAGATGTACTTATGATCTTCCGGCGTGAGAAGAAGCTCCGGATAATCCTTGGCGCGTCCCATCGGTTCGATGCCGATGACACGCCAGGAGTCGATGTCCATCTTATCGAAGATCTCGTAGAGAGCGTCGAGCTCACCGATATTCTGATGTGTAACTACGGTCGTGATCTGGATGGTCTTAAAGCCACCCTCGTCGATGAGGTTCTGAATGCCTTCCATCGCTTTTTTGTATCCGCCCGGAGTCCTTCGAAAAGCATCGTGCGTTTCTTCGAGTCCGTCGATACTGATGGAGATCGTTCCCATGCCGGCTTCTCTCAGTCTTCTTGCGCACTCTCTGTCGATGAGCGTGCCGTTACTGGTCATACCCCAGTGAAAGCCGAGAGAATGCGCATAATTCATGATCTCGAAAAACTCTTTTCGCAGAAGCGGTTCGCCGCCAGTGATACAGAGCATCTTATCTTCAATGCCGAAATCCTCTTTGACCTCGTCCAGAAAGCGCCTGTAGACTTCTACGGGAAGTTCCTCGGATCTGACTTCACCGCAGCGGCTTCCACAGTGGATACAGTTCTCATTGCAGCGCATGGTCAGTTCCAGAAAGAGATTTCTAAGACGTGGCTTAACAAACAGACCTCTGCGATATCGCATGAGGTCTGTCATGTGCTGTCTTTTTGTTTCTACATCAAACATCGGGATCAGCCCTCTTCTAAGTCTTCATAATCAATTGGCGGTCCGTAAAGGCCTACGACCTCGGTTTCCGTCTCGCCGGTGTAATCAGCCGGTGGTCCGTATACATCTACCGGATCATCTGCGGACGGATCATAGTCCGTCGGCGGACCATATACGGTCTGCGTCCTGTCAGAGTTCTGAAATGGTGCCTTAAGTTTACTCAGACTCTTGCCGGATTTTTTGCCGTCGTCGGAACCACATGCGGTTAATCCCATTGCCATGGCAAAAGAAGCTGCAATCAGTGCTGTTGCTTTTGATTTCTTCATTGTATTCTCCTAAAAGCAAGTGCTCTGCAAAGTTCGATCACGAGCACGTTTCTGTCTTGGATCACTACATCCGTATTATATCACACTTCCTGAAAAACGAGCGTGAAACGGGCTTGTGGTATAATTAAATAGTGGGTGATGATAAGAGAGGTAATAGTTATGTTGGATATTGATAGGAACAATTCTCATACATTACAGGAGCTTTTCGACTTCCTCAAAGGGAAGAAAGTCTATGTGCAGACGCATAACTTCCCGGATCCTGACGCGATCGGCGCGGCGTTCGGCCTTCAGCAATTACTTTTGCATTTCGGCATCGAATCGACTCTTTGTTATCACGGCAAGATCGACCGTCTCAATACACGAAAGATGGTCGAGTATTTAGACATCAACATTTATTCCAAAGATGATATTACCGATATGGGAGAAAATGATCCCATTATATGCGTAGACTCGCAGAAAAACAGCGGAAATATAATCGATCTTCTCGGCGATGAAATTGCCTGTGTCGACCATCATCCTACAATGAACGAAGTGGGTTACTTCTATAAAGATGTTCGAATGGTCGGTGCCTGCTGTACGCAGGTCGCTTTGTACTTTATGGACCTCGGTATCACACCGGATCAGAAAACGGGAACAGCATTAATGTTCGGTCTTCAGATGGACACGAACGGATTTACGAGAGGTGTTACGGACGACGATGTCCGGGCATTCGGTTTCCTGCATCATATTGCCGATCCGGACGCGCTCGGACGACTCGGTCAGACCGAGATGGAGTTTACGGATCTTCGCGCGTATGGCGCCGCGATCTCCAGCACGCAGATCTTCGATAAGGTCGGACTCGCGTTTATTCCTTTCGCCTGTCAGGACGCGCTGATCGCCATTACATGTGACTTCATTCTTTCTCTGGATGAAGTCGATATCGCGATCGTTTATTCGAAGCGTCCGGACGGATATAAGATCTCTGTTCGCGCGGAGACTTTCCTCAGTAATATCGACTGCGGTAAGATTGCCGCAAAAGCACTCGAAGGCATCGGTAATGGCGGCGGCCATCCGTACATGGCCGGCGGCTTTATTCCTATGGAAGGGGTAAAGGCACTCGGAAATAACCCGGATGAAGCCTTGATCGAGCGCTTCTTGAAGGTGATCGGAGAAGTGTGATCCTATGTCGAGCAAAGAAGAAAAACATCAGTTATATCTCAGACAAAAAGCCCTTCTCGATACTTTTCTCGAGAAGAAAGCCATTACTCAGGCGCAGTATAATAAGAGCCTTCATGATCTGACGGAGAAGATGGGAGAGGCTTCCTCGGAGGAAAATAATGGATAACTCATCTTCTATCGTGATCTCGAAAAACAGACGCTTTTACGACGAAGAGGTCGCGGAACTGATCCATTTCGGTTTTTCTGAATATGAATCCAGGATCGCCGTAGGTATCGCCGGCGAAGGTTCTGACTGCTTCGGCTACGATGACGCGATCTCCAGAGACCACGATTTCGGAACCGGCGTATGCCTTTGGATCCCGACGGAAGATATGGATGAATACGGCGCCCGATTGTATTCCGAGTACAACGCGCTTGTCGCGGAAAAAGAGCGCGCCTACTATACCGAGAGGCTTAAAGAGAGAAGAGGGGTCATGACGATCCATGACTTCTACTCGAATATCCTTCGCATCAACTGCCATACCGATACTTGTGAGATGACCGAAAAACAGTGGCTCACTCTGGATCATTCGTGTCTCGCGACCGCCGTAAACGGCGAAGTTTTCAGGGACGATCTCGGACAGTTTACGGCCTTCCGTGAGCTTCTTCTGGGATACTATCCGGAGCGAGTCTGGCGCATCCGCATCGCCGAAAAAATGCATGAGTATTCGGCTTCACTTCAGGTCAACTACGCAAGATGCATGTCAAGGGAAGACTATGTCGCGGCCGAGATCTGTAAAGTCAGAGGCTTAGAAGCTGCGATGGAGCTTTTCTACCTTTTGAAAAGAACCTATCCGCCGTACTATAAGTGGACTTTCCGTGCCATGAAAGGCCTGGATACAAAAGGTGATTTTACTTCCCATATCGCGGAACTTGCCGATACTCCTTGCAACAAGGAAGCCTGGGAAGACATGAAGTATAAGCCGAACCGCCTAAACTATAAAGACAGGATCGTATCTTTGTCCGAAGATATCGGATATGACCTGACCGAGATGCTCAAAGAATCGGGCTTTATCTCCCGCATGAATCCGTATCTGGAATCCGACGTAAAGAAGATCCTTGAAGCCTGACAAGGCCTGTCTTACGTTTCTTTTCCCGCGAGGATCTCTTTGTAGTCGATAAGGTTCTTTCGAAGAAGATTCGGGATATCCAGTTCATAAGGGCATCTGGTCTTGCAAAGCCCGCAGTCGACGCAGTTTTCGATCTTCATCATCTCATTGACCCAGTGATCGGTAAGCCAGTTCTGTGAAGGCGCTCTTCGGATCATCTGGCTCATTCTTGCACACTGATTGATCGTGATGTCGACTGTACACGGCATACAGTAGCCACAGCCTCGGCAGAATTCGCCGAGCAGTTCTTTTCGATCGTTTTCGATAAAAGCACGGATCTCGTCCGTCATCCGGATATTCTTTTCGAAAAAACTCAGCCACTCGTCGAGCTCAGATTCTCTTTGGACACCCCAGATCG
>JAFZBN010000001.1 GCA_017561715.1 Clostridiales bacterium | reverse complement strand
GGTGCCATGGCACCGCTTTCATACTTTCTTATACGGGAATCTGCGGTTGCAGCCGAGAAACCTACCTTCATGCCCAGTTCCTTCTGGGAAAGGTCGTTCAAAAGCCTGTACTTCTTGATTTTGTTACCCAATTTCATATCCATGAACACCTCGTTTGTATGCAAACTGTGCCTTTATTATAGCACGTCAGATACAAAATGGAAGACCCAAAAGATAAAACAGACATAAAAATATATCTAAAAGTGTTGACAGGCGATATTAATGGATGTAATATATCGTCAACAGACACAAAAATATGTCTACCACAAAATCTAACAGGAAGGAGGTAAAGCCTATGAACAAGGAAAAAGAACCACTCTTTATTGGAGTAGACACAGTGATGTTTGATCTCGGCGTATCGCGGGCCAAGGCGTACGACGTGATCAAGGAACTCAACGCGCAGTTGAAGAAAGAGCATCCCCGGGCCATCGTCGTGGCGGGGAAGGTAAACCGCATCTGGTACGAAGAAGCTTGTCTGAAAGGAGGTGATTAACATGGCAGTTTATAAAGATAACGGTAAAGGATACGACGGTAAAAAATGGAAAGTCTCTTGCTACTTCACTGATTGGACCGGTGAACGCAAGAGACACATTAAGAGAGGTTTCGATACAAAGAAGGAAGCTCTCGAGTACGAGCATGTCTTTATGGCGAAGACATCCAAAGATATCAATATGAGTTTTGATTCTTTTATAGATGTCTATATGGACGATGTGAAACCGAAGCTTAAGAAAAGCACGGTTGCGAACAAGATCAAGATCATCGATATGCACATTCGGCCTTACTTCAAGAATCTTAGTCTTTCGGAGATTACATCAACCCATATCCTTCAGTGGCAGAACGAGCTTCTCCGGAAGCGGGATGCAGACGGTAAGGGATACTCCGAGACGTATCTTCGGACGATCAACAACCAGCTGACAGCGATCTTCAATCATGCTGTCCGGTATTACGATCTTCCAAAGAATCCCTGCAAGTCTTTTAAGAAGATGGGCAAGTCCAACGCCAAAGAAATGCTCTTCTGGACGAAGGATGAATACCTTAAGTTCGCGGATGTCATCAAGGACAAACCGATGTCCTATTACGCCTTTCAGATTCTTTTCTGGACCGGGATACGTGAAGGAGAGTTGCTAGCGCTGACACGGCCAGACTTTGACCTCGAGAAAAGAACTCTGCGGATCAACAAGACGTATCAGACGGTGGACGGCGAAGAGATGGTCACATCCCCTAAAACCGAGAAGAGCAACCGTACAATCGAACTTCCGCAATTTCTCTGTGACGAGATGCAGGATTACTTTGATTCGATCTACAAACTCGACAACAACAGCCGGCTATTTCCTTTCAGCAAGTATTTTCTTCTCCATGAGATGGATCGGGGAGCGAAAGCGGCCGGCGTAAAACGGATTCGGATCCACGATTTGAGACATTCCAGTTGTGCGCTTCTGATCGAACTCGGGTATTCACCGATCCAAATTGCCGAAAGATTGGGTCACGAATGCAGCACCGTTACAGAGCGGTATTCACACTTGTATCCGTCGGTACAGAGAAAAATGGCCGACAAACTAAACGAAACCTTTATGACACCGAAGGAGGCTTGATCATGGGAAAGTATTTCGGGAACACCAAGAAGCAGAAGCGGCCCGTGAAGAAGAGAAAGAACGAGAACAACCGGCACAGAAAGGTCATCGTGAACTTTCGGGTCAGCCCATGTGAGAAGGCGTTGATCGATGCCCGCATAGCTCAATCCGGACTGATGCGATCGACATATTTTATCGAGAGCTGTCTCTACCAGAAGGTCCTCGTGAAAGGGAACATCCGCTCCTTCTCGGCTATCAGAGTGACACTTCAGGAATTATCCGAAAAGATCGATCGAAATCCCGATCTGACACAACTGGATCCGGTCGACGCGGAGCGGATCAGGATCATCCTTCAGATGATCGATTACCTATTCGAAGGGAGGTGAGAACATGGCACAGAGATCGTATAAAGAACGTATTGCAGAGCTTCAAATGAAGCAGGAACAGCTCGAAGCGCAGAAGCGGGCGCTTCAGAAAAAGCAGTCCGAAGAGGATCGCAAGAAGCGCACCAGACGGCTGATTGAACTTGGCGGAATCGTAGAGTCGGTGCTCGGAAGACCGACCACCGACGAAGATAAAATCCGACTTCTGAATTTCCTGAACCGACAGGAGAAGAACGGATGTTTCTTCACCAAAGCGATGAACGAACAGATCCCCGGAGGTGAGAAAAGTGTTGAAGGTTAAGAGAACCCTACCCCATTCCCTTAACTTGTTAAGGGCGCACTTATATGTGGGCGGAGCCCACATCCAAGCGCGCTCTCCGAGGGGGCTTATGCAGCCGGCACCAAAGGACTTTGTCCTTGTGGAATCCTACAAGGACGCTTCGCTCCTTGACCTGGACCAAGTTTCACTTGGATGGAGTCCTGCGGACGGCGCTTTATCTCGCAACAGCACATCACAAGAAAGGAGGCATGCTTTATGTCAATATATCATTGCTCGATAAAGATCATCAGCCGTGCGGGTGGCCGATCCGCTGTGGCTTCTGCTGCAT
>JAFZBN010000010.1 GCA_017561715.1 Clostridiales bacterium | reverse complement strand
GCTTACCATGGTCCGTCCATCGTAATCTGCTACGCTCCGTGTATCAACCACGGTATCAAGGGTGGCCTTAAGGTTGCTCAGATCAAAGAGAAGCAGGCTGTTGAGTGCGGTTACTGGCACCTGTTCAGATTCAACCCGACTCTCACAGCAGAAGGCAAGAATGCATTCACTCTCGACTCCAAGGAGCCGACAGGCGATTTCATCTCCTTCCTCAAGAGCGAAGTTCGTTACAACTCCCTCTACAAGAAGTATCCGGAAGACGTCGTTGACGGTATGTTCGAAAAGACACACCAGGATGCGATCGAGCGTTACGGTACTTATGTAAAGAAGGCTAACGAGGCTTAATCTCGGGCTTGATTACAGGCTTATCAAAGGAGCGATTCCCTCACGGGAACCGCTCCTTTTTCTTTCGAAAGAACCTCCCCAAACGAGAAATGAACATGTTCTTTGGAATCATGCGAAGGAGCGATTCCGCAGACGCGAAGCGGCGAGGACCAGCGACGCGCATGTATTCCAAAGAACTATCTCAGGCGCTGTTTGGGAGTTCTTTCGAATGCCAAAAGGTGCTATAATGGAAGCACTTATTTTTCTTGGAGGTCAGTATGACAGCAGAAGATCGCGACAAGCTTTTGCTTTCGGACACACAGGTGCCGGATCTTTTTATCACACAGTATATGTCATCCCTGACCGGTTCTTCGATCCAGATCTACCTGTTTATGCTCATGAACCGTTCCTCTTCCCAGGGCAAGATGAACGTCGAGAAGATCTCGAAAAAGCTGGGCATGGCACAGTCTGAAGTCGAGGAGCAGCTTTTCTATCTGACTTCGGCGGGTCTTCTGGAAAAAGCAGAAGACGGATCCCTTTTCCTGACCGACATCAAGGCAAGAGAAGTCGACCGCTATATCGAATCCAGAAAAGACGAGGGCCTCGAGATGCCCCCGCAGCATCGTGAAAAGGGTCTGGAGACCGTTTCCAGAAGTATCAGCGACACATTCTTCATGGGCCGCATGAGCTATTCCTGGCAGCGTTTTATCGACGATTGCGCCTCCGTATATAAGATGGACCCGGATGTCATCTATTCGCTGTTTAACGAGCTTCAGGAGCGCGGTAAGCTCATGAGCAAGAACTCCCGCCCGGCAGAAGAACTGCGCGCGGTATGGAGCAAGCGCGGCGTGCATACGTCTTCCGAGCTCGAGAAGGTCTTAAGCGACGACAGGAAAGTCAAAGAGTGCATGAACGCGATGGGCAAAAAGAAGCGCAAAGCACTGGACGGCGTCGATATCGAGTATATCAACACATGGATCCTGACCTACAAGATGGAGCCGGATGTGCCGTCTTTCCTGTACTCGTATCTCCGTAAGGAAAAGAACAAGGAGAACGTGACATTCCCGCAGATGGACGAGATCCTGCAGGAGTGGTTTTCGCATAATATCCACGACGTGGACGCCGCGAGAGACTATGAGATGAAGAAGCTCGCGGCCGACAGAACGTCTTCCATGACAGCATTCTGCGGAGAGCTTTTCCGAAAGAAACTGGACGGCATGGACCTTGCGATCATCGACAAGTGGGCCAACACCGACTGCTGGGAGGAGCCGATCGTCCGTTACGCGTATGAAGTCCTGCACAAGTTTATGAGCACGATCACGCTTTCGCAGGTCGATGAGAGACTGCAGCTGTGGAAAGAAAACGGCGTGGCTTCGGTAACGAAGGCCAAGCAGTTCGAGGCCGAGCTGAAGAAAAAGAACAAAGAAGCCTATCAGGAACGAAAGACCGTTGCCGCTTCCGGTTTCGGCAATGACGTTGCCTATATGGAGAACGAATACACGAAGGATCATCTGGACAAGAAAGAGCAGGATTCCATGAATCTTCTGGATGAACTTCTGAAGGACAATTAAGGAGAACGCCTATGGACAGTGTATATGAGGATGTCAGAAGCATCCTGGAAAACCGCAGGATCCGAAGCGAGATCCTTTTACAGCAGCAGAATGAACAGATCCGTATCGCGCATCCGGAGCTCGCGGATGTGGAGAAGAAGATCGCGGATGTGTCCGAGGAGATATTGAAGAATTCCCTCGAGGGACAAAGCAGCGAGGATCTGCAAAAAGAACTCGTCAGACTCAAGATGGACCGTGAGAAGGTGCTTTTCGAGCACGGGCTTTCGAGCGATAAGATCAAGATCCAGCCGTACTGCGAAAAGTGCGGAGACACGGGATATATCGAAGAAGAGGGAAAAGAACCTGTACTTTGCGACTGTATCCGGGCTCTTCTGGCACCGGTCATGACATCGAGATCCGGGGTCGAGAAATACCCGGAGTATTCATTTGAAAAGGACTCGGATCAGTTCTTCTCCGAGAACCCGAGAATGCAGGAAACATATAAAAAACTCCGTCTTCTGACGGAAAAGGAGAAGGTCCCGAACGCGGTCTTCTACGGCCGTTCCGGTCAGGGGAAGACTTTCACCGCGGTCGCGATCGCAAGACAGTATGCCAAGCAGGGCAGGTCTTCCTTTGTGATCCGTCTGGCCGAAGCACAGGAACTGATGATGGAACACAGAAAACTCATCCAGTCTTTCTACACGCCCGCCGGAAAAGAGCGCGATGTGGAAAAAAGGGTCGAATATCTGACGCAGGCAGATCTTCTGGTATTGGACGATCTGGGCGTGGAGCCGAGAACGGCGAACACCGAGGCCGATCTTCTGAACATCATCGACACTCGGATCCTTTCGGGAAAGACGACCATCATCACGACGAATTTCGACATGGAATCTCTGAAGGAGCGCTACGGCGGAAGATTCTTCGACCGTATCGACAGAAATTTCGTACGCTTTAATTTCTCATCGGAGGGAGC
Organism: Clostridiales bacterium; assembly: GCA_017561715.1. Lineage (GTDB taxonomy): Bacteria > Bacillota > Clostridia > Saccharofermentanales > Saccharofermentanaceae > Scatonaster. The sequence continues at coordinate 8,255 of JAFZBN010000010.1, read as the reverse complement.
CCGCGCATGATCACAAACGGCGTGGACATCGTTTCGATCGATCGTATCGAGAAAGCGCTGGGAAGATCCGGTGACGCTTTCTTTTCGCGCGTCTGCTCAAAAGAGGAGATCGCGATCGCCCCGAAGCTTGCTACCCGCCGCATCGAGTTTCTGGCCGGCCGGTTTGCCGCCAAAGAAGCTGTTTCAAAAGCACTGGGCACGGGCATCGGCGGAAAAGGCGTTTCCATGACGGACATTAAGATCTTGAAGAAAGAAAACGGCGCGCCTCGTGCCGAACTTTCCGGCGCTGCGCTGGAAGTGTTCGAAAATGAGGGCGGAAAGAACATCAGCCTGTCGATCTCGCATGATCACGGCGCGGCGATCGCTTTCTGCTGTATTGAATGGAAGGATGAAGGGCAGGCATGAAGAGGGATTCACGCTTTTTCAAACAACTGAAACTGAAGCTGTCCTCGCCCTTCAAAAAGAAGAAGAGAGATGACGGGATTTCCCGCTCCGGTCCTTTTCTCGAACTGGACGGAGACTACGGAAAAGCTGAGGATCTGGCGAATGTGTGGTCTCTCGATAAAGCCGATTCGTCTGTTGCCGACAGCCAGAGAAAGCGCTGGCCGAGACTGGTGCTGGCGGGGTTGACCTTTGTGGCCATCATGCTCTTTGTGTTCCTCGTGCTTCCGAAAGTCCTTCCGGGATTTTTCAAGAATACCGATATCGCGCTTTTCGTTGAGAAAGATCCGGAACTGATCTATGACGATACCTACCGCGTGGTCACCGTAAGAGCCTGCAGCGTTATGGCCGAAGACGATGTCACGAGTCAGAGGATCACGCAGCTTCTGATGAATGAGCCCGTCCACTTCTTAAATGACGACTGTGAGAACGGCTATGTCCTGATCCGCACGCTGGATAACATCGTCGGCTATGTAAAGGGCGATGAGCTTGGCACGGATATGTCATCTTGCGAGCCGGACCTGCACCTGTTTAAGATCGTTGTCGCCGATATTTCCAAGCGCGTCATGTCGCACGCGAGTAACGGTACCCTTATCGCCGAAGTGGCCATGAATACGGTGCTTTATGCAGACGTTAAACGTGACGGCGTTTATCAGGTACAGCTTCCGAACGGCGAGAACGGATGGATCAGCAGCAGTGGTGTTATCGAACTCGGTATCAACGAAGAAACGGAAGAGGTAGGCGTGCGTTACTTCGTCAGCTCCGTTCTGACCATGATCAACGCGACATATCTCGAAGGCGGCGTCACGAACCGTGGTATATCCGTACATGGACTGGCTTATGTGGCCGCCGGCGTAAACGGTGTCACGATCCCGAGAGAACTGAAAGAGCAGGTCAACTGCGGAACTGAGGTCAAACTGGAGTACGACGAGGTCACGGGAGATCTTCTGATCGACAGTATCATCCCGGGAGATATCGTATTTCTCGCGGATCCATATAAGCCCAACAGCAGGGAGCCTTATGAGGCGGCGATCTGCACGCATTCGGGTGTTCTTCTGATGCGCGCCTCGACGGGCACGTCGATCAAACTCTGCAAATTCGACGCTAAGTCCGACCTGGTCGGCAGGATCATCACGGTTCGTCGTGTGTTCTCGTAACGTAGTATTCGTGGACGAGGCTTTTGAAGCCCATGGCTTTGATGTCGTCGTACGAAACGCGGTAATTTCCCTTGTAGTGGCGACCGGAATAGAGGTATCTTACATATTCCAGTAAATACGCGTCGATCTCCTTAAGGCTCTTATCTGTCGTGATCACCGGGAAAAACCACCGGCACCACGTAAAAAGGTCTTCATTCTGTTCGTTATAGAGTTTCTTATTGAAGGTGCGGATCAACGCTTTCGCTGCGCGCTCATAGGACGCGTCTGTTTTTGTTTTCCACCGCAAAAGCGCCCGTGCCTTTCTTCTGATCTTTCCTTTCAGCTTGTCCATCGTAACTCCAGAGATATCGACCTGCCCGTCCTTATACGAGAAGCCCAGGAATTCCCAGGGGTCTCCGGGGCAGGAGATCGAGACCTTCTTCGGATTTACGGAAAGTCCTTTTGCCTCGATATGTGAATTGAAATCCGCGATGCGTGCATCCAGTTCTTCCTTGCTCTTTGAAAAGATCAGGATATCGTCGGAATATCTGAAATACGAAGCCCCGATCGATTCGAAATATCTGTCCATCGAAAGAAGATAGACGTTCGCGAAAAACGGAGAGATCGGGATCCCCGCCATCGCGCCACGCGGCTCCGCGGAGATGCTGCCGTCGGGAAGAGTGCTTTTTCCGCAGAAGAGAAGGGTTCTCAAAAAGGAAAGCAGATCCGAATCGTCGGTGATGACTTCGGAAAGAACATCGACCAGTTTCTCTTCGGGGATGGAATTAAAGTAGTTGCTGATATCGGCCTTAAAACAGAATAGGCTGTCTCGGTCCTTTTGCGAAAGAATGTCGAATATGGCGTCTCTCGCGGAGATCGTGCGACGGAAAGAATAACAGCGCGGCGACAATTTGTCGTCGTAGCGATAGAGAAGATACCCCAGGCCTTTGAGGTAGATGTTCTCATCGTCGGAGAAAGTGAAGACGATCCTCTTTTTGGACGTGCCGCTCTTATTGACCTCGCGACGCGCGGGAAGAGAAAGAGCGCCGTTTTCGCGGATAGAAGACGCGACGGCGGCATAGCGTTTCTCGGAAACAAACGAAGTGAACTGCTCTTTCTCCTTCTTGGACAAATAGCGGTTACTGAGTTTGTAAGAGAGAAACTCTTCCCAGGTATTATGTTGTTCCAGAAGATCTAAGATGGAAGCCATCCACGAAAGACCGGTCCTTTTGCAAAATAAAAAAGAAGAGAAACAGCTTTGAAACAAGCATTGCTTGTGTTACCGGGTCTGTACCCGCACCGGCCGCCTGTAAAACCGATCAGTTGCCTGATCTGAAAAGGCGCGAGCTAGATCCACCTCAGGCGCGAATTCGCATTTCTCTTCTTTTTATATATCGACCATCAGAGGAACTGATGGAGTCGATCGATAATATAGCTTTCCTCGTTCGGGAGGCTTTCCAGGAAGTTGATCAGCGGGATTCCCTGACTTGCCGCAAACTCCTTGGAGAAACGGTATCCGCGGGAAGCGCATGTATTGCTCCAGCAGCGCATGATGAACAATTTCGGCTGACCGTTTAAGTAGACCACATATGTGTACGGCATCATGTTCGCGCCTACTGCTCCCAATGTCGTCGGAGGAACTTCCTTACCGAACCCGTAAGCGGGGAACTGCGTGGACAGGATCTTGTCGAGTTTCTGCTCGATGTCCAGATCCGGAACATAGTTCGGCGGAAGCGTCGGCTGGCTCTGCTGCTGCGGAACCGGTGCTGTCGGCATCGGCGGAGCGGAATTACGTCCCGTTGCGCTGTCGATGGCGTCACGCAGGCTCTTTCTTGCGACGTCACCTAAAAATCTGTCTAATAATCCCATAAGTTACCTCCTTTAATTTGCTTTGTGCGAGAATATCGGCTTACTGAAATAGAGTTTCGGATTAAAGAGCATCAGGAGCGGGAAGAGCTCGAGACGTCCGGCCAGCATATCGAAAGAAAGGACAATCTTGGCAAAGTCCGAGAAACCCGCGTAGTTCTGGGTCGGACCGACAAGATGAAGTCCCGGGCCGATGTTGTTGATCGTCGCGGATACCGCCGAGAACGAAGTGATCAGGCCCTTGTTATCGAAAGAAACGAAGAATACCGAAGCGGTAAAGAGGATCATGAAGGTGATGAAGTAGACGTTTACGGAGCGTACGACGTCGTGTTCGATCGGGCTTCCGTCCATCGTGAGCTTGCTGACGGACTTCGGATGCAGATAGGACTTCATTTCTTTTCGAATGGATTTATAGAGGATTATGAAACGCGATACCTTGATACCACCGCCGGTGCTTCCCGCGCAGGCGCCGATGAACATCAGAATGACCAGGATGACCTTACTGGGTTCCGGCCACATATCGAAGTCGTGGGAAGCAAAGCCCGTCGTTGTCATGATGGACGCGACCTGGAAAGCGGAATGACGGACACCGGTCAGGACATTGCCGAAGATGTTGATCGTATTGACCGTGATGATCGTGACCGACGCGATGATGATCGCGAGATATGCTCTGATCTCGCTCATCTTAAATGCCTTCTTGAAGTGGCGGTAGAGAAGGAAGAAATAGAAGTTGAAGTTTACGCCGAACAGGATCATGAAGATAGTCACGACCCACTGAAGATACGCCGTCTGGCTCGCCATGGAATCACGATACACACCGAATCCGCCGGTACCGGCTGTCGCGAATGATGTGCAGATACTGTCGAACAAAGGCATTTTCCCGACGACCAGGAAAAGCACTTCCAGGGCGGTCAGGAAGAAATAGATCAGGTAGAGAAGACCCGCTGTCTGGCGCATCTTCGGAACGAGCTTTCCGACGGAAGGTCCGGGGCTCTCGGCACGCATGATGTTGATGTTGGAGCCGCCGCTCATCGGGATGATCGCCAGAAGGAATACCAGGACGCCCATGCCGCCGATCCAGTGTGTAAAGCACCGCCAGAACTGAGTCGCGTGACAAAGTGCTTCCGGATCGGGAAGGATGCTCGCGCCTGTTGTCGTAAAGCCCGACACGGTCTCGAAGATCGCGTCAAGAAGAGACGGGATCTCGCCGGTAAAGTAAAACGGAAGTGCTCCGAAATAACTCATGGAGATCCACGAAAGCGCCGTGATGACACAGCCTTCTTTCAAGTAGATCGTCGTGTTTTCAGGTCTTTTGAACGAGAGAAGGAATCCGATGAAGAAGAGGAAAAGGGCCATATAAAGGAAATAAAGGCCGTTGCTTTCCTGATAGATAAGTCCGGTCAGCGCCGGAAGCAGCATAAATACACCTTCGATACGAAGGACATGGCCGAGAATGTAGAAGACCATCAGTGCATTCATGTCGGTGTGATCTCCTTACTTCAAGATGTCACGGATCTCGTTCAATCCGGTATGTGTGGTTACGATCATGACGGAGTCACCGACTTCGATCATGTCAGACCCTGACGGAATAATGATCTTGCCTTTTCTGTTGATAAACGCGATCAGAAGGTCCTTCTTCAAAGAAAGATCCTTCAGTTCTTTTCCCACGACGGGCGATGATTCTTTGATCTTAAATTCGATAGCTTCGGCACGTGAGTCGAAGATGTGGTAAAGCGTCTCGATCTCCGAACTTCTGGAGGCACGAAGCGCTCTGGCATACGCGATGATCGCTTCGGATGTGATCAGCTTCGGGTAGACGACGGAACCGAGATCCAGATCCGAGATGACGTCGGTGAAGTGGATGCGGTTGACCTTCGTGATGACCTTCGCCTTTGAAACCTTCTTGGCGAAAAGCGTCAGAAGGATATTCTCCTCATCGATACCGGTAAGCGGAACGAAAGCCTCCATGTCTTTAATACCCGCTCCCAGAAGGCCTTCCTGGGACGTAGCGTCGGAATTGATGACAACGGCCTGCGGAAGAAGCATGGATAGTTCGTTGCAGCGTTCAAAAGAGGTTTCCAGGATATGCACGTCGATACCTGTGTGTAGAAGTTCATTGGCCAGATAGTACGCGGAAAGACCGCCGCCGACGATCATGGCGTTTCGAACCTGCTTCGTGAACATGCCGATGTTCTTAAGGAACTTTCTGGCCTCTTCACGTTTGGACGCGAAATAGACGACATCGTCCGCTTTTAATGTAAAAGCACCGGACGGGATAAACACTTCGCCTGCTCTTTCGACACCGCAGATCAGGATATTGTGGGTGATATGCTTGCCGAGATTGGCGATCGTCATGTTATCGAGAGTATTGCCCTCGGGGATCTTAAACTTGATCATTTCCGCCTGACCATGCGCGAAGGTGCTGACCTGAAGCGCGGTCGGAAGATAAAGGATACGTGCCATCTCGCGCGCGGACTCGAGTTCCGGATTGATGATCATGGCAAGGCCGAGTTTATCACGAAGATAGCCGACTTCCTTACTGTAGTCAGGGGTGCGTACACGCGCGATCGCGGCGCATTTACTGAACTGCTTGGCGATCGTGCAGCAGAGAAGATTGAGTTCATCTGATCCGGTGACGGCGATAAAAAGATCGCAGTCCTCAACACCTGCTTCCTGCAGGGTGCTGTAACTGGCGCCGTTACCGTGGATGGTAATGATATCGAACTGGGCATCGATATCTCCGACAACGGTCGGGTTCTTCTCGATGACAGTGATGTTATTTCCTTCTTTACTCAGCTGTTCAGTCAGTGTATGGCCGACTTTTCCGCAGCCGACGATGATGACCTTCAAACTTTTAGAAGCCGTATGAGTAAACTTCGAAAACATGACCAAACCCCCTCATCGTATCATGTTTCTATTATACTAAATAATCAGCCTCTGGTAGCCCAGTCAGGGAATTCTTTTGAGAAGAATATCTGAGGGAGAACGGACAAAAAGTGCATGTCTTCCTCGTTGATGGTGAAGCCGAAGATATCCATGTTTTCCTTCATGCGCTCTTCGTGAGTGGTCTTCGGGATGATCTGGATCCCGGACTGATTCAGGAAACGCAAAAGAAGCTGCGATACAGGACGTCCGTACTGCTTGGCCATCTTCTGAAGGCACGGTTCTTCGGAAAAATACATGCGTCCGAGCGGGCTCCATGCCTGCGGGATGATCCCGTGTTCACGACAGAAGTCGAGCGTGTACTGCTGCAGATATCCGACGTGCAGCTCGAGCTGGTCGACCATCGGAACGATCTCACAGTCATCGAGGATCACCTGAAGGTGATGCGGCTGGAAGTTGCAGACACCGATCGCGCGGCATTTGCCTTCTTTATAGAGCTCCTCCATCGCGCGCCATGTATCACGGATCTTCTGTCTCCACTGAAGATCCTGCGGGTTCAGTTTCGGCCAGTGGATCAGATAGAGGTCGATATAGTCGGTACGAAGCTTCTCACAGGAGCGCTTAAAGGCTTCTTTTGTTTCTTCGTAGCCCATTTCTGTCGGCCACATCTTGGTGGCCAGGAAGATCTCTTCACGAGGAATTCCGCACTCGGAAAGTGCCTCGCCAATGACTTCTTCGTTCTTATAGAAAGACGCGGTATCGAGGTACCGGTAACCGAGTTCCAAAGCCTTGAGGATCGGTGCTTTTCCATCCTGAAGAGTGGATCTGTAGGTGCCGAATCCGACCGGCGGGATCTCGATGCCGTTACGGAGTGTAAAGTTCTTCGGCTCTTCCGGCGTGGACAGACGATACATGCTGACGTTTCTTTCCGCGCCGTCTTCGAGCATGTGGTCGATGCAGTCGCCTTCATAGACGAAGCCGCACTTCTTCATAACATTGCCGGAATCGGCATTTCGGACATCATGGCGTCCGCGGAACTGCGTCTGGTGAAGCGTGTTTCTTCCGAAATCGAGCATCGCGCGGGCCGCCTCAGTGGCAAGACCCTTGCCCCACTGCGCCTTGGCGAAGTTGTAGCCGATCTCAAACATGCCGTCCTCGTCGTCATAGTAAAGCCCGCCGGAACCGATGAGTTCCCCGGTCTCTTTCAAAACAAAACCCCAGTCATAATCCGTATCACTGTATTCGTTGGAGACGGTATGCTCCAGCCACTCCTTCGTGGTCTCCACGGACTTATGCGCGTAGTAACGCATATACTTCGCCACTTCCGGGTCAGACGCCCATGTATCAAACACAGTCTGTGCGTCCTCCATCGTCAACGGTCTCAAGATCAGTCTCTCAGTCTCAATAACGGGATTTTTCATAAACGACTCCTAGAAAAACAAGATACATTCATTATATCCAAAACTTCTTCTTGCGAGGATAGCACGGTAGTATATTCACGATTTTTCCGGATAGCCATTATATGATCACACTTTTTCGGATAGCCCCGTTGATTCTACGTGTTGATTCGAAAAATCCGAAGGCGCCTGCGGAGGCGAAGCCGTAGGTGAAGCGCCGAAGGATTCTTTTCGAATCAACAGGCATGAAAAAACCCGCTATCCTCGAAGAAGAAGCGGGATCATTTTCATCTTTAGGTTCGTCCGGAAAAGAACTTACGCTCTTTCTACTGCACCGGAACGAAGGCAACGCGTACAAACATGCATAGTCTTAGGGGTGCCATCAACAACGACCTTAACGTTACGAACGTTCGGCTGCTGCTGTGTCAACGCACGACGGGAAACCTGTGAACGCGTGATGCTGATCTTTCTGCCGAAATGAGTATCTTTCTGACAGATCTCACACTTTGCCATGTAAACACCTCCTATGTGC
>JAFZBN010000009.1 GCA_017561715.1 Clostridiales bacterium | reverse complement strand
GCTTAAGACCCTCAACCATTCCGGTGGTAATTACGACGAGGCCACACCTGTTCCCATCCCGAACACAGAAGTTAAGCTCGTATGTGTCCAAAATACTTGGCTGGAGACGGCCCGGGAAGATAGATCGCTGCCGGATTATATGAAGCTCGATTACGGAAACGTAGTCGAGCTTCTTCTTTTTTCTCCTAATGAAACAAAATTGTAATAATTGGGGTTGAAATCCAAATAAGAATGGTATAATTGTAATAACTGTTGTATATGAGGGTTGTAGGATACACTATATCTTGTGTCCGAAAGGAAATGGAGAATTGCTATGTGTGCTAAGATTTTAGTCGTAGATGATGAACAGCCGCTGGTTGAGTTACTGACTGCCAATCTTCAAAGAGAAGGTTATGAGGTCATCTCTGCCGGAGACGGTCTCACCGCTCTCGAGCTTGCCGAGAACCAGAAGCCGGACCTGATCCTTTTGGACTGGATGCTTCCGAAGCTTGACGGCTTTGAAGTATGTAAGCGACTTCGTCCGAAGACAGCAGCTCCGATCATTATGGTCACGGCGAAAGGTGAGGAGATCGATAAGATCCTGGGTCTTGAGATGGGCGCGGATGACTACATCACAAAGCCTTTCAGTCCACGTGAAGTGCTTGCCCGTGTTAAGGCGCAGCTTCGTCGCGGATCTTATGTAGATAAAGAGTCGGAAGGCTCAGACAGCATCATCAAGATCGGCGAACTCGAGATCGATAAGAGCGCTTATCAGATCAGAAGAGGCGGCGTGGATGTTGCTCTGACATTCCGTGAATTCCAGTTGGTGCTTTTCCTTGCGGAAAACGCAGGACAGGTATTCTCCCGTGAGGCACTTCTGCAGCACGTATGGGGATATGAGTATTTCGGCGATGTACGTACCGTTGACGTAACCGTCCGTCGTACAAGAGAAAAGCTCGAACCTGACCAGAACAACTATCGATACATCCTGACAAAACGCGGTGTCGGTTACTATTTTGACAAGGCGCAGTAAGCGTCTGGCGCGAGGAAGCGCTGAGGGTTAAAGGTTGAAAGAATTGTTGGCGAGATTAACTATATGGGATCGGGTTATACAACCCGTTCCCATGCTTTTTATCGGGCTTGTGATCGGCTCTTTGCTCACAGGCATGATCGTGTATAAGATTTTCGCCGTATCTTTCTACAAGAAAAAGCGCGACATGAAGTTTTTAAATGCCGCCAACGGAGTTTCCAACTCGGTCTTAAATATCGTACAGATGGGCGTTGTCGCGTTTACCGACAACGGAACGTTGCTTTTCAATAACAAGACGTGCCTTAAGAAACTGCGCGTGGAAGAGCTTCCACAGTCATTTACCGAATTCGTCGAAAAGTTCGTCCATGACGAAAAGATCCTTGTGGATCTGCAGATATATGAGTCGCTTCTTCCGAAGACACGTCCGCAGGAAAACGAGGACGATATCCTGGAAAGCGAGAAGCTCGAGTCCGTAACGACGAGAGTCGAGATCCGAAACAGGATCATCCAGTTCCATTTCAGCAAGCCGTTTTTCCCGCAGTCGACGCTCCGCGGATGGGTCGTCGTTCTGGAAGATGTCACCAAAGCGGCCCGTCAGGAACAGCAGAGAAGACTTTTCGTTTCGACGGTCTCCCATGAGTTGAAAACGCCTCTGGCATCGATCAACGGATACTCGGAATCCCTGATCGACTGGGGTCTTCGCGAAAAGAGCCCGGACCAGATCTTTAACGATGTACTGAAGATCAACGAAGAGGGACACAGGATCACGGAGATCATCTCGAACCTGACGTTCCTTTCCCAGATCGAAAACAACAAAGACAAGATCGACATGACTGTCTATCGCATCGACAAGACAGTTGAAGAAGTGTGCAGAAAATACACGGAAGAAGCCGATAAGAAGAATATCCGCCTTTACTATGAGAGCTTAACTCGCGTCATGCCACCTGTTTTCGGCAGCAAGAGCATGATGGAGCAGATGGTCGGAAACCTCATTAATAACGCGCTGAAGTATTCTTCGGAAAACACGAACATCTGGGTATTTATCCAGGCGCATGAAACCACGGTCACGATCAAGGTGCAGGATCAGGGGAAAGGTATCCCGAAGCCCGCGGCAGAAAAAGTCTTCCAGGCGTTTTTCCGTGTGGATGAGACGGGCGCGCGTTCTGCCGGCGGAAGCGGACTCGGACTTGCGATCGTAAAGATGATGGCCGAGGTGCAGGAAGGCGAGATCAGCCTTGTTACGCGCTGTCCGGAAGATGACGACAGCCAGAGATCCGAAGTCGGTTCCGACTTTTATATCACGGTACCTACGGCGGCCGCAACGTTCAAGGAGACCCTTGAGGCGATGCGCGACGGAGCCGATCGTGAGGAAGTGCTTTATCGGAAGGCAAAGCAGTATATGGAGAAGATCAACGAGGACGATTATGACCTCGGCTATGATCTGAAGAAGATCGATAAGAAGGAAGATGAGGAGCGCCTGATCTCACATCTGATATTTATAGATGAATGTGATATCATAGAGGATAGTTCGGAACCGGTTCCCGAGGAGCCGGCAGTCGAAGCTTCGGAAGAACCGGCGAAGGAAACGGCAAGTCCGTTTGTGCAGCCGGTGGCCCGAGTGGAAGCAGAACCCGAGGTGATCCGTACGGAGCCCTCGCCATTCGTCCGTCCGGTCCCGGCGCCCGAAGCTGCAGCGCCGAAGATAAAGCCGGAGATCCGGCCTGTTGAGAAGCAGGAAGCGGAGGTCGTACAGGTCAAAACCGCCAAACCGGAAGAATGGGTCTCGCTTTCAAAAAGAGGCGCTACGGTCCTTAAGCCCGACGCGCCTGCGTTGAAACGACCGATCTTAAGCAAAGAAACGATCGGTTCGCAAAATGCGGAGAAACGGCGTCAGGCAAGAAAAAACACAGTGAAAAAGACGAGAGAAGAGGCAGTTCCTGAGCCTTTACCCGAGGTCAGGACGCCGGCACTTCCGATGATGCCGGAGCCGCCAAGTCCCGCGAATACTGCAGCTCCTGCGACCAGGAGCCTGCTCCGTCAGGTGACGGACCCGGTACCGGGAAAAAGCGCGGATACAAAGACAGGAATGCAAGAATAAAGAGGGGAAAAACATATGACCAGTTATCGCATCGTAGGGGGAAAGAGACTGCAGGGAGATATCAACATCAGCGGCAGTAAAAATGCCGTTCTCGGCATCCTCGCCGCGGCAATGATGCTCGACGGACCATGCAAGATCGAGAATGTTCCGGATATCGTTGATGTCCAGGCGATGCTCGAGATCTGCGAGACCATCGGTGCCAAGATCACACCTTGCGGTGAAGGGATCTATGAGATCGATCCTACGAACATCAATACATTTGAAGCCACACATCCGAAGGTAAAGAATATCCGTGCGTCTTACTATCTGCTGGGCACTCTTTTGACGCGCTTTAGAAAAGCAACGATGTACATGCCGGGCGGATGTAATTTCGGAACAAGACCTATCGACCTTCACCTGAAGGGTTTCCGCAAGATGGGCGCTCAGGGTACGAGAGCCACCGATATCCGTGACGGTATCATCCGCATCGTGGCAGAAGAGCTGAAAGGCGCGCATATCTTCCTCGATGTGGTCAGTGTAGGCGCGACGATCAACCTGATGCTGGCGGCGACGAAAGCGAACGGCACAACGGTCATCGAGAACGCGGCAAAAGAACCGCACATCGTTGACGTTGCCAACTTCCTTAACGCCATGGGCGCTGATATCAAAGGCGCAGGTACCGATACGATCCGTGTCAGAGGCGTTCCGGTACTTCCGGGCGGATATTCCTATTCCGTCATTCCGGACCAGATCGAGGCCGGAACCTACATGATCGCGGCTGCCGTAACGCGCGGCGATGTAACGATCCATAACCTCATTCCGAAGCATATGGAACCGCTGACGGTGAAGATGCTTGAAATGGGCTTCAATATTGACCAGGGTGATGACTGGATCCGCGTCTCCATCGATGATGACGTGGAGCTCGAGCCGACAAACTTTAAGACACGCCCGTATCCGGGATTCCCGACGGACCTTCAGCCGCAGGCGACGGTGCTTTTGTGTCAGGCGCATGGCCTGAGCCGTATGCACGAAAATGTCTGGGACAACCGTTTCCAGTACATCCCGGAACTGCAGTCGATGGGTGCTTCGATCACGGTCATGGAGCGAATCGCGCTCGTTAACGGACCGGTTCAGTTCTGTGGCGCGAAAGTGGCCGCGCTGGATCTTCGTGCCGGCGCCGCGATGGTGCTTGCCGGACTTGCCGCAGATGGCGTCACGACGATCAAATGCGCAAACCGCATCGAACGCGGCTACGAGAAGATCGTGGAAAAACTCCGCGCTGTCGGCGCCGAGATCGACCACGTGCCGGATGATGAGGACCATGTCGTTTCGGACGGCGACGAATGATCATGGCTGCGGAACCTAATTCTCAGACGATCACGATTACACCTCTCTTTTCGGGGTCCAGCGGAAATGCCATCCTGGTATCGTCCGCGGATACGCTTGTTCTTGTCGATGCCGGCATGAACTGCAAGAAGATCGTGGAAGCACTGAATATCGTCCGGATCAATCCGTTTGATCTGTCGGCGATCCTGATCACGCACGATCACAGCGACCATATCTCCGGACTGGATGTATTTACAAGAAAATTCTCCATCCCGATCTATGCCACGAAAGACACCTGGTCGGGCATTCACGCGGCAGAAAAAAAGCCGCATCTTCCGAGCCTGGATAACGAAGTCATTCCGGAGGAAGAGTTTATGATCGGTAATCTCGGGATCGTTGCTTTTTCCACACCTCACGACACTTCCGGATCCTGCGGCTACTGTTTTTCTACGAAATCCCACAAAGCGGCGATCGCGACGGATATCGGATACATGACGCCTACGATCTTCGAACATCTTCGCGGCTGCGAAGGGATCCTTCTTGAGGCCAACTACGATAAAGACATGCTCTGGAACGGTGAATATCCGTACTATCTGAAAAAGAGGATCGACGGAAACTACGGCCATCTCTGTAATGACGACTGCGCAAGCACTATTGCAGCTCTCTGTAAGGCCGGAACACGTCACTTTATCCTCGGACATCTAAGTAAAGAAAACAATCTTCCTCAAGTCGCGGAAAGAACCGTCGTACGGGCATTGCAGGATGAGGAACTGGTGCGCGACCGAGACTTTACGCTGCGGATCGCCAACCGCTATGTTCCGACAGAGCCTCTGGTCTTAGGAGATGTCTTATGAAGCTTCAGATCGTCTGCGCGGGAAAAATCAAGGAAAAGTGGCTCAATGACGGGATCGCCGAGTATACCAAGCGCCTGTCGAAATACACATCAGTTGAGATCATCGAAGTTCCTGACGCGCCGGACTCGATCCCCGAAAGCCAGGCGCTCGATCAGGAAGGAAAGAGGATCCTTTCCCGGATCAAACCGAACGCGTACGTGATCGTACTGGACCTTCACGGAAAAGAAATGACTTCCGAAGAGTGGTCCGAGCATGTGATCGCAGGTTTTGAAAAGGGCGGAGCCGAGCTTGTATTAATCATTGGCGGGTCCAACGGTCTTTCTCCCGAACTGGTGGCTAGAGCCAACGAAAGACTCTGTCTTTCCCCCATGACATTTACGCACCAGATGACCAGGCTGATCATTCTGGAGCAGGTATACCGCGCTTTTAAGATCCATTTCGGAGAAAAATACCATAAGTGAGCAAAAGGACGGAAAAGAAACTTTCTAAAAATACAAATGAATTTTAGAAAAGTGCTTTTCACATAGAGATGGTTATATTACAATGTATATTGAGTTAATTTAGGGAGTGTTCGGGCTTATGAGGGACTCAGTAAAAATCATTATCGCATGTATCGTTTGCCTCGGCGTCGTCGGCGCTGCGGGTATTTATGTATACTTCTCCAAAAACGCCAAGGTCGAAGATCGTCAGATGGAATTCGATAAGATCAATGGCGTTGTTGTTTATCGCTATAAGGGCGAGGACGAAGACGCATGGAAAGAGTTCATGCCGGTCAGCGCGCTTCAGGATTCTGGTGAAGACCCGGATTTCCGTGAGTCCGATGACGGATACATCCAGTACAAGAATTCCGACGGAGAATGGGTAAACATCATGCCTTCTTCCTCTTTGGCAGGTCAGAAGGGTGATACCGGTGCTACAGGTGCTACGGGTGCTCAGGGTGCTCAGGGTCCGCAGGGTATTCAGGGTCCTAAAGGTGATACCGGTGCTGACGGACGCGAAGTAGAGATCAAAAATAACAACGGAGTTCTCCAGTGGAGATATGTAGGAAGTGACGATTGGAAGTCTCTCCTGACGGTCTCTTCGCTTCAGGGAACTGACGGACGTCCGGTCGAGTTCGGCGTTGTCGGCGGAACGATCTCCTGGAGATACAGAGGTGATTCGGAAGCATCCTGGCATTCGATCGTATCGATCGCTTCTTTGAAGGGTGCAGACGGTCCGACGGGTATTCCGGGTGAGCAGGGTCCGAAGGGTGATCCGGGTAAAGCGGTCGTTATCGCAAGAAACGGTGACCTGATCCAGTGGAAGTATGAAGGTGACACGGATTGGCAGGGAACAGTGGCTACGATCACTGAACTGACAGGTGCCAATGGTAAAGATGTCGAGATCGAGAACGACGGAACAAACATCAAATGGAAATATACTACTGAGGACAGTACTGCCTGGAGAACTATCGTATCGGTCGCTTCTCTTACGGGCGATAAGGTCGAACTCAGAAAGGGCGCAACGGGAATCGAATGGAAGTATTCCCTGGCTCCGGATACGGATTGGACGGAGATCGTCGCACTTACCGATATCAAGGGTGAAACCGGTAACCTTGCCGCAGATATCGATCTGCAGCTGGTAAAGAATGTCGCGATCGATGATGCTGCCGGAAATCCGCCGACAGATCCGAACTGGACTGCGACATATGAAGATCAGATCCAGTGGAAGCCAAAGGGTGCTGCCGATACAGAATGGCAGAGACTTTGCGCGGCTCCGGATCTCGGTATAACCACAAATACGAAGGATGCCGTAACTCTGGCCGGAGGTCAATCCAAGACGCTCGTCAGCGGAAAGAAGTATCAGGTCACGATCACGGTCGCAGGCCAGAACGCTACCGGCAGTCAGGTCTCGGCTCAAGCGGAATTTGCCGGAAAGATCGTCGGCGGAACGTGGCTTGCAGGAACGCCGATCGATGAGAACGATCTGTCTTTGGGCTACACTCCTTTCGTAGCATCTTATTGTGCATCCTTCCTGGTCGACGGTGATGATGCGGCACATACTGTAACCGTATCCCCCGGCTATAATGCCATCGTAACGGTCGTAGAGGTATAAGACCGGATGGAAAGAAGAGATAAAGTCAATTACTATCTGGATCTTGCCGAGGTAGTCGCTCAGAGAAGTACTTGTTTAAGAAGACACTACGGTGCCGTTATCGTAAAGAACGATGAAGTCATCTCCACAGGCTATGTAGGCGCTCCGAGAGGAAGAAAGAACTGCTCGGACCTCGGAACCTGCATCAGAGAAGAACTTCAGATCCCGAGAGGAGAAAGATACGAGCTCTGCAGAAGCGTTCACGCGGAGCAGAACGCGATCATCTCCGCTTCACGCGACAAGATGATCGGCGCGACGATGTACCTTTCCGGATATGACGCAAAGACGAAAGAATATATCGCGAAATCCAATTCCTGCTCTCTTTGTAAGAGAATGATCATCAATGCGGGAATCGATAAGGTCATCGTCCGTGACAACAAGAACGAGTACAGAGAAGTCGACGTTCAGGACTGGATCGATAACGACGAGTCACTCGAAGGAAAGCGCGGATACTAAGACAAAGATCTTTGTCGGCAATTGAAATTACGGATCGGCAAACACAATAATATCGAAAAAACAAAAAGAACCTTTTGGCGCTTCACCTCGCAAGGCTCGCAGGCGCCGTCAGGTTCTTTTGTTTTTGCCTTTATTTCCGTTTTTGTCGATCCGTCAGAGATTCTTTTCGATCTTGATGTTACCGTCCAGGTCTTTGAAAACTGCTTTTTCATCAGTCAGGATCAGATAGCCGCGGTGCGTGTCCAGCTTCGGATAAGAAGGAGATCCGGGATTGAGATACAGGATCCCTTCGGGGAGTTCCTCACAGGCGACCACGTGCGTATGACCGGTAAGAAGGATGTCGCCTTTTTTCATCGGCGGAAGATGCGAAGGATTCCAAACGTGACCATGCGTCATATAGACGAGTCTTTTTCCCAGGGAAAGGATGGCGTAGTCCGCCATGATCGGGAAATCCAGCACCATCTGGTCCACATCGGAATCACAGTTGCCGCGGACACATAAAAGCTCGTCTTTGCGTTTGTTAAGAAGTGCGATGACGCCCTTCGGGTCGTAGTTCGGGTGAAGCGGATTTCTCGGCCCGAAGTAAAGAATGTCGCCGAGAAGAACGAGGCGGTCGGCCTGCTCTTTATCGTAGGCAGCTAGGATCTTTTCGCAGTATCCCGGGTACCCGTGGATATCGGAAGCAACAAAGTATTTCATAGATTTCAGGTTCCTTTCGGGCCCCAGTTAAAGATCAGATTGATCAGCATCAGATGAATGATCGCAAACAGCGGGAGCAGGATAAAGAATTTCGGTTTTCTTGTCTTATGGTGAAAAAGGATCATGCCGAGGCAGCCGCCGAGCGCGCCGAAACATGCCGAAAAGCCGAGAAGGTCGCGTTCGGGGATACGGAAAGAGTTCTTTTCCGCCTTTCTTTTGTCGGAATGGAAAAGGGCAAACGTAATAAGATTCATCAGTAAGAAGAATACCAGGAAAAAGGTATTGTACTCATAAATGAATTGAAAAATGAATTTCACTTTGTCTGCCATCTTTACACCCCTTTTTTACATGCCTTTTACATTATACCGCGAATATACGAGTTTGCCTTGACAAATAGTGGTACCTCGCATACAATACACACATGGTATTTTATCACTTTAATGAGATAAAGCGATAAAGTGCCGCGAGGAAAGGTGCTTTTCGAGCGGGAAACATTTCCGCGCAGCACGTTTATTATATATGAAAAACATAGGGAGGACTACCTCATGGGAAATTATCGGTTTCATACTCCGGACGGCGTGATCGACATCCTGCCGCAGGACGCCAGTGCGAAGAGAAAGATTGAGACAGACATCAGAGAGCTGTTTTCCGGATATGGCTACAGCGAGGTGGAGACACCGGGTATCGAATACTACGATGTCTACGCCAGCGGAGACTATGTATCGACGGAAGATATGTTTAAGATGACGGACATGGACGGCCGTATCATCGCTCTGCGTTTCGACGGTACGATCCCGGTAGCGCGTCTTTCCGCGACACTTCTGAAAGATGAGAAGCCCCCGCTTCGTCTTTCCTATATCGAGACCATGTACCGCTTCAAGAAGGCCGGCGGCGGAAAGCTCCGTGAATTCTCCCAGGCAGGCGTTGAGCTTCTGGGTCTTCAGAATTCGGAAGCGGACGCGGAGGTCATCGCACTCGGCATCCAGTCCGTTCTGACGACGGGCATCACGGACCTTCAGGTTTCCGTAGGCCAGGTGGATTTCTTTAAGGGCCTTGCGGAAGAGTGGGGACTTTCGGCAGAAGACGAACTCGAGCTTTCGACGGCGATCGACCAGAAGGATATCGTCCGGATCGAAAAGACCGCCGAGAGACTGGGCCTTTCCGATGACGCGAAAGAGATCCTCGACATGATCTCCAATAAGTTCGGTACCTACGACGTACTTGACGCCTTCGACAGCAAGGTCAACAACAGCCGCTCCAAGGCAGCACTCAATAACCTTCGTGAGATCCTCAATGTCCTCGAAGATTATGAACTGATCCAGTACGTTTCCGTCGACCTCGGTATGCTCCGTTCGCTCGACTACTACACCGGCATGATCTTCAAGGGCTTTACCTACGAGATCGGCTTCCCGATCTTAAGCGGCGGAAGATACGACAAGGTCATCAGCAACTTCGGTCGAAACCTCGAGGCCGTCGGATTCTCCCTCGGCATCAACCTCTGCCTGACCGCCCTTCGCCGTCAGGACAAGCTCTCCGAGTTCTCGGAAGTGGACGCGATCGTCGGTTACGCCGATGGAGATGGCATGAGGAAAGCCGCTTTTGCCACGGCAAAAGAACTTCGCGCGATGGGCAATAAGGTCATTGTCGACACGGAACATCGAAGCGAGGAAGAACTCGATGCCTATGCCGAAGAGCACGGGATCGACCAGGTCGTTTATATCGAAGAAGAGGAAGATACTGAGGAGGAAGAAAATACATGATTACGATCGCTTTATCGAAAGGCCGTCTGGCGCAAAAAGCACTGGATCTTCTCGAGGCTGCGGGATATGATGTTTCCGCCGGTCGTGAGGAGAGTAGAAAACTGATCCTGGAAGATGAAAAGACAGGTCTTCGTTTCATCATGGCAAAGCCGTCAGACGTTCCGACATATGTCGAGTACGGTGCCGCGGATATCGGCGTGGTCGGTAAGGACACCCTCCTCGAAGAAGGAAGAAATCTCTATGAGGTCATCGACCTGGGTTTCGGCGCATGCAGAATGTGCGTATGCGGTCCGGTCTCTCTGAAGGACAAGCTCGACCAGATCCCGAATAAGCGTGTTGCTTCGAAGTATCCGAACATCACACGTGCTTACTTCGAGGGAACAAAGAAGGAGAGCGTTGAGATCATCAAGCTCAACGGCTCCGTAGAGCTCGCTCCGCTGATCGGTCTTTCGGAAGTCATCGTCGATATCGTTGAATCCGGACGTACGCTTAAGGAGAACGGACTCGACGTTCTCGAAGTCGTTGCCGACATCAGCGCCCGCGTGGTCGTTAACCGCGTATCCATGAAGATGAAAGAATCCGAGATCGTTCCGATGCTCGACGCATTGAGAAAACAGGTCGCGATCTTAAATGAGAAGAAGAAAGAGGAAGCAAAATGAAGTGTAAAAAGATAAAGGCTCCGCAGGGAGAATTAAAGAAGATCTGTGAAGAACTCGGCATGCGCGGCAAGATGGAGCTCGGCCCTATCATCGACGTCGTAAACGATGTTCTCGACGACATCAAGAAGAACGGCGACGCTGCCGTATTTAAATACACCAAGAAATTCGACAAGGCGGACATTGATGCAAGTAATGTCAGAGTCACCGATCAGGAGATCGCCGACGCGATCGCATCTCTCGATCCGAATCTGGTCGAAGTCATTAAGAAAGCCGCTGCCAATATCCTGGCCTTCCACGAGAGACAGGTCGAGACCGGCTTTAAGATGGATGTCGCAAAGGGCGCCGAGATCGGCATGCGTGTTCGCCCGATCTCCGTTGCCGGTATCTATGTACCGGGCGGCACGGCTCCGCTTCCGTCTACGGTCCTCATGAATGTTATCCCGGCAAGAGCAGCGGGCTGCCCGCGTATTGTTCTTTGCACACCGCCGCGCGCGGACGGAACGATCGCTCCGGTCATCCTGGCCGCAGCAAGCATCGCAGGTGCGACCGAGATCTACAAGGTCGGCGGTTCCCAGGCAGTCGGCGCGATGGCTTATGGTACAGAATCCATCCCGCGTGTCGATAAGATCTGCGGCCCGGGCAACATCTATGTAAATACCGCAAAGCGCCTGGTATTCGGCCAGGTCGACATCGATATGTTCGCAGGTCCGAGTGAGATCCTGATCATCGCCGACGATTCCGCCGTTCCGGAGTTCGTAGCCGCAGACTTCCTTTCGCAGGCAGAGCACGATGTACTCGCTTCCGCGATCCTTCTTACCACGAGTGAGAAACTGGCGGATGCCGTATATGAGGCGATCGACCGTCGTTCGGAAAAGAGCCTCCGAAAAGAGATCCTCGCAAAGTCCCTGGACACTTACTGCGCGATCCTTGTCGTCGACGATATGGAAGCGGCTTTGGCCTTCAGTGAAGAGCTCGCTCCTGAGCACCTTGAACTCTGTGTGGAAGATCCGGACAACTATATCGGCCGTATCAACAACGCCGGCGCGATCTTCGTAGGAAACTACACACCGGAGCCGCTGGGCGACTATTTCGCAGGTCCGAACCACACGCTTCCGACGTCCGGTACCGCAAGATTCTTCTCGCCGCTCAACACAGGCGACTTCTTCAAAAAGATCTCCGTGCTGCGCTATAACGAAGAATCGCTCCGTGACTGCTATAAGGACGTAGCCGCATTTGCTGACGCCGAGGGCCTCGAGTGTCACGCCAGTGCGATCCGCGTAAGATTCGAAGAATAAGAAAGTGCCGCGGGTGACCGTTTGACGGCTGCCCGCGCGCACCACATATAGAAATGAGGAAAAGAAACCATGAGCCGTTTCTGGAATGAGAAAACGAGAAACATCGAGCCCTATGTGGCCGGCGAACAGCCGAAGCCGGGGCAGAAGATCATTAAACTGAACACGAACGAGAATCCGTATCCGGCATCTCCGAATGTGCGAAAAGTACTGGAGGACGTAAACATCTTAGATCTTGCCAGATACCCGGAGACCAGTTCTCTGATCGTTCGTGAAGAACTGGCAAAAGTACTGGGAGTTGCACCTGAACAGGTCTTCTGCGGAAACGGTTCCGACGAAGTCCTGGCATTTTCTTTTCAGGCGTTTTTTGAATCTGGAAAAGACGCTTCTCCGCTTCTGATCCCGGATATCTCCTACAGCTTCTATCCGGTATACGCGGAGCTTTATAACATTCCGATCCAAAAGATCCCCTTAAAGGATGACTTCAGTATCGATGTCGGTGCTTTTTGCGAAGGAAACGGCGGCGGAGTCGCTTTTGCCAACCCGAACGCTCCGACATCGCTTCTTATGGACCTTTCGGATGTCGAAAAGATCTTAAAGGCGAATCCGGATCATGTCGTACTCGTCGACGAAGCCTACGCGGCATTTTCAGGAGTGACGGCAAGAACACTTCTTCCGAAGTATAAAAACCTTCTGGTCACGGGCACTCTCAGTAAGTCGCACTCTCTGGCGGGACTTCGTCTCGGATTCGCGGTAGGCGATCCGGAGCTGATCGAGGGACTCTGCCGTATTAGAGATTCCTTTAACTCCTATCCGGTTGACCGAATTGCCCAGGGCATCGCGGCGACGGCGATCGCGGACGACGCGTGGGTCACGAATAATGTCAGTAAGATCTGCGCCACAAGAGACCGTATCGCCGAGGAACTGAAAAAGAGAGGCTGGATCGTATCCGAGTCGAAGACGAACTTCCTTTTCGCTTCACCGAAGGCGGCTCCGGCAGAAGCCATCTACACAAAACTGCGTGAGAAAGGTATACTGGTAAGGTATTTCAATAAGCCGAGGATCAGCGAATATCTCCGCATCACGATCGGAACGGATGAGGAGATGGATGCATTACTTAAGGCGGTCGACGAGATCGCGGGAGGAAACTAAATGAGTAGAAACGCGTCACAGGAAAGAAACACGAAAGAGACGAAGATCAAGGGTTCTCTGGAGCTCGATGGTAAGGGCGTAAGTGATATTGCGACCGGTATCGGTTTTCTTGACCACATGCTCGATCTTCTGGCGCGTCACAGCGGCATGGATCTTAGCATCCGCTGCGATGGTGACCTGAACGTGGACGGACATCACACGACCGAGGACATCGGTATCGTCATCGGCAAGATGCTCGCGGACGCTCTCGGCGAGAAGCGCGGCATCAACCGCTACGGCTTTGCCTCCATCCCGATGGACGAGGCGCTGGCCCAGTGCTCGCTGGATATCTCCGGCAGACCATTCCTGGTACTCCAGGCGGAATTCGGCGGTGAGTATGTCGGTGAATTCGCGACCGAGCTCGTAGAAGAATTCTTCCGCGCGGTATCCTTTAATGCCGGACTGACACTGCACATCAAGTGCGAATACGGCGCGAACGACCACCACAAGATCGAAGCGATGTTCAAGGCATTCGCGAGAGCTCTTCGTATCGCGGTCGATATCGATGAGAAGTTCAAGGACCAGATCCCTTCGACGAAGGGAGTACTCTGAGCATGCTCGAAAAGTACCCGTATAACGAAGACTTTGAGGCATGGGAGGTCCAAACGAAGATCCTCGACGAAGAAGTCACAGTCTTAACGCAGGCTCGTGACGAGATGGAGTTCATCAAAAGAACGGTCGAGCTTCACGAGCGCATCAAGTGGCTCAACGACAAAGGTCAGGACATCTGCGATCTTCTGTCGTCCAACGAAAAGGATCTGACCGTGGACGGTGAGTCCCGGATCGAACTTCGTCCTGCCGAGATCGCGGTACTCCGCTGCTACGCGGAGATGACGGATGACGGTATCGCGCTCGACCTGATCGTCGGTATCGTGGCAACGGGCATCGAAAAAGAAGTCAGCATGTTCGTCGATGAGTTCGACAACATGGAAGTCCTCGGGGAGATCAAAGGCGAGGACGAATAAGAGGACGGCGCGCCGCCCGGAACAACTAAGTATCTTATATAAAGTGAGGATATAATCATGGCAACATTAAGAGACACAGATTTTATCGATTTACCGGTATTCGTCAAAGGTAAGGTCAGAAACGTTTACGATCTGGGAGATTCTCTCCTGATGGTCGTTACCGACCGCATCTCCGCGTTTGACGTCGTATTCGACGAGTGCATCCCGGATAAGGGCAAGGTCTTAAGCTCGATCTCCGCATTCTGGTTCGATTTTACAAAGGACGTCATCCCGAACCATGTCATCACCACTGACCCGAAGGAATACCCGATGGGTCTGGATAAGTACGAAGAAGAACTGCGCGGCCGCTCCATGCTGGTCAAGAAGGTAAATATGCTCCCGGCGGAGTGCATCGTCAGAGGTTACCTCGAGGGTTCCGCTCTTAAGGAGTACAAGGCAAACGGCACCGTCGGCGGCATGAAGATGCCGGAGGGCTTAAAGCAGGGCGACAAGCTTCCTGAGCCGCTTTTCACTCCGTCCACAAAGGCTGACGAAGGCCACGACATCAACATCACATACGAACAGCTCGTCGATCTTCTCGGTGAAGAAGATGCAAAAGCACTGAAGGACGCAGCTCTCGCTCTCTATACAAAGGTTTCCGAGTACGCGCTCACACGCGGATTGATCCTTGCCGACACCAAGTTCGAGTTCGGTAAGATCGACGGAAAACTCGTTGTTGCCGATGAGATGTTCACTCCTGACTCCTCCCGTTTCTGGGATCTTTCCGATTACGAGCCGGGCCGTGCACAGAAGAGCTTCGACAAGCAGTATCTGCGTGAGTGGCTGGAGACACTGGACTGGGATAAGACCTATCCGGCTCCGACACTTCCGGAGGAGATCATCAACAAGACAGCCGAGAAGTACAGAGAGTGCTATCGCCTGCTGACAGGAAAGGAACTTGCATGATCGCCATTATCGATTATGGAATGGGTAACTTAGGTTCCGTGCAAAAAGCACTGGCCTTCTTAGGTTACGATAGTGAAATCACCAACGACCCCGCCCGCGTCATGGACGCGGACGGTGTTGTTCTTCCGGGCGTCGGCGCGATCGGCGCGGCGATGGAATCCCTGACATCCAAGGGACTCGATAAAGTCGTTCACGAGTATGTCGCGACAGGGAAGCCGTTCCTCGGCATCTGTCTCGGCATGCAGATGCTTTTCGATACGTCCGAAGAATCTTTCGGCGGCGAGCCGGTTAAAGGACTTTCGGTCCTCCCGGGTAAGGTCGTGAAGTTCCCTTCGGACATGGGACTTAAGATCCCGCAGATCGGATGGAACGAACTGAATTCGAAAAACGAGATCCTTCCGAATAAGGAGTATGTTTACTTCGTACACTCTTATTACTGTGTACCGGAAAGGCAAGAAGACGTCGCGGCGACCGTGAACTACGGTATTGAATACTGCTGCAGCGTCAGAAGAGATAATGTGTTTGCCTGCCAGTTCCACCCGGAAAAGAGCGGTGAAGCGGGTCTTGCGATCTTGAACCGCTGGGCAAAGCAGACAAGAGAGTAACTGAAAAAGGAAAGGATGGGGACTTATGCTCAGTAAAAGAATCATTCCGTGTCTGGACGTAAAGAACGGTCGTGTCGTAAAGGGCACCAACTTTATCGCGCTTCGTGACGCAGGCGATCCGGTCGAATGTGCCAAAGCCTATAATCAGGCAGGTGCGGACGAACTGGTATTCCTCGATATCTCTGCGACGGTAGAAGGCAGAGGCACCGTGGTCGATATGGTCAAAAGCGTTGCCGAGCAGGTCTTTATTCCGTTTACCGTAGGCGGAGGCATCCGCTCTCTGGAAGATATCCGCGAGATCTTAAACGCAGGCGCGGACAAGATCTCCCTGAATTCCGCTGCCGTGAAAGATCCGGAGCTGGTACGCCGTGCCAGCGAAAGATTCGGTTCCCAGTGCGTCGTCGTTGCCATCGACGTTCGCGGAAGAAAAGGCGGACAGATCCGTATCGCGGGCACCGATGCCGACTTTAAGGGCATCGACGAAAATGCCAGTGAAGAAGATAACAGTAAATTCCCGAGCGGCTATGAAGTCGTCGTTGCCGGCGGCACCAAGGCGACAGGCCTGGATGCTCTTGAGTGGGCGAAGAAAGTCGAAGAACTCGGCGCAGGTGAGATCCTTCTGACCAGCCTCGACCGTGACGGCACAAAGAGCGGCTTTGATAACGTCATCACCCGCATGATCGCGGATGCCGTTTCGATCCCGGTCATTGCCAGCGGCGGTGCCGGAAAGATGGAAGATTTCTATGACGGGATCATCGACGGCGGCGCAGACGCGGTCCTTGCCGCGAGCCTCTTCCACTTCGGCGAGATCAAGATCGAAGATCTGAAGGATTATCTCGCGGGACGTGGTATTCCGGTAAGAAAACTCAGTCCGGCATTAAAGCTCTGGCAGTCTCTTAAGAAAGATAAGCTCGGTCTGGTCCCGGCGATCGTTGTCGAGGACTCTACAAAAGATGTCCTCATGATGGCCTATATGGACTATGAGTCTCTGGAAAAGACCATGGAGAGCAAGCTGATGTGCTATCACAGCAGATCTCGAAATTCCCTGTGGATCAAGGGAGAGACATCCGGTCATTTCCAGCATGTGAAGAGAGCATTCCTTGACTGCGACCGTGATACCCTGTTATTCTACGTGGATCAGGATGGAGCTGCGTGCCATACCGGCAACCACACCTGCTTCTTTACAGAGTTGGATATATAAGAAAGGACATAAGAAAATGGATTCAAACAGCACAAACGTAAGCAAGGATCTTTACAACCTGATCCTGGACAGAAAAGCAAATCCGGTAGACGGTTCCTACACCAACTACCTGTTTGACAAAGGCATCGAGAAGATCGGCAAAAAAGTCGGCGAAGAAGCTATCGAGGCGATCATTTCCGCATCCCGCGGCGACAAGGAGAATACGGTCCTCGAACTGGCAGATCTTTACTACCACGCACTGGTCATGATGGCTCAGATGGGCATCACACCCGAAGAAGTGGAAGAGGAATTGAAGAAGCGCTGAAAACCGCGTAAAACAGGCAAAAACTTTTTTGCGGGAAACTCGGATTTTTCGTTGACACAGGCTTGACCCTGTGGTATCATATCCGTTGCTATCGCCGTTTAGGTCTATTTTTTATGCGCGAAAAACCGCGTGAGAAGACGCGGATAAGCACAGATATTTTGGAGGTGTTCGAAAAATGGCTACCAAAGCAGGAGTACGTGACAAGCTCACACTGGCTTGTGAAGAGTGCAAGCAGAGAAATTATCAGACATATAAGAATAAGAAGAACGACCCGGATCGTTTGGAAGTGAAGAAGTACTGCAAGTTCTGCCATAAGCATACTGTACACAAAGAAACTAAGTAATATAGTTCCGATTTTTAAGGAAACAAGATTGAGGGTATGACCAATGGCTGACAAGAAGAAGAAACCGAACATCTTCAAACGTATAGCAATGAAGTTCAACGATGTTCGTCTGGAGCTCAAGAGAGTTATCTGGCCGACAAAGGAAAAGTTGATCCAGAATTCTGCTGTAGTTCTGGTCGTTATTGTTGTCTGCGCGATCCTTTTGACTGCGATCAGTAAGGGCGCGGGCTGGATCCTTGAAAAAGTAGGATTCTATGATCAGAACGTTGAGACAACTGTTACTACAACAGTTGAATCCGACGCGTCCGATGCATCCGTCTCCATCACAGAGGCTCCGTCTGAGGGAGAATCTGAGAGCGAGAGTGCACCGTCTGAGGAAACAACACCGTCTGAGACGTAAGTCAACGTTATATACGAGGAGTAAGACATGGCTGAAGAACAGGCATATGAGGCTAAATGGTATGTCGTACATACCTATTCGGGATATGAGAACAAGGTAAAGAGCACACTGGAAGCAGTGATCGAGAACCGTGGTCTCCAGGAGATGATCCAGGAAGTATCCATCCCGATGGACGAGAGCGTCGAAGTCAAGGATGGCAAGAAGAAGGTTACGCAGAAGAAGCGTTATCCGGGCTACGTCCTGATCAAGATGGTCTACACAGAAGAGATCTGGTACATCGTTCGTAACACACGCGGTGTAACAGGCTTTGTAGGTCCGAATGCCAACAAGCCGCAGCCGCTCTCCGACGAGGAGCTTGCGCTCATGGGACTCGAATCCAGCTGGGTTCCGTCCGTGGATTACGAAGTCGGCGATTCCGTACGTATCATTTCCGGTCCTTTCGGAGACTGCGTAGGAACTGTCGAAGAGATGAACCTCGAGAAGCACATGGTTCGTGTACGTATCTCGATGTTCGGAAGAGAAACACCTGTAGAGATCGATTTCGCTCAGGTAGTAAGAGTATAATCAATTGCTTATCACATCTCTTCGGAGATGAAAGAAATATCGGCACCGGGATAAGACGGGCCGGCAAGAAAATTATTTGGGAGGTGGCCACATATGGCTAAAAAAGTTGTAGGGTACGTAAAACTTCAGATCCCTGCAGGCAAAGCAACACCAGCGCCGCCGGTTGGACCAGCTCTTGGACAGCATGGACTTAACATTGCCCAGTTCGTCAAAGAGTTTAATGAAAGAACAGCAAAGGATGCAGGTCTCATCATTCCTGTAATCATCACGGTTTACGCTGACCGTTCTTATTCTTTCATTACAAAGACTCCGCCGGTACCGGTACTGCTTAAGAAAGCTTGCAACATTGAGAAGGCTTCCGGTAAGCCGAACAAGGACAAAGTAGCAAAGATCTCTTTCTCTGAGTGCAAAAAGATCGCAGAGATCAAGATCGTTGATACAAATGCCGCAGACATCGACGCATGTGCTCGTATGGTAGCTGGTACTGCCAGAAGCATGGGTATCGTTGTAACTGAGGACTGATTTGAAGGAGAGATAACATGAAAAGAGGAAAGAGATATACAGAGCTCGCTAAGCTCGTAGACAGATCTGTTTCTTACGATCCTTCCGAAGCAGTTCGTCTGGTTGTAGAAACAGGTAAAGCAAAATTTGATGAGATGGTAGAACTTCACGTTCGTCTGGGTGTTGACTCCCGTCACGCTGACCAGCAGGTTCGTGGTGCTGTAGTTCTCCCTCATGGTACAGGCCGCACAAAGCGCGTACTCGTTATCGCCAAGGGTCCGAAGGCTGACGAAGCTCAGGCTGCAGGCGCAGAGTATGTTGGTGCTGAAGAATTCATCGATAAGATCGCAAACGAGAACTGGTTCGACTTTGACGCTCTCATCGCAACTCCGGACATGATGCCGAAGCTCGGTCGTCTTGGTAAGGTCCTCGGCCCGAAGGGCTTGATGCCTACACCGAAGGCCGGTACAGTTACCATGGATGTAGCTAAAGCTGTTACAGACATCAAAGCCGGTAAGATCGAGTATCGTCTCGATAAGACAAACATCATCCACTGCCCGATCGGCAAGGTTTCCTTTGGTCAGGAGAAGCTCGAAGAGAACTTCAAGACCATCATGGATGCTATCATCAAGGCAAAGCCGTCCGCTGCTAAGGGTCAGTATCTGAAGAACGTTTCCATCTGCTCCACAATGGGTCCCGGTATCCGTGTGAACCCGGCTAAGCTGTAAGGAATAGAACGTTCTAGGGGGCGTATCCACTCCCTAACTCGGAAAGTGCTTTTCCGGGATGGATATCCTAACTTAATAAAATATCCACTGCTGAAGACAGCGGGAGAGCGATCGTAAACGTTAAGTCGTCCCGCCGAGGTGAGGAACCGTATTGAGTACTTTGATACCCCTCGCGAAACAGCGTGGGGTATTTTAGTAATCAATATAAGGAGGTAAAAAGATCATGCCAAGTGAAAAGATTTTGGAAGCAAAGAAGAAGATCGTTGCTGACCTGGTAGCCAGCTACAAGGAAGCACAGTCCTTTGTTTTCGTAGATGCTCGTGGTCTGACTGTTGAACAGGACACTGCTCTTCGTACAGAAATGCGTAAGAACGGCGTTAACTACAAAGTAGTTAAGAACACGACTCTGAATCTCGTCTTCAAGGAGCTCGGTATCGAAGGTCTGGACGAAATGTTCAAGGGCCCGACAGCTGTTGCTTATTCCACAGAAGATATGATGGCGCCTGCTAAGGTTAGCAAGAAGTTTGCTGATGATTTCGAGAAGCTCTCTATCAAGGGCGGAATCATCGAGGGCAAAGTTGCAACTGTTGCAGAGGTCGAGGCTCTCGCAGCTGTTCCGTCCAAGGATGTACTGCTCAGCCAGATCGTCTATGCATTGCTCTTCCCTATTACAAAGCTCGCTATGCTCACCAAAGCTGCTGCCGAAAAGCTCGAGGCAGAAGGTGGCGTAGCTGCTCCTGCTGCTGAAGAAGCTAAGGCTGAAGAGGCTCCGGCTGAGGCTCCTGCAGAGGAAGCCGCTCCGGCTGCTGAAGAGGCTGCTCCGGCAGAAGAGCCGGTTGCCGTTGCTGCTGAAGCAACAGAAACACCTGCTGAGTAATATCTCGGCCCGCCGCGGTCAACGATCGTGGCAACCTACTAGTTATGCCGCAAGGCTTATATGAAAAATTACAAATGGAGGAATATAAAAATGGCTAGTGAAAAAATTACTAAGCTTCTCGAAGAAATCAAGACACTGTCCGTTATGGAACTGTTCGAGCTCGAGAAGGGTATCGAAGAAGAATTTGGCGTATCCGCTGCTGCAGTAGCAGTTGCTGCTCCGGCTGGTGATGCTGGCGCTGCTGCCGGTGCTGCTGCTCAGACAGAGTTCACAGTTAACCTCAAGAGCGCTGGTGCTCAGAAGATCGCTGTTATCAAGGTTGTTCGTGAGCTCACAGGTCTCGGCCTGAAGGAAGCTAAGGAACTCGTTGATGGTGCTCCGAAGGCTGTTAAAGAGAACGTTTCCAAGGAAGAGGCTGATGCAGCTGCTGCTAAGCTTCAGGAAGCTGGCGCTGAGGTTGAGATCAAGTAAGATCTTACGTTACGCGTAAACAGATTTTTCAAAAACCGCCGTTGATCTTTATGGTCAGCGGCGGTTTGCTTTTGTTTGCTGTATTCGAAGAAAAATGCTTGACATAGCCCCTTTCTGCTGATAATATTTAATGGCGTCAAAAAACGCGTGGAATATGGCGGCATAGCTCAGCTGGCCAGAGCGTCCGGTTCATACCCGGCAGGTCGTAGGTTCAAATCCCACTGCCGCTACCACTTCCACGGCCCGTTGGTCAAGCGGCTAAGACATCGCCCTTTCACGGCGAAGACAGGAGTTCGATTCTCCTACGGGTCACCAGTAAAAGCTGTTGCATGGTTCATGCGACAGCTTTTTTGTTTCTTCCCGAAAAGCCCGAAAAATAGTATTTTGCGACAAATGATTCTCTTTCTTTTTGATTCTTTTCTCCTTATAATGAAAAGTAGCGCAAGGTGAGGACGCGCAATAATAAGAGCTATGCTTATTTGGAGGAGAAGAGTATGAAAAAGATCGTAGCATTGCTGCTTTCTGTTTCGGTTCTGGCGGGTGTGCTTTCGGCTTGTAAAAAGTCGGATAAGACGACAGAGACAACAGCAGAAGGCTTGGGCACAGACCAGTCGATCGAAGTCACTTCCGATGAGTCGGAATCAGATGTTTCCGAGTCGGGTGACGGCGAAGAAGGCGGACCTGTTCACAACAATCCGAATGATCAGCTGGAAGATGGCGCGAGGTCTCTTGATGAGCACTTCGACTATCCGGAAGAGTTCACATGGGGTTCTTATGCTGAGGGTGGAACCTTCACGATCGAGGACACCGACGGACAACTGGTCGTTGACATCGCGGTACCGGGCAACAAGATGCATTCCTGTCAGGTATCCAAGGACGGATTTGCCATCTATAAGGGCGCGAAGTATCAGCTGGAATTTGACATCAAGGGCGACATCGAGCGCACATTTGAGTGGAGAATTCAGGTCAACGGCGGTGACTATCACGCATACTGCGGAAATCCGACCGAAAAGATGACAACGGAGATGACGCACATCACGGCAGAGTTCACGATGTATGAACCGAGTGATCCGTCCCCGCGTTTTGCTTTTAACTTCGGTGATCAGGGTGACTGCAACGGTCAGGCACATAAGATTTATATCGATAACGTCGTTCTGACGATCCTGGACAGCTCGGCAGCTGAAGATATCGAACCGCCGCCGGAGCCGAACCATATGGGTCTCAACCAGGTCGGTTACCGTCCGGACGATAACAAGGTCGTTTTCGTATACAACAATGAAGATGAGACTTTCGACATCGTCAACGCGGAAACAAATGAAGTCGTTTACACCGGAACCTTCGGAGAAAAGCAGACGGCACGTGGCGCTTCTCTCATGGTTACTCCGGGTGATTTCTCCGACTTTAAGGAGCCGGGCACATATATCCTGCGTACCGCGACTTACGGAGATTCCTACAAGTTCACGATCGCAGATAACGTATATGACGATGCCCTCAAGGCTTCGATCCTGATGCTGTATACACAGCGCTGCGGATGTGAAGTTACTGACTGCATCGGCGAAGAGTACGCAGATTATGCTCATCCGATCTGTCATGACGGTGAGGCGGTCATCTACGGCACAGACCAAAAGATCGACGTCAGCGGCGGCTGGCACGATGCCGGTGATTTCGGACGTTATGTCGTTCCGGGCGCCAAGACCATCGAAGACCTTTTCATGACATTCGAAGATCTCAAATACACCGCTGACGATCTGGGTATCCCGGAGAGCGGAAACGGTGTTCCGGATCTCCTCGACGAGGCTCGTTATGAACTCGAGTGGATGCTGAAGATGCAGGCGGATAACGGCGGCGTTTACCACAAGGTGACCTGCGCGAACTTCCCGGCTACGGTCAAGCCGAACGAAGAGACAGAGCAGCTCCTCGTCCTGCCGATCTCCACGACGGCGACAGGTGATTTTGCCGCGGTAATGGCAAAAGCATCCGTTATGTACAAAAAGTACGATGCAGACTTTGCGAACACATGCCTCGAAGCTTCGAAGAAGGCTTATGAGTACATGGTGGCAAACGCAGCGGCCGATACAACAGGATTCACGAATCCTTCCGATGTCGCGACCGGTGAATATCCGGACGCAAGCAATAAGGATGAATTCTTCTGGGCAGCTATGGAACTTTATCTGGCAACAGGCGAAGCTTCCTATCTGGATAAGGCAAAAGAACTCTATTCCGGTGCTATGGAGCTCGGCCTCGGCTGGATCGAGATGGGCTTCTATGGTGTACACGCGTACCTGACAGCAGATTCTTCTCTCGCGACAGACGCGGATTTCACAGAGACGCTGAAGACACGTGTTCTTGAAAAAGCCGATACCGATATGATGAACGCAAACCGTGACGGTTACTTCTCTCCGATGGGCGCGAACTATCCTTGGGGCAGTAACCTGACGATCAGCAACAACGCGATCATCTACAACCTGGCATATAAGCTCACAGGCAACCAGGAGTACAAGGATCTGGCGGACTATCAGGTCGACTACATCATGGGCATGAACTGCTGCGGTTACAGCTTCCTGACAGGCTTCGGCGAGCACGCCGCGGAGAACCCGCACCACCGTCCGTCTCAGGTAGCCGGACACGCGGTTCCGGGTATGGTCGTCGGCGGACCGAACGGTAAGCCGGAAGATCCGTACGCGCTGTCTCTCCTTACGGGAATGGCTCCGGCCCGCTGCTACTGCGATAACGATACTGCTTACTCGATCAACGAGGTTGCGATCTATTGGAACTCGCCGTTCATCTACGTTCTGGCAGCAAGGGTCCTGGACAAGTGATCTCTGACGGAAGTCAAAGATAATCGTAAAAAGTAAAAATTTTTGAACGCAAGTGGCGCTCATCCGATTCTTTATTGTTATCGGTGGGCGCCCTTGCTATAATGAGAGCAGATGATAGCGAAAATGCGAGTATCTCGATGAGAACGAGCTTTACAGGTCTTACCGTGGAGTGAGGATCTCCACATTGAGGAGGGGGTATGACTGAAAGAGTTATCAATAAAGGCTCTGACCATCTCAAACGCCTGATCGAACTGGTTGTTTTGAGTGTCTTCGGTATCGCCCTGAATGTCGGATTATCCCAATTGAGTGCCAATCAGGGATGGCCGTTCTATCTGGATGCGGTCGGCACCGTTCTGGCGGCTGCTGTCGGCGGATCTTTGCCGGGCATCATCGTCGGGCTTTTCACCAATGTTTTTAAATCACTAAGCGATTGGAATTCCATCTATTACGGCACGCTGAATGTCATGATGGCCGTGGCGACAACGATGTTTACGCGTGACGGCTTAAAGAAGCGAAATGTCATTCCGCTGATCCTGGTGCTTGCCGCGATCGGAGGCGGTCTGGGCTCGATCATGACGTGGTTCCTTTTCGGATTTGCCGGAGAAGGCGTCACCGCGGACTTAGCCATCTGGTTCCATTCGCATGTGTTCTCCAGTCGTTTTCTTTCACAGATCTCCGCGGATTTCATCATCGATATCGGAGATAAGACGATCACTGTTATTGCCGCAGGTCTGGCGCTTTGGGTCGTTCCGGATTCCGTGATCCAGAACCTCCTGATCCATGGCTGGCGCCAGAAGCCTCTGGATAAAAAGGAACTCAACGATATCAACCGGACGAAGGTACGACAGATCTCGCTTCGGTCTAAACTTGTGCTTCTGATATCCGTAGCGGTCACGATGATTGCCGCGGTATCGATCGCGATCGGTTATTCTCTTTACAGAGAGACGACGATCCAGGATCACTCCGAGTTCGCCAAGGGTATCGTCAAATACCAGAAAGACTGTATCGATCCGGATATGGTCGATACCTATCTTCTTCTGAAGCGCGCGGCTCCCGGATATAAAGAAGTCGAAGAACAGCTCCGGCTGACCTTTATCAGTTCGGAGAATATCCAGTTCATGTACGTTTATCAGATCAAGGAAGACGGCTGCCATGTCGTTTTCGATATGGATACGGAAGAGGTCAAGGCTAATGAGCCGGGTGTCGTTATTTCCTATCCGGACGATATCGAAAAGCACCTGGACGATTTTCTTGCCGGACGTGAGGTCGAACCGACGGTAAGTAATGACACTCGTTTCGGATGGGTGCTGTCGATCTATGAACCGATGTATGACAGTAACGGCAAATGCGTCTGCTACTCGTGCGTAGATATTTCGATGAGCGAGATGCAAAATTTGATGCGCGCGTATCTCGCCAAGCAGATCTCGCTGTTCCTCGGTATCGTCATCATGGTACTTTGCCTGGCTGTATGGCTTGCGGATTACCACATTATCTTCCCTCTTAATTCCATGTCGCACGGCGCAAGTTCTTTTGCGTTCACATCGACGGAAGAAAGAGATGAAAGTGTCGAAAGGATCAAATCACTGCAGATCAGGACCGGTGATGAGATCGAAAATCTTTATTCGGCGTACGCGCATACGACGGAAGAAAGCATGCGCTACCTGACGGAGAGTCGAAGAAAGACCCAGCAGATCAACAAGCTTCAGGGCGGCCTCCTCATGGTGCTCGCGGATGTGATCGAGAGCCGGGACAAGTGTACGGGCGACCATATCCGAAAGACGGCGGAATACTCCAGGATCATCCTGAACAAACTCCGTGAGAAAGGCGAGTTTGCGGATATACTGACGGATGAATATATTAACAATGTCGTCCGCGCGGCGCCGCTTCACGATATCGGAAAGATCAATATCCCGGATGCGGTCTTAAACAAAGACAGCAAACTTACGGATGAAGAATACGAGATCATGAAGGGGCATGCGTATGCCGGTTACGAGATCATCGAGAAGGCGATCGCCAATCTTGAGGAGATCGGATATCTGGAACAGGCCAAGCAGATGGCGCATTACCATCACGAGAAGTGGGACGGCTCCGGCTATCCGGATCACCTTAAAGGCGAGCAGATCCCGCTTTCGGCAAGAGTCATGGCAGTCGCGGACGTTTTCGACGCGCTTCTTTCCAGACGAAGCTACAAGGAACCGTTCACTTTTGAAAAGGCCATGTCGATCATCAAGGAGGGAGCCGGCAAACACTTCGACCCGAAGGTCGTCGAGGCATTTGTCGAAGCGGAAGCGGAAGTGCTCGAGATCAGTAAGAAGTTTTATGAGTGACTTTTCGCCGTACAAGTGCTTTTCGGGCATCGGGAAACGTTTTGTGCATAGTAGCGAAAATCGCCTGCATTCGTTGTAATGGCAGGCGATTTTTGTATAATGAACATGTGGCCGCCGGTGCCTCGTAAAAGAGGAGAATAGGGAATGCGGTGAAGATCCGCAGCAGCCCCCACTACTGTAACCCGGTACAAAGTCCGAAAAAGTCATTGGCTGATCATGAGATCGGCTGAGAAGGCACGGACGGAGGGGAAACGGGTAAGCCAGGAGACCTGCCGGTGAGTTTTATTGTTTTTAGTTCTTTTCGGGGATGGGAAAGGGACGGAAATGGAGAAAACCATGAAAAAAGTATTGAAGGCAATGAGCCTGGCTCTTGTCGTCGCACTTGTCTTTGCTTCTTCTGCTTGTAAGAAGTCAGAAAAGAAAGAGACAGAAGCGGCTTCTGAAACAGCGGCGCAGACACAGTATCCCTTGGAGATCACTGACGGATATGGCACGAAAGTCACCATCAAGGAAGAACCGAAGAAGATCGTTACATGCAGCCCGGCAATGACGGAACTGGTGTTCTCTCTCGGTAAGGGCGACTGCCTCGTAGGCCGCACAGCTCTTTGCAACTATCCGGCAGAAGCGGAAAAGGTCCCGGTAGTTCTCGAAGACCTCTATACACCGAATCTTGAAACGATCGTTGCCGCACAGCCGGACCTCGTTCTTGTCGATTCCATGATCTCTAAGGACAACTATGATGAACTTGCAAAACTCGGTGTCACTGTCGTTGCTTTCTGCGATGAGACAAAGGTTGACGGCGTTTACAGCAAGATCGAAAAGCTCGGCGAGATCTTAAATGCGGAAGATACTGCAAAGACAGTTGTTTCCGAAATGAAGGAAAAGATCGCTTCTGTCGCGGAAGCGATCAAGGACAACACGGCGAAGCCGACCGTCTACTATGTAGTAGGCTTCGGTGAAGGCGGCGACTACACAGCTACAGGCGATACA
Source organism: Clostridiales bacterium (assembly GCA_017561715.1). Taxonomy (GTDB): domain Bacteria; phylum Bacillota; class Clostridia; order Saccharofermentanales; family Saccharofermentanaceae; genus Scatonaster. The sequence continues at coordinate 25,624 of JAFZBN010000009.1, read as the reverse complement.
TTCGTAAACGATATCCTGACCAAGGCTGGTGTTGAAAACATCGCTGCAAACGCGACCGGCTGGGTATATAACGTTGAAGATCTCGTCGCACGTGATCCTAACATCATCATCATCCCTGCATGGGCAGACGGAATGTTCCAGACAACAGCTCCTTACTCTGAACTGACAGCTGTTAAGGAAGGCAACGTGATCGTTCTGGAAAGCACAGATACCCTCGATCGTCAGTGCGCAAGAAACGCAGACGCGGTTGAGATGCTGGCGAAGCTGATCTTCCCGGAGTGCTTCGAGGCTGAAAAGGCAGCATAACAGATCTTACCGGAGGAAATCTCCGAAAACCATAATCGGAAGCAGTTTATGAAAAAAGAACCGCTTAAAAAATCGACATTGACATTGACCGGAGGGAGCTTGCTGCTCCTTCTGGTCATTGTTGTTATCTGGGCTTCTGCCGTCGGCGCGGTACCCGTGCCGTTTGCGCAGAGCGCGCGTATCGTGCTGGCGAAGCTTCCCTTCGTGAATAAGGAGAAACTCCTGGAGGGGATCCCTAACGCGAATAAACTCATCATCTGGAATATCCGTCTTCCGCGTGTGCTTCTGGCGGGTCTTGTCGGTGGTGGTCTTGCTGCCGCGGGCGTTGTCATGCAGGCGCTTTTTCGAAATCCACTGGCGGATCCGCAAGTGCTGGGCATTTCGTCAGGTGCGGCGTTTGGCGCCGCAGTCGCGATCGCCTTCGGTATCACGTTTACCGTCTCGGGCATCAGCAGCATCTGGATGTTCGCATTTGCGGGCGCGATGCTCACGATGCTCCTTGTTTTCCGTGTGGCGAGGATCGCGACTTCGCGTTCGGTCACGGGGATACTTCTTGCCGGCATCGCGTGTTCGTCGATGCTGACGGCCGCGATCACTCTCCTGATGATGAAAAAGAGAGACCGCCTAGAACACATCTATCTGTGGATGCTCGGAAGCTTTTCTTCCGCTTCCTGGATCAAGGTCGGCTTTATGGCGATCGTGCTGGTCGGCGCGGTGCTGTGCTTTACGATCCTCGGAAGAGATCTCGATCTTCTGAGCTTCGGTGATCATGAAGCGCAGAGCATGGGTGTCTCCGTAAAAAGAACCCGTACGATCGCTGTTGTGGCGACATCACTTTTAGTCGCGGCCAGTGTTTCGGTCAGCGGCATCATCGGATTTGTCAGTCTGATCATCCCGCACATCATGCGCCTTCTCGTCGGTCCGAAGAACAGAAGGCTCATCCCGCTGTCCCTTCTGGGCGGCGCGATCTTCATGATCCTCTGCGACCTGATCAGCAGAACGGCAGCACCGCCTGCAGAAGTCGCCGTCGGTGCGATCACGCAGGTGACGGGCGCACCGTTCTTCCTCTACCTTCTGTGGAAAGAAAGAAGAAGGGAGGAGCGTGACTGATGGCAATGAATGAATCTTCCGTTTCGAAAAGCACCGGTTCCGATATCGAAGTCAAAGCCCTTACGTATCAGCCCGGTACCGCAAGAAAACCGATCCTCTCGGAGGTTTTCTATACCTTTTCCGAAGGACATATGACGGCGCTCCTCGGACCGAACGGTTCGGGAAAGACGACGCTTCTTAAGCATATCCTGGCCCAGATCAAGTGCCCGGAAAATGCGGTACTTATAGACGGAAAAGATACGAACGACTACGTTCCGAAAGAAAGAAGCAGAAAGATCTCCTGGGTCCCGCAGAACAGTAACGGGGACAGTGCTTTCAGCGTAGAAGAAGTCGTACTCATGGCAAGGTATCCGTATAAGGGAACCTGGGACGGCGATTCGGAAGAAGACAGAAAGATCGCGGAAGACGCGATGCGGACGGTAGGTGTCCTCGAACTTCGAAACAGAAACTTCCTGTCGCTTTCCGGAGGCGAACGCCAGAGGACTTTGATCGCCAGAGCTCTGGCCCAGACGACGCCGTGGATCCTTCTGGACGAACCGACGTCGAACCTCGATATCAAACATCAGATCGCCATCATGGATGTGCTGCACAAACGGGTCGAAAAGGGCGATCTCAGCGTGGTCGTCGTCATGCACGATTTCAATATGGTCGAGCGTTTCTGCGACCGGGCGATCCTTCTGAAGGACGGAAAAGTCGTCAGCAAGGGAGAGACACGCGACGTGATGACCGCAGATCAGATTTCCTCGGTTTATGAGACCGACTTTGATATAATTGAAAAAGACGGAAGACGATTCTTCTTCCCGAAAGACGTGAAATGAGGAACGAAAATGGAACTGATCACCAAGGCGGATAGCTTCGACGAATACTTAGAAGTCAGCGAATATATCAACCACAACCATATCAAGGTCGCTTATCTTTCAAACTATTTCATGGAGACGATCATGAAGGATCTTTCCGACGGAAAAGCGATGGAGTATATGGATCCCGAGATGGAGTTCGCTTCGCGTGCTTTCCGCTTCGTCAGAGACGAGATCTCCCACAGTAATGACGCGGGTCGAAAAGAACTTTGCCTGCGCGCTTCCGATGTCCTCGACAAAAGGACCGGCCTTTGCTTCGGTAAATCGCACCTTCTCTGCGCGCTTCTTCGCGCGGCGGGAATCCCTTCGGGACTTTGCTATCAGTATTTACGTCTTGATGAGAACGATGAAGAGTCGCCGCTGATCCTTCACGGCCTCAACGCCATCTATTTCGAATCTCTCGGAAGATGGGTCCGTGTGGACGCCAGAGGAAATAAGCCTGGCGTTCAGGCGGAGTTTTCCGTTGAAGAAGAAAAGCTCGCGTTTCCGGTTCGTCCGGGACTCGGCGAGACGGATCTTCCGTTTATCTTTCCGCGCCCGGATATCGGCGTGATCGGGCAGCTTCTTCTTTCAAAGACCGCGCAGGAAGCCATGGCAAATCTGCCTACACGTATCGCGGGAAAATGCTGATAAGAAAAAACGATCACGGAAGCGAAGCGCTTTTCGTGTAAATACTTGACGCAAGGGCTTGTTTGGTGTTATCATTTCATACGCTGATTAGAAAAACGGCGCCATAGCCAAGTGGTAAGGCAGAGGTCTGCAAAACCTTTATCCCCGGTTCAAATCCGGGTGGTGCCTCCAAATGAAAAAGGAGTTGTCAGAAGACAACTCCTTTTTGTTTCTCTTGTTTTTTCGGTCGGGCGCAGGCTTGCGTGACCCTGAAGATAAGATCAGATCTCGAAATCAAAGCAGCTTCTGATCTTCGCGTGCGGACGGACTTTACCGGAAGCGACGGCGACATGGTCCGGATGTACGGCGTAGCCTTTCAGCGCTTCCTCGGAAACGAATGTGGAATCGAGCATGAGGTCGCCGTTAGAGCTTTCGAGACCTTCGGTATAAACCTTGATGTCGGTAAGTCCGTCGATCTTACCCATAAGACCCTCAAGTCCGGCCTTGATCTCTGCTTTGATCGCTGCCTTTTCTTCGTTTGAATACTCGTCTTTTAATGTCCAGATGATTACGTGCTTTACCATAGTTCTTTTCTCCTAGTTAATGAAATTGGTCCAAAGGTGTTCTTCCTGCTCCGGAAGACCGTACTTTTCTTTTCCGAGTTCGATACTGCGCATCAGGAATACCATGTTATTGGCCAGGGTCCTCATGGTCTGAAGACCTTCGAGATCCTCTTCGGCCTGTCCCGGAGCGCCGCCGTGCGCGCTGTTCCAGTACTGGCTGCTGGCCACCGGCATGCCGCTGATCGTGAAGTATTTATTGAGCTCGTCGAAGGTGGCCGAGCAGCCGCCTCTTCTTGCTACGACAACACTTGCGCCGACCTTCATGCGCTTGTCGAAATGCGAACTGAAAAAGAGTCTGTCGAGACACGCGATCAGCGTCGCGTTTGCGGAGGCATAGTATACCGGACTTGCAACGACCAGAGCATCTGCCTTTTCGAACTTCTCGGCGATCTCGTTGACACCGTCATCGAATACGCACTTTCCTGTTTTTGCGCAGGAGCGGCAGGCGACACATCCGCGGATGTTCTGTTTTCCGATGGAAACGACTTCAGCTTCGATGCCTTCTTTTTCAAAGACTTTCACCATTTCAGAAAGAGCGAGCGCGGTATTTCCGTTTGTCGTCGGACTTCCGTTAAGTAATAAAACTTTCATGGGGAGCCTCCTTCTACTAAAGATATGTACATGCATTATAGCATAGCCAAAGGCGCGCGCGGCAAGTGCTTTTCGCAAAGGAAAAGGCTGCCCCACAAGGGATCCGGGACAGCCTGACAAGGGTATAATGTTGGGTGTTTAAGGAGATATGCGTTCCTTACGATCTCATTATCGCGTGCGAACCTTAAATGAAACTTAAAGCGGGCGAAAAAGATGTTATAATGCTTACGTAACAAGAACGGGGAGGTGCGACATGGATTGCACGACACGACTTTTTTCCGAGTTTAACGAAAGACTTTCGAAGGTCTGCGAGGAGTTTGCCGATAAGGTAACTTCCAGCGAGGGTCCGACGGAAGCTGAGATGGCGGAGCACTTTAAGGATTTCCGCCCATATATCGAACAGAACACAGAACCTTTCTGGAAAGAGCCGAAAGACTATCTCGACGGAAAGACCGGCGAGGAGTTCATCTCCGCGATGGATCTGGAAGAGGCGCTTGCTTCCTTTAACGAATCCGCAAAGATCATCGACGATGAGGCGACACCGTCTCCTTTGGTCGAGCGTCTGAAATCTTTTGGCGAGCCTGCCTGTGAGCGCCTTCTGAAGATGGTCATGGAAACTCCGTGGGAGCCTGCCGAAGGTGAAGACGAAAACGAGTTCTTCGTTAAGTTCCAGCCGTGCGTCGCTGCGATCCGTTTCTTCGGTTCCGCCGAATATGAACCGGCGATGGAACCTGTTCTTACCCAGTTCTGCAGTTTTTCCAGCACACAGGAATATATCGCGGACTCCGTAAAAGTCATGATGCTGGGCCTCGGATCTAAGGGCGTCCCGACACTCATCGACTTCCTTTTGAACCGTTCGGACGAAAACATCACCGGTCCTTATGAAGACATGATGATCATCCTGACACATGTCGGCATCAAGCAGCCGGACAATGAGATCTACCAGGCACTTCGCGCAGGCTTCCGCCGCATGAAGTCCAAAGTCATCGCCGTCATCTGCATCGGCGACTACGGCGATCCGCGAGGCATCGCGCTTCTTAAGGGCTATCTCGACAGAAATACCCACACGATCGACCGTGAGACATTCTACGAAGCACTTTCCGCGATCCGTCGTCTCGGCGGCGAGATCAACGACATCCAGGACCCGTTCCACGATTTCACGAACAAGGTCCCGAAGAAGAAGGACGATAAGAAGTAATATGGAATTCCGCCCGTGTATCGACATTCATAACGGCCAGGTCAAGCAGATCGTCGGAGGGACCTTGAACGATTCCGGCGCGAAGGAGAACTTCGTGTCTGAGCGCGGCGCGGGCTTTTTTGCCGAATGCTATAAGAAACTTCAGATCACCGGCGGGCACATCATCATGCTCAATAAAGCCGGTACCCCCGAATACGAAGCCAGTCGAAAAGCGGCGGTCGAGGCGCTTCGTGCGTACCCCGGAGGACTTCAGGTCGGTGGCGGCATCAACGCCGAAAACGCAGGTGCTTTTATCAAAGAAGGCGCAAGCCATGTCATCGTTACTTCCTATGTTTTCTCGGACGGGAAGATCAATTACGAGAACCTTGAAAAGCTCGTCTCCACAGTCGGAAAAGAACACGTCGTGCTCGATCTGAGCTGCCGGAAAAAAGACGGCGAATACTATATCGTGACCGACCGCTGGCAGAAGTTTACGAAAACGAAGCTGACCGCGTCACTTCTTAAAAAGCTCGAAAAGTACTGTTCGGAGTATTTAGTTCACGCAGTCGACGTCGAGGGTAAGGCCGCAGGCCCGGACCGCGACATCTTCGATATCTTTTCAAAGTACGAAGGACTCCCGGTCACCTATGCCGGCGGCATCCACACATATAAAGACATCTCCGCGATCAAGGAAGTTTCGGGCGGACGTGTGAACGTCACGGTCGGCTCCGCTTTGGATCTTTTCGGCGGAAAACTTTCCTGCGAGAAGATCCTTTCGATCGTACAGGACAAGTGACCGCAGGTAATGCCTATGAAGATAGCAGCTTATCAGTTTGCGGTTTCATCCGATATCCGGAAGAATATGACGACCATCGAAAGCGCGGTGCGGGAGGCAAAATCCCGCGGCGTGGAAATTCTGGTGTTCCCGGAGTGCGCGCTGACCGGCTATCCGCCGAGAGACATGGCATCTTCCAAAGACGTCGATCGTTCCGCGGTAAAAGAAGCGTGCAAGGCATTTTCCAAACTCAGTGACGAAACAGGTGTCGCGTTTGTCGTAGGCCTGATCGAAGAAGACCACGACAGGATCTATAACAGAGCATCGTGCTTTATCCCCGGGAAAAAGCGTGTCAACTACGACAAAAGGGCGCTCTGGGGATGGGACCGCGACAATTTCGCCATGGGTGAAAAAGACGGCATCTTCACATACAAAGGGGTTAAGATCGGTTTGAGGATCTGCTTTGAAGTGCGTTTCCCGGAATACTTCCGCGAGCTCTATCGGAGAAAGACGGATCTTGATATCGTGCTGTTCTATGACGTCACCGACGCGGACGATCCGGATCGCTACTACATGATCAGCGGGCATCTGCAGACAAGAGCGGTCGAAAATGTCTGCCCGATCCTTTCCGCGAATACGATCGCCCCGAACCAGACCGCGCCGACGGTGCTTTTCGGAAAGTCCGGACAGAAGCTCATCGAAGCGGAACGAGGAAGAGAAGGCCTGATCGAATATGACCTTTCCCAAGCTGAAGATAACTTCGGCGAGAAGGGAAGAAGAGAGATCTCCGACTTACTGATCTAAAACAAAAAGGGTAACAAAAAAGCTCCGATATCTTCGGAGCTTTTTAAGTGGAGCGGGATACGAGATTCGAACTCGCGACTTTCACCTTGGCAAGGTGACACTCTACCACTGAGTTAATCCCGCGTTTGAGGTCAACGTGAATATTATATTCGCGGTCAGGGGTTCTGTCAACACCTTTTTTCAATTCCGTAAAAACCCTTAAAAACCAGCGCCCGCGCTTTGCGCAAGCCCAATTGTCAAGAAACCCGTATTGACAATAAAGTATATAAGGAATATATTTTGAATGTAAAATAGTTTGAAAGGCAAAGTAATTTTTATGAGCAATACAAATTCATCCACTGAACTTCAAAATGGTTTCGGCCGGGTGATTGGTATCGGCAGCTTTTTGCCGAAAGACGTACTTACAAACGATGATCTGGCAAAGATCGTGGAAACAAACGATCAGTGGATCACAGAGCGTACGGGCATCAAGACCCGCCACATCTCCGATCCGAAGACGGATACGACGGAGAGCATGGCGATCGCTGCGGCGAAAGCGGCAGTGAAGGATTCGGGGATCGACCCGAGTGAGATCGGCCTTGTTGTCGTAGCCTCCACAACTCCGAATATTCTTTTCCCGGCACTTGCCGCATGTGTGCAGGCAGCTGTCGACGCGGACAACGCGATGTGCTTTGATCTGAACGCGGCTTGCCCGGGTTTCATCACGGCTTTCGTTACCGCCCAGAACTATATCCGCTCCGGAATGGTCAACTGCGCGCTGGTCGTCGGTGCGGAAAACCTCACGAACTACGTTGATTTTGAAGACCGCGGAACCTGCATCCTCTTCGGAGACGGTGCGGGAGCCGTCGTACTTAAGGCAGACGAGAATGTCGGATACGACGCGATCATGCGCGCTGCCGGAAAGCGCGGTGAATGTCTGCGCTGCGAATCTTATATGCAAAAGGGAAGAGAGAAGACTCCGGAATTCATCAAGTCCAACTACATCAACATGGACGGTCAGACGGTATTTAAGTTTGCCGTTACCGAAGTCCCGAGAGTCATCGACAATCTTCTTACTAAGACCGGCACTGACCCTGACGAGATCGATTATTTTATCCTCCATCAGGCCAACCGCCGTATCATCGAATCGGTCGCCAAGCACTTAAAGCAGCCGATCGAAAAGTTCCCGATGAATATCGAAAATACAGGAAATACTTCTTCCGCCAGCATCCCGATCCTTCTTGACGAGATGAAAAAGGCCGGAAAACTCGGCGAAGGCAAGAAGAAGGTCGTCATTTCAAGTTTCGGCGCAGGTCTGATCTGGGGCGCTTTCCAGACAGAGATCTGATCTACATAAAAAGGAGAATCACATGAAAACGAGACTCACTGAACTTCTGAATATTGAGTACCCGATCATCCAGGGCGGTATGGCCTGGGTCGCGGATTTCCATCTGGCGGCAGCGGTAAGTAATGCCGGCGGACTTGGCATCATCGGTTCCGGCGGAGCTGACGCGGAGTGGGTAAGAAACCAGGTCAAGTCCTGCCGTGAACTCACAGATAAGCCGTTCGGCGTAAACGTTATGCTCATGAATCCGCACGCTCCGGAGATCGCGGATGTCCTCGCGGAAGAAAAGGTCGCAGTTATCACAACAGGCGCGGGTTCCCCGGAAAGATATCTGAAGAAGTGGCAGGAAGCCGGCATCAAGATCATCCCGGTAGTTGCTTCCGTAGGTCTTGCCAAGAGAATGGAAAAGCTCGGTGTAGACGCAGTTGTTGCCGAGGGAACAGAGTCCGGCGGACACATCGGCGAACTGACCACAATGACACTGGTTCCGCAGGTCGTTGACGCACTCTCCATTCCGGTCATCGCCGCAGGCGGTATCGCAGACGGAAGAGGAATCGCGGCAGCTTTCATGCTCGGTGCCGAGGGCGTTCAGTGCGGCACATGCTTCATCCCCTGCGATGAGACAAACATTCATCAGAACTACAAGGATCTGGTCCTTAAGGCCAGTGATATCGATACCAAGGTCACGGGAAGATCGACCGGTCATCCGGTAAGAACGATCAGAAACCAGCTGACCAAGCTCTATCTGAAGATGGAAGCAGACGGAGCGACCCTCGACGAACTTGAGCAGCTCTCGCTCGGTTCTTTGCGGAAAGCAGTACTCGACGGTGATAAGGACATGGGTTCCTTCATGGCAGGTCAGATCTCCGGTCTTCTCAAAGAACAGATGACCGTAAAGGACAGAATGGTCTCCATGATGGACCAGGCAGAAGCACTTTTAGGAGGTAAGAAATAATGAAGATCGCATTTATGTACCCGGGCCAGGGCGCCCAGAAAAACGGAATGATGCAGGATTTCTACGAGCAGATCGGATCCGCTCGTGACCTTTTCAATAAGGCAAGTAAGATCAGCGGATACGACATCCCGGATCTCTGTTTCAACGAAAAAGAAGAACTGAACCAGACCAAGTACACACAGGTCTGCCTCCTTACAGCATGTATGGCGGCAACCGAGACTCTCCGCGAAGAAGGCATCGAACCTGACGCGACATGCGGACTTTCCCTCGGTGAATACACGGCACTCGTTGCTTCCGGCGCGATGTCTTTTGAGGACGCGATCAAACTCGTTACCGAAAGAGGCAAGATCATGGAAGAAGCGGCTCCGGATATCGGCGGTATGAGCGCGGTCATCGGCATGGGTGAAGAAGACCTCCGCGCCGCGATCGAAGGCATCGACGGCGTATATGTCGCCAACTTCAACTGCCCGGGCCAGATCGTTATCACCGGTTATAAGGAAGCAGTTGAGAAGGCCGGCGAAGTCCTGAAAGAAAAGGGCGCAAAGAGAGTTATCCCGCTGAAGTGCAGTGGTCCGTTCCACTCTCCGATCATGGAGCCGGCAGGAAGAAAACTTCGTTCCGTCATCGACGAAGTCGAGTTCTCCGATCTGAAAGTACCGTACGCGGCAAACCTTACAGGCGGCCTCGTTAACGATTCTAAGGAGATCCCGGATCTTCTCGAAAAGCAGGTCAGCGGATCCGTTCGTATGCAGCAGGATATCGAAGCTCTGGCAAAGTCCGGCGTAGATACATTCATCGAGATCGGTCCGGGTAAGACCATCTCCGGTTTTGAAAAGAAGACACTGTCCGATGTTGAGATCCTTAACGTCGAGACACTCGAAGATGTAAAGGCAGTAGCCGCTCGCATCAAGGAAAAGGCGGAGGAACAGGCATGAGCAAGACTGCGATCGTAACCGGCGGCTCCCGCGGCATCGGAAGAGCGACAGCCATTGAACTCAGTAGAATGGGCATGAACGTTGCCGTCATCTACTGCGGCAACCAGGCAAAAGCAGAAGAGACCGTTGCTTCCTGCAAGGAAAACGGTGTGGACGCCATCGCCATTAAGTGCGATGTAAAAGTAAAAGACGAAGTCGAAGCAGCTGTCGCAAAAGTACAGGAGACCTTCGGTTCCGTAGATGTTCTCGTAAACAACGCGGGCGTCACCAAGGACGGACTTCTCCTTCGAATGAGCGAAGAGGATTTCGATACGGTCATCGATACCAACCTTAAGGGTTGCTTCCTCTTCAGCAAGACCTGTGCGTCGATCATGATGAAGCAGAGATCCGGTAAGATCATCAACATTGCTTCGATCGTAGGCCTTCAGGGCAACGCCGGCCAGGCAAACTACGCGGCGTCAAAGGCCGGTATCATCGGCTTTACCAAGTCTCTGGCAAAAGAACTCGGATCCCGCGGCATCAACGTTAACGCCGTAGCTCCGGGCTTCGTTGAAACAGATATGACCGATGTTCTTTCCGACAAGGTCAAAGAAGCATTCCTCAATATGGTGCCCTTAAAGCGCACCGCGAAGCCGGAAGACATCGCGAACGCGATCGGCTTCCTGGCTTCTGAAAAAGCAGACTATATCACCGGACAGGTGCTGACCGTAGACGGCGGCATGTGCATGTAATATCACGGCGCTTTTCGCGCTGACTTAAACAAAGGAAGGTAAGAAAACATGAGAAGAGTTGTAGTAACCGGAATGGGCGCGGTCACACCGCTGGGCAATACTGTTGAAGAGTTCTGGGCGAATATCAAGGCCGGAAAAGTCGGCATCGGACCGATCACGAAGTTCGATACGACCGAGTACAGAGCCAAGGTCGCAGCTGAAGTAAAAGACTTCAAGCCGGACGAATACATGGACTTCAAGACCGCCAAGAGAATGGAACCGTTCTCCCAGTATGCGGCAGCTGCAGCTCTCATGGCCGTAAAGGATTCCGGTGTGGATATCGAAAAGGAAGATGCTTACCGCTGCGGCGTTATCGTCGGTTCCGGCGTCGGCTCCATGCAGGCGACAGAGCGTGAGCACAAGCGCCTTCTGGACTTCGGTCCGAACAAGATCGGACCTCTTTACATCCCGCTCATGATCGGTAATATGGCCGCAGGTAATATCGCGATCGTTACCGGCTTTAAGGGCAAGAACATCGATGTCGTAACTGCCTGCGCATCCGGTACGAACTCCATCGGTGAAGCATTCCGCTCGATCCAGAATAACGAAGCTGACGTCATCCTCGCAGGTGGTACCGAAGCCGCGATCTGCCCGATGGGCGTTGCCGGTTTCTGTGCGCTGAAAGCACTGTCCTTCAGCGAAGATCCGATGAAGGCTTCGATCCCGTTTGATAAGAACCGTGACGGTTTCGTTCTCGGCGAGGGTGCCGGCGTTATCGTTCTCGAAGAGTATGAGCACGCGAAGGCCCGTGGCGCGAAGATCTACGCGGAGATGGTCGGATACGGTGCTTCCTGTGACGCTTACCACATCACTTCTCCGGAAGAATCCGGTATCGGCGCGGCACACGCCATGATGGCCGCGATCGCGGACGCAGGTATCGAACCGAGCCAGATCGACTACATCAACGCGCACGGAACATCCACTCACCACAACGATCTTTTCGAGACCCGTGCGATCAAGACCGCTCTCGGCGATGCAGCTAAGACAGTAAAGATCAACTCCACCAAGTCCATGACCGGACACCTCCTCGGTGCTGCCGGCGCGATTGAGGCGATCGTTCTCGCGAAGTCCTGTGAAGAGGGCTTTATCCATCAGACCATGGGCTCTTCCGAGACCGAAGAGGAGATGGATCTCAACTACTGCTTTGGACAATCCTACGAGCAGGATGTAAACTATGCGATGAGTAACTCTCTCGGATTCGGCGGCCACAACGCCTCCATCATCATGAAGCATTTCGAAGAGTAAGAAGCACGAACACTATTGAGGTATCTACTATGGCAAAAGCATTGACCACAAGAGAAATCATGGATATTCTTCCGCATCGTTCCCCGTTCCTTCTGGTGGACGCGATCGAAGATTATAAAGAAGGTGAGTACGCGATCGGAAGAAAGTGCATCACCTACGATGAGCCGTATTTCCAGGGACATTTCCCGGAGATGCCGATCATGCCGGGTGTCCTTCAGGTCGAGGCGCTCGCCCAGACAGGTGCCGTCGCGATCCTCTGCAAAGAAGAGTTCAAGGGCAGGATCGCGGTCTTTGCCGGGATTGACAAGTGCAAGTTCAAGCGTCCGGTCGTTCCGGGTGACGTTCTGACATTAAAAACAGAGATCACCGCGCTGCGCGGACCGGTCGGCATGGGTCACGGTGTCGCTTCGGTAGGTGATGAAGTTGCCTGCGACTGCATCATCAAGTTTGCGATCCTTCCGTCAAAGGAAAACGCAGAGGAGTGACGTGAAGATACAGCAAACTGCCCGAGAGCAAGTTTTTTCTTTCCGTCAATTCAAAAACAAATAATCAAATAAACTTAATTGTATACTATATATAATAATAGGTATTATATAGAACAGGCGAAATCGAAAACGGTTTCGCCTGATTTGCACTTTTTCGGGATTCTGCTATCATATCGATAGCGAGAAAAGAGAGGACAAAAGACATGCCGGATCCGAGTGTGGAAAAACCGAAACTGAATTTAAAAGAGATGGGATTTAAGAAATCCGTCATCCACTTGTGGACATATTACAAGTGGTACGCGATCATCCCGCTGATCATCATCTTCGTTATCGTATCGATGATCCACTCCTATCTTTCCGAAACAAAGAAGGATTATCTCAACATCGCTTTTGTCAACGCGCACCAGGAAGCCGAAGATATCTTCAAAGACTATGCGTCTTCGATCGGCAAGAAGATCCGGGTCGATTATTCCTTCTTTGCTCCGAAGAATGATGATTCCGTTTATGTCGATCCGGAAATGGCTGCCAGTGTCCAGAATCTGGCATCGCTTCTTCGTGACGGAACCGTGGATGTGATCTTCACAAATGCCCGTTCGATCAAAGAGTACGGAGCATCCGCCGTGGGCGACCTGCGTCAGACACTTTCCGAAGATCAGTTAAAAGACCTGAAGGAGAAAGACCGGATCTTATACCTGACGGATGACAGCGGAAACGAAGTTCCCTGCGCGATCCTTGTAACGGGAATAGCGATGTTCGAGCCCGCGTATTCCGATTCGACCGAAAAACACTACTTGATGGTCAACCCGTTCTCCGAAAAAAAAGAAGAGACCCGCTTACTTATCGAGTACATCTTCTTTTCATAAGACAGAAATGAAAAAGCTCTGACTTAATCGTCAGAGCTTTCTTTTTCTTCGGTATCGGTTTCTTCGTCATCCGATGGATCTGAGCCGTCATCGTCCTCTTCATCGGAACCTTCCTCTTCGATCTCTTCGTCCTCGTCGCTGTCCGAATCAATATCGGAATCTTCATCTTCATCTTCCTCTTCCCAGGACTCTTCATATTCCGATCCGTCTTTTCTGTAACGGATCTTTTTCAGACCGAAAGCCTTGTGCAGGAAGATGGAACAAAGGTAGGCGCGAAGCGCGAAGTTGAAGAAGAGCTCAAAGCCGATCAGCATATACTGCATATCGGGAACGTTCGCATAGATAAAAGCGGTGAAGATCCAGATGACGACAAGCATGATCGTGATCGGGAAGTTCTTGATGCTGAGAAGCAGACAGTTGATCATCGTTTTCTTAAGACTGTTCTCAAAGGAAGCAAGAAGAGCAAAACCGTAAAGGAAGATTTGAAGCACGATCAACAGCATGAGCCATACGGGATACTGAAGTAAAGAGAAGTTTCCGGAAAGACGATCATTCTGAAAATATATAAGGTAAAGCTCATAAATAAAGAACGCGCCGGTGGTAAGAATGATCATCCACATGCCGAGTCCTTTCCAGAAACTGGCCTTGAATTCTTTAAAGTAGGTCTTGAAAACTTCCGTATCCTCGCCGCCTACGATACAAAGACATACTTTATAAAGGCCGCAGAGAGAAGGTCCGATCGTAACGATCGGTATACAAGTAAATACGAATAAGAGATTGACAAACATCAGATTAAAGAAGTTCGTCAGAAGACGCATCATGGGATTATCTGAATTAAAAGCACCGTTCATGTACATACCTCAAAAAGGAAGTGGTTATTTTTCGAAAAGATTATATCAAAGTCCACAAATAATGTTAAAGAGCGAAACGTTTCGCTCGCGAAATAGCAATAAATGTCGCTAAAGTACATCTCAAGTGGCAACTTTTGTAAAGAAAGAAGTTGGGGCAATGGTTATTATGTACATGTAGTTACAAGAGACTGGCGACTTGTTCGTCAAAAATCTACAAATATCAGGAGGACGATATGAAAAAAATTATTGCAAGTGTTCTTTGCTTCACAATGTGTGCTGCAATGTTCGCTGGTTGTAAGTCTAGTGATGATAACAAGTCATCTGACGCACCGGCAGACACAACAGAAGCTGCTGGCGGCGAAGGCGACACAACCGTTTCTGAAACAGAGACAAAGACTGTAGGTGACGGTGAGATCGTACTTAACGTTTATGCTATGAGTGCTGAGGTTCCTGGCATGATCGAAGAGTACTTCAAGAGAAACCCGGATGTAGCTTCCAAGTACAAAGTAGAAGCTATGGTAAGCTCCAACGACAACCAGGCTTACGAGACAAAGCTCAACGCTGCTCTCGCTGCTGGTGGTTCTGACGCTCCGGACCTCTACGTTGCTGAGGCTGACTACATTCTGCCTTACACAGTAGGTGAACTTTCCACATTTGCTGCTCCGTACGATGATTTCATCGACGACGTTCAGGGCAAGATCGCTACAGCTGATGTTGCTAAGTACGTTCAGGAGCTCGGCACAAACGCTGACGGTAAGCTGGTAGCTCTTAACTATCAGTGCACTGGTGGTGCTATGATCTACAGAACAGACCTTGCTGAGGAAGTACTCGGCGCTAAGACTCCGGAAGAAGTTGAGGCTGCTATCGGTGCTGGTTCTCAGAGCTGGGACAAGTTCTGGGAAGTTGCTGACAAGATGAAGGAAAAGGGCTATGCCATCGTTTCCGGTGCTGACGATATCTGGAACGTTATCGAGAAAGCATCCGCTCAGCCGTGGGTAACAGATAAGAAGCTCACAATCGACGACAACAGAATGTCTTACCTTGACATCTCCAAGAAGCTCTATGAAGGCAACTACACCAACAAGACAGATTCTTGGTCTGAGGCTTGGTACGCTGACATGAAGGGTGCCGGTGAAAAGCAGGTATTCTGCTTCTTCGGTCCTTGCTGGCTGATCAACTACGTAATGGCTAACCACGTTGTAGACGAAGCTACTCTCAAGGGTAAGTACAATGTCTGCACACCGCCGGTAGGTTTCTGGTGGGGCGGTTCCTGGCTCCTTGCTAACAAGGATGCTATCGCAAATCCGGACAAGAAGGAAATCATCTCCAAGATCGTTGAGTGGATCACACTCGATGCTACACAGGATGGTCTCCAGTATGCATGGGCTAACGGTACAATGAACGAAGCTGGCACAAAGGATACAGTTTCTTCTATGGCTGTTATGAAGATCGCTGACGGTTCTATGGACATCCTCGGTGGTCAGGATCCTTTCCAGATTTTCGTTAACGCTACATCTTATGCTAATGGTAACTGCAAGTGCCTGTATGACTCCACAATCAACAGCGCTTTCAAGGATCAGGCTAAGGCTTACGCTGCTGGCGAAAAGGACAAGGACGCTGCAGTTGCAGAGTTCAAGGACAAAGTTGCTGAGATGGGTATCGAAGTATAATCTTTGTACTGATTTGAACTTAATTAAGTAACCTAGGATTCGGGGCGGACGAATGTATTTCGCCGCCCCGTTTCTCTACTTTAAAGTTGAATGAACGGTGGTGTTTTGATTGAATAAAAGAAAGCTCGTAAGCTATTCTAAATACGGGTACATTTTTGCCATCCCATTCATTGTTGCATTTGCGATCTTTACGTTGTATCCCATCATCTTCACCCTCATCATCGGTTTCACTAACCACGAGGGTATCGTTCCTCCGAAGCTCAAGCTTCTGAAGGATCCATTTGAAAACTTCAAGTACCTCTTCAAAAAAAGAGGTTCTGGTAAGATGAGTTACTTCCTTCTTTCCTTGATCACAACGGCAAGACTATGGGTTATCAATTTTATCCCGCAGTTGACTTTGGCTTTACTCCTTTCCGCTTGGTTCACAGATAACCGCGTTAAGGTAAAGGGTCAGGGCTTCTTCAAGGTAGTTTTCTACCTTCCAAACATTATTACTGCAGCAACTGTTGCGATCATGTTCCGCGCTCTGTTCGGTTTCCCGGTTGGTCCTATCAACGATCTCCTCAAGTCCCTGCACTTGATCAAGAACCCGATCGAGTTCCTGAACAAAAAGTCATATACACGTGCTATCGTTGAATTCGTTCAGTGCTGGCAGTGGTACGGCTCTACGATGATCACATTGATTGCGGCCGTTATCGGTATCAATCCTGAGATCTTCGAAGCTGCTGAAATTGATGGCGCAAACCGTATTCAGAAATTCTTCCGAATCACTCTCCCGAGTGTTCGTCCGATTATGCTGTTTACACTTGTTACCTCTATGATCGGTGGTTTGAGTATGTTCGATATTCCTTACCTCCTGGCTTCAGGTGGTCCGGATAACGCGACACAGACCATTGCGCTGTTTATCTACAACAACGCATTCACACAGCCGTACAAGTACAACCGTGCGGCGGCAGCAAGTATCGCTCTCTTCGTTATCATCGTTATCCTCTCTGTATGCTTGTTCTACATCATGAGAGATAAGGATGCAGCTAAGATGGAGAAGCTTAGAAAACAGGCATTAAAGAAAGGACGGGTGTAAGATATGGCAAGTAATCAAGTTGCGATGAGCTCTAAAACAAGAGACTCTATTATCTTTAAGACTGTCATCTATGTAGTCTGCATCATCCTTGCTCTGTTAAGCATTTGGCCTTTCCTGAACATGTTGATCAACTCGACAAGATCCACTGGTGAGATCACATCGACCTCTATCAGCCTTGTTCCGAGTAAGTACATGGCTGATAACATCAAGAAACTGAATAAACAGAACATGTTTAAGCCGCTCGTTGGTTTGAAGAACTCGTTCATCATTTCCACGTGTGTCACGATCCTTTCTGTTTACTTCTCCTGCTTGACGGCGTATGCTATCTTTGCATATCAGTGGAAGTTGAAGAAAGCATTCTTCGGCCTCGTTGTAGGTGTTATGATGCTTCCTGGTACTGTTACCATGATCGGTTTCTACCGTGCATGCTATCAGTTCCACTTGACCAACAACAAGTTGATGCTGATCCTCCCTGCAATCGCAGCTCCGATGACAGTATTCTTCATGAAACAGTATCTCGAAGGTTCTGTTTCAATGGAAATCGTTGAATCCGCCCGTATCGACGGATCCGGTGAGTTCCACACATTTAACTCTATCGTACTTCCTATTATGAAACCGGCTATGGCTACACAGGCTATCTTCTCATTCGTTGGTTCTTGGAATAACTACTTCCTCCCGATGATCCTTTTCAATAAGGCGAAGAACTATACAATGCCTATCATGGTCAGCTTGCTCCGTATGGACCAGTACAAGACAGAGTATGGTTGCGTATACATCGGTTTGTCGATGACAGCGCTTCCGCTTATCGTTATCTATCTGTTCCTCTCGAAGTACATCGTATCCGGTGTTGCTCTCGGTAGCGTTAAGGGTTGATCCCCTTCCAACAGATCGATTACTGAAACAAACAGTAATAAGGGCTTCCGTTTGGAAGCCCTTTTTTTGTCCTTGTGAATTGCAAAGAAGAAACGATCAGCTGATCTCTTCGGCCGTTTCCGTCGTCTTCTTTTTTGTAAGACGGAAGTCGGAAGGAGTCAGGTTCGTCGCGCTCTTAAAGCTTCTTGTGAAGCTGGTGAGGTTATTAAAGCCGGTCTGGAACGCGATCTCCGTGATGGTCTTGTCGGTATCGAGAAGAAGGACTTTCGCGGCCTGCATTCTTCTGTGACGAACGAACTCATAGAAAGATACATCTGTGTACTCCTTAAAGAGTCTCGCGAAATGGAACTTGGAGAAGCCGACGTAATCAGCGGCCCATTCCAGAGAGATCTCATCCATGAAGTGCACGTTGATGTGATTGATGAGCGATTTAAACTTAACGTATTTATCTTTCGTCTTTACGTCTTCCAGAGGAATCGGAGAACACTGCGGGTTAGTAGACGCGATCAGACTGAAGATGTTGAGAAGATGCGCGTAGATCGGCATCTCAAGAACCATGTTTTCATACATGAAGTACTGATCGTTGATCTCCATGAACGTCGAATAGATCTTGCCGTAGATAGACGGGTATGTTGTCTCATTCACAAGACGGACCTCACGGAGAAAATCCGTAAGGAACTGATACTCGTAAAACTGATTGAGAAAATCCACGACGAACAGATAGATGAAACGGCATCCTTCGTTCTGGCACTCGATCTCGTGCAGGATTCCCGGCGGGATAAAAAGGATATCGCCCGGATTCAGAGAATAGGATTTACCGCCAACGATATACTTGTATTCATTTTCGATCGGGATACAGATCTCCAGAACGTCGTGCTTATGCGCGGCGAAGTTACCGAACTGGTTGTTGTACCAGATGCGCATGCCTGTTTCCGGAATAAAATCGACATCCTCATCTTCGCCGTGAAGGACACGTTTCGAAAACTGGCGTACAGGCTGACTGTAAATGATCGGAGTAGAATCGCCGTGACTTACGGAAATGATCTCCACGTTTTGCAGTTCGTCGTTCATGCAGCTGTTCCTTTCTGAAAAATCCAGATCAAATCTTCTTCTATTATATCAAATCCTGAAAAGCGGATGAAAAGAGGCACTCCGACGTATTACTCAAAGTCAGGAATGAAGCTTTCGCTGACGGTTCCGCCTTCCTGGATGAAGGCGTTTTCCTGCCCGAGAAGCGTCAGGTGGTCGATCATGGAACGGTAATGCTCCGAAGAGACCGGACGGTCCAGTTCCTCGGGAACGCCCGGCATCGGCGTGTACTGATTCATCAGGCTGATCGTGATGCTGTTTCCGTACGTCTCGCAAAGATAGTCGAGGATGTGCTTACTGTCGAAGAGAAGTCCCGGGAGCATGAGGTGACGCACGATCACGCCTTTTTGGATAATACCGTTTTCATCAAAGACCTGTTCCGGACACTGACGGACCATTTCCGCGATCGCTTCTTTTGCACGCTCGAAGTAATCTGCGGCATGGGCGTACTTCTTGCTGATCTCGCTCGAAAAGAACTTCATGTCGGGAAGATAGATGTCGATCGAACCTTCAAGCATCTTTATCGTTTCCACGGATTCATAGCCGCCGCAGTTATAAAGTGTCGGAATGGTGAGGCCTCGTTCTCTTGCGAGACGGACTCCTTCGACGATATGCGGAACAAAGTGGGTGCCGGTAACAAAATTGATGTTGTTCGCGCCCTGCTTTTCTAAAGAAAGCATGGCATCAGAAAACTCGGAAACGGTATAGGCGCGGCCGGAAAGCGCGAAGAAAGAAGAGGAGCCGCGTTCACTTTCGCTTAATCTTCGTGAGATCTCGTGGTTCTGACAGAAGACGCAGCCGAGATTACAGCCGGTAAAGAAGATCGTTCCTGAACCGGAAGATCCGGAGATACAGGGTTCTTCCCACATGTGAAGTCCGACTCTCGAGATACGAAGTTCATCCGTCATTCCGCAGACGCCCGTCTTCACGGATCTGTCGCATCCGCAGCTTCGCGGGCACAGATGACATGAGGAATAGGCATCAAAAGATGCGGGCAAAGTGCTTTTTGAGCAGAATTCCACGAAAAAGAAGCTCCTTTTCATTCATTTCTTATCAGTATATCGCATTGACAGGAAAAAGAGGGATTTCATAAAATAATCTCGAAAAGGATGGTGATGTTCGAGTGATCGGTTCCCGACACGAAGAATGCGGAGTTTTTGGTATCTTTGACCGAGATGGTCTGAAGATCGCGCCGCTCGTATACTACGGTCTTTTTGCTCTCCAGCACAGAGGCCAGGAAAGCTGCGGCATCGCCATCAATAACGACGGGTGGATCCGTTGCCAGAAGAACATGGGCCTCGTTTCCGAGGTGTTCACTCACGATATCATCGATTCCCTTGAAGGCACGATCGCCATCGGCCACGTAAGATATTCCACGACCGGCGCAAGTATCCTGAAGAATACGCAGCCGCTCGTTACCCAGTACGTAAAAGGTACACTTTCCCTTGCCCACAACGGAAACCTCACGAATGCCATCACGCTGAGACGCGAACTTGAAGAAGAGGGCGCGTTCTTCCAGACGACGGTCGATTCGGAGATCATCGCGTATCTTGTCGCGAAAGAGCGTACAAAAGCACCTTCTGTTGAAGAGGCAGTTGAGAAGGCCATGGAGCGCATCCAGGGCGGATACGCGCTTCTTGTCATGAGCCCGAAGAAACTGATCGCAGCAAGAGACCCGTACGGCTTTAAGCCGCTCTGTATGGGTAAGATCGGCAATTCCTATGTATTTGCTTCCGAGACTTGCGCGCTTGACGCGGTCGGCGCGAAATATGAGCGCGACGTGGAACCGGGCGAGATCATCGTGTGCGACGAAAACGGGATCTCTTCCATCAGAACACACTGCAGAGGCATCTGCAATATGTGTATTTTCGAATATATCTACTTTGCCCGTCCGGACAGCCGTATCGACGGAAAGAGTGTCTACGAAGCAAGACTTCAGGCAGGAAGACTTCTTTGCCGTCAACACCCGGTGGACGCGGATGTCGTCATCGGCGTTCCGGAATCCGGACTTGACGCGGCAAGCGGCTTTGCCGAGGAGGCGGGGATCCCTGCCGTCCGCGGCTTCATGAAAAATAACTATATCGGAAGAACGTTTATCAAGCCGGAGCAGGGCCAGCGCCAGGAAGCGGTCCACATCAAGCTGAACCCGGTGGCGGAAGCGGTCAAGGGAAAGAGAGTCGTTCTGATCGACGACTCGATCGTCCGCGGCACCACGATGGCTAATATCGTTAAGATGCTCCGTGACGCGGGCGCGACGGAAGTGCATGTCCGCATCAGTTCCCCGCCGTTTATCTCTCCGTGCTATTACGGAACTGACGTTCCGAGCTGTGATCTTCTGATCGCGTGCCAGCATACGATCCCGGAGATCTGCGAGATCCTGGGTGCCGATTCTCTCGGCTACCTCGAGGTGGATTCGCTCGGAGATCTGATCGGAGATACGCAGCACCGTTTCTGCGACGCGTGCTTCACAGGAAACTATCCGAATGAAGAGACCGGCATCGACATGATGGAGGAGTCGAAATGATCTCAGCAGTGATTTTCGATATGGATGGCGTCCTTCTGGACAGCGAACCGTACCACGACCAGACCACCACATCTATTCTCGAAAGCTACGGCGCAAAGGGTGCCTACGAAGCGATCCGCCCGTTTGTGGGAAGATCCCCGGAAGATATGTGGGCGGCCATGAAGATCAAGTACGATATCCCGGCTTCTGTCGAAGATCTTGTCGAACTTCAGTGGAAGAAGAACGTCTCGGGACTTTCGGACTCCGGACTGGAGCGTTCGGAGGGTCTTTCCGAACTTTTGGAATTCTGCCATAAAAAAGGCATCCGTGTCGCGGTGGCGTCGTCCTCGCGTCAGGACTTCATGGAGGCGGTATTCGATCACCTGGATCTTTGGAAATATGTAGAAGTATTCGCAAGCGGCTCCGAAGTCGAAAACGGAAAGCCGATGCCGGATATCTTCCTTCTGGCAGCGACACGTCTGGATGTGGATCCGGAGCGATGCCTCGTTGTCGAAGACTCCACGGCGGGCGTTCAGGCAGGACGCATGGCCGGTATGTACACGATCGGTTACGATAACCCTACAAGTGGCGGACAGAACGTGAATGCCGCGGATGTCGTGGTCAAGTCTTTAGGTGAGATCCCGAAGATCATCGAGCAGCTTTCGGAAGTAAAGATCCTTCCGGTCACATCTCCGACGAGAAAGATGGCGGTCGTGTCTCTCGCGCAGATCATCTGGAATGAGTGGTTTCCGTCGATCATCTCGCAGGAGCAGGTCAACTACATGGTCGACAAGTTCCAGAGCATGCCGGCGATCGATAAGGCGATCGAAGAAGAGGGCTATCAGTATTTCCTCGAAGTGCTGGGAGATACGCCGATCGGATATATGGGCGTCAAAGAGCAGGAGGACGCGCTTTTGCTCAGTAAGCTTTATCTCATGAAACCGTTCAGAGGCCAAAGAAGAAGCAATGTCTTTTTTGATAAGGCCGAAGAGATCGCGCGCGAAAAGGGCAAGGACAAGGTCCGCCTTTTCGTAAACCGTTATAACTATAATTCTATCCGCGTGTATCTGCGCAGAGGATATCGCATCATGAAGGAAGAAAAGACTGACATCGGCGGCGGCTTCATCTGCGATGATTATGTGATGGAAAAAGAACTCTGAGCTTCCCTTTTACTCTTTCACTTCCCGACATGATATAATCTATCTGGGTTATGTTTTAGGTGATGAACGGTTTTTCCGTTTATCGGTATTGGGGAGGTATATATGAGGTCTTTTCGAAGAGCCGTGGCAGGAATGCTTGTTTTGTCTACTCTGGTATGTTCCGGGTGTTTTCTGAAATCAAAAACGAAAAAAGAAAATGGATACTCCTATGACGACATAGAAGCGGTCATGGACGAATTCAGTAGTTGCAAAACGGAGAATGTCGAAGATTATATCCATGCGTCCCGACAAGGCGCGGACTTTAAGTATCTTATCTGTTCAGGTAAAGAAGCTCAGGAGTTTTACACAACGGGAGTCAATCGCTTGAAGAGGTTCCCATCGATGAAGATCTCTCAACTCTTCTATTCTATGCCATACAAGGGCGGCTGTTTCTTTATGGTTACATCGGAGGAAACAGGCAAAGGTAATATGTATTTTAAGATGCTCTGCAAAAGTAAAGCCGTCAAAATGAAAGAATTTGATGCTGAGATCATAGAGGCGGACGAGTATCAGTATCTCATCTACGAGAATGATGTCTATTATACGTTGATATATCAGTGCGGAGACACGATCCTTTATATGCGTGTCCATAAAAAATCCGATAACGTGGTGGAGATCGCTGATGCCGTCTGCGAAAAGTTCGAGATCATTTCTCCGTCTGAATGGAGTCAGAAAGAATAACTGCCCCTTGCATTCGTCAGACTATCGTAGTAGTATAGACTATAGAAATAGTCCGAAAGACGATCTGACGATGAAAAGGAGGCTCCCATATGTTCCTCGCGAAAAGCACCAGTCGCAATCATTCAATTCCGAAGACGACCGGAAGCATCCTTATGGCCGCGCTTGTCAGTTTGTCGTTCGTTCTTTCGGCATGTGGCAAAAAGACGGAAGAGCCCACGGAAGACACGCGCCATACGGAGAGTATCGCGCAGGTCGGAGAAGTCCCGGAGGAGTTTCGGGAGATCATCGCGGAGGACAGATTCCGGAATGTCAGCGTGAGCTCCGACAGGCTGGTGAAAGTTGGGTCCATCTGGTCAAAAGACGGAGATTCAAAGAAGAGTGCGGTCATCATAATGGATCTCTATGGAGAAGTTCTCGCGTCGCATAAGGTCGAATACAATGCCGCGTATGACATGTCAGCGGTGACTTTGACGAAAGACGGCGGATTCATCTTCGCGTTCGGATATAACGATCATTATATTCCGGGCAGAGACCAGCTCGAGACAGGATACCACTCGAGGATCATCAAGTGCGATGCCGAAGGTCAGGTGCTTTTCGACAAGAAACTGGAAAGCGTGAAGATCGGCGCGCTGGGAAAATGCATCGAAAAGGACGGAGTGTACTATTTCTTTGGTGAAAACGAATCAAAGGAGATCCTCGCGAACTATGCCGGGGAAGACATATACATCCTGGCCATCGATGATAATGGAAATGAAGTTCACCAACGTTATATCGGCGGCAGCAGCTTCGATCAGATAGAAAATGTCTGCAAAACAGAGGACGGCTTCATTTTGGAGGTGGCGTCGCAGTCAACTGACGGGGACTTCGCGGAATCGAATGAAAAGTACAAAAGGGCATACTGGCGGGTAGTGATCAGCGACGATCTGGAGATCATGGAAAAGGAGATCGTTCCGGATGGATTCGACCACGACTTCAGAAGGTACGTCGGGGTGAAGGACGGGGAACCGCTCTATGACGATGATGAGATGTTTTCGGACTTTGACGGCGGCTGGGTACGCGAGTATATTGACTATGGTGATACCTATCTGATCGTATCTGAGCGTATAACGGGACAGGTCGAGCATCAGCCTCCGTATATCAGCTCGATCTGGTACTACTCGGAGACGGTGTATTCCATGTATGATAAGTCCGGAACGCTGATATTCCGCGCTTCCGTGGACTCAAGCCCGGATTATGAGAAGTATACTAATGATGAATGGCCGTTGCAAATAAACGAGAAAAACGGCGAAAATTGAAGAATTTTGCAAAATCTTCGAGATTTTTCGTGAAAAAGTGTTGACATAACCTCCTATCGCATATATTATAGGGAAGCGCCCGAAAAAGAGGGCTTTTTATGCGTATACTTTTTAGGAGGAAGAAGTCCATTATGAAGACATTTGTTGCTACACCATCAAATATCGAGAGAAAATGGTACGTAGTTGATGCTTCCGGCAAGACACTTGGTCGTCTGGCTACTGAAGTCGCAACTGTTCTGCGCGGTAAGAATAAGCCGACATACACACCTTTCATCGATACAGGAGATTATGTAATCGTCATCAACGCTTCCAAGCTCGTTCTCACAGGTAACAAGCTGGATAAGAAGATGTACCGTTATCACACAGGCTATGCTGGCGGCCTCAAGGAGACCACATACAGAAAGCTTATGGATACAAAGCCGGAGAAGGCTTTCGAGCTGGCAGTTAAGGGTATGCTCCCGAAGAACGCTCTCGGACGTCAGATGTTTAAGAAGCTGAAGGTTTATGCAGGCGCTGAGCACGAGCACGCTGCACAGAAGCCGGAAGTTCTGAACTTCGAAGCATAATATAGGGAGGAATAAGTTACATGGCTAAGAAAGCTACTAAAGTTTACTTCTATGGCACAGGTCGTCGTAAGAATGCTGTAGCATGCGTACGTCTTCTTCCTGGCACAGGTAAGATCACAATCAACGATAAGGATATGGACGAGTACTTCGGTCTCGATACATTGAAGCTTATCGTTCGTCAGCCGCTCGTAGCTACTGCTACAGAAGGCAAGTTCGACATCATCTGTAAGGCAATCGGCGGCGGTATCGCAGGTCAGGCCGGTGCTATCCGTCACGGTATCTCCCGTGCTCTGGTTCAGGCAGATGAAGAAGCTTACAAGGCAATCTTGAAGAAGGCCGGTTTCCTCACACGTGATGCACGTATGAAGGAAAGAAAGAAGCCGGGTC
>JAFZBN010000008.1 GCA_017561715.1 Clostridiales bacterium | reverse complement strand
TCACGGCGCTCAGCTCGTCCGTCATGGTTATTTCATTTTTGAAAAACGAGAGCCACTCATCGAGCTCGGACTGCCTCTGGATTCCCCAGATCGGCAGGGCATCGTACTGGCTCATGAACGCCATGCAGGCCTTTGAATCGGTGAGCAGTCCGCCGGAAAGGCCTTTCATCGCGATAAAGCCCATATTCGCTTCGGCACAGTCTTTGACGAGCTGAATATCTCTGTCGGACGCAAGATAGGAGAAGGGGAACTGAAGTGTCTCGTAAAGACCGCTTCGGACGATATCTTCCGCGACACCGATCTTATGGGCGGTGATGCCGATATGACGGATCTTGCCCTGCTTCTTTGCCTCCTTCATGGCTTCGTAGAGCTCGTCGCCTTCGCCGTAGCAGCGTGCCACGCAGTGCAGCTGATAAATATCGATATAATCCGTTTTCAGAAGATCCAGTGAAGTGTGAAGGTCCTCCCAGAACTTTTCCTTGGTGAGGGCCATGGTCTTAGATGAGATGAACACCTTATCGCGCATCCCTTCAAAAGCCGCGCCGACTTTTTCTTCGCTGTCGGAATAGGCTCTGGCGGTGTCAAAGAAGCGCATCCCGCCGTCATAGGCTTTTCTTAAAAGTCGGACTGCGTCATCTTTACTGATGCGCTGGATCGGAAGCGCGCCAAAAGCATTCTGAGGAACTGTGATCTCTGTTTTGCCAAGGGTGATTTGTCTCATATGCAGCCTCCTTTTATTCATTGGATCGTTGATATCATGATATACTAAAATCGTGCAAATAAGAATGCCCGCTTCAGCTGAGGATACGACGGAGGAAGACCATGCAGTACAGAAAAGACATATCGATATTGGGCTTCGGATGTATGCGCTTTACCGGAAGTTCCGGAAAACTTGATTATGACAAAGCCGAAAAGGAGATCCTTCGCGCTTTGGAACTTGGTGTGAATTACTTCGACACCGCATATATCTATCCCGGAAGTGAAGAACTTCTTGGAAAAGTTATTGAGAAGAACGGTATTCGTGATAAGATCACGCTCACGACAAAACTTCCCCAGTATATGGTCAAAAACAAGGCAGGTCTAGATAAGTACCTGAACGAAGAGCTTTCGCGTCTTCGTACGGATCATCTGGACTACTATCTCATGCACCACATGACGGATATCGCCCAGTGGGAACGACTCGAAAGTCTCGGTATCCGTGAGTGGATCGATGAAAAGAAGAAAAGCGGCCAGATCCGCCACATCGGTTTTTCCTTCCACGGTAATACGGAGATGTTCTTAAAGATCCTGAATGCGTACGACTGGGAACTCTGCCTGGTCCAGTATAACTACATGGACGAACATTCCCAGGCGGGAAGAAAAGGCGTTGAAGCCGCTGCAGAAAAGGGGATCCCGGTACTCATCATGGAGCCTCTTCGCGGTGGAAAGCTGGTCGATCTTCTTCCGGAAAAAGCGAAGAAAGAGATCGCCGAAGATCCATCCGGTTGGACACCTGCCGCGTGGGCATTCCGATGGCTCTGGAATCAGAAGGCAGTAACTTGCGTGCTTTCGGGTATGAATTCACTGGAGATGGTCGAGGAGAACTGTAAGACCGCGTCGGAAGCAAAGGCCGATTCCTTTGGCGAACACGAGTATCAGATGATCGAGAAGATCAAATCGATCATTAACGAAAGTACGAAGGTCAACTGCACGGGATGCCGCTATTGCATGCCTTGTCCGAAGGGTGTCGATATCCCCGGTATCTTCGCGTGCTACAATCATATGTATTCGGAAAGTAAGGGTTCCGGAAGAAAAGAATACTTCCAGACGATCGCTCTTCGAAAAGAAAGCGCTTCTGCCAAGAATTGCATCGGTTGCGGTAAGTGCGAACAGCATTGCCCACAGTCGATCGATATCCGAAAGAAACTGAAAGAAGCGGATAAGAAGCTCCGTCCGCTTCCTTATAAGATCGGATATGCGGTTGCCAGAAAGTATATGCTCAAAAAGTGATCAGGAGAATCGGGAATGGGTGAACTGAAAGCAGAATTGGTAACGAGAAGTAAACGTCCGGGAATGGATTGTACGCTCGATATCTATCACGAGAAGACCGTCGGCTTTTCCAAGAATATCAATGACCATTCGACCTATAAGCTGGTCCTTGTCGACGAAGGTTCTTTTGTCGTGGAAGAAGACGGGAAATTCCGTGTCGTCGTCGCGCCGGCAGGCATCGCGATGAATGAAAAAGCGGAGTTTAAAGTCGTTTCGGAAAGCGGAATCAAAACGAGGACGATCTTCTTTAAACCTTCCGTATTGCGTGAAGAATTCACCATCGAAGCGATCAACTCCGGATTGTTCGAAAAGTTCTTAAGCGCAGTCAAAAGCACTGATGAACTGTCATACGATGAAAGATTTGTAAAGGCGGTCTTTGAAGATACGAAGTTCGAAGAGTGCTTTTCAAGTATGATGGTGTATCAGGACGCGCTTTTGCTTCTGGATTTTATCCGTCCTGACCGAAACATTATCTACTACTCGCTGATGCGCCAGGTCTACGATTCTTTGCGCGGAATGGTCGTCAGCGTTGCCTACGATATCGAGCAGCAGCCGGATAACTTCTGGATCCTTCGTGCCAGACATTTTCTGTCCTCGATCCTTTTTATGTCGGTGGCCGACTTTTACAGACCTTACCGCCAGTGCGAAGTCTATAAGGATCCTCTCGTGGCACGAGTCGCCAGGTATTTCTGGGAGAATATCTCGGAAGAGATCACACTGGAATCTGTTCTTAAGAAGTATTCGGTGAATAAGAACATACTGAACGACGCGTTTAACAAAGAACTCGATATGTCCTGCATGAGCTATCTTGAGCACCTGAGGATGAGTCTCGCAAAGGCCGATCTGCAGTATTTTGACGATCCGATCAGCGAGGTCAGCGTTAATTGCGGCTACAGTGATACAAACTATTTTTCCAAGGTCTTCAAGAAGCATACCGGCATGACTCCTTCGGAATATCGAAAGAACATGAAAGATCTGTGCTGAAAATCCTCATTTTTGTGCTCATGTTTCTAACCCCCCGTTTGTCTGAAACGATATCCTCTTTTTAGGACAAAGGGAGGTCAAAGAAATGAAAAAAGCACTTATTTCAATCGTCTCGATTATCCTTGCTGCAGGCATTATGGGCGGCTGCGGAAAGAAAAATGAATCATCTGAATCGAAGACAGAGACCGAATCCGCCTATGAGGCTCAGCACAAGACTGAACATGAAGTCGTTACGGTTACGGATGGTGTCATGCCGCAGGTGATCGAAAAGAACGTTACCTACGTTCAGAAAGAAAAGGACGGGGAATGGGAAGTCGAGAGTTCCGAGATCGTCAACTGGAACACGACTGAGGATTTCGTCATCCTGGATACAGTATGGTTCATGGAGACGGACGACGCGGCTACGAGCTTTACTTATCTGGATGATTCGTATTCCGGTAAAAAAGCAACTATCTGCCTGAAATTTCACGATGACCTTTTCAGTACGGACTTTTCCGTGGATAAGGATCCTGACGGTACACCGAAACTTCACGTGTCCTTGAGTATGCACGGCGATATCATCGTCGACTGTGACGGGGAAAAGCTTTACCTCAAAGATATCAAGATCAAGGGCTGTGATGCCTATGAGAATGGCACGGCACATACCTTCGTCGACTGCGGAAACGGTGATGATACGCTCTTTGTGCCGACTGACGTAAGACAGGGAACAAGAGATGAATATCTTTCCTTTGTTCCGAGTCTTGAAGATCGCATCAGAGCGGAATCCGACACGTATATCGATCTGATCTCCTTTGATCAGCTTCCGAGATTCGAAGTCACTTCTCCAAACGTTACCGACGGAAAGTGGGATGTGAAGATCACCAACACGAAATACGGTGAGAACATCTCTCCTGAGCTTTCCTGGGAAGCAGTAGATGGCGCGACAAACTATGTGGTCGTCATGCTCGACGGATCGTGGCTGCACATGGATGTATTTACGACGGAAACACATCTGGAGGAAGGTGCTTTTACAAAAGGAGAAAGAGGAGAGCAGTACGTCGGACCGTATCCGCCGTCCGGTACACACACCTATTCCATCTTCGTATTCGCACTGAAGGGCGAGATGAGCAGGGCAGATTGGATGTTTGATTCGGGAAGTAATTCCACCGATAAGATCTTCAAGGGCCTGGATGAGGACAAGGACGGAAACACAGGAAACGTACTTGCGTACGGAAGACTGGACGGAAACTATACACATCAGGACTGAAGATGTTATAACTATATCATTGAATAAAATGACCGAAAGGTGAAGATATATGATCAAAAACGTCGTACTTGATATGGGAAATGTGCTTTTGGATTATAATCCGGATTTCGTTCTGGACCAATTCTGTTCTTCGGAAGAGGAGAAGGCAGTGATCCGAAAGGAGCTTTTCGACGGGCCCGAGTGGCAGCTGGGTGACCGCGGGGATATCAAGGACAAGGACAGATTCGACCTCGTGAAGGTGAGAGTGCCCGAAAAGTACCATGAAGCGCTTCGTGACTGCTGCGACAGATGGGATATCTGTATGAATCCTTTAGAAGGTGCAAGAGAGTTCTGCGAGTATGTTAAAAAGGCGGGTCTCGGGATCTACGTGCTGTCAAATGCCAGTGATCTGTTCTATACGTATTTTCCCAAGTTCCTGCCTTTGGATTTCTTTAATGGCGTATTTGTTTCTTCAGACTATCTCATGCTGAAACCGGATCTGGAGATCTACGAGACATTTCTTTCGAAGTATGGCTTAAATGCGGAAGAATGCCTGTTCGTCGATGACCGGAAAGAGAATGTCGAAGGCGCGTCCCAAGCCGGCATGAATACCTTTTGCTTCAAGGGTGATTATGAGAATGTGATCGCTCGTATCACTGAATTGAATCAGTAACCACGTTTCTCGCGAAAAGGGAAGCGCGTCAGGCTACACCGCTTGCTTCTCTAAAGAGATCATTGAGCTCTTTTGTGGTTTCGAGCGAGATCCAGTTTGAACTGTTGTCGCTGCAGGAGATCTTTTCTCCGGAAGCATATACCGCTGAAACCCTGTATCCGTATATATCCTGGATGCCGTTCGTTTTGTTATGGATGCCGTTGAGGCGTGAAATACCACCGTCTCTGATGATCTTTTCGAGTTTGATCATGAAATCCTCATCGGCGGGAAACTCGTAATCGACGGCCTCATCTTCCTCGTACTGTTTTTCGAATCTGTAGCTTCCCGAGCCTTCTTTGGTTTTCAGGTCGACCTCGAATTCGAAATAGTACACGCCGTATTCCAGACCTTCATATTCTTCGATCCCAACGGAGCTTATTGTTGAAGATTTGATGGAAAGAGAGATCAGTTCAGTAGACTCGATCTCTTTGGGTGCGTCCTTGTCGACCTTTTTCGTCGATCCTCCCTTAATGTGTGTGGCTTTCGTTTCGCTTTTCTTCTTGCATGCCGTTAAAGGGCATGCAAGAAGAAGGCTCATCGCGATGATCAGTATTTTTGAACAGTGCTTTTTCATAAGTGGCATCGGGACTTACTTGTTGTAAGTCTCCGTGATCTCCTTACAGTTCTTGAGAAAATCGATATTCAGTCTTCTCAGACGATAAGACAGGCAGCGAAGGATCAGGTTCACCTTCGCGGGAGAACTGGCGACGATCTCGTCCAGATCTTCCTTGTAAATGATTTCGACTTTTGTATTGTCAGCTTCTGCGACTGCGGTCAGATTTCTCGGGTCCGAAGTTGTCAGACCGTCTTCGCCGAATACGGATACAGCTGAAAGGGAAGCGGACTTTAACTCGTCTGCGGAGCCATAGTCGGTATAAAGACCGACAGATCCGTTTCTCAGGAGGAACATGCAGTCTCCGGGTTCTCCCTCTTTATAGATGACAGCACCTTTCTGGAAAGAATCGGTATCACCGGAAACGGAAGTGTCGGCACGAAGCGCGTCCGCACTTGGTTCGGAAAGGGCATTCTTATTGGACTGATAAATGCTGATATGCTTCTTGATCTTGGAGAAGAAGGAGTCACTCTTGGTATCAGTGTCCGAAGCGTGTGCTTCCTTAAGAAGCTTCTGGGATTCATTATAATCGTCGGTCATGGCCGTAATACGATTTCCGAGGTGCGTGATGAGCTCGAGGACCTGCTCGGGGTTTTCCTCGAAGAATAAGTTCATTTCATCCGCCGGGATCTCGATAACATGGACATTGCCCATCGCGATGACGCTCGCACTTCTCGGATATGCCTCAAGGATCGCCATCTCGCCGAAATATTCACCCGGCTCGATCACGGCAATTCTGAAAGGATTGTTCTTTTCGTAGTTGGAATAGACGCCGGCCTTGCCCTCCGTAAGCAGGAAGAAGCTTTTGCCGATGTCGCCTTCTCTGATGATCTCTTCACCGTTTTTGAAGACTTTTTGTGTTAAACTCATTTGAAATCCACCCCCTAAAAATCATTTAACATTCCCTAGATCATTATATCACGAAAAAGCCGAGCTAAAATTGACACGAATTTGTTTTAATAGGTATAATTCCCTATGGGGATGTAAACACAGGGGTGAACTGTGCCTTTTTTTGTGTATCCCGAAAACGGAAAGGACCAGTAATCAGGGGATGGAAAAGAGAAGAGTAATTTATTACTCAGACGAACTCAATGACGAGTTTTCGAGCTTCGAGACAATACCACCGAAGATCGACGGCTCCTATGATTATGAGCGAAAAGCACTTCCCAAACGTCTTTCCCGTTTCTTCCTATATCGCATCGTGATGTATCCGATCGTTGTCTTTTACGGACGGGTGATTTTCGGTCAGAAGATCGTCGGCAAAGAAAAACTGAAGCAGTACAAGAAAAAAGGCTATTTCCTCTACGGAAACCATACGCAGCCGTTTGGCGACGCGACTCTTCAGACAAGACTTCCCTGGCCGACCAGTACTTTTATCATCGTGCATCCGAATAATCTCAATGTTCCCGTATTCGGCAAGTGGACGCCTTCTCTCGGCGGTCTTCCGATCCCGGACGGGATGAGCGCGTATAAGAATTTTCTTACGGCGATCCGAAATAAGATCTCGGAGGGTCACCCGGTCGTAATCTATCCGGAAGCCCATATCTGGCCGTATTACACGAAGATAAGACCGTTCCTCGATACCTCTTTCCGTTATCCGGTGGAGATCGGTGTTCCTTCTTTCTGCTTCGTGAATACTTACCACAAGAGAAGATTCAGAAAGAGACCGAAGATGATCACTTATATCGACGGACCTTTCTTTGCGCCGGAAGGGGAGACGGATATTCACGTAAAACAGAAGAACCTGCGTGACCAGGTCTATGACCATATGGTCGAGCTTTCGAAAAACTCAGACATCGAAGTGATCAAGTACGTCAGAAAAGAGGTGTCCTGTGCTTAACGTTCTTTTCTGCGGAAATGCCGGTGTATTTGACGGGATGCTCACATGCGCGCTGTCCATGATGATGCGTAACGATTCAAAAGAACCTTTCAACTTCTTCGTTTTCACGATGGATCTTACGTCCATCAAGGACAATTATATCCCCCTGAAACCAGCTCAGGAAAAGGTATTCCGCGAAACGCTCAAGCGCTATAATCCCGAAAATGAAGTGACTGTCATCGATGTCAGTGACTTTTATAAGGAACACTTCTCCGGATGCCCGAACGAGACGGCTTACTGTTCGCCGTATACTCTGATCCGCCTTTTTGCGGACATGGTCCCGGAGATCCCGGATAAACTACTGTATCTGGATGCGGACATCATGTTCAATAGAGACGTACACCTGCTTTACGATATCGACGTATCGGAAGTGGAGTACGCGGCATGTCCGGACCACTACGGAAAATACCTGATCCATCCGCATTACATCAATGCCGGAGTCCTGCTTTTCAATATGAAAAAGGCTCGTGAGACGGGGCTTTTCGAGAAGGCAAGGGGATGGATCAAAAAGAAGAAACTCGTCTTTGCCGACCAGAGCGCGCTGATCCGCTCGACGACAAAGAAGAAGGTCCTTAAACAGAGATTTAACGATCAGAAGTTCCTGCATAAGCACACCGTCGTAAGGCACTTTTCGAAGCGGCTTTTCTATCTGCCGTACCCGCATACCGAAAACATCAAGCAGTGGCATATCGACAAGGTCCATAAGACCTTCCGTTACCACCAGTTTGACGATATATACGATGAATATCGTAAAACCCTATCCGAAATCAAGGAGGATCGAAATGGCTGATTTTGTGATCCCGATTTTCTTTTCATGTGACGAGAATTTCTTGAAGTACTGTATGGTCTCGATGTCTTCGCTTCTGAAGAACGCGTCGGCCGAATGTCTTTGCCGTATCTATATTCTGAACACAGATATCTCTGACGAAGCGCAGAAGACATTCATCGAGCAGCTTGACAGCATGAAGCTTCCCGCGAAATATGAGATCTGTTTTGAGGATGTATCCGATAACTTGAATCTTATCGAGCATGAGTTCCCACTTCGTGACTACTACTCGAAAACCACTTACTATAGGCTTCTGATCGCCGATATGCATCCGGAGTATGACAAGGTCATTTATCTTGACGCCGACACAATCGTACAGGGCGACATCAGTGCTTTGTACAAAGAAGATATCACGGATTACTATCTCGGCGCGTGCCATGAGCAGGTCATGGTCCAGATCGATGAATACGGCGAGTATGTCGAAAAGTGTCTCGGCATCTCACGCCATAATTTCTTTAATGCCGGTATCCTTCTGATCAACTGCAAAGAGTTCCGCGAAAAGCAGCTGCTGCACAGATTTCTCGAGGAACTGCACAACTATGATTTCGTCGTCACACAGGACGAGGACTATCTGAACCTGATCACGAAAGATCACGTCAAGTTCCTTGATCAGAGATGGAATACTGAGATCTTCAGAGAGCCGGAATATCCGATCGAAGAGGCGAACATCATTCACTACATTATGTTCTGCAAGCCCTGGCATTACGAGGACTGCCCGTACGCGGACATCTATTATTCCTATGCAAAAGCAACGCCCGTTTTCCCTGAGATCGAAGCGGGCATGAAAGCATATACCGACGAGGATCGCGCGCGTGATAAAAAGGGTGGAGATAATCTTCTGAATCTTGCTATTCGTGAAACGAACAGAGAAGATAACTATCTGAGAAGATTGAACCGCGATAAGCGCGCGAAGGATCGTGTCGATATCGTTAAGAAGATCGAGGAGTTCGAGCGTGACGGACGATTCTTCGAGGATGTTGAGGACGATCCGCCGACAAAGCCGCTGCTTCCCGATGATATCGATTATCTCCATAAGACGCCGATCGATAAACTCAAGACAAAGGTGGCGTTTGCGCAGGCCCATAAGGTCGTCGATAAACTCATCAAGAACAAGCAGCTGATCATCAAGGACATGAAGGGGATCGAACACTTCCGGAACCTTTCTTCCGGCGCGGTCATTACCTGTAATCACTTCAATGCTTTCGACAGCTTCATCATCCAGCTGGTATATGAAGCGGCAAAACAGAAGAAGCGCACGTTCTATCGTGTTATCAGAGAAGGTAACTACACATCCTTCCCGGGATTCTACGGTTTTCTGATGAGAAACTGCAATACTCTTCCTTTGTCATCTGATATCCGTACGATGAGAAAGTTCTTCGAGGCGACGAACACGGTCCTTAAGGACGGCCACTTTGTACTGGTTTATCCGGAGCAGAGCATGTGGTGGAACTATAGAAAGCCAAAGCCGCTCAAGAACGGTGCTTTTATATTCTCGGCGAAAAACGACGTACCGGTACTTCCGTGCTTCATCACGATGAGAGATACGGAGAATATTGGTGAGGACGGATTCCCGATCCAGGAATATACCGTTCATATCTCTGAGCCGATCTACCCGGATAAGTCGCTCCCGTATAAGAAGCAGACAGATCAGCTCCGTAAAGAGAATTACCGTGTCTGGAAAGAGATCTACGAGCGCGAATATCAGATGCCTCTTGAGTATACGACGATCGACCTGCCGGACTTTGATACATTGAAATAAGAAAGGGCGGAAGCAATTTCCGCCCTCTTTATTTTGCCACTATACTTTTTTGTCTCTTTTGATATTATCAAATAGAGACGTGCAACAAGATTCTTCATCAAGAATAACTACTAATAACCAACCCGCAAAAATACAGACTTTCGTCGATTTCTTGTTCACCGGTAAAAATTTGCAAAAAAGTGTAACCATTTTGATGTGGAATTCTACTTTTAGGGAAAGAGAGAACAGGGAGTGATGAAGAGAATGGATGATACAGCCATAGTCAATCTGTATTTTGACAGAAATGAAGATGCGATCAGTGAGACCATTAAATGCTATAATGGCCGGCTTTTGAGATTCGCATCCCGCTTTCTTTCCGACAACAGAGACGCAGAAGAATGTGTAAACGACGCTTATGTTCGGGCCTGGCACACGATCCCGCCTACGCGTCCCGCGAATCTGTTCGCGTATCTTGCCGCGCTTTGCCGGAATTCCGCTCTTGATGTGATCAAGAAAAATACTGCGCAGAAACGATCGGTCCAGCTTGTGGAACTGACTGCTGAAATGAACGAGTGTATTCCGGATCAAAGCAGTATTTCCGATGACAGAAGTGATGAACTCGGAGAGTACATCAACGAATTTCTCAGTACGCTTCCCCGTGAAAAGCGCCTGGTGTTTGTCGGCCGTTACTGGTACAGCGATTCGATCTCCGACATCGCCAAAAAGACAGGTTTTTCGCAAAGTAAGGTCAAGACCATGCTTCATCGCATGAGAGAAGACCTCAGAGAATTCATTGACAGAAAGGACGGGTCTTTATGAACGAGCAGGAATATATGAACATCACAAGTAAGATCGACGAGAAATATGTTGTCGAGTATAAAGTAATCGAAGCAAAGAGAAATATCACACTTAGGAAACGAATCAGAACGGCGATCGTCGTCGCTGCTGCTCTGGCAGTGATGGTACCTGTCAGTGTAATAGCGTACTCCAAACTCACACATCGCGATAAAGTAAGCGTCTACTATTCCGAAGAAGGCGTTCGGAATATCGAAGAAAACATGCTGGCAAATGGTTTTACCGTGGAGAACGGTAAGATCCGCTTAACAGTCGACACCATGATGTGCGACGGTAATTACGTCGAGGGCGTTTATACACTAACCGCGTTAACTGAAGACGCGAAAGAACACCTCGATACCCATTCGTATTATCGCTCTTACATTGATAATGGTGATGAACTTTGGGTCAGTTTCATGACTGAAAGCATGCTATCGGAGGCAAGGACTGAAAATGAGATTTCATATTCCTTCAGATGTCCGATGCGTGCATCTATTATCGATGACTCACGGTCGACAAGAATCAAGTTTTTCGAAGATATCTATTACAACGGATTTTATGACGATCCCGATGATTTAAGGGACTACACATATTACGAGGGTATCTATTTTGATCTGATTTCTGAACCGAATGTTCCGACCAAAACACTTCGTTCAGAAGATGGTACTGAGCTGACGCTTTCTCCTTTCAGTTTGAACAATCTGGATAAGTACTGGGATATCTATCTGAATGAGAGATATGCCGAAGAGATGATCGAAAGCGTTGTTTTCATTACGACCGATGGGGAGCGCTATGATTTCTTCGCTGATTTGGGTATATCCGGTATGTTCTCAGCAAGTAATTATTTTTCTTCCGAGTTTGGGAAAGATCTGTACCTTGAATTAGAAGGACATATTGCAAGCGGAAACTTCAATTTCAGATTCGGAACAGCTTTTGATGTGGAAAACATAAGCGGTGTTGAGATCAACGGTGTCGCATATATGGAGGAAAAAAATGAAGAATAACATAATGAAAAAACTGGGTGCAGTGCTCGTATCAGGACTGTTGCTCCTGTCGGAAGCCGCGATCTTTGCGGGATGCAAGAAAAAGACTGAAGCCGGAGTCGAGAAGATCTCCAAAGATTCTCCCTGGTATGATGCTACGATTTCTGAAATCGAGAACAGCACCACAAATGAGGAAATCGAGTACATTGAAACTGACATTATCGGTGCTTACCATGACGGTATTCTTGTACGCACATATGGAGCGTACAAATTGCCGGATGATTTTGATATAAACACAAGCCGTGTAGGCTACGAATTTAATAATCTTGATTACTATGACGCATCCGGAAAACTGGTTAATTCTATTGATCTCAATAGTTTTTTGACAGACGTCAATGCTCAAGATATTGGAAGAATCCTTTTAGATGGAGATAGTGTCTATTTATACAGAGAGGATTGCGATTTTAGAGATGGTAATTGTTCTTACTATTTGGCAAGCCTCGATATAGAAAAGGGCATTGTCGGAGAATTTGAAAAACTGCCCTATACCGACAAAGAAATTTCAAAGTCTTCGTTTTGTTTTCCTGAAGAAACACTGATGGTTGGCGATTATCTTGTAGCGGTATTTCAGGATGAAAATACAGCCAGATTTGTGATCTGTAATAATGGTCAACGAAAGATTGCAGCTCTTCCTGATACAGATCTCGGAATAATCACCGGATGTCTAAATGTTTCGGAAAAGGAAATTGTATTTATTTGTTCGTATGGAAGCGTTAAATTTCTTTTCCTGAATCTGGAGACCGGAAGTTTGCAAGACAAAGGTGAAGAGTACTCCTGGCTGAATACGCTTTCCTTTAACAATCGTATATCATCCTACAATGGGGAATCTTATTTTACGGATCAAGACGGATTAAAGCGTATCAATCTTGAAACTAAGAAATTTGAAGAGGTCGTCTCGTTTGATAACTGTAACCTAAACAGAGATGACATGGATAGATTGTCGCTTTGTTCCGTAAATGGTGATAAGTATATCTTGGCAGGTGAGATCTCTCATGATAATTCACTGGACTATTTTAACGTTCATAAATCCAATGCTGTTCCTACGATCGTTACGCTTGAAAAGGCCGAAACAAATCCGAATGTTGGAAAAGTGATCCTTACTGCTGCAACTGTCGGTAATGCTGAAGTGCCTTATTCGATCTGTGAAGCGATCAGGATCTTTAACGATACAAATGAAGATTACTTTGTGCGTTTGACATATAACTATGACATCAGAAAAACGCTCGATTACACTGATGCAGAAACCGAAGACGACTCGAGAAATATTTATCTTAAAACAGCTGCAGATCTTAATGACCTTCTTGCGATAAATATGCTCGCGGGCGATGGTCCAGACATCATCCTGAATGCCGGAGATATCCGTCAGATCCACACGGATGCACACCTTCTCAGTTTGAACAGTTATGTCGAGGGAAAAAAGGGAATCAATACCGATGACTATTTTTCTAATGTAATCGATGCGGCAAAGATCGATGACAAACTTCTCTTTATGCCGGTAAGTTTCAGTGTATCCGGTCTTTTAGTAAATAAAGATGATGTGAGTGATGACCAGGTTGGTTTTACTTACGATGAGTATGTTGATTTCGTAAATGAGAAATGTGGTGGTAACGATCCAATGGTAGATACCAGACTTGGCGTTCTTTGTACGCTGTTTTCCAACATGAGTGATACGTGCATCCATGATAACACGGTAAACTTTGACAACGAGCCCTTCAGAAAGCTTTGCGAATATGTCAAAACCAATGTTCCCGAAAAGTATGGATACAATTATGATAACGACGGGAATGAGACTTATGGCTCTATGGGCGGCTTCTTGGGACGTAATACCTATATGTCTTCGAAAAAGACGCTTGTGGGATATCCGTCACAGGATAGATCCGGTCCGTTCGTTCATGTCGATACTTCCATCGGAATCTCAGCATTTTCGCCATCTACAGTAGCGGATGGAGCCTGGGAATTTATCAAGACATGTCTGAGCGATGATGTTCAGGAAATGATCGCCAGGGATTTTACTAATCCGATCAGTAAGAGCGTATTTGATTCAACGGCAAAAACAACGATTGAGAATTATAATATTTCTCCCGAGTCCTTCGGAATTGCGGTAGACGAAAGCGTCATCGATTCGTACAAAGAAGTTCTTCAATCGGCATCGGTACTGGAAACTCAAGATCCCGCGATCTTAAGTGTAATCCGAGAAGAAATGCCTGCGTACTTCCTGGATCAGAAGAGCCTTGACGCGGTCCTGAGTATTATTAATAACAGAGTGACGACGATCATCAACGAGAGGGGACATTCCTAAAATACCGATACTACTTCCGCCCACATAACCCGTGTGTCCACACGAAGAAAGGACCTGAAGACAGAAATGTCTTCAGGTCCTTTTCATTCCGACATACGATCCTCACGAATGCTGATACGTTATCTACACCTTGCATACTCATTTTGTCGTTTGAATGATATAATGACAAAAGAGGGTTGGAATAATGGAAGAAAACAAAGTCTGTACAACATGTGCGGGAAAACTTGAATTTAATTCGCTCATCGGATTCTATGAATGCACATCCTGCGGAAAGATCTATTCCGTGACGGAAGATCTTAAGCCGGTGTCGCTTGCTTCCGTGAGCCGTCTCATGCTTGACCACAATTACGATGAGGCGCAGAAGAAGCTCCAAACTCTGCTTTCTTCGGATCCGGATAATGTCATGCTCCATTTACACAGCCTTCTTTGTAAAAGACGTGCCGTCAGCACAAATCAGCTTCTGGTAGCTGCTTCTAATAGCGATGAACAGATCAGGCAGGTAAAGGATGATTCCGACTGGGATAAGATCCGCACGATGAACGGCGGACGAGGAAGCAAACTGACTGAGCTGGTCCAAGAGTATTGCGATGATCAGCTTAAAATGTCCGCGCTTCGAAGAAAGTACGGACCGGAGATCGAATCCGGAATATTGAAAGATATTCCTGCTCCGAATGAGAAGAAGATCAAGACGATCCATCCGTTTTTTATTTTCCTGATCAGCCTGATCTTCTGGAGTGCGGTCGTCATCTCGATCGGTCTTCTGATCGCGTCCGCCAATAACTGGTTCTTTGAAGATTGGAGCAGCTCAAAAGGGTATTATGTGCGGCTAAAATATGATAATGAATTCGGAATGATTGTCGGTGCCATCATCGTTGTTCTGACGTTTCTTTCCGTGAAGTTTCTTCCGGTGCTCAGGAAGCGCAGATTAAAGAATCTGGCAAAAAGCGGAAAGATCCGCTTTTTGAAGGATGGTACACCTGTTA
Organism: Clostridiales bacterium; assembly: GCA_017561715.1. Classification (GTDB taxonomy): domain Bacteria; phylum Bacillota; class Clostridia; order Saccharofermentanales; family Saccharofermentanaceae; genus Scatonaster. The sequence continues at coordinate 15,478 of JAFZBN010000008.1, read as the reverse complement.
AGGTCACCTCTAAGATCGTGGATCAGACTGTCTATATAAAGCCGGATCAGGCGGCACTGAGAGAATACAGAGATCTGAGATTCCGATGTGAAAAGATCATTGAGGAGATCCGAAGGGAAGAGTCGCACCTGATGACCGATTCCTAAGAGAAAAGGAATGGTTATCCCGGGTCAGCTTTCCAAATCAAGCTTTACCCAAATGCAGGGGCGAACGCCTACCCATTCATAGTTGGTGTATTCTCTCGTTATATTTCCATTTTCCCAGACCACATATGTAGTTTGAGCGGAGGATTCATTTGATCGGAGCCAATAGTTGCAGTAACCATCGTTTTCGTATGCGTTTGTCATGTCAGAATAATCAGCGGCTCTGCAAACTCGATCAGCCGGGTTGGGGATATACATTTCCAGTTCTTCCTTGCTTAGGAGAAATACACGAAAATTGGTTAATATATCCATTCCGGCCCAAGCGATACCATCAGGGATATCTTTGCCGACCTCATAGGGAAATACTACCTCAATGCCATGTCCGGCAAGATAAGAATTATAAAAATCCGGGTTTAACGAGTTATTCAGGTCGCTGGCGAGCCATGAAGTATCCAAGCTCTTGGTATGATACGGTTGAAAAAATAAGACGTATTTTGACATAAGAAGTGTGTATTCGCCTTCGGTATCCAGTATGATCCAATCGATAAGGCTGCAGTTATATGTGCCGAATTGAACAGTTTCAGCGTAAGAAAGAGCGGTTTCTCTCGGGTCGGGAGTCGGTTCGGGAGTGGGAGTCGCTGTCATTAGTCTTTCGATATATTCTTTACGTGATTCAAATGAATCTGTTGTCATTACGATCACCGGACGCACTCCGAAGTTTGCCGAAGTCGGTACTCCTTCTGAAACGGAAATATCTCCGTTTTCGTCTACAAACGAGGCAACTCCGTTGTTTCCCAAAGAACTGAGCCACCAACAGGATTTTTCGGAATCAACGGAAGAAGTGATCTTATCCTTTGCATCTGCTGTGGGTTTTCCTGCACGCGCGGCACTGGTCCGGAAATAGTCTTTTGCTTCATAAGTTGTAAGAAGGAAAACTTTGTCCAGCAGGTCCTCTTTAGGCCAAACGAGCGATTCCATTCCGTCGTTACCTGTACGGATCAAATCCGGTCTTCTGTCATAGGGAGAGGTAGCGACGATTCTCGCTTTTTCTTCATCGTTAAATGCCTGATCATAGAAGTCTTCGTTCAGCCACTGACGAAGTTCGCTGTTCTCCCATTTCAGTTCCTGATGGGAGGAGTCGTATGGTCTTGCGTCAAGAATATACTTCGAGATGAGAAGATACGTATCGCTATTATTGCCGAGAATGATCCAATCGATCGGCTTTCCGTCATAGGATCCGAACGTCATGAATTTGCCCGCGTCATCCTTTCTGCATGAACACAGCAGCACTCCCTGAAATACGATAAAAGCGGAAAGAACAAAAGACAGAACTCTCTTTCTCAAATCACACCCTCCAATCACATGTAAACCAGACCCAAAGCTATTTTATCATGTTTTCTTTTGCTTACGCATAATTTGATTCGACGTATTCATAGATCATGCGGGAAACTTCACCGATGATCTGGTGGGCTTTTCCCTCGTCTTTACACTCTGTCATCACGCAGAGTACATAGTCCTCGCTGGAAAATACGATGCCGATATCGTTGTATGTGTAGTAATCAGGGTAGAAGCCGACCTTGTGCGCGACTTTGACGTCGGTGGGAACACCGGCAGGAACGCCCCAGTTATACTCGGTGGTACAAAGATCATCGATCAGAGGCTGGAAGATCGTTTGGTTTTCTTCATAATCCCGGTACAGATGCTCGGCGTACAGTGCCAGATCGATGGCACTGGTCCTGCGTTTGCCGCTCTTTTCCGCGCCGGTGCAATCCGTATAACTGGATGTTCCGCGGTAATCGACTGTACAACTGATGGGCTTGAGATAATTATCGTTTACGGCATCTTCGCCGCCGAGACGGCGAAGGATCATATTGGTGGCGCAGTTGTCGCTGATCGTGATGCAAAGATTTGAAACTTCCCGGATAGTGAATTCCGTGCCGTTTGGCGAGTTCTGTATCGAACCGGTTCCGCCTTCGTAGTCGCCGTTTGGATATGCGGCCGAATTATAAGTCATCTTCTCGTCGAGAGAGATCTCCCCCTTTGCGACCTTTTCGTAAAGATACGTATTGTAGGCGATCTTGATGGTAGATGCCGCTACGATCGGCTGAGTTTCTTTGTAAGCAAGACTCTCGCCGTTATTCATGTTGATGTAATATACTCCGAAACGACCATCCTGCTGATTGAGATAATCAGCGACCTGCTGCTTAAGTGCTTCCAGGTTCGCTTCGCGCGTCGCGGCATCCACGGTCTGTACATTAGCCGTGCCGGAAGAAGGGGATTCCTCGACAGAAGATACGGGGACCGCGCTTTCAGAAACGTCCGTTATCACGGCGTTTTCGGCCGTAGTAGAAGTGGTCGTCTCGTTACTGCCTTTTGAGATGAGCTTAACAAGAAAGACGATGCATAAGATCACGCACAGCAAACAAATGAAAAGACAAGAGAAGACGAAGATCTTCCTTCTGCTTTGGTTTCTTCTTTTCCTGATAGAAGGGTTTATGTTATAGCCTGAACGTGCATGATGTTTCACGATAAAGATCTCCTCGAGTTTTCTAAATGCATTATATCATTATGTGATCCTTTGCCGGATTCGGTTTTCGAGATCTTCGGATAGTGTATAATCATCAGGGTAAGAAAACTATATGTGGAAAAACGGGGCTCTAATTACATGATAAAAGTGTTGTTCATATGCCATGGCAATATCTGCAGATCGCCGATGGCTGAGTTTGTTTTAAAAGATATGGTCGAGAAACTCGGGATCTCCGATTCATTTCATATCGAGTCGCGCGCGACGAGTACGGAGGAGATCTGGAACGGTATAGGAAATCCGGTATATCCGCCGGCCAGGGACGAAATGAAGAGGAGAGGCCTCGGAAAAACTCCGTATACGGACTTTTCGAAAAAGAGGGCTCAGCAGCTCCGCTATTCCGAGTACGATGAGTATGACTTCCTAATCGGGATGGACAGCATGAATATGCGAAATATCGAGCGCATGACCGGACATCAGCGAGGTGATGGAAAGATCTGGAAGCTTCTCGAGTTCTGCGGCTCCGGAAAAGATGTCAGTGACCCCTGGTACACAGGGCGGTTCTCTGAGGTCTATGACGAATGCGTGGAGGGTTGCGAAGGACTTTTGGACTATCTTCGTGAACAAAAGATACTTTAATGCAATAACAGGACAAAAAAACGATATCCGTTTCAAAAATGTTCGCATATAATTATCTGGCACACCGAAAGATGGTGTGCCTTTTCACATGTAAGGAAAAGTTCGGCCGCTTTTGTTTTGAGGATGATAGTTGAGAAAAAGATATGGCAAATAAGAATGTCACCGACATGACGGTAGGAAATCCTACCCGACATATCCTGAAGTTTACTTTGCCGCTTCTGATCGGCAACCTGTTCCAGCAGCTTTATAACATGGTGGACTCGATCGTCGTCGGTCGTTATGTAAGTGCGCACGCGCTTGCGGCCGTCGGTGCCTGCGGTTCTTTGAACTTTCTGTTCTTTTCGTTAAGTTCGGGTCTTTCGGTCGGTATCGGAATCATCGCGGCGCAGTATTTCGGAGCGAATGATGAAAAGCAGCTGAAGAAAACGATCGCGAACTCCATTTATGTTCTTGCTTCCGCAGCGGCCGTCGTTACTTTGATCGGTGTGATCTTCGCGCGTCCGATCCTTCAGCTTCTGCAAACACCTGATGTGTATATCAACGACTCGATCGACTATTTCCGCGTGACCTGTATCGGTATCATAGGAGTAGCGTTCTATAACGGCGTAGCGGCACTTCTTCGCGCGGTCGGAGATTCGAAGACTCCGCTTTATTTTCTTATCCTCAGTAGCATCATCAATGTCGGGCTCGACCTTCTTTTTGTTATCTGCTTTGGTATGGGTGTCGTCGGTGTAGGACTTGCGACGATCATCGCGCAGGCCGTATCCGCGGTTGTATCCATGATCTATGCGTATCACAAGGTCAGCTATTTCCGTCTGAGCAAAAAGGACCTGCATCCGGATACTTCCATGATCCGAGACTCGTTCCGCCTTGGCGCTCCGGTCGCTTTCCAGAACTCCATGATCGCCGTTTCCTGTATCGCGCTTCAGGCAGTCGTTAACGGATTCGGTCCGGATGTCGCTTCTGCATATACGATCACAGGACGTATCGAGCAGCTTGTCCAGCAGCCTTACGGCTCTCTCGGCATGGCGCTTACTTCATACGCGGGACAGAATATCGGCGCGAAAAAGCAGGAGAGAGTTGTTGAAGGTTTCCGAAAAGCAACGCTTATCGTTCTTATATTCTCTTTGATCATGCTTCCGCTATTCTTTTTCTTCGGAAAATACATCTGCGGTATCTTCGTAAAAGAAGAGGCGGCAGACGTTATCGCTCTCGGCGCGAAAGCCCTCCGCATCACAAGTCCGTTCTATTTTGCTCTGGGTATGATCTATGTGCCGCGTGCCGTTCTTAACGGATGTGGAGACACGGGATTTGCCATGATCAACGGTCTTACCGAAGTCGTATGCCGTATCCTTTTCTCGAATATCCTTACGCGCATCGCATTCCTCGATTACTGGGGCATCTGGATCACAACAGGACTTACATGGGGAGTTACGGCGCTTGTCTGTGTGCTTCGTTATCGTGGCGGAAAATGGCGCTATAAAGCTTTGGACCATTAAGTCTTTACCCTTAAGTGACAGTTCTTTCATTTCCGAAAAGCAAACTTCTATGATATACTAAATATCTGTATATCTTGAGGAAATGGAGGAAATCAATATGGATGTTGATAAGATTGCGAAATACTCTTCGAACCAGAAGCCGCTACTTGTTAAGAACGACACGATCGAAGATGCGCTGTTTGAAAAATACGGCGTTAATCGCGGCCTGCGCGATATCAATGGAAAAGGCGTACTGACCGGACTTACCAGGATTTCGAAGATTGTTTCCTTTACTTCCGGACCCGAGGGCAAACCTGTTCCATGCCCCGGTGAATTATGGTATCGAGGATATAACATCAAGAAATTGATCGGTGAACTCGGTGAACACGAATTCGGTTTTGAAAAAACCGCATACCTTCTGCTTTTCGGTGAGAAACCTACGGAAAGCCAGCTTTTGGAATTCCAGGATATTCTGGACGAGTGCAGATGCCTTCCGACAAACTTTACGCGCGACGTCATCATGAAGGCGCCGAGCGGTGACATCATGAATTCCATCACAAGAAGTGTTCTGACTCTTGCTTCGTATGATGATGAATCTACGTCTTCTGATCTGGATATCTCGACGAGGCAGTGTATCCAGCTCATCGCACAGTATCCGATGCTTGCGGTCTACAGTTATCACGCGTTCAATCACTATGATAACGATCAGAGCATGTATATTCATCGTCCGAGAACAGGAAAGTCCACAGCGGAGAATTTCCTTTTGATGCTTCGTCCGGATCAGAAGTATACGGCACTTGAAGCAAAGGTTCTCGATGTCGCTTTGATGCTTCATATGGAGCACGGCGGCGGAAACAACTCAACATTTACGACACGTGTCGTAACCTCTTCCGGTTCGGATACATATTCCGCCATGGCTGCCGCAATGTCCTCTCTTAAAGGACCGAAGCACGGTGGCGCGAACATTAAGGTCGTTCGTATGATGGATGATATCAAGGAGAATGTTTCGGATTGGGAAAACCGTGCCGAGATCAAGGATTATCTCATGAAGATCCTCAACAAGCAGGCATTCGACAAATCCGGACTGATCTATGGTATGGGGCACGCGGTATATTCCATGAGCGATCCTCGTGAAGAAGTCCTGAACTCCTTTGTTGAGGCTCTCGCGAAAGAGAAGGGCATGGAGAGAGATTATATCCTCTACAAGAACGTTGAAGAGCTGGCTCCGGAAGCGATCGCCGAGACTAGAAAGATCTTTAAGGGTGTAAGCCCGAACGTGGACTTTTACAGCGGCCTTGTCTATAAGATGCTCGACATCCCGCCGGAACTTTATACACCGCTCTTTGCGACTGCGCGTATCGTCGGCTGGAGTGCTCACCGTATCGAGGAACTGATCGGAATGAATAAGATCATCCGCCCGGCATATAAGAGTGTCATGGAAGTACGTGAGTAAGGAAAACCTTGTTATACCGAACGAAAAGAACCGGTTGAATTGAAATCAGCCGGTTCTTTTGATATTATCGTGCTATGGGAGAAATAAAGTAAAACGCTCTTTGTAGTGCGTTTTTGGAGGTTATGTATGAAGTTAAGGCGTTGGGGGCGTGTCTTTAGCTCAATTTTGGTTCTCTCATTTTTGCTTGCCGGCTTTGTTTTTCCGATGCTTGGAAGCCGAGTAGAAGCGTCTGCGAAAAATTCGCGTCTTGCTCCTGTTGAAGGAACATCCGTAACTATTGAAAGTGATTCTTTTTTCGGAGGAAACATTTCATTTAGTCTTCGTCTGAATGGTTGTTCCGGATATAAAAAAGCAACCATCACCGTCGCTTTTTCTGCCAACTGTGCGATCCGTCAGCAAAGAGGATATGTTGCTCCGACTTGCAGTGATGCTTCCAGTGCATATTTTACCGACAGGAAAACGCTTACCGTCACAACGACAGACAGAAGCGCCTTGAAAGGCGAGTCTTCCATTTCGATTTCAGGTGCCGTGAACGCTGAAGTCACGGTTTCATCCGCACTGGTTTCCTCTGCGGAATTGAAAGATGAGATATTCCTTCAGGAAGAATACGCAGTTGTTGGAGATGACAGATTTAACCAGGTGAGTTTCGGGTACTATAACATGAATGGTACTTTGGAATTGAAAGTGACGAAAGCCTACGAGAAGAGCGGTAAGGATGTAAATATCTCGATCAATGACGGCGGCAATACGATTGGCATTACTGTCACGACGAAGGATCTTTCTCCGATCACGGACATGACCATCTGCCTCGAGATAACGGCTGACGGTAATCCGAGGTTTGGAAATTACCGACCGACATACAATTATATCGAACCGACCCCGACACCCACTCCTATCCCGACGTCGACGCCGACTCCTATCCCGACATCAACTCCGACACCGGTGCCGACAAGTACACCGACTCCGATCCCCGTAGTGGAGACAGCGGAAACAACAGCAGCTCCGACGGCTACACCTACACCGACAAACACACCGACACCGGTTCCCGAGAGTTCGGAAACATCCGAAGAGACAACTTCAGAGGAAACATCTGAGACAGATCCGATCGTGATCGCTCCGGTAACTTCTGAAACGGAACCATCAGATACGGAGCCGAGTGAAGAGCCGACGACATCCGAGGAGACGAAAAAGGCCGTAGTAAGAGCTTCCGCTTCGTCGGATGATTCGACGGACTATTCCACATATATCCTTCTGGGCATTCTGTTTATTCTTGTGATACTTGTTTATCTGAGATACAGCCATCTGGCAAAAAAAGAGATGCCGTTTCCGGAGATCTGTAAGAACTTTATTCCCGTAGGCGCGGTCGTCGAGAAGGTCAAGTCATTAAAGAAAGCAAAAGAGCCGGATCCGGATGAACCGAAGCCGGAGGTCATGAATGGTTATCTTCAGAAACCGACGGTCGGTGCGGCAGCTGCACGTGCAGTGCGTCCGGTGCGCTCGAATGTATCGGGAACGGAGAATCAGCCGAAAACTGAGAATGCAGAAAAAACAGAGCAGAAGCCCGCTTCAGATTCACCCGCTCCGCAAAGACCGGGAAGAAGAGCGATGGCAACTAATACAGACCCGGCGCTTGCCGAGATGGAGAGAAGACAGAAGATCATGGAACAGGAGATGAACCGTTTGTTCTCTGATAAGAACAAGGCAGGGAACATCCTTCCGACAGAAGAGGTTCCGCCGGAAACTAACCCCGATATACCTGATCCGAAACCCGAGAATTAAGTAAAACAAAAGGAGTTGCCATTTCGGCAACTCCTTTGCTTTTGTGGTGACCCCAAGGAGAATCGAACTCCTGATTGAGCCTTGAGAGGGCTCCGTCTTAACCGCTTGACCATGGGGCCAGGTCACCACGCACTCTTAAGTGCATGGAAGATAATACCATAAGATTTTTGGCGGTGCAAGTGCCTTACAGTGATTTGTCAAAAAAGTCTTCTGGACTTATCTTGAAAATGCTATATACTTTATAAAAATTATCGTTTATACTGAAAAGGAACATATATTCGAACAAGGAAGAAACACACATGAATGACTATATCCGTATCCGCGGCGCAAGAGAACATAACCTGCAGAATATCAATCTGGATATTCCGAGAGATAAGTTTGTCGTAGTGACGGGCCTTTCCGGTTCGGGAAAGTCGTCGCTTGCTTTTGATACGATCTACGCGGAAGGACAAAGACGCTATGTAGAGTCTCTTTCTTCCTATGCCAGACAGTTCCTGGGTCAGCTCGAAAAGCCGGATTTCGACAGCATCGACGGTCTTTCTCCGTCCATCGCGATCGACCAGAAGACGACGAGCCGAAACCCGAGATCTACTGTCGGTACGGTAACGGAAGTATATGACTATTTCCGTCTTCTTTACGCACGTATCGGTGTGCCGCATTGCTATAAGTGCGGAAAAGAGATCATGTCCCAGTCGATCGATCAGATCATCGAACAGCTCATGGGATATCGAGAGGGAACGAGACTGATCCTGATGTCTCCTGTTGTCCGTGGACGTAAGGGTGAATTCACCAAGCAGATCGAAGAATACAGAAAGAGCGGTTATGCAAGGATCCGTCTGGACGGGGAGATGCATGAGCTCGATGAAGAAGAGATCAAACTCGATAAGAATAAAAAGCATGATATCGAGGTCGTCATCGACCGTCTGGTCGTAAGAGAAGACGCAAGAACGAGACTTACCGACTCGTGCGAGACCGCGCTGAAATTGGCGGATGGCCTTCTGCTTGTTGAGATCCAGGTACCGACGGAAGGTGAAGACGGCGAGCGCACATATGAGATCAACGAGGTGCTTTTCTCGCAGAAACTGTCCTGCCCGGACTGCGGTATCAGCGTTGAGGAACTGTCTCCGAGAATGTTCTCGTTCAACAATCCTTTCGGCGCGTGCCCGGAGTGCTTAGGTCTCGGATATCATACGAATGTCGATCCCGAGCTTTGTGTCCAAAAGCCGGAAGCGTCCATCAATGACGGCGCGATCACGACGGCGGGATGGAAGTTCGACGATCCGAAGAGCTGGGGACGCGCGTTTATCGAGGCGCTTTCCGCGAGGTACGAGTTCTCGCTGGATACTCCCTGGAACAAGCTTCCGAAGAGGATCCAGGACATTATCCTTTACGGCAACGGCGGAGAGAAGATGATCATCGACACGACGAACAGTGTATATCGTCGTGACGGTCTTTACATGAACTCTTGGGAGGGTGTTATCCCGAGTGTTGAAAGAAGAAGCCGTGAAGCCTCTTCCGAAGAATTGAAACAGCACTACGAACAGTATATGACCACGACGGAATGCAGCAGCTGCCATGGTGCGAGACTGAAACCCGCTTCTTTAGCGGTTACCGTCGGTGGCAAGAATATCTATGAAGTAACGAGCATGCCGATCAGAAAGTGCATCAAGCACTTCCAGAATTTGAATCTCAAGACCAGAGAGAAGAAGATCGCGGAGCCGATCCTTAAAGAGATCCTCGCGCGCCTCGGCTTTATGGTCGATGTAGGTCTCGACTACCTGACACTTGCGCGCGCGGCGGCGACGCTTTCCGGTGGTGAGGCTCAGCGTATCCGTCTGGCTACCCAGATCGGCTCCAGTCTTACAGGCGTTCTTTACATCCTGGACGAACCTTCGATCGGACTTCATCAGAGAGATAACAACCGCCTTCTTGCGACGCTTGATAAGCTGAAGCGTCTCGGAAATACGGTTCTCGTTGTCGAGCATGATGAGGATACGATGCGCGCGGCTGACATTATCGTCGATATGGGTCCGGGCGCGGGCGAGCACGGCGGTTTTGTCGTGGGTGTCGGAACGGCGGAAGAGATCATGAATATCCCTCAGTCGATCACAGGGCAGTACCTTTCCGGCGAGAAGTTTATCCCGATCCCGGTTAAGAGAAGAAAACCGGACGGAAGATATCTCAGTATCGTCGGCGCCAGAGAGAACAACTTAAAGAAGATCAACGTCGATATCCCGATCGGCCTGTTTACATGTATCACGGGCGTTTCCGGTTCCGGTAAGAGCTCTCTAGTAAACGGGATCATTCTCCGAAAGCTCGCTACGGACCTTAATGGCGCGAGAAGATCCAAGGGTCTTTGTGACAAGATCAACGGTGTCGGACATCTTGATAAGGTCATCGCGATCGATCAGTCTCCGATCGGAAGATCCCCGAGATCGAATCCGGCGACCTATACGGGATGCTTTGACCTCATCCGAGAGCTTTTCGCGAATACTCCGGATGCCAAGGCAAGAGGGTATAAGAACGGTCGATTCAGTTTTAACGTCAAGGGCGGCCGATGCGAAGCCTGCTCGGGCGACGGTGTAAACAAGATCGAGATGCACTTCCTTCCTGACGTATACGTCAAGTGCGATGTATGTAAGGGAAAAAGATATAACCGTGAGACACTGCAGGTCAAGTACAAGGGCAAGAATATCGCGGATGTACTGGCAATGACGGTCGATGAGGCGCTTGAATTCTTCAAGAATGTTCCACGTATCGCCTCGAAACTGCAGACGCTTTCCGAGGTTGGACTCGGATATATCCGTCTCGGACAGCCGGCGACTCAGCTTTCCGGTGGTGAGGCGCAGCGTGTCAAGCTTGCGACCGAGCTCAGTAAGCGCAGTACGGGCCGTACTTTCTACATTCTGGATGAGCCTACGACGGGCCTTCACATCGCTGACGTGCATAAGTTGGTTGACATTTTGAACCGCCTGGCCGAAAATGGTAATACTGTTTTGGTCATCGAGCATAACCTTGATGTCATCAAAACAGCGGATTATATTATCGATCTTGGCCCTGAGGGAGGAGATAAGGGCGGCACGATCGTTGCTTGCGGTTCTCCTGAAGAAGTATGCAAAGTGCCCGGCTCTTATACCGGACAGTTCTTAAAGCCGGTTCTTGACAGTACTAAGGCAAGAATGAAGAAGTCCGGACCGATCGATGATTCCGAACAGAAAAGAAAGGTGGAGCGGGAAGCGCTGGAGATCGCTACCGGTCCGAAACCCAGGAGAAAGAGAAAACCCCTGGAAGAAAAGTAAGGAAGAATAAATGAGTCTTTGTTCTATATGTAAAAAGAATGTGGCGGTCGTTTTCACCACTCGTTTTGAGAATAACGAACGCATTAACGAGGGCCTTTGTATTAAGTGCGCCTATGATACCGGTATCGGCGGCATCGAAGAGATGTTTTCCGCGGCCGGCATCAACGACAGCAACATCGATGATGTTACCGAACGCCTCAACCGCCTGATGAGCGGTGCTGAGACGGCCAATCCGCAGGAGCTTTTCAAGATGCTCGTAAACGACAGTTTTTCGATGGATGATCTCCCGGAAGATGACGCGGATATGGAAATGGATGTCGAAGACGCAGACATCGAACTTCCTTTTGAAGAGGAAGAACGTGAAAAAAGACCGAGACGTGGAATCTTTCCGTTCGATATCTTCGGTAAGCAGGGAGAGGAAGAAGAAAACGAGAATGAATCCAACCTCGGTTTCCTCCACCTCGGTAAAGACCAGGAAAAGCGTAAAGGCCAGAAAAAAGAGGGAAAGAGCAAGAATAAGTTCCTCGAGCAGTACGGCACCAATCTTACGCGTCTGGCAAAAGAAGGAAAGATCGACCGTCTGATCGGTCGTGAAAAGGAACTCGAGAGAGTTGTTCAGATCCTCAACCGCCGTTCGAAGAATAACCCGGCCCTGATCGGTGAACCGGGTGTCGGTAAGACGGCTGTGGCTGAAGGTCTTGCGGTGAAGATCGCAAATGGTGAAGTTCCGCCGAAGCTCCTGAATATGTCCGTTTATCTTCTGGATATGACCGCTATGGTTACGGGAACGCAGTTCCGCGGTCAGTTTGAGAGCCGTATGAAGAACGTTGTCGATGAGGCGACGAAGAACCAGAACGTCATTTTGGTCATTGATGAGATGCATAACATCATGGGTGCCGGAGACGCTGAAGGCGCCATGAACGCGGCGAATATCCTTAAGCCCGCGCTGGCAAAGGGCGAGATCCGCGTGATCGGTTCGACCACTCTCGATGAGTATCGCCGTCATATCGAGAAAGATTCCGCCCTCGAGCGCCGTTTTCAGAAGGTCATTATCGAAGAACCATCCATAGAGGATACCATCGAGATCTTAAAGGGCGTAAAGGATTACTATGAAGAACATCATTTCGTAAAATATCCGGATGATGTCATCGAGTACGCGGTACGTATGTCCGCGCGTTACATTACCGACCGTTTCCTGCCGGATAAGGCGATCGATGTTCTTGACGAGGCGGGATCCCACGCGAACCTTGAGGAAGAGCGTCTGGTAAAACTGGCTAAACTCAAGGAAGAATTTGCCACTCTGGATAAAGAAGTAAAGGCGCTGGAAGCGCGTATCGAGATGTCGGCAACGCCTGAAGAGATCGAAAAAGAAAGCCTCTATGAGAAACAAGCCGAAAAGAAGTCGCAGGTCATGCGCATGGAAAAACAGATCGAGTCACTTGAGGATGAACTCAAGCCGGATATCATCGACTGTGAAGATATCGGACGTGTCATCGAGATGTGGACCGGTATTCCGGTAAAACGTATCTCCGAGTCCGAATCCGAAAGACTTTTGAAACTGGAGGACCGTCTCCATGAGCGTGTCATCGGCCAGGAGAAGGCGGTAAGCGCCCTGGCGAGAGCGATCCGAAGAAACCGTTCCGGCTTTGGCAAGAAGCATAAGCCTTCTTCGTTTATCTTCGTCGGTCCGACGGGTGTCGGTAAGACCGAGCTTGTAAAAGCGCTTGCCGAGGCGATGTTCGCAAAAGAAGACGCGCTGATCCGCGTAGATATGTCTGAATATATGGAGAAGTGGGAAGTCACCAAGTTCTTCGGCGCGGCTCCGGGTTATATCGGTTATGACGATGGCGGCCAGCTTACGGAGAAGGTCAGAAGAAGACCGTATTCTGTTATTCTTTTCGATGAGATCGAAAAAGCACACCCGGATGTATTTAACGTCATGCTGCAGATCCTCGATGACGGACGTCTGACAGACAGCCATGGTCGTGTGGTCAATTTTGAAAACTCGATCATCATCATGACATCGAATGCAGGTACATCTTTAAAGGCAAACGGATTCGGTTTCAATGGCGATGACCATATTGCTCTGGAAAACCGCGTGAATACTGCTCTGAAAGAACAGTTCCGTCCGGAATTCCTGAATCGTGTCGATGAGATCGTTGTATTCCAGGAGCTTACGAAAGAAGAGATCAGAAAGATCGTAGATCTCATGCTCAAGGAAGTTGTCGATCAGATGAAAGAAAAGGGAGTCGGCCTTGCCGTCTCCGAAGCTGCGAAGGATGAACTGGCCAAGGAAGGCTATGATCCGAAGTTCGGCGCCAGACCTCTTCGTAAGACGATCCAGAGAAAGATCGAAGATCCTCTCGCGGATATGTACCTTTCGGGAAAATTCAATAATGCCGAAAAGGTTTCGGTGGGCTACCGGAAAGAACACTTCACTTTCGATGTGAAAGAGAAGAAAGAAGAAAAGTAAAAAAGAAAGCGGCCAAACGGCCGCTTTTTTATTTGTCTAAGTTGTCTCAGATCTCAGCTTCTGTAACTCGCGTTGATCTTAACGTAATCGTAGGTAAAATCACATGTCCACATACGATCGTTGTATTCGCCGTCATTTAATTCGACACGGATGAGAATATCGTGCTCGGAAAGCTTTTCCTTAGCAACTTCTTCGTCGAAGGGAAGAGCAACGCCTTTCTCATAGACAGGAAGACCGGATAAGAACATGCTGATCTTGTCCGGGTCGATGTCGGCACCGGAATAACCGAGTGCCGTGATGAAACGGCCGCAGTTCGCGTCCTGGCCGAAGATCGCTGTCTTACAGAGCGGAGAACGGCAGATGGAAAGAACGCAGAGGTAAGCGTCCTGCGCGGTCTTTGCGCCGACGACTTCGACCTCGACGAGTTTGGAAGCACCTTCTCCGTCGGAAGCGATCATCTTGGCAAGATCAAAGCAAAGCGCATGGAAAGCTTCTTTAAATGTCTCATACTCTTCGGATCCCATGGTGATCTCTGGTGTTTCGGACGCGCTGTTGGCCATGATGACGACCATGTCGCATACGGAAGTGTCGCCATCGACGGAAACACGATTGTATGTGTCCTTTACGTTATCGCTGATCATGGACTGGAGAACGTCCTGCTTGATGTTTGCATCTGTTGTGAAAACGCTGATCATGGTCGCGAGGTTCGGGTGGATCATACCGGAACCCTTGGCGATCGCGGCGATCGTGATCTCTTTGCCGAAGATGTTGACGGTAGCGGCAACTTCCTTAGGCTGTGTATCTGTTGTCATGATCGCTCTTTCTGCAAGGTGACCTGTTTCTTCGGAAGAAGAAGCGTTGTTCACAAGACCCGGGATCGCGGAGAGGATCTTATCGAGCGGAAGACGGGAACCGATAACACCTGTTGAAGCGGTGAGGATATCGTCAGAGTCGACGTTCAGTTCTTTTGCGACGGCGGAGGCCATAGACTTGGCATCTTCTTCGCCCATCTCGCCGACACAGGCATTCGCGTTACCGCTGTTGATAATGATACCGCGTACGGTCTCCTGCTTTTTGATAATGGAAATAGAACGTGTAAGAGAATGTCCTTTTACAAGATTCTTTGTATATACGCCGGCGACGGAAGCGGGGCGGTCAGATCCGATAAAGCCGAGATCCGGGTTGCCGTTCGGTTTTAATCCCGCGTGTACGCCATTGGCGATAAAGCCTTTCGGAAGGGTGATGTATGCGTTTTCGATATCCATAGGAAATACCTCGGTTTCTAATGTGTAGGAGCATTATACACCAAGCAGAAGTGCTTTTCTATATACGAAAGGGCAAGAGGAGCGTGGTTTCGGGGGATTGAGATTATATAAACGGTACAAAATAAATGCTTGACATAAAGGGGCGGAAAACATTATAATTTCGTAGTGCCTTTTGGGAGAATCTTGGTGGGATTAGCTCAGTTGGTTAGAGCGCTAGTTTGTGGCACTAGAGGCCATGGGTTCGACTCCCATATCCCACCCCACATTCCCTTTAGGGGTTTCGATGGGGTATAGCCAAGCGGTAAGGCACGGGACTTTGACTCCCGCATTCGTAGGTCCGAATCCTGCTACCCCAGCCATATGGTTCACTAGCTCAGTCGGTAGAGCACTTGACTTTTAATCAAGGGGTCTGGAGTTCGAGCCTC
>JAFZBN010000007.1 GCA_017561715.1 Clostridiales bacterium | reverse complement strand
GTGAGTACGCCCGGAGCGGAAACACCGATGAATACGTCAGCACCAACGATAACGTCCTTGAGGGAACCCTTCTTCATCTTCTGGTTTGTGATAGCAGCGATCTCTTCCTTAGCGGAGTTGAGCTTCTCACGACCCTGGTAGATAGCACCTGTTCTGTCGCAGAGGACAACGTCCTTAAGACCACGAGAGATCAGGAGCTTTGTGATAGCTGTAGCAGCAGCACCTGCACCGTTAACTACAACGGAGATATCTTCGATCTTCTTACCAACGATCTTCAGAGCGTTTGTCAGACCTGCAAGAGTGATAACAGCTGTACCGTGCTGGTCATCGTGGAAGATCGGGATGTCACATCTTTCCTTGAGCTTCTTCTCGATCTCGAAGCATCTCGGAGCGGAAATATCCTCGAGGTTTACGCCGCCGAAAGAACCGGCAAGAAGAGCAACTGTGTTAACGATATCGTCAACTTCCTTGGAACGGATGCACAGCGGGAATGCGTCAACATCACCGAAAGCCTTAAAGAGTGCGCACTTACCTTCCATAACCGGCATACCTGCTTCCGGTCCGATATCACCGAGACCAAGAACGGCTGTACCGTCTGTAACAACGGCTACGAGGTTGTGACGACGTGTATATTTGTAGGAGAGATCGACATCTTTGGAGATCTCGAGGCACGGCTCAGCAACACCCGGTGTGTAAGCTACAGAAAGATCGTGCTTGGAAGCTACAGGAGCACGTGTGATTACTTCGATTTTACCCTGCCATTCGGTATGCTTCAGAATGGCTTCTTCTTTAATATCCATAATTCAATCCTCCATTGGTTTTATAACTAGAACATAACAATAATAGGCAAACACGTATAAAAATTCAATTCATGAAATATACAAAGATACCTATTAAAAGGAAACGTTTAGGGGCATATTGCCAAAAGGAACATGCAAATGAAAATTAAATCACTTATCCAGGACAGTGATCATATGGAAACGAGCGCCCATATTTCGGAAAATAGCGAGCGTAAAATATGCGAACAGGAACGCTTCAACCAGGCATAATCCCGTAGATCCGGAAGCCAGCAGATAGTTAACGATAAAACGGAGTACGAAAAAGATCAGCACGATTCCAGAAAGCTCCAGAAAGATCGAAAACTTGTGTCCCCTCGTCTTGGAAATACTGTTGATCGTAGCCGTATAAATATCCTTCTTCTCAAACATGACGATTCCCGATCGTATATACAACGCAGGGATCAGGAAAAGAAAGATATAAGGCAGGATCGCGATCACCAGAAGTCCCGGGATCAAAAGTGTCGCAGAATAAAGGATAAGCCACCAGATGCGTGTGAAATAGATCTTCGGTGCTTTTGAAAGCGGAACTTCACGAAGGTCGCACACGTACATAGTGAAATAGAAAAGACCGATAAGATGCATCACAGCGATGTAACCCATCGTCGCCAGAATGTAGATGACGTTGTCCATCGTAAAAACATCCGTTATCGGGTTTGTATCGAGAAACTTCATGTAATCCGTAGAATCCGAGAAATCTTCATACCAGTAATACAGCTGGGAAAAGTCGGGATCTCCCGGCGGAAACATGAAGAAAAGAAAAGAAACTCCCCATGCAAAAAGGAGGAGCAGCACCGCTGCCCACCTTTTGCTCAGAGAGTCTACTTGAAACGAATTAAATGGTTTCGAGAAGATCATTGTCATCTCAGAAAGTCACATTAAAGATTAGCTGTAGCAATCGTAAGATCTTCGCAAACCTGCCCGTTTACGATGTGCTCAGCAACCATGCGCTTTGCCTTGTTCGGATCCATCTTGATATATGTAACCTTAGAACCATCTGCGTCAATAACTTCAACGATCGGCTCGTACTTGCAAAGACCGATGCAGCCTGTCATTGTAACAGCAACATCCTCTACGCCACGTGTCTTCAGCTCTTCAACGATCGCTGTCATAACCGGACGTGCACCAGCTGCGATACCGCATGTAGCCATACCGACTACGATACGCTTGCCGGCTTCAGATCTTGCGGACATGTCGGACTTCGCCTTGTTCTTGATTGCTTCGAGTTCTGCTAATGATTTCATACTTATAAACCTCCAAGTATTAATTCTTGTTGTTCGCGATAATAATCACACAAAAACAAATATATTTCCGGTTCCTGAAGGGACATTCCATCGAGTTTTTCTTTGATCTCGCGGGTGTCGATCACAGCTTTTCCTTTGACATCATGTTCAAAGATCACAACAAAATCAGTGGTCTTTTCACAGGAGCCAACCAAAGCTGCCAGTGACTCTCCCACGTCTCCCAAAGGAAGACAGTCAATGGCTGAGGGGACAAGCGTAGCTACCACTTTCGTTCCTTCACCGAGTTTGCTCGAGATCTCCAGGCTTCCGCCCGTGAGTTCGCACAGTTCCTTCAACAAAGGAAGCCCCAGTCCGACTTTTCTCGTACTTCTTGTTGTGGCAAAAGGATCTGTTACCTTAGCAACGAATTCATCGCTCATTCCGCAGCCATTATCGATAAACGAAATGACGAGGCGGTCTTCTTTCGATATCATGTTGATCGACAAAGTCACAAGCGACGCGCCGGCCCTGGTCGAATTAGTCAGGATATCCAGAATATGAAGCGATAATTCTCTCAAGATTCTCCCCTGTCACCAACTGAAAACACAGTCGGAAAAGCACTTCAGATCTATATTTGTTATTGTCAACGTGCCTATTATATCACTTTCTCATCAAATCCCGCAATGCATTAACAAACGTCCTGGCATCGAGATTTTCATTTTTTTCAAGAGGCAGTTTCAGCGAGTATCCGGGGTCCGCGATATCGGGCAACTGGTGCGCGTCGGAGTCGACAATATAGTGATATCCCTGTAGTTCCGGATGTTTTTCCCAGAACTCGGGAAGATTACATCTTCTGCTGACTTCAAGAAGCCTTCCCTTCCACTCTTCCGGAACGGTTCCGAGGGAAGCGACCATGCTGTAGGAGTCCTTGTCGATATGCGCAGGAATCGCCGCCGCACCCATCTGATCGAGTTTCTCATAAAGCTCGATCATCGAGATCTCCGAACCAGTCGAAAGAAGGTTTTCGATCTCTTCCACGATATCATCGTCATCATTCATAACATACTGATTCCCGAAGATATCGACTCGATTCTTGATCTTGGGACGATGCGCAGTCCAGTAATCTTCGAACTCCAACGCCGTTTTTACGTCCGGGAAAAGTCCGAGCACATGAAAACCCTCCGCGACCTCGACTTCCATGCCGGGGATCACAAGAGGGGCACTTCCATGCTCTTTTTTCAAAAACTCGGAACACGCGACAGCGGCTTCGCAGTTTCTCGCGCAACAGTGGTCGGTAATGGCGATCACGTCAAGTCCATTCAAAAGGGCCATAGAAACCATATTCCCCGGTGTCATATCGTTTTCGGCACAGGGAGATACGGCAGAATGCATATGAAGATCACACACAAAAATGGCCATAACCGGAATATCAGGCCTCCATGGTTTCCATGATCCCGTTTAAAACGGCACATGCGGTGTAAGTATCCATATCCGTATTACAGACACAGATCTCTTCATCTTTGGCTTTTTCAACGACCGGATCCTGAAGGACGACGCCTTCTGTCAGGATGACCAGCGGACACTCATTCAGCGAGGCCACGGCGATCACGTTGATGCTGTTTAGGATCGTGAACCAGCACTCGCTGCTTTCAAGATGCGCCATGACATGGCTTAACATATCACCGGCATACCCCTTCTTCACTTCCGCGTCCGGGCGGTACACCTCGGTCAGCACGTTCAATTTCATGGCTTCAATGATCTCAGATACTGTTCTCATACAATTCTCCAATCACCGGGCTCTTCCGGGATCACTCTTTCTTCATTCTCTTCTGGCGGATAATGCAGTTATCGATACTCGCTCTGCCCTGAACGATATCCTCGGCCATCGCCGCGCAGGACGGTGCGCCGCAGGCTCCGCAGTCCAGCTGGGGAAGCGTTGAAAGGATCTCATCGATCTGCTCATACTTCGTCATGGCTTCACCGATATTCTCGGAAAGTCTCATCGCGTGGTTTTCGGGAAGCGGGAGCTCCCAGACCTGAGGAATAATGTCCTCCTCATGCACGATCAGCTGCGGGAAAAGCTGTTTTTCCAGGAAGAAATCATGCACATGCTCACGGAGTTTGGCCACCGCGGCAAACCGGTTCATGACGGTAAGAGGTCCGCCGATACAACCGCCGAAGCAGCAGGTCGCCTCAACATAATCGATCTTCTTGATGTTATCCCTGTCGATTTCTTCGAGGATATTGATAACATTCTCGATACCGTCGACGGAAAGATAGTTCTCGATCTTCATGCTCGTCGATTCACCGCCGATCGCAGCGCATCGCAGACCGTCCGGATCAGAAATACGGATCGCTCTTTCCTCTTCATGGGTAAGCGAATCGTGATCCGTAAGTTTATTCAAAAGGCTTCGAAGCTGCGGATACACATCGTGTGTACCAACGCAGGTCGAGATCAGAGACTTCTTTTTCCAGAGCGGATTGATGACCGATGTGACTCTTGCCGGGCAAGGCGAGATGTAGCAAAGATAGATCAGGGATTTTTTGATCTGAAGTTTCTGGCACAGATAATCGATCGCGTACTGAGCCGTTAATTCCAGCGGAGAATCCAATGTGACCAGATGCGAGATCAGGGCTCTGTACTTCATCTGGATCAAACGGACAACAACCGGACATGTCGTGCTGATCATCGGGAAGATCTCGCTCTTCTCGTCATCAGACATATTCTTCACGGCCTCTTGCTTTTCCTGAAGCATCTGCTTCGCGGCAGATACATATCCGGAATAGCCGATCGACTCGTCAAATACGTAGTCAAATCCCATCTGACGGACGCACTTCATGACATCGATACGAGTCGCGCTGTTTTCAAACTGGGAAAAGATCGCAGGACTGACGATTGCCACTTTGACTTTACCGCTGGCGGCAGCAAGACGCTCCTCGAGGGTATCGGTCACGGCGATCTTCGCATGATAAGGGCAGATTCGGATACACTGCGCGCAGTCGATACAGCGGATGTCGTAGATCGTCGCTTTACCGCCGCGCACACGGATCGCCTGCGTCGGACAACCCTTACTGCAGGTCGTGCATCCGACACAAAGATCCCCTATCAATGATACACTGTGTAGCTTTTTCACTTGTTCCTCACTTACTTATGTGAACTGCACGACCATCGTCACACGTGTGCCTTCACCGACTTTTGTGTCGATCTTCAAATCGTCGCAGTTCTTCTTTATATTCGGAAGACCCATACCGGCACCAAAGCCCATCTCTCTCGCAAGATCCGGTGCTGTGGACCATCCGGCGACCATCGCCTGATCAAGGTCAGGAATACCGGGGCCGTGGTCTTCGATAACGATAACTACTTTATCGGGATGTACGGTAACTTCCGCCATACCGCCATGTCCGTGGATGACCGCGTTGATCTCCGCTTCGTACATGGCGATGGAAGCTCTTTTAATGTCCTCTGCCTTTACACCGAGGCGGCTTAAGGACTTCTTCATCGAGCTGCTCGCTTCACCCGCATGAGTAAAATCGTTATCTCTTATCTCATATTGGCGTACTAACGGTTCTATAGAGCAGCCTCCTTTCCACGAAGGCCTGCTTCGTAAAGAAGTCCGCAACAGGTAAACATGGAAAGCGGTGTCGTCATAAGTCCGATGCCCTTCTCATCAGCGAGTTTCTGCATCGTCTCATCCGGGATCTTTCCTCTTACGAAAATGATCACCTTGACATCAAGCATCTCTGCCGTACGGATCGTCTGAGGATTCACAAGACCCGTGATCAGGATCTGGCTTTCGTCACTGGAAAACGCCATGACATCACTCATAAGATCGCAGCCGCAGGCAATTTTCAAGTCTTCGTCGAAACTGTCCGACTTCACAAGGATCTCGGCATTAAGAAGACCTGCACAATCACTTACTTTCATATCTTGACCTCCTAAAACATGCAAAGCCCGGTCTGTGCTCCTTATAACCAAAAGACCGGTCCGCAATATATAAGAACTGTTATGTTAATTATATTATTATAGAGTGGTTATTGCCACAGAATTTAGTGGAATTTCTCAAGAAACCGATTGATGAACTCAGTATCAATAATGGTATAATGTCTCTGATTTTATGAACGGGAGGGGACAACCTCTATGATGAACTTTCGAATTTTACCGAATCTGCTTTATCTTCTGCCGCCCGAAACACATAATACGGCAGACCTTGAGCGCATGCTCGGTGAGCACCCCGAGATCAAGTTTGTTTCTTTCGTAGGTATCGACCTTGCGGGAAACGACACGGATGAAAAGATTCCGATCAGCAACTTCATCGATAATCTCCAAGGATACTTAAGCGGATGTGTTGTCCAGACCGACGGTTCCTCCGTTGAACTTCCCGGTATCGCCACATTGAATGACGGACGTGTCGACTTTGAGCCTGACCTCAAGGTAATGTGGTTTGTCGATTACAACTATGAGCATCTGGCTCCGGAAAACGACCTTCCGATCGGAACACTGCGTATTCCGTCCTTCCTCATCCATAACGGCGACAAAGTATGTTCCCGTTCCATCCTGAAGCGTTGCGCTGACCGCTTTGCTTCCGAACTGGAAAGATACCTTCGTGAATATCCGGCACTTTGTGAAGAACTCGGGTTCTCGATCGATGAACTCGACCGGATCGAACTGACAACAGCGACCGAGCTTGAGTTCTGGGTAAGTTCTCCGGAAGAAAAAGTAAACACCAGAGTCCTGTCCACTTCCCAGAGCCTTAAAGAGCAGTACTGGAAGCGTACAAAAGGGGTTGTAAGAACTGCTCTCGAGCAGTCCGTCATGCTCCTTGAGCTTTACGGCTTCGAGCCGGAAATGGGCCACAAGGAAGTCGGCGGTGTTAAAGCTCACCTTTCCGACGCCGGTGAATTCCATAACATCATGGAGCAGCTCGAGATCGACTGGCACTATTCCAACGCCCTTCAGGCTGCGGACTATGAGCTTCTCGCCCGTATCTTCATCAAAGAGATCTTCCGTATGCACGGTCTCGAAGTAAGTTTCTGCGCGAAGCCGCTTCCGGGTGTTGCCGGTTCCGGTGAGCACACACACGTTAACGCGGTCGCTTTCCTCAAGGACGGCCACAAGGTCAACCTCTTCAGTCCGAAAGACATGCACAAGGATTTCCTCGGTACGATCGGCTGGGGCGCGCTCATGGGCTTCATGAAGCACTATGAACTGATCAATCCTTTCATCTCGGTTACCACAGATGCATTCCTTCGTCTGCAGCCGGGTTACGAGGCTCCGACACACGCTGTCGCTTCCCTCGGCAAGGACATCAATACACCTTCCCGTAACCGTTCTGTACTGCTCGGTCTTATCCGTAACTCCGAAAGCGCTGTTCAGACTCGTTTCGAGATCCGCTCCCCTAACCCGCACACAAACACATACCTCTGCCTTTCCGCAGCTTACCAGTGCATGATGGACGGTATCGAATACGCGGTAACTTCCGGTCACTCCACACAGGAGCTGGAAAAGGAATTCTGCAAGGGCTACGGCGAAGAAGCAGACTATATGGAAAAAGACCGTATGTACCGCTGCGAAGAAGATATCTTCACACACTTCTCTACAGA
This sequence comes from Clostridiales bacterium, assembly GCA_017561715.1. Lineage (GTDB taxonomy): Bacteria > Bacillota > Clostridia > Saccharofermentanales > Saccharofermentanaceae > Scatonaster. The sequence goes on along the minus strand of JAFZBN010000007.1, from coordinate 31,955 downwards.
AGAACGTGACCGTCTCTTCGGTACACCGCCGGCAACCGTATATGATTCCCTGCGTTGCCTGCTGCACGCAGATGACATGCTGCCGATCCTCTGCGCAGGCGGAGTATTCAGCGATCAGCTGATCTCCTCTTATGCACACGCGATGCTCGATAGATGGCAGATGGAGCTTTCCGATCGTATCATCCCGACAAACCTTTCCATCATCAGAAATATCGTTCCGTTCCACGATATGACCAACGGCTACGATGTTGACCTTTGGAAAGAGATCGACTCGATCCGTATGAACCTTGCGAAGGATACTGCCGACTACGTATCGATCTTCAAGCAGATCCGTCTGGCAATCGATGCCAAGAACTTAAAAGAACTCAGCAAGCTCCAGCAGAAGATGAATTCTCTCATGAACGAGATGAATCGTCTCTACGCTGACTACGGCGCCAACCAGATCTGATTCGGCTCCTTGAAGCTCTAAAACAAAAACAAAAAGAAATCCCCCGAGTGACGAGTTTTGCCTTAGCAAACTGTTTGAGTCACAAGGGGGATTTCTTTTTATAGTATTTTTGTTTTAGAGCTGAGAATCAGTGTCGACTTTCTGTGCTGCCGCCGCAGGATTGCTGTTACAGAATGCCTCGATCTCTTTGCTGTATCCGAAGATGATACCCGGACGGACCGGCTTCAGAAGCTGTGCCATGGCCTCTACAGCGTCAGAGGCAGGAGCCTTCTTGGAAAAAGCGCCGGTGTTCAGCATGGCTACGAGGAAATGAGATCCGTTTCTGTCCATCATCCAGAGCTGATGCATCTTGTTGGTCGGGATGAAGTTCATGCTTTCCTTAACGATACGCGCATATACCCATACGAGATCCTTTACCGGAACGCAGTGGAAACAGCATTCACTCATATAGCAGATCGCCGTCTGTGTGAATACAGCCTTCTTCATGACTACAGGCGCAGAAGCGATCTCGGAATTGAGCTTGGCAAGCTCTTCCGGTGTAAAGGACTTCCACTGTTCGATCGACTGCGCGTACTGCTTCTTATTGAGCATACCCTGCTTGATCTTACCGAGCTCCGCGGCCTTCGCGGCAATAGCCGGATACTGACTGATCAGGACGTTCATATCTTCCATTTCCATTTTTGAATACCTCCGAGTTTAGTTGTTATCAGCAGGAAAAGATTCGGATCACGTTAAGAACACAATCGAGGTTCTCAAGGCCGATCGCAAGCTTTGCTTCATTAAGATCGCCGTCTTTTCCGAGGATGACTGCTTTCTCACCTTCTGCTTCGTATACACAGGGCTGGCAGGAGATCTCCGGGAATGCTTTCTCGAGATCCTCATCAGAACAGGAATCCGAGAGTCTTAAAAGAACGGAGATCCGATGTTCTTCGATCGGATTCAGGACCGGCTTATCGGATTCATACCACTCTGTGATATGGGCATTTCTTGTCTTGTGATCAGCGGCATCCATAATGTCACCGACAACAGCGGACGCGGTCGCGAGCTTACCTGCGCCCTGTCCGTAGAACATAGCGTCGCCTACGGCATTACCTGTTACCATGATGGCATTGAAGACACCGTTCGCGCAAGCAAGCGGATGTTCCTTGGATACCAGGTGCGGAGCTACGTATGCAAAAGATCCGTCTTCACCGTTTTCAAATACGGCGAGGAGCTTGATCGAAGCATCCATCTCTTTGGCGTATTCCATGTCCTTTGTTGTGATCGCGGTAATACCGACGGTAAAGAGCTTTGTAGGATCAACATATGCGCCGTCCATAGCAATGGTGCTCAGGATCGAGATCTTTCTCTGCGCGTCGATACCGTCAACATCCGCTGTCGGATTTGCCTCGGCATATCCCATAGCCTGCGCTTCCTTAAGAGCAGTATCGAAATCAGATCCGTTCTCGGCCATCTGTGTCAGGATATAGTTGGTGGTACCATTTACGATACCGACGATCCTCTCGATCTTATTTGCTGCGAGGCAACGGTGCAGCGGACGGATAATCGGGATACCACCGCCGACGGAAGCTTCGAAGATGTAATTGCAGTTGTTTTGACGCGCAAGGCTGACCAGTTCCACACCGTGAGTGGATACCAGTTCTTTATTCGATGTAACGACAGTCTTACCTGCACTTAAAGCTCTTTTTGTATATTCGTAAGCGACACGCGCGCCGCCGATGGTCTCTACAACGATCGAGATCTCCGGATCGTCAAAGACTTCTTCCTGTTTAGTTGTTACCAATGCGGCAAAAGGGCTTTCGGGAAACTCACGGATATCAAGGATCTTCTTGACTCTCAGTTCTTCGCCCAAGCGCTTGGCGATTCTTTCTTTGTTCATTTCGATGACTTCGGCTACACCGCAGCCGACAACACCGAATCCTAAAATAGCAATGCTTTTCATCTATATCACTCCCTGGCCATGATTCTGCAGGATCGAACTCCCGGAATTTTTTCTACTTCATTGATCAACATATCGATCGAACACGTCATTCTGTCTGTTTCCATAGATACGGTAACATCAGCAAGACCGTTGATCGGAATATTCTGGTTGATCGTCAGGATATTTCCCTTGGCAAAAGCTATGCACTGGATAATACCGGCAAGGATACCCGGGAAATTCTCGACCGCGACGATCAGTGTCACGATCTTTCCCTGGGAAGTCTCATAAAACGGCATGACAGAGTCTTTGTACTTGTAATATGCGGACCTGGAGAGACTTACCATCTTGACCGCCTCGTTGACTGAGACTGCCTTTCCGGAGTTCAGGAGTCTTTTCGCCTCCATGACCTTCACAAATACTTCGGGCAAAACATCTGCTTTAACAAGTAAATAATCGTTACTTTCAGCCATTTCCGTCCTCGTTTGAAGTAGGATTTGCACTTTAGAGTGTCCACGTGGCGCGAACACTTGTGCACGCTGGAAAGTATATCACGATTCCTTTAATCTGGCAAGCATAGAGCGAAGAGCCTTACCGCGGTGGCTGATTGCGTTCTTTTCCTCATCAGAGATCTCGGCAGTCGTCTTTCCGATCTCCGGAACAAAGAAGATCGGGTCATAACCGAAACCGTTCTCCCCTCTCGGAGAATCCAGAAGCACACCGTCGCACTGTTCTTTTACGACAAAATGAGATCCGTCCGGACGTACGACCGCGATCGCGCAGACAAAGTGCGCCGTCCACTTCTCTCTGGGAACGTCCTTGAGCATCTCCCAGATCTTTTCAAACTTTTCCTGATATGTGGAGTCTTCACCGCAGAAACGCGAAGAATAGATGCCCGGAGCGCCGTCGAGTGCGTCGATGCAAAGACCGGAATCATCCGCCATCACATAGCCGCCGACCTGCTTTTGGATCGTACTTGCTTTGATAAGCGCGTTCCCCTCAAAAGAATCCGCGTCCTCAACGATGTCCGTATGAATACCGATACTCTCCATGCCGACGATCTCAAACGGGAAATCCGAAAGGATCTCTTTGATCTCATGGATCTTATCCTTATTCTTACTTGCTACCAGAAAACGTTCCATATATCTCTTCTCCTTTTTCTTCGCGGAGGTTTTCCGCGCCTTTTTTCTCACATCAGTCTCCATGCCTTTGGATAGGCATTCTTAAGCACCGCGCCGGTCACTTTCGCAAAGCCCAGCGGCAGATCTTCCACACCAACGATGATGTTTTCTCCGGGATCCAGAACCTCTGTCTCCTCTTCCGTGAGCATGATCGTCTCACAGCGAAGATACCTGGTCAGTCTCTCGTCGTCTCTTTTTAGCGAAAGAAAGCGGGACGGACGGATCTGCGATCTGTTCAGTTCCAGCGCAAGCGCCTGGGACGGAATGAAAGTGCGTCCTTTCGCGGTCTCTTTTATCTCGCCGGGAAAATCGCCCATCTTGACGACCTTCAGGCCCTTAAACAGATCTTCCGAAACAGGAAGCATATGTACTTTATCCTTATGCAGGACAAAATCCGTATTTACATGGGCAAGGTATTTCTCCGAAGCTTCTTCGGTAAGAAGTCCCTTGATGAAGTCGCAGAAACATTCTTTGGACTTGCTGAAAACAAACTGGGACGAAGACGGATTGGTCGAAGTCTTTCTCGGATCTTCGGAAATCTCGCCCTCTTCTTTCTTTTTGAGATGCACACAGAAATGACCTTCACCGCTCGTCTTATGCGGCCAGATACGCATCATGCCGTCATCGTCATGGGAAACACCGGACAGTTCTCTATGAGAAATGATCTCGTAATTCGGGTGCTTTTCGAGAAAATCGCGAATACGGTCTTCGTTCTCAGCCTCTCCGAACGTACAGGTCGAATATACGATCGTACCTCCTGCGCGGAGCATCTCATCGGCATATCCGAGAATATTGGTCTGGATCGGCACACAACTGTTCGGGCCGAACTTTTCCCAGCTCTTCGGCGCGAAAGGATCTCTTCGGAACATGCCTTCCCCGGAGCACGGCGCGTCGATGATGATCCTGTCGAAAAACTCACGGAACGTCTTTACCATATGCGCGGGGTCTTCGTTTAAGATCACGACATTTCCCGCGCCGCATCGTTCGAGATTACGAAGGAGCGCACGGGATCTTTCGGTATTGATCTCGTTGGCGACGAGAAGTCCTTCTCCTCGCAGGTCTTCCGCGATCCTCGTCGCTTTACCGCCCGGAGCGGCACACATGTCGAGGATAAATTCGCCCGGCTTGGTTCCGAGAACAGATGCCGGAAGCATCGCAGACGGCTCCTGGATATAGTAGGCGCCGGCATGGTAATACGGGTCTTTGCCCAAAGAAAGATCCGGAGTATAGAATCCTCCGTCACACCAGGTGACCGGATCACCGGGAAGATCCATCTTCTGCATACACTCCTGGTATTCCTCCGAAGATATCTTCAGACGGTTCCAGCGGATGCCGTGGAGCGGTGCTTTTTCATAGGACGCAAAGAAAGAAGCCTCCTCATCCTGGCGGCCCTTTTCTTCGAAATAGCTGTGCATGCGATTGGTAAATGCTTCAGGAAGTCTCATAGATCTAAGTAATCACACACCTGATAGGCAAGTTTCTTCATAACATCAAGAGAGAACGGCGACTCCAGGCCTGCCGACTCGACAAGGTCGATCAGCGTCTTCGTTCCACCTGCCGCGCATAGATGCTCGTAGATCGTCATTGCCTTCTTTCTGTTCTTTCTGGAGATGCTCCAGATCTGAAGCGCGCATACCTGCGCCAGGCAATAATCGATATAGTAGAACGGAGACGTAAAGATATGCTCCTTCTTCATCCAGGCACCGCCCGGTTCAAAGAACGGATCTCCGTCATAATCAATGTCCGGCTGGTATTTCTTTTCCAGTTCACGCCATGCCGCATGACGTTCTTCCGGCGTCATATCGGGATTACTGTAAACGACATGCTGGAATTCATCTACGAGACATCCGTACGGCAGGAAAAGGATCGCCAGAGTCATATGCTGCTGACGGTAAGCGTCGGCGTTTTCACCGAAGAACATCTCCATATAAGGATATGTCATATATTCCATTGCCGTGGAATGGATCTCACAGGCCTCCAGTGTCGGTGACAGGCATTCGATAAACTGCGAAGAGTCGATGCTTCGAAGCGCCGCGTACGCGTGACCGGATTCATGGACCATGGTAGCGACATCGTCTGCCGTATGATTGGCATTCATCAGGATATACGGGATACCGTAATCGAGAAGGCTCGCGCAGTATCCGCCCGTTGCCTTGTTCTGTCTGGAGAACAGATCCATAAAGTCATGCTCACCGAGTACCTGGAAAAAGCTCGGGCGCTTATCAAACATTTTGCCGAACATCTCCGAACCTACCGAAAAGTACTGTTCCTTCGGAATGATCGGTTTCGGATTGCCGTTTGCGAAAAGGCACGGCAGATCGTAGTAATAGAGATTATCCAGATCGAGACGCTTCTTCTGAAGTCTTCTGATCTCCGATGTGATCGGAACGATATACTTAACGACATTGTCACGGAACTCTTTTACCTTCTCCGGATCATAGTCATAGCGTTCCATTCTCTTATAACCGAGTTCCACAAAATCGGAAAAACCGAGTTTCTTTGCGATCGTTGTTCTGATCTTGACCATATTGTCATAGATCTCGTCGAACTTCTCTTTCTGACCCATATAGTAATCGGAAACAGCCTTATGGGCTTTTCTTCTTTCTTCTCTGTCCGTCGACTCAAGATAAGGTGTCATCGTCGAAAGCGTCTGATGTTTTCCTTTAAAGAGGATATCCGCTTCTGAGAGGATCTGGCTGTAATCGTTTTCAAGCGAGCTTTCATCGGCAAGATCGTCAAGTACTTCACTGCTGACGATATCTCTCTGGTTCTGTGTCTTTCGGAAGATCATGGAACCGAAACGATCTTCGAGTTCTTCCCTGATCTCAGAATGAAGAAGTGCCGCGTAAACACCGGCGGAAAGATCGGAGATGACCGGATAATTCTCGTCGAAGAAATCCATCTCTTCATTCCAGAACGGATCGGAAGTATCTAAGTCGTGGCGGATCATGCAGATTGTAAATGCCGTGTCGAAAGCACTCATCTCACGCTGAAAAGACATGATGGAGTTCTCGACAACGTCCGCGTCTCTTGCCGCCATCAGCTTCAGTCTCGTACTCATGGCGCATTCGCGGAACTGCTCTACGGAAGGTCGCTTGTACTCGATCTCCGAGAACTTTGGCATCTTCATCTGATCGTCCGACATATCCTACCTCGCTTACATCTGCTCAACGACAGGGATTCCGAGGAGGTATGTACCCGCCTCAATGGCATCACAGACGGCCTCGCAAAGAGCAAGTCTTGCTGTCTTTAATTCTTCGTCGTCACCGCCCAGGATCGAGCAGTTGTTGTAGAAACGGTTAAAGCTTCTCGCGATCTGCGCGACAGCACGGGAAACCATGAACGGCTCATTGCTGGAAGCCGCCTTCTTCACGGCTTCCGGAAGATCCGCGATCATCTTGACGCAGGCAAATTCCTCATCGCCGTTCAATTTTTTCAAAAGATCGCTTCCTGCACCAACCGGCTTAAAGCCCTGCTCAGCCGCTTTTCTCAAGATAGAGCGTGTACGAGCGTATGTATAGATCAGATACGGAGCGGTATCGCCTTCGAAGTCGAGCATCGTATCCCAGGAGAATACGATATCTCTTTCTCTTCCGGCCTTCACGTATGTGTAGATAACGGCACCGAGACCGACTTTCTCGGCGATTGCCTTGAGCTCGTCTTCGGAAAGATCGGAGTTTCTTGCCTCGGCGTTTGCCTTGATCAGTTCATAGGTCTTCGCGACACTCTCATTAAGGAGATCCTCGAGAGTTACGATATTTCCTTCACGAGTACTGAACTTCATGTTCTGGAATTTAACCAGACCGAAGCCGACGTGCTCACAGTTCTTGGCAAACGGCATTCCCGCCTTTTCCAGAACGGCGAATACCTGCTGGAAATGCAGCGCCTGCGGCATACCTACAACATAGATGTTCTTGTCGAAGTGATAGGTGTCATAACGGTATTTCGCGGCCGCAAGGTCACGGGACGCATAGATCGTCGTTCCGTCAGACTTCAGGATGATGCAAGGCGGCAGTTTCTTTTCGTCAAGCATAACGACCTGAGCGCCTTCGCTCTCTTCGAGAAGTCCCTTCTCGCGGAGCATGTCAACGATGCCCGGGATGAGGTTGCTGTAGTAGCTCTCACCATTATAGTTATCGAAGGAAACGCCCATTCTGTCGTAGAGCTTATTGAACTCCTTAAGAGACAGGTCACGGAAACGAGTCCAGAGAGCGACTTCCTCTTCACAGCCGTCTTCGAGCTTTTTGAAGTTCTCTCTTGCGACAGTCGTGAGGTTCTCGTCGTTCTTCTCTTCTTCATGGAACTTTACGTAGATACGCAGAAGCTCGGCAATCGCGTCTTTTTCCAAAGCCGCTTCGTCGCCCCAGAGGCGGAAAGCCGTGATCAGCTTACCGAACTGTGTGCCGTAGTCACCAAGGTGGTTCATACGAACGACCTTATATCCGAGTTTTTCGTAGATACGGGACAGGGAGTGTCCGAGGATCGTGGTAAACGCGTGGCCTACATGGAAGGGCTTCGCGATATTCGGGGAAGAATACTCGATGATAACGGTCTTGCCGGCTCCTTCATCCGACTGACCGAATGTTGTGCCCTTTACGAGTACGTCGCTTAATACTTCCTTGGCAAAAGCACCGCGGTCGACAAAGAAATTGAGATATGGGCCTTTTGCTTCGACCTTAGAAAGCCACTCGGCAGAGAGCTTTTCGCTGGAAGCGAGCTCCGAAGCGATCATGTTCGGTGCTTTTCGCATCGTTTTCGCAAGCGCGAAGCAAGGGAAAGCGTAATCACCCATATCCTCTTGCGGCGGTATCTCGATCAGACGGTTAACTGTCTCAAGATCCAGGCCCGTCGTTTCCTGTACTTTCATAGCCACGGCATTTCTAAAATCCATGTTTTTCTTACTCCTATCGTCTTCTTACGTTTCTTTTCAATAACATTCGTCCGTATATTATACTATATAATCAGATTTTGTGATATCATAGGTTCGATTTTGAAGCAGGGGGGACTTTTTTTGTTCACTTACTTAACAGATTCCAAATACCTGAACCTGATCGGGCCGATCTTCACCCTGATCTTTACGTTTGTTTCCATTCATCTTCAAAACAAGAAGCTCCCGTCTGACGGCGGCAGAGCTTTTGCCGTAGACGGCGCGTCAGCCAAAGGCAAGCCGACCTCCGCAGGTGTCATCTTTATCTCTTGCATGTTCATCGGTGTCGGTCTTTTTACCGAAGTCACCTGGCAGTATGCTCTTCTTTATCTTTGTGCATTAATGGCCATGATCTGCGGTTACTTGGACGATAGAAAGCCGTGGTCCGCTACACTTAAAGGATTGACCGACGTGGTCATCGCGGTGGCTTCCGGAACACTTGCTTCTTTCCTGTTCCCGCTTTCCGTTGATATCTACGTCATTCATCAGACGATCGATATCCCGCAACCGCTCTACATTTTCCTGGCATCTTTTCTCGTATGGTGTTCCATCAACTTCGCCAACGCTTCCGACGGTGTTGACGGTCTTTGCGGAAATCTGACCTTGATCTCTACCGCGACATTCTTTGTCATGTCCGTAATGACTAACCACGTCTCCATGATGAACAACGTCATGCTCTATCTGGTCGTTGTCCTCCTTGTTTATCTCTGGTATAACTGCCATCCGAGTACACTTCTTATGGGCGACTCCGGATCACAGGCGATCGGTGTATTCCTCGCGTTCTTCGCGATGGCTTCCGGAAACCCGTTCTCGTACATTATCATCTGCCTGCCGTTTATTCTCGACGGCGGTTCTTCCCTCTTCAAGCTTCTTGTTTGCCGCGTGACAAAGAAGAAGTTCATGAGCAAGATCAGAACGCCGCTTCACGACCATTGCCGCAAGGAATGGTCCTGGGCAAATCAGATGGTCACGGAAAGATTCACGATCATTCACCTGATGATCACGGGCGCTTATCTGCTTCTGCTTTACTTCTCACTTTACAGATAAAATCCAATCTGTTGATCGATAAAAGAAAAAGCTGTCCTTCCGGACAGCTTTTTGTTTGTCATTAAAGATCCAGGAAATCTCCTTCGACCGACTCGGAAGTGTCTTCTCGAAGATCCATCTCTTCTTTATAGTCATCTTCAAGGATCGTTTCCTTAAACTCTTCTTTTTCTTTAACGGGTTTATTTTGGATCGATTTTTCTTCGAACGGATTGACCGCAAGCTCGGAAATATCGACCATGGGTTCATCGGAAGGTGCCTCAGAAGAAATCTGAGCTTCCTGCGCGGGTGCTGCGGCTTCACCCTGCGGTCTTCCGCCAATCGGAGGAAGCTTATCGAGCGATGGCTGAGCCGTCAGCTGATCGAGATCATCCAGCGAATCGATCTGAGATCCGTCTGCGGTAATAGCAGCTGCCGCGGCGGCTGCTTCAGCTGCTGCTGCAGCGTCTTTTCGTGCCTGCGCCTTTTCTCTTGCGGCCTGCATCGCTTTTCTCTTTTCTTCATCAGCGATCTTCTGCTCTTCTTCCGCTCTCTTCTGCGCGAGTTCTTCTCTTTCTCGGCAGAGACGGCGAAGTTCTTCCGCACGCTTGAGTTCTTTTTCTTTAGCGATCCTGACTGCCTCATCGGCAACTTCATTTCCGAGTTTCTGAAGTTCGGCCTGTTCCGGCGTAAGAACTACCTTATGCGCCAGATCCTTAATATCCTTCTTCTTTTCTTCAGGAGTCTTGGCAGTGACCTCAAGTTTCTTTTCAGACGGCGGAGTAAAATCCGACGCAGCGTCAAGGATCTCCTGCATGTTCGGAAGTTTGATCTTCGTCTCAAACTGATATTTCTTCTGCTTTATCTCTTCACTCATGATCTAGTTCCCCCAAATCAGATCAATTTCAGTAAAAGCGCGACTACAGTACAGATATACGCACCGCTCATAAGAAGGAATGCCCAAAGCGGCACCATCTTCGGAGTCTTCTCCCCAGAAGTCTCCGTCTTTTCCCCTTCAACAACTTTACTATTATCTTCTTTTTCTTTCTTATCTACTATATCCGAAGAAGAAACATTTGTCTCCTCTTTTTTCTCAATACTCTCTTTCGAAGGTGCAGCCGGTTCATCTTCAGCGGGCGCTGCCTTTGTGATATTCTCGACAGGCTTTCCGCTGGCGATCGCGGAAAGGATCTCCTGCGCATGCTTTACCTTCGGAACCATTTCCATCTGCACGGAGCGGATCGTATCTTCGTGATTTCTCTGGAACTTGGCCTTACTGTCCTTCATGGAAGCAAAGTCCGGAACCGGTGTCTGCGGCAGATAAAGGATACCAACGGAACAGTCATCGGTATTCTGACCGGCGCCGATCACGAACTCTTTGATCGTTGCCGCCAGTTCTTCCTCCGCCTTCTCCTTACCTTTGGCGGCAAGCTCGGCGAGACGCGCGACAACAGGACGAACGAGCTGACTGTCCGCGTCATAGACCATCTCTTCAACTCCATCCGTCATCAGAACAAAGGCATGCGTCTCGTCCGTTGTCGTACGGATGAATCGCAGATATTCCTGTGCGTTTGGGAAGGTGATGAAATATGTGGATGAAGCATTCTCACCATTCGATGGAAGTGTCAAAGGCGCAACACCATGAGAGGAAACACGACAGATCAGACCGTCACCGATGTGTCCTGCCAGAACCAGATCACCTTTTACCGCGACAAAAAGAAGCGTACAGGAAAGTCTCTCAAGACCATCCAGTTGATGCTCGACAAGAAGATCGGCCATATTCGAATGGACCGCCGTGACCAGAAGGCTTCTGGAAATGCTTTCTCTGTTCTCAAAATAAAACGCGTCGAAATGGTCACACAAAAGATTCGCGATACAATCGACAGCGCACTTAGCACCGAATCGGGCGTGCGTATATTTGGATCCGCCGGCACCATCAGCCACGCAGACAACGGATACACCGTTTCTGGAAAGCGTAAAGGACGCGTCCTCGCACGGAGTACCGCGGTTGATGTGCTTATTTCCGATCAATGAAACATTAACGAGTACTGGTAATTCGGCCATCGCTTACTGGTTCTCCTCAATTGCCTTGAAGAAGTCGTCCATTGCGATCGCGTTTCCTTCAGGCTCCGTATTCAGGTTATAAAGTGCGTCATTACTCATACTGTTAGATACGACTGACGAACTACTGGAGCCGAGGAAAGCAAACAGTTTTCCGAACTGAGCCGTGCTGATGGAGATCGGCTTTTCACGCTTGCCGGAAAGGCGCTGCAAAAGCGGGAAATCGGCACTGCTGCCGACACCGATGTTAAATACGACAAGCTTATCATTATCTTCGAGTTCACGGACAGCTTCGATCGCTTTTTCCATATTCTCGACGGCATTATCCCCCTGTGGAGCACCGTCGGTGATAACGACGAGCCAAGGCTGATAATACTTGATACCCATCTGCTTGTATCCTTCTTTTCTTGCGTTCAGAAGTTCAAGAGCCGTCAGGATACCCTCACCGATAGGTGTAAGACTGGTCGTAGCCTGAAGGCGCGGGATCGCCTGATCTTGTCCGGTCTTGCCGAAAGGAAGAAAAATATCAACAGAACCGCCGAATGTGATAATGGCGATATCCGCGGAAGATTTCGTTTCTTCATTGTCACGGATCGAAGCGAAAAAGCTCTGAAGTCCGTCATTCAACTGGTTGATCGGATAACCGGTCATAGAACCGCTGATATCCAGACAAAAACAGATCGGAAGACGTCTTCTCGTGCTGCTGCCGAAATCCGATTTCGAAAAACCGGCTACTTCATTACTCATTTGTGTTTCCTCCCAATTCAGGACATCGGTCGTCAGTCATCATATCACGAAGACATGACGCCTCAAAGCCCTTTATGTTATTTTCCCTTGAAGCGACTGAAGAAACCTTTCTTCTTAGGCTTCTCCTGCGGTTTTTCTTCAGCCTTTTCAATCGTCTTTTCCACAGGTTTCTTAAAGATCTCGATCTTCTCGTTTGAATCAGATGAACCTACGCGTGCGGCTAAAGCACTTGTCTGGGGCTCCGAAGGCGCATCTGTCTTCAATGGACGGGAATTCGACGAGAAAGCAGAGCCCTTGAAAGAAGGTGTCTGCGCTTCCTGCTTTTTCTTTTCTTCCGAGTGCGAAGTCGGAACCTGACTGTTATAAGAGTCCATGGCTTCCTGAGAATTCAAGTTCGAGTTCATGATCGCTTCACGAACACTTACTTTGCCTGTTCTCTTGACCGGCTTGGCGACTTCCTTGACCATGTACGGGAACACGCGATAGACTTCTTCATCCTTAAACTCGTGATTCATGAGTTTATCTCGATAATTCTCAAGCGCGACAGTCCACTCGCATGAATCGAAAAGCTCTCCCTTGGTAAAGGCACGTACGAACATGCTCTTAAGTTCATCCGTCAACGCATCCCAGATCTTATCATATCCTCCGAGCGGGATGCGATCGTTCTCGGAATCGTCTTCGGTATACGGGAAAGATCTGACTTCCATTTCGTCACGAAGCATCTCAAGTCCGTTTCTCTGTGCATATGGATGCTGACCGCAGAAAAGAATTGAGAATACAAGGATCGAGATCGAATAGTCTTCATCCTGCGGGCGTCTCAGGAAAGTAACGAAAGACTTATCCCAGAGCTCCGGTCGAGTAAACTCCTCCGTTCCTACAGGACACGGAAGATCCTGGATCTGAACGCTGTCCATGTCGATCAGGTAAAGATCGTCTTCATCTTCGATCATGGCATTCTTTAACTGAATGTCACCGACGATAACACCATGAAGATGCAGATAATCCATAATGCGAAGGAACGTGATCGCTGCTACGACGACATGAAGTCTCGTCCATGACGGGAAATACTTCTCCATCGCATCCGGGCCGTCAAAGGCACGGCTGATCGTAGTACCCGCGGCTCTCTTCATCAGATATCCGACAGGAACATGCGAACGCGAGAACAAAAGACGGCACGGCCAGCAGAGGTTATCTGTCTCCAGCTCAAGGTTGCGCATCTTCATCAGCTTATACCAGCGGAGCGGGGTGATTCCTCCGCGGTGATAAACCTTAGCGACCCAATTGTCCTGCTGTGTACAGAAAACGAGACCTTCGGCACCTGTACTGATCAACGAAGTCAGTGTGATCTCTTCATCATCATCCGTATAAAGAACATCGCCGACGCCGAAATTGATATCCGTAGCGATAAAATCACTGTTACCAGAGATCGGGTTGACAGAATACGGGGGTTCTGAGGCTAAGCATTCTGTCACCGCCGGATAAAAACGGATACGGCCACGATTTACTACAAATACTGCGCACTTACCGGGGGCGTTGATATTTCTCAATCTGGAAAAGGAAGTGCTGTTTCTTCCGATAAAAAGGCACTCATTCTCATTTCCGACATGCTCAAGGAAAAAGTCTACGGCAGACGCGCTCTTGCTCGCGCGAAGGAGTTTGGCGTCAGTAAGTCTTTTCATTCCGTTCTTGATGGAAAGAAGGATGCCCTTTTCATTCGGGTTGTTGGCACACTGTACGGATTCATGGAATACCTTGAAGGAGCGGCTGATATAAACGGTCTTGTTCTGCTGAATTACATACTCAATAAGAGAATCCAAAAGATCCGGATTCCCTAATTCAAACATTGAAGAATAGTCCACGACGAGAGAACTAAACGTTTTCAATATCTCAGCAAAATCAGCCATAAACACCCCCAGACAGTTTGCCTTAACTAATTATAGAGCAACACATTTGATGTAACAAGGGATTTTGACATTAATATTTTATAAATTTTATTATTAAAACCGCACTTTTTCCCGATTATGCCCTGTTATGCTCGAGATAACGAAAAAAGATCAGGCAGAAGCCTGATCTTTCAATCGATTTCGAAAATGCAAATTTATCAGAGTTCGAAGCATCTCATGAGATCATCAAAAGTCTCTCTTCTTCTGATCAGAACATCCGATCCATCGCTCTTGATCAGAACTTCAGCGGGACGCAGGCGGTTATTGTAATTGGAACTCATGGAGAATCCGTAAGCACCCGCGTCAAGTACGACAACGATATCATGTTCCTTAGTAACGGGAAGTCCTCTGTCCTTAGCGACGATATCACCGCTCTCACAGATATTACCGACTACGGAATAGACATCTCTGTCACCGGAAACGACCGGTTTTCCGTCTCTGTAGATCTCGACATCATGCCAGGAATCATAGAGCTCCGGACGCATGAGAACGTTCATGCCGATATCTGTACCGACGTACTTATGTCCGTAATTCTCCTTGACCGCGTGAACCTGTCCGAGAATAACGCCACCCTCGGCAACGATATAACGACCCGGCTCGGTCTTGAAAAGAACATCCTTTCCGCCGTTCTTCTTCCACTCGACAAGAAGAGCATCCAGTTCTTTCTTAAATGTCTCGATATCAAACTCGGCTTCATCGGCAAGCTTGTGATAAGGAGTACCAAAACCACCGCCAAAATCCAAGAACTCGAGTTCATCGAATTCTTCGGCATAATGAAGGAAGTTTTTGCAGGCCTCCAAAAACGGCTTATAGTCCATGAAAAGTGATCCGACATGCTGATTCAGACCGATAATATGAAGATCATACTTTGCGGCGACATCTCGGATCTTTTCGATATCCTGGGCAGCTACGCCGAACTTTGTCTTCTTACCGGCGGTAACGACCTTTTCGTGATGTCCGGCACCTACACCCGGGTTGATGCGAACAGAGAGTCTTCCGCCCGGATTGAGCTTCCCGAACATCTCAAGCTGAGAAAGACTGTCGACACTGACGACGACGCCCTCGTCGATCGCGTACTGCATCTCCTCTTCGGATACGTTATTGGAAACGTAGAAGATACGCTCGGACGGGAAACCGGCCTTCTTAAGCGCATAGATCTCACCCGGGCTCATGGCGTCCGCGTTCAGACCCTCTTCGTTTGCGATCTTCAGGATCGTAAGATTAGAGTTTGTTTTGATAGAGAAGTTCGAAGTAAAACGATGATTCGGAAGAAGTCCGGCGACTCTTCTCATCTGTCTTCTCAAGATATCTTCGTTATACACAAATAATGGGGATCCGTACTTCTTGACCAGTTCTTCCGGATTCGTATTTCCAAAAAAGTTCACCTGCTGTGTGTAGGAGTCCATAGCATTACCTCATTTTTCAAAATATGCAACCATTGTATCATTCTCCTGCAGATTTTCAAGTAACCGCAGATATAATCTAATCAGTGATTCCGACCAGTTTCATTAGGTATTTGGCATTTGTCTCGGTCGACATGCCGTTTTTGAGTTTGTAATCAAAATGCAAGCCGTCATCATCGTAAAATTCAGAAAAGTGATAATAGACCAGATCGACTTCATTATTCGTATTCATCTTGCAAAGCTCGTAGTCATGTGTCGACATCAGTCCGATGATCGTCGGCTTATGCAGCTTATTGAGGACTGTCCACGCACCATCGGTACGGTCTTTCGAGTTTGTTCCTCGGAAGATCTCGTCGATCAGGAATAAAAGCGGGCGACCGGATTCAGCCATCTTTACGATGCGTTCGATCTTTACAAGCTCCGCATAGAAAGTGGATACGCCTTCACCGAGATTATCCTCGATCCTCATAGATGCTCCGATATTCATCAGAGAAAGCTTAAGCGAAGTACAAGGACAGACAGCACCGGCAAATGCCAGAACGGAGTTGATCCCGACGGTTCGAAGAAGTGTCGTCTTACCGGACATGTTTGAACCCGTGATCATCGCGCATCCTTTTTCAAGGATAAAATCATTTCTCACAAGAGTCTTTTCGGAGATCAGAGGATGACCGATCCCTTCACCACGGAAGAACGGCTCCTCCTGATTAACGATCTCCGGAACTCCTGCTTCCGGATAGATCATCCTGACTGTCGAAAGACTCATCAGAGCCTCCCATTCGCCTATCGCGTCAAGTTTTTCCGGGATCTTACTTCCGGACTCTTTTCTCCAGTTTTCAAGAAGATGCAGACACAGCTCATCAAACGGAAGAACTGTATTCAGTATAAAGTACAAAAGAGGCTGCATCCTTGCCTGGATCAAAAGGCAGATCTTGTAAAGTGATGACAGCTGATTGGAAGCAGACTGTCCCTTCCCTTCTGCCTCATCCTCACCAAACAGGCGCTTTTTCAACGAGACAAGGTAATCAGATTTCACTTCAACGCTTTCGATCGCCGAAAAGATATTTGAATAAGCACGAAGCTCGGGATAGAACTTTTCAACCAGCGTGAACGTGATCGCGTTGTTCTTATACGTTACTGCCATAAGGAACTGCTGGATCACAAAGAATGCAAGCGGCGCGAAAAAGACATATCCGCCAAAAATGATCGCGACGATCAGACTAGCCCACATCAGGCACGTATTGACGATACGGATGAGATTGATCGTTTTAGATCTTTTCACTTCAGAAGCGATAAACGCGAGAAGCGCCTGCGGAGAGCCCTTCTTCTTCACATTCATCTTTGTCTCGGCTTCAAGCTCCTGCACCAGAACGATCTGTGATGCGAGTTCCTCGACCGCCGCCTGACGATCCTTGATCTGTTGAAGATCCATCTCTTCCGAATCCGCAGTGAGAAGCCACTTTCTGAGCTGTCTTCTTCCGTACGCCGTATGAGCTACGTTGATCAGCGCGAAAAGCGACTTGGGCCCGAAAAGATCGAGATCTCCGGCAAACGGATGCTTTTCTACTTTAAGGTCAGAACCGTCATCTTCAAGCTTTGAAAAATCATGAAGCGTTCTGGCGATGTACTGTTCATTGATCTCGGAAAGCACCGCGATCCTTTTCGCCTTTGCCTTGATCTTTCCGTGTCGGATGATCAAACCGATGAAGATCAGAAGGCAGACCAGCGCTCCGATCAGATAAGGCAGGTTGCGATCTTGAGAAAAATACAGGATAACGAAAGCCAGAACACCCAAAAAGCAAACACCACGGATGTTTGCAAGGTGACTGGCTTTCTCGGATATTTCTTTTAATTCACGATCAAGTTCTGAGCTTCTATTTTCAAGATCAGAATCTCTTTTTTCCGTTCTTTCGCTCATTCACTGATCAGTCTTTCTTCTTAGCCTTGGTTCCCGCTTTTTTCGCTGCAGGTTTTTTAGTTGCAGGTTCTTTCTTACTTGATGTCTTCTTCCCTGTTGTCGATTTTTTTGCCGAAGAGGATCTCGACGAAGCAGCTGTCTTCGATTTTGAAGCAGATGTCTTCGAGGATTTTGACTTGGATGCAGTCTTCGGTCTTGGGATATACTTCGAAATAACGGTATCAAGCACCGTTCCGATACTGTCATGGATCGTCAGCATCGCCTGAAGATCGAGATAAGTGGAACTCTTATTGATGATAACGACACGGTCGCTCTTAAGGAACTGTGCGAAAGTCGCCGCAGGATAGACCGTCAGAGATGTTCCTCCTATGATCAGAAGGTCTGCTTTCTTGATCGCCTTAACGGCATTATCGATATTTTCATGCTCGAGATGTTCTTCGTAAAGAACGACATCCGGACGGACGATACCGCCACACTTCGTACAACGGGGAACGCCTTTTCCTTTGAGAACAAATTCGAGGTCATACTTCTCACCGCAATCTACACAGTAGTTACGGAACACAGATCCGTGAAGCTCGATCGTTGTCTTACTTCCGGCCATCTGATGAAGATTGTCGATATTCTGGGTAATCGTCGCTTTCAGCTTGCCCTGCTTTTCAAGGCGGACCAGGGCACGATGTGCCTTATTGGGACGAGCTTTCGGATAACAGAGTTTTCTTCTGTAGAAATCGTAAAACTCTTCAGGATGTGCTTCAAAAAACGAGTGGCTGATGATATCGACCGGACGATAGGAAAGTCCGCTTTCCTGATTGAAGATGCCCTCGCCGCTTCGGAAATCGGGAATTCCGCTTTCTGTGGACACGCCAGCGCCGCCAAGGAAAACGATATAATTCGATTCCTTGATCAGTTGCTTTAACTGCTCGAGTTTTTTCTCGCGAGCGCCTTCATACCTGTCCAGTCTGGTTTCCACTGTCTGTCCCCTTTAAATCAGCTCCGTATTTCAGGAGCTGTTTTAAGTTCTTTAGAAATTTGTGTCTTAATACTCAACGAAATTATCGTGAGCGATCGCACCGTCATGGAGTGCACCGAACATTTCCTTACCCAGTACGCGCTTTTCATCACGCTCTTTCTCCGCGATCGAGCTCAAAGCATCACGTGTACGATCAGGGTTCTTAATGTTCTCAAGAAGAATGACCGGAGTAGTCTTATCCGCAGTAGAAAGCTCGATCGTTCCTACCTTAAAGATGCGCTGCCAGAAGCTCTTCTTCAGACGAACGTCAAGGATTCTGTACATCAGAAGTTCATCTTTCACGACACGAAAAAAACCTCTCTGGATAAACATACGGTTTTCGCTGAATGAATACTTCGTGAAAGTAAGAGGTAATCCGCAGATTCTCTTTCTATCCTGCCAGATGATCTGTTCTTCTACGATAAAATCGTTCAACTTATCTACTTTAGCCATCTTGCACCTCCCAAAATGAACCTATTGTTATTATAGTGTTATCAAATTTTTTAGTCTAGAGAAAAGCACAAATATCACAATTTCGTAATACAAAATTCAATTTTCAAGCCGCGTAATTCGTATAGCACTCCTCGAAATACGGGCACCATTGGTGCGTTTCTTTCATCATCACGTCGCCCTTCAGATAGAAGTCATAACGGACGAGATTTTCGACATCCGGAATTGGATCGTCCCAGGTCACATCGACGTGATACCAGATGTATCCGACTTGGACCTGACACCATGCGTGCGCGCCTTCACCGAATCCGAACGTAGAGTTTCCCGAGATCACTTTGCAGTTGATCCCGCTCAAAAGGCAAAGTGCCGCAAAAGCCTCGGAATAACCCTGACACTGTGCTTTTCCCTCTGTCAGAAGCGTATAAGCACTCGCATAGATATCCACGTTTCCGTCGACGGCATATTCGCAATGCGTGATCAGGTAATCGTGGATGGCCTTTACCTTCTCCTCTTCTGTCTGGCTGTCATTAATGATCTCAGATTTGATACGGAGAAGTTCCTCGCCAACCTTTTCGGCATCTTCCGTAGGATACTTCTTCACGTTCTTTGCATAAAGATACTGCATCGCCTTACCGCACGCGTTGAGTTCCATATGCATCTGGATCTGACACGAACCGTCAAGATCACGTCTGGCGAGAGTCACGTCTTTACTGCGGAAAGCCGAATGAAGCGCAAACTGGTCATTCAGTTCATCCCACATATTCATAAACTCATCATAGGAAGTAGTCTCAATGTAAACGTCTTCTTCGAAGCTATAAAGCGCCGTATACATCAAGTCGAAAAGCCCCTGCGCGTTGTATATACGAACATAGTCATGTCGTTTTTGCAGCGGGAGCATGCATCCGCTGAAGATCATATTCAGGCACATTATCATCGTAAGCAGCAATGCGGATTTCTTACGCTGACTTTTTACGAGTTGCATCGTAAACCTCCTCTTTGTTGAAAAGTCTCGAGTAATCGACATTTCGGAGCGTATCTCCCGTCAACATACATCTGTCAAAATACAGGTAGTTATCGCCGTACGTGTAATAGGGCGATGGGCCCGCTCCGAAAAAGATACGGAAACCTTCATCTTTCAGGTAAACGCATCTCGGGTCGGAGCCTCGGATAAAGTCTCCGTTCGGATAGACAAGGATCGAAACAGGACCGGTGATCGCGCCTACCTGTGTGACCCACTTTTCGGTATCATTCTGAATGGTAGGAAGTTCACAGTGATTGGCACTGATGAAACCGTACGTGGAAGATGCCATGATCCATCCGGAATCCTTGAGCTTTTCAATAATCGAAATGACAGTATCGCGGTTCGCTTCAAGCTCCGCGCTCGAAAGATCGATCGGTGTCATTCCCGCGGATTCCAATGCATTATTTCTATCGTCGATCTGGTCGGCATCCGTCACATATCCGAGTATCGACTGGTATCCGGTAAGCGAGATGACACCCTTTACTCCGTTAAACGAAAAGTCCGGATGTTCTTCGACAAAAGCATCCAGGATACCGATCGCTTCGCTGTTTCTGCTTACGATCGTCTGGCCGCCCGCATTGACATACTCGCCACAGACCTGTCCCATATCGTTCAAAACGAGACGCTGGCACATTCCGTATTTCGCGCGTGTCGCCGTATAGGAAAAATCCTCAAGTATGATGATCAGCGGCTTTTTCCCCTGCGGGATCATGATCTCCTTCGCGGTAACGAATCCTGGGTTATCAAGATCGGCCATCGAAGTCGGATCGATCAGGCAATAGTTCTTAGCGTAAAGGCTTTCCAGGATCGCGCGGAACTCGGATACCGTCAGATAATAAGAGTCCGTGGAGGTCGAATAGTTCATCTCGAAAGCCACAGTAGTATCGGCGATAAGCGGTTTGACGCAGATGACCTCGACAGAGCCTTTATACTCGGAAACAGGATATGTGTTCGAAGTCGCCATAAAAAGGTTCGACTGAATGATCTGGTCATCCGGGAAGATCCTTGCCAGATCCGAAAGCAGTGTCTCCGCGGAATAATACTGGAAGTTGGCAAGCATATGATCCGCGATCTTCATCATCGGCTCATACATCTCTGCCTTACAGTCCTCAAGACGTTTATTGGCAAATTCATTTACAAAACCTTCGGATGTGGAAATAACGTACTCGTAGTATTTGACCGCCTCGACATATTCGCCCTCGGCAAACAGGCTTTCCGCGGTCTGTACGTCACCTCTTGAAAGCTCGATCTGATCGATCTCCGCGCGAAGCGGTCTCGCCGCGGCCGCGATATTACTCAGATCCTCAAGCTGGTCGAAGATAAACATCAGCGTCGGCTTTTCTATGGTACCTCGAAGGAATTCTTCACAAAGACCCGTCAGCCAGTTGGTCATACGTGCGCCTGTCAGCTCACTGAGGCCTTCCAGGAACGCGATGTCATCCTGCGTGGGCGTATAACGGTCATAGCGGATCTTGTCCTCGATCTGGGTAACTCGTTCGTTTACCTCCGCTTCCATCTGTGTCAGGATCTCATATTCTTCACTGAGGTCGCTGTCATCTCCCGGGTCGCGGTTGATGATCGTATCATTGAGATCACGATACATGGAAAGCGCTGTGCCGTAGTCATGCTTTTCCAGCGCTTCATTGAATCCGGGCATAACTCCGGCAAGTTTCATCGTGTCTTTATTGACAAAGAGCATAATGGCAAACATGGCGATAAGACTTGCGATTCCAAGTCCGATCATGATCCACATTCCCATCGAACGGGGTTTGTCGATCGATACCGAGTGTCCGCCGAATTCCATCATGTGTCAGCTTGTCTCCTCATTCACTTAAGATGCACTTATCTTGTATCACAGATCTCCCAGTGTCAACTGTCTGTCTTCGATCGTCTCCTCTTTCAGATAGTATCCGATCGCGGGAAGTCTTCTGACACGATAGTATTCAGGATCCGTAAAGTCGGTCTCCTCTACTCTCTTCACTTCAGTCATTACGCTGCCCTTCTTGCTGGTCAGGACCTGTACGCCCTGAGAGGAACGTGTGGTCTTCAGCGGGATCAGCGACGAATTAAAGACGATCGCCTTACGAAGATTTGAGAAGGCGGCCATATCGACATCCTCGGTGATATATCGGATGCAGACGATCGGCGAAATATCGCTGTACGCGTGGATCAGTTTCTTTCTGTTCTGCTTCGTCTCATACGCGCTCATCGGGATCTTACTGATCTTTCCGTTCTCAAACGAGAAAAGCACATTTCCTTTAAAGTCATCCGCCACATGCATGAAGATGATCTTTTCGCCCTCTTCCATCTGAAGAACATTCGGCAGATATCCGCCGTACTCACTCGGCTTGGTATCCGGAAGTTCAAACGCCTTCATCTTGTAGCAGTTCGCCTTATCGGAGAAGAACAGGATCTCCGACTTATTGGTACCTTCAAGTTCCATGACGATCTCATCGTCATCCTTGATCTTGAGGTCTCCGGCATTACGAAGCGAGGTAAGCGCGATTTTTTTGATGTAACCGTGATCGGAGAGGAACAGTTTCAGTCGGTAATCCTCGATCATGTTGGAAACATTGAATGTCTCTGCTTCCTCGGCACGGAGAAGTTCTGTCTTTCTGTCCTGTCCGTAAGTCTTTGCGACATTCTCCAAAGCCTTGATGATCAGTGCGTCGAGGCGCTCCGGCTTCTTAAGGATATCCTCGAGATCCTTGATCTCTTTAACGAGGTTCTCTCTGTCGGCCGTACGGTTCAGGATATACTGGCGGTTGATGTTACGGAGTTTGATCTCCGCGACATATTCAGCCTGAAGACTGTCGATATCGAAACCTTTCATGAGGTTCGGAACTACGTCCGCCTCAAGTTCGGTATTACGGATGATCGAGATCGCTTTATCGATATCCAGAAGGATCTTTGCAAGACCATCGAGAAGATGGAGTTTGTCTTTCTTCTTATCCATCTCAAAGACGACTTCTCTCTTCTGGCAGGAACGTCTCCAGACGATCCACTCGGCAAGGAGCTGAGTTACGCCCATGACTCTCGGATAGCCGTTGATCAGGACATTGAAGTTACACGAGAAGACATCTTCCAGCTTCGTGAAACGGAAAAGCTTTGTCATCAGGGCATCAAGATCCGTGCCTCTCTTACATTCGATACAGATCTTCAAACCATCAAGGTCCGTCTCATCACGGACATCGTTGATCTCTTTGACCTTACCGGACTTAACCAGTTCGGTGATCTCGTCGATAACAGCCTCAGCCGTTGTCGTATACGGGATCTCGGTCACTTCGATCAGGTTATTTTTCTTATCGGCAAAATACTTCGAACGGATGCGGACAGGTCCTTTTCCCGATTCATAGATCGAACGCATCGCGGTCTCATCGTAAAGGATAATGCCTCCGCCCGGGAAATCCGGCGCGGGCATGATCTCCAGGATATCCGAAGTCGGATCCTTCATGTAGGCGATCGTCGCTTCACAGACTTCCTTGATGTTGAAGGAGCAGATGTTCGAAGCCATACCGGCAGCGATACCCTGGTTACTGTTTACGAGGATCGACGGATATGTCGCGGGAAGGAGTACCGGCTCCTTCATCGTGCCGTCGTAGTTATCAACAAAATCGACCGCATTTTTATCCAGGCCCTTGAAGAGTTCCTCACAGAGTTTTTCGAGGCGTACCTCCGTATATCTCGGTGCCGCGTACTGCATATCACGGGAGTACTGCTTACCGAAGTTACCCTTTGAATCAACGTACGGATGCAGGAGCGCTCCGTTACCTCTTGCCAGACGGACCATGGTCTCATAGATCGCGGAATCGCCGTGAGGATTGAGTTTCATGGTCTGACCGACAACGTTACTGGACTTGGTGCGGTTGCCCTTCAGAAGTCCCATCTTGTACATCGTGTAAAGAAGTTTTCTGTGAGATGGCTTAAAACCGTCGATCTCCGGGATCGCACGCGATACGATGATACTCATCGCATAAGGCATGAAGTTCGATTCCAGGGTATCGTTAATATCCTGAAGTGTCGGATCAGACGGCGGAAGTCCTTGGGACTGGCTCTTCAGGGAGTTCTTCTCCGGTGTCTCTGCTATGTCTTTTTTACTCTTTCTTGCCATGTTCGTTCTCTCTTCTTAAATCAGTCTACATCCAGCATCTCGAGGTAAAGGTGACCGTCACGCTCGATATGTTCTTTTCTGCCCTGGAGATTATCACCGAGCAGGAGCTCAAATGTCTCCATCGTTGCCGCTTCATCGCCCGGAACGACCTTGATGAGTCTTCTCGTGACGGGGTTCATGGTCGTCTCCCACATCATTTCAGGCTCATTCTCACCAAGACCCTTGGAACGCTGAAGTGTGCATTTCTCCGGCGGATACTTCTGAAGGATCTCGGCCTTTTCCTTCTCGTTATACGCGAACATCGTCTTCTCTTCACCCTTGTTTCTGTAGGTGATCTCAAAGAGCGGAGATTCCGCGATAAAGACCTTGCCTTCACGGATCAGTGTCGGCATCAGTCGGAAGATCATCGCAAGGATCAGCGTGCGGATATGGAAACCGTCGACATCGGCATCGGTACAGATGATGACCTTGTTCCAGCGAAGGAGCGAAAGATCGAAAGACGAAAGGTCTTTATTGTGCTTCGTCTGGATCTCGACGCCGCAGCCGAGGACCTTAACGAGGTCCGTGATGATCTCACTCTTAAAGATCGTCGGATAATCGGCTTTCAGGCAGTTCAGGATCTTACCTCTTACCGGCATGATCGCCTGGAACTCCGCGTCACGGCCCATCTTACAGGAACCCAAAGCGGAGTCACCCTCTACGATATAGAGTTCTCTTTGCTCGATATCCTTGGTCCTGCAGTCTACAAACTTCTTGACGCGGTTGTTGATATCGATACTGCCCATGAGCTTCTTCTTAACGTTAAGACGCGTCTTTTCGGCATTTTCACGTGATCTCTTGTTGATCAGGATCTGCTCAACGACACGGTCGCCCTCGGGCTTATTCTCGATAAACCATACTTCCAGTTTCTGGCGGATCAGATCTGCCATGAAATCCTGGATGAACTTGTTCGTGATCGCCTTCTTCGTCTGGTTCTCGTAGCTCGTCTGAGTGGAGAAAGAACTCGTGACAAGGATCAAGCTGTCCGCGATGTCCTGGAAAACGATCTTGCTTTCATTGGCCTTATACTTGTCTCTGGCGCGGATCTGTCTGTCGATCTCCGCGGTAAAAGCACTTCTCACGGCCTTATCCGGAGCGCCGCCATGCTCGAGGAAACTGGAGTTGTGGTAGTACTCAAGGACATTCGTCTCATTATTGAAGCAGAAAGCTACCTGGCACTTGACCTTATATTCCGGCTTATCCGCTCTGTCCTTACCTCTTCCCATACCGTCAAAAGATGCCGGAGAGGAAAGACCCTTCTCGCCACTAAACTCGGCAACATATCCTTCGATTCCCGAAGGATAGCAGAAAGTAAATTCTTCACCGCTCTCCTCATCTTTCAGAAGGAACGTAACGCCGCTGTTAACGACGGCCTGACGCTTCAGGATCTGAAGGAAAGCATCGAGCGGGATGTTAATGTCGGTGAATACTTCACGGTCCGGCTTCCATTTCTGGATCGTACCGGTACGCTTAAAGCGGGTCGGTTCCTTAAGAAGTCCTCCGATATTCTCGCCCTTTTCAAAATGCAGGCTGTACTTATAGCCGTCACGGAAAACGGTGACATCGAAGTACTCGGAAGAATACTGCGTAGCGCAGGCACCGAGACCATTTAAGCCCAAGCTGAACTCATAGCTCTCACCGGTATCGTTATTGTACTTACCGCCCGCGTAAAGCTCGCAGTAGACAAGTTCCCAGTTAAAGCGCTGCTCTTTCGTATTATAGTCAAGCGGGATACCACGACCGAAGTCCTCAACAGAGATCGATCCGTCCTTATAGCGGACAACTTCGATCTTATTACCGTATCCTTCTCTTGCTTCGTCGATCGAGTTACTTAAGATCTCGAAAAATGAGTGCTCGCAACCCTCAAGGCCGTCAGATCCGAAGATGACGCCCGGACGTTTACGAACGCGATCCGCGCCTTTTAACGCGGTAATGGTGTCGTTTCCATACGAAGACTTGCTTGGCATATATATATAACCTCACATACTTATAATCCATAAGATTATACCACAACATCATGTGGTCGGAAGCGACAAATACTACAAAATTTAGTGAAAACATGAAAAAAGGAGCTATCTTTCGATTGCTCCTTGATCATACATGGTGAGCCCAGGGGGATTCGAACCTCCGGCCCACAGCTTAGAAGGCTGTTGCTCTATCCAGCTGAGCTATGGACCCACGTTGTAAGAATGACGATCACAAGGGATCGTCATTCATGGAGCGGGTGATGGGAATCGAACCCACGTGATCAGCTTGGAAGGCTGGAGTTCTACCATTGAACTACACCCGCAAGTAACTTTCGCATAGTCATCTTGCAAACTTGCCTAGATATAATACTACACGAAAGTCGGCTTGTCTAGAAGAAATTTTGAAATGTCAGACAGCTGTTAAGATGGAACTGTCTCGGAGAGATATTCGCCGGAAACATAGAAACCGTCGTCCGTCTTATACCAGCCGTTTTCGGTCTTAGCTACGACAACGATCTGCATGCCTTTAGAGAACTTCGCAACACCGGCATAATCCGGCCCCGGTCCTTTTCTGACGTTCAGATATGTTTTAACATTTGCATACATGATCTTGGCTTCGATGGCTTCTTCTTTCCATGTAACAGCCTGATCATTTTCCTGGATAGTCATACCGTATTCAAGCAATGTTGTCTCGACAGTTGTCGGAGCAACAGTGACCATCGGAGTCGTTTCTGTAGTAGATTCCGGCGTTTCGGAAGATTCTTCCTTACCCTTACCGCCGCAAGCCGTAATAGCAAGCACCATGGAACATGCCATGGACAAACCCAGTGCTTTTGCAATTATAGAAGATCGTTTCATAGGACACGCTCCTTCACGATATATTTTCACTCTAATTTAATAGTACACCATTCTTTGCGAATTATTGCAAATGAATTTTACAAAGAGATTACATTTTCAACTTCAGGGTTCAATCGCACATACATCTCATGATCCTGATATTTCCCGTCAATCTCCATAAACTTGATGTTATAGCCCATCTTCTCAAATCCGCAGTTTTTCACGACGGCAAGAGATCTCTGATTGCCGGGGAGTATATCCGCCTCGATCCTGTGAAGTTTATAGTACTTGAACATGAACCGGCAGCCCGCTTCCAGCGCTTCTTTCATATAGCCCTGTCCCTGGCATTTCTCATCCAGATGATAACCGACATAGCACGTGTTCATGCTGCCGCCGATGATGCTGTAAAAGGAGATTCGACCAATGATCTTATCCGGCTCATCCGGCTTTGTGATCCAGAAAGGCACCATCTCATTCCGGTTGAACATATGAAGATCCGATTTTAAAAACACCTTCTGTTCAGAAACCGTGAAATATCTGTCTTTATGCTGCTGAGAATACTTCTTATGAAAAGCACGGTTACGGACAAGATAGTCCGTAACCGCGCTGCTTGCAGACGGTTTATAAACTGAAAGGATCAGCCTCTTTGTCGCGACCGAAAGGACGGCCCCCTTAACGGGATTGATGATCTCATACTTCACCATCGTTATCCTCGTCTTTTTTCTCTTCGTCAGACGGATTTTCGATATCCGAATCATCATCAGATGCAATGTCTTTGAGATCGACGACTGTGATCAAAGGAGTAGGCATGGACGGCTCGATCACCGGTTCAGGCTTCTTTTCCGGGAATTCCGGGAACTCCGGAAGCGGTTCTTCTTTCTTTACTTCCGGTGCCTTACCAAGGTCTTCGCCGGCGCGCTTGGCTCCCGGTCGACGCATCTCAGGCTCTTCGTCACCGAACTGGTAATAATGGTCGCCTTCATTGTCAGACGCTTCTTCATTCATGTCAACATCGCTGTCGTCTTCTTCAGGCTCCTGTACTTCTTCCTCTTCCATGTATCCCTGATCCATGTCATTTCTGTCTCTCATACGCATTACCAGAAGAACTACGAAAGCGATAAGGAGAAGACAGCTGACACCGGCCAGAACGATCGTCGCGAGCTTATATCTGTTTCCGCCGGAAGTTCCTGCTTCGGCTGCAACTGTTTCAACCGGAGTTTCTGTCGGAACCGGAGACGGAGAAGGCGTCGGTGTATCCGTCGGAACCGGAGTCGGCGTCGCGATCAGGTCGGAGATATCGCCACGGAACGGCAGGATCATTCCTGTCTGTTCGTCAAGGTAATAGATGCTTTCGGTACCTGTCGCGTCCATCAGATAGATCAGTGACGGAAGCTCGGGATGCTCTGTATTTCTCAGTACTTCTACTTCATGTTCCTGATATGTATAAGTCGATTTCTCATAACCGTTCGGAATGACATAATCCGAAGGGATCGGAAGGATCATCATGGAAACGGCATCATTCGTATACGCGTAACAAGGAGCAACTGTCTGTGTACTTAAGTCATAGATATAAAGGCCGTTACCGTTATCCCCAAGCAGCCACATCATCAGAGTACCGGAAGGACCGACAAGGCACGGAACCATCTTGGAGTTATATGTCGTCTCCGACCAGGCAAACCCTGTCGGGATCGTTTCAAGCGTTTCGGGCTCTAAGATCGTATAGCTGTTCTCCCCATTGACGATGACCGGATACGGTTCCGGTGTCGGCGTCGGCGCTCCACGGGTAACAAGGATCTTATACGTCTTCACATCTCCGTTTTCCGCAGTGACAGAAACCTTTACAGTGTTATCACCGGGAGCCAGGGATTTCTGAACACCGTTCAGTGATACTTTTGCCTTAGAATCTTCCGGCGTAGCCGTTACGGCAATGGAAGATGTTGTTTCAGGTACCGTTACGTGATAATTCGTTGTTCCCTTGGAAAAAGCGGGGCTCAATGTTCCCGGCGCGACAGTAAGACTACTGAGGTTCGCGTTGCCGGAAAGAACGACCGGAGCAGAGATCGTAATGCTCGCGGAAGAGCCTGTGCTGAAGTCCGCAGTACCGTCAATGCTGGATACGTTCATGCTGACAGATACGGAAGAAGTACCTTCCTGCAAACATTTCAGCTGGATCACGGCAACCGTCGCTCCGGATGGGATATTACAGTTATAGTCGAGAAAAGAACTTCCGGACTTACTGAAGTTCGCGGCGCCATATCCGCCGGCACTGATACCTACCATCTCAAAGTAGGCACTGTCGTAGCTTACCGATCCGTTAAATCCGCCGTAAGGGCCGTCGCCACTGATACCGACATTAATGCTGATAGTCTTTCCGACTTCCGCGCTGCCGCTTTTCGAAAGGCTGCACGCGGGATCCGCGAATACTTTTCCTGCCTTAAGCACTCCGACTACTAAAGTAGCCGATACGACAAAAGCGCACGCTTTTTTCAAGAAATTCAATGTGTTTGCTTTCATTTCTTCTTCCTCTGCTTTCTTCGCATTCGTTATCGTTTACTGAGTGATCGTACTCAGTTTGAGAATGTATCTCGAGATCAATGTCAGGTCGGCGGCCGAGACCTTGCCGTCCTTATTGGCATCTGCGCCGCACTTACCGGCATCGGTAAGCGTTCCGATACCGAGGATATATCTGGAGATGATCGTCAGGTCCGCAGAACTGATCTTGCCGTCACAGTTCGCGTCACCTCTGATAAATACCGCGCCGACATAAACGACCTTACCTGTGCTGTCGAGGATCTCTACAAGGTCACCAGTGCTGATCAGCGCGGCATCGTCCTTCGGCTGGCCGTTCATATTCAGATAGGTAAGACTGTAACCATCCTTGACCGTGAACAGTGCTTTTACCCCGGCAACGGAAGACTCAGGCGAGATTCCGCCGAAGAAGACTTCGTTGTTCGGAATCGTCGTCGAGAAATAGTTGTCATAAGCCGCCGTATTCTTAGCAACGCTCAACGTATACGTCTTAGATGTTCCGTTCTGAGCGGTACAAAGGATCGAAACTGTCGTTACACCATCACCGAGAGCGATAGTACCTGCACCTGTGACAGTTGCCTTATCAGAAGCCGGAAGCGCCGTTACCTGGATCGAAGAACAGGATGCCGGAACTACGAGAGAATAGTCTGCGCATTCAGTCGGATTGAACTGAGGTGTCAGGAGATATCCGTCAACGGAAAGCTCTTTGAGGTAAGCATTCGGGTTACCACTTTCTCTCGGAAGCTGACATGGAGCATCCGGAAGTCCGCTGTATACAGGGATATTGAAATGCAGTTCTGTATTCAGAAGACCTGCTTTGTTATAAGCCTTGTACATCTTCTGCCCTTCAGACGCGGCACCGCGGATATTGGTCATGTACTGGTGGTTTCCGTACTGAGATACATCCTTCGGAGCGATATTGAACTTCATCTGATAGATCGTGCTCTGTCCGATGTTGATATAGGAATTCGCGATGAAGATACTGCCTCCGACAATAGATCTGTAAGGTGAGGTCCACGGCAGATAATGCGCGTCATTTTTCGCTTTATTAGGTGTTCCGTCAGAGTTTTTCCATCCGTCTCTGGCAAAAGCAAGACCATTCGCTACCGGATCGGGGCTTGAGTAGGCACCGATGTTAAAATAGTTATAAAGACCCGGATAGGATTTTTTGTAATAAGAAGAGTAGTAATTACCGGAAACGGAATTACTGCCCGTAGGAGAAACCTCCTGAATGACTTTTGCCGCCAGGAAGACCGGATTGGCTCCGGAAAGAACGGCGGCATTACAGAAAGTCTGGGCAAAGGATGTCGGAACGTCATTGAAGTTCAGAATGTTCTGTGACTGCATAAACGTTCCGTTCAGCATCGCCTGGACCGAATCGATCGTGTGATAAGCGGGATTGTAAGAAAGTTCGATAAACTGGAACACCAGCTCTTCACTTAACATGTTTCTCGGATCAAGATAATACATAACGACCTTATTCGAGGCATTGACCCAAGTCTTTCCGTCATAAGGTGTGAATGTACCCGTCGTCCAGTCATATGCGCCGGGTTCAGTTGATTTCCAAGCATCATTTACAGAGTTTTCAATCAGGCTGACACCGAGTCTGGATTCGAGAGCGACCGTATCATTAAAGCTCTTCGATGCCGAAACAGGAGTAAAATGCCAGTTCGGATGGTTTTTGTGAAGTGCGCGGAGATAGATCTTGTACGTTTCAGGGAAAACAGAGATCTCACTTTCAAAAGCGGCATCCGCTGTATTATTCGCGTCCTTTGCCAGGAAGGAATCTACGATATATCCTTTAAAAAGAGTTCCGTCACTGTTGGAATATGTGACCTGGCACCATACCGTACTTCCTGAAGGATCATTCGGAACGGTCACGACATCACCGACGATAACACGTGCTCCGTTTCCGAGAACATCGATTACCGTGGTATTTACGGTACCCGGATTATTTCTGACATTGGCAGTACCTACGATGACCGTACCGTACTGGACCGTATCCGCGACCGATCTTCCCGCCATCGGGATAACACCCATCAGCAGGACGCACGAAAGCGCCGCTGCACATACTCGTGCAATGGCTC
This sequence comes from Clostridiales bacterium, assembly GCA_017561715.1. GTDB lineage: Bacteria > Bacillota > Clostridia > Saccharofermentanales > Saccharofermentanaceae > Scatonaster. The sequence continues at coordinate 339 of JAFZBN010000007.1, read as the reverse complement.
TTTGGCTTATGTGTTTCATTTTACGTAGCATTTACGTTTTACCTTAACCTCATATATGTAATCGAGTTTATAGTATCAAAACTATGTTTTCTATTGGTTACAGTAATATCACATTTCTCGCCGAAAAAGTCAAAGGGAAGGTTCAAAAGGGCATAAAAAATGGCTGTCTCACAGTCGAGACAGCCCTCGTTGATCCGTTGGTGGCTCACTGGAGGCTCGAACTCCAGACCCCTTGATTAAAAGTCAAGTGCTCTACCGACTGAGCTAGTGAACCATATGGCTGGGGTAGCAGGATTCGGACCTACGAATGCGGGAGTCAAAGTCCCGTGCCTTACCGCT
>JAFZBN010000006.1 GCA_017561715.1 Clostridiales bacterium | reverse complement strand
GGATATGAAATTGGGTAACAAAATCAAGAAGTACAGGCTTTTGAACGACCTTTCCCAGAAGGAACTGGGCATGAAGGTAGGTTTCTCGGCTGCAACCGCAGATTCCCGTATAAGAAAGTATGAAAGCGGTGCCATGGCACCCAAGGCAGATATCCGTTCCAAACTAGCCGAGGCTTTGAATATAGATATAGAAGCTATCTCTGATATTGATATCTCTTCATTTGCCGACATAATGTACGTTCTTTTCGAATTGGAAGAGAACTACGGCATCAGGATTGAAAGAGGAAACGGGAAGACCTCCATCGTTTTCGATGACTCTGACAAGGAGCTGGAACCTCTCACGAGTTTTCTGGCTGCGTGGAAGGATAAGAAAGATTCCCTAGCCTCAGATAGTGGACTGGAAAAGGCGGAAAAAGAGTTGAAGAAGCATGAGTACGAAGTGTGGAAGTCACATTTCGTATCTGACATTCGTGATTACTATAAAAGTAAGGAAGAAGAGATTGGAAGTTTCTACAAGAAGTCTGTATCTTCTTACAAAGGTTCTTATGCGGAGACCACTTCGGATATCGTAAGACTTCTACGCAGGGTGGTAGAATCCGGATTCTCGTTATCTGCACGTTCCAAGCATATTTCTGTAGGTTGTCTGGCCAACGGATTTACTTTCAAGGTCAACGAATTACTTAATCCACCGAAAGAGGATGCCAAGAAACTGTTCGCACAGTTTCTGGCTGAGTTCGAACATTTTGGAAAGCTGGGTGCAAAGGTATATACGGATGTGCAGATGCCGGATGGATCTTTATCTATTACTTACTATATAGAAGTAAGTTCGTTCAGTGTGATCGTAAGTCAGATCAACGATTTCCTACGACACTACACGAACATGAATGATCAGAGCGAGTTCTCGATCGATGCTTTTGAGCATCGGTTCGAGGATGATCTGAAGACGTATAACAATAACATCAAGGATGAGATTGCGAACAGCCTTCGCTAACCCAAATAATGAGTCTTGGGAACATTTTGGGAACACAGAAAAATGAAAGCCCCACAAATAGGGGCTTTCAAAGGATTTTCCATTATTCGAGTTCGATCGTGGCCGGCGGCTTGCCCGTGCAATCGTAGAGGACTCGGTTGATGCCCTTGACCTCGTTTACGATACGGGAAGAAACACGTCCGATCAGGCTCCACGGAAGCTCGGCGAACTCTGCCGTCATGAAGTCGGTCGTCGTTACCGCGCGGATAACGCAGGCATAATCGTATGTTCTTTCATCGCCCATGCAGCCGACGGAACGCATATTCGTGAGGGCCGCGAAGTACTGGTTGGCATTTCTGTCGAGACCTGCTTTTGCCATCTCCTGACGGAAGATCGCGTCAGCATCCTGTACGAGGCGAACCTTCTCAGCGGTTACATCGCCGATGATACGGATCGCAAGACCCGGACCCGGGAACGGCTGACGGAATACGAGGTTCTCCGGAATGCCAAGCTCGAGGCCGGCCTTTCTTACTTCGTCCTTAAAGAGGAGACGCAGCGGCTCGATGATCTCTTTGAAATCTACGCAGTCCGGAAGTCCGCCTACATTGTGGTGGGACTTGATGACGGCGCTTTTACCGAGGCCGGATTCAATAACGTCCGGATAGATGGTGCCCTGGACGAGGAAGTCGACCGCGCCGATCTTTTTCGCTTCTTCTTCGAATACACGGATGAACTCTTCACCGATGATCTTTCTCTTCTTCTCCGGCTCAGTAACGCCTGCGAGCTTGCTGTAGAAACGCTCCTGGGCATTTACGCGGATGAAGTTCAGATCATAAGGACCCTCCGGACCGAATACGGCTTCTACCTCGTCGCCTTCGTTCTTACGAAGAAGTCCGTGGTCAACGAATACGCAGGTCAGCTGCTTACCGACGGCCTTAGAAAGAAGAACCGCGGCAACGGAAGAGTCAACACCGCCGGACAGTGCGCAGAGCACGCGGCCGGATCCGACTTTCTCGCGGATCTCGCGGATGGATGTCTCGACGAAAGAGTCCATCTTCCAGTCGCACTTGCACTTACATACGCGCTTAAGGAAGTTCTCGAGCATCTTGTTGCCTTCGACCGTGTGGGAAACTTCCGGGTGGAACTGTACGCAATACAGGCCCTTTTCAACATTCTGCGCGGCAGCGACCGGGCAGACCTTTGTGGTCGCGGTAACCGTAAATCCCGGAGCCGCTTCTGCGATGTAGACCGTATGGCTCATCCAGCAGACTGTCTTACTGGATACATGACGGAAAAGCGCCGTCTCGTTATCAACGTCAACTTCCGTGTGACCATATTCTCTTACGGGAGCGGTAGCGACCTTGCCGCCGAGGAGATAGTTCATCAGCTGTGCGCCGTAACAGATGCCGAGTACCGGAATACCGAGTTCGAAGATCTCCTTGTCGCAGCGCGGAGCATCGTCGTCACAGACATTGCTCGGTCCACCTGTGAAAATGATGCCCTTGGGGTTCATCTCGCGGATCTTTTCGATCGGCATATTGTAGGGATGTACTTCGCAGTAAACATTCAGTTCACGAACTCTTCTTGCGATCAGCTGGTTATACTGACCTCCGAAATCAAGGACCAAAATCATTTCATTTTGCATGGTGGCGCCTCCCGTTGCTTTTTGAAAATATCATGCCGTTATAATACTCCAAAAGCACCTGTCATTTATATCCGTAATATGTACAAAAATGTGCTGATTTAGAACTTTTTGCAATCAGGAAAGGGATGACCTGCAAAGATGTTTGATCATCAGGTCCAGTCGGCCTCTTCTTTGGAGACTTTTTCGCCCCACTTGGAAGCCCATTTTTCACAGTAAAGCTTCGAATACGGGATGTTCTTTTCCCTTCGAAGCTTCTGGCACTTCTTGCTTCCTGCCCAGAATGTCGACGGGATGCCGACCACGAGAAAATAGAAAGGTCCTAAGAGAAGTGACTGGAAAGTGTGGCCGTATTCGTGGACAGCGACTCTTTCGTTATAGGCGCGGGTCCTTTTCGCCCGGTCGCTCTGGTCATCTTCCGCCGGTTCTCTCGGGGTGAAGATGAACATGCCTAAAGACACCGCGGAGGTCTTCGGCCAGACGGTCCTGACCACGCCGCGATAGTAGGTGTGCTTGCACTTGATGTACCAAAGATAAACGAAGAATCCGACCGAGGTCTGGATGTATCCCCACGTCCAGTGAAGGAAGACGGCGATCGGGTAAAACCAGCGGCGGTCATCCTTCCAGTGCGTTTCGAGCGCCAGGAACAGGCCGATCAGGATAAGTCCCAGAAAATAGCAAAGGCCGTCTTTGTGGTCGTAAGTTCCGCCGACGATCACGCCCGGAAAAGAAGAAGCCGAAAGCCCGAGTGCTTTTGGCACGGAAAGCGCCTGAAGGACTTCGACGAGCCAGCCGGTGAAATAGCAGACGAAAGGAAGCACGTAGACCGAGAAGATCCCGTCCTTCGGGAAAAACATGGCACGGAGGAAAAAGTAGAGCGCCGGGATGACGATCACGTCGCCGAGATAGGCGCGGACGACACCTCTGGTAAAGATCGCGATCAGGACCTCGACCATGAAAAGCGCAAGGAAAAGGACCGCGTATTTAAATCTCGGATGCAGTTTTCTTCTTTCTTTTTCCATTTGATCCCCATAGCGGCGGATCTCCCCGGCAGGCACCCCTGCCTCTCCGCCTTTTCGATATTGTGCTATACTGGAAACCATATTACCAAAGGTGGACGTAAAATGACAGTATTCGAATGGATCAAACTCATCATCATCGGCATCGTCGAGGGCATTACCGAGTGGCTTCCGGTCAGTTCGACCGCGCATATGCTCCTCATTGACGAGATCATGCCGATGGCCCAGAGTGAAGAGTTCAAGAATATGTTCTTTATCCTGATCCAGCTCGGCGCGATCATGGCGGTCGTCGTCAGCTTCTGGAAGCGTCTCTGGCCTTTCGGTTACGGCGAGCAGCCGGGCATGGCAGCTAAGAAGTGCTACATCAAAAAGGACATCTTCATGATGTGGTTCAAGGTCGTTGTCGCCTGCATCCCGGGCTTTATCGTCACCATGCTTTTCGATGACTATGTCGAAGCGCATCTTCAGACACCTTACGTAATCGGCGCGGCACTTGCTGCCTATGGTCTCATCCTCATCATCGTCGAGCAGAGCAGAAAGAATAAGCTCCCGCGCGTCGAGTCCGTCGATGACCTGTCTTTCAAGGACGCTTTCATCATCGGCCTTTTCCAGTGCCTTTCCCTCATTCCGGGAACATCCCGTTCCGGTTCGACCATCATCGGTTCCCTTTCGATCGGCATCAACAGAACAACTGCCGCGGACTTCACCTTCTTCATGGCTGTACCGGTCATGTTCGGAATGAGCCTCATCAAGATCTTAAAGTTCGGATTTGATTTTTCTTCGACAGAGATCATCACTCTTCTTGTGGGATGCGCGATCGCTTTCCTCGTATCGCTCGTTGTCATCCGCGCGCTCATGAACTTCGTAAAAAAACACGACTACAAGGTGTTCGGTTACTACCGTATCCTCCTCGGAGTCGTGGTTATTCTTTACTTTGCTTTTGCGGCCTGATCCTTTAGGATAAACCGTTAAGGATCACTCTTCGTCTTCCTCTTCTTCCTCATCCGGCTCTTCCGGAATGACGTGCAGAAGGAGTTTCGAGATCCAGTTTTCTTCTACCTGAATGACCTTGATCTTAAGGTTCTTGTACTGCACCTCCGGCGTTTCACCATGGTCCGGAACGCGGTCGAGAAGGCTTAATGTCAGGCCCGCGATGGTATCGTAGTCTTCGCTGTCGAGATCCACGCCGATCGCTTCTTCGAGGTCGCTCAATGTCATGTCACCGCGAACGAGGAATCCGCCGTCATTCATGGTCAGCAGCTCCTGCTCTTCTTCGTCAAACTCGTCGGTGATGTTACCTACGATCTCCTCGAGCATATCCTCGATCGTCGCGATACCCATCGTTCCGCCGTATTCGTCAACGATAACGGCCAGCTGCATCTTACCCTTTTTCATCTCGTGGAAAAGGTCCGAGATCTTCTTTGTTTCATGCACGAAAAGCGGCGGTCTCATGATCTTTTCCAGAGAAAATTCGCCATCTTCGTTGGAAACCCCGAGAAGGTCTTTGATGTGTAGGATACCGACGATCTCGTCGATGGTCTCCTTGTAGACCGGGATACGAGTGTATCTCTCGTTTGTGGCCACATCCATGACCTCTTCGTAAGTCGAGTCGATCGGCAGTGCCACGACCTGCTTTCTGTGCGTCATGATCTCCGCGACATCCTTGTCGTTGAACTCGAAGATGTTCTGGATCATCTGCTTTTCGGAATCCTCGATGGAACCTTCCTCAGATCCTACGTCGACGAGCATACGGATCTCTTCCTCGGTAACGTTGGTCTCCTTGACCTCCGGATCGATGTGGAGAAGTCGAAGTACGGCATTCGTCGAGATCGTCAGGAATCTGACGAACGGCTTCATGATCGTACCGAACGTGCGGACGATCGAAGCGGATCGGAATGCCAGTTTCTCGGCATTGTTCTGTGCGATGCGCTTCGGGACGAGCTCACCGAGTACCAGAGAAAAATACGACAAAATAAGTGTGACGAGAACTGTGCATACGGTGCCGAGGAAAGAATACTTTCCGTCCGGATCGAGCCAGTTGGTGAGTCTTCCGGTAAATCTGTTCGCGGCAAAAGCACTGGCCAGGAATCCAGCGAGCGTTACGCCGACTTGGATGGTCGCCAGAAAAGATGCGGGGTTTTCAATAAAACGGAGGACTCTTTTGGACTTCTTGTCGCCGTCTTCCGCCTGCTTTTTGATCTTTGCGTCATTAAGGGAAATTACCGCCATTTCCGCTGCCGAGAAAAAGGCGTTAATGAGAATGAAAATTAAAACTATGACCAGGTCAAGAATAATTCGACCTATACTGTCGTCAGGCACGTTCGTTCCTTTCCTTCCTGTATTCCGAAGATGTCGCTTTTTTGCGGCTTCGGCTTAAACTGTGCTCAAATGTCTTATAGTAAGTAATTAATGACGAATATAACAGATTTTACAGAGTATTTCAACTTGCCGTGTGTTATCATGGGGGACAGATGCAGGTGAGGCGAAGCGCTTTTCGCGCTTTGTGATGAAAACGAAGGGAACTTTATGAGAGGCAAGAGCACTTCTGAAAAAACGACATCGGCCAAACTCGGGGCATCCTTTTCCCGACCGTTTCTGTGCGGTTCGTTTTGTTTCGTCTTCTTTCTGGCTCTATTTATATTGACGAACATCTATGAGATCAACCCATTAGGCTATGGATTGGGTGAGCTTTCGGCCCTGAAAGTCTTCCGCGCGCGCATCATTCGCGCGGATCTCGGAAGCTATACCTTCGATGACGGCATGGGCACGAGCATTTACCGTATTTACCTCAAGGGTTTCGGCGGGATCCTGACCTACCCCGTTTCCCTTCTTCCGGAATCCATCCACCCGCAGGCGCTGGTTATCCTCGACGCTTTCCGGCTTGCTCTTTCGGGCGCGTTCTTTTCGCATCTGATCTCGGTCTTCCGAAAGGATAAAGATCGAAAAGTCCTGAGTTACGGCCTTTCCGGACTTCTTTATTCCGGAGCATGTTTTATTCTCTGCATGCTTCTTCGTTTCCCGGTCGCGGATACGTTTTTCTTCTTCCCGATCGTGCTTCTTCTCCTTTTGCAACGACACAGAAACAAAGAGTCGAAGCTGTCTTTAGTCTTTGTTTTCTGCCTGGCGTTCTGCCTGCTTGCAAGCGCCGCGTGGGATCTGATCGTGATCCCGCTGTTACTTCTTTTCCTTGTTCTTTCAAGGAGCTCCGGCATCCTGAAAAAGACCTCTCTTCATTCTCTTCTGGCTTTCGGTCTTTGCGCTTTCATCCTGCTCCCGCAGTTCCTTCAGCTCCCTTGTGCCGTTAAGGGCGAACCCTCTTCCGCGTTTTTACGGGAACTGGGAAATGATACGAATAAGTACAGGACCGACGTGACGTTTTCCTGTGAAGCGATGAAGCTTCTTCTGCACACTTCCCCGTCACTTTTCGTCGTTTCGCCTCAGAGCACTTCCACTTCCGGAGAGCTGTCTTCCGAAGATCCGCTCAACGCGATGGTTCCGGTGGCAAAAGCATCTTCCTTTTCTTCGCTTTTCGAATTCTATAACGAGTGGTTCTATACCCTCTGGCCGTCGCTTTCGATCACGCCGTTTCAGGAGACTCCGGCGGAAGGACCTTATCATTTAGACACGCAGACCTTCACTTACACGATCTCGACACTTTTTTCGGATCCTCTTTACTGCGCGCTGACAACTCCGTCAAACAGCCACGCGGTCGATGTCTATGTAGACGGCCGCTATGTCACGACCGTTTCCGAAAACAAGGACACCGTTCTGATCGATCTCGGAACATATAATGTCGGTCAGACGCTTACCGTGAAGTTCGTCTCCCCGAGTGCCGGAGACCTCGTCAATTCTTCCGTGAAATTCGGATATTTGAATTCCTTCAACTGGGAACGCTACACGTATGCCGCCAACTTCGGCATCACGTCCCTGGAAAAAGACTCGGACGGAGTAACGGCCGAGAGCGTCGTTTCTTCCGACGCGACGATCCTTTCGAACATCCCGTACGAAAAGGGCTGGTCACTTTACTTAAACGGTGAAAAAGCGCCGGTACGCGCATATCGCGACGCATGGCTCTGCGCGGATGTTTCCGCCGGAAACTACGTGATCCACCTGCACTACACCGCGCCGGGAAGCGCAGCAGGCGGATGGATCAGCGGTCTTTCATTTATTCTTCTTGCGGTCCTTTACGCTCGGAAAAAGGATCACTCTTCTTCTTCGTCTGAAGATCCGGAAACCACATCGAGTTCCGGAGCATTTTCCAAGAGCTTATAAGTCAGGCCCTGGTGCTGGATCTCTTTGAGGAACGGAAGCGGGTCAAATTCAGAGACCATGTGCACGCCCGGAGACATCCAGGGGCCCATCGAAAGCATGACCGCGCCGGATACGAGCGCGGCGGCACCCATGAAATCCGTAGCGGAAGAACCGTATTTTTCGAAGCATTCCTGATGATCGATCAGCGTATAGACGAGGCACTGCTTGCCGACGCCTTCTTTGCTTCCGTGGATCAGCATACCTACACCCGTCTTACCGCGAGCTGTGGCGACCAGGTCTTCCTGCTGCGGCATGACTTCGGACAGGAAATCCAAAGGCGCGATCTGCTGGCCGTCGATATCGACCGGAGTCGTGCTGGTCATACCTACTTCGCGCAGGATCTTGACCATCGACAGAAACGGACGCTTAAATGCCGAGAAATAGCGGATCATCGAAGCATCCGGAACTTCGCCGGAAAGAGCGTCGATGACTTCGTGGTCGACCATGTACAGATTTCTCTTTCCGATCTCCGGGAAGGAATACTTCGCCTGAGTGCTCATCGGCGGTACTTTTACGATATTGCCGTTGGACCACATGCGGCTCTCCGAAGAGATCTGGCGCAGACTGGTCATCATCGGGGTATTCATCAGATACGGGTGCGCGTTGGTACCTGCGTTCATGTCGATGATATCGATCGTACGGATGTCATCCATCTTCTTGATCGCGACATACTGGGCAAACGCGTCGATCACGCCGGGGTTGAAACCGCAGCCGATGATCGCCGTCAGTTCCTTTTCACGGAACTTCTTATCGTAGGCGTATTCCGCGTCGATATCACAGGTAGAGGATCCCTTCGGGATATATAGAGACGCGTCGATATAATTCGCGCCCATGGCCAGACACAGGTCCATGACCTGAAGGTTCAGGGACGACGGAGCCAAATTGATGACCAGATCCGGATGATAGATCTTCGCCATCAGAAGCGTCTTTTCCATGTTGCGGATATCCGCGTATGCCGTAACGATCTTCTGCTTATCGCTGCTGTATTTTTTCTTATATTGATCGCACTTTTCCTTGGATCTGCCGCTTAAACAGATTTCACGGAAACATTCCGCGTTTTTTGAAAGCAATGGTATGACGGCACGAGCCAATTTACCGCAGCCAATGACCAGCACTCTCTGCATAATCATCTCCTATACCTCCTCACACGATAAAAAACGGACGATGATAGTTCGAATTATCGATGACAAAATCTCTTCCCTCGAAAGGGTCGTGGCGCTGAATATACATCTTCTGCGCCGGTATCTGTTTTGTTTTGTATACCTCGACCGGGTCTTCTCCGTAGATCGGTGCTTCCTCTAAAGAAGCTCTGTGCTCCGATTCACGATAATCCACCCTCATGTACACCGTCGCGTCAAAATAGCGGATCAACGGTTCTCTGTACATCATGGTGCCGATCAGTATCATCACGCCGTCCTCCGAAAGCTCATAGTGTCTTTCGTTGACGAACGAATCGTTGGTACTGTCCAGGCAGTAGACCACTTTGTCGATCTTTCCCTCACGCTTAAACGGCTTTATTACCTCAGTGATGAGCTTCTCGGTATTAAATCCGTTAAAGTAGTAGGCCTCGACCGGGTCTTCTCCCTTGTAGCTCGCCTCGACCGCACGATGGTAATCCTCGAGATAGACGATGTTGTACTCCTTGCCGAGGATATCGAAGTACCGGCAGAGCTTGGCGGTGAAAAACTTCTTTCCCGCAAAATCGATGCCGTCGATACCCAGAAGTCTCGCGTTCTTTTCGATCGTTCTTCTGGCGACATAATGAACGACCATCGTGGTGTAGATCTGGTCTTCGATCTCCAGCGGATATCTTGCCCCGCAGAACGCTTCCCGGATCACTTCCGCGTATTTCTCGCCATAAGCGACCACCGGGATCTGCGCCATGTCACAGGCTTCGATCACCGTTTTGTCGGTGCCGACGAAGATCGAAAAGTCTTCTTTGCCGCGGAGCTTATTCAAGCTGTTGGCAAACGGTCTTGCGCTTTTCGCGCTGACGATATTGTGAAAGAAATCTCCGATCCCTAAGTTTTCGAGCAGATCCTGGATCTCCGATACCGAAAGGGTGTCGCAGATATTCAGTTCAAATCCGTCCTCTGCCAGGTTCGTGAGCATTTCAACGAGATCCATATCGAGTGGGTCGGTTCCGTCCATGACGTCCTTCAATGCCGTGTCATCGGACACGAGAACTCCGCCCTTGGCGATAAGGCGCTTATTGTCAAGCGACTCATCGGACCAGAACGTAAAAACTCCCATGTCGAAGTAAACACGATCCACTATTACAGACCCCCAATTCACAGTTGCATCTATTATACCTCAAAATGACAGGAGAATTCTCTCTCTTACCCCTACTAATTCTATAAATTTCGGGGATCGGCTGTATAATCCGCCAAATAATGATATACTAACCTTAATCTGTTGCCGGGAAAGGAGTCACCATGCGTAAAACTGCTCGCAAAGAACTGCCTGAAGAAGCATTTTCTGAGGTCCGGGAAGAATACTCTGCCCCGGTTTCGACTGTGGAAAATCCTCTGATGGAAGATCTTCATACAGTTTCCCCGAGCGCCGTTCCCGCGTGGAAGACACCAAGTGTGGTCGTAGACCAGAAAAAAGATCCTTTCCGTTCCAACGGCATGTTCGTTTCCATCGATCAGGAATGTGCGAGTTCAGATACGGATGTCCGTCCTACGGCACCCGCGAACGCGACCATCATTTCCGAAGAAGAAGTAAAAGAGATGTTTTCCTATTCCGACGAGCAGCTGGTCTACAGGAAAGATATGAAATTCGGCGAGAAACTGCACGTTACTTTCCGAAAGGTCGCTGTCTGGTTTTCGGATCTTTGGGACAAATACGTGCTTTTCATGAAGAATCACTTCCCGGTGATCTTCGAATCTCATGAGGTATCCAAAGTCACGACTGTCGGCTGCTGCATCCTGTTTATCCTGGTCGGTGTGGTCGTAATCGTTTCGGTCGCACGCTGATCTTCTTTTCGAAGAGGGGGAGAGCCATATGAAAAAAGACGATGCGTTCTCAAAAGATTTTTTCAAGGACTTCTCGAAGGAGTCGCTCTTCCGCGTCCTTCTCAACCAAGTCGATCACTCCGTATGTTTCAAAGACAACGAACACCGCTATGTGCTCTGTTCTTCCTCGTTTGCGCGTCTTCTGGGCTATAAGACCCCGGATGAGCTCGTCGGAAAGAAACTTGACGATTTCGTCTCCGAAGAAGAGTCCGCCGCGCATGCTGAAGTGGAAGACCGTGTCATGGAATCAAAGACACCTGTCCTTAATCTCGAAAAGTTTTTTCAGATTTCCGGAAAGCGCGCGACCGTCGAGACGATCTGGCTTACCACTTCGATCTATCCGCTGATCGATCAGGACGGAAATGTTCGCGGAACATGGAGCATCACGAGAGATATCACGGAAGAAAAATCCACCGAGCAGAAACTCAAACAGAAAGACAAGCTCTGTGATGACCTTAATGCCAAGATCCACTATCTTTCCACTGTCGATGAGGTCACGGGTCTTTATAACAGAAAGTATTTCGAAGAGATCGTAAAGCGCAATATGCGCCTGTTCTCCCGCGTCCGCGGAAGAGGCTACAGCGCGGGCTTCACCGTCGTATTAATGGACATCGATCAGTTCACGAAGTTCTCTGCGGAACATGGTCCGGAGAGCGGTGACATCGTTCTTCAGTACATCGCGGATATCTTAAGATCCAGCACTCGCTGTGCCGATGACGTATTCCGTGTCGGAAACGATGAGTTCGCTCTGATCCTTTCAGATACCGCCCTTTCCGGCGCAAAAACACTGACGTCCCGCATCAACGAGAAGCTGAAGAAAAAGCCGCTCGTGATCGATGAGGAAAAGTATAACTTTACGATGTGCTACGGATATTCCGCTTACGAGGATCAGCTGGACGCATCCGAACTGATCCAGGATGCCGACCAGAGTCTTTTCGAGGCAAGAAAGAAACGCGGAAAATGATCGTTTATCCGCCCTGCGAAGTATCATCCTGATCCGTCTGATCCGAAACGTCAGACGGATCTTTTGTATCTACCTGGTCAGTCATAAGCCACGGCGCGCCGTCCGGGAACAGATATCCGTAATAGTCCTTTTCGATGATGTTTCCGGAATTCGTGTAAAGTTCACTTACGTACTCGATACATTCCTTTACATACTCCGGCGTGATGTCCTCGTCGACAAGCGGCGTGACCGTGCCGCTTCCGGCGTTGTACATGATCTTGTCGTTGATGAAACTCTTGTCACTGAAGATAACGTAATTCGGCTCCGGCGCGAAGACGTCCGTGCCGATGTAAAGACGAGAGTCATACTGAAGTCCGAAAAGGTTTGCGAGTGTCGGCGCGATGTCCAGACTGCTGCAGTATTCGTCGACCACGACAGGCTCCGTCATGTCGCCGCTCCAGAGGATAAACGCGTTCTCATATCGGGTGAACGGATCCGTCATCTTCTTTCCGCAAAGCTCATTGTACTGACTCGGTTCCAGACCATAAGGATAGTGATCCGCGCCGAGCGCGATGACCGTGTTCTCGAGTTCTCCCGCCTCATCCAGTTTCTGGATCAAAAGCTCGAGCGCACGGTCGAGCTCGATCTGGCAGGCGATGTATGCTTTTACCGCGGAACTGTAATCCAGATCCTTTACGAGGTCTCTGTTCTTCGTGCTCATCTTGTTGTCGCCGTACGAATACGGGAGATGACCGCTGACCGTCATGTAGTAAACGTGGAACGGATCGCCGCTTCCGTCGAGATAGTAATCGACAGTCTCCTCGATCATCTCGACATCGGACTCCGGCCAGGTCTGCTCGATGTCCAGGCCGTTTCCGACACCGTAATACGTGTAACCCATGACCGGATACGAACGGTCTCTATGGTAGTACGTGTAGGTGTGATCATGGAAAGCGTATGTCTTATACCCAAGCGCGGCGAACTGGTTTCCGAACGCAAAAGGCATGTAGTTTTTCGCGATCCTCGTGTAGCTCCAGGTGCCGGATTTCGGGATCAGTCCCGTGGTCTCGACGAACTCACCGTCCGATGTGGACACGTACCAGATCGGTGTGTAGAAGTGATTGAAAACGAAGCCTTCCGTCGAAAGCTTATAGAGCGTAGGTGTCAGTTCCGGATCGATGACGTATCCGGAAAAGGCTTCCGCCGTCAGAAGGATCAGATTCTTTCCCTCGAAAAGCCCCGTATACTCGTTCATGGTCGTCGGCTGTCTTTGCGAAAAGAACTCGTTCATGGAGCGAAGTGTCTTATTGTCTTCATCCAGATTGAATTCAATGTCCAGAACGTTTTTCGGATACGGGGTCGGCGTCGGTGTGGGCGCGGGAGTAGGTGTCGGTGTCGCGTCCGGCGCGCGGGTCGGTTCCGGTGTCGGGATCGGTGTCGCTGTCGGTGCAGGTGTTGTTTGGTCCGGCGCCTTTGTCTCGATCACGATATCGCTGACGTCGACATTGACCTTTTCCTCCTTTTTGATGCCCAGGACATTCATGCGCAGATCCAGCGCCATCGTCGGCACCAGACCGAATGTGCGAAGAGAAGAATCCTGAGAAAATTCCGAAAGATAGAGACGACGCGGATTCGACGCGCCTTTTCTGTCGGACAGGATCTGAAGCGTGCCGACGAGCGTTACGACAACAAACGCGGCGGCGGCCGCGATCAGCTGCTTTCTTCCGGGAACGGGGATCTCTTTTACGAGTTTTCGGATCACCGGCCAGTAGATCACGGACGGCAGGATGAGGATCAGGATCCCCCACCAGCCGTGGAGCATGGCATTTCGTACAACGCCGTTATATTCGGCGACGGCGCCCGCGCCTCCGGAGGAGATAGACGCCCATACGAAGATCGTACCGAAGATCTTAAAGTAGATGTACTGCGAAATATAGATGATCGTCAATAAGTGAGTGATGACTCCGATGGAAATGACCCGAAACTTCTTTTTCGGAACCAGAAGGATCAGTGCCGTCAGAAAAAGCGCCATACTCAGGGCAAGAACGCTCGTGTAGTAGGAAAGTGGGTTCCCGACCAGAAGCGCGAAACATCCTTCGGAAACAAGCATAACGAGCGGAAGCCAGAGGGTCGCGAGCCAGCCGAAGACCGGGGGTTTCGGTTTCTGCGGTTCCGAAACGGCAGCTTCTGCCTCGGGAGCTTCTGTAGCGGGCTCCTTCTCCTCAATGATCTCTTCCTCGGACAGTGCTTTTCGCTCGGAATCTTCCATATCTTATTCCTTTCTGAACGGACGGATGTCGAAGGACTCCAGAAAGTCCTCGCCTTTTTGGACTTCGGTCAGCGACAGATCCGGATAATCCAGCTGGCGCATGACTTCGTAAAGCGCGATAGCGACGGCGTTTGAGAGGTTCAGGCTTCGGCAGTTCCCGGACATGGGAATGCGGAAACAATAGTCCAGATGATCGCGAAGGCGGTCGTACGGGATGCCCGTGCTCTCCTTTCCGAAGATCAGGTAGATATCGCCTTCTACGGAAGCGAAATCAAAGCTGCTGTGCGGCTTTTTGCCGTAGCGGGTCATGTAGAAATACGTGCCGGGATTCTTCGATTCGAAGTCCTCGAAATTCTCGTAGAGGGTATAGTCCGCGTGATCGAGATGATTGGATGCAGATCTTTTCAGTGTCTCCTTACTCAATTCAAAACCCAGGGGCTTGATGATGTGGACATGCGTATTCGTAGCCACACAGGTGCGAAGGATATTTCCCGTATTCTGAGGGATCTCCGGCTCAAAAAGAACTACATGTACTGACACTTATTTCTTCATCTCCTTTTTCATTTTTCCGGACTTCTTCCTGAAGGACATTTTCTTTACGACAATCAGGGCTTCATACAGTAAGAAGAGTCCCAGGTAGACCAGGAACACGATACCGATGATCTTGAAAAGAAGATCCCACTTTTCCTGTGATGTCATAGGTCCCTCGTGATTCATCAAAAACAACAGATACAGCATCGGGATCGAAATAAGAAGGATGAGCCCGCTTGCGGTCAGGCATCTCTGCTTGACATCCTCGAGCAACTGATCCGCGGAGAAATCATACATCGCGGCAGATTTAGATTCACCGTCTGAAAAAGCCTGCAGATAGTAAAACGAAGCCGATCTTAAGTAATCTTCTTTCGTGTTTTTCTTTTTTCTCAACCATGTCCATTTTGTCCCGGATCCGGAGACGACGGGGACATCCGTCTTTCTCATCTTACGAGGACCCTTAGCCAGGGTTTCGTAGAGGTTTCCGAGAATGTAGTTAACGTTTCGGATACGGAAGTGTTCCCTCGCGCCCGAAAGGATATCGATCGCTTCTTTCGGCTGATCCTGATGAATGACCGCGGCGATCAGGCCCTTCACATATCTCTTTTCCCGAGAATCGGGCTGATTCAAGATAAACGCCAGGTCTGACACGTCTTCTTCAGAAGACAGATCCGAGCCGAAGAATAGTGCTTTTACCAAAGGACGGAACATACGCGCTTCCGGAACATTTTCAGCGGCAAGGTCATTGAGCGTCTGGACGACCTCCGCGAAATCCTTGTTTTCCTGAAGTTTCTTTCTCTCCGCTTCCGCGGCGGGGAGCATGGTCTTATTGAGAAATCCCGTCTGCTTATAGAGCCAGTCGCCGAGGATGATCGCTCTCGTATACGCGTACTTCGCCATGAGTCCGGAATCCCCGAGATCCTCTGCCGCCAGGCGGTAAAGGGCACATGCCGACGGAATACTGACGCGCATATTATCTCCCCAGAAGCTTCTTTCGCCAATCTCTTTTGCCGCGTCGGGAATTCCTCCGGACGCCGCGATGCACATATAGTGGGTCTCATTCATCTCGGCCTCTTCAGGAGTCGCGCAGGAAGACGGATCCTTATATTTCAGCGCCATCTTATATGCCGCGAGTGGGTGCCCCGCGTCGGCACTTGCCGCATAGAGCACAGAAAGCTCTTTTTGCACCTTTTCGTTGTCTTTGTTTTCTTCCGTATCGAGGATCTCGGCGAGCTCGAACATCGCCGTACCGTCACCCTCGCGGGCAGCCAGACGGAAATAGTGCTCGGCTCTTTCCGGATCCGGTCCCATATCGCTCTTCTGGACGAAGAATCCGCCCAGGAACATCGAAGATCTCGCGAAACCGGCCTTCGCGGCAACCATCTCGAGGTTCATGGCACGTTCGTCATACGGGTCCTCTTCGAAAAGGAAGCTGGCCATGAGATGGTACGCGCGGGTATTTCCGAGCGCGACGGCATCTTCCATCAGCTCCAGTGCTTTTTCTTCGTCGGCTTCGCAACCGATACCGGAGCGGTAGCATACGCCGAGACACACGATCGCCGTGTGAAGCCCGGCCTGCGCGCCTTTTTCGTAGCACTTAAAGGCCTCTTCTTTATTCATCTCCGTGCCTACGCCGTTTTCGTAACAAAGGCCCGCTTCGACCAGTGCCGGCGGGAAATCTTTATCCGCTGCCTTCTTGAAATACTCAAACGCGATCTTCTCATCTTTCGGCGCCTGGGATGTGCCTTCCCTGTAGTGGAATGCGATCCGGTACATCGCCTCTGCGACACCTTCGTCCGCGGCCTGCTTGATGAGCTCGAATCCTCTCTTTTCATCCTTTTCGCAGCCCAGGCCCATCTCGAGCATCATGCCGAGATTGTAAGTTCCCAGGGCGAATTTGTGTTCATGGGCTTCCTCAAAGAGTTTGACCGCTTCGGCATAGTCTTTTTTGCAGCCGATGCCGTCGCCGATCGCTTCGCCGAGGATGTAGCTTCCGATGCCCGGCGCCAGTTTTCTCGCCTCTTTGAAAAGCTCCAGGGCTTTTTCGTGATCTCTTTCGACGCCGTCTCCTCGGGTATATTTCTGTCCCATGCCGATCATGGCGATCGGATGCTCTTTATTCGCCGCGCGGGAAAGCCACATGGCGGCTTCCTTCGGGTCTCTTTCGACATATGTTCCCGTATCGAACATCTTCGCGAGCGCGAGCCAGGCGTTCACGTCGCCGCCGGCGGCCGCTTTTCGATACCATTCGTAGGCCTGCTCCAGATCCTTCTCCACACCGGATCCGGTCTCATAGCAGCGCCCGAGATTAAAACAGGAAAACGGGTGGCCTGCTTCCGCAGATTCCCTGAACATGGAAAGGGTCTTGTCGTCGACCGACTTCATTCTTTTTTCGCGGTCGAAAGCGGTCGCCGCCTGTGCGTTCGGATCGTGAAGCACGTAGGCGCTGACTGCGTCTTTGATCTTATCGTAAAAGTTTCTTTCCTTATCGTCCATGGATTTATTTTCTCATAAAATGCGCGTCTTGTCGCCGTCCTTGCGGTGTAAAATCGCGCGGGTTCAAAGGGCCGAAAGTTTCTTTTCCAAGATCTCTGAAAGCAGCGCCGGATCGGCTTTTCCCTTCGTCTCGCGCATCGTCTGTCCCAGAAGGAACTGGAAGTTTTTCGTTTTGCCCGAAAGGTACTCACCAACGGACTTTTCGTTTGCGGAAATGACCTTATCGACCGCGCCTTCCAGGATCTTCGGATCGGAAATGAGCCACAGATCGTGCGCATCCGCATATTCCTTCGGGATCGCGCCCTCAGAAAAAGCCGCCTTCAGGATCTCTTTTCCGGACGCTCTGGAGATCTTTCCCTCTTTGACCATCACGATGATCTCGCCGAGGGATTCCTCTCGGATCTTTATGTCCTCGGGAAGCGTACCGGTGTCGTTGAGAAGCTTCATGAGGTCCACCATGATCCAGTTGGAAGCGTCCTTCGGGTCTCCGCAGATCTCCGCCGTCTTCTCGAAAAGCACTGCGGTCTCTTTATTTGCGGACAGTATGCCGGCATCGTATTCCGGCAGCTTCAGTTCCTCGATATAGCGGTGGTATTTCTGATTCGGGAGCTCCGGAAAAACAGATCGAATCTCATCTATCTTTTCATCGGAGATTCGGATCACCGGGATATCCGGCTCCGGGAAATACTTATATTCCGCGGCGTCTTCTTTTTTGCGCATCGAGAGCGACTGCTCTTTTTCTTCGTCCCAGCGCCGCGTCTCACGCTCGATGATCCCGCCGTTTCGGACGATCTCCCACTGGCGGGCGGCCTCAAATTCGATCGCCTTACTGACCGCGCGGAAGGAAGAAAGGTTCTTCATCTCGGTTCTGGTGCCGAGATCTTCTTCTCCTGTTGCTCTCACGGAAAGATTGACGTCCGCGCGCAGAGATCCTTCCTGCATCTTACAGTCGGAAACACCCAGTGCTTTCAGCATCGTTCTCAGATCTTCAAGAAAAGCGACCACCTCTTCCGCGGATCTGAAATCCGGTTCGGTCACGATCTCCAGAAGCGGTACGCCGCACCTCGAAAGGTCGATGGATGTACTGTTATCGGTATCGTTATGGATCAGTTTTCCCGCGTCGTCTTCCATGTGAAGTTCGTGGATACGGATGCGTTTTTTCTCCGGCTTTTCGATCTCCAGCCAGCCGTTTCTTCCGATCGGGGAATAAAGCTGAGAGATCTGATATCCTTTCGGAAGGTCCGGATAGAAATAGTTCTTTCGATCGAAACGGCTCTTCCTTTCGACTTCGCAGTTTAAGGCCAGCGACGTCATGATCGCGTAGTCGAGGACTTTCTTATTGAGGCGAGGAAGCGCTCCCGGAAGGCCTGCGCAGACCTCGCAGATATGGGCATTCGGCGGCGCACCAAAAGTCGTCGGGCAGGAGCAGAAGATCTTCGATCTGGTCTTTAATTCCACATGGACCTCAAGTCCGATCACGGTCTCGTATTCTTTCATTACTTCTGCCCTCCTTTTTCTAGGAATCTCGAAGCACCCAGGATCTCCTGTTCTCCGAAACGCGGTCCGATGAACTGGATGCCGACGGGAAGTGCTTTTTCCGAAGACGAAAGTGGCAGGCTGACCGCGGGAAGTCCCGCGAGGCTTGCCGGCACCGTGCAAAGGTCGGCAATATATGTCGAAAGCGGGTCTTTATCGATTTCACCGAGAAGCGGCGCCTCACCCGGCGCTGTCGGGCAGAGGATCAGATCGTATTTTGTAAATACTTCGTCAAAGGCTTTTTTCAACATGTTGCGGGCACGTTCCGCCTGTCGGTAGCAGTCGTTGAAGTGCTCGGAAGAAAGGACATAGTTTCCGAGAAGGATCCTTCTTTTCACTTCTTTTCCGAATCCCTCGGTCCTGGTCTTTCTGTAAAGTTCCGTGATATCCTCCGCGCCGGAAGCCCTGTAACCGTAACGGATCCCGTCATAGCGCGAAAGGTCGGCAGACGCTTCGGCAGAAGAAAGGATATAGTAGATCGCGACGGCGTAATCTAAGATCGGCATATCGATCTCCTCGACCAGGGCTTTGTTTTCCCTGCAGAATTCGACCGCGCGCGACATCGCCTCGCGGTTCTCTTCTGTGCCGTCCGATATGAGCTGCTTCGGAATCGCGATTCGTTTTCCGGAAAGGTCATAGCTCTCCATCTTCTCAAGGTCCACTTTCGGGGCCGAGACAGAGGTCTGATCCTTTTCGTCAGGTCCGATAACAATGTTAAAAAGCGCTGCGGCATCGCGTGTTCCGCGAGTGATCGGCCCCGCGACGTCCATCGAGGAAGCAAAGGCGGTAAGGCCGTGTCTGGAGACCGATCCATAGGTCGGACGAAGGCCGACGAGCCCGCAGAAAGTTGCCGGCTGACGGATGGATCCTCCGGTATCTGTTCCGAGCGCGGCAAACGCACCTCCGTACGCGACCGCGGCGGCAGATCCTCCGGACGAACCTCCCGGTACTCGAGTCGGATCCTTCGGATTCAGTGTGGCTCCGAAGAAGGAATGCTCCGTGGACGCGCCCATTCCGAACTCATCCATATTCGTTTTTCCGATGATGATCGCGCCTGCTTTTTCGAGCTTTTCGACACAGGTCGCCGAATACGGGGCAACGAAATCCTGAAGCATCTTCGATCCGCAGGTCATTTTCTTTCCGGAAAGCAGGAGATTGTCTTTTATGGCGACAGGCACGCCGAGAAGCGGAAGATCAGAAGAACCTTCCTGAAATGCCCTGTTTGCAATCATTTCGTCTATTTCGCGCGCTTTTTCGAGCGATTCTTCCTTCCAAAAATCGAGGTAGGCATGGATCTTATATTCATGCTCGTCTATGTTTTCGAAAACAGCACGGACAGCTTCTTCCGAGGTCACTTTTTGCTCCCGGATCCTCTGCGCCAGCTCTAATGCTGTGAGGTTTAAGATCTCGTTTCTATCCATCGGCGCACCTCTTACACGATCCTCGGCACGTTGAACATGCCGTCTTTCGCCTGTGGCGCCTGCTCTAAGATCTCAGAAGCAAGGGAAGGTGCTTTTTCCGTATCTTCACGGAAAAGAGCCTCGTTATCGGATATCTCATCAGAAACAGCGTCCGCGCCGGAAGTGTCCAGCTCCGAGACGCGCTCCATATAAGGAACGATGCGGGCAAGATCGGAAAAGAGAATGTCCTTCTCCTCCGCCGACAGCGTCAGCCCCGAAAGCCGGGCGATGCGTTCCAGTTCTTTTTCCGAAGATCGATCCATATGGCTCCTCTGCTTAAGAAAATCATCCCCTTCATTTTACAACAAAAAGCGCGTGTATCCCCGAATCGTGCCGAAACAACCATATTCCGTACCGCTTTTTCACTCTCTCTTCTGAAAACCCTGTTATAATGTATTGAAATGCAAGGGAATTTAGAAGGGAGAAACCATGGTTTCGTTTTTGATCCGAAAACTGGTGAAGAATATCGATCAGCCGAAGCAGCCTCAGGTCCGCCGCGACGTCGGAAGTATCTGCGGTGCGTGCGGTATCTTCTTCAACATCCTGCTTTTCATCGGAAAGCTCATCATGGGTATTCTCACGCACTCCATCGCCATCGTCGGTGACGCTTTGAACAACCTCTCCGACGCAGGATCTTCGATCATCACGATGATCGGTTTTCGTCTCGCGGGAAAAGCACCGGACGCCGACCATCCGTTCGGTCACGGTCGCCTGGAGTACATCTCGGGTCTCATCGTTTCCCTTCTGATCTGCATCATGGGCTTCGAGCTCGGTAAATCCTCGATCGAAGGCATCATCCACCCGACAGCGGTCGACTGCACGGTCCTTGCCGTCGCGATGCTGATCGCTTCCCTTTTAGTCAAAGCCTACATGATGTTCTACAACTTCAAATGGGCGAAGATCATCGATTCTTCCGCGATGCGCGCGACTGCCATCGACAGCAGAAACGACATGATCTCCACTTCCGTTGTACTTCTCGCGGTTATCTCCACGAAGTTCACCGACCTTCCGGTCGACGCGTATATCGGTGTTGCTCTTGCGGTCTTCATCCTCTACTCCGGCATCAACGCCGCGAGAGAGACCATCGAGCCGCTCCTCGGCACACCGCCGTCCAAAGAATTCATCGACAAGATCGAAGAGATCGTTATGTCCCATGAGGCCATCAGCGGCATCCACGATGTGGTCGTTCACGACTACGGCCCGGGCCGAAAGATGATCTCCCTTCACGCCGAAGTTTCGGCTTTCCAGGACATGTTCTATGTCCACGACGTCATCGATAACATCGAGTACGATCTGGCAAGAGAACTCGACTGTGAGGCCGTCATCCACATGGATCCGATCGACACGAAAAACAAGGATCTCATGAAGCTTCAGGACGAGGCAAAAGAGATCGTAAAAGAACTCGACGAGCGCATCACGATCCACGACTTCCGTATGGTGCCGGGCGATAGCCACACGAACCTCATTTTCGACATGGTCGTCCCGCACGATGTTGCCACTTCGGAAAAAGAACTGATCCAGAGCGTCCAGAAGAAGATGCTCGAAAAGCACCCGCACCACTTCTGTGTCATTAAGATCGACCGGTCATATGTATGAGTGAACCCTGCGCGAAAACCAAACAAGGCGACTTCTCCAAAGGAAGTGTTCCTGTTTTGATCTTAAAACTCGGTCTTCCGATCATGCTGGCCGAGATGGTCGTTGTCCTTTATAACATCGTCGACAGAGCCTATATCGGTCACATGGGTGAGACCGGAACTCTCGCCATCACGGGTCTTGGCGTGTGCTTCCCGTTAATCACCTTCATCAGCGCTTTTGCCAACCTCTGCAGTACCGGCGGCACCACGCTTGCCACGATCGCGAGAGGTGAGCATAAAGACGGAAAAGCAGAGCGCATGATGGCGACATCCTTTTCGCTTCTTCTGATCATCGGCGCGGTCCTGACCGTGACTCTTTTTGCCATCGCGCCATGGATACTGGAGATCCTCGGCGGAGATGAATTATCGCTTCCCTACGCGGTCGATTATTTCCGGATCTACGTCATCGGTACGATCCCGGTCCTCATCAGTCTCGGCATGAATCCTTTTATCACGGCGCAGGGCTTTCCGAAGATCGGCATGGCCACGGTCGTCCTCGGCGCCGTTTTGAATATCGCGCTCGACCCGCTTTTTATCTTCGTATTCGATATGGGCATCAAAGGCGCGGCTCTCGCGACAGTCATTTCCCAGAGCGCGAGCGCACTGTGGGTCATCATCTTCCTTCGAAGCAAGCGTCCGCCGCTCCGCTTAAAGCGCCTTCTCATCGACAAGAAGCAGCTCCCGGGACTCATCAAACTCGGTGCGACAGGCTTCACATTTAAGGTCACGACAAGTATGACGCAGGCCGTCGTTAACATCATGCTCAAGAGTTTCGGCGGCGAGCTCAGCACGCTCTACGTCGGCGCGATGAGCCTGGCGAATTCCGTTCGAGAGATCATGAGTCTTCCGAACAGCGGAGTTACCGCCGCGGGACAGAATGTCATGAGTTATAACTACGGCGCGAAGAAGAATAAAAGAGTCTCCGAATGCATCCGATTCATCTTCATCAGCGGCCTGATCGTCAATGTCCTTTTGTGGCTGGCGATGCTCTTTATCCCGGGTCCGGTCTTCCGCATCTTCACCGATGACGAAGAGCTGATCGACCTGACCGTTCACTGCGCGCGCATCTACTTCGGCGCCTTCCCGTTCATGGCACTTCAGATGAGCGGACAGACCACCTTTGTCGCGCTGAATTATCCGAAGCACGCGCTGTTCTTTTCCATGCTCCGAAAGATCCTTCTGGTCACGCCTTTGACGCTTCTTCTGCCGAACATCGGGATGGGCGTCGACGGTGTTTTCTGGGCAGAATTTTTCAGTCAGATGCTCGGCGCGAGCATCTGCTTTTCGACGATGTATTTCACGATCTGGCGGAAAATGAAAAAAGAAAAGGACATCTCACAGGAAGCGTCTGTTTCCTGATCCCTCGAGAAAGCATTTAAAAAGAGAGGAACCACGGAAGCAGAGGGTACAAAATCTGCTTTGCCGTGGTCCGCAGGAGCAAGGTGACAGCGGGGGAAATAGGGACGGGAACCCGCCGCTGTCCATTCCAGATATGCTTAGTAGGTATGGCGTTAAATTATTGCATTCACTTATTAATGACGTCATTTTTGAAAAATACTCACCATTTTTGAAAATT
This sequence comes from Clostridiales bacterium, assembly GCA_017561715.1. Lineage (GTDB taxonomy): Bacteria > Bacillota > Clostridia > Saccharofermentanales > Saccharofermentanaceae > Scatonaster. Next base: position 18,951 of record JAFZBN010000006.1, on the reverse strand, counting down.
TGGTAAAATGTGTTTGCATATATAAGGAGTCAGACGAATGAAGATCACGGAAAAGCTCGATAACAAACGCATTCTCATCTGGGGAAAAGGAAGAGAGGGAAAATCTTCCGAGAAGTTCCTCCTGGAGCACTGCCCCGGCGCGACCTTTGAAATGGTCGAGGGTTCGGAAGATGAGATCTTGAAGCGCGCCTGTGATTTCGATTACATCCTGAAAAGCCCCGGCATCATCACGCACGAAAAAGAGCCCAAGTATATTTCCCAGACACGTCTTTTCATGGAAGAGTTCGGTTCTAAGGTCATCGGCATTACCGGCACCAAAGGCAAAAGCACCACTTCCTCACTTCTTTATCACGTCCTTCACGACGTAAGAACCGGCAACGCGATCCTCTGCGGAAATATCGGACTTCCCTGCTTTGACTACTACGACGAGATCGGAGAAGACACGCTTATCGTATATGAGCTTTCCTGTCACCAGCTCTCGGATCTCGAATTCTCTCCGCATATCGCCGTTTTCCTCAATCTCTATGAGGATCATCTCGATCGATATATCACGATGGAAAACTACTTCAACGCGAAGAAAAACATCACGATCCATCAGAGCGAAAAGGACTATCTTTTCTACGGAAACGACGTTCCGCCGATCGAGACGAAAGCAATAAAAACACTTCTGAAATTCGATGAAGCGATGCAGTTCGACATGCAGCTCAAGGGCGATCACAACCGCTTCAACGCAACTTTCGTTTACCGCATCTGCACAGAAGTTTTAGGACTTGATCCCGAGAAAGTAAGAAAGAGCATCGAGACCTTTACCGGTCTTCACCACCGTCTCGAATTCGTCGGAAATTTCGACGGTATCGACTTTTATAACGACTCTATTTCCACGATCCCGCAGGCGACCATTCAGGCTGCGACCAGCATCAAGAATACCGGTACGCTTCTGATCGGCGGCATGGACCGCGGCATCGACTACACCACGCTCATCGCCTTCATCAAAGAGCATCCGGAGTATCAGTACATTTGTGCTTACGAAAGCGGCAAACGCATCTACGATGAGGTCGGCGATCTTCCCTACTGCCACCTCGTTTCCGACATTAAAGAATCCGTCGAGATGGCAAGAAGGATCACACCGTCGGGCAAGGCATGCATCATGTCCCCGGCCGCCGCGTCCTACACGCACTTTAAGGATTTCGAAGCGCGCGGCGAAAAGTTCTGTCAGTTAGTCAAAGGCGAAACGACACTCGTCTTCACCGGTGATATCGGATTTGACCGTTACATGGATCACAAGTGGGAAGATCCGAAGCTTCTTTCGAAGCGGGTTAAGGACGTCCTTTCTTTTGCCGACCACGTGATCGCCAATGTCGAAGGACCGATCATGGAGTGCCCGAAGAATGAGGTCAACGAAGGCGCCAAGCAGCTCCTCCACTTCATGGAACCGGCCGTCGCCGATTTCCTTTCGGAAAATCACTGTGATATATGGAATATCTGCAACAATCACATCAAAGACGCAGGTGTGGAAGGCATCGCATCGACGCTGAAAGAAGCCGAAAAACGCGGCATCCAAACCATCGGCGCCGGCATGAACATCACGGAAGCAAGAAAGATCCTGACACTTCCCGAGGCCGGCGGTATCGGCATGTTCGGTGTCGGTTATCAGCGTGCCTGTCGAAAAGCAACAGAAGACGAAGCCGGCTGCTTCAGCTGGAGCGATCTGGATGCTATTCAAGAAGCAATTACGAAGATCAAGAAGACCTGTCGCTGGTGCATCGTTGTCGCGCACGCCGGCGAGGAATTCACACCGCTTCCGTCCCCTTATACTAAAGACAGATATCACCTGTATCTGGAGATGGGCGCGGACATCGTCGTTTCGCACCACCCGCACGTGCCGATGAATTATGAGATGGTCGGCGATAAAGCCATCTTCTATTCGCTCGGCAACTTCATCTTCGATACCGATTATCAGCGCTCCCAGTACAACACGGAAAAAGGCATCCTCCTTTCTCTGAAACTGTCTGAAACAGGCTTTTCTTTCACTCCTTACGGCATCGATATCCTTCGCGGAGAAGAACATGTCGACTTAGGTGAACTTCCGGTCATCTTCCAGGACGTTCCGGAGGAAGAATATAAACTTCTGTCGCCGCTTTCGGCAAAGATGCATATCGCCGCGACACGCCGTCAGATGAGATACCTCGATCCGAAGCGTTTTAAGAACGCGACCGAAGAAGAGTGGAAAGCGCATTTCGAGGAACCGCTCCGAACAGGAAGAGTTCCCGGTGAGACGCTGGATTTCTTTATCCTCTGCCCGCTGGCCGAAAAGGAAAAGGAAGAAGCTTGGAAACAAAGTAAGATGCAGGATATCGTCAAGTATATCCGTGACCAGATCCCCGATCTGAACAGCGGTTCGGAGGCATAAGATGCAGGAAGACTGTTCCATTAAAGAAACCCGCCGCCATACCTTATCCATAAGCGTAAGAAGCTTCTATCTTGCGGCTCTTGCCTATCTCACGCTTCCGGTCGTGATCTTCTTTTTCGGATATCTGAAGATCTGGTGGGCGGTTCTCTTTTCGGCAGGTCTGATCGGCGCCGTTTACCTGACCATGCGCAGCATGAAAAAGGACCCGATCTCTCTTAAAGAATCCGACAGATCGATAGTCATCGATCCATCTTTCCTGATCTTCGTCATTCTCCTGATCCCGCTTCTTCTTTACTTGGGAGGTGTCAGTGAATTCGGAAGCTGCTCGGCCGACCACCGCGTCAGATACGCGATCCTAAACGACCTGGTCGAGTACAAGTGGCCGGTCATCTACGATTTTTCGACACAGCAGAATCCCACCGTCGCGGCAAGCCTCGGTTCCGGGACCGCCGCATTTGCCTACTATTTCGTATTCTGGATGATACCGGCGCTTTTCGGAAAGCTCTTTGGTCTTATGGTCGCAAGGATCGTGCTTTTCATCTGGACGGGCATCGGACTTTTCCTCGTTTCACTCGGCGCTTCCCTGCTCTATAAGCGCTCGTCGAAGGTGCTGTTTTTCTGCCTGATCATTTTTGCCGGATTCGATGTCATTCCGTATGCGTTCAACCGGATCACCGGAACGGGAACCACCTGGGAGGGCTGGACGGATCACCTCTATATCCATAGCAACTTCTTCCAGATCATGAACGTATTTAATCAGAGCATCCCGGGCTGGATGATCACGTTACTCCTTCTGCTCGCGCCGAACGGTCAGAGCATCGGTCTTCTGGGCGGTCTGATGTTCTGCTATTCCCCGTGGGCCACGATCGGCATCCTTCCGATGTGCGTCTGCAAGCTCATCATATCGAGCAGAAAAACCAATGCCGATAATTCAGAAGATACAAACGGAAAAACGAATGGTTCCGACGGAAAAGCACTGTCGCTCAAGCCGCTTCTTAGGACCCTCTTTACCCCGCAGAATATCATCCCGCCGATCATCTGTCTGGTCCTTTTCGGATCGCTTTATACCGCAAATCCGAATGCCACCGGCGCGGACGGATTCATCTGGAAATTCTACACACCGCTTCATCTTCTCAAGGACTACCTCATGTTCGTCCTCTTCGATTTCGTTTTCTGGTTCATCCTGATCATCAGAAAGCACAAGAAAGATCCGATGCTCTGGACCGCGTTCATCACGCTTTTGATCCTGCCGGTCTATAAGATCAGTATCGCCAACGATTTCCTGATGCGCGGAAGCATGGCGCCGATGTTCATGATCGGTCTTTATGTCGTCATGTTCGTCACCGACAATTTCGAGATGTGCAGAGGTAAAAATCTTCCGCTGAAAAAAGCCATCGCGGGAAGACTCGTTCTCATCCTCATGGTGATCGCCGCCTACACGCCCGGAAACTACCTCCTCTACTCCGCGCTGACCTCGTATCCGTTACATCTTACGGATGAGTCGTATGTGGCGGAAAAAGACCTGATCGGATCCTTCGGCAACATCAAATATGCTTCCGAACTTCAGACCGTAAAAGATCAGTTCTTCGTTTACGATTATGAGGATTCGGTCTTCTTTAAGTATTTCGCGAAGTAATCATTTATCTGCTGGAAAAGCAACGGCCGGATGATTTCCATCCGGCCGTTTTTCTTGACTCATCATTGTGCGTCCTGCTCGCCCATCTGCTCCTGCTCGTAAATGATGTTGAGCATCTTTGCCGTAGCCTTGATCGCCGCCGCGACCTGATCTCGATCGAGACCTCTGGTCTTAAACTCGTGCTCGCCGTCGCGCCAGGTGATGACACTCTCGACGAATGCGTTCGTACGGCCTCCCGGCGGGATCGTAACGGTATAGTCAGCGAAGAACGGGAGCGTTCTTCCGAACTGCTGATATATCTTCTGAAGAGCTCTCATGAAGGCGTCGAACTGACCTTCACCGGAAGCACTCGCTTCGTGTACTTTATCATCGATCTGGATACGCATCGTCGCAACAGGATTTAGGTCTCTTGCGTGGCAGACGTAGTAGTTCAGGATCTTCACGTTCGACTCGCCGTTTCCTTTACCGAGAACGTCGGCAACGATGTACGGGAGCTCATCGGTCATGATGCTCTCTTTGTTATCGCCCATCTCAACGATCCTGGCGGTAACTTTTTCCAGAGAATCCTGGTCCAGGTTCAGACCGATCTCTTCTAAGTTCTTCGCTATGCTCGCGCGTCCGCTGGACTTGCCGAGCGCGTACTGACGCATACGTCCGAAACGCTCCGGCGCAAGCTTATTGCAGTACAAGGAATCCTTCGTATCGCCGTCCGCGTGAACGCCACAGGTCTGCGTAAATACGGCAGCGCCCGTGATCGGCTGGTTCTTCGGGATGCGCATGCCCGAAAAGGACTCGACCATCTTACTGACGTGCTCAAGTGCCGTTTCATTGACATCGATCGATCTTTTATCGCAGAAGTCGGCAACCGCGCCTACGATTGAAGCCAGAGGCGCGTTTCCGGCGCGCTCGCCCAGACCGTTAACGGTAACGTGAACGCCCTTCGCGCCTGCTTTTACGGCCATGATGGTATTTCCGACCGACATGTCGTAGTCGTTGTGCGCGTGGAAATCGAAGTGGACCTCCGGGAAAAGGTCAACCATCTTTTTGACATACTCGAAAGTCATATCCGGTGTCAAAACACCAAGCGTATCCGCCAGCATGATCCTTTCGACAGGAAGAACAGAGAGTTCGGAAACGAGCATCTTTACGTATTCAAAATCACTCTGGACACCGTTAGACCAGTCTTCCAGATAGATGTTGACCTTCATGTCGCGGAAAGCCGCGTCTTCAATGACTCTTCTGATCTCGCCGACGTGCTGCTCCGGTGTCTTTCCGAGCTGCGCGGTGAGGTGGTGAAGAGAGCTTTTGCAGAGGAGATTGATCACGCGTCCGCCGGCATTTTCGATCCAGGAAAGGGAGTGTCCCCGATCGACAAAAGCGAGTACCTCGACCTTATCGAGATAGCCCTTCTTTTTTGCCCATTCCGTGATACGCTGAAGCGCCTCAAAATCACCGTCGGAAATACGCGCGGAGGTGACCTCGACTCGGTCGACTTTGACTTCGTCAAGAAGGATCTTGGCAATGCTTAATTTTTCACTGGGAGAAAACGAAACTCCCGGGGTCTGTTCACCATCCCGAAGGGTGGTATCCATGATTTCCAGCTTCATAAGGTCACCGTTTCTCAATAAATTACAGTCACAGTATAGCAGAAACCGCGAAGAAATGCTTTTCTCTATTTCTTTTTTCCATTTTTTTTGAGATAATGAGAAACGTGGGAGAAATTGGATTTTAAAGAAGTATTTAGAAGACGGTTTGGGAAAAGAGATTGGTAAGGAGCTACATTTATGGCTAAGAAAAAATTGGATCCTAACTTTTCCAACGAAAAGATTTTGGAAGTCATCCGTGACTATTCCAACGATACCATTTATTTCAAAGACGCTCACTCCCGCTTCGTCTGGAATAACCGTTCCCACGCCGCGCAGTTCGGTGTCAGCGACCCGCGCGAAATGGTAGGCAAAACGGATGCCGATTATTTCCCGAAGGATTTCGCCGCGCGTTCCAAAAGAGAAGAGATGGAGATCATGGAGACCCGTATCCCTCTCATTTCCAATATCGAAAAGCTCGAGAAGCCGGATGGTTCCATCGTCTGGTATTCCGCTTCCAAATACCCGATCATCGACGAGAACGACAAAGTGATCGGCACCTGGGGCATCAGCCGCAACATCACCGCGCTTAAGATCGTGGAAGAAGAGCTGAGCCGCACCAACGAAAAGCTGAAGAGACTGTCGCAGGTCGACGATCTGACGGGACTTTTCAACCGTCGTTATTTCTACGAGATGATCGAGAAGACCGCTTCTCAGTACGATCGCAGAAACTACAAGAAGAAGAACGATCCGGACGATACATTCTCTCTGATCTCTCTGGATATCGACTTCTTCAAGAAGATCAACGATGAGTTCGGTCACAACAAGGGTGATGACGTTCTGCGTCTCGTCGCCGGCATCCTCACCTCCCAGTGTAGAAAGTCCGACATGGTCTTCCGTATCGGCGGAGACGAGTTCATGATGCTCCTTCCGGACACTCCTCTCAAGGGCGCGAAGAAGCAGGCCGAGCGTGTCCGTCTGGCGCTTTCCGAAGCCCCGATCGTACTCGATGAGAGATCGACACCGGTAAGACTTACAGCCAGTATGGGTATCTCCTGCTACAAGGACAGCAGCAATGTCGCCGATCTGATCCACACCGCAGACGATCGTCTCTACACATCGAAGAATCTCGGCCGTGACCGCGCGACCTGATCCTTTCGAAAAGCACCTGTAAACAACAAGGCACCGTTTTCGCGGTGCCTTTTTCATTCATCGATGGTGATAAATCTTTTCTTCTTCCGGCTTACGGAGCGGTGTTGCCCTTCTCTTTATACTTCAGAAGTGCCGCGCGGGCGAAGTCTTCGCTCTCCGTCGAAAGCTCCGGCAGCTCGTAATCTTCCCCGTATCTGCGCTTCAGAGCGAGACGCAGGAGATGGTCGGTCATGCGCGGATTCTTCGGCAGGAAGCTTCCGTGCGAATAGGTGCAGTACACGTTATTGTAGATCGCGCCCTCATAGCCGTCTTTTCCGTTATTTCCGGCGCCCTCGATGACCTTTGCCATCGGCTTTACCGTGGGACCCAGATACGTTCTTCCGCTGTGGTTCTCAAATCCGTAAAGCAGGGAGCTTTCCGCGATTCCGTTTTCTTTCAGGAACTCTGCTTCGTAGATCGTATCCTGGATATATCGGACATCCTCGCCGACCGTGTAGATATCGATCGCGTTTAAGCATTCGATCTTCGTGCCGTCGTGCTCCTGATAGTACTTTCCGAGCATCTGATAGCCGCCGCAGATACAAAGAAATACCATGCCGTTTTCGATGGCTTCCTTTACCTTCGGACCCTTCACTTCTACGAAATCCTTACGGATCACGTTCTGCTCCGCGTCCTGTCCGCCACCTAAGAATACGATGTCAAAATCGTTCTCATTAAAGTCGTCGCCGATCGAGACCGGGACCAGCTTGGCCTTGATGCCGCGAAGCTCGGCCCTTCTGATCAGGCTCAGGACATTTCCCCGATCTCCGTAGAGATTCAGGAGATCCGGATACATATGACATATGCGAAGTTCTTTTTCCGTGTTATCCATTTTCAAAAGCACTTTCCTTTCGTCATTTCCAGAAGTCCTTCAGGTGATAGCGTTTGACCAGGATCGATCGAAGCGCCAGCATCGAGGTGTAGTTCGGCAGGATATAAAGGCATTTTCCCGGAGTCGAATCGGAGATCGCCTGATCGAGAAGCTCCGCGCATTCTTCCATCGGTTTGGCGATGATACGCGAGCGGTCTACGCCGGAATAGACGATACGGAGCATCATGTCACCGTAGCGGTCGCCCGAAACATAGACTTTTTCTGGGAATTCCTTGGATTCGAAATCGACGTCCCAGATCCAGGAAACATCTTTTCCGTCCGCGATATTACTGTTTAAGAGCATGTAGATTCCTTCGGCGTCCGAAGCACCCGCGACAAAGGAGAGCGCACGGTCGAGTCCGACCGGGTTCTTTACGAGCAGTACGCAGATCTTCTTATCGCCGATACTGATCTTTTCCATACGGCCGAATGCCGCTTCGACGTGCTCGAGAGCCGCCGCGCATTTATCAAAAGAAAGACCTTCCGTATCGCCGATCTTCTCACCCATGCAAACGCAGGCGGAGACCGCGGCGATCGAGTTATAGAAGTTGTGCATGCCCGGGATCGGAAGCTTCACGCGCTTTTCGATAAGTCCGGAAACGCCTTCCGCAGAGGCCTTATCACCGTTTGCGCCGCCATCGCAGAGCGAAAGCTCATAGCCTTCATCCGACGGATTCTTCGAAAGATCGTACTTAACGAAGAATCTCGGAGACTGTCTTTTCTTTCCGCACTTGCTGCAGGAAAAAGAACCGAGGTGGCCAAAAGAACGGGCCGTATAAGTGTATTTCGTCTTACAGCCCGTGCAATATTCCGCGTCCGAGGATGCCGGAAGCACGCCGGATTTGTCCGGATACGTGACGTTATTGTAGTGCATGGATTCTTCGGAAAGACCATAGAAGACCGTTCTTCCTTCTCTTCCCTTATAGAGCTCGGAAACGAGGGAATCGTCGCTGTTTAAGAGGATATCCGCCTCGCAGGAATCCAGTCCCTTCGCGATCAGTTCACGGGTGTGCGCGAGTTCGCCGAAACGGTCGAGCTGGTCACGGAAAAGATTCGTAACGACCGATACTTTCGGCATGATCTGGCAGGCGATCTTTCCGTAGGCCGCTTCGTCAGTTTCCAGCACGCAGATGATCTTTTTTCCTTCCTTTTCGGCCTTCTTCATTTCCTTCATGCCGAAGATCATGGAAGTCGTTACACCGGAAAGAAGGTTTGCGCCAGATACGTTCGTCACGACGGTATAGCCGCAGTTTCTGAAGATATCGGTGATCATGTGCGTTGTGGTGGTCTTACCGTTCGTACCCGTGATCGTTACGCAGTCGCGGCCCGAACAGAGCTTTTTCAGGATCTTCGGATCGACCTTAACGGCGACCTTTCCCGGAAGTGTGGTCGCGCCTCTTCCCATCAGGCGTAGAGCCAGATGCGTGCACTTTGCGGAAAATACTGCGATGTGAAACCGGATCGATGCCATAACTACCTCCGCCTCATTCCTTAAGGTGTCCGACGACCAGAAGTCTGTGTGTCGCGACACCGAGCGGAGTGCATGTTACGAGAGTGACCTGTTTTCCCGTACCGTCATCAATATCGATGTACTGGTCCAGATCCTCAGGAGTTACCATTTCGTGGATCGTGTCGACGACGTACACATAGTTCTTTCCGTCGATCCCGTTGATCTCGATCGTGTCACCGATCTTTACGTCACCGAGCGCGTGGAAAAGCTTTCCTTCGGCTCTCATTCTGTGTCCGAGGATCGTCATGTTTCCTTCCTGGCCCGGATCGGCAGTGCCTTTCAGGCGGCCGGCACCGTAACGAAGGGAAACGATGGTCGCGTCGTCCCAAAGCGGGATATCTACGTCAATAGAGGGGATACGGATCGTGCCGAGCGCGGTCAGAACGACCTCATCGGGAAGTTCTGCGACGATCGTCTTATAGTCGGCAGCGCCACCTTCTTCGTACTCTTCACCGTAGTAATATTCGAACTCTTCACCGCTGACTTCGTTACCGGAGCTCTTTACGACAAAAGTCGTCTGTCCGGCCTCAACGATGCTTTCGTACATATCGTTCGTCATCTTCTGCCTTTTCATGTCCTTGATCGGATCGATCAGCAGAAGGGTGACACCGACGATCAGGCAGATCAGTGCCAGACCGAGAAGAATGATATTTCTCCAGTTAATGTCACCGTTTCTTTTTCTAAACATATATTCCCCATTGGTAAAATTCTTTGCGAATAATTATATCAGATACTTTCAGAAAGTGGAAAATTCTGATATGATGATTCTACTTTTTTTATCTTCGCGGGGGGACTCGATTTGAGTGCGAAGAAATCTTGTAGTGGGTGAAGCAAGGATGGATGCAAATAAGATCTGGAGTCAAACAATGGCTTTACTGAAGGATGAAGTGTCTGAAGTTAAGTACAAGACATTCTTCCAGCCGGTAATTCCTGCATTTGCCAATAATGATCTTCTAATCCTGACGACCCCGGACGCCTTTTCCCAGGAACAGATCACACCGATGATCCCGTTGATCCGCAACTGTATTTCCGTCGCGATCGGAAAAGAACTCGACGTCAAAGTCGAGCTTCCGGATTCTTCCTTAACTCTGGATATGATCCACCAGCACTCTTCTTCAACCCCGCCGGTTACTTCGGAATCTTCTGTTTCCCAGCTGAATTCCGCTTATACATTCGATTCCTTTATCGTCGGTGCCGGAAACCGTTTCGCTCACGCGGCCTGTGTTTCTGTCGCTGACGGCGGCAAGCAGTATAACCCGATCTTCCTCTACGGCGGATCCGGACTTGGTAAAACGCACCTGATGCACGCGGTAGGTAATGCCGTTAAAGCGAAAATGCCTACAAAAAAGGTCGTTTACGTCAACTGCGAACGCTTCGTTAACGAGTTTATAGCGACGATCCAGAGCGGTAAGTACGATGATTTCCGTGAAAAGTACAGAAACGCGGACTTCCTCCTGATCGATGACATTCAGTTCCTCGAGAGAAAAGAACAGACTCAGGTCGAGTTCTTCCACACTTTCAATGAACTCTACGAATCCGGCAAAATGATCCTCATGACCTGTGATAAGCCGCCACAAAGCCTCTCTTCCCTGGAAGAAAGACTTCGTTCCCGCTTCTCTTCCGGTCTGATCGTCGACATCCAGCCGGCAGACTATGAGACACGTATCGCGATCCTTAACAGAAGGATGCAGGATGAGCACATCAACCTTTCCGACGATATCGTGGATTACATCGCATCTAACTTTGCTTCGAACATCCGTGAGCTCGACGGTGCTTTTAAAACAGTCGTCGCTTACTGCTTCCTGGCAAATTCCTTTACTCTTGATGACGCGAAGATCGCACTTAAGGACATGATCGCTCCGAAGCAGGCCAAGCAGGTAACTCCGGACATCATCGTCGAAGTCGTCGCACGCGCTTATAACATCACGGTCAACGACATCATGTCCAACAAACGCAGCAAGGATATCATCGTGCCGCGTCAGATCTGCATGTTCCTCTGCCGTTCTGAATTGAACATGACCTATCCGAAGATCGGAGAATTTTTTGGTGGCAAAGACCACTCCACAGTTCTGCACGCTTGTAACAAAATTGAATTAGAACTGAAAGATTCCAACTCCGAAACTTCGATCCGTATCGACTCCATTAAGAAGCGTCTCTTTAACTAAAGTTTTCCACTATAAAGCGTTCAATTGTGGAAAACTTCCGTAGGAAAACAAGTGCACTATTTGTGGATATTTCCGCCTTGTGAATAGAGTTGATAACCTTCTCTTTTTTGCACTTCTGTTTTCACTTGTTTTAAACTTCAAAAACGTTGAAATAAAGGGCTTTGAAGTACTTTTTCACCGTTTACACAGACCATAATAATATGAAGGAGAATTACTTTTCTTCTTGCTTGTATCTTTGTTAAACAGGTCCGGTACGACCTCCCTCCCCCTTTTTTCTGTTTTTGATTTTTAGTGGAATAAGTGGAAAACTTTCAGACAATGTGAAAACTGGTAAATATCCATATTTTCTATGCCTTTTCGAGTTTTCTTTGTAGCATTTTTGTAATTTTCCTGTATAATATATAGTGTTATTTGATAAATACAGACGGAGGAATGAAACGCATGAAACTTGTTATTTCAAGAGACAATCTGGTCGAAGCCATCTCGATCGTTCAGAAAGCAGTTTCAACTCGTTCTACTTTACCTATATTAGATGGAATTTTAATTGAAGCCTCTTCCAAGGGAGTTAAGCTCACAGGCTATGATTTAGAGACAGGTATTGAAGCACTTGTAGAAGCAGATGTTATGGAGGAAGGATCCATCGTTATCCCTTCCAAGGTTTTCGGTGAGATCGTCAGAAAGCTGCCGGACGAAGAAGTTGCCATTTCTTCCAATGACAGAATGGTGATCGATATCGAGAGCGGTACATCCAAGTTCTCGATCAACGGTATTTCCGCAGAAGGATTCCCGACGATCCCGGTAGTTGGTGACGACAATAAGATCATCCTCAACCAGGAGATCTTAAGAGACATGATCAGCCAGACGATTTTCGCGATCTCTACTGATGAAGGACGTCCGATCCTTAACGGTTCCCTTTTCGAATCCGACGGAAAGAACATCAATGTCGTATCTATCGACGGTTTCAGAATGGCACACAGAAAGCAGGAGATCGGCGAAGACCTTCCTGTTATGAAGTTCCTTATTCCCGGAAAAGCACTTCACGAGGCAGCTCGTATCCTTACCGGTAAGGACGCGGAAGTCGTTATCTACGCTTCCACAAACCACATCCTCTTCGATACAGGTAAGTTCAGGATCGTATCTCGTTTGATCAATGGTGAGTTCCTGGATTACCACGCGATCGTACCGAAGAATTCTTCCACAACGATGATCGTTGATAAGAATGCCGTATTGAACGCCGTAGAGCGTGCTTCCCTGATCATTCAGAAGGAAGACCGTCGCTGCCCGGTAAATCTTTCCATGGATAATGAAGAAACTCTCGTGATCCGTTCCAGCACTGAGCTCGGTAATCTCCGTGAAGAAGTCAACTGCCAGATCACAGGTGAACTCATTAACGTAGATTTCAATCACAAGTACATCATGGATGCGCTCCGTGCCATCGATGAAGATACTGTAAAATTCCTCTTCTCCGGAGCAAATGGCCCGTCCGTGGTCGTTCCGGTAGAGGGAGACGGTTATACATATCTGATCCTGCCGCTGCGTAAGTAATCTCTTTCGCAAGCATTTTCCTAAGGACGTAAGGCATGTATATACGTTCCATTGAACTAGAAAACTTCAGGAATTACAGAAGGCTTGATCTTAAGGTCGAGCCTTCTGTTAATGTTTTCTATGGATCAAATGCCCAGGGAAAGACCAACATATTAGAGTCGATCTATCTTTGTACGTCAACTCACTCACACAGGACTTCCAAGGACAGTGACATGATCCTTCACGGTGAGCACAGATATAAGGTCAAACTGTATCTGACCGCCTCATTTAATGCTTACGATGAGTCCGTTTCTGTCATGTATGACGACGGTTTGAGCGAAGATGTGTCTTCCAAACGCGCAAAAAAGATCGTTTGTCACGATGATGTCCCTTTTGACAAATTAGCCGATTATTACGGCATTTTTAACGCTGTTATATTTGCTCCTGAAGACCTGATGCTGATCAAAGAAGGCCCTTCGATCCGAAGAAAATACTTAAATGTCCTTCTTTCGTCCGTAAAGCCCTCATATTTTTACGAGCTGTCCAATTATGTCCGTTTACTCATGAACCGTAACCGCATCATTAAAAACGCGCGTTCCGGCAATAATAAGGTGCTTTCCGACGCGATTAAGGAAGAAATGTCGATCTGGCATGAACCGATGGCCAGATCCGCGGTAAAGATCATGCGTGACCGCTACTTCTTCTCACTTCGTATCGCGAAGTTCGCCAAGATCCATCACGAGAAGATCTCAAACGGAAGCGAGTCGCTTTTCGTAAAGTATAAAACATGCGTTCCTATCGATATGTTCGAAAAGAACTCGGATGAGGAGATCATCGAAGCCCTGATCTCTAAGTGGGACAACTCCATTGAGGAGGATTTCTTCCGGGGAACGACCAATCACGGCCCTCAGAGGGACGATCTTCTCATGTCCTTAGATGGAGATGGTCTTCGTATGTTTGCCTCCCAGGGACAGCAAAGATCGGCGGCTCTGTCCATGAAACTGGCTGAACTGGACATCATGCGAGAAGAGACCAATGACTCTCCTGTCCTGCTTTTGGACGATGTTTTCGGGGAACTGGACGCCAAAAGAAGAAAATGCCTTTTGTCCGAGATCGGAGATGCCCAGATCTTCATTACCTGCACCGATAAATCCTTTATCGAACAGGAACTTGCGGATTCTCTGGAAAAAGCGTCGAAGATCGCCTTTTTTGAGGTATCTGAAGGCACTGTACAGAGAATAGAAAACGGGTAGAAAATTGACCTTTTCAGTGCCTTTTATGGTATAATGTTATGGTCAAAACTGATAGTGTTAAAGGGGCGTTTAGATGTTCGTTCATATCGGCGGAGAATATACGATACTAATCGATTCGATCATCGGTTTGGTCAACCTTGAGACCGTACAGGCTTCGTCTTCGGATATGAATGATTTTCTGCGGCAGCAGGAAGAAGAAAACATCCTCGAATATGTCTCGGAAGAGATCCCGAGATCCCTGATCTTAACAGACGATCGGACATACGTCTCCCCTCTTTCGGTAGTGACACTCAAAAAGCGCATCGAAAGCGCCAAAACGAAGCCGGATACTGTACAGTAACAGTGTTACAGATCTAGATATATCAGCGGTTTTCCCGATTTTGTCTATCTTCGGGAAAATGAAGGAAGGAAAGAATAAAAATGGACGACGAGAAGAATCTGCAGAACACTTCAGCCGAAAATGAGAAGCAGAATCAGCCGGAAGAACAGAGAGAATTCTACTATGAAGTTCAGGAAGAGACAGATGGTCTTGTAAACCTGGCTGCTGACCCGAGAGCTTTGACCGAAGATTACAAAGAGGACTCCCTCGAGGATCTCGAACAGGCCACCCAGGGACAGGATGATTTCGATACCACGAACAAGAAAGAATATAACGAAGAAGATATTCAGGTTCTGGAGGGTCTGGAAGCCGTCAGAAAGCGTCCGGGCATGTACATTGGTGATACGACCCTTCGAGGTCTTCACCACCTCGTATACGAGATCGTAGCGAACTCTGTCGACGAGGCGCTCGCCGGCCGCTGCGATACCATCAAAGTTACAGTTAATACAGACGGTTCCGTTACCGTTACGGACAACGGTTCCGGTATTCCGGTCGGAATCCACCCGAAAATGGGCATTCCTACCGTTGAAGTCGTACATACGGTACTCCATGCCGGCGGTAAGTTCGGCGGCGGCGCATACAGCGTTTCCGGCGGTCTGCACGGTGTAGGTGCTTCCGTAGTTAACGCTCTTGCTTCCAAGATGGTCGTAGAAGTCCGTCGTGAGGGCAATATCTACCACATCGAGTTCGAGCGTGGTAAGACCACTTCTCCCCTCGAGATCGTCGGAAAATGCGACGAGAACGATACAGGTACGACAACTGTATTTACACCGGACCCGGAGATCTTCCCGGACTGCCGTTTCGACTTCGATGCCATGATCACACGTTATCGTGAAATGGCTTTCCTGAATAGAGAGATCACCATCATCCTGCGCGACGATCGCGCTGAGGAGCCGACAGATAAGGTACTCCATTATGACGGTGGTATCATCTCCTTCGTAGAGTACTTAAACCGCCACAGAGAGGCGCTTCACAAGCCGCCGATCTATATCGCTCAGAGAAGCGGAGAATGCTTCGTAGAGGTTGCTATCCAGTATAACGATTCCTTCGCCGAGAACGTCTATTCCTACGCGAATAACATCGCGACAGTAGAAGGCGGTTCCCACCTGACAGGCTTTAAGAGCGCGCTGACAAAGGTCATTAACGACTATGCCAGAAAGTATAAGTATATTAAGGATTCCGACAGAAACCTCCAGGGTGAAGACACCAGAGAAGGTATCGGAGCCATCATCAGCGTCAAACTTCCGGAACCTCAGTTTGAAGGTCAAACAAAGTCAAAGTTGGGAAATGCCGAAATTAGAACGCTTGTAGAGACTGTCATGTCTGAAAAGCTGGCTCAGTATCTCGAGGAAAATCCGAACGTCGCCAAGATCGTTATGGACAAGTGCCTGTCGGCTTCCAGAGCCCGTGAGGCCGCTAGAAAAGCCCGTGATATGACGAGAAGAAAGAGCGTTTTCGAGTCCACAGCTCTTCCGGGTAAGCTCGCTGACTGCCAGGAGAAAGATCCTACATTCTGTGAGATCTTCATCGTAGAGGGTGACTCGGCTGGCGGTTCCGCTAAGCAGGGACGTGAGAGAAAGTATCAGGCGATCCTCCCGCTCTGGGGTAAGATGCTCAATGTAGAAAAAGCCCGTATCGATAAGGTATACGGAAACGAGAAGCTGCAGCCGGTCGTTATGGCACTCGGCGCAGGTATTGGTGAAGACTTCGATCCTGAGAAGCTCCGTTATCACAAGGTTATCATCATGGCCGATGCCGATGTCGACGGATCTCACATCAGAACACTTCTTCTCACCTTCTTCTTCCGCTATCTGAGACCTCTCGTAGAACTCGGATATGCCTATATCGCCTGCCCGCCGCTCTATCGCGTATATCAGGGCAACGAAGGTTACTACGCTTATGACGATAAGGAAGTTGAAGAGATCAAGCAGAAGACAGGTTGGAAAGAGCCTAAGATCCAGCGTTATAAGGGTCTCGGCGAGATGAGTTCCGAGCAGCTCTGGGAGACAACGATGAACCCGGCTACCAGAAAACTTCTGAAAGTTACCATCGAAGATGCTCAGGCAGCAGATGAAGCGATGACACTTCTCATGGGTGATCAGGTTGAGCCGAGAAAAGAATTTATCCAGGCTAACGCAAAATTTGCTCAGCTGGATATGTAATTCAAAGCAACATTATTCTGAAATCAATAGCAACAGAAAGAACTCCGTATCAAAAACGGAGTTCTTTTTATTTTTCTCGAAATGTATCTTTGATTGTTTCACGTGAAACAATTGAATTATGAAAAACAACATTTTTGGATTTTTAATTTGCATCATGAAACATGTTCGGATAATGTTTCACGTGAAACATTATCCGGATACGATACAAAAACTGACAATGTTCATATGCAATTTTGAAGTTTTTCTGAATTTTTCTTCGAAAAGTGTAAAGCAACTGACATATAGTGTGCGCATTTTTTCTGATACTATTATGATAATAAGAATGATAAGGAGCACATATGGCATACGTAATTTCTATCGTAAATCAAAAAGGTGGCGTGGGAAAAACCACAACAGCCGTCAATCTGGGCGCATTTTTAGCGAAAAAACGCAAGAAAGTGCTGATTATTGACCTCGATCCACAGGGAAATGCAACCAGCGGATATGGTTTTGATAAGTCAGAACTGGAAAATACCGTCTATGATCTTCTCGTAAATGAAGAAGATATCGGTAACGTTATTGCATCTACATCGGTCAAAAATGTAGATATGTGCCCGACAAATATCAATCTGGCAGGAGCAGAAGTAGAACTGGTAGCTGCGATCAGCAGAGAAACGATCCTGAAGAGAGCAATTGAACCGGTTTTGGATACATATGATTACATCATCATCGACTGCCCGCCGTCTCTCGGACTTCTGACAATTAATGCTCTGGCAGCATGTGAAGGCGTAATCGTTCCGATCCAGGGCGAGTATTATGCTTTGGAAGGACTTACGCAGCTGATCGATACCATTAATATGATCAAGAAAAAGCTGAATCCTTCCATCGGAATCCTCGGTGTTGTCATCACCATGCATGACCGCCGTACACAGCTTACCAAGCAGGTCGTAGAAGAGGTTCAGAAGTATTTCGGAGACAAAGTATTTAAGACATTTATCCCGAGAAATGTACGTCTTGCTGAGGCTCCGAGCCACGGTCAGACGATTGAAGAATATGACCCGAAGTCGAAGGGCTCGATAGCCTATCAGGCCCTTGCCAACGAGGTTTTGAAGAGAACATAAGCACTGATAACATATAGACAGACATCAATATATGAGGTGATAACATGGCTACAAAGAAAGGTTTAGGAAAAGGATTAGGCGCGCTTCTTTCTGTTGACGGAATTCCGGAGACACAGAAGGATTCAGTAGTAGAACTGAAGATCAATGACATCTCCCCAAACAGTGAACAGCCAAGAAAGCGTTTTAATGAAGAAGCCCTCCAGGAACTGGCGGATTCCATTAAAGAGAACGGCGTCATCCAGCCGATCATCGTATCAAAGAGAGGCACCGGATATCGAATCGTAGCAGGTGAGAGAAGATGGAGAGCATCCCGTCTTGCCGGCCTTAAAGTAATTCCTGCCATCGTCAGAGATCTTACGGATCAGCAGACCATGGAACAGGCCCTGATCGAGAACATTCAGCGTCAGGACTTAAACCCGCTTGAAGAAGCATTCGCCATGGACAACCTCATGAAGGAGCATGGCCTTACGCAGGAGGCTCTCGCGAAGAAACTCGGTAAGAGCCGTCCGGCAATTGCCAATACACTTAGATTGATCAACATCGATGAATCCCTCCAGGATTTCATCCGAAACGGCGATCTTTCAGCAGGTCACGCCCGTGCGCTTCTCGCGATCACCGATAAGGAAGAGCAGAAGAAAGCAGCTGACGTGGTCATGATCAAAGAGATGAGCGTCCGTGAAACAGAAGAATATGTGAAGAAGATCCTGAGTGGTCCCGCACCGGCACCCCGTAAAACGCGCGAGAAGGGGTCAAATGCGGTCGCTATCAGTACAAAGGATGTGGAACACAAATTAACCTCCTACTACGGCACAAAGGTCAAATTAAAGCTTAAGGACGAGGTTAAGGGTAACGGAACGATCGTCATCGAGTATTATTCCTATGATGACCTTGATCGTTTACTTGAAATGATGGAAAACTGATGCCATATATTTTCACCAAAGTGAAGAGGCCTTTCGCAACCGGAAGGCCTCTTTGCTTTAGTTGACATAAGAAGTCAAAGTTAGTAAAATTAGCAGGCTACGAGACATGGAGCTGTATCGAAGCGGTCATAACGAGGCGGTCTTGAAAACCGTTTGCCCAAAAGGCACGTGGGTTCGAATCCCACCGGCTCCGCCAAATCTCAGATCCTGAAAGCTTGATATATAAGGCTTTCAGGATTTTTCTTTC
>JAFZBN010000005.1 GCA_017561715.1 Clostridiales bacterium | reverse complement strand
TTTCAAGAGGCGAAGCGTATAGCGGAGCAGAACTTCGCGGCAGCGGAGAAGCCAACACCATGCGTTACGATCACGGAAGCAAACTGGAAAGCGATGATCCTTACGATGAAGGCACAGGCCGAAATGATAGAGCAGATGAGATTGACCGTGAAGGATATCCCTTCGAAAGAGGAAATGGTTTCGTTTATAAACCAGACGAAGGATATTCACCTGAGCTACGAACAAATGTGGAAGGACGAACTTCAGGATCGGGAAAAGACATGGAAGGAAGAACTGGAATCCCAAGCGAAGAACTGGCAGGAGGATATGACGAAACAGGTTGGGAATCTGAACGGGCAATATGCTTCAGCGCTGGAGAAGACGAGGACGGAATTGCAGAAACAGATGCAGGAGAATACGGAGAAGTTGTATCACCGGATACTGACTCCGTGTCTGCTTACGACATTGCTTGCAGCAGTGCTTACCTTGCTGCGGATATTGTGAGCATATTTGGTTCGCGTCCTAAGGAAGGTGAAACACCGCATACTCGTCCGGTAAGAGAACGGAAGAACAGACAGAAGGATGACCGGGATGGGCCTGTTATGAGTATGTAAGAGCATTCTGAAATAACAAGAAAGACAACAAAGTGAAAAAAACAGGATGAGGAACGTATATCTTTAAGAAAAGTTGAGGCTAAAAATATCAAGCGATATAATGTAAATATCTAACTGATATTGGAGAACAAATAATGATAGGAGATCAAATCAAGAAATACAGGGAAAGCAAGGGCATTTCTCAAAATTGCCTTGCCGAAACAATTGGAGTATCTAGGCCTACTCTCAGCAAAATCGAAACCAACAAAAGAGCCATAGATATAGAAACATTAATGTTAGTTGCCAATACACTAAAAGTCGATTGGCGCATTTTGGCAGCTGGCGAATTGGTTCAAGCAGAAGTCTTTTTTGGCGGTTCAATAAATAAATTAAATCAAGCAACAGAAAGGATTATTCAGGAAACATCAATTCTTGAGAAGAGCCAGAAAGAATACGAGAAGTCTCATTCTGACAAGAAAATGAGACGACTCAAGGAGGGGTTGATTGCTGTTTTCTCCATTCTTGTTCTTCTCGAAATAATGGTGTTGATAGGATATCATATATACTACAGGTAACGAGGTACCAAACATGGAAAGCGATGAGAATAATATTGGAAAGAATATAGTATACTACAGAACCATGAAAGGTCTTTCTCAAACTGATCTTGGGAAACTAACACAAACTTCCAGAACCACCGTGTCTTTATGGGAACGTGGTGAAAAAGAACCAACTGAAACGCAGTTTCAGGTCTTAGCAGATATATTTGGCACTAGTATTGAAAGCATTATGTCTGAAGGACGCGGTATTGAAGATGATAGTATCCAATACGTGGCAACAAGCAACAAAATGATCTCTGATACAGCTGGCAATCTTGTAGATTCTCAGGAACGATTAACTCAAGCGATAGAAGGTTTATTCGCCATGAATAAACAAAAACAGATGCAAGAAGAGCAAAAGAGAAAGGATCAACGACATATTTTGCTTATTTCGGCAGTGGGGTTGGGAGTCTTGGTGTGTGTTTTTATAATATATTTCGTAGTAAGCAATCGCCCACCAAGGACAACCAAAGACGGAGAGAGCATAATTACTGCAGAAACATCAATTTTTCTTGAGGAGGGGGGGTGATAAAAACTCGAAATGTAGCAAATTAAAGTTATGCGAACGCATCTTGTAAACGGTTTTTTACAGGATGCGTTCGCTTATTTATGCTTTTTTCGATAGAATGCGCAGTACTAATAATTCAATCTTTTATTCAAGGGAGGACGATGTATGAAAAAATACTGTGCTACGGAAAAAAACCAAATAGAAACTATTATAATTCCTTTACTCATGACACTAGTTATGATTATCAGTTGTTTTCGCGTAGTGAATGCAGCTGATGCCGGATCGTTTAGTTTGGTTGAATATGTGTCAACACACGAGGTCAATTCACAGGAGGATTTCTATGGAATTCTTGAGTTATATTGCAATCAGTGCTATGAACCGGAAATAATCGAAAACGAGATTGGTTTTCACATAGGTGTCGATTATGAAAATATGATTGTATATACAACTGTTGTTGAGGAACTGGCACAAACTCGTGGAACGAAATCCGGGAAAGCGACTAGCAAGTATTATTCTGATGCTGGAAATGTAATCTTTACTATTACAGTAGAAGGAACCTTCTCATACTCTTCATCGGAAGTCAGAACAACTTCGGCAAGTGGGTCATTCTCCAAACCATTCTTGTCTGCTTGGACTAGCACCCCGACAATCTCAAGTGGAAACTATTATTCTACACTTGCTTATGCAAGAATATCAGGAACTGCGACTAGTATTTTTGGCTCTATGACGTATATCCTTACATTAAAATGTGATAACACTGGAGCCCTTTCTGCTGGATGAGGTCAAACGAATGTTTGGCAAACGAGAGAATAAATGATAATGAATGCAGTTTGTAAACGGATTTTTACATGATGCGTTCGCTTTTTTCCAAAGATGATGATAAATTGACGTTGATGATCATCACTGTAGAAGATATAAGCAGACACTTATTGTGTCATCGAGATTGGGAATGTTGTAGATGAAAGTACGCAATACTCGAAGTAGTAAAGGAGGATACAAAAATGAAGAAACTATTCATCTTAATTCTGACGATAGCATTGATTTCTTCGCTGTCAATGGGGGGAGTAAGTGCTGGATGGTATGGGACGTTGCAGATTTCTGGAAATCAAGCAACTAATCCTAATTATTATAGAGGTACAGCATATGCCGAACGGAATTCGAGCACATATTTTGCACATGCTCAGGTCGATGTTGGTTATTATTATACTGGCGCAACCCATGACGTTAGCCCTGTGACGCGTTCAGTATCAAAGACTCTGTTGCCGTATGATACCTCAACGTATTACAAATATGTTGATATTACAGATGCTGGAAATGCAGCATATTGTTTAGCTGAGGTAGGAGAAGATTCAGACAACAGAAGTTATACACAAAAGACATACCACACATGACGGTTGAGACGGTATATGTGAAGTGAAACGACTTTCGTTGGTTATACAAATTGCATATGATAACCTTTTAACAAATGTCATTCTGACATTCATTGCATTGGCATGCAGTCTTTTGATTGTTAATGTTTTTTATGCAGTGGATGCCAGAATGTCTATTTTTCATTTTTACAAACAATCAAAACTTGACGAGGCAGTGCTGATTTCAGCAGGAACAGGACAAACGGGAGATGAATTAAAAGAAGAATTAAGTGAATGTGAAATGGTGAAATCTGTCGAATCTATCGAAATGGTGAGCTTAATTGATTCGAAGAATGATGTATATCTAGATACTACGTTATTTGATAAGAGTTTTAATAGAGACGTTCAACTTGAACTCGAAGAGGGCAGAATGCCGAAAGATGATAACGAGATCGCTATAGCAGCATATGAGATAATTATGATTAAAGGTGTTGGCATAGCTCGTGGTGAAGATGGAAAAGTGCTCAAAGAAAGAAGAGATATATACCGTGTAGGTGATGTTATCGAAGTGAAATATGATGAGCGCCATGAACCACTTCAATTGACGGTAGTTGGGATTCTTGCAAGAGAGCATCATGAGATGAAGACTTTAAATTCATTCCCTAATTCAAGTGTAGACTCTGTTTGGGATTGGGATGACAATGGTATCATTGTTTTATCAGGAGGAGCAACAAAATACTCGTTAAAAGCTGTATCAAGCACTTTGGTAGATAAGAACGGTAAAAAAGCTCCGATTATTACATCAAATAATGATGGTGATAGCAGATTCTTGGTGCGACCAGTGGAAGGTGTATCAGCAAACGAGCTTCGTGATTATTTTCGAAACAATCATTTTGCTTTCGCAGATCTGGCACTATCCGGCGAGGATTCGTATAAAAATTACTGCCGAAATCTGTATGGTGAATTGAGATTGATATCGGCACGATTTGTTTTGGTAGCGGTTCTTTTGCTTCTTTGTTTGTATTCATTTTTGTATTTACGTATAAAGAGGTGCTCGTTGGAGTTAGCCTGCTATTACATCAACGGTATGACATGGAATCGGGCCAACATGGTCTTCTTATGTGCTTTTCTTCCAGGTATAGTTATAGGATCTGTCTTTGGTGTAGTAATGTTTCCAAAATATGCCGCAATATATCAGGGAGTGAGTTATAAGCCTAATTATGGATTTGGGGTATTGACGGTATTTTTAGTTTTGATTTTTGTAGTTGTTTCAATTCTGCCCATGTATTTTGATTCAAGACGGCGATTAGTCGCGGATATTATCAAGCAAGAATAGGAGGTGTCCAGAATATGCGTTTTATTCTTGCAACATGGTCGTTTATACGGAGCAGAATGGGCACTTGTATGTTTGCAGTAATTGTACTATCTGTACAATTCTGTGTACTGCTCTGTCTTCTTGGTTGGTCAACATATAAACAATGGAATAATATGGTTTATGCTACACCCTACTATACTTTAAATTCAAGCGGTGTTCCAGTGGAAAAGTGCGAAGAATTTATAAGGGCGACGAGACAGGTCAGTCCTTCGATTGACTCGATGATATCAGGTTTTTTGATAGATATTCCGATTACAAGTAAACGGTCATTCTCCTTGGCAGTTCTATATAGCCAAGACCTAGACGAAAACAACGAATATACTAATCGCCTACTTACGGAAAAGAACTGGCTTCTGTCCTCTCTGCCGGGGAGTTTAACTGCACTTCTTCAGACATATTCTACCGATCCTGAGTTTGCGATGCCGTTAGTCGAATTCCAGGGTGGTAGAAAAGTGAGTATTACTCTTCAGAATGAAGTATATACTTTCGAGGAACCGTATTCCGTAGATGGGGACGGTAATGCTTCCTATTATCAGTATCCGCATGCGATGAATTATTATGATAGAGTTTTTTCAGGGACAGATGGGAATGCACTGACTAGTGAAGAGACTTTTATCCGTTTGTTTTCCAATCAGAAAAGATATTGTTCGTATATTATTACAACTGGGTCGGGATTATCTGATGAGGAATTGGCGAGACTAGATCGTGTTGCATACGAATTTACTGGCGAGAATTGGGTAGAACATATTGATCCAAGAGTAAAGGAATATGAAAAAGAGCGCTCAGAGATTTTTATTGTAGTAATGCTTCTCTATCTCATAGCGTTCCGAATTGTATTGTACTCTATAGAACTCCGAGAAAAGGAATTTAAAACATACTCATTATGTGGTGAGTCTTCAGGAGCCTTGATTATACATAAGATGACCCAAGTATTATCTTTTTTAGCTGTAGCGGTGGTTTTGGGATCGGTTTTATTCTTCTTGATTCGCATTATACTTCGAAATATAGATCTGGAAATAAACCTTGTCACATCACTAAGGATCGATATGTCTTTTGTAAGTTGGGCAAAATATACGGGTATCTATGTGCTTGCAGCGCTCATTTGGTTTATCTTATACAGCATATATGAGGGCGTGGTAAAGAAAGAAGGAGCTATATGGAGAATATCATTGAAATAAAAAACGTGTCCAAGGTCTATCATTCAAGTAAAAAAGTCCGTGTTCCGGCACTTTCCTCGGCTTCGCTCGCTGTAAAACGCGGGGAATTTTTGGCTATTCAAGGTGTTTCAGGCTCTGGAAAATCTACACTTCTTCATATTATTGGCGGTATAGATCGCGCAGATGATGGACATATTCAGGTTGATGGAAAAGAATTAAGCAGTCTTAACGCTAAAAAACTGGCTAGATATAGGAATGAGACGATTGGGTTTGTACTTCAAGATTTCGGCCTAATTCCATATCGAACAGTATCTGAAAATGTTGCGGTTCCTCTACTGATACATCAGAAGACGAAAGGTAGTGTGGCAAAACAGGTCAAGGAAGTGTTAACTAAACTCCATATCGAAGATTTGTCAAAGCGAAAAGTATCTCAGCTTTCCGGGGGACAAAAACAACGAGTTGCCATTGCTCGTGCAATGGTAAATCGACCCTCAATCCTTCTTGCTGACGAACCGACAGGAGCACTTGATAGTAAGACAAAAAAAGAAATTATAGCTGTTTTCCGTGAAATAAACAAGACTGGAACAACTATTGTAATTGTGACTCACGATGATGCTATCGCAAAACAGTGCGATCGTGTGGTTTATATCGTTGATGGTCACTTGAATGATAGTGAGCATCACGAACTAAAAGACATCAGGGAGAATCGAACATGAGAAAAGGAACTGTTTTGCATAAATATCTTTCTGTGTTCCTGATTATGGCTATACTTATGTCTCCGATAGTATGTTTGGGTTGTAAAAAGAAGGTGCCTGATGCTTTTCATGTTTCGCCAGACCAAGGGAGATATGTGCCTTTTGAATCGAATCTTGACATGCAATCCCGATATAATGAGAAGGTTGATAGACAAGCAGATTACTGTGAAAGAATCCTTTTGGGAGAAGATTTAGCGGTTCTCTTTGTGCAGGATAAGAAGGTGTATTATGCTTGTTTTTCGGGGAGTGATAAAACAAAGGATATACTTCACGAGATTCAAGTTACAGGTGAAATTCATAAATTCGGGCGCCTACATGGCAGAAATACTTTTTTAGTCAGTTCGATATTAGACAGCGAATATAACGTAGATTATTCTGTCGCTGTCTTGAATGAGATGGGAAATGTAATAATGTCAACTACAGTGCCGGAGTTGCATAACAAACTGTTATCGTGTGTAAATATAGGAGGCGATGAAAATATAATTCTCTGTGATGGGGAGACGCTCTTTTATCTTGATAAAAGTCTAAAAGTAAGCAAGAAAATATCTTTCAAAGAAACAACTATTTGTTCTTTTGCCTTGAATGAGAAAAATGAAATTGCATTGATTATGGAGGCATCCAACAACAATGAAAATGCGGGTTATATTCTTCGAACTTGTTCAGATTCGGGAAAAACACTGTCTGAACAAGAAATATATGTAACGAATCGTTTTTCTCAGATCTTTGGGCAGGAGAGTGGAATGAAAGAAAGCTTTTTTGTAAATACTTCTTTGCTCTCTGGACGTGTGACTTCGGCGGGAGAATGGATAGAACAGGATATGTATCACAGCATAAGTGGCGTGGCATCTAATCAAGAAGAATATACAGCTACGTATGGTACGTTCATTTCTTGGATGGAGGATGTGATTTCTCTTGAAGACGGAAGATATCTCTTTTGTGGACTAATGATGATTATGGACAGTCAGAAGTCTGGTATCTTTTCGCTGGAATACAAGAAAAATAATGATGAACGTGAAGAAGTAACGATTGGCATTATCGAATCGCTGGAATGGTCATATATTGAGTCTTTGGCAGACTACTATAATCTCATTCAGGACAGATTCAGAATTCGAATTGTAAATTATCTCGACAAAGGGAATAATACTATTGAACTTCGGCAAACCGCATCGGCGCAGATTCTTTCTGATATTTATTCAGGAAAGGGCCCTGATATGTTTTTTATTTCTCCGATGTTAAGCAATACTCTTGCAGAACGAGGCGAACTACTCGATATGAAATCGTGGACTAATAACGTGTCGTGGCCGAAAGAGTATTTCTATCCGTGCATTTATGAGGAAATGTGGCGAGACGGAGCAATGTACATGTTCTCTCCAGTGTTTTCAGTTTATATGATTGCAGGAGATAGCAAGGTTATAAGTGATTTGTCTCAAAATTGTGATATGGACTATATGACTTCGCTTGCGAGGAGTACAGGGTATGCAATGCAGGGTGGAATTATGCAGTTGTATTATCCACGGATTTTTACTGTAATGACAGATAAATCAGCGATTGACAAAGTATCTGTTATAGAAGAGTGTTTATCGACATGTTCCTTAATTGAGACTGAAGGTCTTACGAAGTCAAATAACCGTCAGTATAGCTTTTCAAGATTTTTGGAGATAAACGGATTCTGTTCTTTCGGCCAGGAGGCAGCTTATTTCCAAAATATCTTGACTCCGTTGTTATTTCCAGACATGGATTATTCTTCATATTTCACATTTGAAAAGGTGTTGTCTGTTTCTCGAGATTGTAAAAACACAGAAGCTGCAAAAGAATTGTTGTTCTTGATGGCAGATCCGTTAGTACAAGACTGTATTTGTGAGCGATTCGGGGGCATTCCCATTCGCAAAGATTGTGTCAGAAATGATGTTGAGAAAAATGTCGAAGTGATATATAACCCGAAAACTTCAGGGATTTATGGTGATAATGATGGATTCGTTACTTATATGATATCTGATCCGGAAGAGTGTATATCAATCTATTATCAACTGCTTGAGGAATGCAATCATTTTTTGATGTTTGATGAACAGTTCATTAATATTCTTTATGAAGAATATAGCGCAATGAGGGTCAGACCATCGGAAGTTCACGAAATTGCAGAAGTTTTGGAAAGCAGACTACGTTTATATGTTGAGGAGAATTATGAAGTAGATAATACATGAATTTTATGGAGACGACCTTGTAATCAATATGGATTTGAGATAATAACAGGAGGATAGTTATGGTACAATGTACAGCACCGATTAATGGACACCGGACAGAAAGTGGAAGGGCGAATTGTCCTGTATGTGGAAATAGATCAGCTGGTTATCGCTATTCAGGAAATCCTTATGAAAGAAATAACCTCTGCTTTCCCAATAGTATTTCTAGCGGTCAATTGCCCCGAAGAGCACGCTGGTCGCCTGCAAATTCCACTTTGGCATACTCACTTTCGGAGATTAGAACTCTAACACCTGTCCGTGAAAACATCGAGAAACGCGCTAAACAAATGAATGAAGCAAAAGATGTTTTCTTATGTCATGCCTGGGATGATCGGAAAGGTATGGCCATGGATCTATGTAACAAACTAGAGGCAAAAGGGGTAACTGTTTGGTTCAGTGAAAAAGATGTTGCTTTAGGGGCACCATTATTGCGAGAGATAGACAAGGGGTTGGCAAATGCATATATGGGCATTGTTCTGGTAACTCCGGCATTTATAGAACGCATCAAAAATGGTGGTATTGCTGATAAAGAATTGTCTGCACTTCTTGCCAGAGATCTTCTGATTCCGATAGTGCATAACACATCCTTTGAAGCACTACGTAATGCGAGTCCGCTACTTGGTTCGCGGAGCGGATTAAGCACAAGCGAAGAATCAATAGACATTATCGTTTCCAAGATTGCTGAATTGGTCAAGATAGAGTATTAATTTGTGTTAATGCTTTAAAGCGCAAATAGTTTGCGCTTTAAAGTTGAAGTTAAAGCGCAAAAGTGCTACAATGACGAAAAAGAGCAAGAGGTTTCGTCATGAGAGATATTGATACTATAGCGAGAGATAATGAAAACCAGGTCGTTGAGTGGAAAGAAACTTGGCAGGACAAGTATCTGGAATGGATCTGTGGCTATGCTAATGCCCAGGGCGGAACGCTTTACATTGGCATTAATGATGATGGCGATGTCGTAGGGCTGGATGCTAAAACAGTGAAGAAACTGTTGGAAGACATCCCTAATAAGATCACATCTGCTTTTGGAATAACATGCGATGTTAACCAAGAAACGAAAAACAAGAAAAAGTATATTCAGATCGCAGTGAAGAAGGCAAGAATGCCGATAAATCTTCATGGACGGTATTATTATCGGACCGGAAGCGTGAAAAAGGAAATAACGGGTTTTGAACTGACCGAATACATTATAAAGGCCACGGGATCGTCTTTTGATGCCATGATTTCCGATATTGAACGCAAAAAACTTACTTTTGATGCATTTGAGAAAAAGTATATTAAGGCTACGCAAAAAGAACTTGACTTGGATAATGACCTTGTAAGTTGATTATTTCGCGCGATGAGCACCATCGATACACGATTGAGCACCACCCGTACACGGAAGAGCACCGTTAACCAATTCGCACATGAGCACCGCCGATTCGCAGAACAGCACCACCTTGTAAAATGAGTTCACAGGGATCTTTCCCTGAATAATTACAAGGAGGCCAGCGAATATGGCTAGAAAAATCAGTGTGAAGCTCATATTGGAGCTTCGAGATTCGGGGCTGTCTGTGAACCAGATAGCCAATTCGAGGCATATCTCGAAACATTCTGTAAGCGATGTTTTCAGGATTGCCAATGAGAAAGGTATCCGTTTCAAGGATATCCAGTTTATGGAGGCAGATGAGGTCTATCGTCTTGTGTACCCGGAGAGACATGCAAACGAGACTTTATATGCGTTGCCGGATTACGAGAAGGTACACAAGTCTCTTGGTCAGACAGGTGTAACGTTAAAACTTCTCTGGGAAGAATACCAGGATGTTTGCCGGGAAGAAGGAACGCTCCCGATTGGATACACCAAGTTCTGCGAAGGATACCGGGAGTACACGATCGTTAACCGGCTAACTAACCACCTGGAACACAAACCGGGAGACAAGATAGAGATTGACTGGTCCGGGCCTACTATGAGCTTTGTGGATACCTACTCGCTTGAAACAGTCAAAGTATATCTGTTTGTGGCGGTCCTTCCATATAGCCAATATGTGTATGTACAGCCATGTCTGGACATGAGAATGGAGACGTTTATCCGCTGTAATATCCAGATGCTGGAATACTTTGGAGGCGTGCCGAGAAGGATCGTCTGTGACAACCTTAAGACTGGTGTAGTATCGCATCCCAGAGAAGGAGATGTCATTCTCACAGATGACTACGATGCATTCGGGTTACACTATGTAACCGCAATAATGCCCGCAACAGTGAAGAAACCAAAACAGAAAGCTTCAGTCGAGGGATCAGTCGGGAAGATCGCAACTAAGATAATCGCCCGGCTTCGCGACAAGAAATTCGGTTCATTCTCTGAGTTGTGTGACGGCGTCAAGGAATGTCTGAACGAGTTTAATAAGACACCATTCCAGAAGCGAACAGACGGATCCAGATATGAGGTCTGGTCTCAGGAAGAGAAAGCATATCTTCGCCCGTTGCCGGAGATCCCGTATGAGATTGCCCATTGGGTATATGGCCGGTCAGTAGGCCTGGATTTCCATGTCTTGTATCTCAAGAACCACTATTCCTGTCCATACCAGTATTCCGGCAAGAAAGTGGATCTGAGAATAACAGATAAGAAACTGGAGATCTATTACCAGAACGAGCGGCTGACATCGCATCTTCTCTTTCCCGGTTATCTTAGTAACAAATGGTCATCTCACACTGAGGATATGCCACCGGCATTCCAGAATATTACCATCTGGGATGCCGAAAGGATAAGACGTTGGGCAAAGTCCATCGGCGAGAATACCGCTACAGCCATTGACCTCATTTTTGCTTCTGTTGACATAAAAGAACAGGGCTACAATTCTGCTCTTTCCGTGCTGAAGTTAAGCAAGTCGTATTCAGAAGGCCGTCTGGAAACAGCTTGCGAACTCGCATTGTTGAGAGGAATCCGTTCACCCCGTTACAGACATCTTAAAGCGATACTCGCTTCGAATCAAGACCTGCTCTTCCTTGAGCAGAAGACAATAAGAGAGTCATCCGTTGAGGAACCAATCGGTTATTTAAGAGGCGAAGAGTACTACGCAGGAGGTGATCGCAATGTTGAATGAGGAAACGAAGAGAAAGCTTCGTCTAATGAATCTGGGTGGCTTTATCGATGCAAGCGAAGATCTTCGGCGAGAGCCCGGAATCGAAAATCTGTCTTTTGACGAACGGTTTCAGATGCTCACAGACAGTGTATATCAGCGGTATTTTAACGACAAAGTCGACAGGCTTATCCGTGCCGCTAAACTGAGATTTCCTCGCGCAGATGTCCATGACATCTACTACGACCCGAGCAGGAAACTGAAGAGGGCGACGATGGCGGAGTTTTCTACCTGTGAGTATATATCGGAGAACAGAAGCGTAGTTTTGCAGGGCTATGCAAGCAGCGGCAAGACATACATAGGATGCGCACTGGCAAAGGAGGCCTGCAGGAATATGTACAAGACGAAATACATCCGTCTTCCGGATCTTCTGATGGAATATAGCGAAAAGAGTATCGATCCATACGGAAAAGACAAGATGCTGCGCAGATACGCAGGCTATAAAGTTCTGGTGATAGACGAGTGGTTGAGCAACGATCTGAGCAAATCGGAAGTCGAGTTCTTGTTCGAACTGTCAGAGCGAAGATTCGATTGTACCTCCACAATATTCTGTACGCTCTACAAACTGGGAGAAGATTGGCTGAAACGTCTCGGAAGAGGGACGCAGGCCGAATCGATCGTGGAACGGTTCAGACATAACTCTTACGTGATCGAGATGGGCGATGCCAATATGCGTGAAATCTTTGAGGCGCCTAAGAGGAAACCGTAATCGCAATCCCGCCGATTATAGGTAACAAATCAGTCTGTGGCTGTAAAGCCTGCTTCGCACCGCCTTCGGCGGCTTCGGGCTTGACAGCTCAGACTTGATTTGTGTAAGGGCAGACAAGCGGGATTGCTCCAGGTCCGATTACTGATTCTAGGGGCGGTGCTGAATTGCGTATCGGAAGTGCTCAATGGCGTATTGCCGGTGCTGATGCTACGAATTGGGTGGTGCTATTGGCGCGTAATAATCATAAGTTTTAAGTTTATGCTGGAAGATGGTCAAATGACAAATGCAGGAGTGCTTTTTGCGGATCAATGGAGTATTCATCATTCAAGAGTTTTTTGCACAAGGTGGAATGGCTTAGAGAAAGCGGGTTCGGTTCAGGATGCACTTGATGATTCTGAGTTTACAGGAAGTTTGGTCAATCTATTTTACAAATCGATGGCTTTTATCAAAAGCAATACCCGAAGAGGCTGGAGAAAAGAGAAAGATCAGAGGATCGAGTTACCGGATTATCCGGAAAGAGCGTTGGAAGAAGGATTGGTCAATGCGCTGATACACAGAAGCTATCTTCAGACTGGTGTGCATAGTCAGGTAGATATATATGATGATCGTCTCGTAATAACAAATCCGGGTGGAATGTATGATGGATCAGAAGTGCAAAACCTTGATCTGCGGCATGTGCCATCAAAACTGAGGAATCCGATACTGGCTGATATGTTTGGTCGTCTTCGACTAATGGAGCGCCGAGGCAGCGGTTTTAAGAAGATATTGGATGCTTATGAGCAGCAGGAACGATATACGGAAGAACTCCGACCGGAGTTCTATACGGACGGATACAACTTCTTCCTGACATTGTGGAATTTGAACTATGCGTATTTTAAAGCGCAAAATAAAGCGCAAAATAAAGCGCAAAATGATGCCGGAACACTGTCTGATCGAGAATACCTATTGCTATTACTGCGTGAAAACCCATCCGTAACACAAGCGGAACTGGCCTCGGTAATGGATATCTCTCGGAGATCCGTACAGATGTTGATGAAAGAACTGACCGAAGAGGGCGTTATAGAGAGAATCGGATCCAAAAAAGTTGGATCGTGGATAGTGAAATAGATAAATTCTGTAAAACACTATATTATCTGGAAAATTGCTGGTGAAAATATGCTTGTAGATGGAATATGGGATTTTAAGAGTCTCAATATGGGGCGTGAATTGGAAATAGCTGGAGAATTCATTTATGATTCAGCAAAAGAGGCAATGTCCATCAAGGGATTGAATAATACATATGAGATCAACATCATCTTATATACAGGTGCTGTGGGTATAGAAAGACTGCAAAAAATTTATCTTTGCCTTGTAGCGCAGGATCCAACAGATGTAAGTTCTATGCAAAAGTGCTTAAGGCAGCATAATCATATTGAATTACAGCATGAGGTTAACAAGTTTTCGGATAAAAATGCGGCTAAAAATGCTATGAGCCTACTTGGTGTATTTTCGGATTATTACAATAATTTCAGATATGCAAATTATTATCCGGGGCAACCTGATAAAAATCTACGAAAGTTGTTCATTGGTTTTTTGAAGAGATTAAATGGAAAGTTTAATTTTGATGAACCGTATGCTGCAGTACAGTTTGAAGAATTTAAGAGGTTTTACATCAATGAGTTGGGAAAACTGGCAGTGCATTTTTACTTATTGATACATGAAAAGGCTAGCGAATTGAATACATATACCTATGAAATAGATTCTTTTTCAAGAGCAGCACGAGTATTCTGGTCTGCACAAAGAAGAACTTTGTATGAACAAATGGTTTTAGAACAGAATGCAACAAAAGAACTGCTTCTATATATTTACAAGAAGAATCGCGGGACAGGTGTTTTTAGGTTGCTTGATGAAATGGAAGCGTTGGATTTCGACGATGCTTTAGTAAATAAGTATCTGGAAGATCTTTGCGCGGGGAAGGTTAATGATTTATTGATTGATTATGTGGATGATTTGCATGAAGATATCGAGGATAAAGCAAAAAGAAAAGAGCGGAAAGAATTACTGTCATTGATAGGCAATTGTTCGGTATGTTTTGATTTTGATGAAAATGAAGAGGACGAAAATATAGAATGATAATTCCGAGAATGACGGACAGCATATATCTTCAAAGATTTCAATTAAAGATTTTAAGATATCTCTCTCTGTACAATCAAGATGTATAGATATAACTTGTTATATTAAACCAAATCCCAATAATACGTTATTAAAAGCTTTGTTTAGAGAAAAAATCTCCAATTAAATGATTAATGGTTGAAAAATAGTTGCAGCGCGTATAATATGTTTAGTATAAGGAGAATGATGCTTATGTTGACCAGATTAGTAGTAGAAAATTTTAAATCGTTTGATAGCAAAGCTGAATTAACGATGGTATCCTCATCAAAAATCAGAACAAAACTTGAGCACCGAGTCAAAATAGGAAGCAGCACAAGACTACTAAAACATGCGGTTATTTACGGAGCTAATGCGTCCGGGAAGAGCAATTTTATTGATTTTTTTCGCTTCTTTAAAACTACTGTTGAAAAAGGGCTTCCAGTTTGGGGGATGAAATATTTTTGTAGGAGTAACAAAAAGAATGAGAATAGAGATAGCACGTTTGAAATCCATATGGAAATTAATGGCAAATTCTATGCATATGGGTTTTCTGCAAGACTATCTGAACGCCGCATAACAGGCGAGTGGTTATATGAACTCTATCAGAATGGATCGGCAAAGCGCATTTTCGAACGAGAAAACAACTCGAAACCTATTTTAGATTCATCTATTAATTTATCTAGCGAAGAAGGAAAAAGATTTGAGACATATGCAACTGACTTCGAAGATAATACTGCAAATCTTTTCCTGGGCGAAATGAACAGAGGAAAAAAGATAGCGAAAGAATCTAACCTTCAGGTATTTAGAACGGTATACATGTGGATTATGTCGCATATAGTGATTATTACTCCTAGTTCAGTAGTGACTGACTGGAGCTATTACTACGAAAATGATTCTCTTGCACAAATTAATAGTTTAGTTTCAACTTTTGATACTGGTATTTCCAATGTAAGAATTGAGAATATAGATATGGGTGAGTTGTCAAAAATGCTTCCAAAGCCAATTCTAGATGATGTTTTGGATGAAATGAGAAAAAGAAAAATTGAAGCAGAAAACCAAACAATTCGAATGTCAGGAAGATCCGACACGAATTTTTTCAATATTGAGTGGAAAGGTTCGGAAGAACCAAAGATCACAACTATAAAACTTCGACATGAAAAATCTATATATGACTTTGATTTTGAAGATGAGTCCGATGGGACTAGAAGATTATTCGATTTGTTGGATATGTTATTAACGAATAGGGACGATGTTGTTTATGTTGTTGATGAGTTAGAGAGGAGTTTACATCCAAAACTAACCGAAAGGTTTATGGAACTGTTTGCTAGTCTTCATA
The DNA here is from genome assembly GCA_017561715.1 of Clostridiales bacterium. Classification (GTDB taxonomy): domain Bacteria; phylum Bacillota; class Clostridia; order Saccharofermentanales; family Saccharofermentanaceae; genus Scatonaster. The sequence goes on along the minus strand of JAFZBN010000005.1, from coordinate 111,676 downwards.
AAAATCATAAAATTCAACTTATTTTTTCTACACATGAAGCCGCAATTATGAACCAGAAATTGTTTAGAAGAGATGAAATATGGTTTATTGAAAAGGATGAACATAACAGTAGCAAGATTTATTCTTTGGACCAGTTTAAAGAAAGATACGATAAAATACTTAGCAAGGCCTATCTTGATGGAAGATATGGTGCAATTCCGATATTTAAAAAGTTTTCTTTCAGAGAGGAGAATTAGTTTTGGCTCCTATTCATATTTATGCTAACTGGAACAAGCGATCAGCAGATAGTGACGAGAAAGTTGAGCCGTACAGAAAGTACTACTTTATCTGTGAAGGTCAAAACACTGAGGCTTGGTATTTTCAAAACATAATAGATAACAAAAAAGAACTCGGTATTCATTCACTTATTGAAATATGCCTCATGGAAAAAACAGGTGAAGATGAGGGCGTGTCTAATCCCAAGTCTTTGTTTAACCTAGCTGAGAGGGAAAAATCGAATCCCAATAACGGATTTGATGCTAAACACGATAAAATGATTATTGTATTTGATACAGATATATACCAAACCAAACCGCAAGAATTTAGGAATTTTTATGAACTGGCAAAGAAAGAATATATGCTAGCTGTTACCAATCCAAGTTTTGAATTATTCTTACTGCTCCATTATAAGGATTCTCTGATTAATGTTATCATCCCTGAAGAAGAGAAGATTCTTGCCAACGAAAAAATCGGTAATCAGAGGTACATTGCAAAACGCTTTTCAGCAATATCCGGCATGAATTCCAAGAAGAATCCGAAAGTAGGCACGCTTGCAAAAAAGGTAGATATAGCTATAGAACAGGAGAAGTCTATAAATCAGGATGCAGAATCTGCTCTAGGTTCACTCACAAGCAATATCGGAAGAATAATCGAACAGATCCGAAATGACGTTGGATAGGTCTGACCACAGTTTTGACCACAATTGTGGTCATCAATAATGAAAAAGTTGGACTGACTGATGCCGAAATCGACGGTTTTACATACCAGAAGGGCCTGTTTTTGATGTTATTGGCGTGAAATGACGGAATCTTCGTTGTTCGACTCCCTCCTTCTCCGCCAAACCCGGTAACGAAAGTTATCGGGTTTTTTGTTGTACAATTGTCTTGACCGGATAAGTAAGTTTGGAGGCTGGGAATCGCATGAAAAGAATGACAGAGGATGAAGTTTTTCAGTTTTATGAAGAAATAGGTCCGATCCTGTTCGAAGCCGCAAATAACGGAGATCACAAGACATGTAATAAGATCGGGAAAAAGAAGATCCAGGTTTTTAAGCAGTTTGAAGAAGATACGGAATACGGACAAAAATGCATTGACAGATTATTGTTAAGTAACGATGCCGTTGTCAGATCTGAAGCTGCTGCGTATTGTCTGGCAATGAATTATCGGATCCAAGATGCAGTAAGCATATTGGAAGAATACTCGACCGATACTAGTCTCGGCATTTATCGACTGAATGCGGAAATGACACTAAAAGTATGGAATAAAAACGGTCAACTTAAACTATACTAGAAATTACCAAAAGGATAAGTCCGAACGACGTGAAATAGGCCAGGGAGCAGGAATGCAACCTCTGGTTGACGAAACTCCATCTCCAGGTGGTGGAGGTGCTAATGGTGGTCTTGCTATAGTGAGGACATCAAAACACAGGAGGAAACAACAATGAACATTTCGGATAGAATTCAGGCACTTAGAAAGGCAAAGGGTATGTCCCAGGAGCAGCTCGCGGATGCGATCGGCGTATCCCGTCAGGCAGTCTCCAAGTGGGAGAGCGAACAGGCGACGCCGGATCTTGAAAAAGTAGTCATCATGAGCGACCTGTTCGAGGTAACTACTGATTATATTCTTAAAGGAATCGAGCCGGTCGAGGAGAAGGACCATAAGACCATGGCCGACGTGATCGACCAGAAGATCCTCACGGAAAAGAACGGAAAAAGAATCAAGACTCTCGTTAAATATGCCCTGATCGGAGTCGGTGCTTTGATGTCGATCGAACTGATCGTTTTGCTGATCTATGTGATCGTAAATCACGGATTTCCGGGATAATAGCGGGATTGCAACCCAAGGTTTACAAACTTCAAGGTCACGGTGGTGGAGATGCTACCGTGACTTTTTCTATAGTGGAGTCATCAAACAAACACGGAGGGTGACTCAATGAACATCAAAGAAAAACTGTTAAGAAAAGAAAGATCATGGACGGACATTTTGATCCTCGTATTTATCCAAGCGTATCTGTGGATGCAGCTGGGAGGATTCCTAGCAATGAAAGTTCTTCAGGCAGATAGATGGGGATACCTGTTTACGGACAATGCGGAGGTCGCTGCGAATATGGGTGAGTACTTTGTCTCCTTCGGTTTCTGGATCTCCATGATCCTCGGTCTTGTGGTATTCAAGAAGAACAGAAAGCTCCTTAAGCCTCTTTGCCCGGAAAAGAAAACGGACATCTTCAAGGGACTGGGGCTAGGTCTTCTTACAGGCTTTGTCCTCAACGCGTCGATCATCGCGGGAGCGATCGCGACAGGAAGCCTCTCATACACAAAAGGCAATATTCAGATTCTTCCGATCATCGGTTATTTCGCGGCGATCCTTTTCCAGGCGGGCGGAGAGGAACTGATCTGCAGAATGTACATCATGGGTAAGCTTAAGAGAAGATATAAGAGCCCGGCAGTTGCCATCGCGGGAAACAGCCTCCTGTTCACGGTCCTTCACCTGGGAAATCCCGGCGTTACCGTAACAAGTGTCGTAGGTGTCTTAAACGCAAGCATCCTTTTCTCTCTGATCGTATACTATTCTGAAAACATCTGGACAGCGATCGCCATGCACACAGCATGGAACTTCACACAGACCATCGTTTTCGGTCTTCCGAACAGCGGAACGGTATCTCCGTACTCGATCCTTAAGACCGAAAAAGCAGTAAGCGGATTCTGCTTTGACAAAGGTTTCGGTGTGGAAGGCTCCTTCGCGGCGGTCATTGTTATCTGCCTGGCTATTACAGCAGTTGTTCTGATCAGCAGAAAAACAGTTAAGAGAGAAAGCATCGGCTGAAACAAAAAAAGCTGCCTCAGGTGGTCGAGGCAGCTTTTTCTGTGTCTTCATCAAGTTCAAGAAAATCTTTCTTATCGACGACGGATTTTCCGACCCATTTCTTCTTGTACCAGTAGTACATGACGATCAGGCCGCGGATGCATTCATCTGCCGCGGTTCCGACAAAGATACCTGCGACACCGACACCCAGCGCCACACCGACTACATATCCGGTCGTAAGACCCAAGCCCCAGTTACATAAAAGGCCCATGAGAAGCGGGAACACATACGCGCCGGCGGCTTTCAGACTGCAGACGAAGGTCATGTTGAGACAGCGGCCGATCTCGACGAATATATCTACGAGCATGATCATCTGACCTAAGGCGATGACGTTCTGGTTATCCGTGAACAGTAGTAGCGTATACCGGCACAGCAGGGCATTGATCAAGGTGAGGGCGATCGTGATCGGCATCGAGGTTCGAAGAGTCTTGAATACTCGTTTATATGCCTCATCGTTTTTCCCCGCACCGACGAGATGTCCCGTAATGATCTGCGTCGACATGGCACAGGCATTCGAGAAGATGATGGCAAAAGAGATCAATATATAGCAGTAGGCTCTCGCGTTTACCGAGTCATTTCCCATTCCGTTAACAAAGGAAAGAAGGGTCGTCTGATAAAGGTTGTAAGTGAGGTTTTCTCCGGCTGTCGGAAGGCCGATCTTGATCATCTTCATGAGGAGCTTTTTCGGGAACGGTCTCAGATAGCGAAGGGAGACGCGACCGATCTTGCTGGCATAGAAGAAGAAAAGAAGTGCGACGACCGCGATGAATCTTGCGACAACTGTCGAGATCGCGACACCCTCGACGCCCATGTTCAGGTGAGACAAAGGTCCGTAAAGGAACAGGTAGTTGCCGAAAATGTTGATAACATTGATTGCGAGCGAGACACGCATACCGATCTTGGTATGTCCGTTACACCGGACGATCTGCAGCATGACACTGAAGACCGCGGTCACAAATCCGCCGCCACCGACGATATAAAGGTACATCATGGAGTAGTGACGCATCTCGGGCGACACCTGAAGGAAATCCATGATCAGAGGATTTGCCAGGCAGAAAACCCCGCTCAAGAATACGCCGAAAACGAGGTTGACCACGATGGAGAGCGTATAGATCATGTTCGTCTTGTCGAATTTCTTGGCACCGAGATACTGGGCAACGACTACGGTCGTGGCCGTGGCGATGACGTTGAAGAAAATGTTCATCATGAAAAGAATGGTATTGGCATTACCGACCGCGCCGACCGCGAACTCGTCGTAGTGGCTGAGCATGAGCGTGTCGATGTTGTTGAGCATCGTGTTGAGAAACAGCTCAAGAAACAAAGGACCCGCAAGGACCATAAGCGGTGTTTTTTCATTAATGACAACAGATCTTTTCTTACTCATTCAAAATCTCCCGGTGCTGTTTGAAAAGCAGCGTAATTACCATAAACAATGATACTACACAGCATGAGCAGAATATATCAACTTTCAGTTTAATAGTTTCGCTCTTTTTCCGGGAAAGGATCGTCCGTCAGGATCCGTACTTCTTCATATGCGCCATGATCGCTTCAAAAGTCGTATCGCTGATGTAGTGCTCGATACGGCAGGCATCTTCGGTGGCCGTTTCTTCATCGACTCCGAGATTCATGAACAATTTGGTAAGTACCGTGTGGCGCTCGTAGATGCGCTTGGCGAGGATCTCGCCGGCCTTGGTGAGCGCGATATAACCGTCTTTGTCCTTTTTAATAAGACCTTCGTCTTTCAGAAGACCGAGCGCACGGCTGACGGATGGCTTTGAAAAGCCCATATATTCACCGATATCGATCCCACGGATCGTGTTGGATTTCTGAGAAAGAACATAGATTGTCTCGAGATACATCTCTCCGGATTCCTGAAGCGCCATGGGATACCTCCGATACTAGGGTGATTAGCACTAGATTACCACAATGTGCATTGACGTACAAATGCACTTGCCCCGATTCTTCATGCAATCTGCCCAAGAAAAAACCTTGACTAGTTAGCAGGTGCTAATTATACTAATTCTAGGTTGACAGGACACAACCGTTTTTTTATAGCATGGGGTTAGTTATTGCTAACTATGAATACGATAACAGGAGGAGTACATGATGCCATTGAGTTTTGCAGAGGTCGGGCAGACACAGATCATCCGAAAGATCGGAGGCAGTCCCGAGGTAAAGAAACACTTGGAAGATCTTGGCTTCAATGTCGGCGGAGAAGTGAGCATCGTCAGTTCACTGGCCGGAAACCTGATCGTCAAGGTCAAGGAAAGCAGAGTAGCAGTAAGTGATGAACTTGCAAGAAAGATAATGGTCTAAAGGGGGAACAATCAGTGAAAACACTAAGAGATGTAAAAGTCGGACAGACAGTGACCGTCGTCAAATTACACGGCGAAGGCGCGGTCAAAAGAAGGATCATGGACATGGGTATTACCAGACGCACTTCCGTATATGTGCGTAAAGTAGCGCCGCTCGGCGATCCGATCGAGGTTACCGTCAGAAATTACGAATTGTCACTTCGCAAAGCAGACGCGGAGATGATCGAAGTCGAGGAGGCATAAACACATGAGTATACGTATTGCACTTGCGGGTAATCCGAACAGCGGAAAGACCACGCTTTTTAACGCACTGACCGGTTCCAACCAGTTCGTCGGTAACTGGCCGGGTGTAACGGTAGAAAAGAAGGAAGGTAAGCTCAAAAAGCACGATGACGTCATCATCACGGACCTTCCGGGTATCTATTCCCTTTCTCCGTACACATTGGAAGAAGTTGTTGCCAGAAACTACCTGATCGGTGAACGCCCGGACGCGATCCTGAATATCATCGACGGTACAAACCTGGAAAGAAATCTCTACCTGACGACTCAGCTCACCGAACTCGGTATTCCGGTTGTCGTTGCCGTAAACATGATGGACGTCGTTAAGAAAAACGGCGACCAGATCAATATCCCGGAGCTTTCCCGCCAGCTGGGATGTAAGGTCGTCGATATCTCCGCGCTTAAGGGCGACGGAACGATGGAAGCGGCAGAAGAAGCCATCAAGGCAGCCCAGAGTGGAAAGACAGTTCCACTCCACACCTTCTCCGGACCGGTCGAGCACGCAATCGCACATATCGAAGAAGCAGTCGTTCACAACATGCCGGAAGAGCAGCAGAGATGGTATGCCATCAAGGTTTTCGAGCGTGACGATAAAGTCCTTGAGAAGATGAACATTCCTTCCGAAACGATGGAACACATCGAAAAGGATATTCAGGCCGCGGAAAAAGAACTCGACGACGACTCCGAGAGCATCATTACCAATGAGCGCTACGTATATATCGCCGAGGTCATCAAATCCTGCTACAAGAAGAAAAAGGCAGGTTCTCTCACCACTTCGGATAAGATCGATAAGATCGTTACCAACCGTTTCTTAGGTCTTCCGATCTTCGCCCTGATCATGTTCCTCGTATACTGGATCGCCATGGTCGGTGTCGGTGCTTATTGCACAGACTTTACTAACGATAAGATCTTCGGAGACGGCTTCCACCTGTTCGGAAGAGACGGCGGATATGAAGAGATCGCCGAAAGATACGGTGACGCTGCCGCGATCGTAGAAGGCTACGATGTGTACGTCGAAGAAAACGGTGCGGCTCCGGAGGGAGAATTCACCTACGAAGTGGAAGATGAAGAGACACTCGAGATCACTGAAGAAACGGCGACGATCGAAGATTATAACGAAGCTGTCGCGACACTTGAAGAGATCGGTGAAGAACCGGATCCTGCAGATTACGGAACATGGGTACCGAGTATTCCGGCACTCGCTGAAGAAGGTCTCGATAAAGCAGGCGCGGCCGACTGGCTCAAGAGCCTGATCCTCGATGGTATCATCGCAGGTATCGGCGCCGTCCTCGGATTCGTTCCGCAGATGCTCGTACTCTTCCTGCTCCTTGCGTTCCTGGAGGCATGCGGTTACATGGCGAGAATCGCCTTTGTTCTCGACCGTGTATTCAGAAAATTCGGTCTTTCCGGTAAGTCCTTCATCCCGATGCTCATCGGTGTCGGATGCGGCGTTCCGGGCATCATGGCCAGCCGTACGATCGAAAATGAACGCGACCGTCGAATGACCATTATGACTACAACATTTATCCCGTGTAGCGCGAAGCTGCCGTTTATCGCCATGATCGCCGGCGCGCTCTTCGAAGGCTCCGCCTGGGTATCTACCGGCGCGTACTTCATCGGTATGGCAGCGATCATCATCTCCGGTATCATCTTGAAGAAGACAAAGATCTTCTCCGGTAACCCGGCTCCGTTCGTTATGGAGCTCCCGGCTTACCACTGGCCGACACTCGGAAACGTCCTTCGTTCCATGTGGGAGCGTGGCTGGTCCTTCATCAAGAAGGCCGGAACCATCATCCTCCTTTCCACGATCGCCGTTTGGTTCACAAGCCGTTTCGGTTTCGTGGACGGAAGCTTTACGATGCTCGGTGAAGAAGAACTCGAATTCTCCATCCTTGCGAAGATCGGTTCCGCGATCGCGTGGATCTTTGCTCCTCTCGGCTGGGGCAACTGGCAGGCGACTGTCGCCTCCTTCACAGGACTTGTTGCAAAAGAGAACATCGTCGGTACGATGGGTATCCTCTACGGCGGTGGAGAGCTCTCCACATGGGGTGCACTTGCGGAAGCATTTACAGCCGTTGCCGGATTCTCTTTCCTCGTATTCAATCTCCTCTGCGCTCCGTGCTTTGCCGCGATCGGTGCGATCAAGCGTGAGATGAATAACGCGAAATGGACATGGTTCGCGATCCTCTATCAGTGCGGATTCGCGTACGCGATCGCTCTGATGATCAACCAGTTCGGCCTTCTGTTCACAGGTGATGTGAACGTGATCGGTCTGATCTTCGCCATCGCGATCCTGGCAGGTATGATCTACATGCTCTTCTTCAAGAAATATAAGGAAGCAGACAAGCTTACTTCCCACGATCTGAAAGATAAGGCGATGTCCAAATGATCACCTGGCTTTCAGAAAACATCGGAACGATCGTGATATCACTTGTCTTGATCGCGATCGTCGCCGCCATCATCCTCAAGATGGTGAGGGATAAAAAGAAGGGGAAGTCCTCCTGCGGGTGCAACTGTGGATGCTGTTCACTAAACGGCACCTGCCACCCGAAAAAGTAAATCGAAAGAGGCCCTGTATCCGGTTATCGGGTGCAGGGCTTTTTGTTCCTTTCGAAAAGCACTTGGATTAGCAAACACTAACCTGTTGTGCTATTATGTGTGTATGGATCTGTTAGGCATTTTTGGAATAATCATGATACCGTTTCTCGGGACCGCGCTCGGCGCCGGCTGCGTATTCTTTTTGAAGAATGCGATCGGCGAGAAGACGGAGCGCGCCCTTCTGGGATTTGCGTCCGGCGTTATGGTCGCAGCTTCGTTTTTCAGCTTGCTGCTTCCCGCGATCGAGCAGAGCAGCGACAAGGGAAAATGGAGTTTTCTTCCGTCGTCGGTCGGCTTTGTCATCGGCATGATGTTCCTTCTTGTTTTGGATAAAGCGATCCCTCATCTGCATCTGGAGGGTACTGAAGAAGGCCCGCACAGCGGATTGAAAAAGACGACGAAACTCATCCTTGCCGTCACGCTTCACAATATCCCGGAAGGTATGGCCGTCGGTGTCATTGTCGCCGGTTGGTATTACGGAAGTTCCGAGATCACTTTTGCGGCGACGATCGCTCTTTCGATCGGTATCGCGATCCAGAACTTTCCGGAGGGCGCGATCGTATCCATGCCGCTTCGCGCGGAAGGCATGTCGAAAGGGAAGACGTTCTTGTATGGAGTTCTTTCCGGCGCGGTGGAACCGATCGGAGCTTTTGCAGTGATCCTTGCCGCGGGGATCTTCATTCCCGTTATGCCTTATTTTCTGAGCTTTGCCGCTGGCGCGATGATCTATGTCGTTGTCGAGGAACTGATCCCCGAGATGTCGACCGGCGAGCATTCGAATATCGGAGTCATCATGTTCGCTATGGGCTTTACGCTGATGATGGCTCTTGATGTGGCGTTGGGATAAAAGAGTATATGAGTCTTTACCTACTCCGACCCGGTAGCGGAAGCTGCCGGGTCACTTTTATGCAGATAGAAGGAAGAATAAGTGCTATAATGTTAAAGAAGTTTTAGAATTGTGTTGGGAGGAAAAACAATGGCTTCAAAAAAATTAACGGCTGTCCTTCTTACTCTTGCGATGGTATTCTCACTTACCGCATGTGGCAAGAAATCAGAAGAAACAACGAAAAAGAAAACGAAAAAGACTACAAAACAGGAAGAAACATACGAGGATCCTGACGATCCGGACGATACCGAAGAACCTGACGATACATCCTTCGAGCCGGATGTTACCGTCTTAGACGATCAGGCTTCTTTGGGATATACTTCGGTCACACCGGGCAGCATCGAGATCATTCCGGACTCCTGCGACGCGATCTGGGGACTGGCCCTTGCAAGTCCGAGTAGCGGCGACACCGAGATGAATGTTCTCCGCTACCGTTTCAGCAACATCCGCTTCGTCTTTGAAAACCAGGATCACCTCGAGATCTATCCGAAAATGGGATTGTCGAATAACGCAGGAGCATATCTTGTTCCGCACCACGAAGATACTTCGATCTACACGGCAGATTATATAAAGAGCCTGCCGGCAGAAGTGGGAAGAACCGCTCTTGAGGATCCGAATGATCCTTACTGGTACTGGGGTTCGATCCCCCTGAACGAGGAAGCATACCCGGCCGGATACTATGACCTGCTGATCGTTGACAATAATGAACCGCTGGCATATGTATGCCTGAAGATCGTCAACGATGAAGAACTGGATGACATCAACTTTTATGAGTATTACACGATGCTCAAAAAAGAAACGGATCAGACCGGCGGTCAGGATAAGTATAAGATCGATTTCGACAAATTCTACGGCTGCTACGAGCAGGGAATCTGGCCGGATGATTACACATGGAGCGGAAGCGGACTTCCGACGCTCCCAAGTGTAAGCGAGTCTGCAAATATCGAAATGGATGCTATGGATCCTATCCGCGTTTCGATCACTTCTCCGCTCGCAGGCGCTGATGGTGAAGATGCCTGCGTAGCAATCGACGAAGTATTCCAAAACAACGGATATCTGATCGAATATCCGGATGGTGACGCAGACGCGAATTACCGTTATGTCCATACGGATATCGACGGTGTTCCGGTAGAGATCAGCTATTACAGTTATAATGACGAGCTGCACCTTACGATCGAAAACCTGATTGCTAATTCTAACTATTGATCTACAGTTTTTGTGAATAAGTGAAAAGCACCTGTCCGCGCGGGCAGGTGCTTTTTCTTAAGAAAAAACGGCCCTGTCTTCCGGGGAGATGGACAACAGGACCGCAAGTTTTTGAGCACGGGAAGAAACAGTTATTTCTTAAACAGGTGCTTCAAATAACATACCATCTGAGGATTCCGAGGATCAGAATGTGAAGAGGATAGAACACATAGAAGAACCATTTGTTGAACGCGTTCTTCGTTCCGGCTTCACCGTTGTAGCAGAAAATGAGAAGAACTGGAGCAAGAAGAACACCCGCGGTGCTCCATCCCTGCATGGCGATCATCGGAGCGACGAAAGCGACATAGGAAAGCGCGACGGCGATGTATCTCTTCTTCTTGTTATCTCTGAACACGCAGTGGAAGAACGGAGCCAGTACGCCCGCGACCGGCATATCGGTGACGACGGACGCCAGTGTAAGAAGAACGATAAGAATGATCTTCGTGCGTTTTTTCATCTTTTCGCTGTACCAGACACTTAAGGCCACCAATGCGAGGTAGAAGGAGACAATGACGGTCTGAGCGACAAGTTCGGCGGGTGATGATTTGATCTCTTCAAAACCGATGAAACAGAACACACTCGGAAGGTACGAAACAATTGCGAGAATACCGATACGTCTTCGGAATTTCTTCACGTCGCTTGTATGCATGAAACCTTCCGCGATGAAAAACGCGAAAACCGGCGCGACGCATCTTCCGAAGAAACGCATGATCTCGTAAGAAGGAGACGGAATCTTCTCCATAAAACAGAATGCCACATGGTCAACTACCATGAGAAGCACCATTAAATACTTGATTACATTACGATCGAGAAAACCTGAAGAATTCTTTTTGCAAAGCGCAATTTCCGGACCGGGTTCCCGGGCCGAGACATCATCCACATTACCCATATTAATACCATCCTTTACGTTTTTAGAAACAATCCCAATGCTCTGATTTCATTGTAAGAAAAGAATGGCTCCGGGTAATGACAAAAAAGTCATTTGAATAAACCTGTCATCTCGCTGACAGAGTAGATCTCGGGAAGGCTTATGAGATCGGTCATCAGTTCGTAAACGGGGATCTTCCGGTCAAGCCAGAATCGGAAGACCGTGGTGTGCCTTTTCAAAGTGACCTGCGGGAAATCGATCACGTCCATATCAATATCGGCCTCAAAGCCCTCTATCCCGTACTTCTTAAGAAGCCGGGACACAGAGCCGATTTCTTCCTCTTTCGTCCATTCGACATAGAGGGATACGTGACGCTTGATTTTCATATCAGTCAAAAGTGAACTGCTTGGAGAAGTTCTCGTAGTGTTTCTGATAATCCGGGGACTGCTTTTCCTTGATCCTTCCGAGATATTCGTGTGTATCGAAAGAACCTGCTTCGAGTTCGATGATCGCTACCGCGATGTTGGAGCAGTGATCGGATACACGCTCGAAGTTGGTGGAAAGATCGTTGAAAACAAATCCCTGCGTGATGGTGCACTGTCCTTTCTGCAGTCTTTCAACGTGGCGGAGTTTCATCTTGTCGCAGAGGTCGTCGATGACTTCTTCAAGAGGCTCGACCTTCATCGCCAGATGGATATCCGACTTTACGAAAGCCTCGGTGGTCATACGCAGGATCTCTTTGATCGCCTTTGTCATGACGTTGAGCTCTTCGACCGCTTCATCCGAGAAGTGGATCTGCTTCTGGTGGATCTCCTGGAAGCTCTGCGCGATATTCTGCGCGTGGTCGGAGATTCTTTCGAAGTCGGAAAGCGTATGCAGGAAAAGCGACGCGGTGCGTCCCTGTGTTTCCGTAAGTTCCTGTCCGGTAAGTCTTACGAGATAGGAACCGAGAGCATCTTCGTAACGGTCGCCGACGGTCTCAAGTTCGCAGACCTGATAGAAGATGGATTCATTGTAGTGGTTAAAAAGTCCGAGAGAAGTAAGGATGGATTCTTCTGTTTTCTCGGCCATGTCACAGATCGTCAGACGGATCTGCTCGATCGCGAGAGCCGGGTGAGCAAGGAATCGTTCTTCAAGACGGACTGCTTCTTTCTTCTCGTCCGGCTTTCCGGGAACGAATACGGAAGCGACTGCTTCCAGTACATCCGTGAACGGAGCCAGGATCAGGAGGATCGTGAAACGAAGGATCGTATTGACCAGCGCGAGAGACATCGGATTGACGATCATGTCCAAGAATTCAAAGTGGAACATGGCGTCCGCGATGTAGAAGCCGGACGCGCATACCATTACGCCCATGAAGGAAGCGACGAGGTAGCTGACTGCCGTACGCTTACCTTCTGTGGTAGCGCCGAGAGCGGAAAGGAGGACCGGAACGGAAGCACCGATCGAGATACCCATCAGGAGCGGAAGTGATGAACCGAGTGTCATGACGCCGGTAAAGGAGAGTGCCTGTACGATACCTACAGCTGCCGAAGCGGACTGAAGGACGGCGGAGAAGAGAAGACCTACGAGGATACCCAGAAGCGGGAAAGTCATCGAGGTAAGCATACCCGTGAACCACGGCTGTTCACCGAGGCTGCTTACGGCACCGCTCATGGAACTCATGCCGACCATAAGGACGCCGAAACCGAGCATGATGTCGCCGACGTGACGGCGCTGCTGGTTTTTGCTGAACATTCTGAAAGAGATACCGGTCACGGCGATGATGCCCGTGAGAGTCGTTGTCGAGAAGATGCTGCTGATGCCTTTCGCACCGTTCATGTAGCTCAGGCAGACGACCCAGCCGGTGATACTGGTTCCGAGGATCGCGCCGAGGATAACGGAAATGGCCTGACGGACCTTCATCATTTTCGAGTTAACAAAGCCGACGACCATGACGGACGTGGCGGAAGAAGATTGGATCACGGCTGTGACTCCGGCGCCGAGAAGAATACCTCGGAAAGGAGTTCCCGTGAGACGGAACAGGATCGGTTCAAGTTTGTTACCGGAAACTCGCTTTAAGCCGTCACCCATCAGGGACATGCCGAAAAGGAAAAGCGCTACGCCGGTGAATAAGGTTGCAATCTCAGATACACTCATACTCTTACCTCCTCAAATTACAATTTAAGGGCTGTATGTTAAATCCACGACCTGCTTGACGTTAAATATAGGTTAAATCAAGACCGAAAACACTTTAGCAGCAGGCTTTTGTGTGATAAGATGACAACGAGGTGAACGTTGTGATCTATCTTCTTGAAGATGATGAAAGCATAAGGAAATTGGTCGTATATGCCCTGAAAAGTCAGGGTTACGACACAGAAGGGTTTGAAAACCAGGATCAGTTCTGGTCCGCGATGGCGAAAAAGACCCCTGAACTTATCCTGCTCGACATCATGCTTCCCGGTGAAGACGGTATCACGATATTAAAGCGCATCCGCGCTGCCGCGGATACGACCGATATCCCCGTGATCATGCTGACAGCAAAGAATACAGAATATGACAGGGTCGAAGGCCTGGACGCCGGTGCCGACGACTATATCTCCAAGCCGTTCGGCATCATGGAACTGGCTGCCCGTGTACGTGCGGTACTTCGAAGAAGAGCCAAAGAGCCAACGCTTTCCGAGTACAATATCGGACCGCTCTTTATCTGTCCGGAGCGCCATGAAACACGAGTCAACGGTGAAGATATCGCGCTTACGTACAAGGAATTCATGCTCCTTCGTATCCTTGTGGAAAACATGGGCATCGTCATGAGCAGAGATGTCCTTCTGGACAGAGTCTGGGGACTCGGATCCGAAAGAGAAAACAGAACTCTCGATGTACATATCAGAACACTTCGTTCAAAACTCGGTCCCGCGGGACAGTTGATCCATACCGTTCGAGGGATCGGATATCGTCTGGTGGAGGAATAACGTATGACTAAAACTATTTTCAGATATACGTTTATGGCAGGTGTTTCCGTATTGATTCTTTGCGCGCTCTTGTTTTTCGGTATGCAGTACACGCAGACAAAAGACGAGACGTATAAAGCGCTTCAGCAGGAAGCTGTCTACGCGGAACAGGGTCTTATGCTGAACGGCATTCCCTATCTGGAAACGCTGGGGGATGTTAACCGTGTCACATGGATCAACACAGACGGAGAAGTGCTTTACGACAGTATGTTTTCGCTTCCTCTGGCGAACGAAAAGGATTGTCCGGAGGTCGCCGAAGCTCTGAAAAAGGGTGAAGGACAAGGTATCCGTACTTCCGAGAGCAGCGGCGAATCGACCATGTACTACGCCAGAAGATGTGAGGATGGGACGATCCTTCGTCTGAGCCGCCCGGTAAGAGCCATGAGAGAAGCTTTTATGGCGGTGAGACCTTTCATATGGATCCTGGTCCTCGTTCTCGTGATCTCGGGCATTTTGTCATTCAAGATCGCCAAGCAGATCGTAAATCCGATCAACGCGATCGATCTGGATCATCCGGAGGCGAACAAGTATCCGGAGCTTCGTCCTTTGATCGAAAAGATCGAGGAGCAGAAGATAACGATCCAGGAAGAAGTATCTTCTCGTGAGCAGATGAGAAGAGAGTTCTCGGCAAATGTATCGCATGAATTAAAAACGCCTCTGACTTCCATTTCCGGATTCGCGGAACTGATGGCGGAAGGCGAAGTTCCCGGCGATAAAGTGCAGGAGTTTTCCAAGGATATCTACAAAGAATCCCAGCGTCTCATCGCGCTGATCGATGACATCATCAAGCTTTCCCGTCTGGACGAGGAAGCAGAAGAACCGAACTGGGAAAACGTCGACCTCTATGGTCTTTCCGGCGAGGTCTTAGACAGTCTGCGTCCGGTCGCGAATAAGCAGGGCATCACATTGAAGCTGACGGGAAGCCCGATCAGCATAAACGGAGTCTACCAGCTACTCAGTGAGATGGTATTTAACCTCTGCGATAACGCGGTGAAATACAACACCCCGGGCGGAAGCGTCACCGTGGATGTTTCCGAAAAGGACGATGAAGTCTTCTTGTCGGTAGCGGATACGGGTATCGGTATTCCGACGGAGCATCAGAAGAGAGTTTTCGAAAGATTTTACCGAGTCGATAAGAGCCACTCCAAGGAGATCGGCGGCACGGGTCTCGGTCTTTCGATCGTAAAGCACGGCGCGCAGCATCACGGCGCGAGAGTGAAGCTGGAGAGTGAGCCGGGACTCGGAACGAAGATCACGCTCATCTTCAAAAAGAAAGCGAACTGACGAAAAGGAGAAATAAGAAGCTCTCAAAAGTGTCTGATATATTGCCTTTAACTCCCCCAAAGGCTTGATAACAGGCACTCTTTACGATACTATGGTTGTAATTCATTGGGTGTGTAAACTGTTTCCACAGGGGAGGAGAACGCTTCGTGGCGTCTAGGAATAAGCTTTCCACTAAGATCATTCTGATGGTAGAGGGGATCCTTCTGATCTCCAGTATCATCTTTTGTGCTGTTTCCGTATATCGCGCAAAGGTTGGTATCCGCAAGGCGATCCAGCAGAGAATGCTTGATATCGCCAACTGTGCCGCGGGTTCTGTAAACGGTGATTTCTTAAAGACACTGTCGGAAGATACCGTCGGAAGTGAAGAGTATAACGAAGTATATAAGACGCTCGCGGTCTTCCGTGACAACGTCGAACTGGAATATGTCTACACCATAAAAGAAGCCGGAGATAAGGATTTCATCTTTACGATGGACCTTGACCAGGAAACTCCCGCGAGCTACGGAGACAGTGTCGAGTATACCGACGCGCTTGCCAGCGCGGGAAAAGGAAAGGCCGCGGTCGACGAAGTCCCTTACACGGATCAGTGGGGTGAATTCTACAGTGCTTACAGCCCGGTATTCGATTCAAACGGTGAAGTCGCCGGAATCGTTGCCGTTGACTTTTCCGTGGAATGGTTCGATGGTCAGCTTTCCGAGCAGACACGTTCCACTGTCGTAAGTTATGTGATCATCCTCATCCTGACACAGATGGTGGCGGCGGTACTTGCATTTGCCACGGTGCACCCGTTCATCAAGATGCAGGGACAGCTCTTGGAAGAGAAGGTCAGAGCCGAAAGCGCAAACAACGCGAAATCCGACTTCCTCGCGAACATGTCTCATGAGATCAGAACCCCGATCAACGCGGTACTCGGTATGAATGAGATGATCATCCGAGAAGATCACCGCGCGCAGGAACTTCCGGAAAATGACGCGCAGGGAATGAGAGAGTCTCTTCAGAACATCGGCATCTATGCAGGTGATGTAAAGAACGCGGGTCACAATCTTCTGGCGATCGTAAACGACATCCTCGACTTTTCCAAGATCGAAGCAGGAAGATTGGATCTTGTGGGTGCTCCGTATCAGATGAGTTCACTTCTGAACGACCTTAACAACATGATCCTTTTCAAAGCACAGGATAAAGATCTCGACTTTAATGTCGATGTGGATAAAGAGCTTCCCGACGAGCTTTTCGGTGACGAAGTCCGCGTGCGTCAGGTACTTACGAATCTTCTGAACAACGCGGTCAAATATACCGAGGAGGGTTCGATCACACTTCGTATCCGCGGCGAGAAGCAGGCGGACAAAAAACTGCTTCTGGACATTACCGTAGAAGATACAGGCATCGGTATCCGTCCGGAGGATAAGGAAAAGCTTTTCACGAAGTTCGAGCGTCTGGAGATGGAAAGAAACAGCACGGTCGAAGGAACCGGGCTCGGTCTTGTCATCACGAAGCGCCTTCTGGACATGATGGGCGGTACGATCGAGGTCGAGAGTGAATACAGAAAAGGATCTTCCTTCAAGGTCAAGATCCCGCAGAAGATCATATCCGACACACCGATGGGCGATTTCCAGGCACGCTTCATTGCCAACGTCCTGGAGGCCAAGCCGTACCGTGAATCTTTCCGCGCGCCGACAGCTCGTATCCTTATCGTAGATGACACCAGGATCAACCTGACAGTCGTCGTCAATCTTTTGAAGAATACGCAGATGAGGCTCGATACGGCGACTTCCGGTGCCGCTTCCGTGGCTATGGCAGAGACTACGAAATACGATGTTATCCTCATGGATCAGCGTATGCCGGAGATGGATGGTACCGAGGCATTGCACCGTATCCGTGAATCGTCCGAAGGCGCGAGCAAGGATTCCCCGATCATCTGCCTGACGGCAGATGCCGTTATCGGCGCGAAAGAAAAATATCTCGCGGAAGGTTTCTCGGATTATCTGACCAAACCGATCGACAGTTATGCTCTTGAGAAAATGCTGATGAAGTATCTTCCGGAAGAAAAGGTCGAGCGGGTCCGCGAAGAAGAGATTTCCGAGCCGAAAGAAGAGATCCCCGAGAATGACTTCGATATCCTTCGTTCTGCCGGCATCGAGCCGAGAACGGGGCTTCTGTACTGCCAGAATGACGAGGCTTTCTACAGGTCCGTTCTGGCCGAATACGCGCACGGCGGAAAAGAAAAGACAGAGAGCCTGAATGAGAGCTACGACAAAGAAAACTGGCACGATTACGCGATCTACGTGCACGCCTTGAAAAGCACCTCAAAGATGATCGGCGCGTCGTCGCTTTCCGATCAGGCGGCAAGAATGGAGATGGCCGCAAGTAAAGGCGATGCTGTTTCGATCCGAAAAGAACACGAGTCCATGATGAAAAAATACGAAGAAGTGACCCAAGTGATCAGAACGGTGATCCCTACAAAAGAGACTTCCGAGGATGACGATGACATTATGGAATTCGCGCCGAATCAAGATGACGTTTTCGAATTCCTGCCGGATTCGGATAACGAGAAAAAGGATTAAGTTGCTTCTTTAAACAAAAGTGAGGCGTTGTGTCCGCCAAAGCCGAGAGAATTACTCATGGCGCATCGGACATGACGCTTTTTTCCTGCCGTAAAAGTGTAGTCCAGATCCAGCTCGTCCTCGACGGAAACGGAGTTCCTCGTCAGATGGATAAAGCTGTCCTTGATCGCGCAGACGCAGACGATCGCCTCGATCGCGCCGGCCCCGCCGAGCAGGTGTCCGGTCATGGACTTGGTGGAGTTGACGGAGATCTTATCCGCGTCAGTTCCCATGGCGAATTTGATCGCGCGCGTTTCGTAAAGGTCGTTTAAGTGAGTCGAGGTGCCGTGGGCGTTGATGTAATCAATGTCGGTTGGTTGGAGTCCCGCCTGCCGCATAGCGATCTTCATCGCCATGCCGGCGCCGCTACCATCGGGGGATGGGGAAGTAATATGGTAAGCGTCATTGGTTACACCATAGCCCACGATCTCGGCCAGAATATTCGCGTTCCTTTTTACGGCATGCGAATATTCTTCTAAAATCAGGATCCCGGCTCCTTCCCCTAGGACGAAGCCGTCACGATCTTTGTCGAAAGGACGGCTCGCCAGGTCCGGATCGGGACAGGTGGATAGTGCTTTCAGCGCGGAAAAACCGCGGATAGCCGAACTTGTGATGGCGGCCTCGGTGCCGCCCGCGACGATCACGTCCGCTTCATCCAGACGGATCGCGTTATAAGCCTCGCCGATGCAGTGACTGCCGGTGGCGCAAGCTGTAGAGATATCCATATTTTTGCCCTTCAGGCCGAACTGGATCGCGATGTTTGCCGATGCCATGTTCGTGATGACGAGCGGAATATAAAGAGGATCGGTCTTCATGCCGCTCAGAAATTTCGGGATCTCCTTTTCATGCTTCTGCATGGCGCCGATGCCGCATCCGACGACAACGCCCATGCGGTACGGATCCTCGTTTTCAAGTTCCAGACCGGAATCCAGGATCGCTTCTCTGGTCGCGGCAACCGCGTACTGCGAGAAAAGCTCCATTCTCTTTGCGGCCTTGAAATCCATATGGTCTCTCGGATCGAAGCCGCGGACCTCGCCCGCGAGCTTGATGGGAGAATCGGAAACATCCACTTTCGTGATGGGCGCGATGCCGTTTCTGCCGTCACGCAGTGCCTGCCAGAAAGCGGACACGTTGTTGCCCAGCGGAGTGACTGCCCCCATACCTGTGATCACGACTCGTCTTGTTTCCATGCGATACCTTCTTTTTTCTGTGTTTTTAGTTCTTTTTTCGAGTATTCAGTGTAATCAAATCCCGATCAAACATGAACGGGCAAGTAAGCCGAAGTGTTCGAATTCGAAGTTTTTTCAAAAACTGTGAAAATTAGGACAAATCGTCGCGTTTGCGCAACTTTTCCGGAAACTCCCCTCGAAAAACACGAAAAATACGGCGATTTCAGGGGAGAGAGGGCTGTAGAAAAGGGAATTTGTGGTATCATACTTGTCAGGGAAAACAAGTGGAGGAAGAAAGATGGCACTATTAACCAAAGGCGCGATCATGGGCGCTTTTGAAGAGATGCTCGAAGAGATGGCGTTCGATAAGATCACCGTATCCGCGCTCGTCAAAAGATCCGGCATCAGTCCGAATACGTTCTATTATCACTACTGCGATAAATATGCGCTCCTGAACGAGTGGTTCGGCATGAAGCTCCGTGACATCCGAAAGGACGAGGATGACTATGCCGGCTGGCAGAAACGCATCAAGTACTTTTTCCGCATGTGCCACGATAACCCGAGACTGATCCACCACATCGTTGATTCCCTTTCCCGTGAGCAGCTCGAGCACTACATTTTCGAGATCACGGACAAAGTCTTCATCAACTACGTAAGAAAAAAGGCGGAAGGTCGCGATGTGTCGGAAAAGAAGATCCGCGAGATCGCCCGTTTCTACACATATGCTTTTATCGGCTTCTTCCTGGAGTATATCTGGGACGATATGGAGGACGATGTTGATGCGAAAGTCGATCATTTAAGTGAGATGTTCGACCGATTTATCGAGGGCGCGATCCGATAATCTATTCCTGTTTTACATGCCTGTAAACCCCGATTTTCCGCGGTTGCAACTGTCAGTTGACACATTTCCAAGCCGACTTGATGGTGAGCAATCGAAAGGTTTGCTATAGTCAGATCATCAAGCGAGTGCACTTAGGTCTTGAAAACGAAAAACGAAGAATTGGTATAATAAACTAAGTGAGGTTAGTAAAATGATCCTGGCAGAAAAGATAATGGAAGAAAGAAAAAAGAACGGCTGGTCGCAGGAAGACCTTGCCGATAAACTCGGCGTTTCCAGACAGTCGGTCAGCAAATGGGAAAGCGCCCAGTCGGTCCCCGACCTTCAGCGCATTCTCGAGATGAGCAGACTTTTCGGCGTAAGTACGGATTACCTTCTTAAAGATGAGGTAGAGAGCCGCCCGATCGACCAGGCTTCCGAGGATTCCGGAAAAGACGTCCGCCGCGTGTCGATGGAGGAGGCCAACAGTTTCCTTAACGACAATAAGAGTTTCGCAAGTAAGATCGCGACGGGATGCACGATCATTCTGTCCTGCCCGATCCCGATGATCCTTATTATGGCGCTTCAGAAGGCCGACATTCTCCCGCTTGCGGAAAACCCGGCAGGCGCGATCGGCGTCATCATCCTTCTTGCGATGGTCGCGATCTCCCTGATCTATTTCATTCCGGCCGGCATGGGATTTTCGAAATGGGAATGGCTCGAAAAAGAGATCTTTGATACGGAATACGGTGTAGACGGCATGGTAAGATCCAGAGCCGAAAAGTTCAAGAGCCGTTTCGTCAAGGCGATCACAGGAGGCTCGATCCTGGTATTTGTCGGCGTCATCGCGATCTGTATCGGTGCTTTTATCGATGAAGAAAACGAGCCGCTTCTCATGGGACTGACATGTGTGCTTCTGGCCTGTGTCGCGATCGCCGCGTTTATGATCGTTCGGGCGGGCATCACTTCCGACGGATTCTCCAAACTCCTTCAGGAAGGTGACTACAGCAAAGAAGAAAAGAGCAACACACTCCTTCAGACCATTACTCCTTTGTATTGGATGGTCGCGACGGCTATCTACCTCGGATGGAGTTTTCTCGCCGACAGTTGGCATATCTCCTGGATCGTCTGGGTCATCGCGGGTCTTCTTTATGGAGGCTTAAGCACGGCTCTTCGCGGACTTCACAAGAGCAACAAGAACTGACACTTTATATTTCCCGGACAATTCCGCCCGCCGGTTTTTCTGTATAATGGAAAAGAACAGAAAAACAGCGAGGTGATCCTATGAAGTTTCAGGACAGAGAAATCACACTGAAGGACGGAAGAAAGTGTATCCTGACGCCGACCGCGCCACAGTATGCCGAGCAGATGATCGAGTATCTCGAAAAGACATCGGCAGAGACGGACTTCCTTCTTCGTAATGCAGATGAAGTGAACTACACTTTGGAAGGCGAAAAAGAGATCCTCGGAAGAATCCTGGAAGACCCGTATTCGATCATGATGGTCGCGATCGTAGACGGCAAGGTCGCCGGCAATGGAGCCATCAACGGCATCGGCGACAAGAGAAAGATCCGGCACCGCTGCTCGCTCGCGATCGCGCTTTACAAGGATTATTGGAACCTCGGTATCGGACGCAGCATGATCGACTATTTGACCGAGCTTGCGGCAACAGTCGGCTGGACACAGTGCGATCTTGAAGTCGTTGCGGAAAACGAGCAGGCACAGCGCCTTTACAAGAAGTGCGGCTTTATCGAAACGGGAAGAAGACACAACGCGCTTCGCTTCGACGATGGCACATATCACGATGAGATCCTGATGTACAAGGATCTGAAGTAACCGACAGAAAGAGTAAAAGAATAGCGGTTTGACCACCGCTATTTTTCTTTTCTTCGGGTAGCGTCAGACTTTGAAAAACTATAAAATGAATTACGTAATAAAACCAAGAAAAGAGGAGATAGGGAAATGGGTTTATTCGATAGTTTTAAAGAAGCAATGAAGAGAGGTTCTGAAGCCGCAAACGCGCACATCGAAAGAGAACGCGCCAAGCAGCAGGCGGCGGCTCAGCCGGCACCGGCAGCGAAGCATGCACCGAGAAAAAGCAACCTTCCGGAGGGAGTCGTTATGAGCACGCTTCCGGATGACCCGTACGTTTTCGGTGATGTGAAAATGAGAGTCACAGCATCGATCCTGACAAAGAAAAGATCCGGTGAGCAGATCGATCCCGCGGTACAAAGACAGGAGATCAAAGATATCGCCAAGGAGATCCTTATGAGAGAGATCCCCGCAAGCGGCGCCACATCCGGTGATGTGAAGACCTGCCTTCTTGCGGGTAACCACATCGGTCAGATCATTATTGCGGAGCTGAACTCAAGAGGATATGAAGCGAGATTTAAGCTCCCGCTGATCATCACCCCGATGCAGCAGCAACAACAACAGTAAGAAATGGAGTAAATCACATGCAGTTTGAATTTGTCAATGAGATCAACCCACAGATCGGAAAGGTTCTGGACGAAGGCTTCGAAAAATACGCGGAGCAGAATAATGTTGTCTGTAACTATCAGGACCTGTATCTGATCGCAAAAGAAGGCGACGAGATCGCGGGCGCCATCACCGCCCGTGCTTACTATTCGGAAGTCCACGTATGTGACCTGATCGTCGTCGAGAAATTCAGACGTCAGCAGATCGGAAAGAAGCTTCTTTTAAAGATCGAAGAATACGCGAAAGAAAAAGGACTTACCAACATCAACCTTTCCACATACGCGTTCCAGGCGCCGGAGTTCTATAAGAAACTCGGCTATCAGGTCGAGTTTGTAAGAGAAAACAAGAAGGACCCGAAGATCACGAAGTATTACCTGTCCAAGGACATCTGATCGATCAAAAATATAACGATTTAATTCAAAAATTTAGTAAATCGCTCTATGTGTTTCGAAGCAATTGATTTCGATTTTTTCGCATGCTAATTTGAAGTCGTATTTCGAACTTGAAAGCATGAAAAAGACACATACGAGGGATAGACTATGAAAATTCTATTTATCGGCGGAACCGGCACGATCAGCATGGCGATCACGAGACTTCTCGCGAAACAGGGCCATGACCTTTACCTTCTCAACCGAGGTAACAGGAGCGATGAACTTCCTTCCGGAGTGAAGACTATCATCGCTGACATCAGCAACGAAGAAGAGACGGCGAAGAAACTCGAAGGCATGACCTTCGACTGCGTCGGCGAGTTCATCGGGTTTGTTCCCGAGCAGCTCAAGCGCGACTTCCGCCTTTTCAAAGACAAGACAAAGCAGTTCATCTACATCAGCTCGGCGTCGGCGTATCAAAAGCCACCGAAGGGCTATGTGATCACCGAGGAAACTCCCCTGGAAAATCCCTACTGGGAGTATTCCAGAAACAAGATCGCCTGTGAGAAGCTTCTCATGGACCTCTATAAAAACGAGGGTTTCCCGGTCACGATCGTCCGTCCGAGCCACACATATGACGAAAGAAGCGTCCCGCTGGGCGTTCACGGCGACGGCGGCAGCTGGCAGGTCGTTAAGCGCATCAAGGAAGGCAAGCCGGTCATCATCCACGGTGACGGAACTTCCCTTTGGACCATTACCCATAACAGTGATTTTGCCAAGGCATACGTCGGCCTCATCGGCAATCCGAAGGCGATCGGCGAGGCTTTCCAGATCACGACCGACGAGAGCGTAAGCTGGAACGAGATCTACGGAGCGATCGCCGAAGCACTCGGTGTCGAGCTCAAGCCTTACTACGTTTCTTCGCAGACGCTCTGCGACATGAGTTCCTACGACTTCCTCGGAAGCCTCATCGGCGATAAAGCCAATTCCGTCGTTTTCGATAATTCCAAGGTAAAAGCACTTGTCCCGGATTTCCATGCGGAGATCTCCGCACGAGAGGGCATCAAGATGACTGTGAAAAACGTGCTCGAACACCCGGAATTCCAGAACGAAGACAAGGAGTTCGACGAGTGGTGCGACCGCGTGATCAGCACCCTTGAAAGCGCAAAGGCCGGATTCTAAGGCGTATTCTCGTAAATTACACATCTCTCACTTTCCTGTCATTTGAGAGTCATAGTGGCATGCGAGAATAAGAATTGTCAGGGAGGCACGGACCCATAACCCAAGCTAACCACCTGCACTGCCGGCCTTCCTGTAGGGGACACCACCCCGTTCTATCTTCTAATTTCATATCGTGGAAGCGGATCGGAAAGATCCGCTTCCACCCCCCTCCTCTTTTACTATTTGACTTTTCGCTCTGGTGTTGACACAAGGCGGATTGTGTATTAATATCTCGAAAGCGTTCCTTATTTATGGTATCATCGTTTTAATATGATATAAGGGCGAGTTTGGACTATTCGAGGTACAAATGGAAAAGAATAAGACAGACAAAGTAAAGAAATCAGTCGACATGCAGTGGATCACCCACTCTATGGTCGTCATCATTGCCGATATCCTGGTAGTTATTTTCTCGTATTTTGCTGCATTGTGGCTCCGCTTCGATATGCGTTTCCAGAGCATTCCGAAGGAGTATTTCCAGACATATCTGCGTATCATCCCGATCTTGTGCGTCATCACGATCGCCATTTTCCTGATCTTTAAGCTGTATCACAGCATCTGGTCTTATGTCAGTATCGACGAGACCTTTACCATGGTTGAGGCGTACTGCGTAATTGCCATCTGCAATATCGCCGCCAAGTATATCATGAAGATCGACATGCCGAGATCATTCTATTTCTTCGGAATCTTCTTCGCGTTCGTGCTTCACGTTTTCGTTCGTTTTTCCTATAGACTCCTGCGTTACATCAGAAATCAGTTCAGTAAGAGCGCCGAGTATCGCGCAGGTAACGCGGAGAATGTCATGATCATCGGCGGTGGTTCTGCCGGCGGCGTTCTCCTTCGTGAATTAAAGAACGATTCCCACCAGAACCAGAGACCGGTATGTATCATCGACGATAATCCGGGTAAGATCGGCCGTGAGCTTTATGGTGTGCCGATCGTCGGTGGCCGTGACGTGATCGTTGAAAAAGCTGCCGAGTACAATGTCGGATCCATCATCTTCGCCATGCCGACAGCTTCCCCGAAAGACAGAAAAGAGATCCTGGACATCTGTAAGGAGACCGGTGCGAAAGTACGTGTTCTCCCGGGCGTATACCAGCTTGCAAACGGTGAAGTCAGCGTTAACCGCCTCAAGGACGTAGAACTGATCGACCTTCTCGGAAGAGATCCGATCCAGATCAATAACGATGAAGTATTCAAGATGCTCAAAGGAAAGACCATCCTGGTCACGGGCGGCGGCGGATCCATCGGTTCCGAGCTCTGCCGTCAGATCGCGGCGCACCAGCCGAAGCAGCTGATCATCTTCGATATCTACGAGAATGGCGCTTACGACATCCAGCAGGAGCTCGTACGTAAGTACCACGAAAAGCTGAATCTCGTTACCCTGATCGGTTCCGTAAGAAATACGCACCGTATCGAGAGCGTCATGCAGAAGTATAAGCCGAACATCGTATTCCACGCGGCTGCCCACAAGCACGTTCCGCTTATGGAAGACAGCCCGAACGAAGCCATCAAGAACAACGTCATGGGCACATATAAGACAGCGGTTGCCGCAGCTCACGCAGGCGTCGAGACCTTCGTCCTGATCTCCACGGACAAGGCCGTTAACCCGACAAACCTCATGGGTGCGTCCAAGCGTATCTGTGAGATGGTCATTCAGATGATGAACAGAAGCACACCGGATACGAACTTCGTAGCCGTACGTTTCGGTAACGTTCTCGGATCCAACGGTTCTGTCGTTCCGCTTTTCAGAAAGCAGATCGAAGAGGGTGGTCCGGTCACGGTTACCCACAAGGACATCATCCGTTACTTCATGACGATCCCGGAGGCCGTATCACTGGTACTTCAGGCTTCCCAGTACGCGAAGGGCGGAGAGATCTTCGTTCTCGATATGGGTGATCCGGTCAAGATCGACGATATGGCCAGAAACCTCATCAAGCTCTCCGGTCTGACTCCGGATGTTGATATTCCGATCGTTTATACCGGACTTCGCCCGGGTGAGAAGCTCTACGAAGAGAAGCTCATGGACGAAGAAGGCATGCAGACGACAGATAACAAGCTTATCTTCATCGGAAAGCCGATCGAAATGGATGACGAATGGCTCAGAAAGAAAGTCGAAGAACTCGACCAGGACAGCCAGGAAGACGACGAGGATATCAAGAAATACGTGCAGGAGATCGTTCCGACGTACAGACCGGGCACGAAGTGATCCTCAAAAACAAAAGAAAGAAAACAGAAAGACCTGCTCAGGAGAGCAGGTCTTTTACTATTTCACTTCCCATTAGAAGTCCGGCCGCGGACGGAACAAAAGGCGAACTTGCCGGAGGATTTCTCTTCGTGTAATCAGAAGATGCAGGTGACCCTTCTTCCGACGATTCCTTGGCAAAAGCACTTGTCGGGGATTCTTCCGAGAAAACGACTTTCAAGTGGTTGATCCCGCGCTTTCTCAGACGCTGTCGGACCACTTTCGAGAGAGGGTCATTCAGCGTCTTTGCGATATCCGACACGCGAAACCCGCATGGATTCAGCTTGTTTCCGGCGCCCATGGCGCTGATAATGGCGATCTTCCGGTTCGTGCAGTACTCGATGAGGTCGAGCTTACTGCGTACGTCGTCGATGGCATCAGCCACGTAATCGACGTCTTTGAGGATACGTGCCATGTTTTCACTACAGATGAATTCCGTGACCACATGCGTCTTGATATCGGGGTTGATATCGGCGATCAGCTGCGCTGTGACCTCGGCTTTCTTCTTTCCAAGAGCTGAACGCGAGGCGATCATCTGGCGGTTGAGATTGGACTCAACGATGAAGTCTCCGTCCACGAGAGTCATTTCGCCGACACCTGCACGGGCAAGCGAAAGAGCCAGCGCCCCGCCGACACCGCCTAAGCCGATCACGGCCACATGCGCGTCAAAAAGGCGGGTCATATCGGGACCGTAGATCCCGTATGTTCTGGAAAAGATGTCATCATTTACGTTCATTTCATGTCGATCCTTTTGGATTAATCATGCATACATATTACTACAGATGTCAAAGGAAGTGCAGGAGGAGAATACTTTTCCAAAGAGATGCTTTTGTATTATCATGAATGAAGAACGGTTCTTCCCACCAGGCGGGAAAACCATAAAGGTGTTACAGATCCCGATGAGGAGGGCATTTCATGAGCAGGATCGTTTTCTTGGGAGATCTTCACGGAAATATGGTCGCGACAGAGGCGATGGCGAATGAGATCAAAAGGATCGCGCCGGAGCAGGTCTGGTTTTTAGGCGATGCCGTAGGAAAAGGGCCTTCCAACTGTGAGACCTGTGACTGGGTAAAGGCAAACTGCGACCACTTCCTTAAGGGCAACTGGGATGAGTGGATCATCGACAGTTATCGCAAAAGA
Organism: Clostridiales bacterium; assembly: GCA_017561715.1. Lineage (GTDB taxonomy): Bacteria > Bacillota > Clostridia > Saccharofermentanales > Saccharofermentanaceae > Scatonaster. The sequence goes on along the minus strand of JAFZBN010000005.1, from coordinate 84,057 downwards.
GACAATAAACACAGCCACTATGCCGCCGAGAATCGATTTTTCTATGAGCAGCTGGGCGAAGAACGCCTGATGTGGCTCCAATCACTTCCCTACGAAGATGAGATCCTGATCAGCGGTATCCGTTTCCGCTTGTTCCACGGTCGTCCGGTCGATAATCTTTATCAGGGATTCGATTCCGACGAATGGCTGAAACAGGGCTTCTATTCAGAAGCGAAAAAGACCAGATACGACAGCTATATCTGCGCCGACAGCCACCGCCCGTATGTAAGATCCCTTCACGACGGGTATGCCATCAATACCGGAAGTGTCGGAAACAGTATCGGTATGCCGCGCGCCCACGCGCTTCTGGTAGAAGGCGATCTGAATGAAGAAGAACTGAAACCGATCTCTTTTTCGATCCTTTCCGTTCCCTATGATAACCAAAAAGAAGCGGATATCGCGCTTGCGACGGAAGGACTTCCGCTGAAAGAAGCCTATGCACGTGAGATCCTTACAGGCGTTTACTCGAGATAACAGAGGTGTTCTATGACGATCCGGGAAATATTGATGAAAATAAATAAATGCGCGAACGATGGTATGTTTTCGGAGCTGTACGGATGCGATCCGGATATCCTGAAGATGCAAAAAGAGCGATATATCCGTGCTTTGGAAGAGTTCGGAAAACTCTTTGGAGAAAAAGATGCGTATGTATTCTCGGCACCCGGCAGAACGGAGATCTGCGGCAATCATACGGATCACCAGCACGGAAGAGTACTCGCCGCGGCGGTCGATCTTGACGCGATCGCGATCGTTGCCACTAACGGTGAGAAAGCGATCCGTCTCCAATCAGAAGGATATCCGTTTTTAGAAGTTGACCTCGACGATCTTTCCCCAAAAGAAGTCGAAAAGGGAACGACAGCGTCCCTGATCCGCGGGGTAGCAGCATGCTTTTCGGGACTCGGCGTCGAAGTCGGCGGATTTGATGTTTACATGACATCCTCCGTGCTTTCCGGAAGCGGACTTTCTTCTTCCGCGGCATTTGAGGTCCTGATCGGAAAGGTGATCGACTGCATGTTTAATGGCGGGAAGGCCGGGAACGAGGAGATCGCGAAGTTCGGACAGATTGCGGAAAATATATATTTCGGGAAGGCCTGCGGTCTTATGGACCAGATGATATCGGCGGTCGGAGGACTTGTGCAGATCGATTTTAAATACCCTTCCTCACCAAAGATAGACGCTCATCAATGTAATCTGGATAAGCTCGGTTTTTCGCTCGTCATTACAGATACAAAAGGCAGCCACGCGGATCTTTCGGAAGAGTATTCGGCGATCCCGAAAGAGATGAGAAGTGTCGCCCGTTTCTTCGGCAAGGATAATCTCCGAGACGTCGATGAAAAGGAGTTTTCCGCCCGCATCAGCAGACTGAAAAGAGACCCCGAGATCACCGACCGGTCGATCCTCCGAAGTGCTCACTTTTTCGCTGATGACGCGCGTGTCGGAAAAGAAGCGGAAGCGCTGGATAACGAAGACATGAAGACGTTCCTGGAACTGGTCAATGAATCGGGAAGATCTTCAGAGACTCTCCTTCAGAATCTCTTTAGCACGGCAACGCCTGAAACGCAGGATATCCCGCTGGCTCTTCTTCTGAGCCGGAAAGTGCTCGAAAAAGAAGGTGCCTGCCGCGTGCATGGCGGCGGGTTTGCCGGAACGATCCAGGCGTTTGTTCCGAAAGAAAAAGTCGGTGAATATACTGAGGCACTCGAAGGTGCTTTCGGCAAAGGATCATGCCACACCCTTCGGATCCGTCCAAAGGGCGCGGTTCAGATCATCTGATCATTATCACAAACTATCTTTTCGTCACTTCCTCGTAGTGGAAACGCTTCATGCAGTTCACGGAGCCCGAGGCGATATCCACGCTCATTCTGGCATCGACGGAACCTGAGAAGCCGCCGGCTTTTCGCATATGCAGCTCATCTTCGTCGCCATAATCGTTTTTCTTTTCAAGGATCTTCGCGACGACCAGCATGACAACTGCAAGGGCAAGAACGCAGAGAATGAGCGTGATGATCACGGCAAACATCCGGACATCCGCAAGGGAATTCGAGCGCATGTCTTCATGCCATCTTTTGCTCCAGTCCACGTCTTCCGACGCTTTGCATAGTATTGTTGAGAGGAGTCGGATCATTTGGCACCTCCCTGCCTTCTTCCTGCGAAGATGAGTGTTGTTACCGAACTGGTACGCTTTAGTTTCGGGATCAGACGCATAAATTTCCTGACTGCGACAAACATCACATAAGAGGTAAGGATAGCGAGCAGAGTCGCTGCTAACTGTAAGCGGCCGGTGTATATGAGATCGTCTGCTGCCGTGGCTGTCTTTATCTTATCGATGTGCGGAAGTTCCACTTTGCTAAGAAGCGTAAAGAGGATCGTCCAGATGGCTACTGTACATGCTGCGATCGTACCGTAGACCTTTGCTTTGTTCCAGGGTGCGGTGCCCGTGCAGCGGCCGGACTGACCGTTTACGAGGAAAGTATAGGGCGTTCCTTTCGCGTTGATCGTGATGAACCAGGCCGGAAGAAGAATATAGCCTGTCCGGTGAAGCTCCAGTTTCGGACTTGAAGTGACGATCTTTGCTCCGTTTTCCGGAGTGATCTGACGCATCTGCGAGTTAAAGATCGTCTTTGCCTTGAGCTTTGCCGTTCCATGTGCTTTTTCGGGAGTGACATCGCAGGAATTTGAATAGAATCCCATGAGATAAGACGTGTCAAATTCAACGGATGCTTTAACGTTATACGGCTCGAGAAGTGCCGTGGAGCGGTCATCGAGAGCGGAACAGCACTCGACCAGGAGATTCTCGAACTCTGCGCTTCCGTCGAACACATAGGACTTTTCCGTGACGCCGAGTCTGTGATGCTGGGTGTCAACGATCGCACCGTCGTAAGTGAAGTACGGGATATAAATGCCACGGACAAGCTCCGGATCGATCTTTTTAAAACCTCTCGGCATAAACGCGCCGGAAAGGACATTCTTCTTAACGGTTTCCATGGCTTCTTCCTTCGTAACGGAAAAAGGCACGATCCTATCCGGCCGGTTCTCTTTGGCGATCCTCGAGAAAACGACCGAAGTCGATCCGCAGTAGATGCATCTTGTGGAGATCTCGGTACCGGTAACGAGTACTTCACCGGCGCACTGGCTGCACTTATATACCTGACGGTCAAACATCTCGCCCGTCAATTGTTCAAATTCGGAAAGTGTGTCGGCGATATCCGTAGGACTATCGGAATCTTCTTCGCCGTTATAGAAACTGTCGGCGTCCGGCAGAGTTTTCGGGTCGATGATGTTGCCGCACGATCCGCAGACCAATGCGTCAAAACCCGGATCGTACTCCATCGTACCGCCGCAGCCGGGGCAATTCTTTGCCATACTATCCTCCCCAATAATGCCCTAAGAGGGCAACCATTCCCTTCTCTTATACCGAAAAGATAAATTCGGTATCCCAACAGAGGAGATGCGGATGATGCCGCATGTAAACATTATATTCGGGAACGAGCTTTTTGAGAAGAAGAGGCAGTGTGAAGAGGTCCTCACTTTTGTGATAACACGATACGATCAGAGAAGGCTTGTCCCGAAGAATGATATTTTCGCCGCCCTTTAAGGCAAGGAGTTCATTACCCTCGACATCCATCTTGATGAGGTCGGCCCGGAGGTCGCGTAACAGTGTTACAAGTGACGTGGCTGTAAGCTCTTCGCCACCGGCTCCGTCTGCCGTTTCGTGCACTCCTCGCCCTCTGTTTTTCGGCACAAAAGCCGTTCCGTCGTGATCTGAGATCAGCGCCTGAACGCAGGAAACTGATATTTTCTTACTTCTCTCGCAGGAAGCATCCTCCTGTTCCTTCCCGAAAAGCACCTGTACCGTTTCATTGAGCTTTCGAAAGTTCCTTTTGTCCGGTTCTACGGCCAGGATCTTCCGGATCTGCGGGTACAGTTTCGTGTATAAAGAGACCGTGTCTCCGTTATATGCTCCGAGGTCGATATAATGTGCGGGATCGGGAAGCGAAAGTATGGACGTAATGTCCTCTAACGCCGATTCGCAGGGTCTTAACAACATATAGTCGCCCGTCAATTTATAGTCGATCACCGAATCGAAAGTTTCTCTCGAAAGGTCATCTTTTAAGAATCCGCGAACGGTCGAAAGCTCCTCCTTATGTGCCTCGTAAAAAGCGCTGTCGAACAGTTCTTTTCCATAGACGGGAACGTCCGGAGCGTAAACTTCGCATTCTTTTCGGATACGGTCGATATTGGAAAGGACATCGGGAAGGGAAGTGCCGAAACAGACGAGGACGATCATGTCCGGGAAACGCGCTTTCAGCGCTTCGTAGGTCTCCACTTTGAATCCGCGGAAAGAGCGGTCGCGAACGAAATCGCTGCTCGCAAAGACACCGGATACGGGGATGTTTCGTAAGATCAGCTGGTCGAGGATCTTGTCGGCACCATTTCCCGTACCATAAAGAACGACCGGTTTTCGGACGGTCGTCAGGTATTGCCATATGTCGGTCTTTCGTGTGGGATCGATCATGTGCTTCCGTCGGAGATGTACTGCTTGTACTCGTTGCAGATGATGCTCCAGTCGAGTTCGAAGCGGGCCATATGCTTCTGGAAAGCGGCTCTTGCGGCAGCCGGATCCTTTTTCTTGATGGCATTTAAGATCGCTCTATGGTCGGAAACGATCTTGAGGTCCTTAACGGAGTGCAGACTCAGACTTCTTACACGGTCGAAGTGCATGCTCATCAGGCTGACCATGTAGTAGCACTGCATCTTGTTGCAGATGCTGTAGATCAGTTTATGGAATTCATTGTCCAGCGCCAGCAGCTTGTCGGCATCCTTGGAAAGGTAGAATTCCTGAAGTTCGAGGTTGTCTTCCAGTTCACGAAGATCTTCTTCTTTTGCAAGCTCGCAGGCATCTTCAACAAGCGCCGTCTCGACGGTGATACGAAGGAATCTTGCTTCGCGGATAAGATCGGAATCGATCATGGAAACGCGGCAGCCCTTCTGCGGAAGGATGTCCACGATCTTGGACTTGGAAAGTTCAAGGAATGCCTCGTGTACAGGTGTACGGGAGAGACCGAGCATTGTCGCGATCTCCTGCTCACCGATCATGCTGCCGGGTTCGATATCCAGGCTGATAATGTTTGCGCTGATTACGCGGAAAGCGTATTCGCGGTTGGTCTCACTGGCATTCTTAGGTGGAACGATCATACGGAAGAGCTCCTTCACAAATTAATACATTAGTAAATATACAATATTTTTGACTAGCATACAAGTTGTGAAGAGGTCAATCGAGATACTTTTTCAGCGTGTTTCTGACGGCTCCCGGACCCTCGACCAGCTCGGAAAGATAACCTTCGATCTTCGGGGAAAGTCCGCAGGCAACAAGGTCCGCGCCGAAGACGGACGCGTTGCTCAAAAGCCCGTCCAGATTACCTTTTACGCTCGACGGCTCGCCGAAACGAACGCCCTTCAACTGCTCCTGAAGAGAGGAAAGAAGCGGGTCGGAACTCAGCTGCATCGCATCGCCCTTATCGTCGATCCCGAGAAGGTAGCGGAGCCATCCGGCAAGTGCCAGGGGAATGTATGTAAGAGACTCTACCTGAAGGGACGGCTCGGCGATATAGGATTTGATCGTTTCACCGAAACGGATCGGTACTTTCAGACTCGTATCGGTTGCGATACGCTGCGGGGCGTCCGGGATAAACGGATTCGGTAGGCGCTCCTCAATGACTTCGGCCAGGAACTTTTCGGGATTTAAGATCTTCGGATCCGTGACGACAACAAGTCCTTCGTCATAGCCGATCTTTCTGATCAACGAAACGAGCTCGGGATCCTTCATCTCATCGGAGATACGCGTGTATCCCAGGAGGCATCCGTATACGGCAAGTGCCGTGTGAAGCGGATTTAAGCAGGTCGTGACCTTCATCCTCTCCGCCTTGTTGACGGTCTCTCGGTCAGTCATATAAACGCCTGCTTTTTCAAGCATCGGACGGCCGTTCGGGAACGCGTCTTCCATGACCAGATACTGCGGAACTTCCGCGTTTACAAAAGGCGCGATGAAGGTTCCTTTTGCCGTGGTAAAAGGACTCATCCCGGTAATTCCCATGTCATTGATCATCTTTTCCACAGAAGCGTCCGGACGCGGAGTGATCTTGTCGATCATGCTCCACGGGAAAGCAACTCGGGAACTGTCATTGAGGTAGCTGATGAACTCCGAAGAAACGAAGCCTTTGGCTTCCCAGGAAGTCGCGATCTCAAGCACGCTGTCCTTGAGCTTTTTGCCGTTCTGGCTGCAGTTGTCCATAGACGCCAACGCCAACGGAAAAGCACCGTTACGGAAGCGCTCCCATAAGAGCGCGCAGACGATGCTCATCGCGTGTCTTGCGAAGGCAGGTCCTTCTTCCATGTCTTTTTGAACGACGGGAAGGAGCTTTCCGCTCATGTCATAAAGCGCGTAGCCCTTCTCGGTGATCGTGAAACTGATCATCTGAAGAGAAGAGGAAGACGCGATCTCACGAAGGCGGTCCATCTCGGAAGCGTCGGAAGGATCAGCTTTTCTGGATTCCGCGATACTGCCGATGATCTCATAGCCGGTACTTCCATCGGGACGAAGATCGACCATCAGCGTCAGGTCGTCAAACGGACGATAGATGCGGTCGATGATCTCATAGTCAAATGTATCCGCCGCGATGATGCCCGTTTCCGAAAGCCCCTGATTCAGAAGATCCTGGGAAAGACGCGCGATAAATCCGCGGAAGATATTGCCTGCTCCGAAGTGGAGCCACGTCGGTTCGGATATGGTCTTAGAAGAGACCTTTTCGAGATCGAACTTCGGAAGAGTCACACCGATCCCGGCCCAGTCTTCAGCTTTTTTGAGACTTTGCCTGTTCATGGAAATAGAAAGCATGATATGCGCCTCCTGCTAATTAGAGATGTATCGGAGGATTTACTTTTCTCCTCTTTTTACGGCTTCCCAAAGACCCTGGATATACTGCGATCCGAGCGCGCGGTCGTAAAGACCATAACCCGGTCTGGATCCTTCGTCCCAGATGCGTCGTCCGTGATCCGGACGGATATATCCGTCAAATCCGTTCTTCTGGAGCGCGGCAACGATCGCGTACATATCGAGATCGCCTTCGGAAGAAAGGTGCGCGCTCTCGTGGAAGTCTTTTTCGGACGTGTGCTTTACGTTACGAAGATGCACGAAAGGCACTCGTCCCATGGCGGCAAATTCTTTGGCCATCGCGGGGACATCGTTTTCCGGGTTGGCGCCCAGGCTTCCCGTACAGAGCGTAAGTCCGTTTCTCTTGCTGTCATTCAGCGCCAGATATCTGCGGATCGATTCAGCGGAGCCTACGACTTTCGGCAGACCGAAAAGCGGCCACGGCGGATCATCCGGATGCACACCGAAGTCGAGGTCGTACTCCTCGGCATAAGGCATGACCGCGTCGAGGAAGTAAGTGATGTTCTTAAAGTATTCCTCCGCGGAAACATTCTGATAGAACTCGATATCCTTTGCCATTGCCGGGAATCTTTCCGGTTCCCATCCGGGAAGTGTCAGATCGTTTGATCCGTCCATCATGGCGGAGATGATGCGGTCGAGTGTCAGGGAACTTGCGTATGAATGCTCGTATGCCATGGCAAAAGAACCGTCAGAAAGCGGGTATTCGAGTTTGCTTCGGAACCAGTCCATGACCGGCATGAAGTTATAACAGATGCATTTGACACCTGCCTCATGCAGGTTCTTCATGGTGGTGATATAGTTCTGGATATATTCGTCACGGGTAGAGAGGCCCTTTTTGATATCTTCGTGGATGTTTACACTTTCGATGACTTCCATCTCGAGACCTGCTTCGTGAACCTGATCGCGAAGTGCCATGATCGTTTCCAGCGGCCAAACTTCGCCTGCCGGAATATCAGAGAACATCGTAGCTACACCGGAAACCCCCGGGATCTGTCGAATTTGAGCCAGTGTCACCGTATCGTCGCCGTTCGGCCACCAACGAAAGACCATCTTCATAGTGAAAGCCTCTTTTCTTCTCAATTACTCACATTCTGCAACTAGCATACTAGCGAACTAGAATAATGTCAAGGATGAAAAATGCTTTAGCGGAAGATTCGATCACATCTTATCTGTATCGTTTCCTCTTCGGATTCCGAGAGACTGCTTACGGAAAAGACTCATGACCCACGGGATCGCAGCGATCCAGCCGTATGTTTTCGCACAGGAAATCAGGCACGCAAGAAAGAGCTCAGTAGCTGAGTTTTTACCTTCATAAACGACCTTGTAATTACTCGCGAAATGGCAAATGACCAGGGCGAAAACGGCGCCGACGAGAAAAAGAGTGGAGCGGAGCAGTACGTTTTTGGGAACGACATGAGTCGCGTCGTCTTTTTTCAGTTCACGATTAACGCCTCGAAAGCCTAGGAAAACAAGAACAACTGCGGCAACCAAGCCGAGCACAAAGCCCGCGAGGCAGACAGCAGAAGTAGTAGTGTCCATTTTTACGCCTTCTTCAGCGACAGCAGTGGTTTCAGCCACAAGTCTAAACAGCATTTTGTACCTCATACATAACATTCCAAAGATACTTTATTCCGAAGGGGAATCATCGTCAACCCGACAAATTCCATTATCTTACTCGTCTTCTTCGAGGTCCTCGTCAGCTTCGTCTTCAAGGTCTTCCTCATCGTCCTCGTCGACGTATTCTTCGTCATCTTCTTCCTCGAGGTCCTCATCGATATCAACATACTCATCCTCATCTTCGTCATCTTCATCCGGTGTCTCATCCTGATACTTTTCCGGATGCTCGCGCTTGTCACGGAGAAGAAGCGCGTAGTTAAAGTCACGCTCACAGTACTTTCTGCAAAGGTAGCAGCAGGCAAAAGGCGCGAACAGTATAGAAGGGAAGAAAAAGATCATCAGCGCGATCGAGATGATGACATAAAGCCACATCATCAAAGTATGGCCCGGATACATAGTCGAGAAAGTAAAACTGTGAAAGAGAGTCGTCTTCACTGTGTTCTTAAATCTCGACAGATAAGGGAACACATACATTGCGCTGAAAATGAAAGGCAGAAGAAGAAATACGGAGATCGGCGGATACCAGGACGGAAGAAATGTTCCGTTAAAACCGAAGATCGCGACATAGAGATTGAATCCCGTGATGCCTAAGTAGATCAACAGAATAAGTGTCAGAGCGATTCCCTGACCGAGATTCTTACGGAAAGAGCGGAAGAAGTCCTTCACAGGTGTTTCGGACTTATCTTCGAAGCGCTTATGGATCGAAAAATAAAGCGCGGCTGTCGAAGGTCCGATCGTTACGACCGGGATGCAGCAGATAAACCAGCACAGGCTCAAGAGCATGATGTCCCCCAGCTTTTCGCCGAGAGCATAAAGCTTGCTGTTGGTTATGCGATCGAAATTTGACTGTTCCATAAGTGCGGGAATCTCCTTTTCCCCAATATATTAGATGGTCGAAACAGAAAAAACAAGAGCAAAACGAACATCTTACATGCTAGTGTTAAAGTAATGGAAAAGAACGACGCGGTGTGCTATCTTATAGACATAAATGAAGGAAATCGTTTCTTCGGGAAGGACATAAGGAATTTGAAATGCTGGAATTAGCGGCCATTTTCGGAAACGGGATGATCCTGCAAAGAGAAAAGAAAGTCTTTATCTGGGGCAAGGATGATCAGGCAACGATCGCGGAGGTCATTCTCGAAGATAAGAAATATACATCAGAAGTCAAAAACGGAGATTTCCTGATTGAACTTCCGCCACATGACGCGGCGACAGGTATTGAACTTACGGTAAAAGGAAGCTCGACCGTCGTTCTGTCCGATGTCTGCTTCGGCGACGTTTTCTATCTGGCCGGCCAGTCGAACATGGAGCTTCCGGTATCGAGAACTCTCGATGTATCCAAAGAAGAAGTAGATAACTCGAACTATCCGCTGATCCGTCAGTACCGTGTCACTCCGCAGTTCAATATGGAAGAAAACGAGATCGCGGAGCTTGCGAAAAACGCATGGACCGACGCGACTCCCGAAAAGATCGGCGAAATGAGCGCGGCGGGTTTTTACTTCGCGAGACGACTTTATGACGATATAAAGATCCCGATCGGTCTGGTCCTCGCCGCGCAGGGCGGATCCACGATCGAGTCCTGGATGCCGAGAGAGATTCTTTCGGAATTCGGAAATTACGAAGACAGGATCGAGCCTTTCATGGGAAAGGACAAGCTGACGGACTATCTGAAGTCTCGCGATCAGGGAATTGCCGAATGGCGATCCGCCCTCTCTTCCGATGACGATGAAAAGAGGATCGACGTGATTCCGGAGGACGCAGAGGATTTCACTGTTCCCGGCATGCTCCTTAAGAAAAACGACCGTGCCGTTACCGGAATCGTTTGGTTCTATAAGGATTTCACTTTGGAAAAAGCACCTGTCCCGGATTCTTTCCTCTATCTCGGCGACCTGATCGATGCCGATCAGACATATATCAACGGAAAGCTCATCGGCAGGACAGAGTATCGCTATCCGCCGAGAAAATATCCTTTCGACGGATCGATCCTTCGAAAAGGAAAGAACAGGATCACGGTAAGACTGATCATCGAGACCGGCGACGGTGGTTTCGTCGCGGAGCATCCGTACTTTGTGCGCTCGGGAGAAGAAGTCGTTGAACTTTCCGGTACATGGAAAATGTGCATCGGCAAAACAGATGATACTGAGGTTCCTTCATTTTCCATGGGACAGGAGATCCCTACCGCCTTATACAAAACATCAGTACGTACCCTGAAGAACTATACATTCCGCGGAGCCTTGTGGTATCAGGGCGAAGCGAACTCTGCCGCCCCGGAAAGATACGCAGAGAAATTCAAGGCCATGATCACGCACTGGCGAGAGCTTTTCGATCAGGATCTTCCGATCATCTGTGTTGAGATGGCGGACTATACCGACCCGGTCACGGGAGAGACTCCTGAGGGGTGGGGAAAGATCCAGGAGCAGCAGAGACAGGCCGAAAAGGATGTTCCGAACTGCCTCGTGGCCTCGGCAAAAGATCTTTCGACACCTCTGGAACTCCATCCGCAGAGAAAGAGCGAACTCGGCGCGCGTCTTTATGAGGCGGGAAAGAAGCTCTTTTACTGATCCTCGAAAACGCCTGAAAATATAGCCGGATAAGGTTTTCAAAGCACCTCCGATCTTGGAAAACGGAGGTGCTTTTTGCATGTTTTTCGAAACGTTTTTCAGCGGCTTTGTTTATGCAGTATTCCCAAATCGCAATTTGAAAATATCAAATTCGTCGTTGACATGTCACTAGTATGGTGGTATTCTGTCGCTGTAGACAACTAGCATACAAGTGTGGAAGCAGACAGACCCCAGGTAGAGAGATCGGTCCATCAAGTCTTCAGATCTGGCCGACAGGGTAATGCATAACCTCCTGATACCTGTCTCCCCTCTGTCAAGCTTCCACGCTAATGCTGGATGATCAAAGGAGTGGGGTTATGAGCACGAATACTTCAAAAGAAGAATGGGTACCGAGGAAGAAGAAAAATAGTGCTTTTCGTCATGTTTCGAAGTACTGGCAGTTCTATGTAATGCTTCTTATCCCGATCGTTTACTATATTGTTTTCAGATATATCCCGATGTTCGGTAACATCATCGCGTTCAGAAAATACAAGGCCGGCGGAAGCATTTTCGGTTCGAAAAACAGCGGACTGAGATACTTTAAGCAGTTCATCGGAGACCAGTCTTTCTGGAGAGCTTTCAGAAATACTCTGACTATTAATTTCACATATCTGCTCTTCCGTTTTCCGCTGACACTTATCTTTGCTCTTTTGATCAATGAGATCAGAAACATCCACTGGAAGAAATTCGTTCAGACGGTATCTTACCTTCCGCACTTTATCTCGATGGTCATCGTTTGCGGTGTAGTAAAAGAAATCCTCGGAACGACAGGCCCGATCAATAACCTGATCGTTTCTACAGGCGCAAAACCGGTACAGTTTCTTTCAATCGCGAAATACTTCGTTCCGATCTTTACGATCTCCGGTATCTGGCAGAGCCTTGGATGGGGAACGATCCTCTATCTTGCGGCGATGTCTAATATCAATCCGTCGCTGTACGAAGCCGCGGCGGTTGACGGAGCGGGACATTTCAAGCGCGTATGGCACATCACGCTGCCGTCGATCATGCCGACGATCACGACACTTCTCATCCTGGATATCGGCGGACTTGTCGGATCGGGCGGTGCTTTTGAAAAAGTATTCCTCCTTTACAATCCGATGACGTACTCAACGGCGGATATTATTTCCACATATGTATACCGAATGGGTCTTGGCTCCGGAAACTATAGCTACGCGACGGCAGTCGGTCTTTTTGAAGGATTGATCAATCTGATACTTCTTACAACAGCTAACTTTGCTTCGAAAAAACTGACAGACAGTAGTCTGTTCTAAGGAGGACGAAACTGATGAAGGTCAAAGAAAACACAGGTTATAAGATCTTTCTGGTCGTGAATACGATCATCATGATACTGATCTCGGCAGCGACATTATTTCCGTTTCTCTATCTGGTAGCGCAGTCGTTCTCTTCAGAAGCCGCGATCATGGAAGGCAAGGTCGGACTGATCCCCAGAGGATTCAATCTCACTACATATAAGGTCGTAATCACGCAGGGAGATTTCCTGAAGTTTTATAAAAACACGCTCATCTATACAGCAGTAGGTACGACACTTTCGCTCGCATTCTCATCGATGCTTGCGTATCCGCTTTCCAAAAAGGAGTTTAAACCGGCGAAGTTCCTGACACCGTTTGTCATCTTCACGATGTACTTCGGCGGCGGAATGATCCCGAACTACATCCTTGTCGTCAAGCTCGGACTGAACAACACGATGGCTGCGTTCATCCTTCCGATGATGATCAGCACTTACTATGTTCTTTTGATGAAGTCTTTCTTCGCAAGTACGCCGAAAGACTTGGAAGAAGCAGGAGAACTCGACGGACTGAATAAGTTCGGTGTCTTCCTTAAAGTCGTTCTTCCGCTATCCAAGCCGATCATCGCGACGATGACGCTGTTCTACGCGGTCATGTACTGGAATAACTGGTTTCAGGCATTCCTGTATCTTCGAAAAGAAAAATGGCCGGTGGCCTATTATCTGCAGAATATCATCCGCGGAGCGACACAGACCGATCAGGACGCGCAACAGGTGGCAACGAATATCCGCTCCTGTTCCATGGTGCTCACGGCACTTCCGATCATATGTGTTTACCCGTTCATCCAGAAATATTACGTGCAGGGCATGATGCTCGGCGGCGTAAAAGAGTGATCCGTTTTTGTATGTTACCGTGTGTGTCGGGTCGGAGCGGCGGACGCGGTGCAGAAATAATCTGAAACAAGATTTGAGGAGGAAAACAATGAAAAGAAGAATTTTAAGTCTTTCGCTGGCAGCTTCCATGTTGCTGGCAACGGCAGGTTGTTCCGGTAAAAAAGAAGAGACTGAGTCATCTGAAATGACTCTCGCGCCGGACAAGATCGAAACCCAGAGCACGTCAGAGAGTGAGACTGCACCAGAGGAAAAGCTGGACTATCAGTATGGATTGGGAACAACTTTCCATTCCGATGAGCCGGTTACCTACACTATGTTCTTTAGTGATGCAAACTGGTATGCTAAGCAGCCGGAATGGGAGAGTGAAGGTATCTTCAAGAAGATCGAGGAACTGACCAATGTACACCTTGACCTGATCTCTTATGACTCGAACGACTACGAGAAGAATATCACACTGAACATCAGTGCCGGTGAGTCTGCGTACATCATTCCGAAGGTTTACGACGAGAGCGCTTTTGTAGATGGCGGAGCTATCGTACCGATCTCTGATTATGTAAGTGTTGAGAACATGCCGAACTATTGTGATTTCTACAACACATACAACATGGGTCCGGATGTCCGTACAATCACAAAGAGCAACGGTAAGTACTATCGTCTTCCGGGCATGCTTGAGCAGTGTCTCCTGAACTACACCTTCGTTATCCGTCAGGATATTTTCAAGGCGGCTGGTGTTGATGTAGCGGCTATGGAAGCTACATGGACATGGGAAGATCTTCTCGAAGCACTCAAGAAAGTTAAGGCTTACATGGTTGAGCAGGGTATGTGCAAAGAGAATGACTACATCTGGTCCGACCTGTGGTGCGGAAACCAGACCGGTAAGAACAGCGGCGGTAACCTTCTGAAAGTTATGGGTATTACTTATAACGTTAATGCAGGTTGGGCAGTAGGAAACGGTCTGAGATACGACGAAGTCAAGGATGAATGGTACTTCAGCCCGACAACAGATGAATACAAAGAGTTCCTTACTATGGCTGCACGCTTTGTAAACGAAGGAATCCTGGATCCGGGTACATTTACTCAGGATGATGATACAGCTACTAACCAGTTCTATAACGGCAAGACAGTCATCATGAGTGTTAACCAGTCCCAGTACGCTACATACGAGTCCAAGTGCAAAGAGATCCTTGGTGAAGGCAACTATGAACTTTACGCTACGATCCCGCCGAGAAGTAAGCTTTACAACTATTCCACAGCCGGCGATGTCCGTCTTGAGAATGGTGTCATGATCTCCCAGAGAGCTCTCGACGAGCTCGGCGAAGAGGGCTTCATCAAGATGCTCCGTTTCGTTGACTGGCTGTTCTATTCTCCGGAAGCTTATACACTTTATAAGTGGGGCGTAGAAGGCGAGACCTTCAAAGTAAATGCCGACGGTTCTAAGGAACTTCTCCCGGGTTACTGCTGCGGCGGTCTGGGAATCGGTGCCAAGAGCGAAGATGATATCGATATCCGTAAGAAGTGGGGTTATGCAGGCGGTAACTTCTGGTATGGTCACTCCGTAGCAGAAATGACAGATAACTACATTCCTGCAGTAAAGCACTTCGTAGACTCGAACATCGCGAACCGTGACGTACAGAGCCCGGCGCCGCCGGTCGCTCCGAATGAAGATCAGAATGAAGAGCTCACGCTGATCGTTACACCGCTCATCGACGAAGTCAACACATGGACACTCTCTTTTGTCACAGGACAGAAGGATGTTGAGAAAGACTGGGACGAATTCGTCAAAGTCTGCCAGGAAAAGAGATGCCAGGAACTCGTTGACCTTTACAATGAAATCTATAAGGCTTCTAAATAAGAACGTCTGATCTCATTACGATCAGCCTACCACCGAAAGGGGCTGCCGGCTATCCGGCAGCTCTTTTTCTTTTTGTTTTTCGGGTCGATCATGTGGCAAAAAAACATGTCTCTGACGAAAAAAGAAGAATTTCCACTGGCAATTAGGTCAAAAAAGTGCAAAAAACACTGAAAAAAGCGGAAATTTTTAGAAAAAGCCGTTGCATTTCCAAAAAACGCAGAGTATAATTGTGTCATAAATATGAACGAACTGTGAATAACCACGTATCGATTTTTGGAGGGTAGGGGAATGGTTAAATTACATAAGTCGAAAAAAGGTTTTACATTGGTTGAAATGGTATTGGTAATCGCTATCATCATGATTCTTGCCGTAGTTATTTTCTTTACTGTTTCTGTATACCTGAACAGGGCGGAATCCGCCACACAGAGCATCTCTGCACACAACGAGGCGATCAGTGATGTTCTCAACGCTATTCCTTAATTGAGTGGCGGCTTATTCATTTTCGAAATCCGTTAGATAATGTTCTCCCACATTATCCTGGATCGTCTTTTTCATTTTTTCAAAAAAAGAACTGCTTGCTTGGAATATGTTCCACGCGAACAGTTCTTTTTTTACACATTTTTAGATTTTTAAACGGAAGATCACTCCTCTTCCGACATGAAGATCCTTCTTGCGTTGTTATAGCAGATATCCTGTACGATGGATCCGACGAGTTCCATGTCCTTGACGAATTCGCCGCGCTCAACGAGTTCTCCGAGGTAATCGCAGAGGATCCTTCTGAAGTATTCGTGACGGGTATAAGAGAGAAGACTTCTGGAATCGGTGAGCATTCCGATGAATCCCGGAAGATAGCTCTGGGAGGCAAGAGAACGCAGATGATTTCTGATGCCGCGCTCGTTATCGTTGAACCACCATGCGGCACCGTGCTGGATCCTCATGGAATTACCACCATTCTGGAAGCAGCCGATCAGTGTGTCGATGATCGGGTCATCATTCGGATTCAGACTGTAAAGGATCATTCTCGGAAGAGAATCGTGTGAATCGAGAAGGCTCATGAAATCTGCCAAAGGAGCGACGAAGTTGCTGTCGCCGGAAATCGTGTCATAGCCGCTGTTCGGTCCGAGAGAAAGAAGCTTGGATGCATTGTTATCTCTTCTGCATCCAAAGTGCAACTGCATCGTCCATCCGCGGGCGTGACATTCTGTCGCGAAGAACAGAAGGAGCGCGCTCTTATAAACGACGATCTCATGTTCGGTGAGCGGAGTGTCCGGATCGGACATCTTCTTGTGGAATACCTGTTCCGCTTCACTGTCGGTGGTCGGAACAAATACGAATCTTTCCATAGCATGGTCGGAAAGGCGGCAGCCTTGTTCGGCAAAGTGATCGAGACGCTGGCTTAGAAGAACCTTTAGGTCGATCCAGCTGGTCGGTGTGCTGCCCGGATGAGCCAGTGCGGAAAGATAGTCATAATATCCGTTCTTTTCGATATCCATGACACGGTCAGGACGGAAAGTCGGAAGAACGAGGGTCTGCATGGAAAGATCTGCCGCGATCTGACGGTGCGCGGAAAGATCATCGATCGGGTCATCCGTCGTGCAGAGAAGTTCAACATTGGATCTGTCGATCATCTGGCGCGCGGAGTACATCCCGCTCTGGATCTTGGCATTTACTGTTTCCCAGATCTGGTCGGCATTATTCAGGCCGAGAGGTTCTTTGATATCAAAGTAACGATAAAGCTCAAGGCTGGACCAGTGGTACATCGGGTTGCCGATGGCGCGCTCGACGACGCTTGCCCAGGCGATAAACTTTTCATAGTCATCGGCGTCACCTGTGATGAAATCTTCTTCGATGCCGGCGGAACGCATCAGTCTCCACTTGTAGTGGTCGCCGGAAAGCCACAGCTGTGTGATGTTTTCAAATGACACATCATCGGCGATATCCTTCGCGTCAAGATGACAGTGGTAGTCGATGATCGGACAGTTCTTCGCGTAGTCGAAATAAAGACGCTCTGCCGTGGAAGACTTGAGCATAAACTGGTTGTTGATCAAATTAGCCATAACCGCCTCCTATATTAGATCCCCAAATGAAAATCCCCTTATACAATATCATAACAGAAAGAGTCGGAAGATAACAGAAAAAAGCGTGGCAAGAATAGTATTCTTTTATAAAATATGCTAGAATGTCAGATGGTAAAAAACACAGATTCGGAGGCGCTGTCATGGATAGTCACAGCATCTTGAAAAGGATAGAAAATGTCGGCATCGTTCCGGTCATCGTGATCGACAATATCGACGATGCCGTTCCCTGTGCAAAAGCACTTCTTTCCGGTGGCGTGGATATGATGGAGATCACCTTTCGTACCGCGTGCGCGGCGGAGGCGATCGCCAAGGTAAAGAAAGAAGTTCCCGACATGATCGTCGGTGCGGGAACCGTACTTGATTCAGATCAGCTCAGTAGAGCGATCGAAGCAGGCGCCGAGTTCATCGTTTCTCCGGGGTTTTCCGAAGAAGTGGTCAAAACATGTATAGATAAAAACATCGCGGTGGTTCCGGGGTGCGTGACTCCGACGGAGATCATGGCGGCCAGAAACTTAGGATTAAACGTGGTGAAGTTTTTTCCCGCGGATCTTTTCGGCGGGATCAAAGCGATCAAAACATTATCGGGAGTTTTCCGCGATATGCGCTTCCTTCCGACAGGCGGCGTAAATTTAGATAACATTTCGGAGTTTGCTTCGGAAAAATGTATCGTTGCCGTGGGCGGAAGTTTTGTCGCGACGGGAAAAGATATCCGTGAGAACAACTTCGAAAAGATCATGGAGCTCTGTAAGAGCGCGAAGGAAAAGATCTTTTCCGCGAAGTAATAAGGAGGGAATCCCATGAAGAAAATACTGACGATCGGCGAGATCATGCTGAGATTAAAGACAAAGGGAAATGAGCGTTTTTTCCAAAGTCCGGAATTCGAGGCGACATTCGGCGGAGGCGAGGCGAATGTCGCGGTATCGCTTTCCAATTTCAAGATGCCGTGTGATTTTCTGACGGTGCTTCCGAATAACACGATCGGCGATGAATGCGTCGCCGAACTTCGCCGTTTCGGAGTCGGAACAGATAAGATCATCCGAAAAGACGGAAGGATGGGGATCTATTTTCTCGAGACCGGCGCCAATCAGCGCCCGAGTAAAGTCATCTATGACAGAGCCGGGTCGACGATGGCGGAAGCAGGTCCATCCGATATCGACTGGGATAGTGCTTTTGCCGAGGTAGACTGGTTACATATTACCGGCATCACACCCGCGATCAGTAAGTCCGCGGCGGACCTTTCCATCGCAGCGGTAAAAGAAGCAAAAGCGCGCGACATCACCGTTTCCGTGGACCTCAATTTCCGAAAGAACCTCTGGAAATACGGAGTCGATGCAAAAGAGATCATGCAGGAGATCACGAAGTACACAGACGTGGTCATCGGAAACGAAGAAGACTGCCAGAAATCGCTGGGCATCGAGCTCGATGTGGATGTCGAAGAAGGAAACCTCGATGTCGATAAATACGAGAAACTGACGAGCAAGGTGCTCGCAGATTATCCGAATGTGAAAAAGGTCGCTGTCACGCTTCGCGAGAGCCACAGCGCGGACCATAACGGCTGGTCGGCATGCATCAATAACGGTTCCGTTTTCTATGTCAGCAAGAAATATGAGATCCGCGATATCGTCGACCGTGTCGGCGGCGGAGACTCTTTCGCGGCAGGACTGATCTATGGTCTTCGCACATATGAGCACGATACGGAAGCACTCGAATTCGCCGTGGCGGCAAGCTGTCTGAAACATTCGATCCCGGGCGACTTTAACCGCGTCAGCGTCAAGGAAGTCGAGACGTTGATGAACGGGGACGGTTCGGGAAGAGTACAGAGATAAGAAGTAATAAAATAGTCCGAAAGAAAAACTTGGCGCTGGTCCTCGACGCTTTGCGTCTGCGGAATCGCGCCTGCGATATTTCTTTCGGACTTCTTTATGTATTGATCTTATCTACAAGCGCAATCGCTTTCTTTCCAACTTCCAGAATAGTTCCGCCGGATGTGGAGGTGCCTTTCTGGTCGGCGGTGATGAGGCCGGGACCGATCTCGAGATAGAAGATCTTGTATTCGTCGTTATCGAGCGTATAGCCGTGCTGGCCTTTTTTCATGGCGCCGAAGGTGGTTCCCGGAACAGGCGTAAAACCGGTGGTAAAACCTGCGTCGATCGCGCCGCTGTCATGCATTTCCTCTTTGGTAAGTTCGCGTTTTACGCCGGGCATGTTCTTGAAATCTTCGAGGAACTGGTCCAGTGCTTTTTTCGCGTCGGAAGAAAGATCCGGAGCAACATGCAGAAAGCACGCGCCGTTAACGGTCTGGAACCAGGCGTTTTCGAAGGGAATGCCGGCTTCCTTTAGGAGA
Organism: Clostridiales bacterium; assembly: GCA_017561715.1. Taxonomy (GTDB): domain Bacteria; phylum Bacillota; class Clostridia; order Saccharofermentanales; family Saccharofermentanaceae; genus Scatonaster. The sequence goes on along the minus strand of JAFZBN010000005.1, from coordinate 64,435 downwards.
TCATTCGGCTTGATATTGGTCTTTACGTTGAAGCAGGCGTGGTCGCTGAAGACGAGGATATCGAAATGCGCGATGCCTTTTTCCGGATCGCCGCCGGCTCGTTTTTCGGCTTCCTCGATGCCTTCGATGATCTTGCCGAGGAGCTTGTCATCGTACTCGATCGACTTCTTCGTGATGTCGGAATCGATGCCGGTGTGGTGCTTCTGATGGTCGGTATCCTGCAGGTGCAGCATGTAAAAATCGGCCTTTTCCTTCGCGATCAGATCTCGCGCGGTGTAGGCGATAAATGTGTCGATGCCGAAGTAGTTGAAGGACTTGCACTTCTTCATGTAGCGGAAAAATTTCGGGCAAAGGCGGAAGGTCGAGCTGTAGTGCACGAACTTGAATCCGCGGAACAACATGCTCTCGGTGCCCGGAACCTCGGCCAGGTGATAGCGGATCTTTTCGCCCGGTGTGCAGGGGTACATCATGGCGCAGGAAACGAGTCCTTTTTCTCTGGCTCTTTCGGGAAGCGTCTTGACCTTGATGAGTTTTTTGTGCGCGCGCCACTTCTCCGAATTCTTGAACGGATCGTAGATGACGTTATCGAAAAGTCCGTGTTCCGAAGGAAGGACACCCGTTGAAATACTGGTGTGCACGGGGTATGTATTCGAGATGAATATCGAGTCGACCTGACGGTGCAAAAGTCCCCAGGAAGCGAGTTTTTTGAAGTTCGGAAGCGTGAGGAGATAGTTGATGTCAGTGTCTGAAATGGCGTCCAGGGAGATCATGATGATCGGACGTCCCGTTAGGTTTTTGCGCATGTGAAGATCCTCCGACAAGGTCGATTTCTTTCAACTATACGATATAATAAGAAGTGATTTTAGTAAACAAAGAAAACGAGGAACCGACATGGGCAAAAGAGTCATACTCATTGTACTGGACAGCTGCGGGATCGGCGGCGCGAAGGATGCGGCGGCCTTCGGTGACGAAGGGTCGCATACGCTGGCGGCATGCTCGAAGGACAGTGCTTTTTCTATAGCGAATATGAGACGGATCGGCATGGGCTGCATCAAGGACGCGCTTCCGTATGACGAGCCGGACGGCAAGGGTGTCGGCGCGTGGGCAAGGCTGGAAGAGGCCTCCATGGGCAAGGACACGACGATCGGGCATTGGGAGATCGCGGGTATCATTTCACCGGATCCGATGCCGACATATCCGGATGGTTTTCCGGAGGAAGTCATCGCTGAATTTGAAGAGAAGACCGGTCGAAAAGCACTCTGCAACAAGCCTTATTCGGGAACGGAAGTGATCCGCGATTACGGTCAGGAGCATGTGAAAACAGGTGACCTCATCGTCTATACTTCGGCGGATAGTGTTTTCCAGATCGCGGCACACGAGGATGTTGTTCCGGTAAAAGAGCTTTATCGCTACTGCGAGATCGCGAGAAAAATGCTCGTGGGAAAACACGGTGTCGGTAGGGTCATCGCAAGACCTTTCATCGGCGATTATCCGAATTACGAAAGAACCAGCAACCGCCATGATTTTTCGATCGAGCCGCCGAGAGCGACGCTTCTGGACGATCTGACCGAGGCGAAGATCCCGGTCTTCGGAGTCGGAAAGATCTTCGATATCTTCGCCGGAAAAGGCGTGGGCATGTCGGTTCGAACTTCCGGAAATGAGGACGGGATCGAGCAGACACTCGGCGCGATGGACGCGCAGAAGGAGGGTCTGATCTTCGTAAATCTCGTGGACTTCGATATGCTTTACGGACACAGAAATGACGTGCACGGATATGCCGAGGCGCTGACGTATTTTGACGACCGTCTGCCGGAGATCCTGTCGCGTATGCAGAAGGACGATATCCTCATGATCACCGCGGATCACGGCTGCGATCCTTCGACTCCGTCAACGGATCATTCCAGAGAGAATGTACCGTTCCTGGCTTATGGTGAAAGAGTGCGTCCGGGCACGGATCTCGGCACAAGATCGAGCTTCGCGGACATCGCGAAAACGATCGGTGATTATTTCGGGATCAACACCACGAATCTGGACGGCGAATCCTTCTGGAAAGACATGAGAAAGAAGTAAGAAGACAGGTGCTTTTCGGCAAGAAACAGTAACCGGAAATGAGAGAGGAAAGCTTATGAAAGAATATACGGAAGAAGAAAAAAAGATCATCGCGAAAGTAGACCATACGCTCCTTCGCACGACGTCGACGCTGGACGAGATCAGAGCACTCTGTGCGGCGGCGCTTGAGGCGGGTACGGCGAGTGTCTGCATTCCTCCGTGCTACGTCAATGACGCGGCGCAGTTCCTGAAAGGGCGTCTTCCGGTGTGCACGGTCATCGGTTTTCCGAATGGATATTCCACCGCGGCAACGAAGGTTTTTGAAGCGAAAGAGGCGATCCGTCAGGGCGCTTCGGAGATCGACATGGTCATCAATCTCTGCGATGTGAAAAACGGAAATTTCGACCGCGTGTATCTTGAACTTCTGGCGATGAGAGAAGCCTGCGAGGGCGTGATCCTCAAGGTCATCATCGAGACCTGCCAGCTGACGGAAGAAGAGAAGATCAAGATGTGCGAACTGGTCAGCAAGGCCAAGGCGGATTTCATCAAGACATCGACCGGTTTTTCGACGGGCGGAGCGACGGTAGAAGACGTCGCGCTGCTGCGTAAATATTCGGCTCCGGAAGTGAAGGTAAAAGCGGCCGGCGGCATCAAGGATTTTGAGGACGCAAAGGCCATGATCGAGGCCGGTGCGGACCGTCTCGGAACAAGCCGTCTGGTAAAGTAAAAAGCATCAAAAGCGGGGGCGGCCTTCGGCCGCGAAAAAAGAAAAGAAGGGCGGGGTAAAAATGGATAACGGAAAACTTCTGAAAGAAGCAAAAGAGGCGCGGAAGATGGCGTATGCACCGTACTCCGGATTCTCCGTCGGCGCGGCACTTGTAACCAAGGAGGGGAAAGTGTACCGCGGTTGTAATATCGAATCATCCGTCTTTTCGCCGAGCCTTTGCGCGGAGCGTGTCGCTCTTGCCAAGGCCATCAGCGAAGGAGAAAAAGAGTTCAGCGCGATCGCCATCGTCGGCGCGCCTTCAGGTGAGGAACCCAAAGATCCATGTTACCCATGCGGCGTATGCCGACAGGTACTAAGCGAACACGTCGATCTCGCTACGTTCGAGATCATTACTGAAGAAAACGGAAAAGTAAATGTTTGCACACTTTCCGATCTTCTCCCGAAAGCCTTTGTATTTGACAAATAATCACTTGGTTTAGAAAAAGAATGCGCTAAGAAAGTTTCTCGTGCTTCGCTTCGAACTACGTTCTCAGAGGCACGTCGAAATCTTTCTTAGCGCAACTTTTATGTAAAACACCAGGTGATAAATGCTGTTAAAACATAACTGCTTGATGAGTACCACATCCAGGGTGCGAATGTCTGCTTTTTCTTCGTCAGGTAGATGATCGCGAGGATCGATCCTACGAATACCACTGAGGTGCCCCAGAGGCCGAGGATCCTGGAGTAGGTGTATCCGAATCTCGACATGTACAGGATGATCTTGGACGCGGAGATCGTGGCGAAGAGCATGCTTTCGGCCATGAGGACCACGCTCAGATTTCGAAGGATCTTGCTGTCATGTGATCCGAAGACGCGGATCGTGGCCAGAAGCGCGAAGTTGATGAGCACGACGTTGAGCAGTTCGTAAAAGCCGCTGACAGCGTACTCCGAGGCGGTGAATTCTTCCGGTAATACTCCCGCGAAAGCACTGAACATGTAACTTGCCTGCGAGATGAAGAAGATCACGTAAAGTGTGGAGAAGAGAAGAAGAACTACGGTGAGGATCTTGTCCGGCATGAATCGCAGCTTCGGGCAAGAAGACTCAAGTTTCTCGCGCAGTGCTTTTTCCGTAGAAATATCTTTCTTCACACTTCCGTGGAACAGTCCGAAAAGGAAAGCGCCGACCGGAATGCTAAAGATAAATCTGCCGAACGCTTCGGTGAATGTGAGCGATTCGAGGAAGCGGTCAAAAGCGATGGCCGCTTCTCCGAAATGGCTGTCGACGGAAACAAGATTATCGAGAGCCGCGAAGAAGAATGCGACGATGATGACAAGTACGAAAAAGACGCCAAAGGAGTAACCGGCGGGCTTTTTCACTTTCTGTCCGGCAACGGTCGTTCCGTCGGGAAGGACGACTTCGACGGTCTCGTTCGAACCACGGAAATAGCCGATGATGGTGGGGATCCTGGAGAAAATGTTTCCGAAAGGAAGACGGATGCCTCCGTTCGCAAGGTCTGCCGGAAGCAGGCAGGAAGTGCGTTCGGAAAGAAGATGTCCGGTTCCGGAAAGCACCATGTAGATGGCGACGACGTGGATGAAGAAAAGACTCAGTGCCTTCATGTCACCGGAGAGGGTGCTGACGGAAAGGAGGACCAGGATCACTTCCCAGAAGATCGTCTCTTTGCGCTGGAAACGGTTCGGGGTGAAATGCCCGAGAAGATGTTGTCTTCGGATGGAGATCTCCAGCCACAGGATCGCGCCGAGAGAAAGGCATGTCAGGAAGACCGTGATCGCGACCGGGCTATTGCTGTGCATGGTAAATAGCCAGATGTAAGCGTATGAAAAAGCGTAACTTAACCCAAGGCTGAGATATTTCAGGGTCTCAGCCTGCTTTGTTTTCGTGTCCATTTTTCGCTCCTTTAGAGGGTTCTTATGCCGGGGTTACGACTCCTTTTGGTCCGGCTGGTATTCCAGGATATCTCCCGGCTGGCAGGAAAGCGCTTCGCAGATGTCGTTCAGTGTACTGAAGCGGACGGCTTTGGCTTTCTGGTTCTTCAAGATAGAGAGGTTGGCCGGGGTGATCCCGATCTTTTCGGCGAGGTCTCCCGAGGAGATCTTTCTCTTTGCCATCATTACGTCTAAGTTAACTATGATTGCCATATGATCACCACCTTATACTGTAAGGTCCAGTTCGTTTCGCATATCGATGGCTTTATCCATGACAAGGCGAACACACTGGACGACAAGTCCTACGAAAAGACCGACTAGAGAGATCACGAAGAGGAAATACGTAGCGGCAGCTCCGATCAGGCAGATCAGGCAGATCAGGAAGCAGCAGGCCGTGATGATCGTCATCAGGCGGGTATTGGCCTTATCGAAGATCTTCTCTTTTTTGATGTTCATGACCAGATTCACGACACAGTAGATGATCGGATAGGTGAGGATCGTAGAAAGGTAGAAGCACGTAAGGAATACGTAAAAACGGACCTTTTCATCACTCAAAAAAGACAGGCAGGAAACATAACCTTCGTTGGAAAGAGTTCCTTTCCAGTAGAAATCACAGACAGAATATCCGAAGATATCGCCCATCAGGCAGCTGAAGAAAAAGACGGCGCAGGCAGCCAGGGTCAGGTTGAGCCAGATACCGTAACCGGTCTTGTTAGATGTTTTCATATCAATGCACCTCCAATACAGAATGTAGCTTGAGCTTATAGTAACACGGTCATTATCGAAATGCAAGCATTTTTTATCGAAAAACGATAATTTTATAACGAATAACGTGTAATGCGCCGAATTCTGTGCAATTATACAATCGGGTATGAGATTGAAAGAAATGAAAAACCCCTTATAATAGGTAGCGTACGATTAAACTAGGATATGTATGCGTATCCGTGTGATGTGAGGGACACTTGATCAAGTTTACGAAAAAACCTTTCAGTTTGACGAAGAACAGACTGCGCTGGACTATGGTGCTCATAGTTATGGTCGCGCTTCTGCTGACTGTCGTATTTGCGTCAGGAGTTTTTGCTTTCAGAAAGACCGTTTCCTGCCTGGGAACCAATCCCCATCCGATCGGAAAGATCAACGGCGGAAAGCCGCTTCAGCAGCCGTTTACTCCTGAGCAGCCTCACGTCGATTTTATCGAGATCCGAATGGCGACCAACCTGGAGTCCGGTAACGTTATGGCTCCTCAGGGATCGTTGCACTTCACTCTTTCCAAGGAAGACGGAAAGATCGTTTACGAAGAGTCTGTTCCGATCAAAAAGATCAAGGACAATGAGTATCTGCGCTTTAAGATCAAAAAAGACCTGGATATCACGGAAACATATATCATGTCACTCGAAGCGGTCGATACTTACGGCGAAGAAGTTCCGTCCGTATGGGTATCTTCCGATGTTCAGGACGCACTGGGCGAAGTTTCCTACCCGGGCATGTCGCCGGGTCTGCATCTGCAGTGCAATACTCAGGTACGCTATTCCCGCATGGATTATCTTGCGATGTTCGTCAGTATCTTACTGGTATTCCTCTGCGCGCTGATCGCGATCGTTCACGTCGATCTTTCTGTAAAGGGCCGAGAATACATGACCTTCGCGGTACTGTTCTCCATGCCGATCCTGATGTTCATCGTTACGGAGCTTCTTAACGGCAACTCCGTTCTGGAAAAATCCATTGCGGCATATTTCCTCAACTACGTTTACTACCTCGTGATCTATGTTGTGCTGTTCGTCATCTTTAACAGATTCCGTCTGACGACGATCATCGCGAATATCCTCATCTTCTCGGTCGCGATCTTCAACTACTTCAAGCTTGTCTGGAGAGGCACGCCGATGGTAGTTTGGGATGTCGTTACACTGAAAACGGCCATGAACGTTTCGGGAAGTTATCGAGTAGAACTGACACCGATCCTTATTATCGCGACACTTCTTTTCATCTTAACGACCCTGATCATTACCAAGTGCAGATACGGTATCGCGAGCAAAAAGCACCGTGCTTTCTTAGGTATGGTGGGCGCGGTTCTGGTTGTTTTCCTGACGGTCACGCTGATCGACTCCAGAAGATATCAGGAAGCGAATTTCAGTATGATGGAGAGAATGGGTGTCGTGAACGACGCAAGTAACCAGCGTCTGAACTACATGAAAAACGGTCTTCTGGTGGCACTTACCATGAATGCCCAGCACCTGGTCGTCGAAGTCCCGGATGACTACAGCATCGACCAGGTACAGATGCTCGAAGAAAAGATCGAGAACCAGGACGAGCATTATATCCTTCCGAACGATGTCATGCTCGAATACGAAGCTGAAAAAGAACAGCACGCGCTGGAAGGTCAGAGGGTCCTTCAGGAAGATGAGAAGCCGACGATCATCTGCATCATGAACGAGTCTTATTCCGACATGTCCGCGGTCGGTGATTTTGAAACGAACCTGCCGATGCATCCGAACATGGATGCCTTAAAGCAGGGCGATAACATCGTATACGGCGATCTCAGCGTTTCTGTTTACGGTGGCGGTACGGCGAATTCCGAATTCGAGTTCCTGACAGGTAACTCGATGCTTTTCTTCCCGGATGGAAGTATCCCGTACCAGCAGTATATCGGTTCGATCACCGGATCACTTCCGCGTTTCTTGAAGAGCCAGGGATATCAGACGGCAGCCATCCATCCGTATCTGGCAAGTGGCTGGAACCGTCCGGCGGTATACGGAAGCATGGCCTTTGACCGCTTCCTTTCCATCGACGATTTCGATGATGACTGCACATATTTCCGTTCGTATATTTCTGACCACAGCTCATACGAAAAACTGATCGATCTTTATGAGCATAAGGATCCGAAGCACCCGCTGTTCCTGTTCAACGTAACGATGCAGAACCACGGCGCTTATAACAGCAACGATCCGGATTTCAATCAGGATGTCCGTCTTGTCGAGTATCCTGAAAAGTTCCCGGAAACAGAGCAGTACCTGACTCTTGCCAGACAGAGCGATATCGCCATCCAGGAGCTGATCGACTACTTCAGCGCCGTTGATGAGCCGGTACTCATCTGCTTCTTCGGGGACCATCTGCCGAGCATGCTCAACGGTTTCTATGAGACACTTCTCGGAAAAGAACTTGAGGATCTTTCCAGTGAAGAACTGATGCAGCTTTATAAGACCGACTTCTTCATCTGGGCGAACTACGACATTCCGGAATATGAGGTCAAGGAGATCAGCCTGAACTACCTGTCCACTCTGCTTCTTCAGATGGCGGACATCGATCTTCCGGCGTATAATCTCCTGATCGCGGACTGCTACGACCAGTACCCGATCCTTACACCTATGGGTATCCACGACAGTCTCGGAAACAAATACTATGATCTGCAGGATGTTCCGGATCGTACCGGCATCATCAATGAGTACAACATCCTTACATACAATAATGTTTTCGAATCTACCAAGCGGCGTTCCGAACTTTACGATATGGTTTATTTTGTGCCGCAGAAAAAGGAAACGGAAATCGAGGAATAATTAATTGGAATACACTTCTTTTGATCAGATGGATCTCTCTGATGAGATCATGCGCGCCCTTGCGAAAATGGGCATGACAACACCGACTTCAGTACAGAAACAGGCGATCCCGCTTCTCATGGATAACCATTGCGTGATCGCGAAGGCGCCGACGGGAACGGGTAAGACTTTCGCGTTCGGAATCCCGATCCTGGAGTACCTCAACATGGATGCCGATTTCGTTCAGGCGCTGATCCTTTGCCCGACAAGAGAGCTCGCGCTTCAGATCTGCACGGAACTTCGCGCGTTAGGTGCTTTTATCAAGGGATTAAAGATCTGCGGGATCATCGGCGGACAGAAGATGGATAAGCAGATCCAGATGCTCAAGAAAAAACCGCACATCGTAGTCGCGACTCCCGGAAGACTTCTTGATCACGTGCAGCACAAAAACATCAACATCTCCGATATCTATACACTTGTTCTCGACGAGGCGGATAAGATGCTCGACATGGGCTTTATCAAGGACATCCGAAAGATCATGAAGCTCACGCCTTCCGACAAGCAGATCGCGATGTTCTCGGCGACGATGAGCCGTGAAGTCATGAACATCACATGGGAATACATGGACGGCGCGGACGAGATCGAGGTCGCTCCGAAGGAAGAAGACATGCCGAAGATCAGCCAGTACATCCTGCACCTCGAAGAAAGAGAGAAGATGGACGCGTTCGGCAAACTCATGGAAACGTATAACTGTAACCGTGTCATGGCTTTCTGCAACACGAAGACGCGTGTGCGTGTCGTGACCGAGGGCATCAAGAGACTCGGCTACAAAGCGGAGTGTCTGCATGGTGATATCGGACAGGGCGCGAGAAACCGCATCATGGATGATTTCCGAAAAGGAAAGTTCAACATACTCGTCGCGACGGACGTGGCCGCGAGAGGTATCGACGTTTCCGATATCGACACGGTATTTAACTTTGAAGTACCGAATGAAAACGAATACTATCTGCATCGTATCGGAAGAACGGGCCGAGCCGGAAGAGCCGGACAGGCTTTCACTTTCGTCAATTACGCGCAGAGTCTGAGGATGGACGACATCCTTCACTACACCAAAGTCTCAACACAGGAGCTGGACATCAATGAAGTCGGAAAAGATGAAAGAGAAGACTAAAATTGCCGTGTTATGCGGCATTTTTCTTATGGTGGCGCTGGTCATCGGCGGCGTCGTTTACGCATGGAAAAAGACTTTCGCGAAGAAAAACGACGCGAAAGATACATCGGGAGAACCCTCGATCGAGAATGTCGTCGATGCTTCTTCGGAAAGCGGAGAAATATCTTCCAAAGTTACGGATACTGAGGCTTCTGAGTCGGCGGACATTTCGCTTCCGACACTTCCGTCGGTGGTGGATTCCGGGTCTGATGGAAAGATCGGAACGATCAACGGTGACGGTTACGAGGGAACCGAAGGCAGCGGAAAATATAACTACGGCGAAGCGCTTCAGAAGTCGCTTCTTTTCTATGAACTGCAACGAAGCGGAGATCTTCCGGAGCAGACACGTTCGAACTGGCGCGGAGACTCCTGCCTCAAGGACGGTTCCGACGCGGGACTCGATCTTTCCGGAGGCTGGTTCGATGCCGGCGATAACGTCAAATTCAATCTTCCGATGGCCTATACCGCGTCTGTTCTCGGCTGGTCGGTCTACGAAGATCCGGACGCATATGTAGAGAGCAAGCAGCTTGAGTACGCGCTCGCGGATATCCGCTGGGCAAATGAGTATTTCATCAAGTGCCATCCTTCGGATGAGCTTTATTACTACCAGGTCGGTGACGGTAACGCGGATCACGGCTGGTGGGGCAGCGGCGAGTGCGTTGAGTACCAGATGGGACGTCCGTCCTACTATGTCGACGCGAATCATCCGGGCTCGGCGGTAACCGCGGAATCAGCCGCTTCTTTGGCCGTCTGCGGCATTCTTTTCAAAGAGATCGATCCTGCTTTCAGTGCGACTTGCCTCGAACATGCGAAGTCCCTTTTCGCCTTTGCCGACAAGTACAAGAGCGATGACGGATATACCGCCGCGAACGGCTTCTACAACTCCTGGAGCGGATACTACGACGAGCTCTGCTGGGCGGGCGTGTGGCTTTATCGCGCGACCGGTGACGGTGCTTACTTAAGTAAGGCAAAAGAGTACTATCCGAAGGCAAATCAGGACTACAACTGGTCTTTGTGCTGGGACGATGTGCACATCGGCGCGGCACTCCTTCTTGCACAGGAAACAGGTGAGAGCACCTATACGCAGGCAATCGAGCAGCATCTCGATTTCTGGACGACGGGAACCGCTTCGGGCGACCGCATCACGTATACGCCGAAGGGCCTTGCATGGCTGGACAGCTGGGGATCTCTGCGCTACGCGACGACCACGGGATTTGTCGCGGCGGTCTACAGCGAGACGGATCTCTGCCCGTCGGCAAAGAAGGATACGTACTGGAACTTCGCCGTTTCACAGGCGAACTACGCGCTGGGCGACACGGGCTTTTCCTATGTGATCGGATTCGGCGACAGCTATCCGCAGCACCCGCACCACCGTACGGCGCAGGGTTCCTACTGCGACAACATGAACGAACCCGGAACTTCGAGACACGTGCTTTGCGGCGCGCTGGTCGGCGGCCCGGACGCTTCGGACGGATATACCGATGAAGTTTCTAACTACAATACCAACGAAGTTGCGTGCGACTATAATGCCGGTTTTACGGGCCTTATGGCCAAGCTCTACACCCGCTATCACGGCCAGACGCTGACCGGATTCGGCGCGGGAGAGGCAGTCGGCGAAGAGTATAAAGTGGACGCGACCGTCAACGCGAGCGGATCTGACTTTTTGGAGATCAAGGCGATCACTTATAACATGACGGGATGGCCGGCAAGAGCGCCGAAGGATCTCGAGCTGCGCTACTATTTCGCGCTTCCTTCGGGAAAAGCACTGTCCGACCTTTCGGTTTCGTCTTCGTATTCACAGGATACCCGTTCCATCGAGATCAAACAGGATCAGAGCGGGAACGCGTATGTACAGGTGCTTTTCAAGGAGTATTCCTGCTATCCGGGCGGACAGGAAGAATACAAAAAAGAAGTACAGTTCCGTGTGACCGGACTTCCTTCGGATGCCGCGTCTTCGGCACAGGTTTGCCTCTTTGAAGACGGTGTTCTCGTTTATGGACAGACTCCGGACGGAAGCAGTGTGGCGCCGGTTCCGGATGCGCCTTCGGATACGACACCGGCTCAGACAACGACCGCTCCGGCGGCGCCTTCGGCGCCTTCCGGAAACGGCACGGTATCTGTTTCGATCGAGTACAACATGAGCGGCAAAGGCAACGCGGTCGCGGGTAACATGACGATCGAGAACACAGGGAAAGACACGATCGACCTCGGTTCACTTTCGATCCTTTACTACTTCACGAACGAAAACTCGGGAGTGCTTGCTTTCGACTGCTATCATTCGGCGGTAAACGCCAAAGGTGGAAACTACACGGCGATCAACAGCGTTACGGGTACTTTTGCCAAGGTGGATCCGAAAAAGACGGGCGCGGATACGGTCTGCACGATCGGTTCTTTCGGATCGGGAAAACTTGCGGCCGGGGATAAGCTCGTCGTTCAGTTCTCGATCCATCACAACGACTGGTCCGACTTTGACCTTTCCGATGACTATTCCAGAGGCGCCGCGGATAAGATCGTGATAAGATCCGGAGACAAGGCGATATTCGGAACAGAGCCGTCCTGATCTTTTCTCGGGAATAACTGCCTCTGCATGATATAATGACTGTAATTGCATGGAAGGGGTTGGGTTCTATGAATATTCTATTTTTGCTTGCGCAGTCCGAAAAATCTGCAGGTACTGTCATCAGAGGCATCGCGGGGATGCTCATCATTCCGCTCGTTATCGTGATCATCGTTGTCCTGACGAGTAAAGCCAGTAAGAAAAAGAACAAGAAGATCGGAGACAAGTTCCTCGAGGATCTGAATGCTGAACATCCTTTTAAGGAGTCGTTTAAAGCCATTCATTTCACTGAGGACGGCTACATCATCCGTGAGACATACGACGGAGTCCCGATCGACAATAACTCGATCTTGATGACCAGAACGCAGAAGGCGATGGGATATCTGGCCTACTTCTACAAACTGGACGACATCAAGAGTGTCATGATGTATACGCATACTGTCAAGATGGTCAACAAATACGGCCACGGAAACTCGGTCATGTCGACGACATATATGGTCTCGCTTCTTGATGAAAATCTGCGCCCGATCATTCCTGAGGTCAGATGTACCGGAAAGATGGACAAGTCACTGGCGAAGAAGATCAAAAAAGGCGATCTGAAGTACGTCTCGGTCGGTTTTGAGCTGGAAGCCGATTCGGCAACCTTCGCGCAGATGGTCAAGCGCTACCGTCCGGATATCGGAGAAGTGGATTACGATCAGGTCCGGGAGAGACTGAAGACCAAATAAACGGACAAGCAGAGAGGTGCTTTTCGAGCAGAAAAGCACTTCTTTTTTCGTTTCCGTGACGTTGCCAAGCAGAAATGACGAGAGTATAATATTTAGGCATAATTATTTAAAATAATGAATAAGGCAGGCGATTGATTTATGGCATTTATTGACGAGATTAAAGCAAAAGCTAAGAGCAACAAGAAGACCGTCATTCTTCCTGAGTCCATGGACAGAAGAACTTTTGAGGCGGCAGCAGAGATCCTCGCTGAGGACATCGCGAACCTGATCATCATCGGCACAGATGAGGAAGTTAAGGCGAACAGCGAAGGACTTGATATTTCCAAGGCAACAATTATCAACCCGCACACTTACGAGAAGACACAGGAGTACATCAACGGCTTCTATGAGCTCCGTAAGGCAAAGGGCATGACACCGGAAGAAGCTGAGAAGACTCTCCTCGGTGACTATATGTACTACGCTTGCATGATGGTCAAGATGGGCGACGGTGACGGTATCGTTTCCGGTGCCTGCCACTCCACGGCAAACACACTTCGTCCGTCCCTTCAGATCATCAAGACAGCTCCGGGCACAAAGCTCGTTTCCGCTTTCTTCGTAATGGTCGTTCCGGACTGCGAGTACGGTGAAGACGGTGTATTCGTATTCGGTGACTGTGGTCTCGTTCAGAACCCGAATCCGGAAGAGCTCGCTGCTATCGCAGGTTCTTCCGCCGCTTCCTTCAAGCAGCTCGTCGGCAAAGAGCCGGTAGTCGCTCTTCTTTCCCACTCTTCTATGGGTTCCGCGAAGCACGACGACGTTACAAAGGTTGTTGAAGCTACAAAGATCGCTAAAGAAGAATATCCGCAGTTCGCTATCGACGGTGAGCTCCAGGCTGACGCTGCTATGGTTCCGTCCATCGGCGCAAGCAAGGCTCCGAACAGCAACGTTGCAGGTAAGGCAAACGTTCTTATCTTCCCTGACCTCGACGCAGGTAACATCGGATATAAGCTGGTTCAGAGACTGGGCAAGGCAGAAGCTTACGGCCCGATGTGCCAGGGTATCGCAAAGCCGGTCAACGACCTCTCCCGTGGATGCTCCGCGAAGGATATCGTTGGTGTAATCGCTATCACAGCTGTACAGGCTCAGAATTCCTAAGTCAAAATCAGAAGCGGGACAGAAATGCCCCGCTTTACTTTTGAAATAACATTATCGAAGGAGAAAATGAATGAAGATTTTAGTTATCAACTGCGGAAGTTCTTCCTGCAAGTTCCAGCTCTTTGAAACATCCACCGGCGACGTTCTTGCCAAGGGTAATGCCGAGCGTATCGGTATCGACGGCAAGCTCACATACAAGGCTCCGGGCAAGGAAGATTTCATCTGCACAGATCCGATGCCGGATCATAAGGTTGCCGTTAAGATGATCCTTAACGCTCTCGTTGACAAGGATCACGGTGTTCTTTCCGATATCGCCGAGATCAAGGCAGTAGGTCACCGCGTACTCCACGGTGGTAAGTACTACAGCAAGTCCGTTATCGTAAACGATGACGTTAAGCGAGTTATCCGTGAGTGCTTCCCTCTGGGACCTCTGCACAACCCGGCAAACCTCACAGGTATCGAGGCATGCGAGTCCGTACTTCCTGAGGGCACACCGCAAGTTGCTGTATTCGATACGGCTTTCCACATGACAATGCCGCCGAAGGCTTATACATATGCACTTCCTTATGAACTGACAGAGAAGTATTCCATCCGCCGTTACGGTTTCCACGGTACTTCCCACCGTTATGTTTCCCGTCGTGCTGCTGAGTTCCTCGGTAAAGACTACAACAACATCAAGATCATCACATGCCACCTCGGTAACGGTTCCTCTTTCGCAGCTGTTGACCACGGTAAGTGCGTGGATACATCCATGGGTCTTACACCTCTTGCAGGTATCTGCATGGGTACACGCTGCGGTGATATCGACCCGGCGATCGTTCCGTTCCTTATGACAAACGAGAACATGAGCCCGGATGACATCGATGTTCTCATGAACAAGAAGTCCGGTGTTGAAGGTCTGTCCGGTGTATCCTCTGACTTCAGAGATCTCGAGAAGGCTTCCCGCGAAGGTAACGAGCGTGCGACCCTCGCTCTCGAAATGTTCGAGTATCAGGCAAGAAAGATCATCGGTTCCTACGCTGCCGCTATGGGTGGTGTTGACGTTATCGCTTTCACAGCAGGTATCGGCGAGAACACAGACTACATCCGTGCTCACGCTTGCGAAGGCCTCGAGTTCATGGGCGTTAAGATCGACCCGAAGAAGAACGACGGTCTGCGTTCCGAAGCAGTTATCTCTGCTGACGATTCCAAGGTAACAGTTGCGATCATCCCGACAAACGAGGAGCTCGCGATCGCTCAGGAGACAGAGGAACTCGTTAAATAAGTTCCGTCTCTGACGACCGATTATTCAAGTGTAAAAAGATCTCCCGAGTGGCGAGTTTTGCTTCAGCAAACTGTATGAGCCACAAGGGAGATACTTTTTGCTCTAATTCGGTTGAGTTTTCAGAATGTTCATAAAAACTGAATGTTTGCTTTAACTTTCCTGAAGGGGTCAGCCGATATAATGAAATCACAGATAAAGATTTTTTGTTGCGCTGATCTGTCCTTTGGGGCAGAATGGTAAATGGTATTTTATTGAGGTAAGAATGCGGCACACATCTACGATCTTTAAATGGGAGATGAGTAAGATCATCGGGAACTGGAGAAAGACCATGACGGTTTTTCTTCTGCCTGCGCTTCTTCTTCTGGCCGCGATCAATGTATTCCCGCTTCTTATGAATTACCTGACGACCGGCAGCCTGCAGAGCCGACCTGTTACCGTGATCGGCGCCCCGGATTCTTTTGTGGATTTCGTGGACTCGTATAAAAAATCATCCTTTTATTCTTTCACCTGGTATGACGAAGACGAAGCGGTCGAGCTTGGGCCGAAATACTTTTCCGACCTGATGGAAAAAGGCCGTATCGTCGTTTGTTTCGGTGCTGCCGAGAACAATGAAAGAACCGATTTCGATGATGTGATCGAAGAATACTATCAGCGTCTTGCGCTCGGGCAGAGTACGAGGACGCTTTTTTCGCGCGTCGAGATCTTTTACGACGGACAATACAGCAATTATCTTCAGGCCGAACAGTTCAAGCAGGACTTAGGAGATGCCTATTCCGACTATCTTATGGAAGAACTCGGAACTCCTTATCTGGAAGCTGGTGGCGGAGACAGATGGTCAGTAGATGATTTCAACCCGTTTACTTTTGTTACGAGAAACCGGGCGACGGCAAATACCGGTGCCGCCAGGACGATCCCGAGCATGATGATCCTTCTGATGTATTACTGTATCTACTCGCTGACAGCGGAAACACTCGCTTCCCAGCGCCAGAACGGATTTCTTACGAAGGTCTATCTGTCACCGATATCCAAGCAGGCGATTATCATGGGAAAAGCGCTTATGGTCATATTTGTCGGGATGGTGGGAGCCGTTGTGACGTACCTTCTCCTGTTTTTCTCCTCATGGCTGAACAGGAGCAACAGCGCGTATTCTCTTTTGCCGTTCGGTCTGTTCCTGACACTTCCGCAGCTTCTCATGTTCTTCATCGCGCTTCTGTTCGCGGCGGTCATCATGGCCATGGTCTGCTTCGGTATTACGTTTAAGATCCGAAGAATGCAGGATGTGATCATGAATCTTCAGGTCCCGCTGGTCCTTCTGATCGTCGAATTCTTCGGCAATATGTTCCGCCCGTCTGACGCGCTCCTGGCGGAATACCTGATCCCGATCCATAACTCGATCATGCTGATCCGAGATATATTCTTAGGAAAAGAAACGGTCGGCAACTTCATCATAGTAAGCTCAATCAATCTGCTCGTCGCGGCACTGCTCTTTGCGGCATGCATCAGAAGTCAGGACGGCATGATCCATATCTCAGAAGGAGGGCAAGATGATTTCGGTAAACCACGTAAGTAAAAGATATAACAAGAGCGACATGGTCGTGAACAATGTCAGCTTCCAGGTGCAAAAGGGGCAGATCTTCGGTCTTCTCGGCCCGAACGGAGCCGGAAAGACAACGCTCATGCAGATGATCGCGACGCTTCTTATGCCGACATCCGGTCTGGTCTCGATCTGTGGGATGGACACGACTTCCTCCGCGCAGGAAGTAAGAAAGAGGATCGGTTTTCTCACGACGGAGATCAAGCTCGATCCGCTTTCGACACCGAATCAGCTCTTCCGCTTTTTCAGCGAGCTTTATGACATCCCGCAAGAGGAGATCGAGGCAAGAAAAACAGAGAGTTTCACAAGATTCGGCATCACTCCTTTCGCGGACAAAAAGATCGCCGAGCTTTCCACCGGCATGAAGCAGAAGGTCTCTATCGTGATCTCTCTGATCCACCGTCCGGAGGTGATCATCTTTGACGAGCCGACGAACGGACTGGACATCCTGACCTCAAGGCAGGTCATGGATTATCTTCTGGAACTGAAGCAAAAGAACTGCTGCGTGCTTCTTTCCACACACATTTTCTCGGTCGCCGAGCAGCTCTGCGATGAGATCGCGATCCTGGTGGACGGACGTATCGTTGATCAGGGATCGGCTCCTGAACTTACCGAAAAGACCAACAGCAAAAACTTTGAAGAGGCATTCTTCAAACTGTATTCCGAATACCACAGGGAGGGTTAAGAATGAATCGCTCACTACGGGCATTGATCCGAAAAACATTCGGCAAAAACCATTCGATGCGGTCACAGGCTTCTGTGATCACACTTGTGGCATGCCTCGGATTTGTCATTGTAGTGCTCCTGTATTTTACCAGCATCATGCGTATGTGGTACGAGCGCAGAATGGGAGATGACGGCAACGACTATGACTCAAATGTCGTCATGGTCAACGCGCCGGATTCTTTTAGAGAATACGCGAAGTCGAAATACCTGAATCTGCGCTACGGGATCAAGTACAAGAAAACGGACGCATACTACGATGTGTTCACGTTCTCGAAATGGATGGATGAATACGACGCGTATATGGTCATCGTTTTCGAAGAAGATTTCGATGAAAAAGCACTGGAAAAATATGTCCCCGAAAAGCCGGAGATCCTGACGTTTATCTCGACGGATCATCTCGAGTACGCGAGCATGCGGGACGAATTCCTGGAAGAAGTTTTTGATAACAGATACTATCGATATCTTTCTGATGAACTGGGCGTCACTCTTCCTGAATTCGACACTCCGTGGATCACGACAGAGGCGCTGGAAAGACCTACGTATGGGAATATGGCCAAAGACAGGCTGTTCCGTCTCGTCGTGCCGCTGCTGTTCTTTATCTTCATCATGTACGTTTGTATGCTGATCGGCATGAACGCGATCGCGGGTGAGAAGGAGAGAGGCACATTTGCCGCGCTTCTGATGACTCCGATGACGAGGGGAACGATCGTACTCGGCAACTTCCTGGGAGTGCTTCTGCACGCGCTTATCCCATGCGGCATCCTTGTACTTCTGATCATATTCGGAACGTCTCCGTCCGGTGTCCTCGGAACGCTCTTCCTGGCGCTGTCACTTGCGGTCATGATCTCCGCGATCACGATCCTTATCTCCTGCATGAGTAACTCGATCGTATCCGCGCAGACGGCCTTCCTGCCGATCTTCCTGATCGTTCTTGTTGCCTGCGTGACCTGCATGAACACGACATCTCCGAATGTGATCAACTACTATCTGCCGATCTACGGACATTTCTACGGAATCGGCGACTGCCTGATGGGAACGATGAAAGTCCTTCCGATCGCCATGTGCTGCCTGACGTCTGTATTACTTGCCGTCATCGCGCTTCTTGTATCCCGCCGTCTCCTTCAGACCGAGATGTTCACGGTAGCGGTCGAGTCCAAGTCGGATAAGGAACTTCGAAAAGCGGCCGCCCGTGCGAAGAAAGAGGCAGACGATTACGTTTCCCGCGCAAGAGCAAATGTATTCGGTTACCGTCCTCGCAAGAGAAAGCCGCTGGTCCGCTTCCTGTTCGGCCACGCGATGCTTCCGCTGGCGCTGCTTTCGGTATTCCAGACTCTCGCGATGATCCCGGCGATCATCTCCTACATGAAGACAACGGAGTCCGTCCGCTTCCTCAATATGTTCCGCGATATCTCGGGGCTCGGTAAGATCCGCGATGTCATGGACGAGTCCGCGGCGCTTTTCTCGGAATTCATGTCGAACAACTACTTCATCCTGTTTATGGGGATCGGCTACTGGTGCATCATCGGCGCTTACATGCTGATCGTGAGATTTCTCGAGAAGAACAAGCTCTCGACGATGGGCTTTTCTTCGGGAAAAGCACTTGCCGGGAACGGGAAGAAGGCCCCCTGGAAGATGTATCTTACGGGCATGGGTCTCGGTTTCCTGATGATCTCCTGCGTTTATATCGTGATGTTTGTTACCGGCCAGGTGTCCTTTAAAGGCTTCGCCCTTTCATCGGACAACGCACTCCTGTTTATCTTCTATATCCTGATGTGGATCCCGCAGGGCGCGACGGAAGAGATCATGATGAGAGGCTACATGATGCCTCGAATCGCCGGAAGACTGGGAGTACCTTTTGCCGTATTCTTCTCGTCGTTCTGCTTCTCCATCATGCACGCGTCAAACGCCGGATTCTCGGTCCTCGCGATGATCAACCTTGTCCTGATCGCGGCGCTTTTCGCGCTGATCGCGCTTCGTGACGGACACATCTACCGGGTCTGCGCGATGCATACTCTCTGGAATTTCTGTCAGGGCAACCTTTTCGGACTTGAGGTCAGCGGAAACCCGCAGTCGGCATCGATCTTTGCTTCGGGCTACACTAAAATGAGCTCGGATCTGATGAGCGGAGGCGCCTTCGGACCGGAGGGCGGACTTTGCGTCACGATCGTGATCGCGATCGCGTTTATCATCTTCTTTGTGACAAGAAAAAATGAAAAACCCGCTAATGTGTGATTTTAGTCACCTATTTCCTTGTAATTAAAGGTAGAATTTATTTATACTGATAGGGGCAGAGGTATGCTTTTCATAAGGCAATAAGCAAGGGATATGACCATCTTTTCTGCCCGAAGGGAATAGTGAGGATAGATTATGGGAAGAATTTTACTTGTTGAAGACGATTCCAGCATCGTAACCACTTTATCTGCATTTTTGAAATCTGAAGGATTCGAAGTCATCTGGGCTCCGGGTCAGACAACGGCGATGAACAAGATCGAGACGGAAAACTTCGACATCGCGTTGATCGATATTTCTCTGACTGATGGTAACGGATATGCCGTATGCGCGGCGATCAAGGCACAGAAGGCCGATATCCCGGTCATCTTCGTAACGGCATCCGGTGATGAATACAGCGTCGTCACAGGTCTGGATATGGGTGCGGATGACTACATCAGCAAGCCTTTCCGCCCGAGAGAGATGCTCTCCCGAATCAAGAGCGTCATGAGAAGAAGCCACAAGGCTTCCGATGTCGTTGAACTCGGTAACGTCAAGATCGATACCGCGCGCGCCAATGTCAGCAAGAACGGAAACGAGATCATCCTTTCCGCTCTGGAGTATCGTCTGCTGCTTCTGTTTGCCAATAATCAGGGCGTCGTCCTGACTCGTGCCAAGCTTCTCCAGGATCTCTGGGATGTCGGCGGCGAGTATGTAAACGACAATACCCTTACCGTATATATCAAGCGCCTCCGCGAAAAGATCGAGGATGATCCGGCTGAGCCGGTACTGATCCGTACGATCCGCGGTTTCGGTTATAAAGCCGGGGAGTAAGCATGTTTCGGAATAACGCGGAATTACGCCGGGAATATCTCATTTCCATAGTGATCGTGATCCTTCTTGCCGGAGCGTCTTCGCTCCTTAGCTGGACTTATGCCGTTGCTGTCATCGTAACGGCTCTTTTGCTTCTTTTGATCCGTGTGATCGCGGACTTTGCCCGTTACAGAAGGATCGCCGAGCTTTCGGATTCGATCGATAAGATCCTCCACGGCGCGGAAGATGTCAAGTTCGAGGAATATAAAGAGGGTGAGGTAGCGATCTTAAGTTCGGAGATCCATAAGCTCGTCATCCGTCTTCGTGAGCAGGCTTCCCAGCTCATGGCGGATAAGAGGTTCCTTTCCGACTCCATCGCGGATATCGCCCACCAGCTCAGAACCCCGCTTACGTCCATGAATATCGTCGTCGATATGTTTTCCGACGCGGAGCTTTCCGATGATAAAAGATTCGATCTTCTCGGCGAGATGATGCAGGGATTAAACCGTATCGAATGGCTGATCAACACGCTCCTGAAGATGAGTAAGATCGACGCGGATACCGTCTTTTTCGAAGCGAAAGAATACAACGTCAAAGAGATGCTCAAGCGCGCTTCGGACACACTTGCCGTGCCGCTCGATATCAACGGTGTCACGCTGACGATGAATGTTCCGGATGACGCGATCGTCCGAGGCGACATGATGTGGACCTGCGAAGCCATCGGCAACATCCTTAAGAACTGCATGGAACATACGCCGTCCGGAGGAAAGATCGAGATCAACGTCAAGCACACTCCGATCTACACGGAGATCGTGGTCATGGATACGGGAACGGGTATCGATCCCGAAGATATCCCGCACGTATTCGAGCGCTTTTACCGAGGAAAAGTGGCGCTTAACACCAGCATCGGTATCGGACTTGCGTTAAGTAAAATGATCGTGGAAAGACAGAACGGAACCATCCGCGCGGGCAATCGCGAAGAGCCCGAAACAGGCGCGGTATTCACGGTGCGTTTCTATTCGTCAAAGAGGTAAATATGGAGATCTTAAGAGCAGAACATCTGACGAAAACATATGGTAAGGACGAGAACGTCGTTGCCGCGCTGGACGATGTTTCGCTGAGCATAGAAAAGGGCGAATTCGTCGCGATCATCGGTGCATCCGGTTCCGGGAAATCCACGCTGCTTCACATGCTCGGAGGTGTCGATCGTCCGACATCAGGCACGGTCCTTGTGGACGGAAAAGATATTTTCAAGCAGAACGACGAACAGCTCTCGATCTTCCGAAGAAGAGAGATCGGACTTGTGTACCAGTTTTTTAACCTTATCCCGGTACTGACCGTCGTCGAGAACATCACGATGCCGGTGCTTCTGGATCACAGAAAAGTCAACCAGGAAAGACTGGATGAGCTTTTGGGGCTTTTGGGACTTTCCGAAAAAAGAGACGTTTTCCCGAATCAGCTTTCCGGCGGTCAGCAGCAGCGTGTCGCGATCGGCCGCGCACTGATCAATGCGCCGACGATCCTCCTCGCGGACGAACCAACGGGAAACCTCGACTCGAAAAACAGCCAGGAAGTCGTCGAACTTCTCCGCTATTCCAATCAGAAATACAACCAGACGACAGTGCTCATCACGCACGATGAGAACGTCGCGCTTCAGGCCAAACGCATCATTACGATCCGTGACGGACGGATCGAGCATGATGAGGTGATCCGTAAATGAGCCGCACTCCCAATATCGTCAGCAGGTATGCCAAACGTACGGTATTTGCCAATAAAGGACGTTCGATCCTGACGCTTATCGGAATCATCATCGCGACGATGATGTTCTGTATCGTCGCTTCGGCGCATCAGTGCGCGGTGGATGTCCTTCAGAGCTTCGCTGACGACGATTACGGAAAGTGGCATGTGCAGGCCTATTCCATGACGTCCATGGACTATCAGAGGATCTTAAAGGACGACCGTATCAGCAGTCCCGCGTATATCCAGGAGGTCGGTTATAATCCGGGATTCAACAGCAGAAACGGTGCCGGCAGTGTCACGATCCCCTATTACTCGAGCTCGTATAAATACATGTATTTCGTCGGAGCGATGAGCCCGAATTTTGCCGAGCTTTGTGATCTTCCTGTCGTTCTCGGAAGACTTCCGGAAAACAGTTCCGAAGCGATCATCTCTCTGGAGATGTATTCGGACGGAAGAGAACAGTTCACTTTAGGATCGACGATCCGTCTGGATATGTACGCGCGTTATTCGGAAGGCAAAAAAACAATGAACCTTCAAGGATTGAGCCGCGACAAGGACGGAACGATCAACGAAGAGCTTTTCGCGATCGGAAGCAAGGAATACACGATCGTCGGCTATTTTGCCGTGCCGGAGTACGCGAAGTGGAAAGAGTTTGCCACCAATACCGTGCTGACCACATCGGACGATCTCATGGGCGGCGCGGCGGTAAACGCGTTCTTCCAGCTTTCGGATCCGGCGGATTATATCGAGTTTACCAAAGACCATTTTGAGCACGAAGACGACTGCCTTTATAACAAGGACTACATCCGAATGGAAAACTCCGCGGATGACAGCCGTGTGCATCTTATCATCGGTATCGT
The DNA here is from genome assembly GCA_017561715.1 of Clostridiales bacterium. Classification (GTDB taxonomy): domain Bacteria; phylum Bacillota; class Clostridia; order Saccharofermentanales; family Saccharofermentanaceae; genus Scatonaster. The sequence continues at coordinate 41,369 of JAFZBN010000005.1, read as the reverse complement.
ATCGGGCGCGACCATCAGCATGATCGCGCTTCTTGCCATCATGCTCATCTATAATTCCTTCTCGTCTTCCTCAGCGGAGAGACTTCGCGCGATCGGACTTTTGAAATCCGTAGGTGCCACGAGAAGACAGGTTCGGGAACTGATGTTTACGGAAGCGTTCCTGTATTCGATCATCGGCATTCCGATCGGTATTCTTCTCGGCCAGGGAAGCAGTTATCTTCTGCTTCACGCCTTAAGTGACCTCGGAAGCGATGCCGGAAACTACTTCATCGTAAAGAGCATCGACCTTACTTTCCGAGTCGGATATCAGAATACGATCGGCACTGCTTTGATGTCGCTTCTTACGATCTTCGTCGCGATCTTCCTTCCGGTCCTTCAGGTCTCCAGAGTCCTTCCGATCGAAGCGGTCCGCGTCAAAGACAATTACGGCCGGGGACGCGAAAGAAAGAGAACGCACGCGATCACGGCAAGACTTCTGGGATTTACCGGAGCGCTTTCCCTTAAGAATTATCAGAGATACAGAAAAAGATATCTCGCTACGGTCATTTCGATCATGGCCAGCTGCTTCATGATCTTGTTCGCGAATATGCTCGTTACATCCGTCACGAGGAATTTCCAGGCGGAAGAGGAAGGATCCGACAACGTCATCAGCTATATGAATTATACAGGTGACAAGGGGCTGACCAATGAAGACGAGGCCATATTCTACGAACTTCAGGGAGTGGATACCGTCACTTCCGGACGACTGGAGTATGAGATATTTGAACAGTGGGTCGAGATTCCGAAAGGGTACGCTTCTTCCGAAACAGATCGGGCGCTGCTTCAACCGAAATCCGATGGAACGAATGATTTTCTTGAAGTGAATATGGTGTTCATCGATGACGCTTCCTGGCGCGATATCTGCAACAGGAACGGCATCGATCCGGACCCGTCCCTTTCCTACGGATCACAGGTATGCCTCATTAACGGCTCGTACTTGTATTACGATGAGGAAGGAACTAACCTGGGAGAAAAAAATGCTTTTTCTTCGCTGCCGGAAAGTATGGTTCTGCATATCCGCTATGGGGAATTAGATTCTCTTTCGGTCCCGCTCGTTCCGATACAGGATATCGATCTTTCCAAGGAGACCTTGATCCGAGATTCGGTTCCGGTGATCTATGTCCCGCTTTCCCGTCTCGATTACTATCGTCTGAAAGACACTCCGGGACTTGAGGTATTCCAGTACATGGCGGAAAAACCGGTCTCCGCGATCGGAACCATGAAGGAGATCCTGCAGAACAATCTCTATCTGACGGATCATCTCGTCGACATGGGCATCAATTCGCGCGCGGCCCGCGCCGTCAATTCGCTCGTCCGCATCATTATGTACGGATATGTCGCGATGCTGAGTTTCATGTGTTTTTTGAACGTCGTCATGACCGTAATCAGCAACATCGTTTTCAGAAGAAAGGAATACATTCTTCTTACGGCCGTCGGCATGTCCAGAAAAACTCTTTTCCGGATGGTCATTTTCGAGAGTATCATCTACTTCTTCGAGAGCATCGCGACGCTGCTTCTGATCCTGTATGCGTCCCTTGGAATTATCGCTGTCTCGACGGGAAGAAACCTCACGGGATATATCAACCTTCCGTATTTTGCCATCGTGATCCTCGTCCATCTTCTGGTCGTCACATCAACGACAGCCATCGGCCTTTCCACGACCATGACAGACGATGTCGTCGAGGGCATCCGAAAAGAATACTATTGATCATTCCTGATTGAAAAGAGCTGTTCGAAATCGCTTATTTTTCCTTGGAATCAAGCCATTCTTCTGCGGAAAAAGCTCTGCCGTGCGCGCTTAAGTACTGCTTGCAGGAAAGCCCGCTCAGCGTCTGCCAGGTCCTTCCGAGCTGCGCTTCGTTATCCACGAAGATCGGAGCGAGGACACGCTTATTGAACTGAGCGGCATCACCGATCAAAGCGATATTACCGATCTTCAGGGAAATGGAATCTTCGGAGTGGCCCGGCGTCATCAGGAGCATGACATCTTTTCCGAGAAACTCTTCCGCGACCGTTTTGGTGAGCACTTCGAGATTTCTGCACGGCTCGAACGGCATGAATGCCGGAAGCTTCGGAACGATATTTCCTGCGGGACCTGCTTTTTTGATATAGGGATGGTTCTTTGAGGGACGCGGGTAAGAACCTTTTTTCAAGGATTCCATGGATTCCTTCATGCAGTAGACGGGGCAGTTAAAGAGCATGGAAAAGTACTCGGCGTTGCCGGCGGTATCTGCATGTGCGTGGGTTAAGAAGATCGCGTCCACATCGAAAAGAAAATCCTTCTGCATGTTCTTTTCGATCGTCTCGCGCTCGGCAAGAGGGCCGCAGTCGACCATAACGGCCTTGTCCTTATATGTGACGCAATAGCATGAATATGTCTTTCCGCCGATGTTGAAGAACTGATAATCTCCCTCGTGGCTGATCAGCATAGGTCCTTTTCCTTACTCGTTATAATCGTCCGGAAGGATCTGCGGTTTTCCGTAGTATTCTTCCAGCGTCATGATGTTATTTTCGTACATTTCGGTCGCGACATCGACACCTACATAACGGAAGTGCCAGCCTTCTACGCCGTAGCCCGTGATGTGGCCGTAGTCCTTCGGATAACGCCAGATGAAGCCGTATTCGTGACCGTGCTCGAGGACCCATTCACCGGCTTTGGTATAGACGAAATTGTCGCGGATCTCCGGGTCGCTCTTGATATTGATATCCAGTGCCAGCCCGAGAGGATGCTCGGATCTTCCGGGGTATGCGTTTTTGCAGACGGCCTTATCCAGACCACGTCTCGGGATCGCGTTATTGAAGCTTGCGGTCTGCGTGGCCCAGGATCTGTAGCCGGAGATCAGATACAGGTCTTCGCCGATATCGGCCAGACACGCGTCATGCATCTGTTCCCAGGCGGTAGCGGCTTCCGGACGAAGCTGCTGGGAGGCGGAATATTTCGCCCATACCAATTCGGGCACATACTCCGATGTGGTCGTATAGTACTTATTGACGAGAACGGCGATGTCTTCCGGATTGGAGACGACTTCCGCCCTGACGGATCTCGGATCCACATAACCGCTGTACCAGACGGGACCGCCTTCGATGATCGGTTCCACATATTCCGGAACAGGTGTCGGGGAAGGAGTGGGGGTCGGTGTTTCCGTCGGTGCCGGAGAAGGCGTCGGCGTAGGAGTTTCAGAAGATGTCGTTTCGGAAGGCGCTGCCTGGTCGGTTCCCGCGGTCGAAGAAGGCGCGGTCCAGGTAACGGCACCGGTCGTTCCGATCGTCTTTTTGTTGTCGCACGCGCAACAGAATATGGATGTACCAACAATAGCAATTGCCAGGATTACCGGCATGACATTTCGTTTCATTCCCTAAGACCCCATCCTAAGAGTTTTTCTCATGCTCTAGTATATCGCAGAAATTGCAACGATGGTGTTTCACTTTGATTACCTCTTGACGAGGTATAGGTGAAGTCTTATAATCCTGTCGTAACTTCAGGGCGGGGTGTGATTCCCCACCGGCGGTGATGTATCACGAGAAGATACGAGCCCGCGAGCGAAGAGCAGAACCGGTGCGAATCCGGTGCCGACGGTATAGTCCGGATGGAAGGAGTGATATAAATGTCAGAAGTAACATCAAATCTCAAAGAACAAAACCAAACCAGAAAGAAAATGATCTACCGGGTCGCGCTTACGGGTGTAATGACGGCTTTGGCGGAAGTGCTCATGATGCTCGAGATTCCGCTTCCTCTTATGCCGGGTTTTCTTAAGTACGACTTTTCCGACATTCCGGCGCTTTTCGCCGGCTTCGTCTGTGGTCCGGTCGCGGGCGTGATCGTAGAGTTCCTTAAGAACCTCCTGCACATGCCGTTTACGAACACACAGTATATCGGTGAGGTAGCGAACTTTATTTCCGGAAGCGTTTTTGTTATCACAGGAGCCATGGTATTCCGTGCTCTCAGAAGCAAGAGAAGTGAAGCGATCATCTACTCGCTCATCTCGGGAACAGTTGCGCTTACGCTTGCGACAAGCATCGTCAACTACTTCTTCTGCCTGCCTCTTTATGAGAAGGTAATGGGATTCCCGCTTCCTGCGATCATCAGTATGTGCGACGAAGCGAACACATTCGTCAAGATCAACTCCAAGCTGGACGTGATCCTGATGACATTCGTTCCGTTCAACATTTTCAAGGGACTTTCGATCTCTCTCGTGACACTTCTTGTTTATATCCCTCTCAGCCGCTTCTTTAAAGAGGACAAGCTTGAGACGGGAAAAGGAACTGCCGAAGAGAAGGCCTCATAAGCCTAAGATCTCTTCGTAGTTGTCACACACGTCCTTATAGTTTTCGGGCGTGCCGATGTCGATACATACGCCGGGTGCGCGATAGGCAAGAACATCTTTCCTTGTGTAAAGCCAGGAAGGGAAGTTGCCGGGCGCATCCGGCGTATTGCCTTCGTCGAGATAACGGCGGATCATCGGAAGAGTCTCACGAAGATACATGTATGTCGCATAGATCGCGGTATGGGACTTCGGTTCCTTCGGCTTTTCGGCCAGGGAAAGGACCTTGCAGTCATCATCAAGGATCGCGACAGCGAGCTTTCTCAACTGCTCGACGGGTTCGACATGGATCGCGACGAGCGTATCTTTTCCGTTTGTCTTGAAGAAATCATACATGTCGGAAAGCTTATATGTGAAAAGATTATCGCCGGCGATGATCATGAGATCCTCGTCGATCGAAAGCTTATCGATGACAAACTGGATGTCGCCGATGGCGCCGAGTTTATTGGAATCATCAGTAGTGCCGTCGTCAATGATCTCGATCGGAAGATCGATCCCTTTTTCCGCGTCTTCGGCAAGGCGCTTTTCCGCCCATTCGTCGAAGTGACCGGCAAAGCGATGGTTGGTAACGACAACGATCTTGTGGACATCGGAGATCGTCTCGATCTCATCAACGATGTAGTCGATCATCGTCTTCGGACCGACAGGAAGCAGCGGTTTCGGTGTATTTATCGTCAGCGGATAAAGTCTCGTGGCATATCCGGCAGCTAAAACCAAAGCGATCATTTGAGTTCCTTTCGTGAACCCAGGCGCTTCTCCATTGAAGACACATACCGGAAAAAACGCCTGCGGCGAGTAAAGTCATTTTCACTATCTTATCAGAAAATGACATAAAAATCTATTGACAAAGACAAATCGGGCTTATCGACGGATAAACCGCAAAATGGAACGGAAAAAGTGTGCAAAAAGTAGTTTTCCAGTATAAAGAAACTGTGGCGGGAAGAGTGAAAAACCATTATAATAGGTAGAGAAAAGATAAACGCGTTCGACCGATGATCGATGATAGGGCAGATCATTGGGCTTTTTGTGCGCGTGGACGATACTAGAACATTCTAAAGGAGATTCAAAATATGGAGCTTTGTGCAGTTGTCATGGCAGCCGGAGAAGGGAAGCGTATGCATTCCAATCATTCGAAGGTCGTACAGTTGGCAGCCGGTAAACCGCTGGTCCGCTGGGTTGCGGACGCACTTACCGGAGTAGGTGCTACCGAGCAGGTATATATCGTAGGTCACAGACAGGAAGAGGTAAGAGAAGTACTCGGTGAGGATGTTGCTTTTGTATTCCAGGAGCAGCAGCTTGGTACCGGACATGCCGTTATGCAGGCGGCTCCTTTCCTCGAGGGAAGAAACGGATGCACGATCGTCCTTCCGGGCGATGCTCCGCTCATTACTTCCGATACGATCGCAAAAGCACTGGAGATGTTCGAGCAGGGCGATTACGGCGCTGTCATCATCACAGGTCTTGCTCCGGATCCGAAGGGATACGGACGTGTCATCAGAAATAAGGAAGGCAACGTCGTAAAGATCGTTGAGCACCGCGACTGCACGGAAGAGGAACTGAAGGTCAATGAGATCAACTCTTCGATCTACTGCTTCAAGACTCCGCTTCTTCTGTCCGCGCTCGGAAGGATCGACGCGAAGAACGCGCAGAAGGAATACTACCTGACAGATACCATCGAGATCCTGATCCGTGACGGCCATAAGGTCGGCGCGTATGTGGCGGACTTCGATGAGACACGTGGTGTTAACGATCGTGTCCAGCTTCAGGAAGTCGGCAAGATGCTCAACAGAAGAACATGCCTCAAGCTCATGCAGCAGGGCGTGCAGATCGTCGATACCGAGACGACATGGATCGCGGATACGGTTAAGATCGGCAAGGATACGATCATTCTTCCGGGTACCGTTCTTCTCGGAAATACCGTCATCGGTGATGAATGTGAGATCGGTGAGAACTCCCGTCTGGACAACGTTATCGTAGGCGACGGATCTACGATCGACAACTCGATTGCTTCGGATTGTACGGTCGGCAAGAACTGCCGTATCGGACCTTACTCTCACCTGCGTCCGGATACGGTCCTGAATGACAATGTCACCATCGGCGCGTACGTTGAAGTCAAGAACGCGACCATCGGAGATTATTCCCGTGCCCGCCACCTGACCTATGTCGGTGATGCGAAGGTCGGCAAGAACGTTAACTTCGGCTGCGGTACGGTAACCTGTAACTACGATGGTATGGATAAGACCTGGTGTGTCATCGGCGATAACGTATTTATCGGCGGTAACAGCAACCTGATCTCTCCGGTTACTCTCGAAGAGAACTCCTACATCGCCGCGGGTTCCACCATCACGGAAGATGTTCCGGAGCTCGGTCTTGCGATCGCGAGATCCCAGCAGGTCGTCAAGGAGAACTGGGTCGCCAAGAAGAACCGTTCCCGTGCTTCGACTGTTATCCAGCCGGATAAGAAGCGTACCAGCGGAATGTGATCCGATGTGGTTCCGAAAGAAACAAAAAGCGGAAAACGACTGGACGGCTATAGGGGATAATATGTGGCTGATCGTAGGCCTGGGAAATCCGGGAAAAGAATATACATCCACCTTCCATAACTGCGGCTTTATGACGCTGGAAGTCCTTGCGCAGAAGAACAATATCAAGGTAGACAGACTCAAGTGGAAAGGCGAATACGGAAGAGGAACGATCCAGGGTGAGGATTGTATCCTTCTGCGTCCGCATACCTTCATGAACCTTTCCGGCCAGAGCGTCATCGAGGTCATGAAGTTCTTCAAGATCCCGCTTGACCACCTGATCGTCATCTATGACGATATCGATATCCAAAGAGGAAAGATCCGAGTCAGATCCAGCGGTTCTGCCGGCACGCATAACGGCATGAAGTCCGTTATCTACTGCGTGGAGTCGCAGGATTTCCCTCGTGTTCGTATCGGCTGCGGACCGGTCCCGGAGAAATGGGACCTCGCAGACTTCGTTCTCTCAACCATCCCGAAGGAGGAGCAGGAGACGATGTATAAGGCATTCGAAGAAGGAGCAAAGGCCGTCGAGGATATCCTTTCCGGAAAACCGATCCCGGGCGGCAGAAATCGTGGCGGAGGCCGTTCATGAATTTTCTTCCTTCCATAGAAAAGATGCTGCGTGAAGCTTTTGTCGACCCCGCCTTTCAGGAACTGGTCGATTCTTTTTCTGCGCAAAAAGGACACATCAACCTGACCGGAATGACCGAAACACAGAAGGCATTCCTGATCGCGGCTGCCGCTTTATATCAGAGCGAAAATGATCCGAAAGAACTGTTCCCGATCCCCGTGATCCTCGTTTCCGACGAGCTTTCCGCCCGCCGTATGAAGTCGTATCTCGACGCGTTTTTCGAAAAAGAAAGCGTGATCCTTCGAGGTCGTGAGACCCACATGTCTGCCGTCTCCGCTTCAAGCCGTGAGATCGAGCAGGGACGTGTCCGAGCGCTCGTGAAATATGTCACGAGAGACTGCGGCTGCTTGATCGTGACCGCGGGCGCGCTCCTTACGAAGATGCTCCCGATGAGCCGTTTCATCAAGACCACGGTCACTGTCCGTCTCGGTAAGAGACTTCCGCCGGAAGACCTCGCGCAGACCCTGATCTCCATGGGTTATGTCAGAACACGTGAAGTTGAGGGTGTAGGTGAATTCTCCAAACGAGGGGACATCTTCGACTTCTTCCCGAGCGGTTCGGATATGGGCGTGCGCCTTTCGTTCTTTGACGACGAAGTCGACCAGATCAAGCTGTTTAACCTCAATACGCAAAGATCCGAACAGCAGTTGAAAGAATTCACGATCCTGCCGGCTTCCGAGCTCCTCCTCCCGATGAAGGACTGGGAGAAACTGGCGGATAAGATGGTGGAGATCGGAGATAAAGCCGCGAATAAAGCCGCGGCCGCAAGCGCCGACAGAAACAATATCGAAACCATGCTCCGCATGGTCGGAAAAGAAAGTGAAGCCCTTCGCACCGGCGGTTCTTTTTCCGGATGGGAAAAGTGGGCGGCCGTGCTCGAAGAAAACACCGAGTCGATCCTGACTTTTGTACGCGGCATGGGCGACACGATCTATGTCGATGAGATCGCGCAGGTCCGATCCAGAATGGACGGCGTCGCGGCCGACTTTGAGGCGCGTTTCCGAAATGCTTTTGAAAAAGGACTTGTCCCGGCAGAATGCTCGACGGCCCTTCACAAGATCCCGGATGTTTTCCGCGAACTCGACAAGAAACAGGTGGTCGCCATGGCCATCCTGCCGAGCAGTAATAACGGCCTTCCCGGAGGAACTCACATCAAGGTCCAGGGTACGGCATGTAACAGCTACAGAGGTCACGAGGACGCGCTTGCCGATCTCATTTCCGAAAGAAATAAAGCAGGTCAGACGACGTACATCATGAGCGGCTCCGGAAGCCGCGCCGAGAAACTTCGTACGTTCCTTTTCGAGAAGAACAGTATGCCTGTCCTTCTTCCGAAGCCTCTTCCGAATGGTTTCGTTTATCCTGCGATCAACATGGTCCTTATCGGTACGCAGGATATTTTCGGTGTGGACCGCGGTATCAAAAAGAAGAAAAAAGGCGGCATGACGATCGACCTTTTCTCGGACCTCGTTCCGGGCGAACTCGTCGTCGATGATGAAAACGGTGTCGGCCGATACGACGGACTTGTAAACCTTGAAGTCGAGGGCACCAAGCGCGACTACCTGCAGATCACATACGCAAACGACGACCATCTGTATATTCCGATGGACCGTCTCGACCATATCCAGAAATATGTCGCTTCCGACGGAAGAACGCCGAAGCTTGCAAGACTCGGATCCGCCGAATGGAGCAAGTCGGTCAGCCGCGCGAAGAATTCCATCAAGCAGCTCGCTTTTGACCTTGTCGAACTCTACGCGAAAAGACAGGCGGTCGACGGCTATGCTTTTTCTCCGGACACTGTCTGGCAGACCCAGTTCGAAGATGATTTTCCGTATCAGGAAACCGACGATCAGCTCAACGCGATCCGTGAGATCAAAAAAGACATGGAATCGAAAAAGTCGATGGACAGACTCCTGTGCGGCGATGTCGGATTTGGAAAAACGGAAGTTGCTTTCCGAGCGATATTCAAGTGCGTCATGGACGGAAAACAGGCAGTGCTTCTCGCGCCGACCACGGTACTTGTCCAGCAGCATTACGATAACCTCAAAGAGCGTCTGCGCGGCTATCCGATCCGCATCGCGATGCTCAGCCGATTCGCGACTCCGAAGGAGATCAAGCGCGCCGTGCAGGGCATAAACGACGGTTCTGTCGATGTCGTCGTCGGCACGCACCGCGTCCTAAGTAAAGACGTCCAGCCCAGTAATCTCGGTCTGATGGTCATCGACGAAGAGCAGCGTTTCGGCGTTAACCACAAAGAGAAGATGAAGACACTTCGTAACACGGTCGATGTGCTGACGCTGACCGCAACCCCGATCCCGAGAACCCTTCACATGTCGCTTTCGGGGATCCGTGACATCTCCGTTCTCGAGGAACCGCCGCAAGACCGCCGTCCCGTGCAGACCTACGTCATCGAGTACGATCCGCAGATCGTCGCGGAAGCATGTCTTCGTGAGATCGAAAGACACGGCCAGGTCTTCTATCTTTACAACAACACGCACCATATCGCGGAGAAAGCTGAGGAACTCGCGGCACTTCTTCCGGGTGCCCGTATCGTGTACGCACACGGAAAGATGAGCGAAAGAGAACTCGAGAGCATCATCGAAGCATTCATCCGAAAAGAGGCGGATATCCTCGTCTGCACGACGATCATCGAGTCGGGCGTGGATATGCCGAACGTTAACACCATCGTCGTTGAAAACAGCGACCGTTTCGGCCTTTCACAGCTTTACCAGCTGAAGGGACGTGTCGGAAGATCCGACCGTCAGGCGTACGCGTATATCACTTACGAACCGGAAAAAGTCCTTAAGGAAGATGCGGAAAAACGACTTGCCGCGATCCGTGATTTCACCGAACTCGGTTCGGGTATCAAGATCGCGCTTAAAGACCTCGAGGTACGTGGCGCCGGAAATCTTCTCGGCGCGGAACAGCACGGCCAGATGGACGTGATCGGCTACGAGCTCTATTGTCGTATGCTCGACGAAGAGATCAAGAAATTGTCCGGCACATGGGAGCCGGAAGTCGAAGATACCGTCATCAAGATGAGCGAGGATGCGTACATTTCGCCTGCCTACATTCCTGATGACGGACAGCGTATGGATGTCTACCGTCATATCCAGAGCATCGCTTCCACGAAGGAAAGAGAGGATCTGGAGGATGAACTGACCGACCGTTTCGGAGATGTTCCGAAGGAGGTCACGATCCTTGCCAACATTTCGATCATCCGCCACCAGGCGGCCAAACTCGGATTCGAGACGGTCGAGATCGAAAAGGATACCGCGAGACTTTATTACCGTCCGGGCGTTTCCAATGCAGCGGCCGCGCTTCTCATGGCCGGCGGCGACAAGCGCTTCGACGGACACATCATGGTGTACTCGCTGAAGAAACCGTTCCTGCAGTATAAGCCCGCGCCGAAGGATCAGAAAGAGATCGTCGCGCGTGTCGCGGAACTGGTGGATCTGATGAGCACAAAGCCTGAAGAAGGAGAGGTAAAAGCATGAGCATTTTAGGGATCATCTGGTTTATCATCTGCACGGCATGTGCATTTCTGCTCGGAAATATCGTGATGCTCGACATTCCGCTTTGGACGCTTTTACTTCTGATCCCGCTTTTTATAGTATCTGTTTTTCTCCCGGTACTTCCGACGGAATCAAAAAAGCTTCGTACCAGAAGACTTCGCATCACCAATAAAGGATCGAGACTTCTGAAGATCTTTCTTGCCTCGATGATCCTCGTCCTGGGATTCAATATCCCTGCTATGTGTGGGGTCTGGGAATCGTCCGGAATACCTTCGATCGGGGATGCCGGATGGAGATGGACAGGACATATCCTTCTGATCATCCTGATCGAAAACATCGTATTCTGGAACGGCATGATCCGTATCTACCTTTCTTCCGAACAGCTTCGCGTGAAATACCGTCTGGTCGGTTTTCTCTGCGGTATGATCCCGATCGTGCATCTGGTCGTCCTTGTGAAAATGATCCGCGTCTGCGACAAGGAAGTGAAGTTTGAAAACGACAAGATCATCCTCAACGAATCAAGAGCTTCGCAGAAGATCTGCGAAACGAAATATCCGATCCTTATGGTGCACGGTGTTTTCTTCCGTGACTTCCGATTCTTTAACTACTGGGGACGTATTCCGGAGCAGCTTGAGATAAACGGCGCGAAGGTCTTTTACGGCAATCAGCAGTCGGCGGCTTCCGTCGAAGAATCGGGAAAAGAACTTGCCGAGAGGATCAAAAAAGTATGTGAAGAAACCGGCAGCGAAAAGGTCAACATCATCGCGCATTCCAAGGGAGGGCTCGACTGCAGAATGGCGATCGCCAAGTACGGCGCGGGCCCTCATGTTGCGAGTCTGGCAACGGTCAATACTCCGCACAGAGGCTGCGAATTTGCCGATTATCTGTTAAGTAAGATCGGAGAACCGATAAAGGAAAAAGTCGCGGCTATGTATGACGCGGCACTTCGGAAACTAGGCGATCCGGATCCGGATTTCATCGCGGCGGTCACAGACCTGACGCATTCTGCATGTGAGAAACTGAAGCAGGAAATGCCGGATCCGCAAGGCATCTATTGCCAGAGTTTCGGATCGAAGCTGAACCGCCCGTCTTCGGGTCAGTTTCCTCTTAATTTTTCGACGCTTCTCGTCAAACATTTCGACGGTCCGAACGACGGACTCGTCGGGGAAAAATCTTTTCCCTGGGGACAGGATTATCAGTTCTGGACCGTCAAAGGAAAGCGTGGTATTTCCCACGGTGATGTCATCGATCTCAACCGTGAAAACATCGACGGATTTGACGTTCGAGAACTCTTTGTACAGATCGTTTCCGACTTAAAGAAGAAGGGTTTCTGAGAAAGAAAAAATCACAGAAAATTCTTAGGAAAAAATCACGCAGAAACACCTTGTGTTTTCCATAAGAGTGCTACAATTATCTTAATGGAAATAACACAAGGAGGGTATGTTATGGGTGACAACAAAAATGCGATATACGACGCGAAAACGCTCGGATATCCGAAGATGTTCGTGCTCGGACTTCAGCACATGTTTGCTATGTTCGGCGCTACTGTTCTCGTACCGGCTCTGACCGGTCTTTCTGTATCTGCGACACTTTTATTCGCAGGTTTGGGTACATTACTTTTCCACTTCCTGACAAGGGGTAAGGTACCGGCTTTCTTAGGTTCTTCGTTTGCGTTTATCGGAGGCTACGCGGCAATTGCTCCGATGCTCGGAGAAAACGGAGACATTCCGAATAAGGAACTTCTTCCTTATGCATGTTTAGGTGTAGCGGCAGCCGGATGCCTTTATCTTGTTCTTGCTGCTCTCATCAAGGCTTTCGGTCAGAAGCGTGTCATGCGTTTCTTCCCGCCGATCGTAACAGGTCCGATCATCATCGCGATCGGTCTTACACTTTCCAAATCCGCTATCGATAACTGTAAGCAGAACTGGGTAGTCGCCGTTCTTGCCATCCTCGTCGTAGTTGTATGTAACATCTACGGTAAGGGCATGGTCAAGATCGTTCCGATCATCCTGGGTGTTATCGTTTCCTACATCGCGGCCTGCTGCCTCGGTATCGTAAACTTCGATCAAGTAAAAGATGCTGCCTGGATCGGACTTCCCTTCAAGATGGAAGACACAGTATTCGAGATCTTCAAAGATCCGGATTCGTCCCTGATCGCAAACTCCATCATTACGATCATGCCGATCGCTCTTGCTACAATGGTTGAGCATATCGGTGATATCTCCGCGATCTCTTCTACAACAAACAGAAACTTCATCGAGGATCCGGGTCTTCACAGAACTCTCCTCGGCGATGGTCTTGCTACCATCCTCGCATCGCTTTTCGGTGCTCCGGCGAACACAACATACGGCGAGAACACCGGTGTTCTTTCCCTGACAAAAGTATACGATCCGAAGGTCATCCGTATCGCTGCTTACTGCGCGATCGCATTCTCCTTCTCTCCGAAGTTCGCGGCTCTGATCGCTTCCATGCCGGCCGCAACAGTCGGCGGTGTATCCATCGTACTTTACGGTATGATCTCTGCAGTCGGTGTTCGTAACATCGTTGAGAATCAGGTAGATTTCAGCAAGAGCAGAAACATCATCATCGCCGCTTTGATCCTCGGCTTCTCCATCGGTGTTAACTACTCCGGTGCGATCCAGTTCTCTATCGGATCTGTCGATATCGCTCTGTCCGGTCTTGCGATCGGTGCTCTGATCGGTATCATCTTCAACGCGATTCTCCCGCTCGATGAAAAAGAGTATAAGGGTGCTAACAAAGCTTATGTAACCGAAAGTGAAGGAACGATCTCTAACCAGCCGAAGCGCATGGATTCCAAGAGAAAGATCGAGAATAAGAAGAAATCCAAGAAGTGATCTTGATCAACTGAAACGAAAGAAGCCGTCTCATTGAGACGGCTTCTTTTTTGTGTCTGAAAAATAGATCCGGGAATCAGTTTTTACGGATCAGGGAACTGCCGCAGTTGGTGCAGAACTTTGTACCGGATGCCAGCGTTCCGCAGCGGATGCAGAACTTCATCAGCTGTGGCTGGGCAGGTGCTGCCGGTGCGGGAACTGGTGCAGGTGCAGCAACAGGGGCCTGAGGAGCCGCTACGGGAGCTTGTGCAGGAGCAGCAACAGGCGCGGCGGCAAATGAAGGCTGTGCGACAGGCTGCGGGATCTGCGGAGCGGGCGCGCTCACCATCTTTTCCACTTCGTCCTGTTTCCTGATGCGTGCCATGCTCGCGTCATCCGGTGTGACCGGATCGATGGAAGCGCCGACGACGGAAAAACCTCTCTGCTTTAAGGCGGAAACGATATTATTGACCAGTTCGCCGTAACGCGCGGTGATATCTTTATAACCGATAGAACCGAATTTCATAACGGTATCGGCGGTTGCGATCTTGGCAAGATTGGATGCGATGGAAACGGTCTGATAAGAACCGGGAACATTCTGATTCGGATTATCGGATTCTACCAGGAGGCTCCCGTTGATCGATACGAAGAGATTTCTGTACTTCGGATCATACAGCGGGAAAGTATTGCAAAAAGGGACTTCAAATGCCATGAAGATTTTCCTCCCGAATCCTAAAATCAACAAGTAATCAGATTATATCACAGACAGCACCTCTCTGCTATTTCTTCCACGAAAGAAGGCAGGAAGAATTCATAATAAATCCATATTCCTGATTTATAATGAGATCATGAAAAAGATACTTGTGGTAGAAGACGAACCGGATATCAGAGAACTTCTCGTCAATTACCTGAAAAACGAGGGGTACGAAGTGGCTTCAGCGGAGGATGGAGTCACGGCTATAGCGCTGTTTTCCAAAGATCCGTTTGATCTGGTGATCCTGGACATCCTGATCCCGAAGATCGACGGATACGGTGTCTGTGAAGTGATCAAGAAGCAGTCGGACGTTCCGGTCATCTTCCTTTCCGCTTTAGGCGATGAGAAATCCCTCCTTAAGGGCTATGATTCAATGGCGGACGACTATGTCACCAAGCCTTTTTCCATGCCGGTATTCCTTAAGAAAGTACGCGCGGTCCTTCGCCGTGAAGGAAATTCGGATGCGTCAAAAGCACAGTCGCTCCTCGTTTTCGGAGACATCTCGATGAATTCGGATACGATGGAGGTCTTCGCGTCAGGAAAGAAAGTCGACCTGACGTCGAGGGAATTCGACCTTCTGGCGCTGTTTTTGAAGCACCCGGGAAGAGTCTACACAAGAGAGACTCTCCTGAGCATGCTCTGGGATTATAACTCTTTTGTCGATGAGAGGATCGTAGACAGCCATATCAAGAATCTTCGCCACAAACTCGGCGAGGCGGGAAATTGCATTGAGACCGTACGCGGACGGGGGTATAAAGTTGCCAAAGAAGATCTTTAACCGGTTATCCGTAAAAGTGTTTCTGATCACGTTCCTGATGCAGGTTGCGGCAGGGATCCTGATCTGCCTGACGCTGTACTATTTTACCCCGAAGACATATCTTTCCAGCTCGGACGAGAACTATCTGAAAGTCTTTAAACTTGCCGATCAGCTTCGAAGCGTTCCCGAGGAGCAAAGCGGAAAGATCATCGATGATTTTATCCGCGATAACGGGATCAGCATCGCGCTTTACAACGCAGATGAATCGACGGATGACAAGAAAGTCTTTGCAAAGACCAATTCAAAGCTTTCCCTAAAAACAGAAGAGGAAGTGCTCGAGCATTCCCAGGCTGTGAAAGATAAGAAAGACAAGGGATCTTTTTATCTGTGGTTCTATAACAAAGATTCCTATATGCAGGGACAGGATAACACCCTCTATGAACTGGCCTATTTCTTCGATAACACGAAAGAAAATGTCATCCCGCGTTCGGTAAAAAAGAGCCTTCCGATCATGGCGGGCGTGATCACGGCGATCTCCCTTTTGTGTTCCTATATTTACACAAAGCTTTTCGCGAAGCCGGTCAATAAGATCAGTGAAGTCTCGCAGTCGATGGCGCAAATGGATTTCAGCAAGAAATGCGAGTCGAATCGTCAGGATGAGATCGGAGATCTTGCCAGAAACCTTGACGCGATGGCCGCGTCTTTGCAGGAGAAGATGCAGTCGCTCGAAAGAAAGAATCAACTGCTTTCGGACGAGGTCACTAAGCGAAAAGAACTCGAGAGCCAGAAGGACGTTTTCTTCTCCGCGGCTTCCCATGAATTAAAGACACCTGTCACCGTGCTCGAAGGACAGATCCGCGGCATGATCGACGGTATCGAACCATATTCCGATTACGATGAATATCTTCCAAAAGCACTGGGCACGGTCAAGCGTATGGAAAACCTCATCAACGATATCCTGACAGCATCTCGCATGCAGTCGGGAAAGGAGATCGTCTCGTCAAAAACAGATATGGTCCAGCTTCTTGAGGAGAAGATGGAAGAATGCGAAGACCTCTTTTCCGTACGCGGAATCAAGATGGAACTGTCTTTCGAAAACGACCTCATTTTCATAGGGAATAAAGACCTCACTTCGATGGCGATCGGCGCGTTTATCAGTAACGCCGCATTCTATTCTAGCGAAGGAGAAAAGGTGTTTGTCGACGCGGAGAAGATTACTTCGGACGATGACAAAGAAATGGTTCAGGTCGAGATCCGAAATAAAGGTCATATCGATGAAGAAGATCTCCCGCATCTTTTCGAAGCGTTCTATCGTGCGGACAAGTCACGAAGCAGACGATCCGGAGGGTCCGGCCTTGGGCTTTATCTGGCCAAGCTCCTTGTGGAAAAACAGGGAGGATCGTGCGACATGGATAACAGCGGAGAAGATGTTCTTGCGACGATTCTTCTTCCCGCGGATACTGCCGGGTCTGAAGGATCTGAAAAGTAATGGAGGGTAGGAATATGAAGGAACTGGATCTTCACGGAATCTCTTTTATGCGGCCGGTACGCGAGGGTACGTCCGAGTGGTACTATGCCATGGATTACGATAACGGAGATATCTACGAAGCGCAGGAGATCTTCGAGCATAACGGACATGTCGACGGCAACCGGCTTTACCTGATCCACTATCCGGACGCGGAAGTGATCGAACCTCTTGCCTCCGCTTCGAATGTGGCCATCGGTGAGCCGGTCTTTTACCAGAACAAGATCTCTTTCATCGCCGTGGATTTTGCAAAAGAATGCATCAGTATTCACAGCTTTGACTGTGAGAAAAAGGACCTTCAGAAACTTGATGAGATCCCTCTTTCTTCGGTAAAGAACTGTCTCAATCTTCGTTTGTTTGAACATCCGCTGACGCTGACGCGCCAGGGAAATGACGGGACACTGGATCTCGTCTGGCCCGAGCAGCGGACAATCAAGATCGGCGAACGGGAAAGCTTCTTTTACCTGGAAGACAGTAAGTTGTATTTCAACCGATGGGATGAAGATCCGACCTATCGCGAAGAGACGGTCATCCGCGATAAAGAAACGGGCGAACTGACCGAAGTATTTCCGGGCGATATTCACATCATGCCGAACGGCGAGATCTGGCATCTTTACTGATGCCTTTTTCTTTATCCTTTTTCATCTCCACAAAAAATCCACATAACCTCCCTTAGAGATTCTTCTTAGCCGTGTAACATAAGTATCAAGACAACATAGAAGGGAAGAATGACAACATGAAAAACGCAAAAAAGATCATCACCCTCGCGCTTTGTACGATACTTATCGCGCAGTGCTTTTGCGGATGTAAAGGAAAGAAAAAAGAAGCAGTACAGACAGAGACGGACTCTGTTTCTCAGGCCGATATTTCTTCGGCAAAAGAACCTGTCCAACTGAAAAACCATATGACGTCGAAGGAACTTTCCTGTGTGACGGAAGGTCCGCTTACCGTTCTGGATGAACCATGGGAGAAACAGGATAAGAGCGATTCCATTGCCGCTTCCTATTCGGATGGAGTATATCTGGAGATCTGGGAGAAGGAAGATGTGCTTTCCCAAATGGAGGAACACCCGGAATATTTTGAAGGTTGGACGGAAGAGGAAAAGGAGCAGTATATTGAGAACTTTTCTCCGTATATCGAAGGATTTGTCGTGGACGGACGGGCTTACGGCTCCATGATCGTCCCGGGGATCGATGAAAACGGATGGTTCGGATGGTATTTATCTTTTGACGGAAACCAGTTTATAAGTAATGAGATCAAAGATCTTTCGGATCTGAAAAACAAACTTCCGGACATCTTGAAAGAATACCGGAAGAAAGACTATCAGTATGTTTTCATTGCGGAAAATTCCGACGAAGAAACGATGAAGAACGATATCATCCGGGCATTTGAAGCGTATCAGGAAAAGACATATAAGGAACTTCCGATCGGCACGAGAAACGCCATCGCTGATGCGTATATGATGAACAGGTTCCAGCAGGAAGAAGATCTTTCCTGGGAACTGGATAAGGACAAGATAGAAGGCATCAAAGATCAGGTCACCGAGTACACTTTCGTAGATGCCGAACTGGATCGAAAATTCGTGGTTCATGTTGCGCTTCCAAAGGGCTGTGATGGATCATCCGAGGTGCTTCCGGCACTGGTCCTGACGGACGCGGTATGGCGCTTTAACGACATCGAAAAGCTCCTTAAAGAGATGGAAGAAGGAAGAGCAGATCCGCAGATCCTGATCTCGATCGGACAGGACTATAAGATCTGTAATTCCGATAATGTCGAGCGTTCCGCGCTCTTTTGTGAAGGCAAGGACAAGTTCCTTGATTTCATCACGGATAACCTGATGCCGTATCTCGGTGAAAAGTACTCGATCGACTATGAAAAATCCACGCTTTTCGGTCACTCCCTCGGTGGTGTTTTCGCTCACTACGCGCTTTGCAACAGCGATCAGTATGAAAACCAGCCTTTCGGCTGCTACATTATCGGAAGCCCGGCATTCTGGTCTCCGTATTCCCGTGAGATGAGCGATTACGCCAAGCAGGCCAATGACTACGGCTATCTCGACAGAAATGATACGATCACCAAGCGTGTTTTTATCACCGCAGGATCTGACGAAGATGAAGATTACGCGGAGTATTTTGAAGACGGTGATTCCACCACAGAGAGCATCGCTCATCTGGCAGAAAGGATCAACGCGAAGTGCGATCCGTCCTCTCCGATGGCGAAGGATAAGCTCTACAAGAGCCACCATTACCAGTATATTCCGGATATGCTGATCGAATATGTGGATGGAGGATATTGATCATGATCCAGAAGAACCGACAGAAAAAGTTTTCTCTTATCCTGGCGATTGTCATGCTCTTTTCGGCCGTCGGCTGTAGTAAGAGCTCAGGCAGTAAGACGTCTTCCTCCGAGGCAGGCTCCCAGACGGAGACTACTGTAGAAACGGAAGCGTCGACACAGGAAACAACGGAAAAAGCATCCGTCGGTTTTTCGGATCTGAAGGAAAGAGATAACGATTTTCTGGTAAACGAAGATCCGAAGTATCAGGAGTTGATCGACGCTGCGATAAAGGGTGCTTCAGACAGTTACTTTAAGGGTGTCATGACACTAGCTACCGACGATGACGTTCTTCTGTTCGGATCTCCCGGAGCCATGTCGATCGACAACAGCCCCGCAGATCCATATACGATCTATGAGGTCGGTTCGATCAGTAAAACGTATACGGCGGTTATGATCATGAAACTGATCGACCAGGGAAAGATGACGATGGATGACACTCTCAGTAAGTACTTTCCCGAATACAAGAACGGACGCGAAGTCACGATCGCCAATCTTCTGAATATGCAGTCGGGTATCCTGGACTACGTCAATCGGGCAGATGTTTTCTTCAAGGGAGCCGAAAGAGATCCGCAGGAGATCATCACGACACCGGGTCTGACGGATGAAGAATTTCTCAGTTACCTATACGCTCAGGAGTTGTATTTCGAGCCCGGAACAAGAACAGATTACTCGAATACGAATTACCATCTTCTGGCATTGATCATCGAACAGATAACGGGCGAAAGCTTCAGGGACGCAGTAAAAAGGGAGATCTTCGATCCTCTCGGCATGGAGCATTCCAGCGCGATGACCACGGGAGATGAAACGAGCATCCCGGATCCCGCGATCGGATACCATCAGTTTCAGGAAGGCGCCCGAGGCGCGGGAGATATTCACTCCTGCATGGCGGACTTGGTCACTTTTGACAGAGCATTGTTCGGAGGGGACCTCGTCAGTGTGAAATCCCTTATGCGCATGAAGGATTTCAAATCGAAAGAATATGGCTGTGGCCTGTACTCGTATGGAAAGAATTCGTACGGGCACCAGGGATCGGTCGCCTGCTACACATCCGAGAATATTGTCATCGAGACAGAAGAATTCGGACGCGTCTATCTGATCGCGTCGACATCGGATCCCGATCAGGGCAGAAATCTTGAGAAGATGGCCCTATATGTAAGCAGTTATTTGGAAATGAAATAAGGAAGGTAGATCAACATGAAAAAGCAAATCGCATCGTTACTCACTTTTGCCATGCTGTTTACTGTCGCGTGTGACGCGAAATCGAAGGAGACATCCACTACGGATATCTCGTCCGACATGTCTTCAGAATCATCGGCGGATCCGTCCGAGACGACCGTCGCATTCCCTTCGGACCAGTATGAGTATAAGTACCAGTGGTACGCGACCATGACTCCGGAGGAGATCACGGCGACACTGACACTTGAACAGAAGGCGGCTCAGATGGTCCAGCCGATCATGTATATGGTCAGCCAGGACGAAGAGGCACCGTTTAGTACGCACGATTACGGCAGCCTGTACGGTGACGAAGGAGAGTTTACCGCGGAAGAATGGCGCACCATGCTGGACGGCTATCAGAGAGAAGCGATCGAATCTGAAGCGGGCATCCCCTATCTTGTCGCGCAGGATAATGTGCACGGTGTCGGTTATTGTATCGATGCGGTCTACTTCCCGCACAATATCGGTGTCGGCGCAGCCAATGACGAAGAACTGGCCTATCAGATGGGACTTATCGCGGCGGATGAAGCCAAGCAGTGTCACATCCTCTGGAATCTGTATCCGTGTGTCGCGCAGTCCGATGACCCGCGCTGGGGAAGAAACTACGAGTGCTACAGCTCGGATCTGGAGACGATCACAAGACTCAGTACCGCATACACCAAAGGCTTGATCGACGGTGGCATGGTCGCTACGGCAAAGCACTTTTTCGGTGACGGAAACGTATTGATCGGAACCGGAGAAAAATCCGACTTCTGGCGTCTGATCGACCGAGGTGATGCGCGTCTTTCTGAGGAGGAGATCAATGAACTCCTCAAAGTATATCAGGCACAGATCGACGCGGGTGTTCAGGCTATCATGGTCAGCTATTCTTCTCTCAATGGAACGAAGATGCATGAGAACAAGGAATACCTGGAAAAGCTCAGAACGGAAATGGGCTTTACCGGCGTGATCATGAGCGACAGTATGGCGATCCAGAATACGTCGCCCGCGACATTTGAAGAGCAGGTCATATCCGCGATCAACTGCGGTATTGATCTTCTTATGGAAGGTATCCGTTACGATGACGCGAGAACGATCATCATCGACGCGGTCAGTGACGGGAAGATCTCCATGGAAAGGATCGACGAAGCCGTCACGAGGATCATCAAGCTCAAGAAGGACGCGGGCGTCTTTGACGATCCGTTCTGCGAAAACATTTCAACGGTGCAGCAGGGAGTCGGTTCTTTGGACTATAGAGCCGTAGCCGAAAAGCTTGTCGAGGAGAGCCTCGTTCTGGTTAAAAACGAGAATGAGACACTGCCTTTGAAAGAAGGCACGAAAGTATATATCACGGGTCCTGCCGCAGATAATCCGCGCGCACAGTGCGGCGGCTGGACAATGGGATGGAACCAGAGCCCGAAGAAAGATATTTCCGGTGTAACGACGATCAAGGAAGCGTTCGAAAGATATGCGGAAGAATACGGTATCGAAGTGATCACAGATCCAAGCGAAGCGAATAAAGCCGATGTTGTACTTCTCTGCGTAGGCGAGAACGCATATGCGGAATGGAACGGAGACGCCACCACTTTCACGCTCTGCACAGACCTTGGTCTTCCGGATAACAGAGATGCGATCGAGGAGGCAAAAGCACTCGGGAAACCCACCGTGACATGTATCGTTGCCGGAAGACAGCTCATCATCGATCCGGCGGACTATGACAGCTGGGACAGTGTGGTCATGTGCTATCTGCCGGGTTCCGAGGGGAAAGGTGTTTCAGATGTTCTTTGCGGCTGCAGCGACTTTACGGGAAGACTTCCGGAACCCTGGTACAGTTCGATCAAGCAGATCGGAACGGACGAGTGCAAGTTCGAAAGAGGATACGGTCTTTCCTATCCTGACGGTTTTACTCCGCGAAAAGAACCTGTCGCCGTTTTGGATGTTCCTTCTGCTCCTGAAGAAAGAAACGATCCTATGGTCGGAACGAATTATGTAAAGGGCGAATACAGTAAAGACGGTGTCTATAAGAACGAATACGCGGGACTTACAATACACCTGCTAGACGGAATGGAACCGGGCAATGAAGAATTTTTCGAGCAGAGCATTGAAGAGACTGTTCAATTATGCACATCCGAAAAAGACGTTACCCGTGAATCTGCGATGTATGTCGACAACGAATTCTACAACGATACTGAACACGCATATGTGTATGTCTATTTCCTGAACACGTCGATCGGCGTGCCGGATGATCCGGATTACACGGAGGAGGAATACCTCGATGATCACAAGGCATTCTTCGACGGTATGGTCAGAGGATTCGGAATCACTCCGAATTACAATTCAAGAGAGACCGTGATGCTGGGCGAATATGAATACCTTAAAGAATCCGCTATTTTCGAAGGAGGCTTATTCTGCTGGTACGTAAGGAAGATCGATGAGAATGTGATGGTCGTCATTGAAACCGGCCGAATCGAAAACGCGGAGGAATTATTCTCCTGAATGCGCAGTAAGTTCTGACGGGTCAGTCAAACATAGGGAACGGATAGAAACTGTCGAGTACTTCCAGGATGTCCGTTCCTTCTCCGTAAAAGTTGAAGTCCATGCCGTACTCGGCAAAGCCATCCGGCATGACGTCATAACGGACGGCCCAGACACCTTTGTCTTCCAGCCAGTGAGCCTGGCCGTCGAATTTTGAAGACCGGTGGAACGAGACATACCCTTTATAGATGCGTGCGGTAAACCCGCGGCTTTGCAGAAGCTTGACAGCTTCTTCCATATCCGGCTTCGGATATGTAGTGGAGGCAGTGGGCTCTGATGCAGATGTCGTAGTGGACGTGACAGATTCCGGTTTTGAAGTGGCAGGTACTGACGTAGAAGTGGCAGGTTCCGGAGTCGGTGTTGCCGGAACGGGAGTAGGTGTGGCGGGAATCGGAGTAGGGGTCGGCTTCGGTGTATTTGTCGGAGCTGGTGTTTCTTCCGCGTAGGTGTCTTTGGTAGCAGACGGGGCAGTCGTATCTGAAGGCTCGCTCGTGGTCGTTTCCTTTGTCGAGGTCATGGTGGGTTCTTCTGTAGAAGCGTCTGTTGTGGTGATCTCGGAAGATACTACCGCATCAGAAGAGGTATCCAAATCATCTTCCGGCTTTTTGCTCGTGCAGGCGCACAAAGACAACAGCATTCCTGCTGCCAGAAAGATAACTAAAAAGCGAGGCTCTCTTTTCATAGGAATGAACCTGACATCACTTTAAGATCGCTGTGAGTTTCGGGTCCTCGGCGATGAGTTTCTTGGCGAGTTCTCTGTACTTTTCCTCGTGCAGATATGTATGTCTGTGCGGCTTGATCTGAGGTGCCATATCGATCGCGTCACAGTAATCGGATGCCTTCAGATCGAGTGTCGCGCAGAAGTCCCAGAATCCTGTTTTGGTGAATACCGTGTCGATGCGCTTCCATCTGTGATCGCAGATCTTGCACATGATGTATGTCGCGATACCGACCTGTACACCATGCAGCTGCGGCTTTTCGAGAAGCAGGTCGAGCGCGTGGGAAATAAGGTGTTCGCTTCCGGAGGTCGGCGCGGAAGATCCGGCGATCTCATTGGCGATACCACTCATCGCAAGAGAGTCGAGAAGTTCTTTGAGGAAGAGCTCTTCGTTAATGGATTCAAACGGAGTTCTGACAAATGAATTGACGGCCTTCTTGGCGATCATGAAAGCGAAGTCGTTGACCTCGTCATAGCCGAGATCCTCTTCGTGCTGCCAGTCATATGTGGAAGAGATCTTCGCGACCATATCTCCGATACCGGAATAGAGGAATCGGACCGGCGCGCTCTTGATGACGTCAGTATCAACGAGGATACCGAAAGCGAGCTTTGCCGGAAGGGATCTTCTGTGGCCGCCGATCGTCAGCGACGCACTTGAACTGGAGAATCCGTCAGAAGAGGAACTGGTCGGAACGCTGATGAACGGGATGTGGAGAATGTATCCGATGTACTTGGCTGCATCGATTACCTTACCGCCGCCCATGCCGACGATGGCTTTTGTCTTGTTCGGGATCTGAAAAGCGAGATCCGAGATGTCGTTGAAATCGACGGTATCCATTTCCTGATGGTGAAGGATCGTGACGCCTGCTTCTTCACAGGACTTAAATACCGTATCACCGAACATGGAGATCAGACCGTTTCCGAAAAGGATGGTGACCTCGGTCAGATCGGCATCCTTCAGGTATGTGCCGATCTTGGCGGTAACGCCTTTTTCGATCTTAAGGATAGAAGGAATGTTGATGTGATTCTTATTCATTTGAGGACCTCCTTCGCTACGGCTGTTAAGTCGCTGAACTTATTGATCTCCGGAACGGGAACGTTGATCGTTCCGAAACCGTATTTCGCGTGGATAAACGGAAGACCTGCTTTTGCCGTGGCATCGTAATCGCTCTGGATATCGCCGACATAGCAGGCTTTCGTAAGCTTGTTTCTTTCGGCCATGAGCTTGATGTTTTCATCTTTCTGCAGGAAATTATTTCCGTAGCACTCGATGTCTTCGATGAGGCAGGACGGATCGCCCCACGGGATCTTGAAGTACTCGAGGAATGCTTCGATGTAGCCTGCCTGGCAGTTACTTACGATATAGAGATGGAAGCCTGCTTTTTTCAGCTTTTCCCATGTCTTAATGACATCCGGATAGAGCGTTCCGCCATGTTCTCTCAAATACTCGTTTTCGTAATTCTCACAGGCCTCGCGAAGTGCGTTTCGCTGCTTGCCTTTTTTCGTATATGTAAAGAGAGTATCCGCGATGACATCCATCGGCTTACCCATTACGCTCTTTATATCATCCTGGGTGACGATCTTATCGAAACCCGCTTCCTGTACCTTAACGGTCCATGACTTGGCGACGTTCTCGGAGCTGTCCCAGACCGTGCCGTCCATGTCGAAGATAATTCCCTTTTTCTCTTTCATGATCTCTTCTCCTTCGGGTTTTCCTCATTTTACCATAATGTGTAAATTGTCACTTGTTTTCAGGATTATTGTGGTACCCTATTACGTGGCGTTTGGAAAGCAAAGCTTTACCAAATCTTTACCTTTAGGATAGATAAATTAGCGAATACTTTAATTTAGATATCTATCATGTAGGGGACAAGAAACGAGGAGGGTATAATTTATGCATACGCTGGAAGCTAAAAATCTAAGCAAATCATTTACGCTTAGTGAGAGGCAAAGACGGGCACAGGATCTTCCGAGCAGAAAAAAGGTAGCGGTAGACGATATCAGCTTTACCGCACACTCGGGAGAAGTATTCGGCCTTTTAGGACCGAACGGTGCCGGTAAGACAACAACAATGAGAATGCTGGCGACACTGATCAAGCCGGACAATGGTGAAGTTCTTTATGATGGAAAAAACATCAAGGACGAGCCGATCGCCACCAAGAGCAACTTCGCGTTTTTGACAACGGATCTGCAGCTGGACAAGAAGTCCACGGCCAATGACATGTTCGACTATTTCGCGGGACTTTATCACGTTCCGAAGGAAAAGGCAGACGAGAGAAAGAAGGAGCTTTTCTCCACATTCGGTGTGGATGCTTTTGCCGACACGAAGATCAGCAAGCTTTCTCAGGGTATGAAACAGAAGGTGTCACTTGCCATCTCTGTTATTCATGACCCGGATTTCATTATTTTCGATGAGCCGACAAACGGACTGGATATTATCGCTTCGCGCGATGTTCGTGAATTTATCCTTCGTATGAAGAAAGAGGGAAAATGCATGATCATTTCCACCCATCTTTTCGATCTGGTCGAAAAGATCTGTGACCGCGCGGCTATGATCGTCAACGGAAAGATCGTTGTGAACGACACGCTTGAAAACCTCATGAACGGTCGTTCTCTGGAAGATTCTTTCTACGACATCTACACGCAGTATCAGAACAAGTGATCACGAAAGAAACAGATTAAGATAGGTGAAAGATTATGTTTAGAGATATTTCCACAGTATTCAAAAAAGAGATCAAGTCGATCCTTAAAGACAAAGCGGTCCTTCTGATGTGCATCCTTCTTCCGTTCGGCCTCATGTTCATGGAAGGTTATCTGATGACGGCACTGGCGGATACAGAAGAGAAGGAGACCACTTATAACGCTTATTACATCAATGCTCCGCAGGAACTGGAAGAAGGCTTAAAAGCGATCGGTTTTTCCGATAAAAAAGTCGACAGAGATACCTGTGTCGAGAACATCAAAAACAAAGAAGACAAGATGCTCGTCATCTTCCCGGAAGATTTCGAGATCGATCCGAACGGCGTAAATGTTCCGAACATTGAGATCTACTACAATTCTTCGGATAACGATTCCCTGAAGCTTAGAGAAAAGATCTCCACGCTTCTGGATGCTCTTCGTCCGGAGGTATTTACGATCAACGCAGATACTTCCATAACATACGATCTCGGTGATGAAGATTATCAGGCTAAGAACATGATCGCCAGCATGGTTCCGGGTCTTCTCGTTATGACGATCATCTACGGTATCATGTCTCTCGCGAGCAATATCATCGCGGGTGATAAGGAGAGCAACTTCCTCAACACCGTTCTTATTACTCCGGTAAAGAGAAGCAGTGTCGCGATCGGTAAAGCACTTGCCGTTATGACGGCTGCCGGTATCAGCGCGATCTCCGCGTTCGCGGGTCTTGCCTACCTGATGTCGAAGTTCAATGAGATGCTGGGAGAATATGCGGTCTCCTATGCGACGAAAGACTACATCATGACATTCGTAGTCATCATCTGCGAAGCATTCGCTCTGGTAGGACTGATCCTGATCATCTCCACACTGGCAAAGACAGCACGTCAGGCACAGACTCTCTCTGTCATCCCGATCATGGTTCTGTTCCTCGGATCTTTCCTGACATCCAATGCCGGCTTTGAGTCGTTCCTGACTTCCTTCGGCGCGAAGAACTACATGATCCCGATGTGGAACGCTTCTTATCTTACAAAGAACATTCTTCTGACAGGTGTTTCCACAACGGACATCCTTGTGGCATGTGTGATCAACATCATTTTCGGTATCTTCTGCCTGGGTGTTGTCAGCGCACTGTTCAACAACGAGAAGATCGTTAACGAGTAAGCGTAAGGCAATTTCAAAAACACAAAAAGGCGGGCTTTCGGCCCGCCTTTTTCTTTTTGTTTTTTTCTGCCGAGTGCGGATCAGCTGACCCAGAGGCCATGCAGATTGCAGTACTCGTAGGCGTTTTTCACTTCAACACTGGGAAGGACATTGAATACGGCTTTCGGGTCATCACCGGGGTGAAGCTCCGCGACCTGAACACCTGCTGTCGTGTCTAGAATAACGAACTGAATGTAGTGTTCTTCGACCATCGGATGCGCGACTGATCCGATCGAAACAGAAACGATATCGCCTTCCCGGGAGATCACCGGCACGTGCTTTTCGAGCGATGCGTCAACGGAAGACGGAACAAGTTCTTCCATCTTTTCTCCGCAGCACATCATCGGCACGCCGGAGTTAATGATCTTAATAGCGATATTTCCGCAATGCTTACAACGATAGATTTTAATTTCCATGGTCCATCTCCTTTGCTTTTCAGAATAGTTCTAACTGCATTTTATCAAGAGCATCACCACAGTTGCAACAGATCTTGTTTTTGCTTCGTCATATATGCAGAACGACATTGAGATGAATCTCACTAAGCTTAATGAAATTACACTTAATCGCGAAAAAATACAAAGAAAAGTGAAAAAGAGAGGAAAAAGAAAATGAAGAAAAGAGTAGCCGCATTATTGATCGCATCCGTAATTATGTCTATGGCGGCAGGATGCACAGGTAAATCCGAAAAGAAATCTTCCAAAGTAAAGAACGGAACCGAACCGAACAATGTAGTCACGCTGGATGTTCCTACGGTAAAAAGAGACAACGGAAAGCAGGCGGTTTTCGAGCTGTCCGCAACATCCGGTACAGAGCTGACACAAGAGGAAATGGACAGAGCATATGCTGATTTCATCTTCGGACTGATGAAAAGATGCGCCGAAGAATCTAACGGTGAGAATGTACTGATCTCCGCAGACTCCATCCTCATCGCGCTGGATATGACAGCAGCAGGCGCCGATGGTGACACACTTACACAGATGATGAATACGATGGTGCCGGGAGCAAATAACGATCAGGCTTTCCGATATGGCGTCGATCGAATGAATTCCCTGAAGAACAATTCTCTTAAGATCGCGAACTCCGTCTGGCTCAACGAGGTAAAGAGCAGCAACATTTACGAAGACTATCTCGACTATGTAAACAAGAATTTCGACGCAGGTGTAACCATCCTGCCTTTCAACGAGGATGCACTGAGTGCGATCAATTCATGGGTTTCGGAAAAGACAGAAGAGCGTATTCCGCACCTGCTCGATACGATCAATGACGAAGCGCGGATGATCCTTGTTAACGCGATCGCTTTTGACGGCACATGGAAGAACGGATACGAAGAATATCAGGTCTATGAAGATACCTTCACAAACGGCAAAGGCGACAGATCCAGACAGATGTTCCTTTCCTCGACAGAATCCCTGTATCTTTCTAACGACGAAGCGACTGGCTTCATCAAGGAATACGATGACGGAAAGTACGCTTTCATGACGATCCTTCCGAATGACGCTTCCATCGACATCAACGAGTTCATGGCAGACATGACTTCGGATGAGTACTGGCAGTTCTGGGACAGCAGAGATTCTTCCTGCGACGTTCAGACCAAGATGCCGGAATTCAAATCCGAGTACGGCGTAGAGCTTCCGACCATTCTTAAAGACATGGGAATGAAAGACGCATTTGACGCGAATAAGGCGGACTTCTCGAATATGGGCAGATCTTCCGCTTGTATCTCCAACGTTATCCACAAGACGTTCATCGAGGTAGACAGAGAAGGTACAAAGGCCGCGGCAGCGACCGCAGTCACGGTGGAAGACGCCTGCATCCAGGAGCCGGAGATCGTCCGTCAGGTATTCTGCGATCGTCCGTACGCATACGCGATCGTTGATATGGACACAGGCCTTCCGGTATTCCTCGGAACCGTTGAAAATATCTGATCAAACAGAAAACATACCCCTCAAACCATAAAAAGAAAGCCGGCATCCGAAAGGTGCCGGCTCTTTTTATTTCATCAGGCCGCCGTGGAAAAAGCACTCGTACACTTTCTTTCCAGCGTGGAAGATCTCTTCATAGCCTTGGAACCACGAGACGTCGCCCGTGACTTTGCAGGTGTAGGTGTACTCTCCGGAACTGTAGTGCTCGGGGCCGCGGTAGGGAAGTTCTGCTGTCGCGGCACGAAGGGCTTCTTTCAGGAAATCCCCGCTGAACGTCTCATCGAGGACTCGACCACAGTAGTTCATCGCGTATTTCGCGACGCCTTTGTGAAAGACCGCTTCCTCGCCAGAGAAGATCTCTCCGCCGACATAGGTATCGATGTATGTGTAATCTCCCTGCTCGAATTTATAATCGTGCGCGGAAGGGCGGGAGGCCGCGATCTCATTGGAGAATCCCGCATAGGTGTTTCTGTTGGCAAGAAGTCGGAAGTCGATCAGTTCATCGATCTCGGATCTGTCGAGATCGGAAGAAACCGGGCGAGTTTGGCAGTCGGCGTCTTTGACGAGATAGTCGACGGTGACATTAAAAAGCGAGCTGATGGAGATGAGATTGCCGATATCCGGATAGCCTTGTCCGGACTCCCATTTGGCGACCGCCTGACGCGATACGTTCAGGGCAGACGCCAGGTCCTCCTGCGTCATGCCTTTGCTCTTTCGAAGTACTACCAGTTTTTCAGGAAAGATCATGTCCATTGCCCTCCGTTTCTTGTTACCTGCATTATATCGCAGAACAGAGGAGCAGCTCTATCAACTGCAAGTGGAGATCTTGTTACGATACGTTGCGGAGGATCATCCTGCCACTTACATTTGCGCGGCGCGGCTTAGTATAAGCTTACTTATGCTCCTTAATGTATCGGAACGCTTCGCGGATGTGTTTCTCACTAGTCGGAGCTAACGGGGACGGAAGATCTTCTTCGGCGAAAAAGCGTTGTTGGACAACTTCTTCTTCCTGGACCTTCAGCTCGCCGTGGAACTCACGGCAGATGAAAAGGACTCCCGCCACGTAGATCTCGTCGCCGTGGGGATAGATGTAGTGCGTCTCCTCGCCGGACCTTGTGGTAAAGAACTCGAGCTTGTCGGCGATCAGCCCGGACTCTTCAAAGGCTTCTCTTTTTGCCGCATCCTCGAAGGTCTCACCGAGTTCCAGAGAACCGGCCGGGTAACTCCAGAAATGATTGTCAGCTCGTTCGTGAAGAAGGATCTCGTTTTTCTCATTTACGAAGATCACTCCCGCGCCGGCAATGATGATCGGCTTGTGTCCGATTACTTTTCGAAGATCCATGATATAGCCCATAGTAATATCCTCCGTTGCCCGCCGCCTTTCGGCTGCGCGGATAATTTATTCGATCGTCCGATCGATATCGTTGTTGATGACATGCAGTACAACGCCGCCTTCGATCGCTTCTTTCAGTTTTGTTTTTAGCATGATGGGGCGGACGTCGTATTTGTCCAGTTCATCCAGCGGGAGCCAGACGAGCTTTTCGCCGGTGTCTGTTTTCTCCGCAAAAGTACTGCCTTCGGGCGCCTCCATGATGTAATAAAATTCCAGAACGTGGCAGGTCTTGCCGCAGATCCTCGGATCGAGCCGGTCGCCTTCAAAAAAGTTCTCGCAGATAATGCCGGTCCTGACCGCTTTGCAGGGAACGCCTGTTTCCTCTAATACTTCGCGCTCGATACAGTGTTTTGTGTTCTCGCCGAGATGCACGGCGCCGCCGATCATGTAATAATATCTTCCGAACTCATTCTGCACGAAAAGCATCTTGCCGTCGCGCACGATGATCGATCCTGTTCTGAAACGGAAGTAGTAATTCTCTTTTTGAAGATAGCAGTCGAATTCCATTTCGGATCTCCTTAGTGTTGAAGTTCAATAGTCGTGATAAATCGAGTCGGGAAGAACTCGTAAAGGTGAAGTGAAGTGACCTTTCCGCAGAAATCGGAGAAAGACTCCGTTACGAGAGGGAGTGCTTTACAGATCACGTCCGGCTTGTCGATGAGCATCGTCGTATGAGGTGTCCAGCTGTCGCTGTCACCGAACTCTTCTTTTAGGCGAAGAAGCGGCGCGTTTTTATCCGGCGCGATAAACAGTACTTTTCCGCCGGTAAAGATGCCGATGTGGCTGAAGACCACTTCGAAGGCCTTCGTCTCGGAAGCGACCTTTTTGACCTTCTCGATCAGTGCTTCTTCTTGATCCGTAGGAAAAGAATGCATCGTGATATGCTGGGGGAGATCCTTTGTGTGGACGCCGGTAAAACCTTTTTCGTAAAGTTTATTCTGGATGCCGGCTAGACGGGACTCTGTCTCATCGTCATATCCTGCCAGGATGTACAGTGCCTTGTTTTCCATTTGAACCTCCTTCGCGCGTTTCGATGTCGCTAAACAACATAATACCATTTCGGTGATATCAGGATAAAGGATGCCCCAGGGGCATGGTCAATATCCTAAAAATATAAACGTCTCCCGCACAGCATTTTCTGAGCAGGAGACGTTAGTCTTTTGTTGGCGCTCCGAGCAGGAATCGAACCCGCATTGGCAGTACCGGAAACTGCAGTCCTATCCGTTGAACGATCGAAGCATCTCGATTCCCGAAGCTTCGGGAAATGAACAGATGTAATTATAAAAGAAACTCTTTCTGTTGTAAAATAGGGCTGTACGAAAGTGCTTTTCGAAAAGGAATAATGTGTGTCGATCAAAAGTTAAGGAGGAGCAGACGATGAGAATGAAAAAACTTCTTTCCATGATACTTACCGCGTCACTTCTTCTGTCTGTGTCGGCGGGCTGCTCAAAGAAATCGGACAGTTCTTCCGGCGACGCGGAGTACAATATCAAGACCAAGACAAGAGATAACGGAAACGAAGCCGTCTTTGAACTTGCGGAAGCGAAGTCCGGAAAGACTTCTCTGGATACGGATAAACTCAATGACGCGTATCTGGATTTCGTTTTCGAGATGATGAATAAATGCTCTTCGGGAGCGGGAAAAGAAAACGTCTTGATCTCTCCGGACTCGATATTCTATACGATGATGATGGTCGCTTCGGGCGCGGAAGGCAATACGCTTGACCAGATGATCGAAACGATGGTGCCCGGATCAGACCCTGCGGAAGCGCTTCTTTACGCGTCGGACCGTATGTACGAGCAGTCGGATGACACGCTCGGGATCGCGAACTCCGTCTGGCTCAACAATCAGACAGCTGACTATGTATACGAGGATTATGTTTCCTATGTAAAAGAGCACTTCGAGGCGGAAGTGGAGTCGATCGGATTTAATGACGCCGGAGTTTCCAAGATCAACACATGGGTAAAGCAGGAGACCGAAGGCATGATCGATAAGATGATCGACAGTCTTAGTCCGTCTGACCTGATGGTCCTTGTTAACACGATCACCTTCGACGCCAGATGGTTGGATCCGTATGACGATGATCAACGATGCCACGACTATTTCACAAACGGCAACAGAGAAAAGAAACTCGTAGAATATCTCGAAGGAACGGAGCAGGTGTATTTCAACAACGGAAAAGCGGAGGGCTTCATGAAACCCTATGCAGAAGGCCATTACGCTTTCCTGACGATCCTTCCGCACGCCGAGGGTGTAGACATCAATCAGTTCATGTCAGAGATGACGGCAGACGATTATCGGGCATTCTGGAACAGCAAGGACACGACGAAACTGGTCCAGACTAAAATGCCCCAGTTTGAGTCGGAATTCTCTGTCGAAATGAAAGATATCCTCTCGGAAATGGGAATGGAAGACGCGTTTTCTTCGAAGGCGGATTTTTCGAACATGACGGAAGAACCCTTATTCATCGCAAGCGTTCTGCACAAGACTTTTATCCGTGTTACCCCGAAAGGCACGCAGGCGGCGGCAGCGACCACGGCGCTCATGACACTCGGTATTGGCCCTGAAGAGACGATCTACGTCACATGTGACCGACCGTTCGCTTACGCGATCGTCGATAAGACAACAGGAATTCCGGTCTTCATTGGAACCGTGGAAGACGTGCCGGGAACTGTTGAAGAAGACTGATCACTTTTTCTTCAGGATCTCTTCGCTGTCCAAAAGGATGGTGAAAGGTCCCTGGTTTTCGATAGAAACTGCCATATCCGCACCGAAGATCCCGGTCTGAACGATCGGGATCTGCTTTTTGCAGGACTCGATGATGTACTCGTAAAGGTCATTGGCCAGATCCGGGGAACCTGCGTTGATGAACGACGGACGGTTGCCGTGATGGCAGTCGGCATAGAGCGTGAACTGGGAAATGAGAAGAAGGCTTCCGCCTACATCGGAAAGGCTTAAGTTGGTCTTTCCGTTCTCGTCGCGGAAGATCCGAAGGCCCAGGAGTTTCTTGACCATGCCGTCGGCGATCTCCTTCGTATCCGTATTGCAGACACCGATGAAAACAAGGAATCCGTGGTCGATCGAACCGACCGTTTTTCCTTCGACATCCACTTTTGCCGAGGTCACGCGCTGGATCAAAAATCGCATAGAAAAGTACTCCTTTTTGACCGAATTGTTATGTAGACAGGATATCAAAATGTGTTATAATTGCAAAGAGCCGTTGAAAAAGGCTGACGAGCTTCTCAAGAATTTGTTCGCGAGGAGCTCTTTTTATTTGGTAAAAGAGAAAGACGATCAAGCCTCGTCTTTCCGCAAAGGGGCGTGAGTTGTATGTTTAAAGAAGGCTTTAGCAATGAGAAGTATGTACAGATGCAGTCGCAGAAGATCCGCGATCGAATCGGAAAATTCGGCGGAAAACTCTATCTGGAATTCGGCGGAAAGCTCTTCGATGACTACCACGCTTCCCGTGTTCTTCCGGGCTTTGAACCGGACAGTAAAGTAAAGATGCTTCTTGAACTGAAGGACGAAGCCGAGATCGTTATCGCGATCAACGCGGATGCCATCGAGAAGAACAAAAGAAGAGGTGACCTCGGCATCACATATGATCAGGAAGTGCTCCGCCTGATCGACGCTTTCACCGAGATCGGACTCTATGTAGGATCCGTTACGATCACGCAGTACACGAACCAGCCTCTGGCTGAGCAGTTCGCTAAGAGACTGCACCAGCTCGGCATCAAAGTCTATAAGCAGTATCCGATCGCGGGCTACCCGATGAACGTTCCACTCATCGTAAGTGACGAAGGATACGGCAAGAACGAATACATCGAGACCACACGCTCCCTCGTAGTCGTTACGGCACCTGGCCCGGGTTCCGGAAAGATGGCGACATGCCTTTCCCAGCTTTATCACGAAAACATCAGAGGCATCAAGGCCGGCTACGCGAAGTTCGAGACATTCCCGATCTGGAGCCTGCCGCTGACACACCCTGTTAATATCGCATACGAGGCGGCTACCGCTGACCTCGCTGACGTCAACATGATCGACCCGTTCCACCTCGAGGCATACGGCGAGACAACTGTTAACTACAACCGTGACGTGGAGATCTTCCCGGTCGTTAACGCGATCTTCGAAAAGATCTACGGCGAGTCTCCGTACAAGAGCCCGACGGACATGGGCGTTAACATGGCCGGCTTTGCCATCGTGGATGACGAGGCCTGCAGAGAAGCTAGTAAGCAGGAGATCATCAGAAGATACTTCCAGGCCAAGTGCATGGTCCGTCAGGGTCTATCCGAAGGTCAGGATGTTTCTAAGATCGAACTCCTGATGAATAAGTCCGGCATCGAGATCAATGACCGTCGTGTCGTTTCCGCGGCGCTCGTTCGTGCCGAGTCCACACATGGTCCGGCAGTCGCTCTCGAGCTTCCGGACGGACAGATCGTTACCGGTAAAAACTCCGAGTTCCTCGGCGCATCGGCGGCCGTTCTTCTGAACGCGCTTAAGGTCCTCGGCGGTATCCAGCATGAGATCCCGCTCATCTCGCCAAACGTTATCGGACCGATCCAGGATCTCAAGGTCAACCACATGGGCAACCACAACCCGAGACTGCATACGGATGAAGTGCTGATCGCGCTTGCCATGAGTGCCGCGACAAACCCGGTCGCTGAACTTGCCATGCAGCAGATCAATAATCTCCGTCACAGTGACGCGCACTCCACCACGATCCTTTCGGGTGTCGACGAGGGCGTATTCAGAAAGCTCGGCATTAACATCACATGCGAGCCGGAATACGCAAAGAAGAAACTCTATAACAAGTGATAGAGGAAGTCTGCATGTCGGTCTGCAAGTACTGTAAACACGATAATCCGGAAGGCGTCACCTTCTGTAAAAACTGCGGAAATACTTTGGAAAAAGAACTTCCGAAGAATGAATCCGCGAATTCTTCCGCGACTCCTGTCGTTCCGATGCCGGTCCCGGTCGAAAAGCCGATGACCGAGGAGCCATCTTACCCGGGTACTCCTTCTTCGGAAAAAGCACCTGAGCAGGTGCCGTATGTCGCGGTAGAGGGGCCGAATTCCCAGCACTTTGAGAAAGCCAACACGGTTCCTTTCAACGACAAAGACAGAGCGGAATACGAAGAAAAACTCCGTCATCCCCACAAGGTCGATCTGGAAAACACCTGTGTTCTGGCTTTGGTCTTCGGATTTCTGTCGTTTGTATTCAATCCGCTCTGCGTGACCAGTTTGGTCGCGATCACACTCGGTATACTCGGTCACGTCAATAACGGATCGAAAAAGAGCATGGCAAAACTCGGATGGATCCTCGGCCTGATCTCACTGGTGATCCAGTTGGTCTTCATTCTCATGATCGGATTTTTGTTCCTCGGTGTGATCAGTTTTCTCCGATACCTTATCTGAGAAGTGCTTTTACAAAAGATCTTTCCAGGAAGAAGCGGCGATCGTCGCTTCTTTTTGCATATCCGGCCAGTCGGCCGCGGAAAGCTCGTCGAAGATGCCGACGGTCTGAAAACCGCCCGCTTTGGCACCGCGAACCGCGGCGAGGATGTCCTCGAAGACGGCGCATTCGGACGGATCAACGCCCAGGCGTGAAGCGGCGAGAAGAAAGATATCCGGGAACCCCTTTCCTCTGGATACCTCGTTGTTTAAGGTGATGTTCTGAAAATATTGGCGAAGACCGTTGGAATCGATGACGACGTCAATATTCTTTTTCGGCTCCATAGAGGTCGCGACGGCCATCGGGACACCGTGCTCGTGAAGGAAAGCCAGGTACTCTTTTGCGTACGGCTTCATGGGGATCTTGCTTCGGTAGTATTCTTCAGACATGTCGAACCAGGCGTTAATGACCTGCTCGGGAGTCTCGGAAAGGCCGTATCTGTCGATGGTGTAGCGTGCACCCTCATCCCAGCCCATGCACTTGATGGCGTCGGTATAATCCGGCGTGACGATGTGCCCGCGAGAAGCAAGGAACTCGGAATCGATCTTCTTCCAGACCCACATGGAATCGAGAAGCGTACCATCCAGATCGAAGATCGCGGCTTTGGGTAAGAACATAAAAAACTCCCGAAAATACTTCTAAAATTGCCAAATATCAAATTCTCTGAATTTACTATTTGTGAGAAAGATTATACCATTACGAAAAGAGTTTATTTCAATTTTCAAACAAAATACGGAAAAATACTGCAAACAGTAGCAGTTTCGTGCATAATGTATCTGCGTATATAAATTGGGAGAGGGTAGGGTATGACGCAAGATAACGAGAACAGAGAAGTGGTTCAGGAAGAATCGACTTTTGTCGATAAATATGTAGCTTCGAGTTTGTATCCGGAAGAAGAATCGAAACACGCAGTCTTAAAGATCACATTGTATGTGCTCTCTTTCCTGGTATTCGCCATTCTTAATCCTCTCGTCGTATCTGTTTCCGCACTTGAATTCCTGATGCCGGTACGAGGCATCTTTTCCATCATCCAGCTTATGCTCTCCATCCTGATCGTTCAGTCTCTGAACAAGAAGGGCTTTTACGCGGTACTTGTCATGTCTGTCCTTCAGATCATCGCGTCGATCGTCGTTATGATCCGTTTCTCGGACAACTTCGCTCTTAATGGTCTTGTCACGACGATCTTAAGCCTGATCATCGTCGGCATCATCCTTGCCTATAACCGTCGAGTCGAACAGGAGATCGAACGTGTTGAAGCCAAGACGGAAGAACTGGAGCAGGCCAACATTGACCTGAAGGCGCGTGAAGAAGAGACGAAGAGACAGAATACTCTTCTTTCCGAATATAACCGCGCGATGAAGGAAAACGAAGAAAGACTTTACCAGATGAATCACTTTGATACGGTCACCGGACTTCCGAACCGCGTCAAGATCACGGACAGAATGGATCTTCTGATCAGCCTTCTTTCCAATAAGAACATGCCGTTTGCCCTGATCTACGTTGACCTTGATAACTTTAAGACCATCAACGACTCGATGGGCCATAAGGTCGGCGACATGATCCTTCAGGCAGCAGCGACTCGTCTGACATCAAGCATCGATTCCGAGGATATGATCGGCCGCTGGGGCGGTGACGAATTCGCGATCATCGTGCAGCGTCAGTTCACGGACGAAGACATGCTCAACTATGTCGAGAGCCTTCGCGATACTCTGACAAAACCGTTTGCCATTGAAGATTCCGAATACACGGTAACCGCAAGCTTCGGTGTATCCTTCTTCCCGCAGGACGGAACGACTTCCGCGGATCTCATCAAGTGCGCGGAGACCGCCATGTATAAGGCCAAGGAATACGGCAAGAACATGGTGCAGTTCTACAGAAAAGAAATGAAAGACGACATCATGCGCAAGATCAAGTATGAGAGCCGTCTCCTCAATGCGATCAAGAACAGAGAGCTTTACCTGTGCTTCCAGCCGCAGTATGACATGAAGGAAAGAAAGCTTCGCGGTTTCGAGGCGCTCTGCCGTTGGAATTCCGAAAAGTTCGGCGAAGTTCCGCCGACGGAATTCATCCCGGTTGCCGAGTCCGTAGGCTTTATCGTACCGCTCGGTGAGTGGGTACTTGAGTCCGCGTGCCTTGCGATGAACCGCATCAAGGAAGCGACCGGCTGGAACGGCGTCATGTCCGTCAACATTTCCGCCGTACAGCTCATGAGCCCGATGTTCATGCAGTCCGTTCACCGCATCATCAAGAAGACCGGCATCGACCCGAAGAACCTTGAGTTCGAAGTCACGGAGTCGGTCATGGTCTCTAACGTCGATTACGCGGTAAAAGTGCTTCAGGAAGTTTCCGA
Source organism: Clostridiales bacterium (assembly GCA_017561715.1). GTDB lineage: Bacteria > Bacillota > Clostridia > Saccharofermentanales > Saccharofermentanaceae > Scatonaster. The sequence continues at coordinate 2,694 of JAFZBN010000005.1, read as the reverse complement.
TCTCGGTATCACCGTCGCGCTCGACGACTTCGGTACCGGCTATTCTTCACTGAACTATCTGCGTCAGCTCCCGATCCACGTTCTGAAGATCGATAAGTCCTTCGTTGACGATCTTCCGATCAAGAACACACAGCGTCTCATGGTCGGATCCATCATCGGTCTTGTGCACCAGATGAAGATCCGTGTTATCGCCGAGGGTGTCGATGACAGAAGACAGCTTGATATCCTGACCAAATACCAGTGCGACTACGTGCAGGGCAACATCTGGGGTCGTCCGGTCATGGAACAGGAAGTCGAGGCGCTTTTCGCAACGAAACCTGTCTGATTTTTGCCTTTATTCCGCAAAGGCACTAATTTCCGTTTCCTTTATATATTTTTGGGTGTATGCTAGTCCCGTTAAATGATTTTATGCTGTGATATCCTGCGTAAGAGTATCACGGCATTTTTAACCGGAGGTTTTCGAAATGGCTATGAAACTGGCATTTTCCACACTGGCATGCCCCGAGTGGTCCTGGAAGGACATCTATCCGATGGCCCATGACCTTGGCTACGCCGGCATTGAGATTCGTGGACTGGGTGAAGAGATCACTGCGTCTCACGCAAAGCCGTTCCTTCCGTCGGAAGTGGACCGCACCATGGAAAACCTTAGAAAGCTCGGTTTGGAGATTCCATGCTTCTCCTCTAACTGTGTACTGGCTTACGAAGACGGCGCTAAGATCGCGCCGACGGAGATCGGTGAATATGTAGCACTGGCAAATAAGTGCGGTGCTTCCTACGTTCGTATCCTTGCTGACGCGCATCCGGCACCGGAAGGCGAAGTCGATGACGAAAAGATCGTTTCTATCCTCAAGGATCTGGCTCCGCTCTGCGAAGGCAAGAACGTTACCCTCCTCGTTGAGACAAACGGCGTGTACGCGGATACCGCCCGTCTGAGAAAACTCATCGAGGCAGTAGATTCTCCTTATGTAAAAGTACTGTGGGACGTTCATCACCCGTTCCGTTATTTCGGCGAGTCCGTCGAGACAACTTGGGCAAACGTCGGTGAGTATGTCTGCTATATCCATGTAAAAGATTCCATTAAGGAAGAAGACGGCTCCATTGCTTACCGTCTGCCGGGACACGGCGATCTCCCGCTGGAGGCGCTTTTCGAGCTGCTCGATAAGAACGGCTACGACGGATTCGTATCCCTCGAGTGGGTCAAGAGATGGGCAAAGGAGATCGAGAGCGCAGCGATCGTATTCCCGCAGTTCATCAACTTCGTAAGAACATGGGAAAAGACCAAGGGCACAAAGAAGGTCATCGAGCCTTCCAAGAAGGAGACAAAGGCGCAGGTTCGTCCGGAGGCTCCGATCGGGGTCGTTCCTTCTAACATCAAGTACGTTGAAAAAGGCAAGGGCCAGAGAATGTTCGAAAAGGACATCCTCGTTGACATGACCTTCGGTCAGATGCTCGACAAGGTCGCGACCGAGTTCCCGGATCAGACCGCGTTTGCCTACACAATGCGTGACTACACAAGAACATACAGCGAGTTCAGAGATGACGTTGACCGCGTATCCAAGATGCTCATGGCCATGGGTGTTAAGAAGGATTCCCACGTCGCTCTCTGGGCAACCAACCGTCCGCAGTGGTTCCTGACATTCTGGGCCTGCGTTCGTATCGGTGCTGTTCTGGTCACAGTTAATACCGCTTATAAGATCCACGAGATCGAGTACCTGCTGCGTCAGTCCGATTCCGACACGCTCGTCATGATGGACGGCTACAAGGATATCAACTACGTAGAGATCGTTAACGAGATCTGCCCTGAACTTGCCAAGTCCAAGCCGGGCGAGATGGTCTCCGAGAGACTGCCGTTCTTAAAGAACGTCATCACGATCGACAACCGTTACGACGGATGCTTCTTCTGGGACGATGAGTTCGAGACAGCTGACAGTAAGGTAACGGACGCTGAGCTCCGTGCCCTGATCGACGCGACTCAGCCGGACGAAGTCTGCAACATGCAGTACACATCCGGTACGACCGGTTTCCCGAAGGGCGTTATGCTCACACACAGAAACGTTCTCAACAACGGTAAGTGCATCGGTGACTGCATGAACCTCTCCACCGAGGATCGTCTCCTGATCCAGGTGCCGATGTTCCACTGCTTCGGTATGGTTCTGGCGATGACCGCTTCCGTCACACACGGTGTTACGATGGTTCCGCTCGATTACTTCTCTCCTAGAAAAGTACTCGCATCCATTACTGCCCGTCGTGTTACCGCGATGCATGGTGTTCCGACAATGTTTATCGCACTTCTCGAGAACCCTGACTTTGAGAAGACTGACTTCTCTTACATGAGAACAGGTATCATGGCAGGTTCTCCGTGCCCGATCCCGGTCATGGAAGACGTAGTGAATAAGATGAACATGACAGAGATCACGATCGTTTACGGTCAGACAGAGGCAGCTCCGGGCTGCACCCAGAGCCGTGTCGATGACTCTATCGAAGTTCGTGTTCAGACAGTAGGTAAAGAGCTTCCGGGTGTTGAGTGCCGCATCGTAGATCCGGCGACAAACGAAGTTCTGCCGGATAACGTAGACGGTGAGTTCTGCGCTCGTGGTTACAACATCATGAAGGGTTACTACAAGATGCCTGAGGCAACGAAGGCCGCGATCGATGAGGACGGCTGGCTGCATACAGGTGACCTTGCAAGAAGAA
>JAFZBN010000004.1 GCA_017561715.1 Clostridiales bacterium | reverse complement strand
TCATCGTCCGTCAGCCGCTCGTAGCAACAGCTACAGAAGGCAAGTTCGACATCATCTGCAAGGCGATCGGCGGCGGTATTTCCGGTCAGGCCGGTGCTATCCGTCACGGTATCTCCCGTGCTCTGGTTCAGGCAGATGAAGAAGCTTACAAGGCAATTCTTAAGAAGGCTGGTTTCCTCACACGTGACGCACGTATGAAGGAAAGAAAGAAGCCGGGTCTCAAGAAAGCTCGTAAGGCATCTCAGTTCAGTAAGCGTTAATCGGGAGTTTCCGAAAAACGCGATGCGATGCATCAAAGAAGTTCAAAAGAGCCGTTCCGTTTGGAGCGGCTCTTTTTGTTGGTCACACGAAAGACACATCGGACATATAAACTCAAGATAACAAGGTGTGTTATATGGACACTTGGGGAAAAATGTTGGAGGTGTCATTCCTATGAAGAATAGCCATACTGCTAAAAAAGCACTCGCCGCGGTACTTTGTCTTTCCATGCTGCCGGCATTTACGGCTTGTAAGAAAAAAGGCTCGAAGAAGAACGCTGCCAGAGAAATCAAGGAGACAGATCCTTTCTATGACTGCGAAATGTATCAGCTTAAGATCCCCGTGGATGAAAGCAAAGAATTGCTCTGGGTCCAGGTGACTGACATAGAGTATTCGGAGACGGAGATAAAGATGCCGTACTACATCAGTTATGAAATTCCGCCGGAAGCGCTTACGGATCCGAAGTTTGATTATTCAAACTATTCGGCCACGGGAACAGCGGTCTTCGATCTTAAAGGTAACCTGCTCCGTAATGAGGAGCAGGAGGAGGATTCATTTGGACCTGAATGCTTCGCGATAGACAATGAAGGCAACAAAGCCAGGTTTTCTGCTTCTTTCAACGTTGATCCGAACGAATGTGAGTACAGCATCATTTTTACAAACGATAACGGAGAGACCGTCAAGGAACTTCCGCTGGAAAATGCATGGAAGGATAGGGAGCTGAGTGTTCGTTCGATGAAGTTCCTTCCGGACGGGAAGATCGTGATCATGGGGTATGCAACTTTGTATGGTAATGCCCCGATCGAGGTTTTTGACGCAAACGGAAAACACCTCACTTCGATCTCTTCGATGGATCGATCCTTCGCAAGCGATGTTTTTATGCAGAACGGGAAATACTACATTCTTACCACAGATCAGGAGACCGAGATCTACGATGGAATGACGTGGAAATATGAGGTCAATGAGATAGATTTTGATACCGGAGCGATCAAACCCGGAATCGAGGCAAACGGGATCACGTTTTCGGAATCGGTCGCTGTGGCTGATGACGGACTTTACAATTCAACGGTGAACGGTATTTCGAAATTCGATATGACCACAGGTGAAATGAAGGAGATCTTAAACTGGAATCAGACGGATATCGACCATAACCTTCTTAACATGATCAAGAGCTATCCGAAGAATGAAAATGAGATCCACGCGATCGCTACACTCATGAATGAAACGACGATCATTCCGGAGCACTATGTGATTAATCTTACCCGAGCCGAGAAGAACCCACATGCCGGAAAACAAGTCCTATACGTGGGCGGCCAGGGCATCTCACCGAGTTTTTATGACTTCATGTATAAATATAACGCGGATCCGGAGAATGACTATCGTATTGAAGCGGTCGACTACTATTATTCCGAGTTGGAAAGCGGAAATACCGACAACGTAAGCGCGGCCATGACGAACAAAGTATACCTTGACCTTTTAGGCGGGGAAGGCCCGGATATCCTGATGAATTTCGCGGGAACCGATCAGTTCGCAAATGAAGAACTGCTTGTCGATCTGAACACATATATTGACGGTAAGAACGGACTTGACCGTTCGGAATATTTCGACAACATTTTCCGCGCGATAGAAAAGGACGGAAAACTGTTCAGCATCCCGACGGCTTTCGGACTTCAAGGATACATCATTGATGCCGATGTGATCCACGCAGATAGAAACTGGACATTTGACGACTTCGATCGTGAAGCGCAGGCTCTCGGTGACAGTAAAATGCTGATCCCGAAATCTTCGCCGCAGGAGCTTCTTAAGATGTACATGGGTCCGAATCTTGCAGACTATATGGACTATGCGAAAAAGGATGTGCACTTTAATTCGGAGGGAATGGTCCACATCCTGGAAGAAGTGAAGAAGTATGCATGCATGGAGGAAAAGATCCAGCCTGCCGTGCTGAGAAAATCCATACCGGGAGATAATGCTTTCGAGTACATTCCGTACATCGCCGGAGACGATGAGTTTGAGGACGGCACCGTGGATATCGGCCAACTTCTGTATGCGGGGGCATGTGTGACGACAAGTGTCAACATCTACAGTTTCATCGACTATCATCTCTATACCACTATTCTCCCGGGAGAAGGCAAACTTGTCGGCTATCCGTCGACGCAGGGAAAAGGAGTTATCGCGACATCCGGCCTTTCTCTTTCCATCGTCGCGAATTCGGACTATAAGGATGAGGCCTGGGAGGTCATCAAGGCATTTCTCGAAGAGGATGTTCAGATCAAGATGGCTCAGACCGATTCGGTATTGCCGATCAGAAGAAGTGCTTTTGAAAAGATCGGAAAAGAAACGCAAGAAAGGATCGACCGTGCATATCAGGCCTATCTGAAAAACAAAGAAGATTTCAGCTACTATGGCGGCGTTTATTTCCCGGCGGATCCGAACCTTGTCGATGAATTGACGGAGATCGTAGAGAGTGTCCGATTCAGTAATCACTACGATGAGGCGCTCATGAATATCCTTCTGGAAGAAACGGCAGGATATTTCTCCGGATCAAGGTCCGCGGAAGATGTTCTTAAGAATGTCGATAACCGCGCCAAGCAGATCGTACAGGAGCATTAAACAAACGGGGCAAGGGTTGAAGGTTCTTGTGGGTAGTGACATTTTGGAGGTGTGACATGAAAAAAGGAAAAATGATACACAAGATCCTTGCTGCCTGCCTGTGCTTTTCGATCGGGATCGGAAGCTGCGGCTGCAAGAAAAAAGGACAGAAAAAGCAGACAGAAGTAAAGGCTTCTGATCCGTACTTTAATACGGAAATTCATGAACTTTCTGTCCCGGTCGATGAAACGAAAAAGCTCAGCGAAAAGTACTACACGTCACTTACGTATATGGGAAATCAGGTCGTGCTCACTTATGATCTCTCCTACGTCCCGCCAAAGGATTACGATCCTTTCAGGGACACAGAGGACTATTACAAAATGGGAACATGTGTCTTTGATCTTTCGGGAAATCTGATTTCCAATAAAACGGGATCGTTTTTTGAGTCGCAGCTTCCATGTAATTACGCGCAAGACGAGGAAGGAAATACCCTCGGCCTGATCTCCGGTTATGATATGCAAACGGGAGACCCAACGTGCAGTATCTCTGTTACGGACAGTTCCGGACAATATATCAAGACCGTGGTACCGCAGATCCCCGAAAGTCTCGGGTGGGTCATGTTCAGCAGGATCACGGCCCTTCCTGAAGGGAAGATGATCCTCTCCTCCTTTGATCTGACAGGCGAGCAGTATTGCGCGTTTGACGAGCAGGGCAGATATCTCTTTTCCCTGAACTCATTGGATCGGATCCCGACGGGCAGTGTTTTCTGTTCTGATGGTAAATACTATGTGCTGACCAGAGGAACGGATCCGGAAGCTGTTTTGCAGGTGAACGAAGTTGACATGAGCAACGGCGCGATCCAAAAGGGCAAGGATATCAAGACTTCGATCTCGAATTTCGACTCCATGGCCGTTGGAGAAGACGGCGTATATGTCACCTCGGAAAACGGGATCTGCAAATTGAATATCTCCTCATGCGAGATGGAGGAGATATTGAACTGGAACCAGACGGACATCAATCAGGTCCTGGTTTCGAGTATATGGTGTTATCCGAAAAATGACGATGAAATCTATGCCATCGCCATGGAGTACGATAAGGACATGAACAACATGGCATACGTCATCCACTTGCAAAGGGCAGAAAGTAATCCGCATGCCGGAAAGAAGATCCTTTCCGTAGGCGGGATGGGCATTCCCATGTGTTTTTATGACTATGTGCATGAGTACAACTCGGATCCTTCCCATAAGGCAAGGATCACGACGATCGACTATATGGGAGAGATCGATTATTCGGACGCGGAAAGCAGCCTCAATTCTTTCGCCGACAAAATGCGTCTGGATCTTATTTCCGGAAACGGACCGGATATTCTCCTGAATGTTTCGACCTACAACGAGTTTGCAAGTGAGGACATGTTTGTGGATCTGAATAAGTTTATCGACGGGGAAGAAGGTATCGACCGTTCCGAGTATTTTGATAATATACTTCGTGCCTCGGAAACAGACGGAAAACTCTTTTGCGCGCCGATCTCGTTTATGTTCTACGGCTACATAGTGAATACGGATATGCTGGATGTAAGAAGCAACTGGACGATGGATGAATTTGAAAAAGCCGCCGATTCGCTCCCGGATATTTCTTCTCTGATGCCGGAAACATCGAAAAGTGACATGCTGCACTACTTTATGGGCATCGATTACAACAGGTATATCGATAACGAGAAAAAGGAAACACATTTCTTGTGCGACGACATGAAAAGAGCGCTTCCGGCAGCGGATAAGTACGGATATGAGAAGCCGGAAGACGTGTCATATGAGGATCCGCGATGGGAATTCGTCGGCGAGGGATATTACGGGATAGATTGCTATGATCCGAATCTGGCACAGGACGGATTAGAAGCGCGTTTTCATAACGGGGTAATTGCCATGTACCCGACACAAGTCTGTACCGCAGAGGATTACGCTTTTCTTTCCGGCCTGGCAGGAGGCTCTGCGAGGTTTGTCGGATACCCTTCGATCAACGGAGATGGTATAGCCGCTTATTGTACTTTCTCGATGTCGATCGTCAGTTCTTCTTCGTTTCAGGAGGAGGCCTGGGACATCATCCGGGGATTCTACAGTGAAGAAGCGCAGATGTCGATCGCCACGAATAATTACGGAGGCTTTGAGGTACAGGCTTTCCCGATGAAACGAGATGTTTTTGAATCCGTCGGAAAAGAAACGATCGAACACGTCAAACTGGCTCATGAGTCCTGGCTGAGAGATTCCGCTGATCCGATAATGGAGATCGACTTCATCTATTTCCCGGCAAAGGAGGGGCTTTACGAGGAGCTTCTCGAAACAGTCGAAAGCATTCACGTAAAGGCGAGTATTGACGGGGCGATACAAGGCATCATCAACGAAGAGACGGCTGCTTATTTTGCAGGGTCCAGAAACGAAGAGGAGGTCTTAAAGACGATCGATAACCGTGCGCGACAGGTCATCCAGGAGCGCTAGGAGGGGAAAAGTAAAGAAGATAGTGAAGAATGCGATGAGGCGATCCGGGGTGGATCGTCTCATTGTGTTTTATTCTGATTTTTGGCAAAATGTAGGGGAAATCGGAGGTAGAGAGGAACAGCAGGAATATGATCATCTATAACGCGGAAATACATACGATGGAATCCGATTCTCCCATAGAAAACGGATATGTGATCTTCGATAAGGAGAAGATACTTAAGGTCGGATCAGGTGACGACTGGAAAAGCGCTTTTGCCGATGAAGAAGCGATCGACGCTAAGGGTGCCCGCATCTATCCCGGGTTCATCGACGCGCACTCCCACCTCGGCCTTTTCGATGACGGACTGACGGACGAAGGAAGCGACGGAAACGAGATCGTTTCCCCTGTGTCTCCTGATCTTCGCGCGATCGACGGCATGCATAACGCGGACCCGTGTTTCAAAGAAGCAAGAGACGGCGGCGTCGTGCTGGTCGCGGCAGGCCCGGGCTCGGCGAACATCGTCGGCGGGCAGTTCGCGCTGGTAAAGACATATGAGAAGACGATCGACCGCGCCATCGTGGATCCTTTTATCGCCATGAAGGCCGCTCTCGGCGAGAACCCGAAGATGTGCTACGGAAAAGAGAATAAGGCGCCGCAGACACGTATGGGAAACGCGGCTCTTCTTCGCGGCGTCCTTTCGGAGACCATCGAGTACTACGAAAAGAAAAAACAGTCCGAAGAAAAATGGGCGGAATATAACGAGGCCATGGATCCGAAGAACGCGGATCAGAAGGATAAGGATGACAAGCCGGACCGTCCGGATGTCTTTGAAAAGGATCTCGAGCTCGAGGCCATGATCCCCGTTATCTGCGGGCAAAAGCCCCTGAAGATCCATGCGCACCGACAGGACGATATCCTGACCGCGGTCCGTATCGCCAATGAATTCAAACTCAAATACACACTCGACCATTGTACCGAGGGCCACCTTATTGCGGATGTCCTCAAGGAAGAGTATGATCTTGGTCAGCTGGAAAACAGAGGACTCGGTATCTTCTCCGACAACAGTAAGCCCTCAGGCGGAAAGCTTCTGGGCATCATCGTCGGACCGATCATCGGAGATAGAAGTAAGCCGGAACTTTCTAACCTCAGTCTTACGACTGCGGGCGTTCTGGAAAAGGAAGGCCTGCCGGTCGCGATCATGACCGACCATCCGTGTGTGCCGGAGCAGTATCTGCCGCTTTCGACCGCGCTTGCCAAGAAAGGCGGCATGACGGAAAAGGGCGCACTTTCTGCGATCACGATCCGCGCGGCGGAGATCCTCGGTGTAGCTGACCGCTATGGTACGATCACCGAGGGAAAAGCACCTGACCTGGTCGTTACTTCGGGAAGTCCGCTTTCACTGGAAAGTGACGTGCTGATGGTCATCGGATCCGGAAAAATCGTATCGGATCTTCGTAAGTAAAGAAGGACATGGTAAACAGATAAGAAATGGCTGTTTGGAAAACAATAAGCACATCCGTTGAGATGACGGAACAACTCGGAAAAGCGATCGGCGAAGCGGTAAGATCCGGCGACGTGATCACTCTGGACGGAGATCTCGGCGCGGGAAAGACCGCGTTCACGAGAGGCCTTGCGCGCGGTATGGGACTTCCTTCGCGCGTGACCAGTCCGACGTTTACGATCGTCAATGAGTATAACGACAAAGACGGTGTGCCGCGGCTTTTCCATTTTGATACCTACCGCCTGAGCAGCTGCGACGACTTCTATGACGCGGGCCTCGACGAGTATTTCGACCGAGACGGCGTGTGCGCCATCGAGTGGAGCTCCGTGATCGAAGAAGCGCTCCCGGAAGAGCGGATCGCGCTTTCCATCTCCGGAAACGGAAACGAAAGAGAGATCAAGATCACGTTCACACCGCGCTATCAGGAAGCGGAAAAGAGAGTAAGAGAAACTATGGAAAAGGAGGGAATGCGTTTTGAAGATCTTGGCATGTGATACATCGAACCGTGCGTGCTCGTGCTGCCTGTGGTCAGACGGAAAGCCGGTCGACATCCGATTCCGTAACGATGGGCTGACGCATTCTCAGACCTTTATGCCACAGGTGCATGACCTGATGGAAAGTAACTCCTGTAAATACGAAGACATCAACGTGTTTGCCTGCACTGTCGGTCCGGGTTCTTTTACCGGGATCCGCATCGGCGTATCCTCGGTAAAAACCATGGCGATGGTCACCGAAAAAACGGCTGTCCCGGTCTCTTCCCTGGAAGCGATGGCATGGCCGCTTCGTGATGAAGACGCGCTCATCGTTCCTCTCATCGACTGCAGAAACCACCGCGCGTGGGCGACGGCATATTATCAGGGACAGCGGGTGCTCCCGGAGGTGGCCTCCGATGTCAGCGAGATCCGAAAGACGTGCCTTTCCTATCGTGACGAAAAACTCCCCGGAAAGAAGATCCTTCTGATCGGAACCGGAGCGAAGCTTTTCATGGAGGAGACAACTTCGGAAGACCTCGTGAAATACAGAGAAGGCTGCGATGAGATCCTTCCGGAAAACGTGGCCGCAGTCGCCGATAAGATCGTTTCCGATTCCACGGCAAAAGCACTCCTCGAGAAGTTCCCCGCGGCGGCGCTGATGCCTGTCTATCTTTCGAAGACGCAGGCGGAAAGAACGGCCGCTGAGCAGGGCAAAGATATGAAAGAGATCCCGATCCGCTACTACAGCACGAACGATCAGTAACAGAAGAAAGACCGCGCACCGCAAAAAGCAAGGAAGCCTCGCAGGAAGATCGCGAAAAGCGAAGAGAGGAGAACGGTATGAAGCTGGTATTTGAAAGAGCGAAGAAAGAAGACCTCGAAGAGATCCATGAGATCGAGATCGCTTCTTTTCCGGATCCGTGGAGCGTAGATTCCCTCTGGGCATTCGCCTCAGACGAACAGGTCAGGACACTCGTTACCGCAAGAGATGAAGAGAGCGGTGAACTGGTCGGTTACTACGCGCTTCAATATGTTCTCGACGAGGCGGAGATCGCGATCATCGCGGTAAAAAGAAAGTTCAGAAGACAGGGTCTGGGAAGAGCTATTCTCGACGAGATCAAACGCTTCTGCAAAGAAAGAGAGATCATCAAGATCCACCTCGAAGTCAGATCCGAAAACGAGGCTGCCGTGCACCTTTACCGAAGCTTCGGATTCGAGGAAGTCGGACGCCGCAAAAACTACTACGAAGCCCCGAAGGATGACGCTCTTCTGTTCTGCCTTTCCATATGACAGATTGACAATAAAATACCGCCGATTTCACCGTCTTTATCGCAAAAACACGAAATTGCCCTACGCCTTTCTGCAAACGATTGACATTAAACTTTAGTGTTCATATACTTTCCTTGTAGCATAAAAACGGAAGTTTGCGCGTGTTTCGTAAGATGCGCGGGCGAACAGAATATATGAACCTCGAGGAGGAAGAAACATGGTTTCTCAGACAGTTACTTTTCAGTGCGATGAAGCTCTTCAGATGAAGGCGGTTGCGATCCTTATCCAGAAGGCTTCTGCATTTAAGAGCAGCATCTATCTTACAAGATCCGGCCGCCGCGCGAACGCGAAGAGCCTTCTCGGCGTTATGTCTCTCGGTATCGAAAACGCAGCCGAGATCGAAGTGACCGCTGATGGCATCGATCAGGACGAGGCTCTCGAAGCATTGGTCGGATATCTTAACGATCCGAAGATCCAATGAGTGGTGCCGAAGTTTCCAAATTCGACGCAAGATTAGATATAGTACCTACGGATCCGGGAGTGTACCTGATGAAGGACGCCTCGGATTCTGTCATTTATGTAGGAAAAGCGAAGAATCTGCGTAATCGTCTCCGTTCCTACTTCGGCAAGAACCCGCAGGGGAATGCCAAAGTTCTTGCCATGATCTCCCACGTGGCCGACTTCGAATATGTCGTCGTCGGCTCCGAACTCGAGGCGCTCCTTCTCGAGTGCAATCTCATCAAACGTTACCAGCCGCACTATAATATCCTCCTTCGTGATGACAAGGGATTCCCTTATGTCTGCATCACGATGCAGGAGGAGTATCCGCGCATCATGAAGGTCTTCCGTCCCGATAAGAACATGGAGGGCGCGAAGTACTACGGACCTTATCTTGGTGGCGATCTTTACCGCGCGCTTCAGGCGCTCCGCGACATCTTCCCGACGAAGACCTGTCGAAAAGTACTGCCTCGCGATATCGGAAAAGAGCGCGCATGTCTGAACTACCACATCGGCCGCTGTGTCGGTCCTTGCCGTGGCGATGTTTCCCGTGAGGAATACAGAAAAGTCATGGAGAATATCTGCCGTTTCTTCGAGGGAAAATACGACGGTATCCTTCGCGATCTGCAGACGCAGATGGAAGAGGCTGCCGAGGCACTGGATTTCGAACGCGCCGCTGTCTGCCGTGACCGTCTCCAGGCGCTTTCTGCCGTGATGGCCAGTCAGAATGTTTCGTTCCCGCGTGAGTCGGATCGAGACGCGGTCGGCTTCTTCAGAGACGCGGGCGAGATGTGCTTCAGAAAGCTTGAACTTCGCGGCGGCCGTATCATCGGTTCTTCGACCTATTTCCTCAAGGACGAAGGCGAGTCCGAAGAGAGCCTTCTCGAGGCGTTCCTCATGCAGTACTATCCGACCGCGGCAGAGATCCCGAAAGAGATCCTGGTGTCGATCGACCTTGAAGATCACGATTCCGTCGAGCAGGCGATCTGCGATATGGCGGGACATAAAGTATCTCTTCACGTACCGGCAAGAGGTGACGGTGCGCGTCTTCTGGAGATGGCGAACGCTAACGCGAAAGAAGCACTTCGCCGTCGTATCCTTCGTGTCGGAACTTCGCAGCAGAGCGTCGAGACTGCGCTGCAGCTCCTTACGGATAAACTCGAGCTCCGCGATGTGCCGAAGCGGATCGAGTCCTACGATATCAGTAACCTCGGAAATGACGACCGCTGCGGCGGTATGGTCGTATTCACGGACGGACGTCCGGATAAGCAGTCGTATCGTCTTTTCAAGATCAAAACGGTCGAAGGTCAGGACGACTACGCGTCTATGCGAGAGGTACTCCTTAGAAGATTCGCGCATTCCGATGACGAGAAGTTCGGCAAGATGCCGGACCTGATCCTTGCCGACGGCGGACTTGGTCAGGTCAATGCCATCTATGGTGTTCTTCAGGAACTCGGCCTTCAGGATAAGGTGCAGCTTGCGGGCATGGTCAAAGACCGCCGCCACAGAACACATGGACTTGTGAAACTCGACGGAACGACGATCGACCTTGCGGAAGACGCGAGAGAAGACGAGGACATGATGGTGCTTTTCCGTCTGATCACGGGCATCCAGAACGAAGTGCACCGCTTCGCGATCACCTACCAGAGAAAACTCAGCAAGAAGAGAAATCTCACCTATTCGCTCGAGACGATCCCCGGCATCGGCACCGCAAAGAGGAAGAGCCTCATGAAGCAGTTCGGTTCCATCAAGGCGATCTCCAAGGCAACAAAAGAAGAACTGATGCAGGCCGAGCGCATCACGGAAAAGGACGCGGACGCGATCATCGCGCACTTCCAAAAGGCGGAGTAGTGCTTTTGAAGAAGCATCATAGGACGAATTCTGTTTTTCTCTGGATTAGTCACCTCGAAAGAACACCATCAGGTGACTAAAAAACAAAAAGTGGAATTAGTCACCTGGAAAACACAGGAAAAGGTGACTAAAATGCGATTTCTAAGGATTAGTCCACTGGAAGAAACAAAACTAGGTGACTAAAAAAGCCAAACGCAGAATCAGTCACCTAAATCATGCTAAAACAGGTGACTAAAAACTTCTTTGCGCAAATTAGTCCACTATCGGATTGACTGTCAGGTGACTAAAGAGTGAAATAATCGTGATTAGTCACCTGGAGACCGACGGCAAGTGTGGTATCATATCCTAAGAAAACAGTGTGAAGGAAAGGAGCCGGAACGTGAGTATTTTCGCTATCGCTGATCTGCATCTCGGACTGTCGGTCGATAAGCCGATGGACGTTTTCGGCCCTGCCTGGAACGATCACGTCGAACGTCTCGAAAAGAACTGGCGCAGCAAGATCACTTCTTCGGACACGGTCCTGATCCCGGGCGACATTTCCTGGGGCATCTCGATGGAAGAAGCCCTCGCCGACCTTAAGTTCATCGACGAACTTCCCGGCACCAAGATCCTGAGCAAAGGCAATCACGACTACTGGTGGGGCACGACGAAGAAGGTCGAGGATTTCATGGCGAAAAACGGTCTTGCGACCTTAAAGATCCTGAAGAACAAAGGCTTCGTTGTCGAAAATACCCTTATCGCGGGCACCCGTGGTTGGATCCTTCCGGAAAACCCCGAAAGCAAAAAAGACGACGAGAAGATCTATCTTCGTGAAGTCGGACGCCTCGAAAGATCCCTTATCGACTCGATCCGCGCGTTTGAAGCGGGTGAAGCCGAGGGTGAAGAAGAGGAAAAGCCGGACGTTATCAGCGTGAGAAAGATCGCGATGCTCCACTATCCGCCGATCTATGAGACCGGAAGAGAGAACGGATTTACCAAGGTCCTCGAGCAGTATGGATTTGACCTTTGCCTCTACGGCCATCTGCACGGAAGAGCCCACCAAAGTGCTTTTAACGGAGAAAAAAACGGCGTCGAATACCGACTGATCGCCGCGGATTACTTAAAATTCGATCCGATTGAAGTGTGAAATACAAAAAAAGACGACCTGAAAATTTTTTCTAACGCCTGCGGCTGTAAGGGAAAAGTCGATTTTCACACTTGCAAGATTTTGCGCCCCGTATTATAATTCTATGTACTAAAAATGCGCCCTGCGGCAGCTTTTGCCGTAGCAGCGCATATCTTTACGAAACGGGGACTTTTTCATGGCATTCAGCATGACAGGCTACGGCCGCGGAGAACAGACTTACACCACACGCCGCTACCTGGTAGAGATCAAATCGGTAAATAACCGTTTTTGCGACATTTCCGTACGTATGCCGAGAGGCTATGCCGTACTCGAAAACAAGATCCGTGAAAGAATCACCGAACGTCTCGTCCGCGGAAAGATCGACGTATTCGTAACGATCGAGGACGTAGGAGACGGAAACTCCACAGTTGAAATGAATACCGGTCTGGCAAAAGCATATTCCGACGCGATCAAGACCATCGCCGAGCTTACCGGCCGTGAAGACAATACAGACGCATATCAGATCGCAAGAATCCCGGATGTCCTCGTGGCAAGAGCCAACAGCCTGACACCGGAAGAAGCAGGCGCGGAACTTCTGCCTGTTCTGGACGCGGCGATCGAAGACATCCTCAAGATGCGCGGCATCGAGGGCGAGAAGCTGGTTACCGATCTTCTCCAAAAGGTCAACGCGTTTGAGAGCATGCATGCCGCGGTCAAGCTTCGTGCCCCGCTGGTACCAAAGGAATATAAGGAACGCCTGATGGCAAGGATCGAAGATCTTCTGGAAGAAAAGGCGAACCTCGTTTACGATGAGACAAGACGCGAGGCGGAAGTTGCCGTCTTCGCGGATAAGTGCGCGATCGATGAAGAACTCACGAGACTTTCTTCTCATATGAACCAGCTTCGCGAGACGCTCCGCGCTACGGGCAGTATCGGAAAGCGCCTGGATTTCATCCTCCAGGAAATGAACCGTGAGGTCAATACGATCGGTTCGAAGGCAAACGATATCACGATCACAAATTACGTTTTGGACATGAAGACGGAGCTCGAGAAGATCCGTGAGCAGATCCAGAATCTGGCATAAAGAGGGTAGTAAAAACAATGGCGTTTATTGATATCGGGTTCGGAAATATGGTTTCAAGCACGAGACTTGTTTGTGTGGCCGGGGCAGAGTCTGCGCCGATCCGCCGTCTCGTACAGGATGCCAGAGACCGGGGCGCGCTCGTCGATTGCTCATCCGGCAAGAAGAGCAAGGCAGTCCTTGTCACGGACAGCGGTCATATCGTACTGTCGGCACTTGCGCCGGAAGAGATCTCCGCGATGCTTTCGGAAGCAGAAGGAGGCAAGAAATGAGTAACGGTCTGATCGTATCGATATCCGGTCCTTCCGGTGTAGGAAAAGGCACCGTCATCGCAAAGCTCCGCGAGATGATCCCCGCGTTCGGACAGTCTATCTCCGCGACTTCCAGAGCTCCGCGAGGCGAAGAGAAGGACGGCGTCGAGTATTACTTCAAAACGAAAGAAGAATTCGAGGCATTGATCGCCGAAGGCGAGATCATCGAATATGACATATATGTCGGCAACTATTACGGCACGCCGCTGACACCGCTCATCACGATGTCCGGTAAAGGACAGGATGTCCTTCTGGATCTGACCGTAGCCGGATCCCTGGCACTGAAGGAGAAGTTCGACGAAACAGTAACGATCTTCCTTCTTCCGCCGACGCTGAAAGAACTGCGAAACCGCCTGACCGGTCGTGGCACCGAGACGGAGGAGTTAGTAGATAAGAGAATGGCACAGGCCAAGACCGAGATCGCTTCTGCGCCGAAGTTTGACTATGTCGTAACCAACGACGATGTCGACAGAGCCGCAAAAGAGATCGCCGCCATTGTCGCCGCCGAGCATGCTCGGTACGAAAGAAGAAGCAAAGAAGTGGATACACTTCTTGCCGAGTGATAGGAAAAACTAAAGGGAGGAATTGAAAATGTTAGTAGATCCGTCAGTTGAAGAATTGTTACCAAAGGCCGAATGTCGCTACTCACTGTGCATGCTGGTCGCAAAGCGCGCCCGTCAGCTCGTTGATGGTGCTCAGCCGATGGTCGAGGATCCGACTCCGAGCTATGTCACACTTGCCTGCAAGGAAGTTGCCGCGGATAAGGTCGTTGGCGTAGAAGGACAGCACACACCGTACGTTCCGCTTCGTCCGGAGATCGAGGAAGCCCGCCGTCTGGCAAAAGAGGCTGCCGAGAATCAGGCTCGTCTCGAGGCTGAAGGTGTTGACGGAGAGAATGCCGAAGAAGCAGCTCCGGTGGAAACAGCAGACGCTGAAACAACTGAAGAGACAGTTGAGAGCTTCGTAGAGGAAGTTTCTGAATTCGAGGAGATCGTGGAAACAGACGATTCCGAGACTTTAGAGGAGGAAGAATCCTGATGCCTGATAAGAAATCAATGGAAAAGATCGTAGCCCTCGCGAAAACAAGAGGTTTCGTATATCCGGGCTCCGATATCTACGGTGGCCTGGCAAACGCATGGGACTTCGGTCCTTTGGGTGTCCAACTCAAGAATAATGTGAAGGCTGCATGGTGGAAGAAGTTCGTGCAGGAGAGCCCGTATAACGTAGGCGTCGACTGCGCGATCCTCATGAACCCGCAGGTATGGGTCGCTTCCGGTCACGTCGGCGGTTTTTCCGATCCGCTCATCGACTGTAAGCAGTGCAAGGCTCGTGCCCGTGCCGATAAACTGGTAGAAGATTATAATGCCGAGAACAACATCACCGATGTTGTCGTCGAGGGTATGAACGACGAAGAGCTTGTCGCGTACATCAAGGAAAAGAACATCCCGTGCCCGACATGCGGCGGCCATAACTTCACCGATGTAAGAAAATTCAACCTGATGTTCAAGACATTCATGGGTGTTACGGAAGATGCGAAGAGCGAAGTTTATCTCCGTCCGGAGACAGCTCAGGGTATCTTCGTTAACTTCCTGAACGTTCAGCGCTCCGCAAGAAAAAAGATCCCGTTCGGTATCTGCCAGATCGGTAAGAGCTTCCGAAACGAGATCACACCGGGTAACTTCATCTTCAGAACACGTGAGTTCGAACAGATGGAACTCGAGTTCTTCTGCGAGCCGGGTACTGATCTCGAATGGTTCAAGTACTGGAAAGATTATTGCTATAACTGGCTGACAGGTCTCGGCCTGAAGGAAGACGAGCTTAGAACCAGAGATCACGATCCGAAGGAACTGGCTTTCTATTCCAACGCGACGACTGACTTTGAGTTCTGGTTCCCCTTCGGCGAAGGCCAGTGGGGCGAGCTCTGGGGCGTTGCCGACAGAACCGACTACGACCTCAAGCAGCATATGGAATTCTCTAAACAGGATCTGTCTTACTTCGATCCGGCAAAGAACGAGAAGTACGTTCCGTACGTTATCGAGCCGTCGCTCGGTGCCGACCGTGTTACCCTCGCTTTCCTCTGCTCCGCTTACGACGAAGAAAAGATCGTTGACGGCGACAAGGAAGACGTTCGTACCGTTATGCACTTCCATCCGTTCCTCGCTCCGATCAAGATCGGTATCCTGCCGCTTTCCGCAAAGCTCAGTGAGAAGGCTGAGCCGATCTTCGCAGAGCTTTCCAAGAAGTATATGTGCGAATTCGATGACAGACAGTCCATCGGTAAGCGCTACAGAAGACAGGACGAGATCGGTACTCCGTACTGCGTCGTTTACGACTTCGATTCCGAGGAAGATAACTGCGTAACGATCCGTGAGAGAGACTCCATGAAGAACGTTGAGTACGAGCCGGGCAACATCCGTTTCCCGATCGACAAACTCGGCGAGTTCTTCGAGGGCAAGTTTGATTTCTGATAAGAAATCGAATGAATGGTTAGTTTTTTAAGTGCTTTTCGCTGCTCCCTGTGAAAAGAACTTTGAAAATAAAGTAATTAGAAGCAAATAAAAATATGAAAGGCGGGCTAAACAATGACCAAATATGTTTACTTGTTTTCTGAGGGCAACGGCAACATGCGTGAGCTCCTCGGCGGTAAGGGTGCAAACCTTGCTGAGATGACAAACCTCGGACTTCCTGTTCCGCAGGGATTCACGATCACCACAGAGGCTTGTACAAAATACTATGAAGACGGTCGTCAGATCAACGACGAGATCTTCGCACAGATCCTTGAGTACATCGGCAAGATGGAGGAGATCACCGGTAAGAAGTTCGGTGACCTGGAGAATCCGCTTCTCGTTTCCGTCCGTTCCGGTGCGAGAGCTTCCATGCCGGGTATGATGGATACCATCCTCAACCTCGGTCTGAATGAGGAAGTTGTTAATGTAATCGCACAGAAGTCCAATAACCCGCGCTGGGCTTGGGACTGCTACAGAAGATTCATCCAGATGTACTCCGACGTTGTTATGGAAGTCGGTAAGAAGTACTTCGAAGAACTCATCGACAAGATGAAGGAAAACCGTGGCGTTAAGCAGGACGTTGAGCTGACAGCGGACGACCTCAAGGAACTCGCTAACCAGTTCAAGGCTGAGTACAAGGCAAAGATCGGTTCCGACTTCCCGACAGATCCGAAGGAACAGCTCATGGGCGCGATCAAAGCCGTATTCCGTTCCTGGGACAACCCGCGTGCCAATGTTTACCGTCGTGACAACGATATCCCGTATTCCTGGGGTACAGCCGTTAACGTACAGTCCATGGCTTTCGGTAACATGGGTGACGATTGCGGTACCGGTGTTGCTTTCACACGTGACCCTGCAACAGGTAACAAGGGCCTCTTCGGTGAGTTCCTGACAAACGCACAGGGCGAGGACGTTGTAGCCGGCGTACGTACTCCTATGAAGATCGCTGAGATGCAGGAGAAGTTCCCGGAGGCATTCGCTCAGTTCACTGAGGTTTGCTCCATTCTCGAAAAGCACTACCGCGACATGCAGGATATGGAGTTCACAGTTGAGCACGGTAAGCTCTATATGCTCCAGACAAGAAACGGTAAGAGAACCGCTCAGGCTGCTCTGAAGATCGCTTGCGACCTCGTTGACGAGGGCATGAGAACTGAGGAAGAAGCAGTTGCAATGATCGATCCTCGTAACCTCGACACACTCCTTCACCCGCAGTTCGACGCGAAGGCTCTGAAGGATGCTAAGCCGATCGCTCAGGCTCTGGGTGCTTCCCCGGGTGCTGCTTGCGGCCAGATCGTTTTCACAGCTGAAGACGCTAAGGCTTGGAAGGCGGAAGGCAAGAAGGTCGTTCTCGTTCGTCTCGAGACCTCTCCGGAGGACATCGAAGGCATGAAGGCTTCCCAGGGTATCCTCACCGTTCGTGGTGGTATGACATCCCACGCTGCCGTAGTTGCTCGTGGTATGGGTACTTGCTGCGTATCCGGCTGCTCCGATATCAACATGGACGAAGCGAACAAGAAGTTCACACTCGCAGGTAAGGAATACCACGAGGGTGATGAGATCTCCATCGACGGTTCCACAGGTAAGATCTACGACGGTATCATCCCGACAGTTGATGCTACTATCGCAGGTGAGTTCGGTCGCATCATGGCATGGGCTGACAAGTTCCGTCGTCTCAAGGTAAGAACAAACGCAGATACTCCGAAGGATGCTAAGAAGGCTCGTGAGCTCGGTGCTGAAGGTATCGGTCTCTGCCGTACAGAGCACATGTTCTTCGGTGACGGAAGAATCGACGCTTTCCGTGAGATGATCTGCTCCGAGACAGTAGAAGAGAGAGAAGAAGCTCTCGAGAAGATCCTGCCGATGCAGCAGTCTGACTTCGAGGCTCTCTATGAGGCTCTTGAGGGTTACCCGGTAACCATCCGTTTCCTGGATCCGCCGCTTCACGAGTTCGTACCTACAGAAGAAGCAGACATCAAGAAGCTTGCTGATGCTAAGGGCAAGAGCGTAGAAGCGATCAAGGCCATGATCGATTCTCTCCACGAGTTCAACCCGATGATGGGTCACCGTGGATGCCGTCTGGCTGTTACATATCCGGAGATCGCTAAGATGCAGACAAAGGCTGTTATCCGTGCGGCTCTGAACGTTAAGAAGAATCATCCGGATTGGAAGATCGAGCCGGAGATCATGATCCCGCTCATCGGCGACATCAAGGAGCTCAAGGTCGTTAAGACAGTTGTTGTTGAGACAGCTGACGCCGAGATCGCTGCAGCAGGTTCTGACCTGAAGTACGAAGTAGGTACAATGATCGAGATCCCGCGTGCTGCGCTTACAGCTGACGAGATCGCTAAGGAAGCCGCTTTCTTCTGCTTCGGTACAAACGACCTGACACAGATGACATTCGGTTTCTCCCGTGACGACTCCGGTAAGTTCCTCGAGGCATACTACGAGTCCAAGATCTTCGAGTCTGACCCGTTCGCACGTCTCGACCAGAACGGTGTCGGTAAGCTCATGAAGATGGCGATCGACCTCGGTAAGCCGGTCAACCCGAACCTGCACATCGGTATCTGCGGTGAGCACGGTGGTGACCCGACGTCCGTTGAGTTCTGCCACAAGATCGGCCTGGATTATGTATCCTGCTCGCCGTTCCGTGTACCGATCGCAAGACTTGCCGCTGCACAGGCTGCAATCGCTAACAAGTAATCGAATAAACGATCGATAAACTAAAAAGCCGGAGTAGAAATGCTCCGGCTTTTTGCATGGCAGAAGACCTGTTTTTCGGGGAAGTCAATAGGAATCCGGCAGTAAATCCGCGTGTTACGGTATGCTATACTGACGATGAAGTGAGGTTATGGCCCAGGGGCTTCGCGGCTTTTCGCGAAACGGACGGAAATGGGGTGCTCTTATGAAAACTCTCGTTACATTTGTGGTGCTTCTGACTGCCTTCGTAGTCATGTTTAAACTCGTTAAGTCAGTAGAAGCGAAAGAAGCCAGGGAACGCGCTGAACACCAGTCGAAGCCGAATCCCATCATTGCAAAAATGCCCAGAGGGATGCTGGGAATTATCCTGCTGGTGATCATTTTCGGCAGTTACTATCTTCTGGCAAAAGGTGTGATCTCCTTCGGTAATAAGTCGAAAGACAACAATGCGAAAAGAGAAGCCGAGATCGCTTCGATCGAAGAGGACTATAAAGCTCTGAATGAGGACAATACAGATCCCGAAACAGGAAAGAAGATCCTGACGGAAAAGTTCCTGAAGAAAGAGTATGAGGTCTTCTGCGTAAAAGCATATTCACGAAGCAGCGGGGACGTCAATCTCGCAACGGTCGGGCTTTATCTCATCGTCGGGTTCGGTGCGCTGATCGTCGTTCCCTACTGCATCGGAGCGTTTTATAAGAAGTATCGTTCGATCCGTACGGCGGTCATATACCTGGCCATTATCGCAGCGGTGCTTTTCGGCGGGAAATATGCCTTGAAAGCGACCCATGTTTCCTATCGGATCCCGGATCCGAAAAAGGAAGTCTCCTTTGAAGTATTCGAGGTCACGGCCCAGAGATATTCATCCGAGTATGAAGATTCGGACGGCGATACGCACAATTCTATCAGTGTCAGCATTGACTTTGGCGAAGGAAAGGTCTGGTATAAGGGCGACAAAGCGTCATACCTTTATACCTCGATCGGGGATCCGGGCCGCTACTATCTGGCGCGTGCCGAGGGGAACGGAAAGACGTGCGATTTCAAGTGCTTTTCCGTAGAAAAGTATGTGTCGGAAGAAGACGCTGACGCGTAAGATCTGACCTTTATGTCCGTGTCGCTAAAAACTGCTGAAATTTCTGCCTCTCATGACGAAAGAGTCATTTGATCATTGCGGAGATGATATATCATAAAAGCAGGTGTCGTAATGGGAAACATCTGCTTTGGGGCAATAATGCAGATGATCAGTGGTTAGGAGTGAAGCAGTATGGCAAATGTTCACTTAGGTAGTCGCGCGAAAAGCGCTTTTCGAAAGGCAGCGGCAGGCTTATTAGCAGCGTCTTTGCTCTTGCCGGCGGTCGGCTGTAAAAGATCCGTTAAAAACAAAAATGAGAACAGGTACGCGTCGGGAAAAAAGATCTCTGAAACAGATCCGTATTTTGACGCAAAGGTAAGTCCGGTCAAGTTCCCGGAGAGGCCGGGAAGAGAGATCGACAACCTGACCATCCACTCCTGTGAGTATATCGGAGACCTCGCTCTCATCTCCTATGAGATCCACTACAAACTTCCTGAAGGAAAGGCAACAAAGGAAGAAGCGATAACCCCGGAATACGGCGACTTATACTATGAGCGCAGTACGGCCATCTTCGACGTGGATGGAAATCTTGTGCGCTATCTCAACGGAGACTCGGCGACTGTTTATGATGTGACTACGGATAAAGACGGAAACGTCTGTCTGTTTTATTCTTACTACGATACCTGGCTCTCGGAAAACTTCAAGGTCGAGGTCTTAGACGCAGAGGGAAACAAGATCCGTTCGATCATCATCTACGATCCGCCGATCTATCAAATCGTAGATGACGACGGTAATGCCGCAGAAGTAGTTTCCGCCGAAATGCTTGAAGAAGTTCCGGATACGAAGATCACTATGCTCGATGACGGAGGCGTCGCGATCGTCGGAAACGGCAAGATGTACACCTATAACGAAAAAGGCGTAAGACTCTGCAAGTGCTATGACAGTTTTGACAGAACGATCGAAGGCCGTTTGATCAGAAACAACGGGAAATACTATGTTGTTTCCGTAAATCCGGGATATGGCAAGGAGAAGGATATCAAGCTGAAAGAAGTTGATGTCATGACCGGAAAACTCGGTGAAGGGATCGACGCGGGAGAACTGGCCGGCTACGGTGAGATCCAGTCGACAGATCAGGGAATATTCGTAAGCTCCTCCGGCGGTTGCAGCAAATACGATATGGACACGAAAGAGATCACCGAGGTATTCAACTGGAACGACACGGATGTGGATCGCACCATGCTCGGCCGCATTTCTTTCACACCTAAAGATGAAAACGAGTATTTCGCCGTCAGCATCGTTCAAAAGAGGACAACTGTAGAACCATACCTGATCCATCTGACGCGTGCCGAAAAGAATCCGCACGCAGGAAAAAGTATGATCGTGGTCGGCGGTATGTTCCTCACAGACGATGAGCTCATGTCCTTTGTGGATGCCTATAATCGTGCTCCCGAGTCAAAAGCAAGAGCGATCATTGTTGACTATGCGGAAGGACTGACGATGCAGGATCCCAGAGACGACGTGGAGAGACAGCTCTATCTGGATCTGTTTTCCGGAAACGGCCCGGATATTCTCGTGAATATGGGCGATAAGGAAGCTTTCCGAAACGGAGAGATCATGGAAGATCTCAATCCGTATATGGACGGAGAGAACGGGATCTCCCGTGACGGGTTCTTCGATAATATCTTCCGTGCCTGCGAGAGAGGCGGGAAACTATACCATGTTCCCGTTAAGGTCAACCTTTCCGGATTTCTGGTGAACTCGGATCTGGTCAAGTATCCTGACGGATGGACGTATGACGAATTCGATCAGGCGGCAAGATCGATGCCGGAACAGGTCAGCTTTATGGAAGGAACTCTTCATAACGATATGCTGAAGATCTTCTTAAGCACCAGCCTTCCCCGATTCGTCGATTATGAGAAAAAGAAGGTCGATGTCCAAAATGATGACATGAGAAGACTTCTTGAAATGACGAACGAATATGCCGTGCGCATCGTCCCGGGGGACGAGGGAAAGAAAGTGGTGTCGAAATCAAACGGGACCGAGATCTATGAAGTGGGCATCCATGATTTTACGAGAGACAAATTCAATGAGGGGATCCTGGCCGTTCGAGACAAAAAGATCTATTCCGTAAATGAATACTGCCTGGATTCCAATCAGAACCAGGGACGTGTTTCTTTCATCGGATACCCGGGTCCGCAGAGGACGGGAATGGCGGTAACGCCTCGGATGTCACTGGGCATCGTTTCGTCCGGAAGCAACAAAGAACTGGCATGGGATTTTATCCGCGCCTATCTGATGTATGATGTGCCTGAAGATGTGCAGGATATGGGACTTTCCGTAAATCGCAGCGTCTTCGATAAACAGTGCCGACGCGAAATGGAAGAAGAAAACAGGGTCTATGATGACTGGGTCAAAAAGCTCGGAAGACTGCCTCCGGCGGATATTTTCGCGAAGATCACCGAAGAGGATATCGACGAACTTCGAGTTCTGATGGATCATGCCGATGTCTCCTGCGTGATCGATCAGGCCATGTTCGATGTCATATCGGAGGAAGCCGCCGCGTATTTTGCCGGAGACAGAAGTATGGACGAGGTCTTAAAACTCATCGATAACCGTACTTCTCTCATCGTTTCGGAGTACTAAAAATACGCAGTGTCACTCCATCCTCCCGGATAGAAAAAACCTACAGAAAATGGTATAATGTTAGAGTTTATTGCGAATCGAAATAAATGAAAAAGACGGTCTCGATTTTGACGTAAAACACATACCACCCGGGAGGACTAAAATGACACTTGAATCTTTATACAAAGGTGAGAACCTTCAGGACTATTATCTGGGAAAGATCACACAGGTTTACAGAAGCTGCAGCATCGCTCAGGTCGAAAGCGGCAGATGCTTTATGACGGACAGAAGTAAGTTCAGTCGTTCGTTCCTTCCGAACACGATCAACTACTATGTAGTGATCGATTCGACAGCCGGTATTTTCCTGGGTGAAGTTTTTGAGAACAAGGCTTCCCGAAAAGATCCCGACGCGCTCGCTGCTTTCGGCGATGAGGCGAACGAAGATTACCATGAGATCAGTATCGACACGATCGCGCTCATTACTCCCGAATCCGATAAGTTCGTACTGTCCGGCTTTAAGACACTCGGCATCACGGACAAGGTCTATCTGGCAACAGATAAGATCTATCAGATGTACTTAAAGTCCCTCGAGACTTCCCGCGAAGAGGAGCAGCCGCTTCCGCCGTTCGCGACATTCCTCGACAGAACAAAAGCAGATGTACTTGTTAAGCCGAGTACGCTTTTCAACCGTCACCTCATGTGCATCGGTTCCACCAACAGTGGTAAGTCTACTACGTCTCTGGCGATCCTCGACAAGCTCATTTCCACCGGTCGAAAAGCACTGATCATCGACCCGACAGGTGAGTACAGAGACGCGTTCACACACGCGGAGGTCACGAAGCTGACGCTTGGTGTGGATACCACCATTTCTCCTTCCAAGATCCGCATGGAACAGTGGGAGAAACTTTTCGAAACAGAAAACAGCAGCCAGGGCGCGGTGCTTTCCGAGGCGATCACATCTCTTCGTTTCATGAAGAAGATCGGCGATGATTCCTACTACTACAAGGTCGGCGCGAACATCGACGAAGTTCAGGAGAACCTCGCTTCCGTTTCCAATGACGATACCGACTTTAACATCGAACTTCTCCCGGAACAGATCCAGGCGGAGTCTGTCTGCGAGCCGGCAAGAGATAACAACTACAACTTCAGATACTGCTACGACACGCTGAAAGCAAACGCCAACGCGTCCTTCGTACAGAAGATCCAGTATCAGATGACGAACACGAGATTCCTTACGTTCTTCTCGAACGATCCGCAGATGTATAACCTGCTCGATGCGATCGACCAGTTCGTTTATGAGCCGGATTCCAGCCTTTATATCGACACATCCTCGCTCGGTGCCGCGGAAGGTATCGGTGGCATGGTCATTGACCTGGTAAGTAATTACGTTATCTCCCAGGATCAGGTCTATCCGTTCGTATTCTTCATCGATGAGGTCCACAGATACGCCAAGTCCAGATATTCCGACAAGGAGTTCCACGGCGGTCTTACGCTCCTCGCAAGAGAAGGCCGTAAGAAGGGTATCTTCCTTTTCCTTACGACACAAAGACCGACAGACGTATCTTCGGTTCTTTTCGGACAGATCGGTTCGCTTCTCATCCACAGACTCATGCTCAACGACGACATCAACACGGTTCAGAATCACCTCGATGACTACGCGATGAAGCACATCCGAAAACTCAATCAGGGTGAGTGTATCTTGTCGAGCGTCAACCTTCTCCACAACATGTTTATCCAGGTGAGAAAGTCCGACAGAACGCAGTATAACGATACACCGCTTCTTTGATGGCTTCGGGGTAGGATCGCATGAATATTCTATTTGCCGAAGGTTCCCAATGCAGCTGCACACAGCTTCCTGATGAGACCGTAAAAGATCTCGGGCTGGATGATATCATTGTCAGAATAGCTCTCGGTATTTACGACAAGGCGACATTAAGAGCGATCATGATCCAGCTTCCGGATGACCCGGAGGATATCAAGTTCCGCCAGGAGATCTTTTCCGACATGGAAAAGAACGAAGGCCTTCGCGAAGATCTTGAAGAGATCCTTCCCAAGATCCAGACCATGCGTGATTTTGCCGGCGCGAAAAGAGCCGTCCGCGATAACGACAACGCGCTCTTTACGCTTCTTTCCGATCTGCGCTCACTGTCTGTATATGTGGAGACCGCGCGTTATCTTAATGACCATCTTGATAAGTATGAGCTGACATCGAGGGCTCTTCTGGCGCTTAAGGCGCAGGTAAAAGAACTCACGAACGCGAAAGAATTCGCCGAGGCGGAAGAAGACATCAAGGTCATTCTGGAAGACCTTTCCAGAGTACAGTCCGCCTTGATCAGCGTGAACTTCAATCCGGATCTTTCGATCTCGGAAGTATCCGCGATCGAGTTTCTTCCGTATCCGACCAGATCGAAATACAAGTTCGTCCAGATGGCCGCTTTATTAGGCCCGATCGTTCAGGCCGGTCAGGGAGCTCAGGCACTTTCCAGAAACTTCGGAGGCAACGGCGGAAAACTCGACGATCCGCTTCTTGCGGCGATCGCGCCGAAACTCGAAAAGCACTTGAAGAAGCACTTTTCCGATATCAAGCAGATCCTTTCCAAATACACGAAAATGGACTCCCGCTTCCTTACGGAGATGTATGAGGGTCTTACATTCTATGTGGCTCTTTCCCGATTCGCGGCATCACTTAAGAAGGCAGATTATGTGCTCTGCATGCCGAAGATCTTTGAAGACGAGGACAGATCCTTTGTCGTTAAGGAGCTCTACAATCTTCGTCTCGCGATCTTGAAAAAGCAGGACATCGTAAAGAACGATTTCAGCTTCTCGAAGAAAGAGAACATGTTTATCCTGACAGGTCCGAACCGAGGCGGTAAGACGATCATCGAACAGGCGATCGGTCAGGTCTCCATCATGGCTTCCATGGGATTCTTTGTGACCGCGACTTCGTGTGAGGGCATTCCGTTTCGAAACATCCTGACGCACTTCCCGATCGATGAGAACCTGACGATGAATTACGGCCGTCTCGGTGAAGAGGCAAAGCGCGTACTCAGCATCGTTCAGAAGGCAGACGATCGGACACTGGTGCTTTTCAATGAGACATATTCGACGACGTCGGAATCGGACGCGTACTATCTTTCCGAGGATCTTCTTCATATCCTGAAGGAAAAGGGCGCCGCGGTCATTTTCAATACGCATATCCACGCGCTGGCGAAGAACGTCGAAGATATGAATAAGTGGGACGGAGAAAGTTCAGTCGTTTCCATCGTCATGGAGATCGTGGACAACGTCAACACGTTCCGACTGAAAAGAAGTCCGCCGGACACGACTTCCTACGCGAAAAATATCGCTCTTAAGTATGGTGTTACTTACGAGCAGATGAAACAGAAATAAAACACAGTGAACAGGGGAGATGAGTTTTCATGCGTGACAAGTGGTCATCAAGATCAACTTTTATTCTGGCAGCGATCGGTTCTGCGGTAGGCCTCGGAAATGCCTGGCGTTTTCCGGGACTGGCGGCAAAATACGGCGGAGGTGCTTTCCTCTTTGTATATCTGATCGCCATGCTGGTCATCGGTATTCCGCTTCTGATGCTGGAGATCTCCGTTTCGAGACACACCAAGAGCGGTGCGCCGGGTTCGATGCGCGCATTGAATAAACACGCGGAACACGTTGGCTGGCTCGGCGTGTCCAACGGTATCGGCATCTCCATTTACTACGCGGCCGTTTTCGCGTGGGTCATCATGATGTTCTTCATGAGCTTTAAGTTCATGAACATGACCGGCGACAACGAAGCGGCAAGCACGCTGTGGCTGAAGACCATTAAGACCACAGGTGTCGTTTCCGGATTTAAGACGATCGCTTGGCCGGTTTTCGGATGCCTTCTGCTTGCGTGGGCACTCTGTTATCTCTGCATCCGTAACGGCACGACAACCGTCGGTAAGGTCGTTAAATACACGGTTTCGCTTCCTGTCATCTGCCTTTTGATCCTCGCGGTAAGAGGCTTCACGATGTCGGGCGCGCTGTCCGGTGTCAGCAAGCTCTTCATCCCGAAGTGGAGCGCGCTTTCCGATTCCAACCTCTGGATCGACGCGATCGGACAGGTATTCTATTCGCTTTCCGTTGCCATGGCGATCATGTTCGCTTACGGTTCTTTCCTCGATGAAAAAGCCAACATCGCGGTCGACGCCATCATCATCGCGTTCTCCGACATGATCATCAGTGTTCTTGCCGGTATCGTCATGTTCACGACTATGGCCGGTGTCGGAATGCTCGACAACATGTCCGCTTCCGGTATCTCCACGGCGTTCATCATTTACCCGCAGGCGATCGTTAATCTTTCCGGTAGCGGTGTGGTCAACATGCTCTTTGCCTTTACCTTCTACTTTTGCCTGATCACGCTCGCGATCGATTCTCTGTTCTCCATCATCGAGGGAGTTTCGACAGCGATCTCCGATAAGTTTAAGCTCAGTAAGAAAAAGACGACGCTCACGCTCTGCATCGTAGAGGGCGTCATCAGCCTGATCTACGTAACGGGCGCGGGTCTTGCGATCCTCGATATCGTCGACTATTTCATCAACAGCTACACGCTGATCCTGACCGGTATCCTCGAAGTGATCGTTGCCGGCTGGTTCTTTAAGACCAGTAAGATCCTCGATCAGATCAACAGAAATACAAAGAACTTCAGAATGCCGTCCTGGTGGTTCCTGCCTTCGATCAGGATCATCGCGCCGACAGTCCTCAGCGGCCTGTTTATCTGGAACATCGTAAACCTCGTTCGCGGTGGTGGTATCTACGGCAAGAACGACGGCTATACCCTTAAGGCGAATATCGTCTTCGGCTGGGTAATCATCCTTCTGATCATCCTTTCCGGCCTGATCATCAAGGCGATCGTTAAGTACAAGAGCAAGAGCGGCTATACCGAAGATGACCGCACCTGGGACGATTTTTCCGACGCGGAGTGATCCGACCCTGATACCGTGAGGAGATCTGCCTTATATGCTTAAGAAGAAACTTCCGTGGATGTTATTGTTCCTGGTACTGATGATCTTCAGTATCTGGGCAGTCGTGTCCCGAAGTGAAAGTTTTTCTCCTTCGCTTCTGCGCGAAACGCTCATCCATTCCGACGTGAAGTGGCTCGTTGCCGCGGTAGCGGGCATGTTCTGCAACGTCCTTTTCGAGGGCTTTGCGCTCGATATTCTCGTCCGCACATTAACGAAAACGGAAGGGCAGAAGCCGATCCGAAGCCACGGAATCCTGTACTCTGCCGCGGATATCTACTTTTCCGCGATCACGCCTTCCGCATCCGCGGGACAGCCGGCAAGTGCCTTTTTCATGTCGCGTGACGGGATCCCCGTCGCCAAGTCGGCAGTTATCCTTGTCCTGAACATGCTCTTTTATACCGGTGCCCTCGCCATCGTCGGCGTCATCGGATTTGTCCTGGATCCTTCGATCTACTATGGCCTGGATACGCTCGCGCAGACACTCGTCATGATCGGTTT
The DNA here is from genome assembly GCA_017561715.1 of Clostridiales bacterium. Classification (GTDB taxonomy): domain Bacteria; phylum Bacillota; class Clostridia; order Saccharofermentanales; family Saccharofermentanaceae; genus Scatonaster. The sequence continues at coordinate 10,366 of JAFZBN010000004.1, read as the reverse complement.
CATCATCCTTTTGGGACTGTGCGTCATCTTTATCCTGGTCTTAAAGAAGGAACGCTGGATCCGAAATGTCGCGGTCAAATGTGTGCGCCTCGGAAAGAAACTGCACCTGATCCGTGACGTGGACGGACGCGTCAAAAAGATCGATTCCGCGATCGAGCAGTACAAGAACTGCGCGGATCTGATCTCCAAGAACAAGCCCGCGATGTTCGCGGCATTCTTCTTAAATCTCCTGCAGCGTTTCTCGCTCGTCAGTACGACCGTGCTCGTATATCTTGCGTTCGGCGGATCGATGAGTAACCTTGCGAGTGTCACGGCAGTTTCCTGTCTGGTGCTCGTCGGTGTATACAGCCTTCCGGTCCCGGGCGGCATGGGTGTCGCGGACTTCCTTCTTCTGAGCGGACTTTGCCAGATCGAAGATATCGCCAGCACCGCAAACCTCGCGCTCTTTTCCCGAGGCATTTCCTTCTACAGCTGCATTCTTCTGACGATCATCATTCTTATCGTCGGATATATCCTTCAGAACAAACGCATCGCCAAGGAGAAGCAGGCAGCAGAGTCAGTGGGCTCGACTGAGAGAGCGGGAGAAGGCTGAACAAGGATCTGTTCAACGATCTGTTCTATAAAAGTGAGATTTGTAGAACGATCTGCAGAACAACGCCAATGTTCTACATTCTGTTCTAAAAATCCGAAAAAAATAGAACCAAACATAGAACACAAGGAATTGTTCTATGTTCTGTTCTAAAAATGCACAAAAAATAGAACCAAACATAGAACAGAAAGTGTTTTTCTATGTTTGGTTCTAATTATGCGCGAAAAATAGAACGAAATGTAGAACAGACGGAAGATCAGTCCTGATTCTCGTATGCTACGAGGTACTCTTCGCCGTACATCTTGCGAAGCTTCGGCTTCTCGATCTTACCTGTGGCGTTACGAAGTACCGGTGCGAAGATGATCTTTCTCGGTCTCTTATATCTCGGCAGCTGCAGGCAGAAGTCGTTGACTTCTTCTTCGGTCATGCTCATGCCTTCCTTGACCTCGATGATCGCGCCCGCGATCTCACCCTGACGCTTGTCCGGAAGACCGATAACGGCTACGTCCTTGATCTTATCGTTCTTCATGATGAAGTCTTCGATCTCGACCGGATAGAGGTTCTCACCACCGGAGATGATAACGTCTTTCTTTCTGTCGACGAGATAGATGAAACCATCCTCGTCCTGACGGCCCATGTCACCGGTCAGGAGCCAGCCGTCCTTAAGAACTTCGGCGGTAGCTTCCGGGTTGTTGTAGTAGCATTCCATGACGCCGTTACCCTTAACACAGAGCTCGCCGACATCGCCCTGCTTGACGATGTTGCCGTTCTCGTCGATGATCTTGCACTCCCAGCCGTAGCCCGGGATACCGATCGCGCCGACCTTCTCGACATTCTCAACGCCGAGGTGAACGCAGCCCGGTCCGATGGACTCGGAAAGACCGTAGTTCGTGTCGTACTGATGCTTCGGGAAATATGCGAGCCATCTCTTGATCAGGGACTTCGGAACCGGCTGTGCGCCGATGTGCATCAGTCTCCACTGATCGAGCTGATAATCTTCAAGCTTTACATCGCCGCGATCGAGGGCATCGAGGATGTCCTGAGCCCACGGGACCAGAAGCCATACGATCGTGCAGTGCTCGGAAGAGACCGCGTCGAGGATGTACTTCGGCTTCGTGCCGCGGAGAAGTACAGCTCTGGAACCTGCGACCAGAGAACCCATCCAGTGCATCTTTGCGCCTGTGTGATAAAGCGGCGGGATGCAGAGGAAACAGTCATCACGAGAAGTAGAGTGATGCTTCTGCTCAACGGCAGCCGCATGAGAAAGACTTCTGTGACGATGCAGGATCGCCTTCGGGAAACCGGTCGTACCGGAGCTGAAATAGATCGCGCCGAAATCGTCATCCGTAAGCGGGATGTTCGGACGAGTACTAGAGTAGTCGCCTGTGATGAGGCGGTAATCTTCTGCGAAAGACGGGCACTGTTCGCCTACGTAGATAAGTGCACGGTTCTTGTGAAGTGCCGGCTCGATATTTTCGATACGGGAGATGAACTCCGGACCGAAGAAGAGGATATCCAGTTCTGCGAGGTTCGAGCAGTAGAGGATCTCGTCGGATGTATAACGGAAATTGAGCGGTACCGCAAGGGCGCCGGTCTTTAAGATACCGAAATAGATCGGGAGCCATTCAAGGCAGTTCATCATGAGGATACCGATCTTGTTGCCCTTCTTGATGCCACGGGAAAGAAGCATGTTGGCCAGACGGTTCGCCTTCTCATCGAAGACCTTCCATGTGATCTGGCGGCGATATGCCTGTGTCTTTGTGGGCTGGATCAGTTCAAATTCTTTCCAGGTGATGCGCGCGGTCTCCTGCTGTTCAGGGTTTAATTCCACCAGCGCGACTTCGTCACCGTAAAGATCTGCATTTCTCTCAAGATACTCAGTAATGGGCATATTCAAACTCCTCCTACATTTCCTACCAAACTAAACGTTTCTAAATACGCCTCTATGAGTATAACAGGAATAAACGAAAAAAACACCCCGAAAAAGCGGGACTTTTTCAGGGTGAATCTTTTATTACCTTGGCAAAAGCACTTTTCAGGGAGGGAGTGCTTTCACCAGCAAGTAACGATCTGGTCAGGCGTTTTTGAAGTAGACTTCCATCAGGCCCTTCAAGATCAGATCCGGATCTGTGTGGATCGTTCTTCTGCAGAGCTTGGTGACGGAAGCGGCGTAACGGCCTGTCGCGACGACGGTGCAAGGTTTTCCGTATTCTTCTTCGATACGTTCGATCATGCCGTCGATCGTCGCTGCGGTCTGGTACATCAGACCACTTTTAACGCTGTCTACGGTGTTGGTACCGATGACCTTCTTCGGTGTTTCAAAAGCAACGCTCGGTAGCTGGGAAGTCCTTTCGCAGAGTGCGTCTGCGGCAACGCCCATGCCTGCGCCGATCGAGGTGCCGACGAATGTCTTTGTCTCATCGATGAGAGAAAAGGCGGTTGCCGTTCCCATGTAGATGTTGATCTGCGGGACCTTGTATTCCTTGATGCCGGCAACCGCGGCCATGACGAGATCGGAACCGACCTGCGCCGGGTTATCGGTGCGGATCTTAAGACCTGTCTTTACGCCGGGACCGACAAGAAGCGGTGTGCACGAGGTGAATCTTTCGATGGCACGGCAGATCGAACTTGTGACGTTCGGCACTACGGAAGAAACGATCGCTCCGTCGACGGACGCAAAGTCCAGAAGATTTACGCGGAGCGCCGCTTCGATCAGAGTGGCGTACTCCAGATCGGTCGAATTGCGGTTCGTGGTCAGAAGCTCGGTGAAAAGGATCTCCTTATCATCAAAGCCGCCTAAAAGAATGTGGGTGTTTCCGATATCAACTGCGAGGATCATAGACTTTCTCCTGCCCCGAAGGGTCTTAATGGAATCGGACCTTAAGCTTCAGCTGTTTCTGTTTCCTTGTCTTCAGATGCTTCTTCGATCTGCTTTCCGGCCTTCTTGGAAAGGTCCTTGTCGATCAGGCCTGCCTTATAAAGTGCAGAAGCGATCGCGCCTGTGATGAAGAACGCGGCAATTGCCTCGAGGATACCGTTTGTGGTAACGATCGCGGCGAAGAGCGCGAAGATACTGGATGTTGCGATGCCCCACTCGTTCATCGTGTCGATGAAGGTTGTGCTTCCCCAGAAGAAGATGATCAGGGTGGTCATGAAGAGCAGTGTGTTAAAGAGAGCAGCGCAAAGACCTGTAACTGCGTATCCGCTAACACCAAGTGCGACCTGCTTTCCGCCTGCTTCACTGTTCTTCTCTAAGGACTTTCTTCTTAAGTTCTTGAAGAAAGAAGCGACGAGACCTGCGAGAAATCCCGCGAGAGCACGAGCGACGATACACATCAGGAATGTGGCAAAAGGGTTAATGTCCAAAAGCAATGAACCGAACGCATCTGAACCGAAGCACTGCGCAAAGCTGGTGATGCCGAAGATCGTGCCGAGAATAGCACCGGCCGTCGGACCTAATGCGATGCCGCCAAGTGCGACAGGGATCATGAGAAAAGAGATGGAAACGGAACCATTTCTGAGGTATCCGAGAGGTGTGTATGCCATAAGCAGAAGCAGTGCGCATAACATGCCCATCAGGGCGATAGATTTTGTTTTTTGAGTTTGCTGTTTCATATACAAACCCTCCTTTGCTATTATTCCTCATTGCGAGGATACAATTACGCGGCTTTCTGATTTCAAGGCCCCGGTGCTTTCGTCAGATCCGTAAAGGTACCTGCGGAATAAAACACGTTTGGACGGAAAAATCTCCAGCCGATCAGATTATATAATACAATGTCAGAATTGTCACTTTTTCTTCGAAGATCTGTTATACAATGCATCATATAAAATGGTTTTGTTATACCCGAAAGAAAGGAGTTCTCGGATTGAAGCAGAAAAGATCATTAAGAACGATCATTACCGCGCTTGCCCTGTCGGTTACCTTCGTGACCGGTTGTGCCCGTCGTGCGACGATCGACGATGAAGACGATAATAATCCGCTCTTTACCGAGAATTCCATTATCCCCGAGAGTAATGTCGAGACCGTTTCCGTCGCAGAGCCTTTCTATAATTCCAGTAAGATCGTTTTGGACGTAAACAGACCGTTGGAGAATATCGACGGAAATTTCAGATTCGGCGGCTGCGATGATCCGATGATCGTCGGCGATCACATTATCGTCCGTACGGTCTACTCGCTCGAGAATGTCGACAGTGAGGAGTATTATCAGGACTTCTGCCTTTGGAATGTTTTTGATTTACAGGGAAATTACGTGACATATCTGGAGGAGGATTTTCTTCCCACGCAGACGATCTTTCACGAAGATAAGGCCGGAAATTTCATTGCCGTTTACGCCGACTATTCTTTTTCCGATGACGAATGGATCGCGGATATTTCCGTCGCGAGATTTGATAAAGACGGCCATGTCATCGTCGAACCGGCGTACTTATTCTCCGACAAGTTCAGCGAGGCCGTTTCCATGGTCGCTGATGATAATAACGGCGAGATCTTCGTAGCTACCAAGCATAAGATCGTTCAGGTCGATCCAAACGGAGAAGTCATGTCCTCCATTTCTTTCGATTATGACGAGGAGACCCGATGCCTTTGGGAAGAAGACGGCGAGTTCTATATGCAAACGACGCAGGACGATTCGAACGGAACGAGAGTCGCGATGATCTATAAGATCGAGATCGGACCTAACGGCTACTTCGGTCTGGGAGCGGCGGGAAGAGACGCAACCAATCTTCTTTCCATGAAAATGTACCAGACCAATACGGGGATCTATGCTTCTACGCGAAATGCACTCGGGAAACTCGATTTTTCTTCCGGTGATTTTTCGAGCTTTTTGGACTGGAATCAGACAGATATTGACAGAAGCACCGTTTTCTTCGGAAACATCAAGGTCCTTTCGGAAGGATCTTCTTCCCAGCCTGTCAAAGTGATGGAAGCGGCGGGATCGAATGAGCCGGTCGCGGATGTCACGGACGCGCCTCGTTCTGATTATTCCGATGCGGACGCGAATGAGGAAACCTGTATCGCGATCACTGCCATGGAGTATGTGGACGAGTCCATGAAACCGACGCTTTATCTTCTTTCCCCGGCGGATGAAAACCCGCACGAGGGTCAGGATGTTCTTTGGGTCGGCGGCATCGGCATTTCGAGCAGCAGCCTGATGACGAGCATTGCCCGCTATAATGACAGCAACTCCCAGAATATCTGGATCAAGGTCTATGACTACGCGGGATTTGAATACGACAAGCCTCTCTCGGTTGTTACCGAAACACAGCAAGCGCTTGAAAAGATGGCGGCACAGGTAAGTTCCGGCATGGGTCCGGATATTATCATCGGTGCCGGTGAAACGGGCCTTTTCGACAACGGTCGTGCCCTCACCGATCTGAACGCTTATGTTGACGGCATTTCCGGATTAGACCGAAGAGATTATTTCGACAGCGTGCTTTCCGCGTTTGAGACTGACGGTAAACTCTATCAGATCCCGTTGGCATTCACGGTACAAGGACTTCTCGGAAACAAGAGCATGGTCGGCGGAAGACCCGAGATGAATTACTATGACTTTAATTCTGCCCGCGAATACTTAAGTGAAGATATCGCGCTCTTTAACGAAATGACCGCCGAGGAACTTTGCAATATTCTGGTCGAAGGAGAAACCGGAACCTGGATCAATTACTCCAACGACAGCGTTTCGATCGACCGGGAAGCACTTAAGGATATGATCATGCTGGTTACGGACAAATTGATCAAAGACTGCAATGAATACGGCTGGATCTCGAATAACTTCTGGTACTCGGATACGATCACATATGATCCGAATCTCAGCATGACAAATGAAAGTATCTTCCTGCAGAGGGCGGCATTTGAACCGAGCACCATAAACAGTATCAAAGAGTATGCGCAGACCGCGATCTACCCGGACCTTCTTTCGTGGTACGGATATCCGGGAGGAAACGGACAGTCTTTGATCGCGCAGAGCGATATGTCTGTCGGGATCTCGGCATCTTCCACACAGAAGGAAAAGGCCTGGGAAGTGATCAAGTATTTCCTCAATGAAGATAATCAGGTTGAATTGGGACGTTCGGGATTTACGAATCTTTACGGTTCCGAATACTATGTTCCGCTGAACAGAGAGGCGTTCCGTACGCTTAACGAAGAAGTGAACGAGAGTCCGGATGTGTTTACTTATGCCTTTGATGAGAACTATAACTGGGTAGAGTTCTATGCCGGGGAAAAAGATGAGATCATCAAGAATTACGAAATGCTGCTGGATAGTCCGATGAGAAGATATATCCGCGATCCGGAGGTCATCATGATCGTAAGACTGGCGATCGGAAGATATTATAACGGAGAGATCTCGCTCGACGAGACTGCCGACGTGATCATCAAGGAGATCACGGATTACATCGAGAGATAACGAAGATCCGCCTGAAAAGAGGACGGATCTCAAAAAGAAAGATCAGTTTTCGGGAAGAGCTTTTCGACCCGAAAACTTTTTTTCTGCCTTCGGGAACCACCAGCAGGTAAGAAGACCGATGCCGATCCCAAGAACAAGTCCTGCCAGAACGTCGCTCGGGAAATGCACATATAGATACAATCTTGAATATGCCATGAGAAGCGTCAGCGGGACCAGGCCATAGGCGAGCTTCGGATGTCTGTAGATCAGGATCACCGACAGGATCGCGATGTGCATGGTGTGTCCGGAAGGAAAAGAATAGTCCGTCGGATTTTTGACCAGAAGTTCGATCTCCGGACGGATCCAGCAGGGACGGTCACGGCGGATCAGGAGCTTAAGAAGTCCGTTTCCGATCGCAAGACCTGTCAGACATCCGCTTAAGACCATAACGCCGTCTTTTCGAGTCTTCTGTAAGACAATGAGGAGCGCGCAATAACAAAGGATCATGACGGGGTCGCCAAAGGTAGTGAACGTGGCGAAGAATTTGTCCCAGAACGGGGATCTGGCCATGGTCTGAAGGAAATCCAGAATATAAAAATCCACACTTTGAATCGATAAAAGCATGACACACCTCATCATCTTTTTGTTTATCCAAAGTGTACCATAACTGTTCGACTACGCAACAAGACGCGAAGTGTTATAATCATACTGATAATCCTTGAGGAGGTCCGAAATGGCTGATTCCATTAAATGCCCAAACTGTTGCGCCAACCTGATCTTTGACGCGGATAAACAGGTGATGTTCTGTGAATACTGTTTGAGCACGTTTACCGCCGAACAGCTTGAGAACACGATCGTTCCGGAAGCTCCCGAGGACAGTACGGCAGGCGACCGCATCCACGCGGCGGGCGCGGAAGAACAAATTAAGAAAAGCCTGATGGATGACGGCGTACAGTTTGTCTGTAACGCCTGCGGCGCGACGGTCGTCACGGACAAAAACACCAGCGCGACATTCTGCGCTTTCTGCGGTTCTCCCGCGATCATCAGCCAGCGCATGACCGATGAATTTTCACCGGACTTTATCCTTCCTTTTAAGTACGGAAAAGAAGCTGCGGTCAAGAAATTCTTTGATTGGTGCAAGGGTGGCCGCTGGACTCCTGTTGATTTCGTAAGTGAGAAGAATATCGAAAAACTCACAGGTCTTTATGTGCCGTTCTGGCTTTTTGACGTGAAAGCGGATGTCGATATCGAGGGTACGGCGAAAAATGAACAATCCCATTCGTCCGGAAGTACGACAACGATCACCACGACCGAGTTCAAGATCCGAAGATACGGAACCCTCACATGGAGACATCTCCCGTTCGACGGCGCGAGCCGCATCGACGATAAGATGATGGAATCCATAGAACCCTTTGACTTCAAGAAAATGGTAGATTTCGATCCCGCTTATATGCAGGGCTTTTTCGCAGAGCGATACGACTATACGGGCGATCAGGTAAAGCCCAGGATGTGGCAGAGAGTAAAGTCTTACATCAAACAGGAAGTATCGCCCACATACAGCAAGTTCAACAGAGGAGTTAAGATCGAAAAAGATGACACGAAACTCCAGGAACTGAACCTGCACTACGCCATGCTTCCGGTATGGTTTCTGCACTATTCTTATAACGGAAAAGATTACGATTTCTGCATGAACGGACAGACCGGAGAAGTTGCCGGCATTCCGCCGGTCAGCCGACTGAAAAGGATCGTGCTGTTCTTTGCTGTCCTGGCCGTTGTCGCGGCAATTGTCCGCCTGATCGCGGGACTGATACTCGGAGGTCTTGTAGGATGAAAAACGAAGATCTCAAGAATGTTAAAAAGAGTATCCTTGGTGAGTTTAATGCCCTTTCCGGCGCGCTCATGGCACTTGTTATTGCCATCATAATCGTTTCGATCGGCGCGTTTATTTTCATGAACCGCGTTCCGCCGAAAAAGGTCGTGATCGAAGATGAAGCGGGTATCTTCTCCGAGGACGAGCTGGAGGCTTTGGAAGAAGCAGCGGAAGCACTCAAAGATGAAAACGATATCAATGTCGTCATCGTGACGACCCGTGATAACCCGAACGCGGAATCGGACGAAGCCTGTAAGGACTACGCAAGCAATGTCTATAAGAAACACTGTATCCCGCACTCTCTTCAGGATAACTCGGGAATATGCATCTATATCGACTTGACGCTGGACTATCCGGGCGGTCGCTTTTTCTGGCTTTATACTTACGGATCTGCCTATTTCGCCGTCAGTGACGAGGAATGCCAGCAGATTTTCCAGTTTCACCGTTCCTGGCTTGAGAAAGGTGACTATGCTGTTGCTGTCGAAGCGATCATGGGTCATCTTATGGGGTATGAATACCACATGACCGGCCTTTTGATCGTCTACGGATGCAGCATCATCATTCCGCTGATCATTGCGTTCTTAGTCGCATTTGTAGGAACTCACAACGGAAAACTCGATCCTGTTCCGGATTCTAAGAAGTATCTCGACAAACAGTCAAGTACTCAGATCTCAAGAACAGACGATGTCATCAGGAAAAGCACCCGTGTCATCCGCAATACTTCTTCGGGGGGGATCAGCGGAGGTTTCAGCGGCGGAGGCGGTGGCTTCAGCGGCGGAGGCGGCGGTGGTCACAGTGGTGGCGGCGGAGGCCGATTCTGACATATTACTTTATCGTAAAGAGAAGGCCGGGAACCTGTTTCCCGGCCTTGTTGTTTTGCCCTATATATATGCGCGTGCGCGTAATTAACTACATTTAACTAGAAACCGCGGAAAACAGGGCTTGTTGCGTCTCTGTTTCATGCCGTAAATGAACCGTAACCAAATACCCGAAAAAAAGGTGCGAAAAAATCAAAAATGTGCTTGACACTCCAGGGGTGAGGTGATAATATAATCAAGCGCTTCGCGGAAGCGGCGTGCAACGGACCTTGAAAATTGAATAGAAGAGCAGAAAGTAATTACTACTTTATACGAGCCAATAGTTCAATTCATAGAGTTGAAAACATAAGTAAACAAAGAGCCAAAAGGCTCTCAAAGAATTTTTTTGAGAGTTTGATCCTGGCTCGGGATGAACGCTGGCGGCGTGCCTAACACATGCAAGTCGAGCGGAGTTATGAGAGAAGCTTGCTTCACTTTTAACTTAGCGGCGGACGGGTGAGTAACACGTGAGTAACCTGCCCTCGAGTGGGGAACAACATCGAGAAATCGGTGCTAATACCGCATAATATCGGAGATCCGCATGCTTCTCCGATCAAAGGATTTATTCGCTTGAGGATGGACTCGCGTCCGATTAGTTAGTTGGTGAGGTAACGGCCCACCAAGACATCGATCGGTAGCCGAACTGAGAGGTTGATCGGCCACATTG
>JAFZBN010000003.1 GCA_017561715.1 Clostridiales bacterium | reverse complement strand
GCTTAAGACCCTCAACCATTCCGGTGGTAATTACGACGAGGCCACACCTGTTCCCATCCCGAACACAGAAGTTAAGCTCGTATGTGTCCAAAATACTTGGCTGGAGACGGCCCGGGAAGATAGATCGCTGCCGGATTATATTCCTCTATAGCTCAGTCGGTAGAGCATGCGGCTGTTAACCGCAGGGTCGTAAGTTCGAGTCTTACTGGAGGAGCCAAATAAAGCCATTGCAAATGCAATGGCTTTTTTGTTGTCCGAATATTCTCTCTTTACGGATGTTATAATGTGATCAATGGATGACAGTAAGTGCTTTTCTAGATGAAAAGGCAGGTGAGAAGGATGACATGGCAGGACTTTTTTGATAATTGCTCCGAATGGGCGGACAGTACCGTGAAGAGCCGCATCTCTTCACTGAAGGAAATGGGTCCGGTGAACGAAGTGATCGAAGCCTCGGAGTATATTTCGGAAGAATGCGGGAACGCCTTGATCCGAAAGGCGCTGGCGCTCGGCGTCGTTTTCCGTCCGGATGACATCGCGAAACTTTCCGAAAACGGCCCGCAGGACGAGATCCCGAATCTTATTAAGATCGCGCTGAAGAATAAATTCAGATTTTCTAAAGACAATATCGAGATGCTCTACGAATGCCTGCCGTTTGAAAATGAACAGTTTCTGAGAGATATCGATAAGAAACAGAATATCGGCTATTTCAAGGAACTGGACGGCGAGGATGAAGAGGATGACGAATTTGACGAGGACGACGATTCCTATGACTATGCGGATACATCCGGAAGAAAACCGGGTCTTCTGGAAAAACTCGGTCTGTTTTTCCTTGTGTCCGATGCGGATAAGAAGAGAAGACAGATGAAGCAGGAACGCCGGGAAAGGTCGGGAGGTGCGTTTTCGTCGGTGACAAGCAGGGAATCGAGGTATCACATCGGTGAGCGTGTTCGTCTCAGATCCAATCGTCAGGAAGGATATATCGTCGATGTTCACGGCGGAAGATACGATGTACGGCTCGATGACGGATCGTACCACGATTTTTTAAGTGAATCACAAATAGAAAGAACCCTTTTCTGATATGTACCCAGAATCCTGGACACATAGATAATTGAATTAGTTTTAACAGATGGATGCTTTCCTGTAAACAGCAGGAGGCATCCATTTAGTTTTGAATTGAATTCTACTATTGTTGTAGTAGTCAATGTACTTGTTTATTGCTTTCTTAAAATCTTGGAACGATGCAAATGTTTTCTCATTGCCATAGAACATCTCGTTCTTAAGCCTTCCGAAGAATGTTTCCATTATGCAGTTGTCGTAGCAATTGCCTTTGCGAGACATGGATTGCACAATACCTTTTTCTTTTAGAATCTGTCTGTAAGATGCGTGCTGATATTGCCATCCCTGATCTGAATGTAAGATCAGACCTTGAGTATTGGGAAATCGTCTTAAAGCCTTTTTTAGCATGCGTTTGACTTGATCCAAGGTCGGATGCAAGGACAGATCGTAAGCAACAATCTCGTTCGTATACATATCCAAGATAGGTGACAAATAACATTTACCCCACGGCAAATTGAATTGAGAGACATCAGTAGTCCACTTTTGCAAAGGAGCTGTTGCTGAAAAGTCTCTGTTGATTATGTTATCAGCGATCTTTCCAACCTCACCCTTATAAGAATGGTATTTTTCTTTAGGTCGATGTCCCTTTAAGGACATCTTATGCATAAGACGCTGAACTTTTTTGTGGTTGATCTTATAGCCTCTTGAAATCAGAACCTGGTGTATTCGTCGAACTCCATATCGTCCATGGTTGGTCTCGAATATTTCTCTTATCTCATCCATAATGCACTGATTCTTGGTCTTATCTACATCTATCTTGTTTGGTTCAAAATAGTAAGTTGATTTGGGCAGATCCAATACTTCTAAGAGTAAATTCAGTTTGTGTCCGGAGTCTTTGAGTTCTTTGGCAAGCGCTGCTTTTTCGCCTTGAGTCGCGCTTTTTCCTGTTCTTCTCTCAAGGCTATTTCTTTTTTTATTGCTGCAATCTCAGTTTTCATCCTGGCTGATTCAGCTCTTAGCCGTATCAGTTCTTCTCTTTCAGTTTCCGTCAATGGTGTTGGTTCAATATTCTTGCTCACAGTAGGCTCCTTAGGACGTCTTCCTCGTTTTGATTTAAGACCATCGTATCCATAAAGATTATATCGCTTTACCCATGCACTCAACATTCCTGGATGAATCCCGTTTCTTAAAGCGGTATCTTTTGTCGAATATCCCGCAATAACCTGAGCCACTAGTTTGTACTTTTCTATGGCATCCCATGCTTTATATCGTGTTTTGTACCTAAGAGAAGATAATCCGCTAGCATCACTCATCCTTACCCAACGTCTTATTGCTTTATGAAACTCAGACTTAGATATACCTTGTGGCGTATCTGGATACACACCTCTTTTATACATTTTTACGCATTTGACTTTGAACTCATACGAATAACGCATATAAATACCCTCCTTGCTGTTGTCCAGCAAAGAGGGTACATATCATTCTGAGGGTTCTTTTTAGTATCATTTCAATTTTGGGAAGCGGACTTACCTATCAGCAGGCTCGTATGTCTTTGAGAACAGATCCTTTTCTACGATGTAGAAATCGGAAAGGTCGTTCTCACGGATCGCGATATAGTCGCCTTCAGTACCTCTTACGTAGTTGTTGGCATCCCAGACGGTAAAGATCTTGACGGAATTGGTGATCGGCTTCATGTAGACGAACTCCGTTCCCTTCGGGATGCAGGAGTGGATGTGCTCAACAAGATCGAAAGTCTCGCCGGAGCGCAGATTCTTGATCGTCGGACGGTACTCGGAAGATACCTTGGACTTCGCGTTGCACATATCGTAGGTCTCTTTGAAACGATCCATCGTCGTCGGAACGATATCACCGGAAACACCGATCATGATGCAGGTGCCCGCGTTTGCCGTGATCTCAAGGTCTCCTTCGAGAGTACGGACGAGGATAGGTGTATTCGCGGTAACGAAGTCTTTGCAGAAAACGACTCCGACCGGGATTCTCTTTTTCTTGTAGCGTTTGAGGCCTTCCGTGCTGATCTTATCGACACCGGCCCGGAAGATCTTACATTCGCCGGAATACTTCGTGAGCTTCATGCGCAGGAACTGCATGATACGAAGATCCTTATACTTCTCCGCGTACTCGTCTTTTCCGATAAATCCGCCGGCCTTGTTTTTGTGACCGCCGCCGAATCCGATCTCATCGGTGATATATTCCGCCAGTTCGCTGGCTTTGGTCTCTTTGATACAGCTTCGGATCGAAAGCTTATAGCCTGTATATGTTTCATTAAAGGCAATGCAGATATCGACACGGTCGACCTGGATCAGGAAGTCACTGATGAGACCTAAGATATTCGGGTCGCAGGGCTTAACCTGAACGATCGCAAGACGAAGCTCACTGTCGAACGTGAAATCATTTAATGCCTGGGCAGCTACACCGAGCTCGCTCAGGGAAAGATTCGAGTTGGAAAGACGGACCAGCGCGGCCTGATCGAAGACGAGAGCGTCTCGCATGTCTCGATCGAGCGGGTGATAGATCTCGGAGAACTGGTTCGTGTCGCAGTAAAGACCATAGTAAAGGGCTGTCGCGCAGACCGGGTCTTTGTTGATATCGATACCTTCGTTACGGAAGAGCTGCCATACCAAGGTGCAGCAGGAGCCAACATTCGGCTGCAGATAGGAGTAGTCGACTTCGATACCGCAGAACTGATGGTGGTCGATGACGGCAACCTTCGGTGCGGGGAAGAAACGGACGTTTCCGGAACGATACTGGCAGTCAGTGGTGATAAGAAGATCGCAGGAACCGAAATCGGTAACGCAGTACTCGATCGGGATTCTGAACATTTCGATCATCATGGTGAGGTTAACTTTAGTGATCTTGTTACGACCGGAGTAGATCAGACGCACATTGCAGCGATGACTCTTAAAGTACCTGTATAGTGCGAATCCGGAAGCTATAGCATCTGGATCAGGATTATCATGACACTGTATTGTGATGTTCCGAAATTGCGTCAAATCAGACAGTTTCATGTAGAAAACTGCTCCCTTCCACCCAAGTAGATCATACACCCTCGATCTCAATCGAAGATCACCCAACCAAATAAATAATATCACAGCCGTTCACGAAGAGAAAGTGCCTTGCTTGATGAAGTGCACATTTTTACCTGATTTTAACGAAAAAGAAATACATTGACTTGCTAAAAGGAGGGCAAAGATGGCAAACTAAAGGAAGCAAGAAAAGGAGGCATTCCATGAACAAAAGGAGATTTCAGGCACTGGTGATGGTATGCGTCATGACGGTGTCGATCATTTTGAGTGGGTGTAACAATTCGGGGAAAAAGAAAGGTAAGAAGAGAACCGCGGAGCAGCATGCGGCCGCGATGCTGGATGACGTCTGCGCATATATAAAGAGCGCGAAGATCGAAAAGATCGAGAAAATGCTCTCCGGAAGAAGCAAGTGGGCAGGCACCCTGGAAAACTACAGGGAATCGGAAGTAAAGGATGTTTTTGAAGCGGCAAGAAAAAGGATCGATTACTCGATCGAGGATGTCGAGGCTGACGAAAAAGAGGGTGAGGGGGAAGCCCTGATCGTCTTTACCTATTTTGATACTATAGACTTTAGAAAACAGATCACGCATGACAGCACCAACAGAGAGCTGGTCAAAGCGATCGAAGGAGCCAAGGAAGAGAGAATCGAGGTCGAAGTCGAACTCGTTTACGATGACGACTGGCTGATCGAAGGAGAGAGCTTCGATGATATCAGCGAGGCGCTTTTCGCTTTTATCGAAGATCTCGGTATGGACACGGTCCCGGCGCCGACTGCGCCGCATACGTCGAAAGCACAGCCGTTACCGGATACTTACTGTGCCTGGTATGATACGAATTTTGATGAAGTCGAAGCATATCACCAGACGACAGATCGTATCCGACTGATGCTCAGCTTCTGGAATCCGGTTCCCAAGCAGACGCTGACATATGAGTTTGAAGATTATGACGGGAATATAACCGAAGGCTCCATCGATATAGATGACGGTGAAAGCATGGTATATATCGACTGGTACCCGACATATCAGATCCCCGTCGGCTGGATCTCCTGCACCATTTATGACGCCGGCGGAACTCTGGTCACGGTCGCCTGCGTGGAGATCATTGACGACAATCTTCCGCTTCCGGTGCGGTATTTTATCAATAAGATCAAGATGGTAGATGAAAACGGAGTTCCGGTACCCGGCTATCACGAATCAGATAAGTCCTTACAGGCAGCAGTTGAGATCGACAAGTTCGATGGTGTTCAGATCACTTACGCGCTGGTAGAAGGAAGCGGCGTCGGAAGAGACGATAAGGAACTTTACAGAAACACCGTCACACCGACATCGACCATGGTAGAGCTTCCGATGACGGATCTTTCGAATCCGGGACCGGGCGAGTACACGCTGATCATCTACGATATGGACGGGTCGGGCAAGCGATACTTTACTTTCGAGATCCTCAAGGACGGCGAAGAGTTCGAGCTGGACGATACGAAGGCTTATGTCCGCAACGACTGCTTCACGTGGGAGGAAAACGGGACATTCACATATATCTACAAGATCCCGGCAGACGCGAAAAAGATCCGCTACTATGCGTATACGAACGATTACTATCTGTACATGCAGTTCACTTATAAGGTGGAAGACGGATCCGGAACAGTGCTCGATGAGGGTATCACCGACATCGTCACCGACAATGAAGCTGTAGTCGATATCGATGTTTCCTCTCTGGTAAAAGGACCGTTAAAGGTCACGATCTATAATCCGGACGGAACTGTTCTGGTGGAAAACTCGATCGAGGAGGAGAATTGATGAAAAGCAAGAAAATGATCCCGATCATGTCGGTAGTTACCGGCGTTCTGCTTCTTACCGTGGTCGTTCTGATGTTCACGATCGGACCATGGAAGAAAAGCTCGGAAGATAAGTCTCTTCGAAATCCCGGAAGCGGCAATGTGACCGAGTCGGTCGAAGACGGTTCATCGGACGTCCTGAATACGGAAGACATATCCGATCCGAGCAAGACGGATCCGATCATTTCTTCTTCCGACCCGAGTGAGACAGAGAATGTAGATCCGACGAGCGCGGACGTGACAACAAGTGAAGCGGAAACGACTCCGAGTGAGACGGAACCGACGCCTTCACCGACGCCGACCCCGACTCCGGAACCGACGCCGACGCCTGTTCCCGAAACGACACCGGCGACGGAGACGACAAAGAGCAGCCCCGCACCGACGGGATCTTACGATCTGTCCGGCATGGTCATCGTTCTCGATCCGGGTCATCAGAAAAAAGCCAATTCCGAGACAGAGGCGGTCGCTCCTTGGTCGGATGAGAAGAAGGCCAAAGTATCTGCCGGTACTTCCGGTGTTTCGACCAAGAGGCCGGAGTATGAGGTAGTCCTGGAGATCGGTCTGAAGATGAGAGATACGCTCGAATCCATGGGCGCGACGGTCATCATGACCAGGACCTCCAATGACGTCAATATATCCAATATCGAGCGCGCGCAGATCGCCGTCAACAACAACGCGGATGTATTCCTGCGCCTTCACTGCGACTCTTCCGACAGCTCGTCGTCAAAAGGGATCGGCGTATTTGTCTGCAGCAAAAGTGATTTCGGCGACAGCCAGGTCACCTGGGGAAACTGGCTCGGCAACTGCCTTTCCGAAGCGACGGGATCGAAATTCCGCGGCACGAATTCTTCGACGACTTACAGCGGTCTGAACTGGGCAACGTCCGTTCCGTCATTCCTTTTGGAGATGGGCTTTATGAGCAACAGTGAAGAGGACAAGCTCCTGTCAGATCCGGATTATCAGAATAAGATCTGCATGGGATGCGCGGCATTCTGCAGCAAGATGAAAAACAGATAAGGATGGAAAAAGAGATCATGAGTGACAAAAAGGATTTTAATCTTACTCCCGGAGAGAAGGAACAGTATAAACCGGTGACCGCGGAGATCACCTGCTCGCACTGCGGCAGGAAAGACACGATCTCGCTTCGTGCCTGCGTCAATGTCTCCCTTCACCCGGAGGAAAAACAGCAGGTCTTAGACGGGTCTTTCTTCATGTACACATGTCCCGACTGTAAGGAACAGACCGCCGTTTCCTATCCGCTCCTTTATGATGATATGGGAAAAGCACTGATGATCTACCTTCTGCCGGGTCAGACGGAGGATGCTCTCGAAAAACTCAACGCGCAGCAGGAGACCTGGTCGGAGGATATGCTCAAGGCGGCAAAAGTCTGCACGATGCGTGCCGTCCGTTCGATCAACGAGCTCGCCGAGAAGATCAAGATCGCGGACGCGGGCCTGGATGACCGCTTCGTCGAGCTTTCCAAGACTTTCGTATTCGCGCAGTTTCTGAAGCAGAACCCCGGTTTTACCGCGGTACAGGTGCTTTTCGAGCGGCAGGAGGATAAAGACGGACTTATCATCTTCAGTAAGGACGGAAAGAAATTCTGGGCGGAATTCCCCGAAGGACTTTACGACGAGGTCGTTTCCATGTTCGAAGACCGTGTCAAAAAAGAATCGAAGACAGAGTACGAATTGATCGACGCGAACTGGTCCATGAAGATCCTCAGTAATATAACTAAGTCGTAATGCTATAATCAAATAAACGTGATATAGTATTAGCAGTAAAATGACAGGACTGTAGGGGTTCCTGTTGTTTTGCCGCATTTTGACATGGGAGATGAAGACATCATGAGTAAGAAAAAACGCCGTATATTGATCATAGCGATCTCCGTGGTCGCTTTGTTCGGGGTGCTGATGGCGTTGAATATTTACATTGACAGAGAAAAGCGCGTCTATAAAGAGTGTTCCGTGGAAGCCGGAACCCCGGTCAGTGCTTCCGATTTCGTACGTTTTAAGAAAGACAAGAAATCCGCGGCATTCCAGTACGGAACCTCCGCTTATGACGTAAGTGTTCCGGGCGAGTACAATGTTACGATCCAGCTCGGAAAAAAGACATATGATTCAAAACTCATCGTCACGGATACGATCGCTCCGGTCCTTTCCGCGGCGCCGAAAACAGCGATGTACGGCCAGACGATCCCGGCCGAGGACTTTATTGTCACGATGGATGACCAGACAGCCTGCACGGTCGAATTTACCAGCGAACCTGATTTCGAGCGTGTCGGAACACAGGACATTTCACTTACCTGCCATGACTTAGGCGGCAACGTCGCAAGCGCGACCACGCAGCTTCGTGTCATCGGCATTTATCCGGAGATCACCATGGAAGCCGGAAGCAAACGCCCCGAGGCAAGTTCTTTTGCATTCGGAGAAAAGGACGCGGCGCTCCTGACTCCGCTTTCCGACATTCAGATGGACGTGCCGGGCGATTATACGGTCTCTTTCAGCGTAGACGGTATCCGTTACGACAGTATCCTGCATCTTGAGGATACGACTCCGCCGAGAGCGACAGGCATCGATTACGAAGGCTTCGCAGGCTATCCGAAGACGGCGGAAGAACTCGTCGACGGTCTTACGGACGCAACCGAGGTCACGATGGAATTTGTCGAAGATCCGAAGTTTGACGAGCCGGGTGAAAGAGACATACAGATCCGTCTGGTAGACGCGGCCGGAAACGAAGATGTCGTTACATCACATATCAACTTGAAAAAAGACGATGAGGCTCCGGTCATCGAGGGCGCGAAAGATATCAGCATCATCACCGGACAGGCGATCGCGTATAAGGACCACGTCACCGTAACAGATAACGCGGATCCGGATATTGCCTATACGGTCGATAACTCTGCTGTTGATATCAACACGGAAGGCACATACAAAGTCACCTATTCCGCAACGGATAAGGCCGGCAACACGACATCTGTCGAGATCACGGTCACGGTCGTTTATCGCCCGTATACCGAAGACGATGTCTGGGAACTCTGTGATCAGATCCTTGCCCAGATCCTTAAAGACGGAATGAGTGAGAAAGAGAAGGTCGAAGCGATCTTCAACTGGGTCGACTGGTCGGTCAAGTATCAGGGCCACGCGACGAAGATCAGCTGGGTCCAGGGCGCTTACGAGGGCCTTAAGAACCGTATCGGCGACTGTTTCACGATCGCGTCGACCTGCCACGCGCTCTACACCCGCGCGGGCTTCGAGACCTTCATGATCGAAAGATATCCGATCACATACGCTCAGCATTTCTGGAACGCGGTCAAGATCGACGGCGTCTGGTATCACTGTGACGCTCTGACGAAGGATGACGGAACGAGATTCTTCATGTGGGATTCTGAGAAACTGAAGACCTATTCCGACAGCCACCGCGGATACCACTATTACGATGCCGACCGTTACGACGTGACGATCCCGTAAGTCGGAAAGAGAGGAAGAAACTTGAAGAAACTGGGAATCATCGGCGGACTGGGACCAATGGCGACTGCGTATTTCTACAGTCGTGTCGTTGAGATGACCAATGCTTCCATAGATCAGGAACATATAGAGACCTGGATTGGCTCCTGCCCCCAGATCCCGGACCGTACCGCTTTCCTTCTTTCAAAGGATGCGGCGGAAGATCCGCGCCCGACTTTGATCGAAGTCGGAAGAAAGCTTCGTGATATCGGTGCGGAGGTCCTCGCGATCCCCTGCATCACGGCGCATGCTTTTCACAAGGAAATGGAAGAGGGCATCGGCCTTCCCGTCATCCACGCGATCCGTGAACTGGGGAACTGGTGTCAGGATAAAGGCGTGACTTCCCTTGGCGTCATGGCGACCGACGGCGCACGCCAGTCGAAGATCTATGACGATGTTTTAAGTGAATTCGGCGTGACCTGCATCTGGCCGTCTGAAGGAGACCAGAAGAAGGTCATGTCTCTGATCTACGATGATGTGAAAGCGGGAAAAGCACTGAACCACGGCTATTTTACCGAGGCCTCGGAAGCGCTCTTCCTTTCGGGCGCGCAGGCGATCGTTCTCGGCTGCACCGAGCTTTCGCAGGCCATGGTCGAGTTGGACCTCGACGATCGTTTCGTAGATATCATCGACGTGCTGGCAAAGGCTTGTGTACGCGAATGCAAAGGAGAATAACAGATGCATAATCATGTGCTCAAAGATTTGAAGAATACCGTAGCGAGATTTCCGGACAAGCCGGCTTTCTGCGGAGAGAATTCCGTTCTGACATTTAAGCAGCTTGACCACGCGATCGACCGTATCGGTACTTTCGTTCTTTCCGAAGGCATCAAAAAGAGCCCGATCGTCGTCTTCATGGAGAAGTCTCCGGAAGAAGTCGCCGCTTTTTTCGGCATCATCCGCGCGGGGTCCTACTACGTTCCGATCGATGCTGAAATGCCGGCGGTACGTATCCATCTGATCCTCGAAAACGTTAAGTCACCGCTTCTGATCTGCGATGATTCCACTTTTGAAAAAGCATCCGAACTCGGCTTCACAGGCAAGATCGTGAAGTATTCCGAGATCTTAAACAGTTCCGAGATCGACGATGAGGCGCTTACTGCCGTCTATAATTCGTCCATCGACACGGATCCGCTCTATATCGTATTTACCTCAGGTTCCACAGGTGTTCCGAAGGGGGTTGTCGGCTGCCACCGTGCGGTCAACGATTACATCGACCAGCTTTCCGAAGTGCTCGGATTCTCCTCGGAGACCGTATTCGGAAACCAGACACCGCTTTATCTGGATGCCTGCTTCAAGGAGCTTTTCCCGACGATGCGTTTCGGCGCGACGACATATTTCGTCCCGAAGACGCTTTTCATGCAGCCGCTTAAACTCGTGCAGTACTTGAACGAACACGAGATCAATACCGTCTGCTGGGTCGTTTCGGCGCTGACGATCATCTCCACGTTCGGCACCTTCAAAACAGAAGTCCCGAAGTACCTAAAGACGATCGCGTTCGGCTCTGAAGTATTCCCGTTAAAGCAGTTCCGCATGTGGCGCCAGGCGCTTCCGGAGGCTACGTTTACGAACCTGTACGGACCGACTGAAGGTACCGGCATGTGCTGCTATTACAGAGTTGACAGAGATTTTGAAGACGGTGAGGCGATCCCGATCGGACGTCCGTTCGATAACACGGAGATCCTCCTCCTCGACGACGAAAACAGAGAGGTCACCAAGGAGAGCGGCGAGCAGGGCGAGATCTGCATCCGCGGCACATCCCTGACATTGGGATATATGAACAACCCGGAAAAGACTTCCGAGAGCTTCACGCTCAATCCGCTCCAAAAGCACTGGCCGGAGCTCATTTACAGAACCGGTGACATCGGACGCTACAACGAACGCGGCGAGCTGATGTTTGTTTCGAGAAAGGACTTCCAGATCAAGCACATGGGCCACCGTATCGAGCTCGGCGAGATCGAGGTCAACGCGCAGATGATCGAGGGCATCACGGGTGCCGCATGTGTCTACGACAAAGTGAAGGGCAAGATCGTGCTTTTCTATAGCGGAGATAAGGAAGAGGCTGACATGAAGGTCATCTTAAAGGACAGCCTGCCGAGATATATGGTTCCGAACGTAACCAAAAAGCTCGACCGCATCCCGCTGACATCCAACGGAAAGACCGACCGTGTGGCTCTTTCCGGCATGATCTGAGAAGACTTCATGTGACAGTACGGTAATTGCAAGAAAAAATCCGTACATATATAATTATCTGGAACGCTGACAAAAGGCGACATTTTGGAGGTTAGTCAAATGGACGAGCTTATTGCGATTTTAAAGGATATTCACCCGGACGTGGATTATGAAACGGCAACCAACCTTGTCGACGGAAAGATCCTCGATTCGTTCGATATTATTTCTCTCGTATCGGAGATCGCCGACAAATTCGATGTCGTCGTTTCTGCCGAGTACATGGTCCCGGAGAACTTCAATTCCGCGAAGGCTCTGTGGGAACTGATCGAGAAACTGCAGGACGAGGAGTAAGAACGAAGCCTCTTTCTGAGGCTCGAGATTAAACTATGCTTTTTACTTCCTACGCGTTTATCGGATTTGTGATCCTTCTTGTGGCACTTTACTATGTGCTTCCGAAGAAGGCAAAGTGGCCCTTGCTTCTGCTGGGGTCTTACGTTTTTTACTTCTTCGCAGGATGGAAGTTCCTCTTTTACATCGCCGGTGTTACGGTCATCACGTACATCGCGGGCCTTCTGATCTCAAGTAACAAGAAGAAAGCCGACGCGCGCTTTTCCGAGATGAAGCTACTTGAAAAGAGCGGTGAGGGAAGCCCTGAAGAAGTCGGTAAGGAAGCAAGAAAACGTCTTAAAGAAGGACAGAAAAAGAAGCGCCGCAGGATCATGGCGATCGGCATCACGCTCGCACTTCTGATCCTTGCGGTCGTTAAATACACCAATTTTACGATCTACAACATCAACGGCATCCTCTCGGCTTTTCACGCGCCGAAAAGGATCAACTTTTTGACCATCGCGCTGCCGATGGGTATTTCCTTTTACACATTCCAGGCCGTCGGCTATGTTATCGACGTCTATCGTGACCGCCACGAAGCGCAGAAGAACTTCTTCAAGTACGCGCTGTTCGTAGGCTTCTTTCCGCAGCTCGTACAGGGCCCGATCAGCCGCTACGGCGATCTCAGTAAGGAGCTTTTCACGCCGCATACCTTTAAGGGCCGCGTGCTGGAAAGAGGTCTTCAGAGAGTCATCTGGGGTTACTTCAAAAAACTCGTGATCGCGGATCGTATTCTTCCTGCGGTCAACACCATGATTGATACGCCGGAGAATTTCAAGGGAGCGTATGTCTTCCTCGTTATGATGTTCTATGCGCTGGAACTTTATGCCGACTTTACGGGCGGTATCGACATCACGATCGGTATCGCGGAGATGCTCGGTATTCCCGTCAAAGAGAACTTCGAGCGTCCGTTCTTCAGTAAGAATATCGCCGAGTACTGGAGACGCTGGCACATCACGATGGGTACATGGTTTACGGATTATATCTTCTATCCGATCTCCGTTTCCGGCCCGATGCTCAAGCTTTCTAAATGGAGCCGCGCGCATCTTCCGGAAAAGATGGGTAAGAGACTTCCCGTATACCTTGCATCGTTCGTCGTCTGGTTTACGACAGGTATCTGGCACGGAGCTTCCTGGAACTTCATTGTATGGGGTCTCGGCAACTTCGTAGTCATCATGATCTCCCAGGAACTCGAACCGCTTTATGCCAAGTTCCATAAGAAAGTCAACACAGACGGAAGCACTGCATATAAGTCCTTCCAGATCGGAAGAACGATCCTTCTCATGAGCGCGCTTCGACTCTTCGACTGCTACCGCGATGTTCCGCTGACGTTTAAGATGTTCGGCACGATGTTTACGACATGGAACTGGAACACGCTTGGAAACGGCACACTTCTGCACCTCGGCATCAACCGTGCGGACTACGTCATCCTGGCACTTGGTACGATCCTGATGTTTGTTGTCAGCATGATCGCAAGATCCGGTTCCGTTCGTGACAAGATGGAAAAGAAGATCCCGTTTGCAGGCCGCTGGGCGATCTTTACCGTACTGCTTCTTGTCATCGTCGTCTTCGGCGCATACGGCCTCGGCTACGATGCATCGCAGTTCATCTACAACCAGTTCTGATACTTATACCCACTTCAGGCGGTTTTTGTACTGCACTTTTTCCGTGCCTTTATTCTCTTCGCTGATGATGGTTCCGATCTCATAACAGTCATGGTATTTGCTTAAGTGCCTGATCACAGAAGCCTTTTCTTTCTGGGGAACCACGATCGTCATACCGACACCCATGTTGAAGGTAGTGAGCATCTCGGTATCCGAGACATTTCCTTTTTCCTTGATGAAGCGGAAGACGGGAAGGATCTTGATCTTACTTCGGTCGATCTGCGCGGTCAGTCCGTCCGGGATGACGCGGCAGAGATTCCCCTGAATACCACCGCCGGTGATATGTGCCATGCCGGAGATCTTATCTTTCCCGAACAGGCCTTTGAGGGACGGATAGTATGGTGTATGCGGTTTCATGATCTCTTCGATGAAAGTATTTCCGTTGATCTTCTCGAGCTTGATCTGCGGCATCTTATCGAGGAGCATACGTACCAGAGAATAGCCGTTGGTGTGAAGTCCGTTCGACGCGAGTGCCAGTACAGCATCACCTTCTTTGATCGCCGATCCGTCGACGATCTGTTTCCTTTCGCAGATGCCGGCAATGCTTGAGGTGAGAACATACACCCCTGAATCCACAACGGAAGGCTGGATGGAAGTTTCACCTCCGACAAGTGAGCACTCGTTTTCACGGCACGCGTCGGAAACACCTTTTACCAGCGCACTGATCGTGGCCTTTTCCGCCTTGCCGCATACGATGGTATCAAGAACGGCGAGGGGAGTGGCTCCCATAACGACGATGTCGTTCACAAGGTGGTTGATCATGTCATGACAGATGGATTCGGTATAACCGTACTCCATCGCGAGCTTCTGCTTGGAACCCGGCTCCTCGGATTTCAGGACCAAAACGGGTTCTTTGATCTCCGGGAACTTGATATCGTAAAGTGAGGCGAAGGGGCCGAGACCGTTCAGTACTCTTCTGTCCTTGGTCTCGAGATGCTTTTTCATCTCGCTCTTGATCGAATCCGTGTAGGCGATGTCGATGCCGGCCTTGCTGTAGGAAAGCCCATCCTGATCTTTCTCGGTGCCCGAGAGAAGTTCATCCACGGAGACTTCCAGGGTCCTTGCCAGATCCGGCAGCATCTCGATGTTCGGATAGGCTTTTCCGTTCTCCCATTTCGAGACCGTCTGAAAAGAAACATTCAACCGTTCGGCGAGCTGTCCCTGTGTCAGCCCGAGCTCGCGACGCTTTTCATTGATAAAACTTCCTACTTTGCTGCTGTCGATCATGGCGCTTTCCTCCGTCTGTTTTCTTGCCTTCAGTATGCAGGACGAAACACTCGCTTCACAATAACATTATCGTTGAAAATGGGGGTAAAATTCAACCATTGGGCGAATTGATAAAATGCACAGAACCAAAGATCAGACTTTTTCAAGTAAATCTTCCGGGTTACAGGATAAAGAGCGGGAGAGCATGAATACATACTCAGCCTGAGCTTTATTGATGTTCTTCTGACGCTGTTCATATTGCTGTATCGTACGAAGTGGAACTCCGCTCACTGATGCGAGCTGGCTTTGGCTTAATCCTGAACGTGTTCTCAGCAGTTTCAGATTGGTGAGGTATTTCGCCCCTCGGATCCGTTCGTTCAAATGGTCGACAAATTGACTGATATCCATCTCATGATAAGGTGAGTACAGCGCACGTATTTTTTCGATCGAAATGTAATTGTTGATCTCCGCGAAGGAAAGAGATGTTTGCCACTGATAATAGGCCAGCGCCCACCCTGTCCAGTATTCTTGGCTTCGGTCGAGCGTGAAGCCGGGCGTGACACGCTGATAAACAAGTCCGCTTCTATCCAGCACTTCGTAGGCCAGCTCGATGCCGGATTTTCCGACAAGAGTATCAGGGTCGCCGGAACTGAAAAGATCTGATGCTCCGAAGTAGATAAAAAGATCATAGAACTCCGCAAGGTCCATGTGCAGATCATTTGCGGCGAAGTCAAGCATTCGCCCGAGCGTGGTGCGCGCTTTTTCCAGGTAGATTTTATCGTAAGCGTGGATCATTTTCTTTCATCTCCTCACTGAGAATCCGGGTGATAAAGATATCGTCTGGCCGGATCAGGTTTCTTTCCAAATGGAAGTATTCTCTTCTGGCGGTTCGATCGCGATTCACCTTTCTTGAGTACCATTCCGCCCTTCCGGCGAACTCGTATCCCGTGTAAGTGATCCGTTCGAAAGCCTGCTTGCTCTTAAGGACGAATTGTTCGCCAAGTTTGCCGAGGTGCATCGCGTGGTTCAGCTGGCGATAAGAAATAGTACCATTCAGAAAGTCCTGCGCGAAGGAAAAATAGCTGTCATCGGCGCGATACCCGATCATGCAGTCTGCCTTCTTGTAGTTGACATGAAAATTCTCCAGAATGTACTGCTTCGCCTGAACTGCAAGCGGTGAGGGAACATCAAATTCCCTGTTTTCGATGAGAACAGAAAGCCAGTGGAGGATACAGTATTGCGGATCGTTCAGATTAAGGATCGTAAGGCCGTCACAGTCGATAGTATAGCAATTCGCGATCCCGTTTTTATCTTGCCGCGTACCCCATTCCTTCGCCATATCCAAATCTTCCGTGCAGTAAAATCCGCGCCCGTAGTCATTGTATGGTTTGCCGGCTCCGTAGGAAGGTCGCTCGATGATGTGATCCGAGCCATAATAGATCTTGCGGATCGACTTCGTTTCCTTTTCCATTCGAACACCTCCTTGAATAGATTATACTCCTGTGGGAGTATATTGGCAAGGTGCTGCTATACTACGCTTAGCAGATAAAGAATGCCTTTCCAAGGCATTCTTTAACGTATTCTGTAGCTTTTTTTATGGATATAGCAGGATGATCATAAAAGATTCGAATCATCCTCGAGATTGGAGGCTTAAAATGAAAAACAAGAAGATCCCACTTTGCCTGATTGCTTTGTTGATTGCTTCAAGCGTGCTTTTTACAGGGTGCCCGAAATCCGGTGAGGACAAAGAAGATACAAAATCCGAGCGCAGATCACAAACCGAGACATCGATCATGGGTGATGGGGATGATGACGAGCCGGAAACTGAAAAGCAGCCTAAGTCAGCTACCACGAATCTTACCGAGCATGATAAAGATGCCGTAAAAAAGATCGAAGGATTACTCAACTGATCATTGCTTCAAGCCAACGACTACCCAGTCTTCCTCTTCGAGGTGATACGGTGAACCGCAGGACGGGCACTGCAGGAGATGCATGGCATCAAAGCTGGCGGCGCAGGTCTTGCAGTTAACGGCGTGAATGGAGAAACCGTAGTTTTCCTGCGCGGTCAGTTTCTTAACGAGTGTCATGTTGTAGTCTTCTTTCTTTGTTACGATCTTGCCTTTAATGAGATGTGTCGTATTAAGGTAGATCCTGACAAGAAGACCGAGGTTGTCTCCGTTCTGGATGCTTGAATTCAGATACTTCATCGCGCCGCGATAATCGATATCAATGATCGTATCGAGGTCGGGAAGATTCGGATCGCCTCTGTAGATACTCATGTTGGTCCGATCTTCGGAATAAGCGATCGCGCGGAAAAGTGAGATGACCTTTCCTTCAAACAGATCATAGGAGAACTCCGGATCGAAGCGCTGCATGGCTTTGGTCAGGGCACCCTTTGTCAGTGCGGCGGACTGTACGTCTGTCGTGGAAATGGCCTGAGATGTCATCTTGCCCATCATGAAAATGGCGAAGAAAATGCTGAATGTCAGATAGAAGATGATGAATCCGAGGAATCCCGCAAGAAGAGCGGCACCGAGGCCGAAGAGGAGGGCAGCATAGTGAGGGCTGGCCTGTCCCCATGTACTAACGGTGACATAGGCGCCCACGCCGAGAGCGAAAAGAATAGCGATATTCCGAATGGTAGGAATGATCTTATCCATAGATTTTCGGTCTGCGAGCTGCGACAGAAGATAGAAGTTCGAAACGCAGGGGAAAAGCTGCTTCATCTGGAATCTTGTTCCGCACATCGGACAGCCGTTAGAAAAGATCGCGAGAGTCGCTCTGTTACCGCAGTTCGGGCACTCGTACTCTGCATTCTGGCTGTCTGCGCGATCGAGGATATTCGTATAGAAGATACTCGCATTGTTCTTGTGCTTTTTCAGGATCTTCTGAGAGGAAACATTGGTGATCTGTGTAGAGGATTCACACTCTCTGAACGAAAGGCTCGCGGTATATGGCGGGCGGTTCTTTGAACGTGTCGCTTTCACATCTTCAGGTGAGGTCGTATATCGGCGCTGGATCTTAACTCCCATGTCCGCCAGACGCTTCTCGTGCTGATGCAGATAGTAACGCATATCAGCGGACGCGTGTTCCGGCTCTGTGCCGTCATCGTAAAATCTGGTGAGTTCGTCAATGAAAGAATCGCGAAGCGCATCCTGCGGCTTCGGCTTATTCAGATCCCGGATCTCCTGCATCTTCTCCGACAAATTCTGTAAAAAACCACCCATAATCAAACCCTCCCTGAAAAGATTGCCACTGTCATTGTAGCATACGGGAAAGCGATATATTACGTTCGAAAAATCGGAATAGATGGGTAATTCGCTACTGGCGAAGCGCGAAAAAATGCAAAGGAGCGATTCCGCAGGGCGAAGCCCGAGGACCAGCGACGTGCATTATTTTCGCGCGGCGCTAGATCGAAAACACAGCGACGTGCATTTTTCGAACGGAATTAGAGCGGATTTTCCTCAAGATCCTTAGCGATCATCTCTCTCGCTTCTTCGGAGATATCGGAAGTCTTACCGGCTTTGACGTGCTCGGCATCCATTATGCCCACGACCTTAAGGCGGATCTTAGTGCTTTTCCAGGGGTAATTTTTCGAGATCTTTTCGGATCCCTGGATAGTCAGGACAACGACCGGAACATTTGCTTTCTGAGCGATCTTAAATACACCGTTATGGAAAGGAAGGAGCTTGCATTTCTTGCTTCTGGTGCCTTCCGGGTAAACGAAGATGGAGACCTCGTCGGCCTTGAGGAGCTTGCTGGCGCGGTCGATGGTCATCATGGCGTTTCTCGGATTCTCACGGTCGATGGCCATCATGCAGCAGCGGCGGATGATGCGTCCGTAGAAGGGGATCTTGAAGTTTTCGGCTTTCGAGATGAAAGACGGGTAGCGTTTGGCGAGGATCTTCCAGGAAAGGAGCGGGTCGAAATTCGATCTGTGGTTGCAGACGAAAAGCATCTGTTTGCCTTCCGGGATCTTGTCGAGGTCGACAAGATCGTACTTAACGCGCATGATGCGCATACCGATCGCCGTCGTGTGGACCAGAAGGAAGCGGTAGAACTTCGAGTCAGTGTTGTATTCCTTCTTGGTATTTATGAAAAGCGTCGAGACGAAAGTAAAAAGGAACAGCAGGAGAATGCCTGCGACCTTGATGCCGACGATGGCAAGAACGACGTAAAGTGCGTAAAGTAAATACTGCATGGAAACCCTCCGGATGCAAAGAATGTGTTTCTTACGAGAAACAATTCTAACACAAGGAAGGTGCTTTTTCATTAGTAAAAGCACATGACCGCGTTGTCATTTCACAAAAAGAGCGGTTGTGCTACAATGCTTTTGACCGAAAAGACATGACGAGGAAAGTATGGCTGAAGATATCGAAAAGAACATAGAAAAGATGCCCGAAGAGACAGAAGTCAAGGCGGCGGAAGCAACAGAGAAGAAGCCTGAAAAGAAGGCTCTGAAAAGAGTTGCCCGTGTGGCGCTTGTCCTGGCGCTCCTTATCCTTTCGGGAATCGTTCTGCATCTGGCCGACCTTCTTTTGCGTCCGAAGTATATGGGCGATGTCACGGAAGGCGCGCTGACGGCGGAGTATTACGAGGCCTACGGCGATCACGATGTGCTTTTCGTCGGTGACTGTGAGGTGTACGAGAACTTTTCGACCGTACAGCTCTGGAAAGAATTCGGCATCAACAGCTTTATCCGCGGCGGCGCGCAGCAGCTCGTATGGCAGTCTTACTACCTTCTTGAGGACGCGCTTCGCTATGAGACGCCGGACGTCGTTGTTTTCAATGTACTTTCCCTGATGTATAACGAGCCGCAGAATGAGGCATATAACCGCATGGCGCTCGACGGCATGCGCTGGAGCAAGACCAAGTGGGACGCCATCAACGCATCGATGTGTGAAGGCGAGAGCATGATCGAGTATATCTTCCCGATCCTCCGTTACCACAGCCGCTGGAACGAGCTGACTTCCGACGATTTCAAGTATTGGTTCAAAAAGGGCCTGGTGTCTTATAACGGCTACTACCTGAGAAATGAGATCATGCCGGCAGGAGATATGCCGCCGTTCCGTCCTCTGGGTGATTATTCCTTCGGCGACAAGGCAATGAAGTACCTCGATAAGATGACTGAGCTCTGCAAAGAGAAGGGCATCAAGCTCGTCCTGATCAAGTCGCCGTCGCTTTATCCGCACTGGTACGACGAGTGGGATGAAAACATGAAGAAATACGCGGAAGATAACGATCTTCTTTACATCAATATGCTTGAGATCGCCGAGTCCGAGATCGGCATCGACTACAGTCTGGACACTTACGACGCGGGCCTTCACATGAACGTTACCGGCGCGGAGAAGTGCGCTTCTTATCTCGGAAAAGTTCTCGTCGAAAAGTACGGCCTTACGGATCACAGAGATGATCCGGATATGGCCGAATACTGGAACGATGTCATCGAGCGCTATGAAGAGGCGAAAAACGCCTGATCCCACCTGCTTCTGAATACGCGAAAAGCGCCTGCTTTCAATTGTCAAAGACGAAAATAATTGTCAATTAATTTCCATTCATAAATCTAATAACTTTCCATGATTTTTCGGGGAAATACTTTGCTAATATTCTTGCAGAGTGTTAAAGTTATTTTATGAATATACTTCGTTCAAAAACTCGGCTTTTAACTCTCGGCCTTGCATTGATGATGGGATCTGGCTGGCTCTTGAGTAACGCGCCGAAAACGCCTGTTCTGGCGGACGAAGACGAAGACTCGAACGAAGCGGCGATAGAGCTTCTTGACCAGTCACACGGATATTCCCCGGTACTTTATGACAATACAAACGGACTTCCGACCTCGGAGGCGAATGCCATCGTGCAGACGCCGGAAGGCTTCATGTGGATCGGCTGTTACAGCGGCCTGATCCGTTATGACGGAAATACTTTTGAACGTATTGATTCTGCCGAGACAGGCATCACGAGCGTTGTCAGTCTTTATGTTGACTCGAAAGAGAGACTTTGGGTAGGCACGAATGACAGTGGCGTCGGTATCCTCGAAAAAGGCGAGTGGACGACTTTCACCAAGCAGGACGGGCTTCCTTCCGCATCGGTCCACGATATCACGGAGGATGAGAACGGACTCATCTACCTGGGAACGACCGCAGGTGTCGTGCTTGTTGACGAGGAACTGCACCTTACGCATGTTGTAGACCCGCAGATCAAGGATGAATACATCCGTACCCTGAAGATGGGCTACGGAAATGTAGCCTACGGACTGACGATCGATGGCGCGGTCTTTACCATGAAAGACGGAAAACTGGTTGCTTTCTATTCTCCGAAGGACCTCGGCGTTTCCGATGTCCATGCCATTTTCCCGGATCCGGATAAGCCGGACTATGTGTACTACGGAACGAAAGGCTCGGATGTATATCACGGTATCCCGGGACAGCCGCTTTCGAAGATCATCGACACGATCGAACCATTTTCCTATGTCAACTCGATCAAGAAGTTCGATAACGAGGTGTGGGTATGTACCGACAACGGTATCGGACGAATCGTAAACGGTGAACTGATCCCGCTTACGAATCTGCCGATGACGACTTCGATCGAAGATATCATGCCCGATTTCCAGAACAACCTCTGGTTTGTTTCTTCGCAGCAGGGTGTCATGAAGATCGTGCCGAACCGCTTCGCTGATCTCTATTCGCAATATCACCTCGACAGCGATGTCGTCTATTCGACGGCTGTCTATCAGAATAAACTCTTTATCGGAACGAAGACGTCAGGTCTTCTGGCTTTGGAAAATCAGGCCGTCGTCGAATCACTTCCGCTTGAAAGCGCGGTGACGGCTTCCGGGAAAAAGGTAGACACGAATGACCTGATCAAGCTTCTGGACGGATCAAAGCTGCGTTCACTTGTCAAAGATTCGAAGGGGAATCTCTGGATCGCTTCTTTCGGTGACTATCCGCTGATCCGCTATGACGGGAAAAGCGCCGTGATCTTTTCTTCTGAGGACGGTCTTCCGACAAACCGCGCAAGAACGATCTGCGAGCTCTCGGACGGTTCTTTTGCCGTAGCTTGCACGGGAGGCGTCGCGATCATCGAAAATGATCAGATCAAGACGATCTACGATGAGTCGAGCGGGATCAAGAATACGGAGGTCCTGACCATCGTTGAAGCGGCGAATAAGGACATCCTGGTCGGTACGGACGGCGGCGGCATCTACGTCATCAGCGGCGGTGAGACCCGCCATGTCAGTACCGATAACGGACTCCATTCCGACGTTGTCATGCGAATCAAAAAAGACCATACCAGAGACATTTACTGGATCGTGACCAGTAACTCGATCTCCTACATGGATGCGGATTACGAGGTCACCACCATCAAGCGTTTCCCGTATTCCAACAACTTCGATATCTACCAGAACAGCAGAGACGAGATGTGGGTACTGAGCAGTAACGGTATCTACGTCGTTTCCACGGAAGAGATGATCCGAAACGAATCACTCGTGCCTTTCTTCTACGGACGTGAGAACGGCCTGACGTGCTTTGCGACATCCAATTCCTACAGCGAACTGACGGACGAGGGCGACCTTTATATGTGTGGTTCGACAGGCGTTGTGATGACGAATATCAATGAGGAAAACGAGCTGGAGAGCGATGTCAATCTGACCGTTCCTTATATCGACTGTGACGGAAAACTGATCTATCCGGACGAGTCCGGTGCATTTGAAGTACCGGCAAACGTTCAGAAAGTCACGATCTATGCGTATTGCTTCAACTATTCGCTTGTCAATCCGCAGATCATCTACTGCATGGAAGGATTTGACAGATCGTCGACCAAGATCAGGAGAACTGAGCTGAAGCCTGTAGGCTATACCAATCTTTCCGGCGGCAAGTACACATTCAAGCTGCAGCTTCTGAAAGCTAACGGCGAGGTCCAAAAAGAGATCGACGTTAAGATCACCAAGAAACTGGCGAATTCGGAACAGGTATGGTTTAAGGCGTTGAGCATCATCGGTCTGATCGTTCTGATCATGTCGGTCGCCTACCTCATCACCAGAAACCGCATGCGTGCGCTTCAGGAAAAGGAACAGAACCAGAGGACCTTGATCCGTGAGATCGTTGAGGCCTTCGCGAAGGTAATCGATATGAAGGACCGTTACACGAACGGTCACTCCACGAGAGTCGCGGAATACACCGCCATGCTCGCAAGAGAACTCGGCTATGACGATGAGACCGTCGAAAAGTACAGAAACATCGCACTCCTGCACGATATCGGAAAGGTAGGTATCTCTTCGGAGACGCTGAATAAACCGGGCCGTCTGACCGACGAAGAGTTCAAGGAGATCAAGTCTCACTCCGGTAAGGGGTATGTCGTTCTTAAGGACATCAGCATCATGCCGGAGCTCGCGATCGGCGCCCGTGACCACCACGAGAGACCTGACGGACACGGATATCCGAAGGGCTTAGTGGGCGATGATATCCCGCGTGTCGCGCAGATCATCGCCGTGGCGGACACATTCGACGCGATGTATTCCGACCGTCCGTACAGAAAACGCATGAACTTCGAAAAGGTGATCTCCATCATCAAGGAGGTCTCCGGTACACAGCTGCAGGAGGATGTCGTTGACGCGTTCCTGCGTCTGGTCGACCGCGGTGAGTTCCGTGCGGAAGACGATGAGGGTGGCGGTACTTTCGAAGACATCACCAATATCCATAAGAAGCAGGAGCAGGCCTCTGGTAAAATGGACGCCGAAACTCCCAAGGAGGACGCAAAGTCCGAGGATAAGGATGATTCCGTAAAAAAGGAAGACAAGTCCGACAAAACCGACGAAAAAGAGCAGGCGTAAATGTGACAGTTTGCTGATTGAAAGTCGGGGCAATTCATGCGAAAATAGGCAAAGGAAAAAGCCGTGAAGGCAAGTGCTTTTTGCGGAGAATGTTCTTTTGGGAAAAAGGAGAAACACAAAATGAAAAAGATCGGTTCACTGGCACTAGTGCTGGTCATGGCGCTTTCGATGGCCGCATGCTCGGACGCGAAGAAAGTAGAAAGCAAAGGCGAGACAGGAGCAGCTTCCTCTTCCGCCGCGGAATCTCAGGACGCGCAGACAGAAGCTTCGAAAGATGAGGGCACTGGTTCTGTTGACGTAACACTGGATACTGCCGACAACTTCGTTTTCACATACGAAGGCGTTGATATCTTACTCGGTTCCGAGCCGACAGCGACGCTTGAAAAACTCGGCGACGCGAAGAACACACTGACAGTTCCGTCCTGCGCGCACGACGGCACCGATTACGTTTATACATACAACAACATGTCCCTGACGGTCTATATCGCGACGGGAAGTGAGACCGGATATATTTCCGACGTTCTCATCACTTCTGACCTCGTTGCTACACCGGAAGGCGTTGAGATCGGCATGGCACCGGACGCAGCTCGTTCCAAGTACGGCGATCCGGATCAGGAGACCGACGCGATGTGGGTCTATAAGCGCGGAACATCCGAACTGCTCCTGACCATCAGCTCCGGCAAGATCGTTTCGATCGAGTACATGATCCCGTAAGGAGAAAAGGTTCTTTTGGCACATTACTACGAGGAAAATCCACAGGGAGAGTCCGACCGTCGCGTCGTCCAGGCGCGTATGCACGGTATGGACTTTTTCTTTACGACAGACGCGGAAGTGTTCTCCAAGAAGTTTCTGGACTTCGGTTCGAGGACGCTTCTTGAGGCTTCGATCGAAGACCTTTCGGCCAATAACCGAAAGAAGGGAAAGCTTCTTGATCTCGGCTGCGGTTACGGTCCGATCGGCATCATCATGAAGCGCGTTTTTCCGTCCATGGAAGTGACGATGGTCGACATCAATAACAGGGCGATCGAACTGGCGAAGCAGAACGCGGAGACTAACAGCGTCAAGTGCGTTGACGTGCATCAGTCCGACGGATGCAGTAATGTCGAGGGCCTTTACGATGTGGTCCTTACCAATCCGCCGGTAAGAGCAGGAAAGCAGACGGTGTTCTCTTTCTATGACGGGGCATACGAACACATGGCGGAAGGTGCTTTTCTCTATGTGGTGCTCCAGAAAAAGCAGGGCGCGCCGTCCTCGGAGAAGTATCTTGCCGAAAAGTTCGGAAATTGCGAGGTCATCGCCAAAGAGTCCGGCTACTGGATCATGAAGTCGGTCAAGTCCTGACCGTGTTTTATGATTTGATTTTCTTAATTACCTAGCGTACAATAGGGTTTCAGAATTTAGATATGAGGTGAATATTATGGGTTCTTGTGATTCATGCGGTTCCAAAGATTCCTGCCCGTCCGCAACAGCCGGCGGTTCCTGCGGTTCTTCCCAGCCGGAGTCTCTGATCGCTCCTCTGCACGATAAATCCAGTGTAAAAAGAGTCATCGGTGTCTGCAGCGGTAAAGGCGGCGTCGGTAAGTCTTTCGTAACCAGTGTCCTGGCATCAAGACTTGCTCGTGACGGCTATCGCGTAGGTATCCTCGACGCTGACGTTACCGGTCCTTCCATTCCGAAGGCTTTCGGTCTTAAGGGTCAGCTCAAGGGTGACGAGAGCGGCATCCTGCCGATGATCTCTCATTCCGGTATCCAGATCGTTTCCGTCAATCTCGTTATGGAAAACGAAGAGGCTCCTGTCGTATGGCGTGGTCCGGTCATTTCCGGCGTCGTCAAGCAGTTCTGGTCTGACGTGATCTGGGAAAACATTGACGTTATGCTCATCGATATGCCGCCGGGAACAGGTGACGTTCCGCTGACGGTATTCCAGTCGATCCCGCTCGACGGTATCATCCTCGTTTCGACTCCGCAGGATCTCGTTTCCATGATCGTCAACAAGGCGAGAAACATGGCTCTGCTGATGCAGGTCAAAGTCCTCGGTTTCGTCGAGAACATGAGCTACACCATCTGCAAGCACTGCGGCGAGAAGACCCCGCTCTTCGGTGAAGAGGGCAAGGTCCAGAAGGCCGCGAACGAAATGGGCGTTCCGCTTTTCGATAAGCTCCCGCTCGATCCGGATATCACGGCTCTTGTTGACGAAGGTCACATCGAGAGAGTTCCGAACGAGATCCTTTCCGGCGCTGTTGAGTTCGTCGAGAAGATGATCGAAGAAAAGAAGTAAGATGGATCGGTGCTTTTCAAATAAAAAAGTACTGGTCAAGGTCCTGGCATGTCTGATGCTTGTCGTCTGCATGCCGGGATTTTTTTGCGCGTGCAAGAAAGGCAGCAAGGCAGGTAACTCCGACCTCGGCGACTACCATAAGTACCTGGGTGATTATTACTACGACTGTTCGATCAGCGCGATGGTCTTCGAGATCCCGGACGGGGAAGAGGAACCGGGCGTTCTTTACCGCCAGGTGACCGACCTTGACGCGCTGACGAAAACATGTCCGATCCCCGTTGTCTTTTTCTTCTATTCGGGCATGCACGCGGATATCTACGGGCTTTTCGCCTGTATGGAACAGGTCGCGGAGGAATATCACGATAAAGTCCTGATCGTTCCGATCGACGCGCTGGCGGAAAAAGAACTCACGGAGGCGTATGAGATCGAGGCACTTCCGGAGGCGATCGTCATCAAGGAAAATATGCAGAAGGCGCGTTTCAAAGGTCAGGACCGGGGCGAATGGACCGCGCAGGATCTGGCAAACTGGATCGTGACTGAAATACAGAAATAAGACCTTCCGGGCGGACGCGCTGAATTTGGCGCTTCCGCTCGTGTTATAATGGTAAAAGATCGATTAGAAAAGGCGGAAATAATTATGCAGTACGAATACGCAAACGGGATCGGACAGGACAGTCATCGTTTCATGCAGCCTTGTGAAGCGCAGCTTAAGAGCGCGGACAAATGGCCGAAGAAACTGATCCTCGCGGGCGTGGAATTCCCGGGAGAGACGCCGCTCGTGGCCAACAGTGACGGGGACGCGGTACTGCATGCTTTGACCAACGCGATCTCCGGAGTGACCGGCGTCAACATCTTAGGACCGATTGCGGATCAGATGTGCCAGTCCGGCATCACCGACAGCGCCGAATATCTGAAAAAAGGACTTTCCTTTGCCGTGGATCAGGGCTGGGAACTGACACATATCTCCATCAGCATTGAAGGCAAAAGACCGAAGTTCACGCCGATGATCGGCCCCATGAAGATCCGTATCGGAGAACTTTGCAATCTCGCTCCGGAAAGGATCGGCATCACCGCGACGACCGGTGAGAACCTCACGAGATTCGGCGAGGGCGAAGGCATCATGGTATTCTGCAGCGTGACGATGCGAAGAGAAGAAGTCGATCTTTCGAGCCGACCGGAACAGCCGGGATTATCTGAATAAGCAAAAAAATGAGCCGCTTACTTGCGGCTCAACATATATTCTGCAATGGCGGCGTCTTCGGGCGTCGTTATCTTTATGTTTCCGTAGGAGCACGGAATCAGGTGCACGTCGATGCCGAGCGCTTCGGCGAGCGCCGTGTCATCCGTGGCAGTGATGCCCATTTCCTTTGCTCTTTTACTTACATCCAGAAGCACCTTGTACTGAAAGACCTGCGGCGTCTGCACTTCGTAGAGCGTGTCGCGGTCAAGCGTTTTATCGACAAGCGGATGCTTTTCTTTTGCGCCTTCTTTCGGCGCGGCTGCCCTCTTAATGGTGTTTTTGCAGGGGGTCGCGGCGACGCTGACATCGTAGATGTGTCCGCCGGCGTAGCAGGAAGCGATCGTGTCCTGGTCGACCATGCATCTGGCGCCATCGTGAATAAATACGGGATCCGGATCTCCCGGAGGCGTTTCCAGCTCGGAAAGCGCCGCGATACCGCAGGCGACTGAATCCTGACGCGTCTCACCGCCTTTGACGATCTTTTCAACAAAGGAGATATTGTACTCGTCAACGAGCTCCTGTACGCGGGAGATGTTATCTTCTGTGGTCACGATCACGGCATGGATCGAGATACCTGTCTTTTCCTTGTATTCGGAAAAAGCGAGAAGGGTTCTGGCGAGGACCGGAACGCCGTTGATCTTAAAGAACTGTTTACTGTCGGAGATCCCCATTCTCGTGCCGAGACCTGCCGCCGGAACGATCAGGTACAGAGGGCGGCGAAGTTCAAACGAAGAAGGAAGAGTGATCTTTGGGATCTGCATGGTTGCCTCCTTATGAGAAAAGCACATCGATCGCTTCGGAAAGCTTATCGACGTAGATGAATTCCATTTTTACGGGGAGCCTTTCGGCCGCGCTCTTGCTCGCTCCCGGAAGGACACAGGCAGAGAAGCCGAGTCGGGAAGCGTCCGCGAGGCGTTTCTCGAGATCGCTGACGGGACGGAGCTCGCCGGTCAGACCGACTTCGCCGATCACCATGGTATTTTCGGCGAGTGCTTTTCCAGAGACGGAAGAGAAAACGGCACAGATGACGGCCAGATCGCACGCGGTCTCATCGATGCGCATGCCGCCGACGACATTGATGTAGGCATCCATATTCGAAATGCCGACCTTGCATTTACTTTCCAGAACGGCCAGAAGCATGGACACACGGCCCTTATCGAGTCCCTGCGTCATGCGCTGCGGATTTGCGTAAGCGGAAGGCGACATCAGCGCCTGGATCTCCAGAAGAACGGCACGGGAACCCTCGACGACCGAGGTGATCACGGAGCCGGGAGCCATATGCGGACGGCCGGAAAGAAGGAGCGCGGACGCGTTTTCGACGCCGACGAGACCTTTCTGTGTCATCTCGAAAAAGGCCATCTCACCGGTAGAACCGAAACGGTTCTTCGTGGCGCGGAGCATACGAAGGGCAGAGGAGCCGTCGCCTTCGAAATAAAGGACGGTGTCTACCATGTGCTCGATGATGCGAGGTCCCGCGATCGCGCCGTCTTTTGTGACGTGACCGACGAGTACGATCGGGACATTCAGTGATTTCGCGATACGAAGAAGACCGGCGGTGACCTCACGCGTCTGGGAAACAGAGCCCGGCGCGGAAGAGATATCTTCGCTGTAGAGCGTCTGGATCGAGTCGATCACGCAAAGGCCGGGCTTTCGCTCGGAAATGAGCTCTGAAATATGTTCAAAGGATGTCTGCGAGCACAGAACGATGCTGTCACGGGAGATACCGAGACGGTCGGCGCGCATCTTGATCTGGGACTTGGATTCCTCGCCGGAAACGTAGAGGATCTCGCCCTTGGTCTTTACGGCGCCGCTGACCTGCATGAGCAGTGTGGATTTACCGATACCCGGGTCGCCGCCGACAAGCGTCATGGAACCTTCGACAAAACCGCCGCCGAGGATCCGGTCGAGTTCGGCAATGCCGGAAGAAAAACGCGGCTCGTTTTCTTTGGCGACTTCAGAGAGTTTGGAGACACCGCGCTCGGCGATCCAGCCGGCACGAAGGGCAGGCTTGGCGTCACTTGGGGCCGACTTTACTTCAACGACCTCATCGAATGTGTTGTATTCCTGGCACGACGGGCATTTTCCCATCCATCCGGAAGTCTCGTAACCGCAGTTGCGGCAGACGAATTGCGCTTTTTTCTTAGCCATGGTATCTCCTTTTTCAAAAGGGGCGCGACATGCGCCTTATCCACCTAATCATACCACCTCGCTATTTCTTTTTTAAGAGAAATTGAGTAAAATACATAAGATTGTTATGGCATGTAAGGAAGTAAGAAATTACCATGGACCGATCCTGGACAGCATACTATGATGAGGAAATGAGCGGACTTCCGGAGATCCCGGATCTCACTTTATATGAGATCCTTCTTCGTTCGGCGAAGACTTTCCCGAAAAAAAGAGGCGTGACCTTCGAGGGCACACGCATCACATACGAGGAGCTTCTTACCGAAGTCGATTCGCTGGCGGAAGCGTTTGCTGACTGCAACATCGGCGTCGGCACGGTCGTTACCGTATGCCTTCCGAACATCCCGCAGGCGGTCGTCGCGATCTACGCGCTCAATAAACTCGGCGCCATCGCGAACATGGTCCATCCGAAGACACCGGCTCCCGAGCTTTGCTCCTGCATGAAGGAAACGGGCAGCGAGTGCCTGATGATCCTCGATGCTTTCCTTCCGAAAGCGCTGGATATGATCGAAGAACAAAAGCCGGGTCTTGTCGTCGTCTGTAAGATCGGTGACTATCTTTCCTTTGGAAAAGCACTCGGGTTTTATGTCAGCAAGGGCAGAAAGATCCCGAAATTCCCTAAGGATTCGTTCTATATCTCCTACAGCGAACTGATCCGCCACGGCGACATGCTGCGAAAGGGCAAGTTCAGCGGCGACTACGACTGGGAGTATCCGTTCACGGATCTCGGTGAATTTAAGAAAAAAGAAAAAGCAGAATATGTCCGCCCGATCGGACCTGACGATCCGGCGATCTATCTTCACAGTGGCGGTACGACGGGTTCCCCGAAGATCGCCGTGATCTCTTCAACGAATATGAATGTGCCGGCGATGCTCGGCCCGCAGATCATCCGCGTATCGGATCCGTTTGATGATCCCGAGAACTTCCCGGATCTGACGATGGTCGCGATCCTTCCGTTGTTCCACGGTTTTGGTATCTGCATGTGCATGCACTGCATGATCTCCTGCGGCATCAACATGCTTCTGGTGCCGATCTTTAAGCCGGACGAGCTGGCGAAGATCATCAAGAAAGAAAGACCGCAGCTCATCGCGGCGGTACCGACGCTTTACGAGGGAATGCTCAAGAGCGATAAATTAAAGACCATGAACCTCGACTTCCTGAGAGCTTGCTTCAGTGGAGGAGACACACTCCCGATGGATCTCAAGAAGCGTTTCGAAGAGTATATCCATGCCCACGGCGCGAACATCTCGCTCCGCGAAGGGTACGGTCTGACCGAGACACTTACGGTGTGCGCCGTTAATCCCGAAAAGAACTGTAAGAGCGGTT
This sequence comes from Clostridiales bacterium, assembly GCA_017561715.1. Taxonomy (GTDB): domain Bacteria; phylum Bacillota; class Clostridia; order Saccharofermentanales; family Saccharofermentanaceae; genus Scatonaster. The sequence continues at coordinate 121,106 of JAFZBN010000003.1, read as the reverse complement.
CCGTCGGACTTCCGCTTCCGGGGATCGACATGAAGATCGTGAAAACGGGAACGGACGAAGAGGTCCCGGTCGGGGAAAAGGGTGAGATCTGCATCAGCGGCCCGACGGTCATGCTCGGATATCTCAATGATCCCGAGGCGACGGATCTGGCTATTCATATTCACGAAGACGGAAAAAGATGGATCCACAGCGGAGACCTGGGACACAGAGACGAAGAAGGCTTCTTCTATTTCGATCAGCGCATCAAGAGGATCATCAAGGTATCCGGCGTTCCGGTATTCCCCACACAGATCGAAAAGGTCATCCTCGAAAACGAAGCGCTCGAAGCGGCCTGTGCGGTCGCGATCCCGCACCCGTATCGTCTTCATGTCGTAAAAGCGTATCTTGTACTTAAGGACCGCGCGGCGGATGAAAATACGAAGGAAGAGATCAAAAAGCAGATCGCGGAGAACTGCAAGAAGAACCTGATCCCGTATGCCTGCCCGGTGGAATATGAATTCAAGGACGAATTTCCGATGACAAGGATCGGAAAGATCGATTTCCGCGCGCTGGAAAAAGAAGCGCAGGGACTTAAAGAAGAGAAACCGCAGGAAAAAGAAGAACAGAAGTAGACATCAGGGGAAGCGACGGATGCGGAGAAATCACGTACTTCATGTCATAAAAAGTGAATGGAAGAAGACCAGGAAGACACCGGTCCAGCTGGTGACGATGCTTCTTGTGCCGATGATAAGCGTGCTTTTTCTGTCTTGGTGCCTGAGCTATGTAGTGACCCTCGTAGACAGGTACAGCGGTACCGTGTATTTCCCCGAAGACTTCTCTGCCGAAGAGATGAAAGAGGAGCTTTCGGAGTCTTATCCGGATTTCAGTTTCCGAAACGGTACGCTCGAGGAAGCCACAACACGTGTCAGTAACGGCAAGGCCGACTGCGCGCTGGTCGTCGAGGATAAGACCATTCGCATCCTTTATGATTCATCGATACTGACATCTTCACAGGCCCTGAAAGACGCGAAGGACCTGGGTATCGATCTTTCCTATCTTCTCGAGGGGGAAAAGTACTACAGCGATGCCTACGATCTTTACCCGGAGATAGAAAACATCGATATGAGTTCTTCTGCGGACCGGGTGATCGGCTATATCGACCGCGTCGGAGGTGTGGTCGGCATGATCATCTTCCTCATGATGGCCAGTAACGCGATGACGCTTTCGGCCCGTACGATCACCGGAGAAAAAGAGCGCCAGACTTTCGATACTCTGGTTTTGTGCCCGGCGGATCTTTCGAAGATCCTTCTGGGAAAAGAACTTGTCATGCTCGCCGAGATCTTCCTTTCGGGGATCATCGGATCCATCGCGGCGATCGGAGGCATGGCGATCTGGAGCCCGAAGGAGTTTGACGCGGTCACCGAAAACGGAGCGGAAGTGGCCGGCTGGTTTTTCGTGATCGTTCTTCTGATCTTTGCGGCCGCGCTTGTCATCACGGCGATCTTCAGCGTCATCGGCAGTGCTTTTGCCCAGACAAAAAAGACATCGCTCTTTTCTTCCTGCGGTATGGTGCTCGTCTCCATATCCGCGATACTGCCTTCCTTTATCGACACCGGGATCGTCAAGTATTTTCCGCTTTCCGACTGGACACCGATATTAAAGAGCATCTGCAAAGATGAGTTTACTTATACACCGATCTTTACTGCACTTGCCATCAGCCTGCTGCTGTTTGGCCTAAGCATGATCCTGTCTTCCGGATTATGGGAAAGGACTTCCGAATGATCACGATCGAACATCTGAAAAAGACATTTAAAAAGAACAAAGTCGAAGCCGTCAAGGACGTTTCCCTGGAGATCCGTGACGGAGAGATCTTCGCGCTCCTGGGACCGAACGGTGCCGGAAAGACAACGACGATGAGGATGCTCAGCACGCTTCTTCTTCCGACCTCGGGCAAGATCTTTTTCGATGGAAAAGAACTGAAACCGAATGATGAGCAGATCCGCTCCAGGATCACTTTCCTCACAAATGAGATCCGTCTGGACGGCCAGTTCACGCCCGACGAGCTGGCGGATTACTACGGCGGCCTTTACGAAATGCCGAACGAAAAGATCAACAGCAGAAAGGATGAGCTTTTCGATTATTTCGGCATCAGTGAATTCAGAAACAGGAGATATGATACGTTTTCGACCGGCATGAAGCAGAAGACGTCGCTTGCGATCTGCCTTCTTCATGACCCTGATACGATCATCTTCGACGAGCCGACGAACGGACTGGATATCCTCACGCAGCAGCTGATCGAGGCATATCTTCTGAAACTGAAAGAACAGGGAAAATGCATCATCCTTTCGACGCACATCCTTGATCTGGTCGCAAGAATGGCGGACCGTGTCGGCATCATCGTCGACGGTAAGAGCGTTTTCTGCGGAACGGTCGCGGAGCTTCCGGGAAGCCAGGGCGTGGAAACGATCGATCAGGCGTTCATCAAGCTCTATAAGGAAAACCACGAAGAAAAGGCGATCGTCGGCCGACACGGAAACGGCTGAATGGAAAAATAACGAAACGAAGAAAGAGTAGATACAGGAGAAGAACATGCGCGGAGTCGGAAAGATATTCCACCATGAAATGAAAAAGATAGTGAAGGAGAAGAGCCTTCTTTTCGGCTTTATCCTCCTTCCCGTCCTGACGCTTTTTGTCACGGTCGGTATCTCCATGCTCCAGCCGAAATCGACAGGCGAGAACGTGGAGACATACAGCATGTTCTTTTACGGACTCGATATCACTTCCTATAACATCGGATCTTTGGACGACAAGCAGATCTGGATCAAGAAGATCGATGCGGCCCCCGCGGATTTCGTAACGTCGGATGAGTTCCATCACAGCGATGTCCTTGTCGATCTTTCGAATATCGAAAAAGTCACGATCTACTACTACGGGAGCAATACGATCTCAAGTTACCTCAAGATGAGCGCGGAAGCTTTTGTCCGTGAGACCTTTGACATGGCTTTCCGGGGACAGTCATCCGGCGCGTCTTTCCGCAGTGTCGAGCTCACGGACATCAACGAAAAGGACACCACCAACCGCATGATCGCCATGCTGCTTCCTTACATGCTGATCCTTCCGCTTACGGCAAACATCGCCAATTTCGCGAGCGACACCATCGCGGGTGATAAGGCGAGGGGAACATTCTATCAGGTCATGCTTTCCCCCGTGCCGCCACTATCCCTCATCATGGGCAAGATCTTTTCGGTCAGCCTGATCAGTCTGGTCAGCAGCGGCGTCTACATAGGCATAGACGTGCTCGGCAGTAAGATATGCGAAGCGGCGAATGTCAAGGACGTCTTCGGGTTCGCCGGCGTTTCGGTATCAGTCGGGGAGATCCTTCTGATCCTCCTTTACGCGGTGCTCCTTTGCTATCTGTTCTCCAATCTCGGCGTTCTGATCTCCCTGTTCTGTAAAGACGCCAACCAGGCACAGACGGCGCAGATCCCGGTCACTCTGGTCTGCACGCTGGCCTCCATGATGTCGATGTTCCGCTTCGGCACATCGCCCTCGTCGCACTATCTCATCCCCGTATACAACATCTGCCTGATCTTCCAGGACCTTCTGAACGCGAGGGCGAAGATGGAGAATATGGCAATGGTCGCGATCTCGCTTCTTGTCCTTGCCGTCGGCGTTCTGATCCTGACGCTCGCTTCTTATAAAAGCGAAAAGGTGAGAACTTAAATGTCCCGCCACGGTGCTTTTCCCGCTTGAAAAGCACTGTTCTTCGGGTGTATTCCTTTATTTCCTCGGTTTTACTTTGCCCCTCTTTTGTGATTAAATACACATGAAAGAGAGAAGGAGAAACGAATATGAATAAGACGATCAGAAACAAGCTGCGCGTATTGGGATGCCTTGTTCTTTCGGCATCGATCATTCTCGCGGCATGCAGACCCGAAGAAACGACAACAAAGAAGAAAAAGAAAAGAAAGACGACACAAGAGCCGACAGAGACTACAGACGAACCTTCTGAATCTACTGATCCGACGGATACGATACCTACGGATACTGCCCCTACGGATACCATGCCGGATCCGACGCTGTATCCTCCGACGACCGCGCGCGATCCGAAAGATACGATCTATTTCGGCGCTGACGCGACAAATAAACTCCATGAACTTGACGAAGAGATCTTCAAAGAGGGGAAAACGGATATCATTTCCCTCGTTTATGACGTAGAAGATCCCGAAAAGCTCGGTTTGGAATGGCCGACGGTCGGTATCGAGCCATACACTATGGACGCCGAGGTCGAAAACTATGAGTTCTCCGTACATGTACTGGATACACTCGATGAGATCGATTTTGATTCCCTGGAACTGGAAGATCAGATCCTTTATGAGACCATCAAGGGCGACTATGAGCTTTCACTGGATATGTACGGCATGGATTTCTACTTAAGTTCGGTCAACGATCTGACCGGCACGAACGTAGAGCTGCCGATCATTTTCGCGACGATGAACTTTGATGATCAGGCAGACGTCGAGCGTTACCTGACGATGTTAAACGACGTCGGACCGTACTACGATTCGATGTTCGAATACGAGAAGAAACGTGCCGAGCTCGGAAGATCCTACCCGGACGAGATCCTTAAGAAGGTCATTGAATCTCTCGAGGCTGTCTATAAAGATCACGACGGCAACTACATGTACACTACTTTTGAAGACCGCATCAACGCGATGGATCTCGACGCTTCCACGAAGCAGGACCTGATCGCGAGAAACAAAGAGATCCTCGATACTTCTTTCTTCCCGGGCTATGAGAGACTCGCGGAGAATATGAAGACTCTTTACGGCACGGCGATGACAAACGGTAACGTCTGCGACATGCCCGGAGGAAAAGAGTTCTACGAGAAGTATTTCCAGTATCGTTCCGGAACCAACCTTACGATCGATGAGGCAAAGGCAATTCTGGAAGGCCTGATCCAACAGGAATTTGCGGATTTCTATACGGCTCTTTCGCAGCTGAACAGTGACCAGTACCGGCAGGTCGTCTCCGGTGACTTCAACTACACGACCGGTTCTTTTGAATCGGATGTCGAATTCTGTAGAGATGCCATCAAATCCGACTTTCCGGATCTCGGCGAGATCAAGTATTCGGTCTATCACATTCCGGAAGAGATGTCGAAATATTTTTCTCCCGCGGCCTATATGTCCACACCGTACGATGACATCACGAAAAATGTCCTGATGATCAATGACAAGAGTGACGGACTGGGCGAAATGCTCACAACGGTCGCGCACGAGGCGCTGCCGGGCCATATGTACGAAGCAGTCTACCACATGATCTACATGAACAACTACTACCAGAAGGGCGGAACGACAGCGTACAAAGAAGGCTGGTCCACCTATTCGGAAGACTACATCGTTACGCTGACCGACTACGATCAGGTCGTGTATGATACTTACGATCTTTACGTTGACCTTCTGAACTACCACATGTGGGCATATGTCGATATCGGCGTGCACTACGACGGATGGACGAAGGACGATGTAGCCGACTATTTCAACCAGTACTTCCCGGGTATAGGCTCCGGGATCGCAGATGAGATGTGGGATACGACGGTCGAGATCCCGTGCTATGTCACACCTTACTGCTTCGGTAACTACTACTGCAGTAAGATCATCAATGACGCAGTCGCACAGTACGGCAACGAGTACTCGATGAAGGAGATCCATGCCGCGTATCTCGACATGGGCGCGAGCTCCTTCGACATCCTCGAGAAATACATGCCGCTTTACGTAGAAAAACAGCACTGATCGGAATACTGCATGAAAAAATACAACCGGACATTTAAATCAATAGCACTGCTTACCTGCGGCGCGATCCTTATCGCACCGCTTGGCGCGTGCTCAAAAAAGGTCGATCCGGATAAGATCGCCAAGCCCAGAGCGGCAACAACGGCGACGGACGCGAACGGCGATCTGCTTCCCGACGATGACCAGAAATGGTTAAGTGTCGGCCACGGAGCCGATGACGAGAGCGAGGCATCGGCGCTTTTCCGCTACTACGACATGGGTGTCTTCGTCGGTTCGTCGGATCTTCTGACGGCGTACTATTCTTTTGATGATCCGAAGAATTACTACAGTGACTGGCCGACGGTCGGCCTTCATTTCCCGACGGAGGACGAATATACCTCGGCATCGGAAAGCTACGCGAGTTTTGCGCAGGAACTGGCGAACCTTGATCAGGATGAACTGACGGAAGGGCAGAACCGCGCGATCAAGGACATGTGCTATGACTTCCTTTACATGTCTCAGGAATACAAGTATTACCAGTATGTTCCGCATCTGAATCCGATGGGCGGAAAGCAGATCCTTTACCCGCTTCTGACCTCTCTGATCCAGTTCAATTCGAAAGACGATGTAATGCGTTATTTCGTCATCCTGGAGGACTATTTACACTTCTTTACGCAGGTCTTTGAGGCAGAGAAGAAGAGATCTGAGATGGGCATCGGCTGGAGCGATGAATGCATCGACCGCATCATCGAAGACTGTGTGAAGATGCAGGAAGACCGAGACACCAACTTCATGAAGACCACCTTCGAAAGCCGTGTCGGCGCGCTTCATCTTTCGGACCAGGAGACCAAAGAACTGATCCGAAGAAACGATGAGCTCCTTGCCACATCTTACTATCCGGCCTTTGAGATGCTGATCGAAAAGCTCCCGGAGCTCAAAGGCATGTGCAACGACACACCGTACCTGGCATCCACGGCGGACGGAAAAGCTTATTACGAGGCGCTTTTCCATCTGACGACGGGAACGGATATGTCTGTCGAAGAATGCACGGAGCTTTTGCAGGCGAAGATCTCGGAGGTCTACGACACATACCTGCCTCTGTGGCAGAAGAACGGCACGTATTTCGGATACGGAGATCTGTCGTTCGACGACGCAAGAAAGTGGTGCGAACGCTTTACTTTTGAGCATTTTCCGCAGATCTCGGCAAACGAAGTCTCGATCTTTAACGTTCCCGAGAAGTTCAGTGAGTCGGTCCAGCCGGCGACCTACTATTCCGCGCCGATCGATAACTTCACAAAACACACGGTCTGGGTCAATACGGGACTTGTCGAAAACCCCGAGTACAATATGTTTACCCTGATCAGCCACGAGATGTACCCCGGTCATCTTTATCAGCATCAGTACCAGGCGGAAAACCTCGAAAGCAGATACCAGGTGTTCGCGACCTCGAAAGCTTACGCGGAGGGCTGGGCAAAGTATTCCGAATGGACCATGATCCACTATGCGCCTTTTGACCCGCAGCTGGCGGAAAGCGCCTGGACGGCATCGCTCCTTTACAGCATCCTGATTGCCGCGAGAATGAGCATCGGCATCGAGTACGAAGGTTGGACCTATGAGGACTGCGAGACTTATCTTAATCACTACGGCGTGGATTCGTTTGTCATGGATGAATACTGGTCGAGCCTTACGGCAGAGCAGTGCTTCGCCGTAGAATACGCGTTCGGTTTTATCTTCACGTCGGAGATCATCGACAGCGCCGTGAAAGAACTCGACGGCATCTGTACGAAGGAAGAGGTCATGAAAGCCTACCTCGATCTGGGCTGCGCGCCGTTCCCGATCCTTAAGGAAGACATGGAAAAATTCGTCGAGAGCAAGAAATCTTGACGGATTCTCCCGCGTAATCACAGTGCAATAGTTTCGTTGTTTCGAAAAAGTCTAAAAAGTGCCTGATATCGTCTCTTTTTTTCTCTCGCAACGCCATCGACCTGAAATTGTCACGAAATTGTAGCAAAAAGTCTTCTTCAAATACTTGTATGAAAAGACATTATGTTATAATTAACAGGAAGAAATGGGTGATCCCACTATTTGGAGGCTTCTAGATATGGCAAAGCAGACTCGTCTTGCGACGACGCTTACAGCAAGATATTTTCCTACAGCAGAACTGACTGACGCATTTTATATGGATGGTCGTGTGACCAGCAAGACCGTTGCCCGTTCGGCCGATCTGACGAACGATAAAGAGGACAGAGGCTTTTTCTTCTCCGTATTCTCTCACCAGACGATCGCGGATCAGGATCCGAACGCTCTTCCGCCGTATGAGCCGTTCCTCCGCCGCCTCGGTACAGAACTGAAGGCCGGAAGAAGATCTCTTGACGATTCGATCGGCGAGATGGTCAATACCGCCGTTTCCATTACCGGTAAGATGAAGATCCAGCAGGACAACAGCCGTGCTCCGTTTTTTGCCGGCGTTATGGTCAAAGATGGTGAGGCATTTGCTTCTACGATCGGCAAGGGACTCGCGTTCCTTTATCGTGACGACACACTCTACCCGATGACGGCGACCGATATCCGTATCGACGCGATCAACACCGCCCGTCAGAAGGTCGACAATTTCTATAATTTCTGTGCGACAAAGACAGCTCCGGCGCTGTGCTCCAACATCGCCCAGCTGAAGCTTGATGACTGCATCATCCTCTGTAACCGTGAAGTCTATGAGGCTTTGGGTCAGCAGGAACTCCTCCGCATCCTCTACGACGCGGAAGACCAGAGCGATGCGGCAAGCGTAGTTATCACCGAAGCAGCCGCGAAGCTTCCGGGCGTTCCGCTGCAGTTCATGATCTCCTTCGTTGAAGACATCACTTCCAGTGAAAGAGGCGGACTGTTCGGATTCGGAAGAAAGAAGAAGAAGGCTGCCCAGCAGGAAGATCTCGACGATGAGTACAACGTAGCTCCGCCGGTACCGCTTGAGTCCCCGAAGAAGGAAGAAGCAGAGCCGGCTCCGGACGCGATGCTTTTCGGCGACGAGAAGGAAAAGACACCTGAGGCAAAGGCCATCGAGACAACAGCTGTGATCCCGCCGGTCGGTACAGCGGCTGATGCCATTGCATCCCTTGGTGCCGAGACAGCTTCCAAAGCAGCGGCTTCCGCGACAGCAGGTGCCGTGGCAGGATCCGCGGTCGACGACGCGATCAATACACCGATCCCGGAACCGCCGCTTTCGTTCGGTGACATCTCCGATCTGATGAAGGACAACACCGGCGTGACACCGGTTCCCGAAAAGGCAAAAGAAGCTCCGGCAACGGAGAATGATGAAGTAACGAAGGTCGTTCCGTTCGTGAACAGCTTTGATAAGGCAGCTGCCGAGCTCGAGGCCAAGACAGCGGAAACAGCGGCAGAATCCGCAAGTCCGTTCGTACTTCCTCAGAAGACCGAAGAAATCAAGAAGGATGAGCCTTTCGTAGCCGTAAAGAACGAGGATAACCCGTTCTTCAAGGCTGCCGTGAAGGCACAGAATGAGTCGGAAGCAGTCGTAAAAGAAGCAGCCGACGAAGCATCTTTTGAAGTAGGCGGAGAAAGCCCGGCCGCAGAAGCCGACACCGGTGCTCCGCTCTATATAGGCGATGAACTCTTCACCGGAAAGCCTTCCGAGGAGGTCGTCGACAAACAGAACGTGGCAGGAACTGAACAGATCTCCGGAGGTGCTGCTCCGGCGTTTGTTGCGGAAACAGAAGAGGATGCTCCTCTCGTTTTCGAAGCGGAAGATGAGGTGAAGAAGCCTATGAACGATGAACCCGAGTATTCCAACGATCCAAAAGAGTTCGATGAAACACCACTTTTCTTCGGTGACGCAGAATCATCCGCTGAAGATCAATATGAGACACACGAAGGTTACCCGTCCGACTATGCTGAGGGCATGGCTCCTTCTGAAGAAGTTCCGGGCGCCGGCGAGTTCGTGATCCCGTTTGCTTCGGGCGATGCGACAAATAACGCGACCGCTTCCGCAAACGATGTTCCGGAAATGCCGCTTTACGAAGCTCCGTCATATGTACCGCCGACGTATCCGACAAACAGCGATACACCGGTAGGATATGAGGATACAGGCGTTTACGCACGTGGTTCCTACACAGTAGACGAAGACGAAGCTGCTCCGTCGCAGTTCGTGAATCCGGCACCGGCTCCGGCTTCCCCGTTCGTTAACCTCGATCAGCCTCAGTTCGCTGATGCGGGAAGCGCTTACTACGACGAGCCGACACAGGAGATCCCGGCAGTAACTGAAGCAGATTACGATCCGTACGCAGCTTCGGCCGCAGCTCCGCAGTATGACTTTGATAATCCGCCGCCGTCCGTGGCAGATCTTTTCGATATGGCTCCGACAGGCGCACCTTCCGCGGCAGAACCGGTTGCTTCCTCCATTCCTGCTTATATGCAGCAGGGTGAGGCAGTTCGTCCGGGTTCCGTTCCGGGAGTGAAGCGTCCGCAGCAGCCGCAGCGTCCGGGCAACCGTCCGAACACACAGCCTGCAAGAAGAAGACCGGATACGATCGATGACGGCTTCGACAGTGGCGATGAGGGCTTCGGTTCCAGCTATCTGCCGTTCGTACTCGCGGGCGTTTCCCTGATCTGCCTGATCATCATCATCGTGCTGATCGCGAAGTCCTGTGGAAGCAGCAAGAGCTCAACGGTAGATACTTCCGTATCCGATACGGCGATCACGGATATTTCCGGCCAGATCTCCGATTCGACCCCGAGCGAAACCACTCCGGTAGTTCCGGAATCTACGCCGGGTTCCGAGAACGATCCGATCGGTGTTTATACATTCTCCGCGAAGACCGGCTGCCGCACATGGTGGGATCTCTTCCACAGTGTATACGGCATGAATATCGAGTCCGAGTCCGATCCGGTCGTCACAACGATCCTTACATACAACGGTCTGGATGCTTCCTTCGTACCGACAGAAGGCGCCCAGATCAAGCTCCCGCCGGCGGCATTGCTGAATTCATCTGCTGCTCCGGCAGAAACTACGGCGGCTGCTCCGGCTGAGACCACGGCAGCTCCGGCAACGTAAGAGATCCGAGAAATTAAATTGTTTCGACAGGGGCCGCTCCTTCGGGAAGCGGCTCCTTTTTTGCCGAATAAAAATCATTTGGGGCTTCTAACTGTCATTTTGTGTGCAAAGAGCCGTCGAAAAGAGCTTTTTTTGATAATTTGCCGAAAATGCAAATGACAGCGCTTTTTGACTAGAAAAATCGATTAATTGCGACTACAATAGTACGGTATGTAATTATGTAATATTGGATTTACATGGAGGGATTATCATGAGTACGCACAAGAAGCTTTTCATTCCGGGCCCGACTGAAGTTCGTGCTGAAGTTCTGGAAAAGATGGCTACGCCGATGATCGGCCACCGTACCAAAGATGCTTCTGCTCTGCAGCAGGGAATTTCCGAAAAACTGCAGAAGGTCATGGGTACGAAGAACACTATCATTCTTTCAACTTCATCAGGAAGCGGTCTGATGGAAGGCGCCGTACGATGTTTCACTGCGAAAAAAGCAGCGATCTTCTCCATCGGAGCATTTGGTGAACGCTGGTATAAGATGGCGACATCCAATGGTGTTCCGGCAGATATTTTCCGTTCCGAATTAGGACAGATCACAACACCTGAGATGGTTGACGAGGCACTCTCCACAGGCGAGTACGACATGATCACCATCACACACAACGAGACATCCACAGGTATCCACAATCCTGTCGGAAAGATCTCCGAGGTTCTTAAGGCGAAGTATCCGGATGTCATCCTCTGCGTGGATACAGTAAGTTCCATGGGCGGTGACTTCATTCCGGTAGACGAGTGGGGCATCGACGTCTGCATCACTTCTACACAGAAGTGTCTCGGACTTCCTCCGGGAATGGCGATCGCTTCGGTTTCCGACCGTGCGCTCGAGAAGGCAAAGACGATCCCGAACCGTGGACTTTACTTCGACTATGTCGAGCTTGCCAAGTTCGTACACGAGAAGCCGTTCCAGTATCCGTCCACACCGTCTGAGGCGCACATGTTCGCACTGGATTACCAGCTCGACTGCATCCTCGCTGAGGGCGTTGAGAACCGTTATAAGAGACACTGCGAGATGGCAGAGCTCGTTCGTGACTGGGCAAGAAAGAATGCGGAACTTTACTCCGATCCGGATAACCTGTCCGTAACAGTCACATGTATCAAGAACACACTGGGCATCCCGTTCCCGGAGATCAACAAGAAGATGGGCGAAAGAGGATATCTCCTCTCCGGCGGTTACGGTGCTCTGAAGGAAACCACATTCCGTATCGCGCACATGGCAGATACGACCATTGATGAGATCAAGGCAATGCTCAAGGATCTCGACGAAGTTATTGCTGAGCTCAAGGCTCAGAACGCATAAGATTTTGGGAGGAACACGAACATGAAGATTTTAGTTGCAGAAAAGATCGCGGCAGATGCAATCCAGTATCTGAAGGACGAAGGTTTTGAAGTAGACGAGAGATTAGGTTGCTCCCAGGACGAGATCAAGGGTTTCATCGGTGATTACGATGCGCTCATCGTACGTTCCGTAACACAGGTCAACAAGGACCTCCTCGCAAATGCCAAGAACCTCAAGGTCGTAGGCCGCGCAGGTAACGGTATCGACAACATCGACGTTGCTGCCTGCACAGAGAAAGGCATCATTGCCGTAAATACTCCGGAAGCAAACATCATGGCTGCCGGTGAGCTTGCAGTTGCTCATGCATTCTCCATTTTCAGAAATCTCTGCCACGCGAACGAGGCAGCTCATAACGACGATTTCCGTCGTGCACAGATGATCGGTAACGAGCTCGAGGGCAAGACCGCAGGTATCATCGGTCTCGGCCGTATCGGTTCCATCGTAGCCAGAAAGCTCAAGGGTATCGGTATGACAGTCGTTGCTTACGACCCGTACATCACACAGGAGAAATTCGACACGGTAGGTGTTAAGCGCTGCGCGAAGCTCGAGGATCTCCTTGCTGTTGCTGACCTCATCACATTCCACACACCGAAGAACAAGGAAACCGTCGGCATGGTCGGCGCGGATGAGCTTGCTAAGTGCAAGAAGGGCGTTCGTATCGTTAACGCCGCTCGTGGTGGTCTCGTAAATGAGGCGGCTCTCTACGAAGCACTGAAGTCCGGTCAGGTTGCCGCTGCTGCGATCGACGTATTCGATAAGGAGCCTTCCTATGATAAAGCACCGGGCGAGCAGCAGTACCAGAACCCGCTCCTTACTCTTCCGAACTGCGTAGTTACACCTCACCTCGGTGCATCCACACAGGAAGCAAACCACAACGTAGGTTCCGCAGTTACTTCTCTCGTTGCAAAAGCACTTCGCGGCGAACTCGTTGCAGCGATCAACATGCCTTCTTTCAGCGGCGATATGGCGGCCATCCGTCCGTACGCTGACCTCGCTGAGAAGCTCGGTAAGATCTACTATCAGGCGGAAGAGACACCGGTCAAGAAGATCGAGGTTGAATTCAGAGGCGCTCTCGCTGAGCAGGAGACAGGCATCCTGACACTCTCTGTTCTGAAGGGCTTCCTCTCCGCGCATTCCGACGGACGCGTAAGCTTCGTAAATGTTCGTCAGGGTGTTGAGGCTCACGGCATCGAAGTGGTCGAGAGCAAGAGCGCACAGTGCGAGCGTTACACCAGCATGATCGTTGTAAACTTCGTAACAGAAGAAGGCCGTGAGCTTTCCGTTTCCGGTACGATCGTCGGTGATGACACTGAAGTTCTCGTAAGCTTCTTCGGCTATCAGGCAGACTTCGCTCTGGCTCCGATCGTGATCGCCATGCAGAACGAAGACAAGCCGGGCATCATCGGTAAGATCGCAACTAAGATCGGTGATCACAACATCAACATCAACAGCATGCACTGGGGTGTTAAGCCGGGTTCCACAAAGGCTCAGTCCTTCCTCGGTGTCAGCGAAGAACTCAGCGAGGATATCCTTTCTGAGCTCCGCGCGATCGATGGTGTTCTCAGAGTCACACAGCTGTTCTTCTGAGACGCGGCCATAAACTAAAAGAAAATAGAATCCCTTCTCGCACTGGTCCTCGGGCTTTGCCCTGCGGAGGCGCGGAAGGGATTTATTTTTCGTTCATTTCATTCTCGCGAGCGTCTCAGAAGAACAGGCTTTTTGTGGGGTTGTTTGGTATAATGGGGAAAAAGTGAGTAGGGAAAATGGAGGCTTTTATGTTTTGTGGTAATTGTGGAAATCAGATTCAGGATCAGGTAGCGAATTGTCCGTTTTGCGGATGTCCGGTAACGGCTGCACCGCAGGCCGCAGTTCCTCAGCCGGCGATGCAGCAGATGCCGGTTCAGCCGGTTCCGCAGCAGGCGGTTCCGCAACCGGCAGTACAGCAAGTGATGCCTCAGCAGCAGACAGTTCCTCAGGCAGTCCCGATGCAGGCGGCGCCTCAGGCAGCGGGTGTTCCGATGCAGGCTGCAGCAGCTCCGGTTGTCAGCCTGGAACCTGTATGTGTCAGCGTGCTCAATCCGAAGAACGCGAACAAAGAACGCATCAAGCTCGAGACAGCCGCGATGTGGTATGTCGAGATCACGAATAATCTTCTGATCTTTTCGCGAAAGGGCGGTGTGGCATCCATGATGTTCGGCGCTCTGGGCGCTATCGCGACGAATGCGCTTTGCTCGAGGAAACCGTCGCTGACGTTTACACCGGATCAGATCCGTAACATGTCTTATCAAAAGGCCCTCGGCGGCCAGCTTCTTCAAATCGAACTGACCGACGGAAAGCTTCTGGACATCAAGGCAAAGCCCGATGTCGAGAGCACGATCGAGAACTGGTGGCGCAGTCAGGTACAGCGCTGATCAGCTGATGTTCAACAAAATGTTCTACAAAAAGGAAATTTGTAGAACAAAACGTAGAACACAAAACTGAACGTAAGAAAAGAAGAGGCTGCCTCGTGGGAGGCAGCCTCTTCTTTTTGTTTATCTGTTCCTTTGATGGAAGATGCGGTCAGAACCTGTTAGTTCTCAGCATCAGCACCTGTGTCTGTGGTCGTATCATTCGATGTGTTATTCGAAGATGCGGCGGCAGAAGACTTTGCGTTTTCCATGGCGTCCGGTGTGATCAGAAGAGAAGCGGAAGCGTCGGAACCTACGATCGTGGTCGGGAGCTTGCCGTCCCACTTGTCGTAGTATCTGTTGCGGAGAACGTTGTCATCGATGGAGTCGGAGATGAGCTTGTTGGCATCTGCCTCCGCCTGAGCCTCAATGACCTTCGCGTCAGCCTTTGCCTGAGCGTTTGTCTTTGTGACGGCAGCGTCAGCCTCGGCCTTTTCGATGTTTTTCTTGTTCTCGATCTGCTGTGTCTCGTAATCGATCTGTGCCTGCTGCTTCTTGGCGATCTTCTCATCGTACTCGCTATCGAAAGATGCGTCATTGATAACGACCTTATTGACGTATACGACCTCGGCACCGTACTTCTCATCGAGAGACTTCTGGATGTTTTCCTTCGCCTTCGGCTCAATGATCGAACGGTTCGTACAGTCGTTCGGAGACAGCGTCTTGGAAGTGGTCTTGATCGCGGAAGCGACGAGCGATTCACTGACGAGACCTGCTTCGTAGTTCGTTACGTTCGCGAAGATCCACGCGGACTTCTGCGGGTTGATCTGGTAGGTGACCGTGATGCCCTGGAAGTTTACGGTGTTACGCTCGGAAGTCTCGGACGAGATCGGATTGTCGTAGAACTTGATGTCCTGCTGCTTGTTGTTGACAAGAACGATCTCCTGAACGAACGGGATCTGGAAGTTGAAGCCGTTATTCAGTGTCTGCTCCTCGACCTGACCGAATGTCACGCGAACGCCGGTGTAACCTGTCGGGATGATCGTAAATGAGAATGAGAAGAGTACGCAGAGGATACCTGCTGCGGCCAGAATGACCACGGCCTTTTTATTCAGCGGAACCTTCTTCACTCCCTGAAGATTCGTTCCCGAATGAAACGACTTTCTCGCGACGATCGCAACGGCCGCGATCACAAGGATGAGTCCCAACATACGGAATATTACATTTAACATTTTCTTTTCCTCCTTTGAACCGAAGAACGTTCTTCTCGGCTCGAGATAAATTATAGCATAGCGCGAAAAACGCCAATATCCCGAAATCGGTGTATTGGCGTTTCGCATTTGCAGTTTAGGTCAGAAATAACGGAAGGAAATTGCCGCTTCCGCCATTCCTCTCGAAAAGCACCTGTCAGTCGTAGTAATGCGAGCCGGTAAACAGTTCGAAGTTTCCTTCGCCGTCAAATTTGACATCGTAGTACTCGTAATCCGGATCAACTGTCAGGACCATCTGGAAGGATTCATTCTGGGACGCGTCACGATGCAGCGTCGTGAAGTAGGCGAGTCCTTTGTCCGTATCGATACCTTCGAGACGGACGGGAGTTCCGGCCGGGACCGTGATGCTTTCGCCTGTCGGCTGGCCATCCTCGGTAAAGAGACCCAGCTGCATCTTCTTTGTGGTGATGCCGACGCCTGTCTTATAGAAGAAGGAATCGGTCGTGAGCGGAAGACCGTTGTCGGTGCAAAGTGTCGACGGCTTGGTATAAGAACCCGTTCCGAGGATCTCGCCGCGGATCTGGATGCCGACATTGCCC
The DNA here is from genome assembly GCA_017561715.1 of Clostridiales bacterium. Taxonomy (GTDB): domain Bacteria; phylum Bacillota; class Clostridia; order Saccharofermentanales; family Saccharofermentanaceae; genus Scatonaster. The sequence continues at coordinate 104,704 of JAFZBN010000003.1, read as the reverse complement.
GGATCGTAAGGATACCAGTCGATCTGATCTAAGTAGCCGATGTAATCGAAAGACTTGCCGTTCATATTGAAAAGGAAGTAGGGATTTGTCGGATCGTCGACATAACCTTCGATATAGAGGCGATACTCACCGTTAACGGACATCAGGAAAATGTCTCCGAGTTCGTAGCAGCCCTCGCTGTCTTCGTGATAGTCGCCGACAGCATAAGCTTCGCCATTAATGGAGATCTCGATGTTGTAATCGGTGACATATCCTGTGGTGTAGTTCTCGTCGTAATCGATCACGAACTTGTCGATGTTGCCGTCCTCATCGAAATCCCAGTAGATCTCGTTCGCGGAGTCAGGTGTCAGCGTGTAGTTCTCTGGCGTATTGATGAAGTATTCCGGATCGATGCAGTCTGTGTGCGCCAAAGCGGAAACATAGCAGACATATTCGGAAGTTTCTCCATCGAAATCTTCGTAATCCATAAAGATGAGAATGCAGTTCTGATTGACGCAGAACTCGAGCTGATCCAGCTCTCCCTTTCGGAGATGATCGGCCATGGTCGAAAAGAGTCCCGACGGTGTATATGCGTAGAAGTGATTGCTTTCGTATGCTTCTACAGCGTCCGCAAAGGCGTTAAAGTCGGTAATGATGTCACCCAGTTCGAGGAGCTTTCCTGTCTTCGAATCGAGGACGTAATGCTCATGGTCGGAAAAGTATCCGGTGTCGCGAGTGGTGATGGTCCGATAGAAGGACAGGACCTTCTCGTCGGCGCGCAGGATGCTGAGCTGGTTGTGGCGATAGTGGTCGGTATAAAGCCAGACATCGTCTTCCGTCGCGGTCGCGATGTAGCCGTCGAACTGACTTAAGTACGACGAGTAATGCTCATCCGAGTCGTCCGTCATTTCTTCCGTGAGATCATCGAGAAATGCGGAAAGAGCGTCATATCCCGGGGTTGCGATCTGATACTGATCGCAATGTGAGCATACCCAGAATAATTCGTTCGGGAATTTGTCCGTCATCTCCGCATAGTCGTTTCTGACGATAATGTGGTTGAACTCCAGTACCTCAAGATCGTGGTGGAGCGTAAGGTCAGCCGGGATCTTAGGTCCTTGCGTCGGATCGGTCTCATCCGTATCCGTAGGAACATCAGTTTCTGTCTCCGGGTCCTCGGTTTCCGTGATCTCTGTTGAAGTCGTTTTCTTAGTTTTCTTCTTTTTCTTTTTCGTCTCTTCGGTCTTCGAGCAGCCGACGAGGGAAAGGATCATGGCTGAAGTCAGCAAAAGCGAGATTGCGCGTTTCATAACTACCTCCGAATATCTTCCATGTGTTTCCGTGATCGGGTTTTTCCCAAAGACAGAGTAACACGTCAGGTGTTTTTAGTAAAGAAAAGTTGACTTTTCTTCGTGCCGAATGTGTTGACTAATAAATTGCATATCGATATAATTGTTAGCGTCCTAACAATTTAATTTTGTTCGGGCACTTTTTATGTATTGGCCTGTGAGAAAGTGGTGGAGAATCACGGGTCAGGGGGGAGTTAACCGATCCTATGAATGATCCAAAAGCACTTCCCGGCAGCAGTCCCGGGAATGACACCCATATCGGACCCTATGTCCGGCACCTTTCTAAGTCGATCCGTCTTTCGATCGATGAGGCGCTGGATCAGGAGTTTTCCGCGGCCGGCGAAACGAGACTTACGTCGGTGCAGGCGCACGTGATGGGATATCTCAACATGCAGCACGAGCTCGGAAACGTGGTCTACCAGAAAGACATCGAACAGGTCTTCCACATCCAGAGAAGTACGGCGACCGGAATCTTAAAGCTTTTAGAGCAGCGCGGCTCGATCCGTCGCGAAAGCGAAGAAAAGGATGCCCGATTAAAGAGGATCACGGTCACGGAAAAAGCCAGACAGACGAAGAAGCGTGTCGACAACACGATCGAAGGTGTCGAGAAGCGTCTGGTCAAAGGCCTTACTAAAGAAGAAATCAATACATATATAGAACTGACAGAAAGAATGAGAAGGAATTTGGAAAAATGATTAGAAGACTACTTAAATCAGTACGAGAGTACAGAAAGCCCTCGATCCTTGCTCCGGTCCTTGTCTCCTGCGAAGTCGTCATGGAGGTCCTGATGCCTCTTCTGATGAGTAAGCTGATCGACAACGGTATCGAAAAGAGCGACATGAACTATGTATGGATCATGGGATCGCTTCTTCTGGTGTGCATGTTCATTTCCATGGCATTCGGCGCGTTGTCCGGACGAGAAGCGGCAAAGGCGAGCGCAGGTTTTGCGAAGAACTTACGTCACGATATGTTCCACAACCTGCAGACGTTCTCCTTTTCGAACATCGACAAGTTCAAGACCAGCAGTATCATCACGAGACTGACGACGGACGTAACGAATGTTCAGAACGCGTATCAGATGGTCATCCGTATCGCGGTTAGAGCGCCGATCATGCTGATCTTCGCGATGTGCGCGAGCTTCTATGTCAACGCGAAAGTCGCCCTGATCCTTTTAGGTATCGCGCCGGTCCTGATGCTCGGCTTGATCATCGTGTTCCGTTACGCGCATCCGATCTTCGTCCGTATGTTCAAGAAGTTCGACCTCATGAACAACGTCATTCAGGAAAACGTACGCGGCATCCGTGTCGTTAAGTCCTTCGTAAGAGAAGATCACGAGATCGAAAAGTTTATGGACGTTAACAACAGCATCCGAAATGACGCGGTAAAAGCCGAGCGAGCGATCAACTTCAACGCGCCGCTCATGATGCTCAGCGTTTACTCGGCGATGCTCCTGATCTCCTGGGTCGGCGCAAAGCTCGTCGTTAACGATGAGATGACCACAGGCCAGCTCACCAGTATGTTCTCCTACACGATGCAGATCCTGATGAGCCTGATGATGGTTTCCATGATCATCGTAATGCTCGTTATCTCCAAGACTTCCGCAGAGCGTATCTCCGAGCTCCTTGACGAGACCGCAGATATCACGAATCCGGAAAATCCGGTCATGGAAGTGAAAGACGGATCCATCGATTTCGATCATGTATACTTCAGCTACTCCAAGAACAAAGACAAGAGCTGCCTGATGGACTTCGATCTTCACATCAAGTCCGGTGAGACCATCGGTATCATCGGTGGTACAGGTTCCGGTAAGTCTTCCTTCGTACAGCTGATCCCGCGTCTTTATGATGTTACCGATGGTGACATCAAAGTCGGCGGTGTCGACGTAAAAGACTATGACCTCGACGTCATCCGTGATAACGTCGCGATGGTACTTCAGAAGAACGTTCTCTTCTCCGGTACCATCAAGGAGAACCTCCGCTGGGGTAATCCGAACGCGACCGACGAAGAGATGATCCAGGCATGTAAGATCGCGCAGGCAGATTCGTTTATCAGTGCTTTCCCCGATGGATATGACACATATATCGAGCAGGGCGGATCGAACGTATCGGGCGGACAGAAGCAGAGACTCTGTATCGCCAGAGCGCTTCTTAAGAAGCCGAAGATCCTGATCCTCGACGACTCCACAAGCGCTGTCGATACAGCGACCGACGCGCAGATCCAGAAGGGCTTTGCCGAGTACATCCCGGGAACGACCAAGCTGATCATCGCGCAGCGTATCTCGTCCGTTGAGAACGCGGACAGGATCATCGTTATCGATAACGGCAAGATCAACGCCGTCGGAACGCACGAAGAGCTTCTGAAAAATAACGAGATCTATAGAGAAGTCTATGAATCACAGAAGAAGGGAGGTGATCAGTAATGCCGCCGCCGAGAGGAGCACGTCCGATGAATCGGGAGGACTTTAAGAAAAACCCGATCTCCAAAGACCTCATCAAGAAACTGATGCATTATGTAACAGGTAAATACAGGGCATTACTGGGCATCGTCGTCATCTGCATCATCGTGGCATCTGTCACGTCTGTTCTGGGCAACATGTTCATCAAGAACCTGATCGACGATTATATCGTTCCGATCCTGAAAACAAAGACGGAAACGGGAGCGGCCGATTTCTCCGGTCTTCTGAAATGGATCCGCATGGTAGCGATCCTGTTCGGATTCGGTGTTATCGCCAACCTCGTTCAGGGCCAGGTCATGCTCATCATCGCCAACAACGTGCTGAGAAATGTCCGTGGTGATATGTTCAAGCACATGCAGACGCTGCCGATCTCTTACTTCGACACGCACTCGCACGGTGATGTCATGAGCCATTACACCAACGACGTTGACACACTCCGTCAGATGATCTCCCAGAGCTTCCCGCAGATGATCTCTTCGGGCATCACGATCGTCGCGACACTCGCCGCCATGATCTACACCTCCTGGCACCTGACCATCGTAGTGCTTTTCGGTACGTTCACCATGATCTTCCTTATGGGTAAGATCGGCGGAAAGAGCGCCACCTTCTTCATGAAGCAGCAGGCCTCCCTCGGTGATGTAAACGGTTACATCGAAGAGATGGTCAACGGTCAGAAAGTCGTTAAGGTATTTACTTACGAAGACCGCGCGAAAAACGTCTTCGACAAGAAGAACGAAGAGCTCTGCCAGAACGCGACATCCGCGAACATCTTCGCGAATATCCTGATGCCGATCATGGGCAACATCGGAAACGTCCTTTACGTTCTCGTTGCTTTCATCGGCGGATTCCTTGCGATCGAATGCGGTCTTTCCGATGTCATCACCATCGGTGTTATCGGATCTTTCCTGCAGCTGACAAAGTCCTTCATCATGCCGGTATCTCAGGTATCCCAGCAGATGAACTCGATCATCATGGCGATGGCCGGTGCGGACCGTATCTTCAAACTCCTCGACGAAAAGCCGGAGGAAGACAACGGATACGTTACGCTCGTTCACTGCAAGAAGGAAGGCGACAGTCTCACCGAAGTATCGGAAGAAGAAGCACTTTCTTTCAAGCGTGCGCATAACGGAAAAGACTCTTTCGAGGGAACCTCCTACGTATGGGCTTGGAAGCATCCGCATCAGGACGGCACACTGACTTATGCCGAAGTTAAGGGCGACGTTCGTCTCTTCGATGTCGACTTCAGCTACGACGGCAAGAAGCAGGTCCTCTACGATATCTCGCTTTATGCAAAGCCGGGTCAGAAGATCGCTTTCGTTGGTGCGACCGGTGCAGGTAAGACCACGATCACGAACCTGATCAACCGCTTCTACGATATCGCTGACGGTAAGATCCGCTACGACGATATCAACATCAACAAGATCAAGAAGAGCGATCTGCGTCACTCTCTGGGCATCGTTCTTCAGGACACGAACCTCTTTACGGGTTCTGTTATGGAAAACATCCGTTACGGTAACCTCAAGGCGACCGATGAGGAATGTATCGCCGCGGCAAAACTTGCCAACGCGCACGACTTCATCAGTAAGCTCCCGCAGGGCTATGACACCGAGCTGACCGCCAACGGCGCAGAGCTTTCTCAGGGCCAGCGTCAGCTGATCGCGATCGCACGTGCGGCGGTTGCCGATCCGCCGGTCATGATCCTCGACGAAGCGACATCTTCGATCGATACCCGTACCGAGGCGATCGTACAGCGTGGTATGGACGCCCTGATGGAGAACCGTACCGTATTCGTTATCGCGCACCGTCTGTCCACAGTACAGAACAGTAAGGCGATCATGGTACTCGAAAACGGCCACATCATCGAGCGTGGTGACCACCAGTCCCTCATCGCCGACAAGGGTAAGTACTATCAGCTCTACACAGGTGCATTCGAACTCGAGTAATCAGTGAATTAGGAACCGCGCAATCGGAAAACCTTCCGGCCCTTCGCTTCGGACTTATGTCCTCAGAGGTGCCTTCAGGTTTTCCGGTATGCGCGGTTTTTTAGTCCCCTGAAACGGTTGGGAATTGATGCCTGTGAAGGTGGGCCTTTTTGTTTGAAAGGCTTGAAAATCAGGCATCTTCAAATACCTCATTAATTTTTGTCTTGATATTCTCAAACGTAATGCTACAATATTTTTATATTGGGTGAAACTACCCGATTTTTTCAACAAGACAAGGGGTTGTTTGAAAAGATATGCCAACGATTATCAGAGACAAGAAAATTGAGAACCGTGGCCGTAAAGTGAAGGACATCAAGGACGAGAGATTTGGTCATCTGGTTGCGATCGAAGAGACACCGGAGCGCTTTAACGGCAAGGTGATCTGGCTGTGCCGCTGTGACTGCGGTAACGTCATCAAGATCACATCGCACCGACTTCTGCACACAGAGATCAGTAACTGCTTTGACGAGAACTGTCCGTATCGCGATACGACACGAAAAGTACTGAAGGAAGAGGACTTCTCCGGAGAGACACGTCGCTGCGCCTCCGCGATGGAAGACATCACGGGACAGACATTCGGTGAACTGACTGCCGAGAAGATGACCGGTATCAAGAGCGGAAAGAACCTGCAGTGGTTCTGCCGTTGCAGCTGCGGTCGTCAGATCAAGGCTTTCGAGCGCGATCTTATCCGCGGGATCAAAACCGATTGCGGTTCTGCGCATCACCGTCCGGGGATGCCGCGAATTGCACAGAAATCCGGCCGAAAGTCCTGACTAAATATCCATATCGACAGTAGCGCCGAAAAAAAGTGATTTTCATTAGGAAAAAATCCTCCAAAAAGTATTTTCAAGTTGGGACTTGAAGTGTAAAATTTTTACAGAAATACAAACTGGAGGAGTTTTTCTATGGGTAAATATTTCGGTACAGACGGTTTCCGTGGTAAGGCAGGTGTTGTCCTTACAGCAGAACACGCCTTTAAGACAGGCCGTTTCCTCGGCTGGTACTACACTAAGAAACATCAGGAATCCGGTAATTCGGATTGTGCAAAGATCGTAATCGGTAAGGATACTCGTCGTTCTTCTTACATGTATGAGAACGCATTGGCAGCTGGCATCGTGTCTTCGGGCGCAGATGCTTATTTATTGCACGTAACAACTACACCGTGCGTCAGCTACATCACAAGAACGGAAGAGTTTGACTGCGGCGCGATGATCTCTGCAAGCCATAACCCGTACTACGATAACGGTATCAAGCTGATGAACTTCGAAGGCGAGAAGATGGACGATGATCTCCAGGACGAAATCGAGAAGTACATCGACGGCGAGCTCGAAGAGCTTCCTTACGCTTCCGAAGATAAGATCGGTAAGACCATTGACTACTATTCCGGCAGAAACCGCTACATCGGTTACCTCGTAAGCCTGGCTACACAGTCTTTCGAAAAGCACAAGGTGGGTCTGGACTGCGCCAACGGCAGCTCCTGGATGATCGGTCGTGCCGTATTCGATGCTCTCGGCGCGAAGACATTCGTCATCAACAACACACCGGACGGTGTAAACATCAACACAAACTGCGGTTCCACACACATCGAGGGTCTGCAGAAGTACGTTGTTGAGAATAAGCTCGACCTCGGATTCGCATTCGACGGAGACGCTGACCGCTGCCTCGCAGTTGACGAGAACGGTAATGTCGTTAACGGCGACAAGATCATGTACATCTGTGCGAAGTACATGAAGGAAAAGGGTGAGCTCGACAACAACACAGTCGTTACCACCATCATGAGTAACTTCGGTCTTTACAAGGCGCTCGACGAGGCAGGTATTGCTTACGAGAAGACAGCAGTAGGTGACCGTTACGTTTACGAGAACATGAAGGAGAACGGCCACATGATCGGCGGCGAGCAGTCCGGTCACGTTATCTTCAGAAAGCATGCTCACACAGGTGACGGCGTTCTTACCGCGGTTATGCTGATGGGTGTTCTTATCGATACGAACCTTCCGCTTTCCCTCCTCGCTAAGGGCTGCGAAATGTACCCGCAGGTACTTAAGAACGTAGTCGTTGACGATAAGGACGGCACACTTGCTGATCCGGCAGTTCAGGCTCAGGTTGAAGCTTGCACCAAGGAACTCGGTGACGACGGTCGTGTTCTTCTCAGAAAGAGCGGTACAGAGCCGGTTCTCCGTGTTATGTCCGAGGCAGGCACGATCGAAGAGTGTGAAAAGCAGGTAGATTCCATCATCGCTGCTATGGAAAAGAGCGGCCATCTTGTGGAGGTAAAGAAATAATGTATACGATTAATGACCTTTATGATCTGACACAGACATATCCTCAGGTAAAAGATTATCTTTCCAAGTTCACTTATCCTTGGGAAGCACTCGCCGGAATCACAGACCTGATCCTCGAGATCGGTAAGACACTTCCGGAAGACGAGTTCGATCATCCGGCAGAGGATGTTTGGATCGCAAAAGACGCAAAGGTATTCGCTACAGCTTACATCGGCGGACCTTGCATTATCGGTCACAAGACGGAAGTCCGTCAGTGCGCTTTCGTACGTGGCTCCGCTCTCGTCGGCGAAGGCTGCGTAGTCGGAAACTCCACAGAACTTAAGAACGTTATCCTTTTCAACAGCGTACAGGTTCCGCATTACAACTATGTCGGCGACTCCATCCTCGGATATAAGTCCCACATGGGTGCAGGTTCCATCACAAGTAACGTCAAGAGCGATAAGCTTCCGGTCGTTATCAAGAACGGTGATGAGAAGGTTGAGACCGGACGTAAAAAGGTCGGCGCGATGCTGGGCGACTACGTTGAGGTCGGCTGTAACAGCGTTTTGAATCCGGGTACGGTGATCGGAAGAAACAGTAACGTTTATCCGACATCATGCGTCCGCGGAGTCATTCCGGAGAACAGCATTTACAAAGATCAGGGCAATATCGTGATCAAGAGAAAGTAATAAAGGGCCGCGCGTGTTTATGCTGACATCGCGCGGCTTTTTTATAAAAACAACTGCGCAAAAACTCAGGTACAAGGAGGTACATTTATGAAAGTTATTATCGCAGAGAATTATCAGGATGCCAGCAAGAAGGCGGCAGACATCATGGAGAAGATCATCCGTGAAAAGCCGACATGCACCATCGGTCTTGCTACAGGTAGTAGCCCGGTTGGCATGTATCAGGAACTGTCCCGTCGTTGCAAGGAAGAGGGTCTCGACTTTTCTCAGATCCACTCCGTAAACCTCGACGAGTATGTAGGTCTTGAGCCGACTCACAACCAGAGCTATCGTTATTTCATGGACAGCAACCTGTTTGACCACATCAACATCGATAAGGCAAACACATACGTTGCAAAGGGAATCGGCGATGTAGACGAGAACCTCAAGGAATTTAACGAAGTACTGGATAAGGCAGATATCGAGATTCAGGTTCTCGGTGTTGGTCCTGACGGTCACCTCGGTTTCAACGAGCCGGGTCCGGTTCTTTTCGATGGTGCTCATAAAGAGATCCTTGACGAAACAACGATCGACGCAAATGCCCGTTTCTTCGCTTCCCGTGACGAAGTTCCGCGTTACGCAGTAACCATGGGTATGGGCAACATCATGCGTGCGAAGGCACTCCTGATGATCATCAACGGCAACAAGGTAGACGCTGCTACCAAGCTCCTGATGAACGACACGATCGATCCGATGTGCCCGGCTACATTCATGAGACTTCACAGAGATGCTACAGTAGTACTTGAGAAGAAGCTCGCTCTGGAGATCGGCTACATTAAGGAGTAATCGTTCCTATCAAAGCGTAAAACAAATACCTTCTCGTGCTGGTCCTCGTCCTTTGGACTGCGGAGGCACGGAAGGTATTTTTTTACGCTCTTTTGTTGATTGCTCCTCAAAGGGCGCCGATACGTGGCGTTCCGGGGGATTTTCTTTGCTGTTTTATCGCTTAGGGATCAGGCTTCTTCCTGGACGGAGGGGACGGTCTCGGGCGCGGCTACAGGGACGGTCTCAACGGTCTTGATGTCTTCGGTGGTCTGGACCTTGTAGATGCGCAGGGATCCGTCGGATGAGGTGAATACCGGCTGGCCGCAGAGGCTTTCGATGCACGGATAGTAGATCATGCCGAACTGGTCGAGCTCCATGGAACCGCAGATGATATAGCGCAGATCGTACTCGTGGATGATCCTTGCGACCTCAAATACATCCGTCGAAGTGTAGATCGTCGCGACGGCGTTCTGGCGCGGCCACAGGTAAAGCTTGAATACATCCTGCTCCGGATCGTTTTCGAATTCACCGGTCTCGGGGTTGGTCCAGCCGTGGAAATGCCACAGACGTTCGTGCGTCTCCCAGCCGACGATGGTCGGAAGTCCGGTATATGCCGAGACGAGGCAGTCTTCGGTGTAGCTGATGCCGTAGGACTCGCAGATATTGACCGAACCCTTCACGTTTTCGTTGAGCCAGTCGATCGCTTCCTCGTAAGGGATATACGCGCCGGCAACACGGCGGGACAGATCGTAATAGGTCTTTTCATGCGGCACGCATGTGGACAGGTAATCGGTACCGTTTAAGCCCTGATACGTGGACCACTTGATGTCGCCGGATCTCTGATCGAGAGCTCTGAGCGTATAGTGTCCCGGGATGAAGATGATGAGCACGAGCATCACGATAGAAACGCCAAGTCCCCAGTTCGAAAGATTGCCGTCTTTGGTGACGTGCGCCATGAAACGGAAGACCGTATAGGCGACGACAAGGGAAAGAATGACAAATCCCGCGAAGGTGAATTTGAACATGGTGTTGGCGCGCTGGTTATTCGCGCCGTAGATGTCCGGAACGTAGATGATCTCAGGCGCGATCAGCATCATCATACCGACAACGGTCATGCCGACCATAAAGATGTCGATAATGGATCTCTTTCGGAAGAACTTGCAAAGCGCGGTATCGCCGAACTTCGCGAAGTGATAGTCCAGCATTCGGATGAAGCAGATGATGGCTAGGATGAATTTCGGCATCTTCGAAGCTTCTTTTCTTTCTTCTTCGGTAGGCTCGATGATCTCCTCGGAAGTGGCCTTCTCGAGTGCTTTTTCCGGAGTATTCAGGATCTCTTCGGCGGCAAAGTCCGGATCCATGATATCCGGGTCGTCGGAGAAGTCATATTCGACTTTTCTGACGGGATTGTCTTTGTTTTTGGAAACCTTTTCCTTACCGGTAAGCTGTGCGTAGGTAAGCGGGCGCTTCAAGGAAAGCGGCGCCGGAGTTACAGGAAGTTTGTTTCTCTTAAATGCCTGGCGCTTCGTGAAGACGACAAGCGCGATGAGCGCGAGCGGAATAAGAACATGGATGAGCCAGACGATCATGAACTGGAACAAGGATGTGTGTCTGTCGACCAGTTTGATCGAGTTGGAGATCATGTCGAAGTTGTAGTTGAAGGTCAGCGCGATCATGCTGGAGAACGCAAACATAAATGCCATGTTCGTTCCCGTTCTCGAGAAGGCGGAAGGGAAGATCGTCGAAAGCAGATAAGCGATCATGAAGATCACGATCTGCAGGCACAGATGCACGAAGATGTTCTCGCCGAACTTCAGGTAGACGCCGAGGACTGCAGCGAGGTCGAAGAGGAATACCATGAAGCTGGAAAACGAGATGAGATACGTGGAAGATCTTCCGTGATAGACCAGAAGTCCCATGGCACAGAAGATGAAGTAGATCAGGAAGTCCCAGTAGTTGCACATCTGGGAGATACCGAGGAAGAACGCGCAGACGAAAAATTCCGGACGGAAGATGTGTTCCATCTCCGAAGCGAGATTCTTCGAAAGGTCACGAAAACGGCGCATCGAGGCCAGTGCTTTTTTTGGATATTCGGCGCGATAGACGGCGACGAAGATAAACGCGATGATGAGAAGTACGACCGTAAGGCTGACGACGTGAGCGTGCAGGTCACCGATCAGATAGGAATAGAACGGGAACTCGTGGATGGTCCAGTCGGCGGTCTCCTTAATGTGCTGAAGATACGGGTCAGGGTTGTGTCCGATAAAACGCGTGGAGTTCGGATAGAAGAAGTTTCCGGTCTCGCCGACGTCGATGCCGAGCTTGCTCCAGATCTTCCAGAAAAGCATCTTGTTGCCGAAGCTCTGCTCATCGTAGAAGAAGGAGTGGGAGTTACCGAAGATCATGGTGCAGCAGCCGGCGAGAAGGCCCGCGAACGGCAGGTAATGCTTCGATACCTGGCAGTCCTTTTTCTGACGGAGCGCGTCGATAAAGAGCTGTCCGAGCGCATACGCGGAGATGAACGGGAACGCGATGGCGGTACACATCGAGATGTTGTAGCCGACCTCGGTGTTCATGCCGAGCATCTTCACGAGATAAGTGAACATGTACTGTCCGTAGTAATAGTAGTTAATGGACTCTCCGGCGAGCCACGGGTCTTTTGCCGGAAGGCCGTCAAATCTGTTCATGGAGTTCATGAAGGCGTAGTTCATGAATTTCTCTTCGCCGTTGATGATCGGGAAGACGCCCTTGCAGAAGCAAAGGACCGTCAGGATCGCGATGAAGAGCATTTCCTCCCAGAGGATATGCGCAATGTTGGAGTTATCCGAAAGAGCGGTAAAAGCGGCTTTCCTGGTTTTCGGCGTGCACCAGGAGAAGATGGCGAGCATGAAGAACGCAAGCCAGCATACCGGGCGGCTGAAGGCATTAAAGATGCCTAGATAGGCAATAAGCCAGACGCTCGCGGTGGTAAGAAGGATGCCGAAGGTCTTGGAAAAACCGTATCCTGCGGAAACGAAACCGCGGAAGAAGTATGCGGTGAGCGGGAAAGCGGCCCAGCCGTAAATGTAAAGAAGTCCCCACCAGGAGAAGAAATCTGCGTGATCCTGCTTTAAGAAATATCCCGCGAGAAACGCGATGAGGGCAGGAGCGAGTAACAGAAGGATTCTCGGGATGACAGACTTCCATTCGACATCTTCAAACATTCTTTCACGGAAAGAACTCCTGAAATCAGAATCGGAAATATCATCGATAAGATCTGCTCCCGTATTTCTGACATCGGTGGTGCGTACCCGGTTCTTGCCGGAATTATTGCGGTTCGACTTCGACGAGTTCTTTTTCACGCGAAAAATCCTCCTTGATCTTAGCGACGGTCGCGTTGGCCTGGGAAACGCAGGCATCCATACGGAATTTCGAATCTTCGACCGGGCTCGGCGTCATGGCGAGACTGCATACATAGAGGCCCTCGACCGGCTGGATGAACTCATCGAGCGGGTGGTTGAGCGGCTTGGCGTAACGCGTACGCGTCAGACGCCAGGTACGTACCGAGCTTCTCGTAACGCTCGGATTCATGTACTGAAGTCTCTTGAAAAAGGCTTTGAAAACGTCCGCGTCAGATGCGGTCCAAAGCGGAGCGGAAGTAAGGAAACTTCCGGAAAGATACAAAACGTGTCCGCCGTAGCGGCGTTCGCCGACCATGCTCGTGTGCTGGATCAGTCTCTGGAAAGGTTCGTCGACAGGGAGCATACGCGAGTAGCACTCCGTAAACGGCGACTTCATGAGAAGCAACAGGCACATATTGGCCTGGTACGTTACGTCCATGAGAGAGTCACGGAAGTCGGTCGGCATATTGAGCGCGTGCGTGATGTGCACGAGGTTTCGGCAGGAACCGGTATAAAGGATCGTGTCGCATTCCAGAAAGATCGAGGACGAGTCGGCCAGAACGCACTGAACGCGGTATCTCGGGCGTGTCGGGTCTTCGCTCTTGGAAATGTCGGAAACGGTATATCCGTACTGGATGATGCCGCCACGGTCGGTGATCTCCTGTACGAGTGCGGCCAGAAGAGAATGGAAGCCGTTATCGAGATAACCCAGCTTCTTCTTACTTGCCTTTCCGTACCAGAGGGAATCGTACCACTGAAGCTCGTCGGAAAGACCGAGGTCTTTAAGAAGCGAGATCAGGGCACGGTCAGATTTTCGGATGTGGTGGGGAAGAAGTTCGATGTATTCGGAACCAAGGCGCGAGCAAGCGAGCATGCCGCCCGGAGTGGACTGCTGCTCAACGACCTGCACGCGGAAACCGGCCTGCGCCAGCTTATACGCACAGACCAGACCGGAAAGACCGGCACCGATGACACAGATCGAAGTTTTGCCTTCCATTTCTTCCTCCGTTAACTAAGTCAGATCTTCTTTGCTTCCAGGTAGTAGCGCTTCTCGATCGCTTCTCCCATGGAGAAGGTCTTTCTCGGGAAAACGCCTTCTTTGCTGATGGTCTCAAAGAACGAATTCTTCGAAACGTCCGGCAGCAGGAAGCCGAGCTTGTCTTCCTCGGCGAGGGATCTTACGGAATCTTCGCCGTGGATGTAGTCGGTGTGGATCGAGTCGGATTCGATGGAATCCAGGAAGCCCTGAAGGGAACCGACTGCGAGCGTGTGAGCAGGCTTTCCGATGACCATCGTGAAGTCCTCTTTGCCTGTCGTGACGAGGATCGTCTGGGATCCGTCCGCGGTTCCTTCCTTGGCAAAAGCACCCGCCTCAGTGAACTTGATGTCCTGGGAAGCAAAGTATGTGTTTGCCGCTTCGACGAGCTTTTCTTTTGTCAGACCGAAGGTAACACGGTGGATCGGCTCAAACTGCAGACCGTTGTCGTGGATGTTCACGATCTCAACGAGGCAGTAGCGTGCCGGATGGCTCTCTCTTTCGGATTCCGGAAGAGTCTCTCTTACGTTTTCCCAGTGCTTCTTCGCGGTTGCGAGGGAGTGGTTACCATCGCCGACGGCAAAGAGAAAGCCGTCTTCGGAAGCAGCAAGAAGTCCGCGCAGTGCGGAGATGATGCCTTCGGCTACGGAAGAATCTGCCGGTGTGAAATAGCCCTTGATATGACCGCCGTCCATCATGAGGTCGGTGTCGTAAACGAGGTTTGCTGCGTCTTTGGAAACCGCGTCAAATGCAGGCTCGATCACGGTTCTTTTCGGGTCGTTGATCAGTACCATGATGTGCGGCATCTCGATCGGCGCGCGCTCGCGGATACGAACGCGGGGCGGAATACGGGAAAGGACGGTGCCTTCGGTCGCACGGATGCGGCTCTTGTTTCCCGGAGTAAAGTCATACTGCTCAAGGTCGAGTGCGAGCATCAGGCCTTTTCTGGACTCGTTGACCTTGGTCTTACGATTGAGAAGAATGAAGCCCGGATCAAGTTCTGTCAGGGTGCCTTCGTCGATGTAGCTGTTGATCGAAGAAGTGATATTGGAAAGACGCTCGTTGATTCTTTCAGGTGTTTCTTTTTCGAGGTAAACTTCCGGCAGGAACATACGAAGCGTGGACGGTGCTTTTCCTACGGTATTTTCAACATCCTCCCAGTATTTCGGCTCGGATGTAAACTGGTCGCACGCGATAACGGCCCATTTCGAAAGGTCCGTGCCCTTCTTCGGCAGAAGGATCTTCGGCGCTGCAACGGCGATGTCTTTGTAAATAGAATTCATGGATACCCTCCCGATGAAATGCAAAAATAGCCCTAACATTATAGCACGCGGGGAAAGAAAAATCTTCCCATAATGCGCGAAGAAGACAAGCTTCTCGTGTTTCACGCGAAGAAGACAAGCTTCTCGTGCTTCGCTTCGAACTTCGTTCTCAGAGGCACTTCGAAGTCTTTCTTCTTCGCGATGAGCGTGATTTTTCTTCCCGCCGATATAAAGCATTTTCATCAGTTAGTGTTATAGTAAAAGAAAGGGATTTGATCGGAGGTGGGATCATGGCGAATCGCGAAAACGGAAGAGGAAGACTTCTTTGTCTTCTTGAGATCCTTCAGAAAGAAACGGACGCGGCACACGGCCTTTCGACGCAGGATCTGATCACCAAGCTCGACGAAGCCGGTTTTCCGGTAAATCGAAAGACTCTTTATGACGATATCCACGCACTCGAGGACTCCTCGATCCCGGTCGAAAAATCCGGCGGAAAAGTTCCGAAATACTACATCGAGGACAGAGATTTCGAAGTCGAAGAGATCGTGATCCTGATCGATGCCATCGAATCCGCGGGCTTCATGACGGAAAAGAAGAAGGCTTCCCTGATCAAGAAGCTGAAAGGTCTGACGTCTTCGCCGATCGCATCGGAATTAAGCGAGCAGATCCAGTACATCGGCCGCCATCACTCTTCGAATAACGACTTTATCTACACGGTAAACACGATCCGCCGCGCGATCTCCGAGAAGCATCCGGTGACGTTTAAGTATATCGAGTACACATTTGACCCGAATGAAAAGATCGGAAAAGAATCCTTCCGCCATGACGGGATGCTCTACATACTTCACCCGTTGGCACTTGTCTGGGAAAACGGTTTTTACTACTGCCTCGGCATTCGTCCGGAACAGAGCAAGAGCGATAAAACAGAGGAGATCTACCATTTCCGTATCGACCGCATGAAAGAAGTCAAGGCGAAGACGGATACGAAACTTGCCAAAACACCGAAGGGATTCAGCGTTGCCAAGCACGCCCAGACCACGTTCGGTATGTACGGCGACGATCCGCAGCAGGTCACGCTGCGTTTCCGAAAGAACCTTCTGACACAGTTCTACGACCGCTTCGAAAGAGAACTTCCGATCTTCTCCGATCCGAAGGACAAAGACTATCTTCAGGCAAATGTTTCCGTAAGTGTCAGTCCGACATTCTTCTCCTGGGTATCCCAATACGAAGGCGGTTTTTCCATCATCGGACCGAAAAGCGTCAAGGAAAAATACGAAGCGCATGTCCGAAAGGCACTCGACGCTCAACTATAGGTATATAAGTATAGATTTTCTGACTTAAATCGTGTAAAATATCGGGGCACGCGAAATCTAGGGCGCGTGCCTCGCTTTTTACGTAAGGAGACGAAAACGAATGAGACAGTTTACCTCAGATGAATTGAGAAATACATGGAAGCAGTTCTATATCGACCGCGGTCATGTGGATGTCGGCGCCGTATCCCTGGTGTCTGACGGATCCACGGGCGTTATGTTCAACGTCGCCGGCATGCAGCCTCTGATGCCTTATCTTCTCGGCCAGAAGCACCCGCTCGGCACAAGACTTTGCAACGTACAGGGCTGTGTCCGTACAAACGATATCGACTCCGTCGGTGACAAGAGCCACGTTACCTTCTTCGAGATGATGGGTTCCTGGTCGCTCGGCGATTACTTCAAGAAAGAAAGATGCCAGTGGAGCTTCGAGCTTCTGACACAGGTCTTCGGCTTCGACGCCGATCACCTCGCTGCTACTGTTTTCGCAGGTGACGAGAATGCACCTCGTGACGAGGAAGGCGCAGAGTTCCGTATCGCTTCCGGCTTTAAGAAAGAAAACATCTACTACTTAGGTGCCGACGATAACTGGTGGGGCCTCGAGTACGGTCCTTGCGGCCCGGACTCTGAGATGTTCTACATCGCCGATCGCCCGGATTGCGGTCCGGACTGCGGCCCGGGCTGCTCCTGCGGTAAGTACACCGAGCTTGGTAACGACGTATTCATGCAGTACGAAAAGCACAAGGACGGCACACTTACTCCTCTGAAGCAGAAAAACGTAGATACCGGCTGGGGCTTAGAGAGAATCCTCGCTTTCCTCAACGGTTCCCGTGACGTATACCAGATCGACCTGTTCGCACCGGTCATCGCTTATATCGAGAAAGTCTCCGGACAGAAGTACAACGCGGACGAGAAGATGACACGCTCCATGCGTATCCTCGCTGACCATACACGTACATCCGTCATGCTCATCGGTGACGCTGCGAAGCTCGTTCCTGCAAACGCAGGCGCAGGCTACGTACTCCGTCGTCTGATCCGCCGTGCGGTAAGACACGCCCGTACACTGAACCTCAAGAAGGATGACATTCTCAAGATCGCCACCATCTTCATCGATGAGATCTACAAGAACAGCTATCCGCTCTTGACCTCTAACCGTGAGTTCATCCTCAACGAACTGACAAAGGAGATCGAGCGTTTCGAGAGCACTCTCGAGAACGGCATGAAGGAGTTCAAGAAGATCCTCGATACAGCTCGTTCCGAAGGCAAGAAAGAGATCGAAGGTAAAGACGCTTTCTATCTTTACGATACATTCGGCTTCCCGCTCGAACTCACCACAGAGCTTGCTGAGGAAGAGGGCCTTTCGGTCGACGAAGAAGGCTTTAAGGTCTCCATGGAAGAGCAGAAGCAGAAGGCTCGTGACAGCCAGAACTTCTCTGCGAAGCTCAGTTCTTCCGCAGGTATCTTCGATGCTCTTGATGAAAGCATCACGACAAAGTTCGTAGGATATGACGGACTGAATACGGAAGGTAAGATCGTCGCGATCGCTGACGAAGCTTCCCTGAAGGATTCCCTGTCCGAGAACGAAAAGGGTACGATCGTAACAGACGTAACTTCCTTCTACGGCACCATGGGTGGTCAGGTCGGCGATAAGGGTATCATCAAGACCGCTGACGGTGAGTTCACTGTTACTGAAGCGATCCACCTCGCGAACGGCCGTGTCGGTCACACAGGTTATGTTTCCAAGGGTTCGATCAAAAAGGACAGCGTTGCTGCACTTTCCGTTGACGAAGCAAACCGTAGCAACACATGTAAGAACCACTCCGCGACACACCTTCTGCAGAAGGCCCTGAAGATCGTTTTGGGAGATCACGTTGAACAGAAGGGTTCCCTGGTAACTCCGGATCGTCTGCGTTTCGACTTCTCTCATGACGCGGCAATGTCTGCCGAGCAGATCGCTAAGGTTGAGGCGATCGTCAATAAAGAGATCGCTGCATCTCTTGCTGTCCGCACAGATGAGATGAGCCAGCAGGAAGCTGTATCCACCGGCGCCATGGCGCTTTTCGGTGAGAAGTACGGCGATGTCGTTCGTGTCGTCAGCATGGGCAAGGGTACATCCGGAAACAACGAAGCAGACTTCAAGGATGCATTCTCCGTTGAGCTCTGCGGTGGTACTCACGTAAGCAACACATCTCAGATCAGATCCATCAAGATCCTTTCCGAGTCCGGTGTTGCCGCAGGCGTAAGAAGAATCGAAGCGCTGACCGGTGACGGCGTGCTCGCTTACTATAAGGAACTCGAGGATCTTCTCAACGAAGCTGCGAAGCTCCTGAAGGCAAATCCGTCTGAGATCGTAACCAAGATCGATCACCTGCAGAAAGACCTCAAGGCTGCCAACGCTGAAGTTGAGTCCCTGAAGTCCAAGGCAGCTAAGGAAGCGCTCGGAAATTCTCTCGAGCAGACAGAAGATGTAAAGGGCGTTAAGCTCCTCGCTGCGAAACTCGACAACGTCGAGATGGGTGCTCTCCGTGATCTCGGTGACCAGCTCAAGGACAAGATCGGTGACGGCGTAGTCGCTCTCCTTTCTTCCTGCGACGGCAAGGCCAATATCGTCATCATGGCGACAGATTCCGCTGTTAAGGCCGGTGCTCATGCCGGTAACCTCATCAAGGCGATCGCTCCGATCGTAGGCGGTGGCGGCGGCGGACGTCCGAACATGGCTCAGGCCGGCGGCAAGAACCCGGCTGGCATCGACGATGCTCTGGCAGCTGTAAAAGTTGAACTTGAAAAGATGTTGTAAGGAGGAAAAACGTATGTGTTTATTCTGTGATATCGTAGAAGGCAAGATCCCTTCCACCAAAGTATTTGAGAACGACAAGGTCCTGGCTTTTAAGGACATCAACCCGGCAACTCCGGTACATGTCTTGATCGTTCCGAAAAAGCACTTTGATGACATCCTCGATATGTCCTCTTCCGCAGAGGGTAAAGAGGCACTCGGTGACGTCCTCGACGCGATCCCGGAAGTGGTTAAGGCAACCGGCATCGACGAAGGATTCAGAGTCATCAACAACTGCCGTGAGTTCGGCGGTCAGACAGTTAAGCACGTACACTTCCACATCCTCGGCGGCGTGAAGCTTTCCGAGAAGATGATCTGATCAAGGATCGAAAATAAAGAATAAGAAAGCCGGGATGATCTCCCGGCTTTTTTGTTTTCTTACGGATCAGAAAAAGAAATCGGAGGTGCGCCTCTGAGGACGAAGTCCGAAGCGAAGCGCGCCGAAGATCTTCTTTTTCGCTCTGCTGAAAGAAATAAAAAAGCAGGAGCTGGGAAACACATAAACCAACTCCTGCCGATGTGAGCGTTCTCCTTTTGGGGATAATATAACAATCCATTTCGCTCGTTAACCTATTCATCTATAATATATCCCCATACCCTAGTGCTTTCAAACAAGTATCGTTCCTGAAACTATAACAATCTTTCGCGAAAATCAGTAACCTGAAAATTGCATATATGTCATTTAATTGTTATGCGCGTAGTATATACTGATTAAGTGGAGTTTTATGTAAAGAGGTATGTATATGAAAGCTTTTGCTAATGGGGTCAGATTCGTTCTTCGATTCATCTGTATGATCCTGACGATCGCGGTTTTTGCCGGCACCTGTCTGGTTCCGTCGAACGAGCGCGCAAAAGAAGACCTCACTGCGGATTTCGTCGACTATGCTTACGAAACCATCCTCAACAAAGAAGCTGACAGCGAGCGTTTCGGCTACTGGTACTGGAACCTTAAGGACGGTTACACCACAGCTGTCGGTCTGATCGACATGCTTACCCAAAGCTACGATTTCTATCGCAAAAACTATACGCCTGAGCAGACGATCGACGTGCTGTCTCAGACGATGACCGGAAAACCGGCTGACGAAGCCACCAAGCAGACGTACGTCTACTATTTGAACTGCGGCATCTCGATCCGCCGCTACATTGCCGACATGGCGGGAACTCCCGAGTTCGCGCAGATCTGCGCGCAGTACCAGATCGAGCCCGGTACGATCACGGACCTCGACAGCCGCGACAAGAATCCCGAGATGACGAACTTCGTCAAAGTGCTTTTCGAGGAGATGTACGGAAGAACGCCGGTGACGGAAGAGTATAACATCTGGTGCCAGTATTTTACCGATGGAAAAGAACTGGCCCCGACGCTTATGGATATCGTGAAGTCCAATGAGTTCACTTCCAGATGCCTGTCCGATGAGGCGACGATCGATGTGCTTTCGTCCGTCATGCTCGGAAGGACCGCAGATCCGACTGAAAAAGAAAGCTACCTCGGCATGCTCGACAGCGGTATGTCGATGACCTATGTCGCATCGCAGATCGCTTCGGATCCGAATTATATTTCCAACTGCAGCAGCGTCGGGATCCAGCCCGGCACCGTGACGATCACGGAAGCAAGAGATAAGAATCCGGAACTGACTTCTTTCCTGACACGCCTGTATACGCAATTCACGGGAAACCGTCCGAGCGCGGAGGATCTTAATTCCTATGTCGCAGAGACGGTCGAAGATTCCGGCAAAACGAGAGACGCGATCGTTGAGATGCTCTCTAACCCGGATAACATGGCGCTTTTCGCGACGGATGACGAATACCTGAACGCCGTATTTGATGTGTGCTACGGACAATCCGCCGCACCCGAAAAGATCGAAGCGTATAAGATCGGTCTGAAGAACGGTGTTTCCAGAGAAAGAGTCCTCGAATCGATCTTAAGTGATCCTGCGTTCGACGCGAAGATGAGCGAATACGGGATCGATACCCAGGTCGAAAAGAAAGTGCCGGAAAAGGTCGTCGCGCTTACCTTTGACGACGGTCCGTACACAGATGTTACGATGCGTATCCTCGACGCGCTCGAGCCGTATGGCGCACACGCGACATTCTTTGTTGTCGGTAACCGCGTCAACAATTACAGAGACTGCATCATCCGCGCGGTGAATCTGGGATGCCAGATCGGTGACCACACATGGAATCACACGACGCTGACCAGGATCTCCGGTGATGCGGTAAGTACACAGATCAATGACTGCGCAGATGCAGTTTACAACCTGACCGGTATCCGTCCGGTCGTCATGCGTCCTGTCGGAGGTTCTTATAACTCCACAGTGTCCGCAAACGTAGGTATGCCCATGATCATTTGGTCGATCGATACAAATGACTGGAAATATAAGGACAGCGATCATGTCATCAACGAAGTACTGAACAATGTGCGTGACGGCGACATCGTTCTCATGCACGATCTTTACGAGACAACAGCGACAGCAGTCGAGACCATCGTTCCGGCCCTGATCGACGCGGGATTTACGCTCGTGACGATCGACGAACTGGCGGAATATAAGGGTGTGAAGATGGAAGAAGGAAAGGCCTATTTCTCGATCAGGGGATAAGATCTTTCTTTTCGAAAAGCACCGAAAAAACAAACAAACGGGGAAGTAAACATGAGCGATAAAACGAATGATATCATTACCGAGATCAAAAAAGTCATCTGCGGAAAAGACTACGTCATCCTGCTGGCGCTGGCAGGCATCCTCTCCGGAGGACATGTCCTGATCGAGGACGTTCCGGGCGTCGGAAAAACGACGATGGCCGTTGCTTTTTCAAGAGCGATGGGACTGGACTACGGACGTGTCCAGTTTACCCCTGACGTTCTTCCTTCGGATATCACAGGCTTTTCGGTCTTCGATAAAAGAACTCAGTCCATGCAGTATCAGCCGGGCTCGATCTTCCATAACCTCTTCCTCGCCGACGAGCTGAACCGTGCTTCTTCCCGTACGCAGTCCGCGCTTCTGGAAGCCATGGAAGAAGGACAGGTCACGGTCGACGGCAACACTTACGCGCTTCCGAAGCCGTTCACGGTATTCGCGACACAGAACCCGTCGGGCGCTTCCGGTACATCGCTTCTTCCGGACTCGCAGATGGACCGTTTTGCCATCCGTATCTCGATGGGGTATCCGTCCGCTTCCGATGAAAAAGCAATGCTCGAGACCAGAAAGGAAGGCTTCAACCCGATCTCTGCCGTACGCCGCCTGTGCAGCGCGATGGAGCTTTCGATCATGCAGGATGAAGTCAGCCGCGTTTTCGTAAGTGATGAGATGCTCGACTACATCATCGCTCTGGTCGGAAAAACAAGAACACATAAGGACCTGGAAAGAGGTGCCAGCCCGCGTGCGACACTCGCCCTTACATCCATGGCCAGATCCTATGCATATATCTTCCACAGGAACTACGTCGTTCCGGGTGACGTACAGGCCGTATTCGGACCTGTTATGTGCCACCGTCTGCTTCTGACACCGGAAGCGGAAGTCAACGAACTCAAGATCGATGAGATCGCCAAGGCGATCCTGAAGTCCGTACCTGCCCCGAAGATCTGACGAGGTTTTCTTCACATGTTCAAGAACCGGCTTTTGTACATTGTCGCGCTGCTCGGCACGATAGCATTCTTTCTTTTCTACCAGCAATGGCTGGCCTGGTTCTGCCTGGGCATTTTACTTCTCATGCCGGTCCTTTCCCTGATCATGTGCCTTTTCAGCAAGGGTGTGTATATGCTTACCCTGACGGCCCCGAGAAACGTGAAGATGGGAGATAATGCGGTCCTTAAGATGAAGGTCACGCAGAAGTATCTTCCGATCCTTTCGATCTCGAGAGTCGACATCCTCGTTACCGAAAAGATGACCGGAAACACAAAGACCTACCGTGTATTTGCCCAGGGCGAAACGGAAGTCCAGATCCCCATCGACACTGCCCATTGCGGTGCTTTTCGCATGGAAGTGCAGGGCGTAAGAGTATACGATCTTTTCGGTCTTTTCTGTACGAAGAAAAACGTCAAGACCGCCTGTGAAGTCCTGATCCAGCCGATCAGAAGGATCCCGGAAGCGATCCCGGATCTTAACGGCTTTAAGGCAAAGACACTTCGAAGATCGCAGTCTCCGTACACGGAGATCTACGATGTCCGTGATTATGTCATCGGCGATCCGATCAAGAACATCCACTGGAAAGCGTCCGCCAAAAAAGACGCGCTTATGGTAAAAGAACCGCAGGAAGAGTGTTTCGGCCATGCCAGGGTCTTCCTGGAGTTTTCCGAGGATAGGGATATTTTCGACAGACGCATGGGCGAGCTGCTTTTCACTTCGGATTATTTTCTGAAAAAAGAACTGCCGCATAAGATCCGTGTGCTCCCGCCGATGAGACGAGAGATCGCTTTTGATATCCAGTCACAGCGTGACCTGGATAAAGCGGTCATCCGCATCCTGAACATGAAGATCCCGAAGGAGGAGACCGATGAGACGTGATATCGTAAAGATCACACCACCGATCGTTCCGGCAAAAACGGTGAACTATGTTTTCCCCGTTCTTGTTTCCGTGCTCCTCGGTATCAGCTTCTCGTTCATGCTGACGACTACCTACAAACCTGAACTGACGGTCAAGGCGATCCCGGTCGTTCTGGCGATCCTTATTTTCTCCGTCGCGGCGACATTCTTCCATCTTTTAACGGAAAAGAAGAAGTGGCTGTCGCTCGTTGTGATCTTCTCGTCGATCTTCCTTTTCTTCTACTTGATCATCCGTCATAACTTTCTTCGAAGCCAGATCGACTACCTGCAGTATGTGCTTCGACAGTTTACGTTTAAGGCCCTGCCGAGTGTGGACTTTGAAGAACAGCCGTCTAAGGACATCACCGGACTGCTCGTTGCGTATAACGTGCTTCCGGCACTTGTGACGACATGGGCGATCAGCAGAAGAAAGAGCGCGTTCTGGTGTGTGCCCTTATACCTTCCGCTCTTTATCTCATCTGTCGCGCTGAACTATATGTTCCCCGCGCAGGTCTGGTGCGAGATCATCCTGGCCATGGCCATGATCCTCTGCCTTTACCAGAATTTCCGAAAAGCCGACCGTAATCAGGGCGACAAGAAACTTATCAAGCTGATGGTTCCCGCACTTTCCATTATCCTGATCCTGGGCGCCTGTTTCCCGATGAGCAGGTATGATCAACAGAAGGTCGCCGTTCAGCAGCTGAACATGATCAGAAAACTCATCGGTCTTGTTCCGAACGAAGCCAGAGAGGCGATCGCTCCGCACATCGACCGGATCAGCGATACCTATATGGGAAGCATCATCATGGAGTCGATCGCCAACCAGATCGTTGAGATCGACCCCGGCCATGAAGACCTGAACCTCGTCGGAAACTTCAATCCTCCCGAGTATACGGTCTTCTACGTAACAAGAAATAAAAATCCGGGCAATACTACGAAGAGCGGCGCGAGAAATATGTATATCCGCACGGCTTCAAGTGATACCTACACGGGACATGAATGGAAGATCTCGGGAAATGAACCTGATCCGGAAGATATTTACGCAACCGAAGATCCGATCCCTTCGAAAATGGCGCCGTTCTTTACGAGAGTCAATTCGATAGGACTGGGCGGCTACTATTTCGCGCCATATTACACGGACGGATATACGGTTCCGTCTACGTATGAGAACAAAGTCACGACCAGCAACGATTTTAACGTAAGATCAGTCGCGGACGGCGCGTTCATGCAGACGATCGACTATGCGTCTGACGAAGTTCCGATCCGAAGGGATCCTTCGTCCTGGTCACAGGAATATCTGGATTATGTGCGTGAAACGGCACTGGTAGTTCCGGATGAAACGCGTCAGGCGATCCTGGACAGCGGGATGCTTCCGGGCTGGTATATCGATCTTTACAACGGCACGACAACGATGACCGATATGGAAAAAGTCATCGCGGTCACCGATTATGTAAGAAAGATCCACCCGTATGATGTCAACACGACATATCCGCCGACGGATCAGGATTTCGTCGCGTGGTTCATGAAAGACAGTGAAACGGGTTTCTGTGTGCACTATGCGTCTACCTCGGCAATCCTTCTTCGCATGCTCGACGTGCCTACCCGTTATACCACGGGCTATCTGCTTTCGAACGTAGAAGACGGAATACGCTGCACGGTAACATCGAAAGAATCTCATGCATGGCTGGAATTCTTTGATCCCGAATACGGCTGGATCCTTTCTGATCCGACACCGGGAAACAAAGCGGCGGAAGATGCTTACGGCCTTGCTGCCTTGATGACGGAATACGGTCTTGCGGCACCGGGAACGACACCGACAGGTACGCCGAACCCGGGAACTTCTCCGACACCCGGAGCAGGTGGCGTGAAACCGACCGTAACTCCTGCCGGCGGAGGAAATGCGCAGACCGGTCCGGGCGGAACAAATCCGTCTTTGGGATCCGGCGGATCAAATGGACCGGCGAAAGAGAATGCCGCTTTCAAGTGGCTCAAAAAACACCGTACAGGACTTTTGATCGCGCTTTCCGTCATTCTTCTGGTCGTGATCATCAAGAGCGTGTATACGCTGATGTGGATAAGGGCATTCCATCAGAAAAATGTAAATGCTCGCGCGAGGGCATACTACCGTTACTTCATGTGGATCGGAAAGAAGTGGCGCGGAAAGCCGCTTTTCAAGACGAAGTTCCTGGCGCAGAAAGCCGTCTTCAGTGAAAAAGGTATCACGGAAGAAGAACTTGACGAACTGAAAAAGAGCATTCGTATCGGTCTGGGAAAACTGCGAAGAAAGCAACCCTGGTATAGAAAACTCAGGGTCAGACTCTTGTACGAAGTGAAAGTGTAAAGGAGATCGGTTTACCGAGCGGATATGGTGATCAGTTCTCGGCAGATTTTGCTTCCATAACTGCCTTTGCCAGCTGGTCTGCACAGGATGTCGAATTGAATCCGCAGGTATTGCCGGCAAGTTTCTCGGCGATGTCTTCCGCCTTCCATCCGTCTACGAGTTTACCAATGGCCTTTAAGTTTCCGTTGCAGCCGTTTGTGAATACGACATCGGTGATGACACCGTCGTTGATCTCAAAATCGATCTTAGATGAGCAGACTCCGCTTGTGCGATAAGTATAATGCATGTTTTTGTTCCTCCGGGTGATGTTTTTCAGATCTTCGGCAGGATCGAGATATCGCGCTCGACCGGACAGGGCGGAAGATACTTACTGAAGACTTCCACGTATCTTGTGCCGAAAGAGACGGAGACGAGCTCGGAAAAAGCGATCCTTGTTGCTTTTTCATCCCACTTTCCGTCTGTGTCAAAACCGCGAACGTAAAGATAGCGATCGTCCCTTTTCTCGATCCGTCCGATCACATAATCGATGTTGCCGCTGTTTCTGTCTTCCGATTCGAAGATCGCGTTCAGACGGTTATGTGAAAGGTAGGAGAGAACACCCTCCCAGGAAGTGATATCCATGTCGAGTTTTTTGACGGAAGAAGTAACGCCTTCGTTTTCGAGAATGTCGTTTGTCAGGTCGACTTTCGAGTTGATCTCGACGATATCTTTCAGGCGGCGTACGACATATCCGTCCAGGCGGAAATCCTGTTCATCCATGTAAAGGAACAGTTCTTCTCCGGCTTTGATCGGGAAGCAGCTGTAACAGTTCGGGTCTGCTTTTAAAAACATGCGGCACAGAAGCGTCTGACGACATGCTTCTTCCAAAACGGCAGTGATCTCAAATTTCTTCACAGTATCCCTCCTGTCTTATATGTGTTTCCGAACACATTATAACACGGAAAAATGTATTATCCACGCGGTATAAAAACTGCATTTGTCGAGGGAAAGCGTGGTAGTATAAATTGAAAGTTGCAAGGGGGCAAGTTTTTCTCACATGGCGAAACACAAAAAGGAAAAAGATAACACATTCAAACAGCTCCGATACGCGTTGAAACAGGTGTGGGACGCGGACCGGCTTCTGCTGCCGTTCACGCTCTTCAAGAACTCGATAGAGCAGATCTTCTACGTGTTCTTCTTCGTGTATCTGACGAAGTACATCTTCAACTGTATCGAGAGAAATATCGAGTACAGTAAACTGTTCTGGTTTCTGATCTTCGCGTGCCTGGGTCACGTTTGCGTACACTTCATCTGCGGTTGGTACGAGACTTACAGAAAGATCAAGATGCCGGAAGTCTACAGGCACATCTTCCACCGCGTGATGGATATCTCGGATACGCTGGAGCTTTCGGACTATGAATCACCGGAGTTTTACGACAGATACGCAAGAGCACTTGACCGTTGCGCCGAGCAGGCGATCGACCTTTCGATCCAGACAGGCGTATATATCGGTAATGTCGGCGCGACGATCATGTCACTTGTCATCGTCGTTATGGTCGACCCTGTCCTTCTGATCTTCATGATCGTTCCTATGGTCGTAAGTCTTTACTACGGAAATAAAAACGGAAAATGCAACTACGACAGGGAAAAGGCAATCACCCGTGACAAGCGTACGGCGGACTACGTCAAGCGCGTTTACTACGAAAAGAAATACGCTTCCGAGATCCGTCTTTTCGACATCAACTCGATCATGCTCGACAAGCAGGAGAGAGCGGTCGAGAGGATGGGTGAGGTCTCTTTGAAATACAGGATGAAGTCGGCTTTTTACTCTTTCCTCATGAAAGGAAGCTACTCGGTCTTAGCGGGGATCGCGGCGTACTTTTACGTTGCTTTTCGCATCAAGCACGGCGAAGTGTCGGATATCTCCAGTTACGTCGCCATGATCACGGCGATGGCTTTTTCGACCGACCAGCTCAAGCACGCCGTCGAGAACCGTATCTACTTAAGCAACGAGTCCAGACTCTTTAAGAACCTTGAAGAATTTCTAGAGACGGACAGAAAACCGAAAGAGAAAAAACCCGATGTCGGCGAGATCAAGAGCATCGAACTTCAGAATGTATCGTTCACTTATCCGGGTGCGAAAACGAGCTCGATCCACGATGTAAGCTTCACCTGGAATAAGGGCGAGAAGCTCGCGATCGTCGGTTATAACGGTGCCGGCAAGACCACGATGATCAAGTTGATCATGGGCCTTTATCCGGTCACGGAAGGAAAGATCCTCGTAAACGGAACGGACATCAACGAGATCGACGGGGACGCGTACAGAAAAAGATTCGGAACCGTATTCCAGGATCTTCAGGTATTCGCGATGCCGCTTGTCGAAAACGTCCTGATGAGAAGACCGAATGGTCAGGAAGATTATGCCGCCGCGGAAAAAGCACTGACCGATGCGCAGTTTGACTGTTCGCATCCGGGACTTACAAAGGGCCTGGATACGATCGTCAGCCGTGAGTTTGACGAGAGCGGATTTATCCCGTCCGGCGGTCAGGCACAGAAGATCGCGATCGCGAGAGTCTTCGCGCAGCAGCCGGACATGGTCATCCTCGACGAGCCGTCTTCGGCACTCGACCCATTGGCCGAATACAACATGTACAACAACATGATGCGCCTTTCGGAAGGCCGCGGTGTCGTCTTTATCTCGCACCGTCTTTCGTCGGCGAGGATGGCGGATAAGATCTACATGATGAAGGAAGGATCCGTCGTCGAACACGGAACGCATGAAGCGCTCATGGAAAGTAAAGGTCACTACCACGAGATGTTCATGCTGCAGGCCGAGAACTATCAGGACAGCCTGCCGGAAGAAATGCTGAAGGGAGCTGAGGCATTCTATGAGTAAAGATAAGTCGAAAAGAAAAGATATATCGAGAAGAAAAGATAAGCAGAAGGAAGAGAAGATCACGATCCGCGAAATGATCGGAAACGTCACTTACCTTTTGAAGTACGCGAGCAAATACGATAAGCCCCTGATCATGAAGATCATGATCTTAAACATCCTTCTTCTTTCGGGAATGGCGGCCAATGACACCTTTATCCTGAAGCTGATCATCAACGGTCTTACCGGAGACATGGCATTTAAGAACATCATGATCCTCCTTTTGATCTCGCTTGTTTTAGTCGTGATCCTCGAGTGGATCCACCAGCTTTTGAACGAATGGGCGAAGGCGAAACTGATCCCGCTTTCCGGCCGTATCCAGAGAGACCTCGCGGAAAAGAACAGCCTGAAGGACCTGATCTTCTACGACGATCCGGAGACCTATGACACTTACGCGGTCGTATCGCAGCGCGCGGATGAACTCGTTTCGGAAGCCGTCACGGTCGTCAGTAAGATCATCGGCGGAACCGTCGCGCTCCTTGTCGCCGCCGCCATGATCCTTACCATCGATCCGATCCTGGCGATCTTCCCGATCGCGGGTTTCATCGTTAACCTCGCGACTCGTTTTAAGATCGAAAAGATCAACTATACATGGTGGGTCGAATACAGAAAGAAGCTTCGTAAAGCCGACTACAGCAAACGCGTTTTCTATCAGCCGGAGTTCGCGAAAGAATGCAAGCTCACGGATGTAAGAGGACCTTTGCGCCTTCAGTTCGACGAGGCGCTCGATGAAGCCGCGGAAGAAGGAAGGATCTACGGACCTCCGCTGACATGGGTATCCCTTGTAAACTGGATCTCCGTATTTACCATATTCTCATTCTTCGCGATCCCCGCGTACCTCGGCTACCTCGCGCTGGTCGTAAAGAGTATCGCGCTCGGTGAAGTCGCGTCTGCCAATAACGCGGCGAACTACGTAAGAAGAAACTTAAACGAGATCAACTACTGCCTCGTTGATTTTCAGGTCATCGGACGCTACGGCAGCAAGCTCATCAAGCTTTTGGAATATGAACCGAACATCGAAGTTGCCGACGGCCTTACACCGGAAAAAGGATCGGAACCGCTCGTGCTTTCGCATGTTTCTTTCCGTTATCCGAACACCGATGAAGACACGCTGAAAGATATCTCGATCGAGATCCATCCGGGGGAGAAGATCGCGATCGTAGGTGAAAACGGCGCGGGCAAGACCACGTTCGTAAAACTCCTGATGCGTCTTTACGATGTCACCGGAGGAAGTATCTCGTACGGATCTCACGATATCCGTGAGTACAATACTCGTGAATACAGAAAGAAGATCAGCGCGGTCTTCCAGGACTATAACATCTACGCGGCGACGATCGCGGAGAATGTGCTCCTTCGAAAAGTGAAGAAGGAAGACGAAGAGGATGTCCTTCATGCGCTGAAGAAAGCCGATTTCGGAAGAAAACTCGACTCACTTCCGCTGGGGATCAACACGCCATTAACTCGTGAGTTTGATGACGACGGCGTGAACCTTTCGGGAGGTGAAGGACAGAAGATCGCGATCTCCCGTGTGTTCCTCCGAAACGACGACCGAGCGGTATCTATCCTCGACGAACCTTCCTCGGCACTTGACCCGGTATCGGAGTACAAGCTCAATAAGAACCTGATCGAAAACGCGGGAGAGAATACCGTCATCTTTATCTCACACAGACTGTCGACGACAAGAATGGCGGACCGCATCTATCTTTTCGAGCACGGAAAGATCATCGAGCAGGGAACTCATGATGAACTTATGGCTCTTAACGGACGCTACAGAGAGATGTTTGACAGACAGGCCCACAACTATCTGGTGTAATTGTGGAGTTGATGTGAAATTGCTGTAACGAATTAGGGAGAAGCATAGAAACCGCACCCCTTTACTGATAAAATAAAAATGTATTTTCCTGCGGCCTTTTTGGCCGCGGAAACAGGGGGGGAAAGCAGGTCGGGGTGTCGATGCCTGCGCAGGTTAAGAGGTATGAGGAGTTTCCGTGTTAAGATGACGGCAATGATCGTACTGGTCATTCTGGCCAGTACCGGTCTTCTTTCCATGATCAGCTATCGAAGAGCGAAGCAGAGTGTATTTTCCCAGGCGGAAGAAAAATATCGCGTGGCGGCAGACAAATATGCGCAGGAACTGACTACGTGGCTCAACGGTAATGCCACGATCGTCGACACGCTGGCCGCGAATATCGAATACAGCCGTTTTTTTGATCAGGACGGCGCCTTTTTCCATGATTACTTAAAATCCGTATACGACAGCCTGAACACGAAGGGCTATATCTACGATATCTATTTCACTTTCCCGGATAACACGATGGCGTGCGCCTCGGATTTCGTCGCGGACGGAACCGTCGACTTCTCGCATGAACGTGACTGGTACACGGTCGCGGCGGAAACGAACGAGATCTACTACTCTGTTCCTTACATGGATTCGGATACGAAAGTGCCGATCATCACGATCTCGAAGGCCGTACGCGCGGATGGTGAACTCAAGGGCATCATCGCGGCGGATATCTTCGTTGACGTTCTGGTAAACATCATCAACGAAGCCGATGTCGCGGAAGACAGCTACGCTTTCCTCGTCGACCAGAACATGGGTGTCATCGTTCACCCGAATGAAGCATATAAGTTCGTCGACGATCCGGTCGGTATCCTTGAAGTATCGGGCGCTCCCTACGGCGAAGTCGTTAACAATATGCGAAAAGATTCCGATCAGACCATCTACGTTGAGGACTATGACGGTGTCACGAGAGGTATCGTAGTTTCCAAGATGAAAAACAGCGGCTGGTACGTCGGTATCGCGACAAGTAAATCCGAGATGCAGAAGGGCCTTAACGGACTGGTCACGAGCTTTCTGATCGCGGCCGTCGTCGCGGCGCTCATCGGCGGTACTTTTGCCGTCGTACTGGCACTCGTTCTCGATAAGTACAGAACACAGCAGCAGGAATACGCAGAGAAAGTGCTGCGCCTTGAAAAGCAGGCGGCCGACGAGGCAAGTGAAGCCAAGAGCCGTTTCCTCGCGGATATGTCGCACGAGATCCGTACCCCGATCAACGCGATCCTCGGCATGAACGAGATGATCATCCGCGAGACGGATAACCGGGAGATCATGGGATACTCCAGAAACATCCGTCAGTCCGGCCAGAACCTTCTTTCCCTGGTCAACAGCATCCTCGATTTCTCCAAGATCGAAAACGGCAAGATGGAGATCGTGTCCGCGCCTTACAACGTGAAGTCGCAGCTTTCCTATGTTTTAAATTCGATCATGGAAAGAGCAAGAGCGAAAAACTTAGAGGTGCAGACGGATGTCGATCCGAAGATCCCGACGGAGCTTTACGGTGATAATACGCGTATCAATGAGGTCATCATGAACCTTCTGACCAATGCCGTGAAGTATACGGAAAAAGGAACGATCACGCTGACGGTCAAAGAAAAAGAAAGAAAATCCGCCCCCGATGAAAAAATTCTTGTTTATGTGGAAGTAAAAGACACGGGAATTGGCATTAAAGAAGAGGATATGAAACGTCTCTTCGAATCATTCGAACGACTGGATGTCGAAAGAAACAGGAATATCGAGGGAACCGGACTCGGTATGTCGGTGTGCACGAAACTTCTGGGACTCATGGACAGTGAGCTCAAGGTCGAAAGCGAATACGGCGTCGGTTCCAGGTTCTGGTTCGAGATCTGGCAGAAGGTCGAGAACAACGAACCGATCGGTGATTTCGAGATCGGAAACGCGCCGGAAGAAGAAAACGAGGAGGTCTACAGGGAGTCCTTCCACGCACCTTCGGCCCTGATCCTGATCGTCGACGACACGAAGATGAATATCGCCGTCGCGGCCAATCTTCTGAAGAAAACGGGAGTGCGCATCAATACGGCGTTAAGCGGAAAAGAAGCGATCCGTCTGTGTGACGAGAACCGCTACGACATGATCCTTATGGATCAGCGTATGCCGATCATGGACGGAACGGAAGCGATGGCCGAGATCAGAAAGCTCGAGAGCAAGCTCAACGAGAAGACGCCGATCATCTGCCTGACCGCGGACGTTATCCGCGGCGCGAGGGAAAGATATATCGAGCAGGGCTTCGATGACTATCTGACCAAGCCGATCAACGGCCATGAGCTCGAGAAGATGCTTCTTACGCATCTGCCGAAGGAAAAGATCGAGATCGTCGAAGAGCCGATCGAAGAAGTGGTTTCTTCGGAAGATGAAAAGACGGCAGTGCTTTTCGAGGCGCTGACAAAGGCAGGGGTGGACCCGAAGACGGGACTTTACTTCTGTCAGGGCGACACGGACATGTATAAATCGATCCTCTCCGAGTACTGCACGGAGAAGAAGAGTAAGTTTGTAAATCTTGTGAGCTGCTACGAGAAACGCGACTGGAAGAACTATGAGATCTACATCCATTCGCTGAAGAGCACGAGCAAGACGATCGGCGCGAAGAAGCTTTTTGAGATCGCGGCCGATCTCGAAGAAGCGGCGGGCAGGGGTGATGAGCTCGCGCTTTCGGACGGGCACGGTAAGGCGATGGATCTTTATGAGAAGATCGTGAAGGTCATCGAGGAAAATATGGAAGTGAAAGAAGACGATATCGCGGAGGAAGACGAGGTGTTCGAATTCCTCCCGGAGGATAATAACTAGAGGTAGGAGGTTCTTATGGCGAAGTGGGTAATGGTTGTCGATGACGATACCGCTAACCTTAAGATGGCAGGACATATCCTGAGCAGAAACAACATGCGCGTCACGGCGTTAAAGTCGGGTAACGCGCTGCTGGAATATATCCCGGAGAAAGGCTTTCCGGATCTGATCCTTCTGGATATCAAGATGCCGGGCATCGACGGATTTGAGACGCTGAAGCTTCTCCGTGATTACGAAAAGTCGGTAAACGCCGAAGCGACTCCCGTTATCTTTCTGACGGCCGATGAAGATACGAATACCGAGACCAGAGGCTTTGAGATGGGCGTTTCGGACTTCGTAAGAAAACCGTTTAACCCCGATGTTCTGATGCGTCGTATCGACAACGTCATGTCGAGCCGATCCGAGATGCAGAACTTAAAAAGTGAAGCTTCCATCGACAAACTCACCGGACTTCTCAACAAGGGCGCCACGGAAGCCATGATGACCAAGATCTGCGCCAACAGTACCGGTTGCCTGATGATGATCGACCTCGACTCCTTTAAGCCCGTCAACGATATCTACGGACATGACATGGGCGATAAGGTCCTTCTCGGATTTGCCCAGATCATTAAAAACGCGGTCCCGGACGGAAGTACATGCGGACGTTTGGGCGGTGACGAATTCATCGCTTTTGCCAAAGGTGTGACGACCGAAGGTCCGATTGCCGAGATCACCGAAAAACTCAACAGCGAAGTTGTCGCCATGGCTAAAGACCTGATGGGCGAGGATATGGATATCCCGCTCGGCGCTTCGATCGGTGCCATTCATGTACCGCGTCACGGCAACGATTTCAATACGCTCTTTAAGCAGGCCGACAAGGCGCTCTATAACGTGAAGAAAAACGGAAAGCACGGCTACAGCCTTTTCTCCGTCGAAGCCTTCGACGATGACGATGCGGGTGACGCGATTCCGGATATCGCCGCGATCTCCGGCATCCTCGGTGAAAGAACTATTCCCGACGTCGCGCTGCAGCTCGATAAGGATTCGTTCTCCCCTGTATACAGATATATCATCCGATACATCATCCGAAACAGGATCTCCGCCTGCAAGGTGCTTTTCACGCTGGAAAAGACGGACGACCTTTCCAACGAAGAATATGTCGATCTTTTAGATGAGTTCGGCAACCACATCCGCCAGTCGCTTCGAAAGACCGACATCCTGATGCGAAACAGGAAGAACCAGTATTTTGTATTCCTGACGGATATCCGTGAGGACAGTACCGGCAAGGTCATCAACCATATCATCGAGCGTTGGGAGCGCCACATGGGGCGCCGTCTCAACGTCAAGTTCGAAAGTGAGTTCCTCGGAAACGAATACGAGTCGAAGTACAACAGGAAGAAAGACCGGACTGTCATTATCGTCGATGACGACGCCATGAACCTGCAGGTCGCGGGCAAGATCTTATCTTCCGGTGGTATCCGCGTGACGGCGCTTAAGTCGGGAAAGGCACTGATCAATTACATCACGGACGGAAACGCCTGTCCGGATCTGATCCTTCTGGATGTGAAGATGCCGGAGATGGACGGATACGAGACTTTGCAGAAGCTTCGTACGATCAGTACGGACGCTGCCAATACGCCGGTCATGTTCCTGACCGCGGACGAAAGCCAGGGCGCGGAAAGCAAGGGATTAGCGCTCGGCGCGATGGACTTTATCAGAAAGCCGTTCGTTCCGGAAGTACTGCTTCTTCGCGTCAAGCATATGATCGAACTTGTTACGCTTCAAAACCAGCTCAATTTCGAAGTGCAGAAGAAGACACAGGAAAACAGACTTCTTCTCGTACACGTCGTCGAGTCGCTGGCGGCGGCGATCGATACCAAAGACCTTTATACCAGAGGTCATTCCGGACGTGTGGCGGAGTACGCCAAGAAGATCGCGGCGCGCGCCGGCTATTCGGAATTCCGTCAGGATGAGATCTACATGATGGGTCTTCTCCATGACGTTGGTAAGATCGGCGTGCCGAATGAGATCATCAACAAACCGAGTACATTAACGGATGAGGAGTTTGCCAAGATCAAAGAGCATCCGGGCATGGGTGCGAAGATCCTTTCGAACATCAAAGAGGATCCGGAGCTCACGATCGCGGCGCATTACCATCACGAACGGTTCGACGGAAGGGGATATCCGGACGGACTGTCTGGATTTGACATTCCGGAAGCGGCCAGGATCATTGCCGTGGCCGATTCCTACGATGCCATGTCCAGTAACCGAAGCTACAGAAAGAGTCTTTCAAAAGAGGAGATCATTGCCGAGCTTACAAAAGGGAAGGGCACACAGTTCGACCCGAAGTTTGCCGACATCATGATCTCCATCATGAAAGAAGACGAAGAACGAAAGCAAAAGGAGGACGGTAATGTATAATTCGAATCTGTCCAATGAACAAAACGACTTGTTTTCCTCGTCGCACCTGATGGTGCTGATCACATTCACGGTCAGTACGATCCTTCTTATCGGAGAATCATTCCTTCTCGGATGGGAGAAGTTCATTCTTCCCCTTGTCGCGCTGGCGGTGATCATCTGCTGGGTCATCCATTTCAGAAAAGACGGCACACCGGTATTCCGCATGAGGATCTATGCGGTCCTGATGATGTGTACGGCTTTCTTCTACGGCATCCATCCGACAAGCACCTTCGATCTTGCGATCGTTATGGCCGTGCTGATCGTGCTCTTTACGACAACGGGAATGAAGGGACTTGTCACCATCTGCATGGTCACCTATTACCTGACCATGGCATATAACATTTCCGTGATGGTCTATAACGGTGAGACCTTCGATAACCTGCAGGTCACAAGGATCGCGCTTCATCTCTTTCTGATCTTCATTGTCGGACTTTTCGCGAGGATCATCATCGACAGATGGACACAGGTCATCTCCAATTCCAAGGTCGAGATCGAACAGCTGACGGAAGCGACAGAAAGACTGAATGACTTCCTCGCGAACGTTTCCCACGAGATCAGAACTCCGGTCAATGCCGTTATCGGTCTGACCAGCATCTGCATCGACAAGTCGCAGAATCGTGAGATCTACGGAGATCTGATCGCGGTAAGAGAGGCCGGCCGAAGAGTTGCCGACCAGATCAGCGACATCCTCGACTATTCCGAGCTTGACAGAAAGAAAGCCGTCAACAACAGCGAAGACTATATGCTTTCTTCCGTACTCCATGACCTCGTGACCGAGATCCGCGTGATCAAGCCCAAGGATGTGGAACTCATCATCGATGTCGATCCGGCGATCCCCGCCGTCATGAACACCGACGTTTCCAAACTGAAAAAGATCCTGCGCGCCCTGATCGGCAACGGATTGAAATATACGAAGAAGGGCGGCGTCTATGTCCGTATCGTGTGCGAAAAGCACGACTACGGCGTAAACCTCTGCATCGAAGTAACGGATACCGGTATTGGTATGACGGAATATGAACTGGAGAAGGTCTACGACAGCTTCTACCAGGCTGACTCCGGACGCGCGAGAATGGGCGGCGGCTTAGGCCTGGGACTTGCGATCGTTTCCGGTTTCGTCTCACTGCTCGGCGGTTTCATGACGATCAGCAGTAAGCCGGAAAAAGGAACGAGCGTACATGTTTCTCTTCCGATGAAAGTCATCGATCCGACGACCTGCATGTCCGTCGCGCATCCTGACCAGCTCATCATCGGCGCTTACCTGCACTTCGAAAAGTATCCGGATCCGCAGGTCCGTGAATACTATAACTCCATGGTCCTCAATATCGTTAAGGGCCTCGGCGTTCAGATGCACCGTGTAAACAATCCGGAGGACTTAAAACTCCTTCACAGCACGATCCATATGACGCACCTGTTCGTCGCGGAAGAAGAGTACGCTTCGAATGTCGACCTGATCGAAGAATACGCCAAAGACATGATCGTTATCGTCGTTGCCAACGACGACTTCAAGCTCATTTCGGGTTCGAACGCGAGAGTCATGGAAAAGCCCTTCTACTGCTTCCCTGTCGTTTCTGTTCTCAATTCGAGCATCCACGACAAGCAGTCCACAGGATTTAAGATGTTCTGCAGAGGCGTTCAGGCTCTGGTCGTTGATGACGAGCCGATGAACCTCGTCGTTGGAAAGAGCATCTTCAGAAACTACGGCATGGAAGTCACGACAGTGCTTTCCGGACAGGAATCGATCGATATCTGCCGTGAAAAGGTATTCGATATCGTCTTCATGGACCACATGATGGGCGGTATGGACGGTGTCGAGGCCATGAAGAGGATCCGTTCGGATGTCGCGGGCAAGAACGGAGAAACTCCGATCGTCGCGCTCACCGCGAATGCCATGAGTTCCGCCAAGCAGATGTTCCTCGCGGAAGGCTTTGACGGATTCGTCAGTAAGCCGATCGAGACGGACGAGCTCGAGCGTGTCATGCGTCAGGTCCTTCCGAAGTCCATGGTCACTTACGAAGAAATCGATGAGGCTTCCGAGCCGGAGCCGGACTATGAAGAGATGCGAAAAGAACCAGTCCAGAAGATCACGGCGCTTTCGCTTCGAGAGCAGCTCAAACCCTATAGTGTCGAAACAGACGCCGGCATGAAATACTGCCTCAATGATTTCGATTTCTATAAGTCGCTTCTGGTTCAGTTCGCGACCGAGGCGGCCGAGAAGATCCCGCTGATCAACAGATACTACGAGTCGGCGGACTGGAAGAATTACGAGATCCTCGTACACGCATTGAAGAGTACGTCGAAGATGATCGGCGCGACGGCGCTTTCCGATCAGGCGAAGCAGCTTGAGATGGCAGCGAAGGAGAAGAAGGAAGAATTCATCAAGGAAAACCACTATCCGCTGATGAATGAGTACGGAGCGCTCTATAAGGGCCTGTCGACGATCCTTGCTGACGAGATCCGCGAGTCAAAAGAAGAAAAGAAGGAAGAAGAACCGAAGCAGGACGAACAGAAGGACGATGAGATCCTGGAGTTCTCCGCGGGTGAAGAAGCTTCCGAAGAAAAAGGAAATGACGAGGAGATCCTCGAGTTCATTCCGGATGAAGAGGAAGGAGGGACAGAAAAATGAGAGGTATAATCGATTACATTTTCAGACCCTCGACACATGATAAGGAAGTTGAAAAGTCCATCTACAAAGGAATGGCCAGAACCACTCACGCGATGGTCATGTTCACGATGGCATTCGTCTTCGCGTTCTTTATCTGGACATTCCTCGAGCCTTCTGCATTTGATAACAGTCTGCCGCTTCACAGGCTCCTTTACTTGTCGTTCCTGATGACCGGCTGCTTCTGGATCATTCTGATGCGCTACGCCTCCAAGGATTTTGAAACGAGATACAAGGTCATGAAGTTCTTAAGCCCGTTCCTGGGTGTCATGATGTACGCGCTCTGTATCGCGCTTTCCTTTGTAAACGTTCACTTCAACGACTATATCGATACGACGATCTTCCTGGCCGTCTCCCTGATGGTCCCGATCTGTATCTATTTAAATCCGCTTGAGTATATCTGCATGGTCACCTTCGCGGATGTCGGCATGGGACTTCTCGTGTACGTTGCTTATTCGCAGAAGGGAATCACTTCCCAGGAGTCGTTTGTAAACTTCCTGGTATTCCTCGTGTTCCAGATGGTCATGGGTATCGTCATGCTCTATACGAAATACTGTCTGCAAAAGGAGATCGTTACGGCGAACCGTCAGCATCAGGAGATCGAGATGTTGAACAAAGCGCAGAACAGCTTCTTCTCGAACATGAGCCATGAGATCCGAACACCGATCAACACGATCATCGGTCTGAATGAGATGATCCTTCGTGAAGATGTAAGTGAAGAGGTATTGGAAGACGCCGCGAACATCAAGTCCGCAGGTAAGCTTCTCCTTAACCTTATTAATGATATCCTCGATATGTCGAAGATCCAGTCGGGCAGAATGCAGCTTCTTTCCGCGCCGTATCAGACAGGTGAGATGCTTTCCGATCTCGTCGGTATGATGTGGATCCGCGCCAAAGAGAAGAAACTGGAGTTCCACGTCGATGTATCTCCGGAGATCCCGCATGAACTCATCGGTGACGATGTCCGTATCAAGCAGATCCTGATCAACGTTTTGAACAACGCCATCAAGTACACCAAGGAAGGTTCCGTTACACTTACCGTTCAGTGCGAGATGGTCGACGAAAAGACCTGCAACATGATCTATAACGTTACGGATACCGGTGTCGGCATCAAGCCGGAGGATATCCCGTATCTGTTCTCGGCCTTTAAACGTGTGGATGAGGATACCAATAAGCACATCGAGGGAACGGGACTCGGCCTTTCGATCGTAAAGCAGCTTGTCGACCTCATGGGCGGTAAGGTCACCGTAAACAGTGTCTACACCAAAGGAAGTACATTCATCATCGAGATCCCGCAGGTATGCGAGAACAAGTCGAAGATGGGTCAGTATAATTTCGAAAAGACCGGAAGCCTCAGCCACAAGGAAGACTATGTGCCGAAGTTTGAAGCTCCGGAAGCAAGGATCCTTGTTGTTGACGATAACGAAGCAAACCTTATGGTCGTAAGTAAGCTTCTCCGTGAGACCAAAGTCCGTGTCGATACGGCTTTAAGCGGAGTGGAAGCCCTGAGAAAGACTTTGAACATCCATTACGACGCGATCTTCATGGATCACCTCATGCCGGAGATGGACGGTATCGAATGCCGCCGCCGCATCATCGACCAGACGGGCGGACGCTGCCGTGAGACGAGTATCGTCATCCTGACGGCAAATGCCGACGAAGAGAACCGTGCGCTTTACCAGAAGGAAAACTTCGACGGTTATCTCGTAAAACCGGTAAGCGGCTCGGAGCTGGAAAACGAGCTTTACAGGGTCCTCCCGAGAGATATCGTGCATATTACGGGTAACAGGACCGAGATCGCGGAAGAGTCGATCTCGTGGATGAGCGGCAGCAAGAAGAGAAAGAGAGTCGTCATCACGACGGAAAGTGTTGCCGACCTTCCGCATGAGCTGATCAACAGATACGATATCGCCGTTCTGCCGCATAAGGTACAGACCGCCGAAGGTATCTTCAAAGACGGAAACGAGATCGATACCAAGGGCGTCCTGAAGTATATGGAGGATCCGGATCACCAGATCAACACGATGGTCCCGGAGACAAAAGAAGTCGAAGAGTTCTTCGCCAAGCAGCTCTCTGTCGCGAATAACATCATTCATATCTCTATCTCGAGTAAGGTTCAGCACAGCGGTTATGGTGTCGCGCTCGAAGCGTCCAAATCCTTCGACAGCGTTTACGTTATCGATACGGGACATCTCTCGAGCGGCCAGGGACTTCTGGCTGTTGAGGCCTGCATCATGGCAGAAGACGGAAAGAGCCCGGAGGAGATCATCGCCAGGATCGAAAGATTGAAGAAGAAGGTACATACCAGCTTCATCGTAGATAACCTCGACTTCCTGTCCCGCGCAAAACAGGTCGGAAAAGGCGTTGCCAATCTGGTAAACTCCCTGATGGGAAGACCGGTCCTTGTCCTGAAAAAGGGAACGATGGGACTTGGCAAACTCTATTTCGGTTCGAGAAAGAGAGCCTGGAAGAGGTATATCGGCAAGTGCCTTGCCAGTGAAAGACCGATCGACACGAAGATCCTGTTCGTTACCTATGTAGGTCTCGGAAAGCGTGACCTGGACTGGATCCGCGAGCAGATCGAAAAGCGCATCAAGTTCGAAGAAGTATACTTCCAGCAGGCATCCCCGGCGATCGCCGTAAACTGCGGCCCGGGAACCTTCGGACTGCTTCTGCGCGAAAAGGATAAGGACGATAGGAGAAACGCCTGACCTTATGCCGTCCGGCATCAGGCAGAGATCGCGCTTCACTTCGACTGTTTCTTATGATCACAAATGAAAAGAGCTGCCTCTCATGAGGCAGCTCTTTTTGTGAACTTTAAGATACGAACGGATCGATCAGAAGTTTCCACCGATCGGCTTGTTGAGTCCGAGCGCTTTTTCAAGATCCTGCAGATCGTATGAAGCATCTACGATGGTCTGGTAGCTGAGGAAGCCTTCCTTGTAGAGACGGATGAGGTCTTCGTTCAGAGTGTGCATGCCTGCCGCGCGGCTGGACTGCATCGTGCTGTGGATCATCTGGATCTTTTCTTCAAGGATCAGGTTCTTGATCGCTGTTGTACCGACCATGATCTCTGTTGCGAGAATACGGCCTGTACCATCCTTGATCGGCAGGAGCTGCTGGGAGATAACGCCGCGGATGTTGGTCGCGAACTGCTGGCGGATGATCGCCTGCTTATCCGCCGGGGAACCGTCGATGATACGGTTGATGGTCTGTGCGGCACCACATGTGTGGAGTGTTGCAAGAACGAGGTGACCTGTCTCAGCAGCGGTGATGGCAGCCGCGATAGTCTCGAAGTCACGCATCTCACCAACGTAGATGATATCCGGGTCTTCACGGAGCGAAGACATAAGAGCTTTTGCGAAAGAATCTGTATCGCGGTGCAGCTCACGCTGATGGATCATAGCACGGTTGTGAGGATAGATGTACTCGATCGGGTCTTCGATCGTGATAACGTGCTTCGCTTCGTTCTTGTTGATGTAGTCAACGATAGCGGACATCGTCGTTGTCTTACCGGAACCCGTAGGACCGGTTACGAGGATGATACCGTTCTTGGCTGTCGCCATGGATTTAATAACTTCCGGAAGACCGAGGTCTTCGAATTCAGGGATCTGAGCCATGAGGAGGCGGATGCTGCAAGCAAGATTGTTGCGCTGATGATATACGTTAGCTCTAATTCTGATTTCATTGTCGATCATGAGACCCAGGTCGACATCTTCACCGGCTTCTACACGTGCGATCTCTTCATTGGAAAGGATCGTATAAATCATTGCGAGAGATTCTTCTGCGGTAGGGCACTCATCGAGGATATGAAGTACTCCGTATCGTCTTACAGCGAGATTGGTACCAACGGTAATATGCACGTCAGAACAATCTTGTTCGATGGCATAATCCATTAATTGCTCAAAAGTCATAACAACACCTCCGAAATAAATATGTCATAATTATACATGAAAACAATTTTCTTTGATACAGTGAAAATGAATATTTCACATGATTTTCACTTTTCAGACCGTAAAACCGGAAATTTTCTTGTGAACATACTACTCTGAGGCTAAATATCGTCTTTTAAAACAGTTAAATCTTAATTGACCTGTGTCTGTTATCCCAGTAAAATCATAAAAGAACGTTCATCCGGTAAAACGGAAGAACAGACGAAAACCAATCGGGAAAATAAGACAAGGGTAAAAGGTACAGGGTTATGAGAAAAACAATCAAATTGGCCGCGTTAGTGATGGTATTTTCCATCGCTCTTTCCACGGCGGCTTGCAAAAAGAAAAAATCTTACATGAAGATCACTCCGGATGAGTTTCAGAGAAAGCTAAAGGCAGAAGGATACACGGTCCAGGAAAGCGATGAGAAGATCGATCATGTTATCCGTTCATTTGCCGCTGTCAGCCTCAGTGGAGTTATTGCCGTGTACAATATGTTCGAAACTGTCGATATAGCAAATGATTACTGGGAAGATTTCAAGGAAGAGTCCTTTAAACAAAAAGACGCAGGTACGCTGACTGCGTGCAACGTCTCCGAGCATGAAGCTTACATTGAAGACACGAAGATGTGTTCGTACTTGATCCTTGTGGACGAAATGCTGATCATTGTTATAGCAGTGGATAAAGACTCTGCCGAAGACTGCCTGGATATCCTGGGCTACTGATTCCGGGCAGGATCTTTCCGAAACTAACTTAAATCGCCATGTCTCTTACGAGATCTCTTCGTTGCTTTCCGCCTTCGGAAGCAACGGTGATCGAGTAGATCATGGCTTTTTTATTCATGGTCAGTGTGTAATAGCACTCGCTTTCTTTGGCGGGATCCGTGACCTTTTTCGTGCAGCAGTAAACCGTGATGTTGCAGGCTTCATCTCTGTCTTTCGCGATATCGATGAGCTTTTCGGCCATCTCCTCGTCTGACGGGAAGAGGCCGTCTTTACATATCAAAGTGACGTTGACGCGGCTGAAGCATACGTATTTCCTGATGTACTTTTTCAGTGAGATGTCTTCGATCGGTGTCATCTTATTCTGCGCGTTGAATTCCACTTTCACGGAGTCACCGTCGAAGTAATCCTCGAGGTATTCCCCGATGTATTCTTCCACGTCGTCATGGTAACGGATGTAGTTATAGTCGGTGGAAAGCTCTCCGTCGGTGTTACGGATCGTTACGCATTCGTCCGGGTATTCTTTGGATCTGACAAGAGCGACATTTTTGTCTTGACCGATCAAGCCGTTATAATCTGCGCCGACATATTCGAACTCGTCATCCTCGAATTCTTCCTGCAGCTGTTTTGCCCATCTTTTCTGTTCCTTTCGGTCCTTACCGCTGATGCATCCGGAAAGGAAAACGGAACTCATGCAGACGATCAATCCCAGCGCGGTGGTTCTTCTAAATGCTTTCATAGTTATATCCCCATCTTTCGTTTATGAGTTATTTCAATGTGAAGTGGCCTTCCGCTTCGCCCCTTATGACAATAGGACGAGAAAGATCGGGGATTTGTTGCAAATTTTGATTATCAAATCAATTCTTCTCGAAAAACACTTGCCAAGGAAAAAAGAAAAACCCGAAAGCATTGATTTCTCAAGCTTTCGGGTTTTTGGCGGAGAAGGAGGGATTCGAACCCTCGAAACCCTTTTGGGGTTTACACGATTTCCAGTCGTGCGCGCTCGACCAGGCTACGCGACTTCTCCATAACTGATCGAATTTGTGAAACCTCTGTTTCACGTGCCTTAAAATAATAGCGATTTCAGTTGCTTTTGTCAACTGGCAATTTTCTTGTTCTTCGGCGTTACTCCAGAAGCGAGATCTTCAGCCTTTGCGGCTGCTTATAGAGCTCGTAATCGACGATGAGCTTCTGGTCTTTGTGGTGGATA
Organism: Clostridiales bacterium; assembly: GCA_017561715.1. GTDB lineage: Bacteria > Bacillota > Clostridia > Saccharofermentanales > Saccharofermentanaceae > Scatonaster. The sequence continues at coordinate 60,006 of JAFZBN010000003.1, read as the reverse complement.
TCCTTGATCGTGGCATGACGAAGTTCGTGGATCGTGTTCCATGCGACCGTATCCTCGGCATCGTATTCCGTAAGATCGTCGGAAGTCAGGATCATGCCGCGGCTTAAGCCCATGGCACGGCCGAGAAGGAATCTCTTGTCCTTCGAGAAGAAGAACAGGGGATTGTTGATCGGAAGCACGTTCGTGAAGATCTCGAAAGCACGTCCCGAGAGCTGTCTGTGGTTGATCATGTCCAAAAGGGCACGATAAGTCGAGTTCTGTTCACGGCTCGCCGGAGCAAGCGGCGGGAACCACTCGGCGGAAAGATCACAGCTGACCTGGCAGTAGTCCACGACACCGGCAGCGGCCATGAGCGGCACACCGCAGGCGATCGTAACGGAATCGCCGACACAGTCCTTGAGGAAATGGATCGCGTCAAACATCTTTTCCGCGCGGGTCTGGGAAGACGAGGGGAGCATGCATGCCGCGTAAAGGAAATCGAATTTAAATACGGAAACGCCCCAGTCGTCACGCATCGTCATGAGTACGTTCTTCAGGTGTCTTCTGAAAGCCGGATTCGCAGTATCCAGGCAATAGCAGTTCTTCCACGAAGAACATGCCTTAACGAGATTTCCGGAGGAATCACGCAGCAGCCAGTCATTGTGGTTTTTGAAGATACGTGAACGCTTCTCACAGATAAAAGGGGCGATCCAGATACCGGCGCGAAGACCGGTGCTTAAGATCCTCTTGGTGATCGGGTAGATACCGTGAGGGAAGGCCTGCTTTTTCGGCGTCAGCCAGTCGCCGATCGCGTTCTCGTAGCCTTCGTCGATGCAGAAGACCTGGCAGGGGAAGCGCTTGGCATTGGTGCTGATGTCCTGGATGTCCTTAACGAGGACCTTTTCCGAGATATCCTGCTGATGGCGGTACCATGTCGTATATCCGGTCATCGGTTCGGCGTGTGTCGAAGTGATGCCGAGCTTTTCAAAATACTGATCGAAGACCTCATCTTCCGTTCCTTTGAGGAAAATGACGTCCAGCGCGGTAAACGCGTGATCGAAGAATCTGGACTGCAGTTCTTTTCGAACCGTCAGAGTATTGTCTTTGGTGTTGATATCGAAGAAAGTAAAGCCCTGCTGCTCGTTAAGAGAACCGAAGAAGTAAAACTCCGGGCCTCTTCTGACGTAGCCGTAGCTTACGCCGTGCAGCCAGCGGTTCTCTTTTTCGTAGTTCGTGAATTCCCTGTCCCCGCAGTTATCGGTCTTTTTGTGGCGCATGAGCTTCGCGACCTGCTCGGCCATGACGTTCGTGGTATCGAGGCTGTATTCCTTGCAGACCGTCCAGGACTGATATCCGTTCATGAGGATCGTGTCTTTCTTTTCGAAGTTATACGGAAAAACCACCTTCAGTTCCGAGACTTCGATGGACTTTTCGGGCATGAGACGGATCTTGGTGTGGTGTTCTTCGAGCGCGGCTTCAAACTTCAGAATGCTTCCGCTTTCTGAAGACATAAGGTCCAGTTCTCTCTGGACGCCGTTTTGAAGAAATGAAATGGTTGCGCTTGTCGGCTTCATGTATCTCCACCCGCTTCGAATTGATATCCATAAACAGTATATTGAGTTTTCCCGATTTTGCAAACTTGCTCGAAGTAGGCAATTTGCCGAAAGTGTTCACAAAGAGGTGCTTTTCGAGTACAATAGCGGGGAAATCCCCGCTTTTAAGGAGAAAACCATGGCAAGAATGCGAAAAAAGAAGAATCTCATCCCACGTACGGAAGCCTGCGCGGATCATTACTTTGACGTTCCGCAGGACAATCGCGGCAAGTGGAGATCGGCCTGCGGCATGCCCGAGGACTGTAAGCTTTTTGTTGAGATCGGCTGTGGAAAAGGACTTTTCTCCCAGAAGATGGCGGAGAAATATCCGGATGTCTGCTACGTCGCCATCGAGCGTGAGCCTTCGTGCTGCCTTCTCGCGATGGAAAAGGCAAAGGACGCGGATCAGAAGAACCTGTTCTTTATCCGCGGCGACGCGACGGGACTTCTCGATTTCTTCGGACCTGCCGAAGTGGACCGGATCTTCATTAATTTCTGCGATCCGTGGACAAGACAGAACAAGCCGAAGAGACGTCTGACTTACCGCGCTTTTCTCGATATGTACCGTCAGGTCCTGGTTCCGGGCGGACAGATCCACTTTAAGACCGATAACGATCCGCTTTTCGATTTCACTTTAGAAGAGATGGAAGCGTCGGGATGGGAAACGACCTGCGTGACACGTGATCTTCATAACAGCGAATGGGACAAGGACAATATCCGGACGGAATTCGAATCGAAATATGCCGAACAGGGCATCCCGATCAAAAGAGTTGTCGGGATCATGCTCGAAAAAAAGATTAATACTTGAGAAATCGGGTACATCCGATATATAATAGGGGCGCCCGAGTTCCGGCCGAGTGGTTTGGGAAGCGGCGAGAGCTACGGGCACAGGAGGAATGAGAAACACATGGCAGCTTTATTTGATCCGAAAAAGAATCAGATCGCGGCGTTTCAGAAGTCGATCGAAGACAACAGCCGACTGATCGGCCAGCTGTTCGACGAGATCGGAAAACTGTACTACAGACAGTATCGTGATATGAACGCGGATGTTTCCCGTGATATCAACGCACGTTGCGAGAGCATCTCCCAGCTTTACGTAGATAATGAGATCCTCCGTCTGAAGATCCTCTACGAAAGAGGCTTCAAGGAGTGCAAGAACTGCAAAAAGGAAAATCTGCTCGAGCACCAGTACTGCTCCGCGTGCGGATCGAAGTTCCCGGAGTCGAACGATATCAATGTCGTCACGACTGTTGATCCGGAGCGTTTCGGTGTGATCGTACCGGAAGTCAATAAGGTCCCGAAGGAAAATACGGTAAACCAGGCGGAAGGATCTACGGCAATGCCGGCAGGCTTATATGACGCGATCCCGCAGGAAAACGAGAATCCGCAGGTAACAGGCGGAGCTCTTCCGGTCGATGATCCGATGGCGGAACCGACGGACTAAACGGCTGAGAAAAAGAGTAAAACAGACATGAAAATGGGGCTCAAAAGCGGATCTGCTTTTGAGCCCCAACATTATTATTATAGCATTCTTTGCGAAAACATTCCGACACGAGTGTTACCATTCTGTGAACCTTAGTTCGATATAATGGAATCGTGGACAGAACAAGGGTCCGCAAATTGAACAATCGGAAGGATGTGATTATATGAAGATCACGACACAGGGAAACGGAATCAAGATCGGCACACGTCTGGAGGAAAAAATCGCCGGCAAACTCGCGAAATTTGACAAGTACTTCGGTGAAGAAGGATCTTTCAACATTAAGATCCATCCGGAGAGAGAGCTGAAGAAAGTGGAGATCACACTGAAACTTCAGAATCATATTTTCAGAGCAGAAGCAAAAGACGGAGACATCCTGAACGCGGTTGACCGCACGGTCGATAAGCTGGAGTCGCAGATCAGGAAACAGAAGACACGTATCCAGCGTCAGAAGAAGGACTATCCTATCATCAATGAATATCTGAACGATATCGTTGAGGAGGATTACGAAGAAGAGGACAACGAACCTAAGATCATTAAGCGTAAAACATTTGAACTGGTACCGATGGAATCGGATGAAGCCATTCTTCAGATGGAAATGCTCGGTCACAGCTTTCTGGTTTATCTGGATGCGCAAACCGGAACTGTCTGTGTGGTATATAAGCGCAAAGACGGTCAGTATGGTCTAATCGAGCCTACCTATTAAATTCCTTCCAGAATAGAAAATCCTTGTTCAAATAGCCGTTATTGCGCTTGAACACCCGGGGGAGCGGGTCTTCCAGATCCGCTCCCCCGTCCTTTCTTTTTCGATAGTGTTATGAGATGACTTACCCGAAGGATAGGTGGAACCGGATAAGTCGATACGTTTTAAGGGGGAGTCGAAATGAAAGTAATGAAGAAACTGATATCCTGCCTTCTTGTTTTGGCCATGCTGGGTGGAATCTGCGCCTGCAAGAAGTCCGATTCAAAGGAGAGCAAGAAAACAAAGAGGACCGAAAAGGTATCTGTCAAAGGCGATGACGACGATGAAATTGAAGAAAGTATCGATGAGGTAGTCGCGCAGCCCGCGATCGAACCTGCGGAAGATATTAACATTTCCACGGATATGGGCGTCAAAGTAACGTTCGGATCAGATCTGGATATCCCGACGGATACTGATATGGAAGTCACCCAGCTCGAAGAGACCGTGGATGATTCGATCGGCGCGCACTATACGGAATATGAGATCACGCTGGGAGATCTTCACCAACTGGACGGATACATCGAACTGAGACTTCCGTACAATGAAGCAAATATCCCGGCCGGTCAGGATCCGACACAATGCGTTGCTGCGATGTATTTTGATGAAGATGAAAATGACTGGGTACCGGTCATCTATGAAGTCGATACCGATGCAAAAGAAGTCGTCATTTTCACGGACCATTTCTCCAAATACAGATGTTTTGAATTTGAAAATGAAGGAAAGCGAATGGCCCAAGTCACCAACATTTCCGACTGCATGAACAAGATCAGTTTCGAAGACGCGAAAAAGGCCATCGAAGAATATGTACAGTTCGAAGATCCTATGGAGGATTGCAGAGCTGTAGTCGCTCCGCTCATTGAAGATTCTTTCCGTGATTTCGCAAGTAAGTACGGAGACGCGAATACGCAGCTTGGAAATTTCATGACTAATCTTGTGACTCTAAACAACGGCAAGAATGCATTCGAATATATGCCGAAATGCAAGAAGATCGTTGAGACGATGGGCAAGGCAGGTCTTTATATCTCGGTCGTGACGTTTATGGTAAGTCTTTCAAAAGATGACAAGTCAACAGACGATGTCCTTCAGCTTTACAAGGATACGGCATATCTTCTTGTTACGGTTTCCGGAAGCGCGTATTTCGGATCGATCGCCGCGGCCGCTTGGATGATCGATGTGTCCGTAAATGAGTGGGCAAACACGATCCGTTCTTCTGTAAAAGAAGATGAGATGAAGGCCTACAGGTTTTACATGAATTCCGATAACTACGGACATAAGCACCTGGATCGAAAAGCGTGGAGAAAGGTGATTTACGAAACAGCCACACAGCAGCCGACAAGCCGAGATTTCGACGCGAACAACGCGATCATGAAAAAGATCGATGACTACTGCAACGAGTTCTGGACAATGGACTATACTACGCGTTATGAAGTCTATTGGGATGTCGGTCTGAAAGGCAAAGTTCAGGCAGATAAGAAGATGCAGGAGGCGATCTCCGCGGAATATAAGGCAGAACTCATGGAGGAACTCACCGGTGTATTTAATGCTGTAGAGATCCAATTGAAAAATGAGGCTTTGCAGGCTGCACTCAAAGAACTGAACAAACTGAAAAAATACTTCAACGAAGCGTATACTTACACGATCAAGGAAGTCGTCGAACAGGACCAGGCGCCGAGATATGCCGGATGCACGGCAGTATTCTCGCAGCTGAATTCCGCGGCGGTTCCCGAGGAGTGGCAGATCCAACTGGATGATAAAGGATGCGGTACATTTACGATGACATGGATCGGATATGTTCTGGCGGGCGAACCGATGAATTTGCAGATATTCTCGCCGGGCGCGGATCTTGCTACCGCCAAGCCGATCCTGACAGTGCCGTTCTCGATGGATACACCGGAGATCGAATTGAAGTTCGAAGGTATTCCTCTGGAAGAACTTCTGGGTACATATTCAGGAACGTTTAAACTTGTCAGCATCAATCTCACCGATGAAGGATACGAGTATTACAAGACGAATCCGGACGATCTTGATGGCTACGATGTGGATATGGATTCGATGAGTAAGCAGGACTGTGACGACTCGCTGAAAGCCATGATCGACGAATCGGCGTATGCCGATATCAAACTTGATAAGATGACTATCGAATCGGCGGATCCGGCTTCCGGCAACTGCTTGATCATCCTGGACGTCTCGAGAGAGAATGGCTCGACGGGTGTACTTGCGCTGAAAGCTGTTTACGACGGCACGCAGTTTACGGTTACGGGAACTGATGTCAGCAGAATGCCCAACGCGACCGGTTCGGATCTGCCAATGACGGGCATTATCGAAGTTCAGCAGGACGGAGCGACGTACCACCTGACTACGAACAACCTGACATGCGAAGATATAACAGAAGAGGGTGTCCACGTCTACGATGAGATATTCTCCATTGATGCAACGAAGGATTAATGCGTGTACCCATATCTTTATATTTCAGGACATACTTTTTCGACATACTACCTGATGGCGATCCTTGCCGGGATCGTCGGATATATCCTGTCAGTGATCAAGCTCAAGCCGCTTCTCTCCTCTTGGGAGAGGCGGCTTCTGCCGCTTGGCCTCATCGTTTTCGCGATCGTCGGAGCAAGGCTTCTGAATGCGATATTGAATCCGAATGAGTACAAGAAGGGCTTTCACATCTGGACACTTACCTATTCCAAGCTTTCTCTGATGGGAGGGCTCGTACTGGGCGTTCTCGGAATTCTTCTTTTCTGTCTTGTACGGAAAAAGGATCCGAGGAAGATCGCCGACGCGTTTGTTATCCCGTGCGCCTGCGGGATCGTTATCCTGAAGATCGGATGTTTCCTTAACGGATGCTGTTTCGGAAAGCATACGACACGCCCATGGGGAATGGTCTTTCCGGCCAATGAAAAGATCCATGATTTTATCGATCCGCTCGGGATCATATACCAGGGAAACCACGCGGTCCATCCGACGCAGCTTTATGAGATCCTGGGCGTTCTGATCGCGCTTACTCTTGCGCTTATCCTGAAAAAGAAACTGGAAGACGGGGGAGCGGCAGCCGTATTTGCCGGCGCTTTCAGTATCGCGAGATGGATCGTGATGCCGTTCCGCGCGTTTTCTTATCCGAAATACATCCTCAACATCGTCTATCCGCTATTTTACGCGGTCATTATCCTGGTCTGCTTCGGATATGTGATCTACTGTTTTCGTAAGGTAGAAAAAACTTTCGTAAAATTAGACCAGCAGTAACTGTTTGCTTTCTACTCACTGTGTTATTCTTTTGATGTCAAAGGCAAAACAAAAAAGGTAAGGAAACACAAATGAGTAAGGAAGCAAAGGGGAAAAAGAAAAAGGACAATCTGTCTTTCCGGCGAACGGTCGAGAATAACGTATTTGCCATGAAACTGGCGGCAAAGTACAGCCGTGCCATGGTCATCGCCGGATTGATCTTCGCGATCTTCGGGTATTTCGAATGGGTATTCTTCGACGGCGTTTTCATGAGAAAGATCATCGAATCGCTCGACAGTGACGCGCCGTTTCGGACGGTAATGACGTTCATTATCGTCACAGGCGTGATCTTCTTTTTTATCAACCTATATGAGAAATACGCAGATAACGTGATATTCCCACTGGGTGCGGTAAGACTCTACGGAGGCATCTACAAGGAGCTTTTCGCGAAGGCAAAGAATGTAGAGCTTCGCTGCTATGAGGATTCGGATTTCTACGACAAGTACACGATGGCGATGGACGGCGCGGAAGAAAAGATCTTCGTGATCGTTCGAAGCTTCTGGGAGTTCCTGGTATCGATACCGGCACTCGCGGTCGTCTTCTACTTCATGTTCGATATCGACCATTACGCCGTACTGTTCATCATCTCACCGTTGATCGGTAACTTCATCTTCGGTAACTATAAGCAGAAGTATGAGTACAAAAGATACCAGGCGCAGGTGCCGAACAACAAGGTCCATAACTACGTCAACCGTATGATGTATCTTCCGGATGGCGCGAAGGAAATGCGACTTTCCGATGTGTTCGAGCTTCTTCGAAAGCAGTATAAGGACGCGACAGACAAGAACGTTAAAGCGGCTTTGAAGTACGCGTTTGCCAACTGCGCGCTTTCGTTCTGGAGGATCACCTTCACATTCACGATCATCTTCGAAGGTGTGCTTCTCTACGCGATCTACAGGAACCTCGTAAGTAAGACGATCTCGCTCGCGCAGATGGCGATCATGACGAGTCTTATGGTCGCGATGACATGGATCTTGATCCGCGCTTTTGAGAACATCATGAACCTCATCAAGAACGGCATCTTCGTCAATAACCTCAGAACTTTCCTCGAGTACGAAGAGAAGATCCCACAGGATCAAAAAGGCGAAGATCCGGGCGAGTTCGAGAGCATCGAATTCAAGAACGTATGCTTCTCCTATAAGGACGAAGAGACGATCAAGGATCTTTCGTTCCGAGTCGATAAGGGCGATATCGTAGCTCTCGTCGGACATAACGGCGCGGGTAAAACGACGATCATCAAGCTGCTGCTTCGTTTCTATGATCCGACTTCCGGTGAGATCCTTCTGAACGGAAAGAACATCAAGGAATACGACCTGAAAGCATACCGCCGACTCTTCGCGACGACGTTCCAGGACTTCGCGATCTTCGCCATGAGCATCAAGGAAAATGTTCTGATGGGAAGACACTACGAGAACGAAGACGAGATCGTTCGCCGTTCCTTAAGAAGAGCGGGCATCCTCGAAAAAGTCGAGTCGCTCCCGGAAGGTGTCGACACGATCATGACCAAAGAATTCGATGAGAACGGCGCGGTCTTTTCCGGCGGCCAGCATCAGAAACTCGCGGTGGCAAGAACTTTTGCCAAGGAATCTCCGATCAAGATCTTCGACGAGCCGTCTTCGGCCCTCGACCCGATTGCGGAGTATGAGCTTTTCAAAAACATCATGAAGGAAGGCAGAGACCACACGATGGTATTTATCTCGCACCGCCTTTCTTCCGTAAAGAACTGCGACAAGGTATTCATGCTCGAAAAGGGCACGATCATCGAGCGCGGTTCCCACAGAGAACTGATCGATGAGCACGGAAAATACGCGAAGATGTATATCCGTCAGGCCATGAATTATCTGGCCGTAGAAAAGGAAGAGGAGGTGATCCTGTGAGTAACTCGAAAAGTGCTTTTGCCGACGAAAAAGATAAGAAGATCAAACAGCCGGCCTCGCAGGTCATAAAGAACAATTTCTTCTTCATGAAGATGATGTTCGACGCCTCCCCGAAGTTCGTTATTTTGCCGGCGCTCGACGCGATCCGTGGTGAATGCTCGATCTTCATCGAACACGTATTCCTGATCGGCTTCGTCCTCGAAGCGGCGGAGTTCGGCTACTCCTTCCGAAGAGTTGCCGCCATGATCATCCTGATCGCTTCCCTGATCACGCTCGGCATGATCTTCACGGTCTTCGCGGGTGATTACATGACCGAAAAAGAACGGCCGAAGGTTCGAGAGAAGATCAAGATGCGCCTTTACGAGAAGGCGAGATCCGTTGACCTTTCCTGCTATGACGATCCGGATTTCTATAACAGCCAGGTGCTTTCGATCTCCGAAGTCGATAAGCGTATCGACAGCACGATGGACTTCATCCGAAGTGTCTTAAGCGGTCTTACGGTCGTCATCTTAACGGGCGGATACTTCCTGATCCGAGATAAGTTCTCGATCCTCTTCGTGCTGGCGTCCTTTATCCTGAGCTATTTCGCGAACCAGGCGTACAACAAGCTTTCCTTTAAGGTCAGAATGCTCCGCTACCCGCCGGAAAGAAAGCGCGACTATGTAAAGCGTGTCTTCTATCTCAAGGATTACGCCAAGGAGATCCGTCTCGATCCGGAGGTCACGGATGTGCTCGAAGAGCGTTTCCAGAAGGCGAACGACGAAGTTTACGAAGCAGAGAAATCCATGGCGAAGAAGAAGTTCGGCCTGGCGTTTCTCAAGAACTATCTCTTCGGCGACTTCATCAGTGATGTACTCTACACCAGTTACCTCATGGTAAGGACGATCCTTCAGAAGGCGCTTTCGCTGTCGGCGATGGTCATGCTTGTCCACCGCTTCGGTGACTTAAAGAGAAACCTCCGAGTATTCACGGAGACTTACCCGAAGGCGTGCGAGACGAGCCTTTACATCCAGAAGATCAGAGACTTTTTGGCTTACGAGCCGAAGATCGTTTCCGAAGGCGACACGGTCCCGACTTCTTCTGCAAAAGCACTCTCCCTCGAGGGTGTCGGCTTCTCCTACAAGCAGGATCTCCCGGCAGTGCTTTCCGATATCAACCTTCAGGTAAAGCCCGGTGAAAAGATCGCTCTGGTCGGATATAACGGAGCCGGTAAAACGACGCTCGTAAAGCTCCTGATGAGACTTTACGACTGCAGTGAGGGAAGAATCCTCGCGGACGGCGTGAACGTTCGAAACTACGATGTCGAAGCCTATCGTGACTCGATCGGAACTGTATTCCAGGACTTCGAGATCTTCGCGGGAACCGTAAAGGAAAACGTTATCCTCAATGTGGGATCGAAGGCCGACGATGAACGTGTGAAGAACGCGCTTTCTGACAGCGGGCTGATGAAAAAGGTCGACTCGCTTCCGATGAAGTGGGATACGCCTCTGACGCATGAGTTCTCCGAGAACGGCGTGGACCTCTCGGGCGGTGAGCAGCAGAAGCTCGCGATCTCTCGTGTGTTCTATCAGAACGCGTCTCTCATGATCCTCGACGAGCCGTCTTCGGCGCTCGACCCGATCGCGGAGTATCAGCTCAACCACGCGATGCTTCAGGCGACAAAAGACAAGACCGTTATCTTTATCTCGCATCGTCTTTCGACGACGAGACTTGCCGATCGTATCTTCATGTTAGAAGAAGGTAAGATCGTTGAAGAAGGATCACACGAATCGCTTCTTTCCAAGGGCGGTAAGTACGCCGAGATGTGGAAAGCACAGGCAGGCGCTTATATCGAAGTCTAAGTGCTTTTCGAGAAGTAATAGAAGTACAGGTGCTTTTCGGAAAGAAACGCGCGACAAAAAACAGCAGCAAACAACTTAAGATAATAACTTATGTTGTGTCTCCCCTAAACAGAGCCGAACTAAAGCCATGGTTCGGTTCTGTTTTATTATTCATTTATTTAATCGTGGAGCTGCTCGTCAGCGAGAATGATCGGGTGGCGTTTGTTGTAGCAGATGATGGTCGCGTGAGATCCTTCGTTCAGAAGCTGAAGTGTCTTTTTGGAAAAAACAGGCATTTCTTCCATGACTTCGCCTTTTTCTGAAGTGAAGGTGACGGCGTCATAGTAAATACCTGTCTCTTCATCGGGCTGGACTTCGCGCTTATTGGAAACGATGCCCTTACATACCTTGCAGGTCCATGCGGGCATATCGGAAATGACTGCGTAAGCGAGGATGATGACCGCCAGACCGAGAGCTACGGCGGTGATCCACTTAAGACGACCGGGGATCAGGAAAACGGCGACGAGCGCTACGATCGACAACACGAGACAAACCGTGCCGCGAAGATTCAGTACACGGAAAATACGACTCTTTTCTTCTTTGGACGCATCACGGAAAGTAAGCGATGATATGTCGATGTCCATTGATTCCTCCCAGACCACCATGGTCAGGCTAATAGTATCACATACGCGGAAAGTGGGCAAATCATTGCTTGTTCGTGGAAAAATAATAGTATTTTTTGGAAGCGTTCTTATGTAGAATAGACTTATAAAGTGGTAACTATGTGCGCGCAAAAAAGCCGCAAAAAGATAACAAAGAAATACGGGGAGGTACACTATGTTTACGAGAACGATGAACGGATTTGACAAACCGGTATCGGTTTTAGGCTTCGGCTGCATGCGTTTCCCGACGACGGAAGACGGAAAGATCGATAAGGCCAGAGCAAGAGCCATGCTCCTTCACGCTCACAAAATGGGCGTAAACTACTACGACACAGCCTATCCTTATCACGGCGGCGAGTCGGAGATCGTAGTCGGCGAAGTCCTCAAGGAAATTCCGCGCGATGAGTACTTCCTGACGACCAAACTTCCGGTATGGGAGATCAAGACCCGTGAGGACGCCGAGGCAATGTTCGAAAAGCAGCTGGGTAAGCTCCAGCAGGATTACCTCGACCTTTATCTCCTGCACGCCATGAACGAAGACCGCTTCCAGGAAATGGAAGACGCGGGCGTCATCGACTTCATGTTTGACCTCAAGAAGCAGGGCAAGATCAAGAACGTCGGATTCTCTTTCCACGATGACTATCCGGTATTCGAGAAGTGGATCAAGAAGTATCCGTGGGATGCCTGCCAGATCCAGTTCAACTTCATGGATATCGAGAACCAGGCCGGAACAAAAGGACTTCTCCTTGCAGAATCTTTAGGTATCCCGGTCATCGTCATGGAGCCGATCAGAGGCGGATCCCTCTGCATGTATCCGGACGATCTTCTTTCTGAACTCAACCAGATCCGCCCCGGCAAGTCCAAGGCATCCTGGGCGCTGCGTTTCGTCGCTTCTTTTGAGAACGTGAAGGTCATCCTTTCCGGTATGTCCGCGGAAGATCAGCTCGAGGATAACCTCGATACATTCAACCGCTACGAAGCAATGACAGAAGAAGAACTTGCCGCGATGGGCCGACTGAAAGAAGCCCTCGACGCGCGAGTTTATAATCCATGCACAGGATGCCGTTACTGCATGCCGTGTCCGGGCGGTGTCAACATCCCGGGTTCCTTCCGGATCTGGAATGAATTCGGTAAATACGGCAACGTCGGTCACTCCAAGTGGGAGTGGAGCAACATGAGCGCCGAAGAGAAGCCGGAAAACTGTATGTGGTGCGGTGCCTGCGAAGAACAGTGCCCGCAGAAGATCAACATCAGAGAAGATCTTGTGAAAGTCACAGAGCTCCTGCAGAGTCTCTGAGAAATCTCCCCCAGGAAAACGGAAAAAGCACTCTCGCAGTGCTTTTTCTGTTTTTATACTCGAATTTATTTGACGTAGGGGGATTTTTAGAGTATTATATGTCCTGTTTGAAACCGATATTTATGGGTTTCCTAATTTTATTGCACGGAAGGAGGGATAACAAGTGTCGGAAATCAGACTTAAAGAAAATGAGTCCCTTGACAGTGCTTTGCGTCGTTTCAAGCGTTCCTGCGCTCGTTCTGGTGTACTCGCTGAGGTACGTAAGAGAGAGCATTACGAAAAGCCTTCTGTACGCCGTAAGAAGAAGTCGGAGGCGGCTAGAAAGCGTAAGAGATAATTACTCTTAATGAAATTGCTTAATCAAAAGCCTGTCGGATCAGATCCGGCAGGCTTTTTTCGTGCTTACTGATGTTCAGTGTGGCTTTGTTCTACGTTTTGTTCTGCAAAATGGAAAAAAGTAGAACGATTTGTTGAATAGGGGCATTGTTCTATGTTCTGTTCTAAAAACGCGCGGAAAATAGAACGAAACATAGAACACGGGGCAATGTTCTAGGTTTTGTTCTAAAAATCGAGTGAAAATAGAACGAAACATAGAACACGCGATTATAACACGCATCCGAAAAAAGAAAAGGGTGGATTTTCAAGTTTAGTTCCGATCTCACGGCAAGATCTCCGTGAGATCTTTCTTTTTACGGAGAATCCGCGGGTTTTCATATCTGCGCGACAGGGCTAAACTGAAAACGTATTAGGGAGTAGCTTACATGCTTCGGGACCCTTCAGGAGCCGTGTCAAACCGGAGCCGTATCGGAAGCATGTGACATATGTCGTCAGCTCGGGAACCCCTATTGGCCTCATCTCTTATCCGGCCGTCCGAGAGGAAAGCCAGGATGTCGGAAAATGAGGAAACAAAGGAGGAACTCCGGGGTATGTCCGAAGAAGCGAGACTTTTACTGCACTTGATTGACTGCAGCAAAAGACTCGTTTTTTGTTGCCCGGGGAAAAGGAGGTGGCGAGATGGCTCTTGGAAGAATTCCCAAAAAACCAAATCGGAAATCGAATAAACATTGTAAGCCATGACTAACTATTGGCGCTTGCAAAATATGAACATGTGAATTACAATACATATGAACGGTTGTTCATATGTTAAACCGTTTACCAATTATAGCGGAAGCGCAGAGGCAAAAACACATGCGCGGCGAGAACTGCAATGGGGAGAAGCGGAAACAAATCGCTTCAGCAGGGATCGCGACATTAGCTTCCGGCGCTTCCGGGAAAGACATCAGAGGTAATAGTTATGTCCGAAAATGAATTCTTAACAGTAAGCAATGTATGTAAGGCATTTGGCAAGGGCGACAGCAGACAGGAAGTCCTCCGCGGAATGGATTTCACAGTATCCAAAGGTGAGTTCTGTGTACTCCTCGGACCTTCCGGGTCAGGTAAATCCACACTTCTTAACATCATCGGCGGCATCGACAGCGCAGACGACGGATACATCGCGATCGCCGGCGACAAGCTCCGCGATATGGATGAAAAAGCACTGACCCGCTATAGAAGAAAACACCTTGGCTACGTTTTCCAGCTTTACAACCTGATCCCGAACCTGAACGTAAAAGAGAATATCGAAGTCGGCGCGTATCTTTCCGATAAGCCGCTGGATATCGACGAACTCCTGAACACCCTCGGTCTTTGGGAACACCGCTACAAGCTTCCGAATCAGCTTTCCGGCGGTCAGCAGCAGAGAACATCGATCGGCCGCGCGATCGTCAAGAATCCTGACATCCTCCTGTGCGATGAGCCGACCGGTGCCCTCGACTACAACACCAGTAAAGAGATCCTAAAGCTCATCGAGGACGTGAACAGGAAGTACGGAAACACCATCATCATGGTCACTCATAACGAAGAGATCAGTAAGATGGCAGATCACACGATCAAGCTTCGTGACGGTAAAGTGAGAAAGAACATCATCAATGACAACAAGGTCTCCGCAGTAGATCTCGAATGGTAAGCGGAGGAGAGAATCATGGCAACGAATATCAATAAAGCAAGGAGCGCGGCATATGCTCCGGGCGCCGTTTCTTCGCAGAAGAAAGTCGGCAATCCGATGCGCAAGCGCCTCTTCAGAGAACTGAAAAAAGATTGGAAGAAGTATTTTGTAGTTTTCCTCCTGATGGTATTTATGATCGCGCTCGCGTCCGGTATCGACGTCGGAAACGACAGCATGATGGCCGCGATCGATGAGTCCTACGAAAAGTATTCGATCGAAAACGGTCACTTCGAACTTCGCTACCAGGCATCCGAGTCGCTTCTTAATGAGATCGAAGCAGAAGGCATCACTGTTTATGAGCAGTTCTATAAGGATCTGAGCGAAAGCAAGACAGCTCCGAATGAAATGAAAGCGGTCACTTCGGAGAACGAAGAGGGTGGCATGAAGCCCTCCGAAAGAATCGAGTCTGATGAGAAAGAAGTTACGGTCCGCGTATTTAAGATCAGGACCGACGTTAACCGCGCCTGCCTCATGAAGGGCGAAATGCCGGCGGCGGCAAATGAGATCGCGCTCGACAAGAACCACGCCGACATCAAAGGCATCAAGGTCGGCGACACACTGTATGTCGGCGAAAGTGCTTTTACCGTATCCGGATTGATCTCGTCTTCCGACTACACCACTCTTTATAAAAACAACTCCGACTTCATGTTCAACGCGGTCGACTTCGACATCGCGGTCATGACACCGGAGGGCTGGGAGGCGCTTCCGTCCTCGACATTTTATCAGTACGCTTTCATGTATAACGAAGCGCCGGCAAATACTCCCGAGCAGAAAGAAAAGGCAGACGCCCTGATGGAAAAACTCGCGGTTCTTTCGGCGACAGGTGGTTTTACCGATGAAAAAGCAACTGCCGAGGAACTTCAGGTGAAGATCCAAAGCCAGGACCCCGAAGCGATGCAGCTGCTCGCTGAGAAGAAAGAAGACATCAATGAACTGACAGATTTCGTTCCTGAATACGCCAACCAGGCGATCCACTTCGCACCGGAAGATATGGGATCGGACAAGGCAATAATGTCAGTTCTGGTGTATGTCTTCATCGCGGTGCTGGCCTTCATCTTCGCGATCACGACCAGCAACACCATCGTAAATGAATCGGCGGTCATCGGTACACTTCGCGCAACCGGTTACACAAGAGGCGAGCTTCTCCGCCACTACATGATCGTTCCGATCATCGTGACACTTCTGGCGTCGGCTGTCGGCAATCTCCTCGGCTACACGATCTTTAAGGACGCGGCGGTTGCGCTCTATTACAATTCCTACAGCCTCGTGACCTACGAGACACGCTGGAACATGGACGCTTTTCTCGTAACGACGCTCCTGCCGATGATACTGATGATCATCATCAACTTCGTCGTCATCTACAGGAAACTGCGTTTGTCGCCGCTTAGATTCCTGCGCCGCGACCTTCGCACCTCGAAGAGAAAGAAGGCCATGAGACTTCCATCCTGGAGCTTCCTGAAGAGATTCCGTCTGCGTATCCTTCTCGATAATTTGGGTGGCTACCTCGTACTGTTCGTCGGTATCGCGTTTGTCATGCTGATGCTCGCTTTCTCGATCGGACTTCCGCAGACGCTCGACCATTACAAGGCGAAGATCGATGAGAACATGCTCTCGAACTATCAGTACATTCTGAAGGGATATCAGGACGAAGAAGGAAACGTCATCTCGACTTCGGAAGAAACAGCAGAGAAGTACTGTGTGGCATCACTTGAGACCATCAACGGCGTGCATAAGGGTGAAGAGATCGGTGTTTACGGCTACGAAAGCGGCAGCCGTTACATCAAGATCGATGAAGCCCTTTCCGGAAATGAGATCTGGATCTCGTCTCCGTATCAGAAGAAGTTCATGCTCTCGAAAGGTGACACGATCACGCTGAAAGAAAAGTACAGTGACAAGTCCTACGACTTTGTCATCAAGGGCGTATATGACTATGACGGCGCGCTCTGCGTATTCCTCCCGCAGGAAAATTTCAACAAGATCTTCGGCCTTTCGGAAGACGCGTTTACCGGTTACCTTTCGCAGAATGCGATCTCGGATATCAACTACGAGAACATCTACACCGTCGTTACGATCGAAGATGTCATGGCCATCGCGACACAGCTTGATCACTCGATGGGCGGCATGATGGACATGGTCTCCTGGGTCTGCATGATCATGGCGATCCTGATGATGTATCTTCTCACAAAGATCATCATCGAAAAGAACGCGACCTCCATCTCAATGGTCAAGGTCCTCGGATACGAAAACGGAGAGATCAACAGCCTTTATATCCTTCTGACTTCGATCGTGGTCATCGTGAGCGCGATCCTGACAGCAGCGCTGGCGATCCTGGGTCTGGCAGGCGTCTTCCGTCTCTACATGAACTCACTGAACGGATGGTTCGACATCTACATCAGCCCGATGGGTATCGCGAAGATGATCCTGATCCTCGTTGTTTCCTACGCGGTCGTTGCGATCTTTGACATGATCCGCATCAAGAAGATCCCGCTGGCTGACGCGCTGAAGAACGTAGAATAACCCTCATAATAACCCTCCAATATATATTTTGAGCACGCGCCGTCCGGATGCAGAAAAATGCACCGGGCGGTGTGTTCTTATATCGGTGAATGCGGTTGAAGTGATATAATCAAAACACATAGGATGGTGAGTAAAGCATGAAAAAGAAGGCAATGGTATGGATAGTGATTGTCTCCCTTGTAGTCGTTGTCGCGATCGGCACATGTCTTTTTCTGAACTCAAGATCAAAGAAAAGTGGTGCTGAAAGCATTCCCGCGGAAACTCCTATGGAAAATCCGGAAACAGTGGATCAGAGTAAAGATCGCTTTCATATATCCCAGGAAGAGTTAGATAAGATGACGGATGAAGAATTGCTTCAAGCAGTTATCGACTATCCGTATCTGATAGATATTTCTTTAACGAACCACCCCGAAGACGCCGTGGCTTCCTTGAAGGAAAACTGCGATGCGCTTAAGGAATTGATCGGCAGGGGCACCGCTGTAGAAACGATTGATTCCTACTTGGCGCAACACGAAAACATTACTACAGCTGAAGAGGAAATTCTCAGGGATCAACTTATGGTGATCAGGGATAATTTGTGAGCCCTTTTTACTCGGTTTAATACGATTGTTTCCGTCTGTTTCATTGTTCTTATGCTACAATATACATAAGCAATGAATTTGGAGTTATAACGTGATCCTTTTACAGAAAAAGTGGCGGCTTCCGGACGAGACGCCTGCTTTTGATGATATGTCCGAAAAGGCCGGTGAAAGCGAGTCTTCGCTTCTGATGCGCCTTCTACATACCCGTGGTATCGATCCGGATACTTTTTTCTCGGGAAAAGAACTCGAGTGGCACGATCCGTTCCTTTTTAACGATATGCAGATCGCGGTCGACCGCATCACCTCTGCCGTCAATGAAAAAGAGAAGATCTTGATCTGCGGCGACTACGATGCCGACGGCGTGACCGCGACCGCGATCCTGATGCTGTTCTTCAGAAAACTCGGCGCGGATATCGACTATGTCATCCCGAACCGCTTAAGCGAAGGCTACGGAATCTCCGACGGCCTTCTGGATCGTATCCGCGAAAAGAAAGCAGATCTTCTGATCACCGTGGACTGCGGTGTCGCAAATGCGGAGTCGGTGGAACAGCTGGTCAATGAGGGCATGGACGTTATCGTTACCGACCACCATGAAGTCAAAGAAGAACTTCCCCCGGCGCTCGCCGTCATCGACGCGAAAAGAACCGATAACACCTATCCTTTCATCCACCTTTGCGGCGCAGGCGTTGCCCTGAAGCTCGTTGCCGCGCTTGAACCGAACTTTCCGGAGAAGGTCGGAAAAGAAGAGTGGAGAAACTATCTCGACATCGTCACGATCGGAACGATCGCGGATGTCGTCAGCCTCACCGGCGAAAACAGAACGATCGTCAAAGAGGGCCTCACCGCCTTAAGTAATACCAAACGTCCGGGACTTCGCGCGCTGCTTTCCTCCGTGAAGCAGAACGCTAACGCGGGCTCGGGAAATGCCGCGCTGGACATGAACATCCCGCTTTCCGTCTCAACGGGCGACATTTCTTTCCAGATCTCTCCGAAGATCAACGCATGCGGCCGCCTCGGTGAAGCGGACCGCGCGCTGGAACTTCTTCTGACGCAGGATCCTTCCCGCGCGATCGCACTGACCGATGAACTCATTTCCGAGAACTCACGCCGTCAGGAACTCGAGCAGTCGCTCGTGGACGAAGCCGTTGCACAGATCGAAGCCGATCAGGAACTGATCACGAACATGAAAAACGCGTCCATGCCGATCATCGTGGTTGGTGAGAACTGGCACCTCGGCATCCTCGGAATCGTCGCCAACCGACTCGTGAACCGCTATCAGAGAACGGCGATCGTGTTCGCGGAAGAGGACGGGATCCTTAAGGGAAGCTGCCGCACCGCAGGCGACTTTCCGATCCTGGAATGCCTGAAATCCTGCGGTGAAACAGTGTTACAGTATGGCGGACACAAGAGAGCCGCCGGTGTGTCCGTAGAAAAAGAAAGCTTCCCGGAATTCAAAAAGCGCGTAAGTGCTTTTGCCGAAGAAAGAAACACCGAAAAGGACATTCTCTGCACCGACATCGACATGGTCATCACGCCGAAGGACGTTTCTCTTTCCACGGCAAAAGAACTCGCCGGGCTCGAGCCGTTCGGTGAGGGCAACCGAGAACCCGTTTTCCTTCTTTCCGACTTGAAGGTCCTGTCCCCGAAGACCGTCGGCGCGGGAAACCGCCACCTCAAGCTCGTGCTGAGCTATAAGGACGAGGAGAGCGGAAACGTAAAAAACTACGACGCGATCGCGTTTGGCGCGGGTGAATGGGCCGATATGTTCGCCGAAGGAAGCTCCGTCGACGCTCTGATCGAGATGGGCATCAACGTCTGGAACGGAAACGAGAGCCTCTCGCTCCGCGTCGCGGATATGCATTTCAGTAAAATAGGGAAGATCATCTGGGATACCCCGGAGGTCCTGGAAAACCTCTATCGCAATAAGCTGCCTCTGAAGCAGATCGCCCTGATCGGCAAGTGCAAGGAAGAAGACCTGCGCCCGACCGGCGAAGAGATGGGGATCTTGTACCGCCATTTCCAGCAAAACTGCAAAGACGAGACGAATATCGTCGACCTTAGCCTTCTCGCCAGACTTCTGACGGGCAAATACAGAAAGCCGCTCCATGCCTTTAAGATCGCCCGCGCGCTGGACATTTTCAGCGAAGCGGGGCTTCTGAAGATGGTGCGCATAAACGACGAAAGAATATGTTTTTCCTTGCTATCTGTCGTTGACAGGGTTAAACTCGAAACAACAAAAACATTTCAAGTGCTTTTTGGGGATATGACAAAATGAGTGGAGACAACAAGAAAATCGAAGAGATGGCGCCCGAAGTAGAGGAGCTTTTCGCGCAGCTTCGCGATGAGACCATGCCGGAGGATGTAAGTGAAGAGATCCTCGACATGCTCGACGAAGTCATCACGAAATATAAGTCCTATTCGGAAAAAGACGAGTCGGATCGGATCCGCCGCGCCTTCGTTTTCGCGTATAAAGCACACAGCTCGCAGAAGAGAAAATCCGGCGAACCGTATATCATCCACCCGATCGCGACGGCGCAGATCCTGACGGAGCTCGAAGTCGATACCGATACGCTGGTGGCAGCGTTCCTGCACGATACCGTTGAAGATACGCCCGTAACAAGCGAACTTGTCGCCGAGATCTTCGGTGAAGACGTTTCGCTCCTTGTCGACGGCGTTACCAAACTCGGTCGTATCCCTTATTCGTCAAAAGAAGAGCAGCAGGCGGAGAACATGCGTAAGATGTTCCTGGCGATGGCCAAGGACATCCGCGTTATCCTCATCAAGCTTGCTGACCGTCTCCATAACATGCGTACCATGAAGCACCAGAATCCGGAGCGCCAGAAGGAGATCTCCATGGAGACCCGTGATATCTACGCGCCTCTGGCACACCGTCTCGGTATCTATAAGATCAAGTGGGAGCTTGAGGACCTTTGCCTTCGCTACACGGATCCGGACGCCTATTACGAGCTCGTCGGCGCGATCTCCCAGAAGAGATCCGAGAGAGAAAAGTTTCTCGAGAACGTCGTCGGTGAGATGAGCGAAAGGATCTCGAAGATGGGCATCCACGCCGAGATCGAAGGAAGACCGAAGCACTTCTACAGCATCTACAATAAGATGAAAAAGCAGGACAAGCACCTGGATCAGATCTACGATATCTTCGCGTGCAGAATCATTGTTGACACCGTATCGGACTGCTATGCGGTATTGGGTCTCGTTCACGAGATGTATTACCCGATGCCGGGCCGTTTCAAGGACTATATCGCGATGCCGAAGCCGAACATGTACCAGTCGCTTCACACGACGGTCATCGGTAAGGAAGGTATCCCGTTTGAAGTACAGATCAGAACGTTGGCGATGCACAGGACCGCGGAATACGGTATCGCCGCGCACTGGAAATACAAAGAGAGCGGCAACTCCAACACCAAGCAGAAGAATACGTCTTTCGACAACAAACTTTCGTGGCTGCGTCAGATCCTCGACTGGCAGGGCGAGTCCAAGGACGCGGGTGAATACCTCGACTCCTTAAAGACCGGTCTTGTCGCGGAGGAAGTATTCGTATTTACTCCGAAGGGAGATGTTATCTCGCTGCCGCTGCATTCGTGCCCGATCGACTTTGCGTACACGATCCACAGTGGTATCGGTAACCGAATGTACGGCGCGAAAGTCAACGGCCGACTCGTTCCGCTTTCCTATGAACTTCAAAACGGCGATATCGTCGAGATCCTGGCGTCCGACCAGATCAAGGGACCGTCTCGTGACTGGCTGAAGATGGTCAAGACCTCTGCCGCGAAATCGAAGATCAATTCGTGGTACAAGAAAGAATCCAGAGACGAGAATATCCTGATCGGTAAGGAATCGCTCGAGCGTGAGATGAAGAAGCTCGGCTTTACGCCGCAACAGCTCCTGCAGAAACCGTTTGTCGAGACGATTCTCAAAAAGACCGCGCAGAATACACTCGACGACCTTTACGCGTCCATCGGTTACGGTGTCATCACGGCCCAGAAAGTCGTCGGACGTCTTCGTGACGAATACATCAAATCTCTTCCGGAGGACGAAAGATTCGAACTCGGTTACCGTGTTACGGGCAACGGTCAGGTCGTTTATCAGCCGATCGCAAAAGAGATCCTTGACGAAAAGAACCTGACGGCCGGACCGGCGCTTTCCGCGTCTTCACAGGAACAGCACATCTCCGGCAAGCGTGCTTCGGCAAAAGCACATCAGGAAACGGGCGTTGTGGTCACGGGTATCGACAACTGCCTCGTGCATCTTTCCAGATGCTGTAATCCGGTCCCGGGCGATGAGATCATCGGATACATCACGCGCGGTAACGGCGTCGGCGTCCACAGAAAAGACTGCAGCAACATAAGAAATATCCTTCGTAACGCCACCGCGTCAACACGTGCCGCAGAGCGTGCGTCGCGTCTGATCGAAGTCTACTGGGCGAACCAGGAGCATACCAAGGCGATCTATCCGGTCGAGTTTACGGTCATTGCGCATGACCGCCGTCACCTTCTGGCGGATATCAGTAACGCGATCGCCGAGGAGCGCATCCCGATCACGTCGGCATCCATGTCCGCGATGAAAGACATCACGGCGCGTTTCACGATGACGATCGAAGTCAAAGACCAGGAACAGCTCGACCGCGTATTCGGACGCATCAAGGCGATCCGTGACGTTATCGAGGTAAGAAAGGGAAGCTGAGAAAAAGCCTTACGCATCGAGTGACAATAATGTCATTAGCTTTTCGACGATCCAAGGTATAATGAAGACAACCAGACAACTGCCGAAACGCTGAAGACTGCTAAAATATTAAGCGTAAACTGACATTCATCGACAGATAGACGTGGACTTTAAAGTTCGCGCAAAAGAAAGTTTCGGAATAGATACGTATTTAATGTCCGTGCAAACGGCTAGGGTTCAAATGTCGGGAGGGGTTGCCGATGTTGATGAATGGGAATGGCAAAAATCAAGAGAACAAAAAGATAAACGCGATCGTTCTTCTGATCGCTTCTGTCCTGTCTGCAGGTATTCTACTGTCAGGCTGCGGCGGGTTTAATGACCCGAAGGACAAAACTACCACTTCAAAAGAAACAACAGAGATCGATACCACGGAAGAGTACCCGATAGATATCGTGGATGATGTGGATGACACAGAGGCCACGGATGATACTTCGGACGATCCGGATGTCGGCGGGCACGTCCCGGTTACAAAGGTCGATCAGATCACGGACAAGATGTTCCAAACTTTGCGTGGCGAAGCTGAGGATTACTTCCAGGATGACGTGGTCGACAAACTTCCTGACGGCGTGACCGTCAAGGATCTTAACTATTTTTTCATGGTTATCTTCAAAGACAGTTCCGCGGCAGAGGATGACGATTGCCCGTATAACTACAGTCTCTTCTATCAGGTCGTTGTTACGGATGAAACAGGTGATGCTCCGACTGAAGAGTGTTTCTTCTGGCATTGCGGCTTCCCGGGTCTTTATCAGGATGGAAGTATCGATAAGACAAGTATGATCGATCTCGGAAGAAGAGTGTGCTTTGATAACTGGAGCGTCAGCGGCTTCGAGTCAACTGAATCCGTAGAAGGCTTTGTTAAGATGTGGAGTGAAGATCCGTATGTTGACAGTTCTTATCGTGCCGAGCCGCTGCTTCCGGTCAACGGTCAAGCGTATGAACCGGTATTGCCGTGTGGTGGTATTAATTCCCTGAGTGAACTCACCAAAGGCGAGTTGAGATTCATGGATGAATACAGCCGTCAGGTCTTCGAAGAATCATATATCCCCGAAGGCGCTGCCCTTAAAGAACTGGAACTTCTCGGCCAGTTTAAGTCATACGATGCCGGAGATTATTATCACTTTAATCTTGTGGTCATGGTCTATAAGGCGCATCTCACGTTCGAGGAAGACGGGGAGACAAAGGAATCCGTTCATTACTGGTATCAGGGATTCTGGAATCCGTATTGTTGTGGAGAAATTCATCTGGATAAGCCGGTCACACCGGGTCCGGATACGATCAAACCCTGCGGTCTTGAGGTTCGTGGCTGCAGAAGCATGCAGGAGCTTTTCACGGAGTTTAGGGAAGATTATAACGCCAAAGAGATAGAAGATAGCAACATCCCGGAAGATGCCTGATAGAGAGGGCGATAGCATGAATAACGAAGTAAAGAAATCTAACCGCGCGAAAATCGCCGTGGTAGCGGCATTCTGTGTCCTTGGCGCAGCGGTGATCGTGAAAGGTGCTTTTCTCGTATTAAATGGAAAAAGCGGCGAGAAAGTCGGCACCGAGACCCTCGATCAGATGAACGAGAATACCGTTGTACAGCAGCAGGAGACGGATCCGCTTCAAAAGTATATTGACGCGGCAAAGGATGTCAATGATCCGAACGTTTTGGTCCCGGATAATAATATCGAACATTTCTATGAGGAACAGCAGGATGTCACTTATGATTCCGTGTTCACTGTCCCCGAAGCCGATGAAATGGATCGCTGTCAGGTGACCGACGATATGCTGACCTATATGAAGGAACAGGCTGACGAACTATTCTACCACTGGGATATCAACCAGATACCGTTTCCTTTTGAAGTGGAAGATTTTCACTATGTCGGCATGGTGGTTGAGCGTACGTCGGATACGTACAAGCAAGCCCTTGTGACCCTTTACTATCAGATCACGGTCTCAGAGGGTGCGGGCGACGATATGAAGTACCATCACTACTTCTGGTCGATGGGATTTGCCGTGGATTATGAGGATAACAAAGCGCAGACCATAATGTTGGGATCTACCGGAGGAAGAGAGATCTATTTCGGGAAATGGGCTGTTTCCGGGATCTCTTCGATCGATATCGATATTATGCGAAAGGAAAAAAGCGCGGGAAGACCGGTGGAAACCAATACCGTCGACCCTGACCTGTTTTCCCCGCTTCCCGGTGAAGATGAATACGTTGCGCCGCGTCTCGAAAGAGTGACATGCTATGACGAGATCAACGAAGGTCAGCGGGACTATTTGATCAATATGACGATGGAACATATGAATGTCTTCTTCCGTCCTACGGATACCGACCTCGATCGGATCCGGTACAGAGGAATGGTCATCGCGTCCCGAGGAGAAAGCAGTACGGTATATACGATCATTGAAGTAGAGGCGACAATGAACAAAGGAACGTCCGCTGAAGAACACTTAAAGTACTACTGGTTCATCGGCTATAAGGAAGTGTATAAGACTGGTGAACTCGACGAGAATTACATCGTGTATCCGAGCGTAAAGATCCCTGTCGAAGGCTGGGAAGGAACCGGATTTACGAATATCAATGATCTGCGAGCTGCGATCATCGAAGAAAACGAAAATTGTGAGTTCGATCTGCATTTTGAAGAATAAAAAAGCCTGCGCCGCATAGCTTGGGGCGGCGTGGCTTTTCAAGGAAACAGGGAAGAAAAAGAAGCGGGAGTTTCCCGCTTCTTTTTTTAGATCTCCATAATGCTGATCATGATCAAAGGACGCCGCTTCGTGCTCTCGTAGAGCATGCTCTTTAAGGCATCTCTGATGTGATTGGACTCGACGGCTTCACGGATCGATTTGGTCGATTTCTGCGACTCCAGACGGTGCAGATAGTTATAAAGTTTCTGCGCGCATTCGTGCTGGATCGGACCGGCTTCACTGTCGAAAAGGAATCCGACGGACTGCATGACCGGCGGACATAGAAGCTTTCCGGATACCTTCGAGATAACGATCGAAACGGAAACGACACCGTCATCCGCGAGGACTCTTCTGTCTCGGAAGACACGGTTGTCGATATCGGCCGCGCCGGCACCGTCGATAAGAACAGGTGCTGCCGGAACATAGCCGTTGATCTTCGCGGAATCCGCTGTCAGTTCAAGTACGTCACCATTATTCAAGATGAAAGTTCTCGATTCCGGTGTGCCGAGTCTCTGTGCCAGTACCGCGTGACGGAAAAGCATCCTGTATTCGCCATGGCACGGTACGAAGTACTTCGGCTTAACGAGTGTATGGATGAGCGTGAGTTCGTCGAGGTAGGCGTGGCCGGAAACGTGCACGTCCGCGAGGGATTCGTAGATAACGTGTGCGCCTCTTCGGAACAGCTCATTGATAACACGGTAGATCGGCTTTTCGTTACCCGGGATCGGGTGCGCGGAAAGGATGACCGTATCGCCCGCGTGGATATCAACGACGCGGTGGGAAGCAAATGCCATACGTGAAAGCGCCGACATCGGCTCGGCCTGAGAACCTGTCGTCAGGATAACGACTTCTTCCGGCTCGTATTTGTTGATGTCGTTAATGTCGATGAGCGTACTGGGGTTCATCGTGATGTAGCCTAGGGAATTCGCAACGGAGAAAGTATTGAGCATCGATCTTCCGATGAGCGCGACCTTTCGGTTATACATCTCCGCGGCGGTAAAGATCTGCTGCATTCTGTGAACGTGCGAAGAGAAGGTCGCGATGATGATCCTTCCGGTCGTATTCTGGAAGATCCGCTGGAATGACTCGCCCACGTGCTTTTCTGACGGGGAGGAGCCCGGGATCTCGACGTTCGTGCTCTCGGCGAGCATCAGGAGAACGCCCTGACGGCCGTATTCGGCGAATCTTCCGAGGTCGATCGGATCGCCGTTGATCGGGGTAAAGTCGATCTTAAAGTCACCCGTGTGGATGATATTTCCGATCGGTGTTCGGATCGCGAACGCGAAGGCATCCGCGATACTGTGGTTGACGCGGATGAACTCGACGGAGAAGGAAGATCCGGCCTTGATCGTGTCGCCTGCCGCGCAGTAAACGAGCTCGATGCCGCGTGTGCCGACGCCGCCTTCCATGAGCTTATGGCGCGCAAGTTCGATGGTGAGCTTACCGCCGTAAAGCGGGCACTTCAATTCACGCATCAGGAACGGAAGCGAACCGATGTGGTCCTCGTGTCCGTGTGTCAGGAAGATACCTCTGACGCGGTCCTTGTTCTGAAGCACGTACGTGTAATCCTGGATAACGGAGTCGACGCCGAGCATGCTCTCTTCCGGGAACGCGACACCGACATCGACGATGATGATGTCGTTTCCGTACTCGAAAAGCGTCATGTTCTTGCCGATCTCCTGCATGCCGCCCAGAGGAATGACCTTGAGCTTATGCGTTTCTTTCTTGCTGGCAAACGCTCTTTCCGCGTCTTTTACGGTCTGCAGGAACGTGGAGTTGATCTGGGACAGTACTTCGTCCGATGCCGATGTAAAAGCACTCTTCTTGGCTTTCACGTTGCCCCCGCGGCCCAGAGGCTTACTGGACTTGAGCTTGCCGGTGCTTTTCGCGCGGGAAACGGGAGCGCCTTTTCCGGATGCCTTAGTTGATCCGGAACGCGAAGATGTCTTTCTGGAAGAGATCTTCCGGGAAGACGGGGACGGGCCCTTTCTGCCGGTTTTGGACGCAGAAGGAAGTCGGACGGCGTTATTGTATTTCGCGCCTTCCGAAGCGCCCTTGGCGGGCGACTTTCGATTGTTGGGTTGTGTCATATATACCTCTCTCCGTTCACCGTATAACCTCGTTTCGAGCGCTCTACGTGAACATGAAGATTTTTAATTTACTATATAAACTTTATAGCCGCTCTTAGACGACATATGCTCGCCGTTTTCGGCGAAGATATCGATGTGATGACCGTTAACGCCGGAGCCCTTGTCTTCGACGGTATAGTAACCGTCTCCGCCAAGCGGGTCGTTCTCGATGTAGATCTTTGTTCCGGCAGGGAGGACGCCCCAGTCGGCAGCGACAGTCCTGCCCTCAACGGCAGTGGTTCTTGTCGCGGTCGTACGGTTATCCGTGCCTTCGCCGGCCCAGTCAGGTCCGTAGAAGGTGATCTTAAAGTCAGAACCGACAAGTGTCATACCGTCTTGGCTGCCACCGCCGGAAGAGGAAGGAGCCGGTGTAGGCGTGGCCTTCGGCTTCGGAGTCGGTGTCGCGGAAGAACTCTGCTTCGGCTTCGGTGTAGGTGTCGGTTTCGGTGTAGGTGTAGCTTTTGCCTTCGGAGTCGGTGTTGCCGGCTTATAGGCAGAGCAGAAGGAGCACTTTACGTAGGTGCCCTTGATGGTCTTAAACCATTCGTTGCTTGTCTTGGCGACGACTTCGATCGGATCGCCGAGTTTAAGTGTCTTTGTGATCTCAAATTCCGTGCCCGGACCGGTTCTTACGTTCACTTCACCTGTGGCGTAAACGATATCGCTATAGGGCTTTTCCGTCCATTGCGGTTCAGGTGTCGGAGTCGGCATAGGTGTGGCCGTCGGTGTCGGAACGTGTGTCGGTGTAGGTGTGGCGACAGGTTCAGTCGGCTCTGTCGGATCTGCCGAGGCCGTATCGGAAGGATCCGTAGATTCCGGAACCGTAGTCTCAGGTGCCTGTGTCTCGGTCTCCGTTGTTTCGGGGACAGTGATCGTTTCGGTAACATCCTTTTCTTCGAGGGAAGGATCGGTGACCGTGCCGCCGGTAAGCGTGTCATCTTCGGAGAAGGAATAGTAGTCAGGCGTGACCATATCGTAGTTTTCGCCCTCGGTCTTGACCGAAGAATCCGCAAGGAAAGAATCCGCGCCGACAACGCAGGAGAATGCGAGCAATATGACGATCGCCGTGCCGATCCCGTAGGACACACGGTTCGTGTTTCGGTGAGCGTTCTTTTTCTCTTTACCGAAAAACTTCACTATCTTCTCCTTTCGTAATCTCTTTCCCTCAGACAATAGTTATCTGTATTTTACCATAAAGGTCTGAAAAGCGCAAAAATCAGCCCTTTTTGAGGCATGAGAGGGGGTGAAAAAGTTAGATTGTCAAAGAAATAATTCGTGCTCAAACGGGCACGAATTATCCTTGAAAACATTTGTGTTCATCGATGTTTCCGTTTCTCAGGAAACGCTTCCGCGCTTAGCGTCGACAGATACCGTCGCGCCTTCCTTGAGAAGCTTGGTGCAGTTCTCGCAGGACAGGATCGCCGGGATATCCAGAGCCATGGCAACTGTAGCGGCATGAGAAGCGGAGTCGTCATCCTCGACGATCAGTGCTTTTGCGTGCTTGATAAAAGGCATCATCTTGTTGTTGGTGTACGGAGCGACCAGGATGATGCTGTCGTCTTCGGAAAGCGGGAGCTGCTCATCGAGGTGCTCAGGATCCTTGACGATGTAAACGGTGCCGGTGACCAGAGAGCCCTGCTCGTCAGATGTCGGCTGGCCGTTGCCGTGTACGATGGACTTACCGAGCGCCTGTACGCGGATGGTGTTTGTCGTACCGCTCATGCCGACCGGTGTACCACCTGTCATAACGACGAGGTCACCGTCGTTTAAGAAACCGCACTTCTTCGCGGCATCGATACCGACACCGAACAGTTCGTCGGTGGTCGTAACTTCTGGAACGAGGATCGGGTAAACGCCCCAGCTCAGGTTCAGCTGACGCTGTACACGCGGGAAGAGAGTGCCTGCGACGATCGGGCTGGCCGGACGGAAACGGGAGATCTGACGGGCAGTTCTGCCGCCGTGGGTTACTGTAACGATCGCCTTGGCGTTAAGGTCCATGGCTGTCGTGCATGTCGCGTGGGAGATCGCGTTTGCGACGGAAGGCATCATGGTCGGCTTGGACTTGCTGAACTGATACCAGTAATCGATCGATTCTTCGGTCTGCTCGGCGATTTGAACCATCATCTTCAGAGCTTCGACCGGATACTTACCGTTTGCCGTCTCACCGGAGAGCATGACTGCGGAAGTACCATCGTAGATCGCGTTCGCAACGTCGGAAACCTCAGCTCTTGTCGGACGCGGGTTTCTGATCATGGAGTCGAGCATCTGTGTCGCGGTGATGGAGATCTTTCCTGCGGTGTGGCACTGCTGGATGCATCTCTTCTGAACGATCGGAACGTTTGCCGCCGGGATCTCAACACCAAGATCACCACGAGCGACCATGATACCGTTACTTACCTTAAGGATCTCGTCGAAGTTCTGGATACCTTCGTTGTTCTCGATCTTCGCGATGATGTTGATGCCGTGATCGCCGTTCTTTTCGAGAATGTGGCGGATCTCCTGGACGTCCTTCGCCTTTCTTACGAAAGAAGCGGCGATGAAGTCGAATTCATTCTTTACCGCGAAAAGGATATCTTCCTTATCTTTTGCGGTCAGCGCCGGCAGGCAAAGCTCTGCGTCCGGAACATTTACGCTCTTTTTCGTGGATACCGGTCCGCCGTTACTGACTGTGCAGTAGATGTCGCCGCCGTCGATGTGGTCGACGATGAGCTCGATGAGACCGTCATCGATGAGGATACGGGAGCCTTCTTTAACGTCGCCCGCGAGGTCTTTGTACGAAACGGAGAATTCCTTATCGGTACCGATGACGTCCTTTTCACGGATAACGACCTCGGAACCTTCGATGAAGTTGGTCTTTCCGCCTTCAAATTCACCGGTTCTGATCTCCGGACCTTTGGTATCGAGAAGAAGCGCGACCGGAAGATCGAGTTCCTCACGGATCCGCTTTACACGATCGATCCTCTGCTGGTGCTCTTCGTAAGAGCCGTGGGAGAAATTCAGTCTCGCGACGTTCATGCCCGCGAGCATCAGGTCTCTTACTACCTCATCGGAATCCGCTGCCGGTCCGAGGGTGCAGATTATTTTCGTTTTACGCATACACATAGTTTGTCTCCTTATTGTTTCGCTACTGCTCGAAAAGCACTCGGGCGCAGCGGTTTAGGTGCATTTCTGAATTGCTTCGGAATGAAGACCGCAAGCAATTTTCGTCACCTATAAGATACCACCACCGCTTTGTCAATTCTACACAAAAGGTGTTGTGCGATTTGACAAAAAAGAGAGAGCGGCGAGGGGAGGAATCCTCGACGCTCTCTTTGGAAGCCTTGATTCAAAAGGCTTTACGAATGTACTTAACTTGTTTTTCGGATCTCAGAACTCATCTTCTTCGAAATCACTGAAATCGTCATTCGGATTGGCCGATTCCCACAGCGGTTTACTTGCGGTCGGAGCTTCGTATACAGGAGCGTCCGCTCTTAAGAACTGCTGTGCTTCCGGATCGATGGGTCCGGTCGGAAGATCGTCTCCGAACATCATCGCGATCTCGGCTTCGATCGGATCGATCGCTTCCTTTTTCGGCTCCGGCTTCTTGGCCTCAGGCTTCGGCTGCGTCTTGAAACCCAAAGGACGAGTCGGAGCATCTCCCATGATGCCCGAGAGCGGCGTTCCGCCCAGCAGGACGCCGCCTGCGATCGCCGCATTCATACCGGACATCGGATCCGTGCTTGCTGCGTTCGGGTTGTTGGTGAATGCCGCGCCCTCTTCTTTAAGTTTCTCTGCGACCTTCTTTGCCGCCTCGTCCGCGAGCTTATCTTCCGGCTTCGGGATATATCTTTCCAGAGGTCTTGTCGGAACGACGGAGAGCTTATGGTTCGAAAACTCGATCATGCCCTTGTCGTGTGTGAACATCGCCATGGAAGCTTCGCAGTAAGAGTCGATGATCGGGCTGGCTCCTCCGATGGCGCCAAAATCTTCGGTCGTTGTCATCGTGACGCCGAGTCCGTACTTTTCGATCTCGTCACGGCTGTCGCCGATGTTATTCGATTTATTGAGAAGAAGCGCCATCAGGGCGAACGAGCCGCCGATGCCCCAGGCGATTCCGAATACAATTGCTAAAAACCAAAACATAATCGATCACTCCTGTCTCTTTTTCGTGAAGAAGAACAGGGAAGCGGACTGCGACAGACGCAGCTGCTTGACGGCCTTCGACAAGAACCTGTAGCCGACGGTAAATAGTGCTATGGTTGCCACCACCATGAGTGCGAGGACGATCGTTCGAGGATCTCTTCGGGATGAGTTGTAGCGATATGATCTGGAATATTTATACGGATCACTGAAGAAAGCCGGAACGATCCAGAATCTGAGGGCGGCGATGAACAGCACCGACAGAACGATCGCGAGCATTACCGTGAGGAACCAGAACAGCTTTTCATTCCACGGCGCGCCGCAGACGACTTTGCCGGTCTGTCCGTTGACGAGGACCGTGTTCTGGAATCCCCGATATTTGTAGGTGACGAACCAGACGGGAAGCATCGCGTATCTGACGTCTCTGTCGATCAGATCCATCTGCCTCGTTCCGGCAACTCGCTTGTTCGAACCGCCGAAAGTCTTCATGGCCTCGTTATTGAATTCTTCGTGGCAGCGCTTGGCGACGATCTCCTCGAGCTGGACGTTCGTGATATCGGATGTGTTGGAATAAAAACCGAGAAGATAGTCTTCATCGAAACTCTTCATATCTGAAAAATCGAAAGGCTCGAGACGCTGTGTGATCTTCGGTGAAAGCATCTGGGATCCGTCGACCGGAAGATTCTGTACGAAGATGTGACCGGCACGGCCGAAATAACGTGTCTCATAGGAATACCTGTCCTTCTTGAAACGCGCGCTGTACATGTTCGCTTCAGCGTGTCTCGCGTCAACGAGCCAGTACGGAACATAGATGCCGTGCACGGCGTTCGGCTCGAAGTTCTTAACTTCCTTCGGGATGAAAAGACCTTTCGAAAACTGTGCTCGGATCAGTTCGACCGCCTTTTCCTTCGTGATCTGGAACGGCATGATGAACTCCGGTGCTTTTTCCTTGGAAATACGATTGAAAACAACACTCGGGCTTCCGCAGTAGATGCACTTCGTGGACACCTCGGTGCCGTTGATGGTGATCTCGCCGCCGCAGGAGCTGCAGGTGTAGATGTAGCAATCGATGAATTCTTCTTTGACGTCATTTCCCAGGATCTCGTCTTCTTCGCTCATGACGCCGTAAACTTCAGCGGCGTCGACCGCGCGTTTGTCCTCGGAAAATGCTTTTGCTTCGGACTCGACCTCTTCGGCGGTCCAGGAGCTGCCGCAACTACGGCATACGACACGCTGCGTAGCCGGATCAAAGACCAGCGGCGCGGCGCAGTTCTTACATAAAGTAGCCATGAAATGTTTCTCCCCGTTTCTTACCCGTCTTTTTCATGATCCGCACGGGAGGGTCCCCGCACGAAAACCTAAATAAATTATAACATATCGACCGTTTGCGACATGGTCGGGAAAAGTAAATTAGGAAATGTTATTTCGTCTAAAGAGCGCACTTGAGAACGTAAAGGAATTTGTATAAAAAATCTTCAGAAAAACGGATGACATAGAAAGGTGGTTGGGCTATGATGTAGGGGTAATGAAAATCATTTCGCGAAGAAGAGTATTTCTTTTCGAAAAGCATTCCCGGACAGGGTGGCTCCTGTCCCTCGGAAATCGGTCTGCGTGGCAGGGTGGCACCTGTCCGAAAGCGCAGAACATGTCGGGGTGGCACCTGACGAAGAGGACCGATGCTTTTGGAGAAGAAAGAAAATCAGAGGGAATTCGGTTTTTATGCAAGGCTTTTTAAGATGAATGATTCGGGAGAGGGCCCGACTAAGGGTGCTCCGCAGAAAATTTCGCGAGGGAGGATTATTGCAATGTTTGTACCTGGAAAATGGTCGGAGGACATCTGCGTCCGCGACTTTATCAACAAGAACTATACCCCGTACGATGGAGACGAGTCGTTTCTGGCGGGACCAACTCAGGCGACCACAGATCTGTGGAATAAGATCCTGGAGCTCCGCAAAAAGGAAAAAGAGAACGGCGGCGTCCTTGATATCGACGAGCACACTATATCTACCATTACTTCCCATGCCCCGGGATATATCGACAAAGACAAAGAAAAGATCGTCGGCCTGCAGACCGATGCTCCGCTGAAGCGCGCGATCATGCCGTTCGGCGGTATCCGCATGGTCAGATCTTCTCTCGACGCCTACGCAAGAGAGATGGATCCGGAGGTCGAAAGAGTCTTCCAATATAGAAAAACACATAACGACGGCGTTTTCGACGCTTATACACCGGAAATGCAGCGCGCGCGTCACGCCGGCATCCTGACCGGTCTGCCGGACGCTTACGGCCGCGGACGTATCATCGGTGACTACCGCCGTATCCCGCTTTACGGAACGGCTTTCCTCATTGCTCAGAAGAGAAAGGCAAAGGACCAGATCCTTCCTGACGTCATGGACGTCGAGACGATCCAGCAGAGAGAAGAGATCTCCGAGCAGGTCAAGAGCCTTTACGAGCTGACGAAGATGGCGCAGAGCTATGGCTTCGACATTTCCCGTGCCGCCAGAAACTTCACCGAGGCAGTTCAGTGGCTGTACTTCGGTTACCTCGGTGTCGTAAAAGAGCAGAACGGCGCGGCGATGTCTTTGGGCCGTGTTTCCACCTTCCTCGACATCTACGCAGAAGAGGAACTCAAGAACGGCACCATGACCGAGTCCGAGATCCAGGAAGTCGTCGACCACTTCATCATGAAGCTTCGTATCGTGCGCTTCCTTCGTACACCTGCTTATGACGAGCTCTTCTCCGGCGACCCGACATGGATCACCGAGTCTATCGGCGGTATCGGCCTTGACGGTCGTCACATGGTCACGAAGATGAGCTACCGTTTCCTGCATACGCTGGAGAACATCGGATCCGCGCCGGAGCCGAACATGACGATCCTTTGGAGCCCGAACCTTCCGGAGAACTTCAAGAAGTACTGCGCGAAGATCTCCATCAACACTTCCTCCATCCAGTATGAGAGCGACGAGCTGATGCGTGAAAAGTTCGGCGACGATTACGCGATCGCCTGCTGCGTTTCCGCGATGCGTGTCGGTAAGCAGATGCAGTTCTTCGGTGCCCGCGCTAACTTGGCAAAAGCACTGCTCTATTCCATTAACGGCGGTCGTGACGAAAAGAGCGGTGACCAGGTAGGTCCGGTTCGAAATCCGATCACTTCCGAGTACCTCGATTACGATGAGGTCATGGCGCGTTTCGATGAGACTTGCGCTTGGCTTTCTAAGCTTTATATCAACACACTGAACGTCATCCACTACATGCATGACAAGTACTGCTACGAGCGTCTCGAGATGGCACTTCACGACGAGAAAATCGACCGCACCATGGCATGTGGTCTTTCCGGTCTTTCCGTTATCGCGGACAGCCTTTCCGCGATCAAGTACGCGAAGGTAAAGCCGATCCGAAATGAACTCGGCCTGGCAGTCGATTTCGAGATCACGGGTGACTACCCGCAGTACGGTAACGACAACCCGAAGGTCGACCGTATCGCCGCGGAGATCGTTCGTAAGTTCATGAAGCATCTTTCCAAGCACAAGTGCTACAGAAACGCTCGTCCGACACAGTCGATCCTGACGATCACATCGAACGTTGTATACGGCAAGAAGACAGGTTCCACACCGGACGGAAGAAAGGCCGGCGAACCGTTTGCTCCGGGTGCCAACCCGATGCACGGTCGTGACCGATCCGGCGCGGTCGCATCCATGAGATCGGTCGCGAACCTGCAGTACGACTACAGTGAGGACGGTATCTCCTACACATTCTCTATCCTGCCTTCCACACTTGGTAAGACAGAGGATGAGCAGAAGACCAACCTCTATAATCTCCTCGACGGTTATTTCAACGACGGCGGTCACCACATCAACGTCAACGTTCTGGTTCGTAAGACTCTTCTTGACGCGATGGATCACCCGGAGAAGTACCCGCAGCTGACGATCCGTGTATCCGGTTATGCCGTTAACTTTACGACACTGACACATGAGCAACAGCTGGAAGTAGTTAGAAGAACGGTTCATTCGAAATTCTAATCGGAGCTTTAAACCTAAGCATCTGAAAAGTTTCTCGTGCTGGTCCTCGGGCTTCTCCCTACGGAGGCACTTCGAAATCTTTTTCAAAGAACTATGGATCCGATGAAAACTATCGAATGAACCTTCAAAGAAACATTCACGCTGTTATCTTTGTTGCATGTCGCTTCCTCGTATGGAAATACTAAGGAGCGATTCCGCAGGAGCGAAGCGACGAGGACCAGCGACGTGTATTATCCTACGAGGAAGCTATGTCAACAACGATAAAGGGTTATGTGCATTCAATCGAAACTCTCGGTGCCGTGGATGGGCCGGGGCTTCGCTTTGTCGTTTTTATGCAGGGGTGTCCTCTGCGTTGCAAGTTCTGCCATAATCCGGATACGTGGAGATTCGATGGCGGGGAAGAGTATACCGTCGATGAAATGGTCAGTAAGATCCTCCGTTATAAAACGTATATCGCAAGTGGCGGAGTGACGATCTCAGGTGGTGAACCTCTTCGTCAGGCGGAGTATGTTTTAGCTCTTACAAAAGCACTTCACAAAGAAGGTTTTCATGTGGCGATCGACACGTCCGGGATCTATAACGAAGGTACTGCTCTTGAGGCGGCGATGGAAGCGGATCTGATCCTTCTCGACATCAAATCTTTCGATAGAGAAAAAGCAGAAAAACTGACCGGTTTTACGACCGATCACGCGTGGTCACTTTTGGAAGAAAGACAGAAGAAAAACAAGCCCGTCTGGATCCGCCATGTCATGGTCCCGGGGATCACTCTGATCGACAAAGATCCCGATGGTGATCCGTTCGCTTCTGAAGACGAGTGGAGATCCGCAAACAAAGAACTCATCGATGGTATGCGTAGAATGAACAATTATTCATGCATCGAAAGAGTGGACCTTTTACCATTCCATAAGATGGGTGAATACAAGTACGAAGAACTGCATTTTCCATACGAATTAAAGGACACGGAAGAGCCTTCGGAAGAGGTAGTTGAGTGGGCAGAAAAAGTGCTTAAAGAAATACGTTCCTAAAACGCTAAAATCACACCAAAAAAGAGGCAAAAAAGAAATCTCTCCGGCGACGAGTTTTGCTTTGGCAAACTGTTCGAGTCGCAAGAGAGATATTCTTTTTTTCTATCGGTTAACGGCGCTTTTCGCGTGGGATCAGGCGTAGTTTGATTCAACGTAATCGTAGACCATTTTGGAGACTTCACCGATGATCTGCTGCGCTGTCTGCGCGTTGCCGCTCTCGGTCATTACCGCGAGAACGTAATCTTCGGTGCCGAATACGATTCCGACGTCGTTATTTGCGTAATATGTGGTGTTAAAGCCGACCTTATGGGCAACTGCTACATTCGAAGGAACTCCGCCCGGAACGCCCCAGTTGTATTCGGTGTTGCAAAGATCGTCGATCAGCGGCTGATAGAGGTCTTTGTTGCCCGAATAGTCCTTGTAAAGGTGCTCTGCGTACTTCGCGAGGTCGATCGCGGAAGTGCGGCGGCGGCCGTGTGTTGCGGTTCCCGTGTAGTCGGTGTACTCAACATCGCCTCTGTAGTCGACTACGGAGCTGATGGTCTTCATGTAGTTGTTGTTTACGGCATCCTCACCGCCAAGACGACGAAGTACCATGTTGGTTCCGCAGTTATCACTGACTGTGATTGAAAGGTGGGAAACGTCGTAAAGCGTGTATTCCGTGCCGTCCGCGGAGTTCTGGATCGTTCCTGTACCGCCCTCGTAGTCGCCTGTCGGGTACTTCGCGGCGTTGTAGGTGATCTTTTCGTCCATGGTCAGTTCACCGGCAGCGGCCTTTTCGTAAAGGTATGTGTTGTAAGCGATCTTGATGGAAGAAGCGGCTACGATCGGCTGGGATTCGTTAAATGCCATCGTCTCGCCGTTGTTCATGTTGATGTAGTAAACACCGAAGCGGCCTGTCTGCTTTCCGAGGTAATCGGCTACCTGTGTCTGAAGGGCGGCGAGGTTAGCGGCACGTGTTTCCGCGTCAACGGTCTGTGTGCGGGCGCCTTCGCTCTCGGAAGCGGAGGTGTCGTCGATGGAAGAATCAGACGGCGGAACGATCACGTTTCCGGAATCATCTG
The DNA here is from genome assembly GCA_017561715.1 of Clostridiales bacterium. Taxonomy (GTDB): domain Bacteria; phylum Bacillota; class Clostridia; order Saccharofermentanales; family Saccharofermentanaceae; genus Scatonaster. The sequence continues at coordinate 22,358 of JAFZBN010000003.1, read as the reverse complement.
TGAGTACCGGAGCGCTCGAGGAAGAAGTCGGAGCGACGACGTCCTTTTTGCTCTTGGAAGCGAGCTTGGAAATAAAGATGACGTCCAAAATGACGCAGACCATACAAATAAAAAGGCAGGTGACAACGAACTTCTTTCTTCTGTCGTTGCCGGATCTGCGGCGTGTGGAATTGTAAATATTGTAGCCGGAACTATAGCCGGAATTGGCGCTATGCTTCATGGTTGGTCTCCTAAATATATGCGGTGCGACGAAAGGTCGCGTAAGTTCAATTTATTGTCTTTCCGAAAGGCATGGCGAGCCGTTTCGTGTAAGCACAAGTATAGCATCGTAAAGTTACGATTCAATTTGCATATTGTAACAAGACATATACATAAGAGCAAGGAAGGGATTTTTGATAATTCCTCGATTTCGGGGGCTTTTCGGGCCGAATCTCACAGAATTGTCACATTACGGACGGTCCTGAAGGCTCTGTCTTTCGGCCGAACGGAGAATGTCCGGAAGGGTCTTTGACATGTCGGTCCTGGTGGCAAATCCGAAGTGCGCGCGAAGGGGTACGCCATTGACTGTAACGCCCGGAAAATCGCACTTACAGATGTTCACGAGTGCCTCTGCCGTGGCGCTATCTACACCCGGCAGCATGACGATGAATTCATCGCTTCCCCAACGTGCGATCGTACCCTGATCTTTGACCGCTTTGGTCAGCAGTTCACCGACTTTTATAAGCAAATTGTCACCTGTCTCGATCCCGTAGTTATCATTGATCTGGTGCATGCCCTGAATGTCGACCACGATGATGCTGTAAGGCGCGATCTCTTCGGATTCCGCGCGGTCGAATTCACCCTCGCAGTAGATGCGGTTGTAAAGCTGTGTCAGCGGGTCGTGATAACTGAGGAACAGGTTCTTGTTCTGAGACTGCTTCAGCGCCGTGATGTTCGTCGCGAAGCACGAAACGCCGATGATGTTTCTCTTTTCGTCGAGGATCGGCGCGTAGTAATTCTGCCAGTAAACGGCGGTCAGATCGTTCTCGCCGAACTGGTTGACCTGCGAGAAATACTCGCCTTTCAGAGCGTTTTCAAGATCGCGCTGAATGAGGCCCTTGATCTCTTCGTCCGTGATGTGATCCAGAAGCTTGTCACCGATATTGATCTCCTCGTGCCAGATACGCAGCATCGAGTACTTGTGGCGGTTGTTAAAAGACGTATAGCGGAAGTCGCGATCGAGCGTGTAGACAAGCGTTTCCGGCATCGTTTCCATCATGGAATGCTGGATCGCTTTCCATTCCTCCGCGCGGTCGAATTCCTTTCTGTAATCCTCTTCGAGGTGATAGGTATTCGAGAACTGCGTGATGAAGATCCTGTACATGACCGTTCCGAGGATGAGCATAAACAAAGTATCCTTGATCATGAAGAGGATAAGCGTGCTTCTCGGGACCTCTCGGATCGACGCGAGGATCGTGTGCGACATGACGATCCAGATGACCGTGATGAGCATGAAAAACAGTACCGACATGAAGCTGTTTCTGATAAACGGAAGGGAGATCTTCTGCCACAAAGTCAGCTTCTTTTCTTCCGATGTAAAAGCATCCGTCGGGGATCTTTTATCCGCGCCTGAAGAAGATCCGGAAGTGCCCTCGGAAAGTGCTTTTGCCGAAGAATCTTCCGTCAACGGTTTATCGGGCTTTCCGCGCGCGAAAGAAGTCGGGTCATTGACGTCAAAACCCGCTTCTTTTCTCAGTTTTTCAAGATCATCCTTATAGGTCATAGGTTACTCGTTTCCGTTCTGCTTTTTAGTCGGGATCAGCGGCTTATTGCAGCTGCTGATCCCGGTGCTTGTTTTTACGGTTTTACATGATCTGGTCTTCCGTATAATATCCGCTCTCGATCAGGATCTGCCGGTAGTTATTGGCATCGACAAAGATCGGCGTGCAAAGGAAGGAGGGAATGACCTTCACACCGTTGTTATAGGTGGTGTTGTCGTTGATCGGGACATCTTTTCCTTCCAGGATCGCTTCGACCATTTGGGTCGTCTGGTCGACCATAGTGCGGGTGTCCTTGAATACGGACATCGACTGTTTTCCGGCGATGATATTTTTCACGTTGGCGAGGTCACAGTCCTGCCCCGTAATGACCGGGTAATTTCCGACATAAAATGCCGCGAGCGAATTCTCTACGCCAAGCGCGGTGGAGTCGTTCGAGCAGAGGACCGCGTCAAGCTGTGTGCCGTCGGAATAAAAGGCGGAAAGGATCGCGTCCATTCTGTTCTGCGCGAGCTCTGTTTTCCAGCCCGCGGTAGCGACAAAGTCAAAGTCTATCTGGCCGGAAGTAACGATCAGTTTTCCGGAGTCGATATACGGCCTTAGAACATCCATCGCACCAGAATAGAAAAACAAGGCGTTATTGTCGGAAGGATCACCGGTGAAGATCTCCATGCGGAATGGACCGTCTTTTTCATCGAGCTCCAGACTGTCACGGATATATTCGCCCTGGATCACGCCGGTCTCGTAGTTGTCAAAAGACACGTAATACGATACGGCATCTGTATTAAGGATCATGCGGTCATATGCGATGACCGGGATATTCTTCGCCTGTGCCTCGCCAAGAACGGTACCTAAGGAATCGCCGTTGATCGCTGCGACAACAAGTACATCGGCGCCTGTTTGGATCATGTCCTCGATCTGCGACATCTGTGTGTAAACGTCGTTGTTTGCGTACTGCAGGTCGACCACGTAGCCGGCCGCCTCAAGATGATTCTTCAGATTCTCACCATCTGTGTTCCATCTGAAAAGATCTTTGGTCGGAAAGGAAATACCGACTCTTTGCTTGCCGTCTTTCTTGTCCTTGTCTTTATCCTTGTCCTTGTCTTTGTCCTTATCCTTGTCCTTGTCTTTGTCCTTGTTTTTCTTCGTGGACTTCTTATCGTCGTCGTCATCGACGGTCTCGGTGACCTTTGTCTTTTCCGTCTTTTTGGATTTTCTCTTTTTTCTCTCGGTCTCCTTGCTGCTGCTCGAACAACCGCAGAGCGCGAGTGCAAGGACCATGGATGCTGCCAGAAGCAGACTGATAAAACGCTTAGTCATGATCAAAACCCTTTCTTTTTCCGTCTTCTTAGTTTCTTATCGTTCCCTTTTCCCAAACCGCCGAGTGAACTCGACCGGTGCTTTTCGCGCGGCCGGATCGCGACCGTGCTTTTCTGCTATTATACCACCTTTGCGGGCGTTTTTCGTGGGATTTCTCGTGCATTTGCTCTCCTTGACACCCTATATTACATCTGCTATTATTGCCCTAGCATTTTAAGAAAGAGGTGCACTTTCATGGAGCATATCAAGACAATTGAGACACGTAACCTTTGCGAGAGCGCTAAGAAGGGCGGTTGCGGCGAGTGCCAGACATCCTGCCAGTCTGCTTGCAAGACATCCTGCGGTATCGCAAATCAGCAGTGCGAGAACAAGAATAAGTAATTCTTGTTTCTTCTGTAAGTGAAAAAATAGCTGTCTTTGCTTCGTTTCTTCGTGACAAAGACAGTTTTTTTATGACTGAACAGCTTAAATGAAAATGCGCGGCGGACCCGCGCCAAATGAGGATTTAACATGATTCATCAATATAAACTCGGCGGCTATAATATCGTGCTGGACGTGTGTTCCGGCGGCCTTCACGTCGTGGACGACCTGACTTATGACATCATCTCGGGATTAAACGAGATCTATGAGCAGCAGGAGGCTCTCGACAAGGGAAATGACGGGCAGTCCTCTGCCATGATCGACGTCGAGACACTTTCTGAGAAAGTGCTTTCGGACATGGAGGAGAAGTATAAGGGCACCGAGGCCGGCGACCCGAAGGAGATCCGCGCCTGCTACGAGCAGATCCTGGAACTTAAAAAGTCCGGAAAGCTTTTTACGAAGGACACCTACGAACCGATGGCGGGCGATCTTAAAGCTCGTACTTCCGGTGTCGTTAAGGCGCTGTGCCTGCATATCGCGCATACCTGCAATCTCAACTGCTCTTACTGCTTCGCGTCCCAGGGCAAATACCATGGTGACCGCGCGGTCATGAGCTTTGGAGTCGGTAAGCGCGCGCTTGATTTTCTGATTGAAAATTCCGGCAACCGCCATAACCTCGAAGTCGACTTTTTCGGCGGTGAGCCGCTCATGAATTTCCAGGTCGTAAAGGACCTTGTTGCGTATGCCAGATCGATCGAGAAGGAGAAGGGAAAGAACTTCCGTTTCACCCTTACGACCAACGGCGTTCTGATCGACGACGATGTGATCGATTTCGCGAATCGCGAGTGCAGCAATGTCGTTCTTTCTCTCGACGGTAGAAAAGAGATCCACGACCGTTTCCGTGTGGATTTCGCAGGCAACGGCAGCTGGGAAAAGATCGTGCCGAAGTTCCAAAAACTCGTTGAGGCCAGAGGCGGCAAGAACTATTACATGCGCGGTACATTCACGCACGCGAATCCGGATTTCCTCGAGGATATCAAGGTCATGCTCGACCTCGGTTTTTCCGAGCTTTCCATGGAACCTGTCGTCTGCGCGGAGGATGATCCGTCGCGCCTGACAGAAGAGGATCTGCCGATCGTTCTCGACCAGTACGAAAAGCTCGCCGAGCTCATGATCGAGCGCGATGCCGAGGGCAAACCCTTCACGTTCTACCATTATATGATCGATCTTAAGGGCGGCCCGTGCATCTATAAGCGTATCTCCGGATGCGGTTCCGGAACCGAGTACATGGCCGTTACCCCGTGGGGTGACCTCTATCCGTGCCACCAGTTCGTCGGCGAGGAGAAGTTCCTGCTCGGAAACATCTTCGACGGCGTCAAGAACACCGCGATCCAGGACGACTTCATGGCTTGCAATGTCTATGCGCGCGAGGAGTGCAGAAACTGCTGGGCGCGTCTTTACTGCAGTGGCGGCTGCGCGGCAAACGCGTACCACGCGACCGGCTCTGTCCGCGGCGTTTACAAGTACGGCTGCGAGCTTTTCAAGAAGCGTATCGAATGCGCCCTGATGGTCGCGATCCACAGGGAGTTTGCCGACAACTGACAGTTTTAACTTTTGTATGATCGAACGGTGCTTTTCGAGAGGTAGCGAGGTGCTGTTTGAAGAGAAGATAAGATCAAATTTGTGAAAACCGCGATTTGATCTTATCTTTTTGTTTGCCGAATAAGAGCTTTTTGCTGAAAATGCCGTTATGATCTTATCTTTACGGCTCCGAGATAAGATCTTTTCGAGAAAATCGGCATTTTTCTCTTATCTTCATAGCTTCAAGATAAGATCATTTTCAAGAAAAAGGCGGTTGGATCCTATTTCTTCACTCTTCAGATAAGATCATTTGGAAGGAAACCGTGATTTGATCTTATCCTCTTGTCTTTGAGATAGGATCTTTTGGTGAAAAGGCGTGATTTGATCTTATCCTCTTGTCTTTGAGATAGGATCTTTTGATGAAAAAACGTGATTTGATCTTATCTTTATGTGTGCCGGATAAGTTCATTTGGGAAAAAGTGACGATTTGAACTTATAATTTTTCACTCGAGATAAGTTCATTCTGAAGAAATCGGCATTTTGCACTTATCTTCGTGCTCTCAGAATAAGTTCATTTCGAAGAAATACGCGTATTGAACTTATCTTTATGCCTTCAAGATAAGTTCATTTGATAGAAAATCGTGTTTTGAACTTATCTGCGCGCCAAAATAATAAGTTCATTTCCCGCAAATAAACAAAATGAACTTATCTGCCGCCCCGACCAACAAAGAGCAGCATTTGACCGACTGATCATAAGAGGTTAAAATCGCTTTTGAAAGCGCGAAGAAAACGAAAGGAGGCGGGCGCGTGAATACACCGATTCTGGATTTCGTCAGAAATTACGCGGCGAGTAATGCCGTCCGCATGCACATGCCCGGCCACAAGGGAAAGGGCGATCCTGAGGCGGCTTCCGACATCACGGAGATCGCCGGCGCGGACGACCTTTTCCACGCGAGCGGCATCATCGGCGAAAGCGAGAAAAACGCCTCGCAGATCTTCGGCTGCGACACCTATTATTCGACCGAGGGTTCGTCCCTTTGCATCCGCGCGATGCTCTATCTCTGTCGAGCCGCCGGCTCCAAGACCGAAAAGCCCTGGATCCTCGCTGCCCGAAACGTCCACAAGACCTTCGTTTCCGCGTGCGTTTTGCTCGATATCGACGCTGAGTGGATCGCGCCTGAAAACGACTCGCTGATCTCTTCGAACATCACAGCTTCCGACGTGGCAAAAGCACTTTCCGACGCGACGAAAAAGCGTGGAAATCTTCCTTGCTGCGTCTACCTGACTTCGCCGGATTACACCGGCCACATCCTGCCGATCAAAGAGATCGCAAAAGTCTGCCACGACAACGCGATCCCGCTGGTCGTCGACAATGCGCACGGCGCGTATCTTAAGTTCCTGGAGTCGTCGCTTCACCCGATCGATCTCGGTGCGGACATGTGTTGTGACTCCGCGCACAAGACGCTTCCGGCACTTACCGGAGCCGCTTATCTTCACGTGAATTCGAACATCCTTTCCGCGAAGAAAGATGACGTGAAGACCGCGATGTCGCTTTTCGCTTCGACAAGTCCGTCGTGGCTGATCCTGCAGAGCCTGGACGCCCTCAATCCGATCCTCGAGACGACCTTCAAAGCGGATCTGAAGAACACGATCGATCTCGTTTCTTCCGCGGAAAAAGCACTATCCGACAACGGCTTTTCTCTCCTTGGCGAGGAGCCGCTGAAGATCACGATATCGACAAAAGAAAAAGGATGCACGGGGGATCTTTTCGCGCAGTATCTGAGAGAGAATAAAACACCGATCGAAGTGGAGTTTTCCGACCCGGATCAGATTGTTCTGATGGTGTCTCCGAATAACACCAAAGAAGAGATCGAAACAGTCGTTGAAGCTGTACTGAATATCGCGAAAAAAGGCGCGGACAGCGCGTCCGATGAAAACGACGCAAGCAGCACCAACCGCCCGCCGCGCGCCACTCTTCCGGAAAAAGTCATGAGCATGCGCGAAGCGGCAATGTCGCCCTGGGAAACGATCCCGGTAGGCGAAGCGGAAGGCCGGATCGCGCACCTTGTTGACTGCTTCTGTCCGCCGGCGATCCCGGTTCTGATCTGCGGCGAAAAGATCGGAAGAAACGAGATCGCGATCCTATGGTATTACGGATACGATTCCTGCCGCGTGGTACGCTGACGAATACGCCGCGCCGCGGCGCCCGATGCCAACCGCCGAGGCAATGCGCCCACGTTTCCACGCGCCCACGCGCCCGCCGCGCGCCCCGCTCATACCCAAGCCGTGCACAAAAAGCACCGAAAAACGCCGGTGCGATGATCGCGACCGGCGCTTTCCGTTAAGAGGGATTATAGGCTTTTGGCTAAATTTGTTTCACTCACAGGAATACCTGATAGGCGATACCAAACAGCTCACGAATGTAGTTGCACGGCAGAAGCGCCAGCGGCGTATCTGCACTTGCCGCACCGCAGGTGAGACCTAAGTCTTCCGCGATGAGCTGGGCACGGAACTCATGCCATCCGTTGGTAACGAGAACGGCCGTGTTACCGAGACCCTTTTCGTCCATGATGCTCTTACTGAACTCGAGGTTTTCCTGAGTAGATGTGGAACGGTCCTCCATGTGGATGCGATCCGCGGAAATACCTCTTTGTACCAGTTCGTTATACATGCACTGCGCCTCGGACATTACCTCGTCGGCACCCTGACCGCCGGAAACGATACAAGGGCACTCAGGGTGTTCGACGAGATACTCGTATGCGGCGTCGATACGCTCTTCAAGAAGAGTACTCGGACCGTCCTCCATGACCTGACATCCCAGGACGATGACGACCGGAGTCTCACCGGAATCGGCGACTCTCTTATACGCGCCTCTTACCATAAAAACGGTGGCGCAGATTACATATGCGAAACCGAGGACTGTGACGGCAAGAAGGATGCTTAATCCGATCTTTCCTTTACCTCTCCAGCAATCGGCGATCTTTTCGTTGATCTTTCTGAAACTTAATGTGTACAGCATGATCACAAGGCAGACAAGCATGCCGAAACCTACGCCGATGTTAAGAGTTCTCCAGCTGATCATCAGTGCCGTAAAAAGTGTAAGCAATGCGCTTGCGAAGGCAAAAAAGATCGCACGGAGCATAAATGAAATGTTACATCTTTTGATTACTAAATCGCTCATACTTGGCCTCCTTTGTTTGTTGTTGTCCACATCGTACCATTCCCCGAAATGCCGAAAATGACGGAAACGTAAGGAATAGCCTTATGTGACAAAAGCGTAAGATGCTATGCAGGAAAGTGATAAAAGTGTAAGATAGAAAAGGTAAAAATCATGGATGCTTCGAAGCATGGGCAGGGGTACGGAATTATGAAAGAGATCACTCGCGAAAATATCTGGAAACAGGAAGAATATACATACGAAGCCGCATACGGTTTTATGCCGAACCTGCGTTTTTATCTGCACGACGATTCCTCTTCGAAAAGCACCGGTCAGGAGCCCTCTTCCTCTTCGAAAAGCACATGTCCGCGGCCTTTCATGCTCGTGGTCCCCGGTGGCGGATACTGCATGGCTGTCCCGCCGGAAGCAGGAGTCGTCGCGAAAGTCTTTTACGAAAAAGGCATGAACTGCGCCGTCCTAACCTATACGACAGATATCACGATGTCCGTGCCGCTTCGTAAGCAGCCGATGAACGACATTTCACGCGCCGTCAGATACATAAGAAAGAACGCCGCCCGATTCGACGCGGATCCAGGCAAACTCATCGTCTGCGGATTTTCCGCCGGCGCGCATGTCTGCGGATCTTTAGGCGTGCATTTTGAAGAGATCACCGATCCGGATCCGGACCTGAATCCTGTCAGCAACCGCCCCGACGCCATGATCTTAAGCTATCCCGTTATCACGAGCGGTGAATTCACGCACATCTACTCGATGTGGGCGCTTCTCGGACAGGACGGACCGAAGGAAGAATACGAGTACTTTTCGCTCGAAAAACACGTTAAGGAAAATACCCCGCCGACGTTTATGTGGCAGACGGTCACGGACGATCTTGTTCCTGTCGAAAACAGCATGATGTTCGCAAGTGCGCTGAGAAAAGCCGGTGTTCCGTTCAGCTATCACGCGTTCCCGCAGGGCTTCCACGGACTTTCCGTTTTTAACGAAGACTGGAAGAACGGAAACTTCGGCGAGCCCTATACGATGGAGCAGGTCGACCTTGCGGTAAAAGCCGTTAAAGAGGGAAGAGGCGTGCGCGTTCCCGAGCAGCGTGTGAAAGAACTGAAAGAGCAGTTTCCGGATCCCGATCCGAACGGCGAGAAGCCTGAGCCGCCGCAGATGCCGCCGCTTCCGAACCTGAAGGATGTGCCGATGTGGCCGGACCTCGCAATGGCGTTCTTCGAGCAGATCTTTTCCTGAGCGCGCCAATTCTACATCGATCAAATTCAGGGCTCGCGCTTCTCGCGCGGGCTCTTTTGGTTTTCAAATATGCGCAAATGTTCAATTGTAAAAAATCTGTGTATTTCGTCCCGATACTATAGAACGCGCCCGCGATTGATTATATACTCTACGTGAACAGGCAGCGCCCCGCTAAAGGAGGGCAGAGCACCGCTTGGTAGAAGAAAAACACATTAAGGCGGGCAGTGCTTTTCCGGGCAAAGGAGACGGAAAGGCTCTAAGCCGATAGTTGAGGCACAGCTGTATCATGATCAATCTGACATCCATTTTCGGCACAGATTTCGCTGGCGTGTTTCTGCTCTTGATCATTCTTCTGACAAAGGGCTGGAGTTTGCCTGCGAGAAAAAAAGAGAGCCGTATCATCTTATTCCTCGTTGTTGCCACGATCTTCTACTGCATGGGTGATGCGTTTGTTTCACTTTGCGACGGTAAGACGGGACGACCTTTTCTCAGGGAACTCAATATTCTCGGAAATACCTATCTGTATGTTTATAACCTGATCGTCGGCGTGGGCATTATCTACCTGGTCATCAATCACATCGACCAGAAGGTCCCGAAGCTTCAGATCTTGTTTTTCGTCGTGCTCGGCGTGACCGAGGGCACGCTTCTGTTCCTGAACTTTTTCTATCCGGTGGTCTTCCACGTGGATTCGGCAAACGTCTATCACAGGGACGAATACTACGCCATCTTTATCCTGGCGGGCGCGATGCTGATCGTGTACGGATATTCGTACTATATCATCTCCAAACTCAAAAACCCGTCGCTCCGGTATTTCCCGGTCTGGCAGTTCCTGACGCCGATCGTTTTTGCAATCGGCATCCAGGCATTCATCTACGGGATCTCGCTGCAGCCGATCGGATACTCGATCGCTTTTGCGGGACTCGTCATCTGCCTTCAGAACGAGTGCATCTATATCGATAAACTGACGGGCGTTTATAACCGCTACGAACTCGATAACATCAAGCAGACGCTGACGCATCTTCGAAAAGAAAAGGTCGCGGCGTTGATGCTCGATCTGAACGGCTTTAAGGCGATCAACGACAATTTCTCCCATGCCGAGGGCGATGCGGCGCTCTGCGCGTTTGCGGATATCCTGACAAGCGTGGTGCAGACCGATGGTATCGTGATCCGTTTCGCGGGAGATGAGTTCATCATCATCATCCGCCGTTTCAAGGAAGACAACATCGACCGTTACAGAGACGCGATCCTGACCGCGGTCGAAAAGTACAACGAGACATCCGGCAAGCCCTATAAGCTTTCCGCGGCGATCGGCGGCGATATCTTCACGCACACGGGCGAAAACGACGATGTCATTTCGGCGATCGACCACCTGATGTATAAGGACAAGAAGGAATACTACAAGACCCACTCGAAGGTTTCTTCGAGAGATAATCCGGACCGTTGACCAATCCCTGTAAAAACCAGTCAGATTTCGTTATCGAATGGTAATAGTATCTTCTTGAAAAGAATACCCCCTGTATAGTAATCTTTTGTTATGGACCGCGCGCGTTAAGAGACGTTGGCTTTGCCTTCTTCTCGAAAAGCACTCGGGTTAGGGAAAAAGGAACACAAGGGAAACACTAAGAGACAGGTTGGGGACGACAATTATGAAGATCGAACTGGATGAAAAGAAGAAATCACTTCTTAAGAAGATCGGTATCGGCGCGGCAGGTGTTCTGGTCGCCGGCGGTATCGGCACATTTATCTTTCTTAACAACAAAGGCGGAAGCAGTAGTTCCACCACATCTTCCGGCACGGAAAGCACTACGGTTTCGGCCGAGGAAGTATCTCCTTCGGAGCTTGAGAACATGAAAAAGGTCGTTGACGACACGGCATTTTATTCCGGCATCAAGATCAACGGCACTGACGTAGGCGGTAAGACCATAGAAGAGGTCAAGGCGCTTTTCGCGGGGGATGAAGATGATTCGCAGACACCTGTACTGGATATCCAGTTCCAGGTCGATGGCGAACTCGTCAAGGTCAATACCGAAGGCCTTAAGGTCAAGAGTAATATCGACGAAGTGATCGAGGAAGCCTATAACTACGGAAGGACCAGTGAGCTCACCGGTGATGACGCGGTGAAGGAGCGCTACGACAAGATCGAGGAGCTGAAGAATACTCCGGCGGAATTCGAGATCAAGTACGAAGTCAATGAGGATCTGATTGAGACACTCGCGAGACAGGCACTTGAGCCGCATAACACCGAGGTAAAGGAAGCTTCTATCGACGGATTCGATGTGGAGAAGCTTGAGTTCATCATCTCGGAATCCCAGGACGGCGTCGTCATGGACATGGACAAGGCGATTTCCGACATGAAGGAAAAACTCGATAATAACGAGTTCACCTGCGTCGTCGACGTATCCGCCGAGGTTGCGAAGCCGGAAACATCCGCGGACGATCTGCGTGCTATTCTCGGTAAAGTCTCCTCGACAACCTCCGAAACAACGGATAACGATAACCGTAACACCAACATCCGTCTGGTCTGCGAGGCGATCGACGGTCTCGTGCTCCAGCCGGGCGAACAATTCAACTTCAATAAATTCATCGGCCAGAGAACTTCCGAAAAGGGCTACAAGATGGCTCACGGTATCTATAACGGAAGCATGAGAGACGAGCTCGGCGGCGGTATCTGCCAGGCGAACACCATGCTTTACCAGAGCGTTACGAAGGCGGACCTCCAAGTCGATGAAAGAAAGAACCACTCGATCCCGAGTACATACGTAGATAAGGGAACCGACGCGACAGTTACGTGGTACAGCCCGAACTTCCGCTTCACGAACAACACGGATTATCCGGTCGCGATCCATGCTTATTACGCGGATCTGCACGTTACCGTCGAGATCTTCGGAAGACTCCTTCCGGACGGCCAGTACATCGATCTTGTCGGTGAGCACGTAAGAACGATCTCTCCGTCAACGACTTATGTCAACGACCCGAACCTCCCGGCAGGAGAACAGAAGAAGACGCAGTCCGGCCGCACCGGCTATGACTACAAGTCCTATAAGGTCTGGTACGACAAGGACGGTAACGAGATCAAGAGAGATCCTTATTTCTCCAGCCACTATCCGTGCAGAAACGCGATCATCAGCGTAGGCACGGGCGGAGCCGCCGGCACCGTTGACCCGAATACGGGCGCGATCGACACCACTCCGACAGATACGGCTACACCGCCGGCGGATACGGGAACGCCGCCGGCCGACACGGCAGCACCTGCAGATACGACACCTGCAGCTCCGGCAGACACCACGCCGGCAGCACCTGCAGAAACGACTCCTGCGGCACCTGCAGAAACCACACCGCCAGCGGCAGATCCTGCAACACCGGCTACACCGTAAGATCACGAAAGCCCCGGAAACGTTCCGGGGCTTTTTTTCGCGCGATTTTTAATTTGGTTTCTTTTGTTACAAGCATAAAAGTACCCCCATTCATTGTACATCGCTGTACAAAAAATGGGGGTAACTTCATCTGTACTGGCGGAGACGGAGGGATTCGAACCCTCGAGCCGAAAAACCGGCTAACGCATTTCGAGTGCGCCCCGTTATGACCACTTCGATACGTCTCCACATACGGGTGCTTTTCGATTATAAGAGTCGGGGACTTTTACGTCAAGGGGAGCACGGTTTTGGAAAGCATATAACTGAGGAGACTTAGCAGGAGATTCTCTGAAAGTGTCTCTCCAAAGCGAGTTTCAGAGACGAAAACAGAGGATTCCCGCCAAATCCTCTAAAAGTGTCTCTCAAAGGAGCGTTACAGAGACTAAAACAGAGGAATTCCGCAAATTCCTCTGAAAGTGTCTCTGTAAAGCCTCTTACAGAGACAAGTACAGAGAATCCCTGACATATTTGTACGCGAACTGACTGGAAAATTAGCGCATTTGATATTTGTATATTTTTTGTGTACGAGCCCTTTTCTTTATTGATGAAACCCTAAAAAAGCGGTAACATATTTTATAGATGGGTTGATGGAGAGAATCTCAAGATGACAGACGAGCTGAAGGACATTATTTATAGTGATCTTTTCCGATATACGGGCAACACGAAGCGTCACAAGAACGTTTTTTTGACGTACATTGAAGAGATGATGACCAGCCCGGAATTTCACTACATCAGCAATATGCGTCACTGCAGCTATCACTACCAGAGGACGCTGACGAAGATCCACGATTTTAAGTATTTCTTCCATAAGGCCTGCCTTTATTTCTGCAGCAAATCCCTGGAAAGAAAGTCCAGAAAGTACCATTTCCAGATCCCTTACGAGACGAAGATCGATAAAGGGTTCTATATCGCGCATTTCGGACGAATCATCATTCACCCGAAGGCCGTGATCGGAAATAACGTTAACGTATCCACAGGTGTCGTTATCGGCACCCAGTTCCGCGGCTCCAGAAAAGGCTCTCCGCACATCGGTAACTATGTATGGATCGGCGCGAACGCCGTCATCGTAGGTAAGATCAATATCGGAAACAACGTCCTGATCGCGCCGGGCGCTTACGTCAACTTCGACGTTCCGGACAACTCCATCGTCATCGGTAACCCGGGCCTCATCCGTCAGTCACCGGGCGCGACACTCGGCTACATCAACAACACGATCCTGTTTGACGAATACAACGTAAGATCAGGAGACGCCTGATGTTTACCGACGTATCCAGTTACAGCCTTTCGAAAAGCGAGTATACACACCGCCGTAAAACTCTTGCGTCCAAGCTTGAAGAAAACACGGCGGTGGTTCTTTATGCGGGACACGCGCCTGTCGCGAGTCTCGACGAATCCTATCCGTTCCTTCCGAACCGTACATTCTACTATTTTACGGGCATCGAACAGGAAGATTCCGTATTCATCATGATCAAGCACCCGAGATGCGACAAGAACGGCGGAAGCTCGCTTCTTGAGACGCGCCTTTATATCCATCCGAGAGAACCCGAAAAAGAGAAGTGGACCGGTAAGCGCTTAGCTGCTGTCGAGGCGGAAGCCATTTCCGGCATTTCCGATGTGCGTCTTCTCGAAAAACTCAAGGACGATCTTGCCGAGATCCTCGAAGGAAACCTGAAGATCGCCTGGGATGAGACGGATAAATCGCACGAAAGATCCTACCTCGAAAAGGAACTCGCGGGATCTGACCGATTCGATTCCGCCATTGATATTTCAGGATTTGTAACACTGTTACGCATGATAAAAAGCCCTGCGGAGATCGATGCGATCCGAAAAGCGATCAAGGTCACGGAGGAATCCCTTCAGGTTTTGGAAGAGAATCTTCATCCGGGCATGCGTGAGTGTGAGGCACTCGCGATCCTCGAGTGTGAGATGGTCAAGCGCGGATCTCTTTTCCAGTCCTTTTCGACCATCGTGGCAGGCGGAAAGAATACGCTCTGTCTTCACTATCCGACGCCGAAGTCCATTCTTGAAGACGGCGACATGCTCCAGATCGACTGCGGCGCGAGAGCGGGCGGCTACTGCTCCGACATTTCACGCGCCTACGCCGTGAACGGAAAGAGAAACGACCGCCAGCAGGCGCTTTTCGAGCTGATCCAGGAGTGCAAGAAAACGGCGCTTTCCGCGATCCGGCCGGGAGCGACGATCGAATCCGTCAATAATGAGACCAGAAAGACCGCGGCCGCGGGACTTCGAAGCCTCGGCGTCATCGGAAGCGCGGAAGCGGACGCCCTTTCGGCATGCAAGCGCTACTACTGGCACAACACGCTTCACCACATGGGCCTTGATGTCCACGATGTGTGTAACCGCGAGATGGTCTTTGTTCCGGGCATGGTCTTTGCCGTGGAGCCCGGTATCTATATCCCCGAGTGGGGCTTCGGCTTCCGAGTCGAGGACGATGTGCTTGTCACGGACAACGGTTCCGAGTATCTTTCTGACCCGCAGACGCTATAACCTAACATCCCTGTAACGCGACGGTTAAAATGGATACGTACAATTAGTATAGGTGCATAGCGCGAAAACGAGAAAGAAGGAGGAGCATTTATGCCGACGGGCGTGTTACTTGCGATCATCATCATCGGACTACTGCTCCTTTTGGCGGGACTTGTCTGGATCCTCATCTATTCCTACGCCGTACGAATTGCCTACAGGTTCTTCTCACGCCCGCAACCGCGCCCAGTGTACGACAAATCACCGCTTACCATTAATCAGAACACGATCTTCGGACGAGGCCAGAACTGGTTTTACAGTAACCGCATGAACGTCCTCGACTGGCAGATGACCGCGTTTGACGGCATTAAGCTTTATGCCTATTTCATTCCCGCCGAAAAGAAATCGACAAAAGACGTCGTTATCCTGATCCATGGCTATAACGACATGCCTTCCGTGATGGCCGCCTACGCGCAGCTTCACAGGGAAAAGCATGACTGCCACATCCTGATCCCGCACCTTCGCGCCCACGGCATGAGCGAAGGCACCTTCGTCGGATACGGACTTTTCGACAGCCAGGACATCGCGATGTGGATGCAGTACTTAGAGACCCGACTCGGACCCGGACTGAAGATCGTCCTGCACGGCAGATCCATGGGTGCCGCCTGCGCCCTTATGACCGCGGGTTCCGGAATCGCTCCCGACAGCCTTCAGGGCGTGATCGCGGACAGTTCCTTTGATTCACTCGACACACAGATGGCGTACCTCACGCAGAGAAAATACAAGCTCCACTTAAGACCGTTCCTTATGCTCGTCAACAGGATCACGCTCCAGCGTTTCGGTTTCCCGATCGAAAAGTGCTCGCCGGCGTCCGTTGCTTCGCGTATCACGGTTCCGGTGCTTCTGTTCCACGGAACGGATGACGAACTCGTGCCTTCCTACATGAGCGACAATATCTTTAACCGCATCCGCGCGCCGAAGCGTATCTGCCTGATCGAAGGCGCCGCACACGTCATGGGCTATAACGCCGCTCCGGAGAAATACTCCCAGGAGATCGACAAGTTCCGAGACAGTCTCACGGATAATGCCTGGCAGCGACTGATCGGACGCGTCGGATCTGACGAAGACTGATTCTTCTCGCCCCTCGACTTGCCCGCGATTTCCGAGGATTTGTCAAAAAACAGTTATTTTCCTTACCCGCCGTTCTTGCGTTATCGCCTCCCAAAATGCTAAACTGACAATAGTTTAGAGGTGAACAAGGAGGTATATTCCATGTCAGATAAAAGTAAACTTACTGAAAATCAGGAAGTTATAGAAAAGTCTAAAGAACAGATCGCCAAGGAGAAGCAGGCACGCCGCGAAATGATCCTTTCGATCGCAACCGGCGGTCTTTGCGTAGGCTTAAGCTTCGTTCTTTCCCAGATCAAGCTCTTTGAAATGCCGCAGGGCGGAGCCGTCACACCGGCTTCCATGCTGCCGATCATCTTCTTCGCGCTGAGCTTCGGCTTGAAAAAGGGTATCTGCGCATCTTTCTGCTTGAGCCTTCTTCAGCTTATCGGCGGAACACTCGTATCTTTCCCGCAGGTCATGATGGACTACATCGTCGCATTTACAGCGATCGGTCTTGCAGGTATCTTCGCCGCGTCTTACAAGAAGAGAATCGAGACAGCGAACCCGATCAAGAGACTCAAGCTCATCGCATTCTGGAGAATTGGCGCAGGCGTTATCCTCGCTTTTGCCGTAAGATTCATTTCCCATGTTCTTGCAGGTGTATGGTTCTGGTCGGAATATGCAGAAGGCAACGTATGGACCTACTCCATCGTCTATAACGGCACATTCATTCTCGTCGAAGCCGCGATCACCGCAGTGCTTCTGATCGGTATTTCCGTGGCGCTCGGTCTTCTGAAGGTCAATATCGGCACTTCCAAGAAGTGATCTGCCCCGATCTTTCCACGGCGAAAGGCCGTCAACCGAAAAGGCGTTGACACTTGCACGAGCGAAAAGTGCTTTGCGAGCCGAAAAATGTGGAAATCGATAGTATAAAAGACTTCCAAAATCCTCTCTTTGTATGGTATGATTTAATGAAATATTTTCTAGAGTAATCATATATACAAAGGGAGGATTTCAATTTATGGCGAAGATCTTTGAGCAAGAATCACGTACATTCAGTGAGTATTTACTGGTCCCGAACCTCACAACGGAGAAGAACACACCTGATCAGGTGGACCTTTCCGCTCCTATCGCAAAGTATCGGAAAGGACAGGAGGAATCCAGGCTCAAGATCAATATCCCTTTGGTTTCCGCAGTCATGCAGGCCGTTTCCGATGACGGTATGGCAATAGCACTCGCTCGTTCCGGCGGTATGTCCTTTGTTTTCCAGTCTCAGACGATCGAATCTCAGTGTGAGATGATCAGGAAAGTAAAGAAGTATAAAGCCGGAATCGTTGTCTCTGACAGCAACCTGACACCGGACAACACGATGGAAGAAGTTGTTGAACTCCGCGAAAAGACCAACCACGGCACATTCCCGGTAACCGAGAACGGCAAGTCCGACGGAAAACTCCTCGGTATCGTTACTTCCCGTGACTACCGCGTAACCCGTATGGATCCGAGCACAAAGGTTTCCGAGTTCATGACACCTTTCGAAAAGCTCATCGTAGCAAGAGAAGGTACTACTCTTAAAGAAGCAAACGACATCATCTGGGAGCACAAGCTCAACCAGCTCCCGATCGTTGACGATAACGACTGCCTCGTAGGTCTCGTATTCAGAAAAGACTACGAATTCCATAAGGCAAACCCGCTCGAGCTCTTAGATGCCGATAAGCGCCTCATCGTCGGTGCCGGTATCAACACAAGAGACTACGAAGAGAGAGTTCCGGCGCTCATCGAAGCAGGCGCTGACGCTCTCTGCCTCGACTCCTCTGACGGATTCTCCGTATGGCAGTCAAGAGCCCTCACATGGATCAAGCAGAACTATCCGGACGTCATCGTTGGCGCAGGTAACGTTGTAGACGCTGAAGGCTTTAAGTATCTTGCAGACGCAGGCGCTGACTTCATCAAGATCGGTATCGGCGGCGGTTCCATCTGTATCACTCGTGAGCAGAAGGGTATCGGCTGCGGCCAGGCTTCCGCTGTTCTCGCAGTTGCTAAGGCTCGTGACGAGTACTTCGAAAAGACCGGCTACTACATTCCGCTCTGCTCTGACGGCGGTATCGTACATGACTACCACATGACACTGGCACTCGCTATGGGTTCCGACTTCATCATGCTGGGCCGTTACTTCGCAAGATTCGACGAGAGCCCGACGAGAAAGCTTATGGTCAACGGTTCTTATGTAAAAGAGTACTGGGGCGAAGGTTCTAACCGTGCCCGTAACTGGCAGCGTTATGACGACGGCGGAAAGGGCGGCAAGATGGCTTTCGAAGAAGGCGTTGACTCCTATGTACCGTATGCCGGTAAGCTCAAGGACAACCTCGATTCTTCCCTTGCGAAGATGAAGGCCACCATGTGTGCCTGCGGATCTTCCTCGATCCCGGAACTGCAGGAGAAGGCAAGACTCGTTGTCGTATCCTCCACATCCATCGTCGAGGGCGGCGCGCACGACGTCATCACCAAGAACAACAACGACGCTCGCTAAGGCAAGCATAAGACATAAAAGGGTAAAACAAATAATCTGAAATAAAAGGAGACAAAGAACATGGCAGAAGAGAATCAGAAGATCCAATTTACCGTCGAAGGTATGAAGCGTCTGCAGGACGAGCTCGAAGAGAGAAAAACCGTCATCTCCGGACAGATCGCTGAGCAGCTCAAAGAAGCACGCGCACAGGGCGACCTTTCGGAGAACTCCGAGTACGACGAAGCAAAAGACGCGCAGGCGAAGAACGAAGCCCGCATCATGGAGATCGAAGAGATCCTGAAGAACGCGGAAGTCATCGACGAGTCCGAGATCTCCAAGACAAAGATCTCCCTAGGTTCCAAGGTTACACTTCGTGACGAAGAGACAAAGGATGAGATCCAGTACGAGATCGTAAACGCTAAGGACGCGGACATCTTCTCCAACCGTATTTCCCAGGATTCTCCTGTCGGAAAAGCGATCATCGGTAAGAAAAAAGGCCAGGTAATCGAAGTTACTACTGTGGCCGGCGCATTCAAGTACAAGATCATCAAGATCGGCGACTAATACGCGTCTTTTCGAAAAGAACTAAGAAACCACGGCAGAAATCGCACACTCTCGTGCGATTTCTCGCGCGTTAAAGAAAATGAAGTGAGGAAGCAAAATGGCTGACGAGAACAACAACAATCAGGCACCCCAGCAGGACCTTAATCAACTTCTGAAGATCAGAAGAGAGAAGCTTTCGGAGCTGCAGGCCAACGGCAAAGACCCGTTCCAGATCACGAAGTATGACGTGACCGATCACTTCGTCGCTGCAAAAGCAAAGTTTGAGGCACTGGACAATGAGTTGAAATCCCAGCTTCCGGAGGGCCTTTCGGAAGAAGAGGCTGCCGAGAAACTCAAGGAGCTTCACGAGGGGAAGAAGATCGAAGTTTCCGTTGCCGGCCGTATGATGCTCAAGCGTGTCATGGGTAAGGCTTCCTTCGCGACCATCCGCGATCTTCAGGGCGACATCCAGCTCTACGTCACAAGAGATTCCCTCGGCGTAGATGACTACCAGGATTTCAAGAAGATGGACATCGGCGACATCATCGGAGTCAAGGGCTATGTTTTCAGAACCCGTACCGGTGAGATCTCAGTTCACGCTGAAGAGCTCAAGCTCCTCACCAAGTCCCTTCAGATCCTTCCGGAAAAGCACCACGGTCTGACGAACACAGATATGCGTTACCGTCAGCGTTACCTCGACCTCATCGTAAATCCGGAGGTTAAGGATACATTCGTAAAGAGATCGAAGATCATCAAGGAGATCAGAAACTTCCTCGATGGCAGAGACTTCATGGAAGTTGAGACACCGATGCTCGTCAGCAATGCCGGCGGCGCGGCGGCAAGACCGTTCGAGACTCACTACAACGCTCTCGACGAGGACGTTAAGCTCCGTATCTCTCTCGAGCTTTACCTCAAGAGACTGATCGTCGGCGGCCTCGAGCGCGTTTACGAGATCGGCCGTGTATTCAGAAACGAAGGCGTTGACACACGTCACAACCCGGAGTTCACCCTGATGGAGCTCTATCAGGCATATACAGACTATGAGGGCATGATGGAACTTACAGAGTCCATGTTCCGTTACCTCGCAGAAAAGGTCTGCGGCACCACCCTCATCAAGTACGGCGACATCGAGATCGACTTCGGTAAGCCGTTCGAGCGCCTCACCATGAATGACGCCATCAAGAAGTACGCAGGCGTAGACTTCGATACTGTTAAGACCGATGACGAGGCAAAAGCACTTGCCAAGGAACATCACGTAGAATTCGAAGACCGTCACACCAAGGGCGACATCATCAACCTGTTCTTCGAGCAGTTCTGTGAAGAGAAGCTTATCCAGCCGACATTCATCATGGACCACCCGGTTGCTATTTCTCCGCTTACGAAGAAGAAGCCGTCTGATCCTGAGAAGGTAGAGCGTTTCGAACTGTTCATCAACACTTGGGAAATGTGTAACGCATATTCCGAGCTCAATGACCCGATCGACCAGCGTGAGAGATTCGCTGCTCAGGACGCTGCTTTTGAAGCAGGTGACGAAGAAGCGAACCACACCGATGAGGACTTCCTCAACGCACTCGAGATCGGTATGCCTCCGACGGGTGGTATCGGTTATGGTATCGACCGTCTGGTCATGCTGCTTACCGACAGCCCGGCGATCAGAGACGTTCTGCTGTTCCCGACGATGAAGTCGATTGACAAATAACCCGAAATATCAGGGTTTTCAAGGTTTTCGATTTGCGAATTCGCGACCAATTCGCGACCGGGAACTAAAGATTTACAAAGAGAAATAAAGAGAACACGCTACAGCGACTAGGCAAAATCAGCCTAGTCGCTTTTCTAATCTTCGCCCCTCATTTACGACCAATTATATGTTGTATAATTGTTGTAAAGGGGGCCATCCTTGGTATAGATAATCAACAGGAAAGAAAGCTATGAAAACAAGTGAAATGAAGTGGACTCGAGAGCCGTCGGTATACCTGATAAATGAGGATCGTATAGAGATAGTTACTGATCCGCATACTGATCTGTGGCAAAGAACCTATTATCATTTTCGCAATGACAACGCTCCTGTTCTTCAATTGGAGACGGAAGAGAGATTTTTTTCTTTTATTGTAAAGACGGATTTCACCGACAGTCATCACCGTTTTGATCAATGCGGGATCGTTATGTATCTTGATTCGGATAACTGGCTTAAGGCTTCAGTTGAATACGAGAATGACGAGTTCCAGCATTTGGGTTCTGTGGTAACTAATAACGGTTATTCCGATTGGGCTACTACAGCCATCCCGTCTGATGTTAATAGAATGTGGTATAGATTCAGCCGGAGAGAAGAAGACTATTGTATCGAGTGTTCATATGATGGAAAGAGCTTTACTCAGATGAGAATCTGCCATATGTGGAAAGGCTCAGGAAAGATCCGATTCGGAATATATGCCTGCAGTCCGGAAGATTCAAGCTTTAAAGCAGTGTTTACTGACTTTATGATGACAGACTGTTTATGGAAGGCACATGACGGACAGAAACCGGATGAAATGTAAAATTAGACAGAAAGTATTACTAAAGAACAATTTAAAGAATAGTGTTTGAAGGAAGCGATTTTGATTATGGGGAAAAAGAAAAGAGAACACGTAGTTTTCGATCAAATGCTAAAGCAGAAAAAGAGTATCCCTTTTTCGAAAACAATAAGTGATAGCCCGCGAAAACAGAAAACAAAACCTTTGAAGTCAAAATAATCAACAGGATGATGGGATATGATAACGGTAAATCTTTATTACAAAGGAAAGAACGGAAGTGCAAGAGCATTTGCCGAAGAGATGGAAAAGTCCGGAATAGCGGATGCGATTCGTGCTGAAAAAGGCAATCTCAGATATCAGTAT
>JAFZBN010000021.1 GCA_017561715.1 Clostridiales bacterium | reverse complement strand
TTCTTGCTGTAGATAAGTCCGTTCGTGATGAAAACATCGATGCTCTTACCAAGGAGATCGAGGCTTACCTCACCGAGCAGAACGAAGAGTATCTGCCGTATCTGGCTGATGCTGTATATAAGCTCGAGAAGAAGGTCGTTCGTAACTACCTGTTCAAGGAGCATGTTCGTGTTGACGGCCGTCGTCTTGACGAGATCCGTCCGCTGTCCTGCGATGTTGGACTTCTCCCGCGTGTACATGGTTCCGGTCTGTTCCAGCGTGGTCAGACACAGGTTATGACAACATGTACTCTCGCTCCGCTTTCTTACTCTCAGACACTCGATGGTCTGGATAACGAAGCTTCCAAGCGTTATATGCACTACTACAACATGCCGGGTTACTCCGTTGGTGAGGCTAAGGCTTCCCGTTCTCCGGGACGTCGTGAGATCGGCCACGGTGCTCTCGCTGAGAGATCTCTCGTTCCGGTACTTCCGTCCGAGGAAGAATTCCCGTATGCTATCCGTACAGTATCCGAGATCCTGATGTCCAACGGTTCCACATCCCAGGGTTCCGTATGCGCAAGTACTCTTGCTCTTATGGACGCCGGTGTTCCGATCAAGAAGCCGGTAGCAGGTATTTCTACAGGTCTTATCGTTAACGAAGAAGATGAGAATGACTTCCTCGTATTCATGGATATCCAGGGCATCGAGGACTTCTTCGGTGATATGGACTTTAAGGTTGCAGGTACTGAAGACGGTATCACATCCATCCAGGTTGACATCAAGGTCGACGGTCTTTCCCTCGACATCATCCGCAAGGCTTTCGAGCTGACACAGAAGGGCAGAAAGCAGATCATCAACGAAGTACTGCTTCCGAGAATCTCTGCTCCGCGTGCTGAACTTTCCAAGTATGCTCCGAGAATCATCACCATGCAGATCCCGGTCGACAAGATCCGTGAGGTCATCGGTTCCGGCGGAAAGGTCATCAACAAGATCATCGCTGATACAGGCGCTCAGATCGACATCAATGATGACGGTATCCTCCACATCGCAACACCGGATCAGGAGGCAGCTGCTAAAGCAATGGCGATCATCAAGGGTATCGTTGAGGATCCGGAAGTCGGCGTTGAGTACGAAGGCGTTGTTACCCGTCTGATGCAGTTCGGCGCGTTCGTTGAGTTCCTGCCGGGCAAGGAAGGTCTCGTACACATCTCCAAGATGGCTTGGGGCCGTGTTGAGAATGTTGAAGATGCCGTTAAGGAAGGCGACGTTGTTAAGGTCAAGCTCCTTGAGGTAGACAGCCAGGGAAGATACAACCTGTCTATGCGTGACTGCATGGAGAAGCCGGAAGGTTTTGTAGAAGAGGAGAGCGCTCCGAGAAGAGGTGATCGTCCGAATCGTGAAAGAAGAGGTCACGGTGACCGTTTCGAGAAGCGTCAGAGAAGAGATTTTTCCGATAACTCTTCCGCTGAAGAAGAAGCACCGCATCCGGGTTCCCGCTCTCGTGAGTTCTGATTTTGATCAGATCAAAAACTGAAATTGTCAAAAGGACTGTTCCGATTTCGGAACAGTCCTTTTTTATCGAAAATATAGGCGTTTAAATGTTGTTTTGAATGGAGTAAAAATGGTCTCGGTTTGTTGACACATAACCTCATTGTGTTAGAATTTTATTAGCGTCGGGGTGTAGCTCAGCTGGCTAGAGTGCTTGCTTGGGGTGCAAGAGGTCGCCTGTTCAAGTCAGGTCACTCCGACCACACTTCAATTATACAGATGGAGGTATCATTATGTTTTGCACTAAATGTGGTCAATCTTTCCCGGATGGAAGTGCTGCATGTCCTTTCTGCGGACAACCTGTAGCTCCAATTGCTCCTGCTCAGCCTGCAGCGCCTGTTGCTCCTGCAGCACCTGTTGCTCCTGTAGCAGCTCCTGTTGCTCCGGCAGCTCCTGTAGCTCCTGTTGCACCTGTTGATCCGAATGCTTATGCTCAGCCGCAGCAGCCTGTCTATCAGCAGCCTGTAGCAGCACCTGCAGCTCCTAAAGCTCCTTCCTGGATCAAATATGATATCGGCGGATTCTTTAAGGATTTCTTCAAGAGCCCGTTCGATGCGATCTCTTCCAGAGATAATAAATCTCATTTCCTGCTTGGACTGACATTCCCGGTATTCATCCTGATCATGAATCTCATCTTCAATCTTGCATGCAAGTCCAGAGCTGCTGCATTCAACCTGATGACCGGTGGTACATGGTGGAACACAAGTTACGGCAAGACAATGATGGGTACGCAGATGACTACACCGAGAGCTTTCGTTGTATTCTTCACTGAATTGTTTGCATTTGCATGCCTGTACCTCATCATCTTCGCTTTATATAAAGCATTTAAGGTTAAGAAAGTAGACATCCTTGGCACATTATCCTGGGTTGGTCTCGCATTCTTCCCGTATGCTGTTCTGAATGTTATTTCCTGGCTCTGCACACAGATCTACTTTGATCCTAAGGGTGACGGATTTGGTTTCATCAACTTCGGACCTATCTTCGCGATCATCGGTTTTGTATTCGTATTCATCGCTCTGTATGACTACTTCCTTTCCAAGAAGGAAGAAACAGGCACAAAGACATCCGCTATGTTCTTTGCTCTTGTTTCCTGCGGTGTATTCAAACTCGCTGAATTCTTCTTCGGCTTCCTGCTGGTCAAGATGTGCCTCTGATAGTTGAATCAATAAAAACAAGAAGGGCTGTCGTAGAGACAGCCCTTTTTCTTTCGAAAAAATCAGACCGGGATCACTCGTCAGGTAATATATCCGCCATTGACTCCCAGTACCTGTCCGGTGATAAACGAAGAAGTGTCGTCCGCCAGATAGAAGATGGCATCGGCGACTTCCTCCGGTGATCCGATACGGCAAAGCGGTGTCTCTTCACAGAGCGCCTCACGTGTCTCGTCATCAAGAACAGCGTTCATCTCGGTATCGATAACACCGGGGGCGACACAGTTAACGCGAATGTTGGAAGGTCCGACTTCCTGGGCAAGTGCCTTAGTAAAGCCGATGATCGCCGCTTTTGAAGTGGAATAGCAGACTTCACAGGAAGCTCCGCATACGCCCCACATCGAGGAGACCGTTACGATGTTTCCGCTGTGACGGGAGATCATGGAGGGAAGGATCGTATGGACGACATTGAAGAGTCCGCCGATATTGGTGTCCATGATGCGGTTCCATTCGGAAGGAGTCGTCTTCGTGAAAAGCTCTATCTTAGATATTCCGGCATTACTTACCAGAACATCAACGGGACCGAATGCTTCTACGGCTTCTGTAACGGCTGACTGTACGGCATCCAGATCACGTACGTCAACTTTATAGGCAAGCACGTCATAAGTGATGTTATGGATCTTCTGGCGTGTATACTCGGCAGAATCGTCATCTGCACGATAGAAGAACGTGACTTTATACCCTGCCTGGGCAAAGCGGTAAGCGGTCGCCGCGCCAATGCCGCGGGAACCACCTGTGATCAGGCAATGTTTACGCTGTTCCATGATCGATCACCTCTTCCGAATCTATGTTTTTATCGTATCTGAGAATTTGCGTTATGACAAGAAGAGAGGGTAAAATAGTTGCGGATTTTCGAATTCATGTTATTATCTCTTTAGTGCTTTTATGAAAGGTAGAACATATGGCTAAGTATTTGGAAAACGAGAATGAGTCGCCGGAAGTTGACCTTAAGAACCTTACCGTCAAGCTGGCCGGTATGGGTCTCGATGAAGAGATCGAAGACGTGATCCCGGGGAAAAAGGAAAAGAAGAACAAGAAGAAGTCCGATAAGGATGATTCTTCCGACAAAGAAGAGAATAAGCCTGAAGAAGAGATCCTCGAAGAGAAGGAGTCCGAAGAGGAATCCGGGTCTGAAGAAGAATCTGAATCTGAAGAAGAATCTGACGAGATCTCCGATGAGGTCAATGAATTCTTTGAAAAGAGAGCGGCAGAGCGTGATCTGACTCTTGAAAAGGTCGAGGCTCTTGAGGAAGAGATGGAGTCTTCCGATGAAAAAGCGCAGAAACTCGGCGCTCTGGATACGATCGTTAAAAAGACCGAAAAGCCGAAGATCCTTAAGGAGAAGAAAAAGGCCAAGATCGACGGTATCGCGATCGCGGGTATCGTCATTGCGATCTTAGCTCTTATCGGCGGCGCATTTTATATCTATAAGTCCGTTCATCAGGAACCGAACCTCGGTATTACCGAAAGACAGTTCCGAGTAAACTATTATGAGTCTCCGATCTATGCGAAAATCTGCTACTTAGGCTTTAATATTCCTGAACCGACGTATCACGAAGATAAGGAAAAAGCCGCTACCAGCACGGATGCTTCCGATGCAAGTACCGTTGCGACAGAGACAACAGCTGCTGTTGTTGATCCGACAGCGGTGACTACGGCAGAGAAGTCAAAGTATCGTTATTTCGAGTCCCTGATCAAGAACGACTACGATATCCTTCCGATCTTTGTCACAGGAAGCGAGTGCAGAAGCAACAATTACCTCAAGAACATCCGTTTCTTCGCAGTTGCGAGCACTCAGGATGAATTCGACTGGCTGAATGTCAATTTTGCCGCATTCCTCCAATCCTTCTATGTCGGAACTGACAGCCAGGTCTGCCTCGACAAGGTCAAGAATGCGTACAGCCAGTCCGTTCAGTCCACTGAGATCGGAGTTCCGGTGAAGGACGGAGATCTCGCCTATGTCGTAACGCATGCGAATATCGATGGTGTTCCATGCTATGTTCTGGACATCATGCCGGCAAAAGACGCTGACGACTACATCTTTGTAAACTCTCTCGGTAACGAGTGATCCTGAAAATATTGAACTTCCGGCAGCCGTTTCTTATGAGACGGCTGCTTTTTTATACGAAAAAAGGACTGTCATTGCTGACAGTCCTTTTGGCAGGGGAGACACGATTCGAACATGCAACCAGCGGTTTTGGAGACCGCTGCTCTACCATTGAGCCACTCCCCTAGGTATGTGGGTGTTTGACATTGATCAAACAACATGCATTAGTTTACTCAAGTGTTTGCATGATGTCAAGTAGAATGTTATGATTTTATAGAATAGGAAGAAAAGGCAAAAGAGGTGTATTTACATGGTATTTTCAGTAATCGGAACCGGAAATATGGGCCGTGCTCTCGTAGGCGGTTTCATTAAGAGCGGAATGCTTACTCCAAAGGATGTCCGTTTATGTGATATTGATGAGAAAAAGGTAACGGAACTGGCGAATGAGACAGGCTGCCAGCCCTATACAGACGCTTCTCTGGCAGTAAAAGAAGCGGATTATATCCTTCTGGCGGTAAAACCCCAGGTGTTTGATCAGACGGTACGTTCGATCTCCGAGAACATCAAGGACGGCGCGGTCGTGATTTCCATTGCTGCATCTGTCACCCTGGACCGTATCGAAAGACTTCTCAATCCCGGATCTTCGATCGTACGTGTTATGCCGAATACTCCGGCTCTCGTAGGCGCCAGCGTCTGCGCGGTCTGCACACGTAATGTCGATGAGGAGAAGAGTGAATTTGTAAATACACTTCTCGGAACATGCGGTATCGTTGTTCCTTGTGATGAAAAGACTCTGGACGCGATCGGATGCGTTTCCGGTACAGGTCCTGCATACGTCATGCTCTTTATTGAAGCAATGGCAGACGCTGCCGTTAAACTCGGCATTCCGAGAAAAACGGCTCTGGATATCGCCGCGATGACCGTTTACGGCTCCGGCAAACTGATGGTCGAAACAGGCACACATCCTGCAGTCCTTAAGGATCAGGTATGTTCTCCGGGCGGAACGACGATCGAAGGCGTTCTTGCGCTTGAGAAGGGCGGACTTCGTGCTGCCGTTGAAGATGCCGTAGTTGCGGCTGATCTTAAGACAAAGGCCCTTGCAGGAGGAAAATGATCCGTGGCGGATATGACTTCTGTCGATATCTATACTGACGGAGCCTGCTCCGGAAATCCCGGTCCCGGCGGCTGGGGAGCGATCCTTATCTGCCGCGGCATTGAAAAGGAGATCTCCGGCGGAGAGAAACTGACGACGAATAACCGCATGGAACTGATCGCCGCGATCTCTGCGCTGAAATGCCTGAACCGCCCTTGCCGTGTAAATCTTTATAGCGACAGTGCCTATCTGATCAACGGGTTTACGGCAGGATGGCTGGTGTCTTGGAAACGTAACGGCTGGAAAAACAGTTCGAAACAAACCGTTAGTAATATGGATTTGTGGCAGGAACTGGACCGCCTTTCGGGTGTCCATCAGATCACCTGGATCAAGGTCAAAGGTCACGCCGATAATGAATATAACAACCGCTGCGATAAGCTCGCGGTTGCACAATCAAAGAAATTTGGGGATGAATGAATGACGAAACCTAAGGGGAATATTGACGCTTTAGATGAACAGCTCATTGAAAAAACGGTCGACAGAAAGATCGTTTTCGAAGGGCGTGTGTTTAAGGTCGAGACAAAGCAGGTACAGCTGTTTGACGGGTCCATTTCGAACCGTGAAGTCGTGCTGCATAACGGCGGTGCTACGATCGTGGCTCTCGATGACGAGAAGAACGTTTATCTTGTCAGACAGTTCCGTTCTCCCTATGAAAAGGTCATCCTCGAGACCCCTGCTGGAAAACTTGAAAAAGGTGAGGATCCGAAGGAGTGTGCGATCCGTGAACTGAAGGAAGAGACCGGCATGCAGGCCGAGACGGTTACCGATCTCGGAAAGATGTACGCGACTCCGGGATACTGTTCGGAGATCATCCATCTGTATCTGGCGGAAGGCCTGTCTTTCGGTGACGGCAATCCCGACGACGGTGAATTTCTCCAGCTCGTAAAGATGCCGTTAAGCAAGGCGATCGAAATGATCGAAACAAATGAGATCTCTGATGCGAAAACGATGGTCGCGCTGTTGAAAACGGCGAGAAGGGTCGGTATCTGATGGAGAGCAGAAAAGAGCAAAGACATGAAATAAGCGGTGTACTGCTTTTTGCCGTTGCTGTCCTTTTGGGGCTTTCTTACTATCTGCCTCTTTCTGTGACCGGATCTCTCGGAAAGATATTAAGAGGCGCGGGAACCGGCCTGATCGGTGTATCTGCCTACTTTATTCCGGTGATCCTTCTTTACGCGTCTGTTGACTTTTTCCTCGAAAAGCGCCCGAACGTCGCGCCTATCCGTGTTCGTTCCGTAATGATCCTTTTGATCTGCGTCTCATCGATCCTTGCCGTCATCACGGTAAGTCCGATGTATGTAAAAGCCGCATGTGCCGTTCCGCCGGCAGGCGAAGTAAAA
The DNA here is from genome assembly GCA_017561715.1 of Clostridiales bacterium. Lineage (GTDB taxonomy): Bacteria > Bacillota > Clostridia > Saccharofermentanales > Saccharofermentanaceae > Scatonaster. Next base: position 147,534 of record JAFZBN010000021.1, on the reverse strand, counting down.
GCAAGTAAGGCGATCGCGCTTCTTTGGAAGATGGGTATGGATCCGAAGAAACTCGGTGCTCCGGATGGTGACATTATCCTTTCCGGTGGTGTTATCGGAGGTTCGATCGCCCTCGCGCTTCGTGCCGTTGCCGCTAAAGCAGGCGCGCTGATCATCCTTTTCGCTTTTACGCTTTCTCAGGTCGTTCTGATCTTCAATGTTAGTATCAGCAAAACAGCGGTGAAGACCGCTGAGGTCATTAAAACCACGGGTCATAAGGCTTCTGAGGCGCTCCGTCAGGATAAGGCACTTCGCGAGCGTGAACGTATTGCCCGTGAGCGTGCAATGAGAGCGCAGGGAAACGGTGTTAAGGATTACACTTCTTACATTAAGAACCCTGCTGTTTCTCCGTTTGAAGAAGTACCGGGTCCTCAGGGCTTTATCGATCTTGAGGGCACTCCTGTAAAGATGAATCAGGAAACATGGGCGGAACGTGAGAAGGTATTTGATTTTGACCTTACCAATGATACCGATCCGGCTCCTGAAGCGCAAAAGGTCGAGGTACCACCGGAACCGCGTGTCGATTTCGGTTTCAGTAATCCGAAAGCACCTGTACCCGAGAAGGTCGTTGATGAGAATGAGCCGCAGTGGATCGATCTTCCGCCGCTTCCGGAAGAAGGCCCGAAGCCGGGTTCGATCCTTCCGTCTCCGACAGTCAGCCCGAATCAGGATCCTGTTGAGGTTCGTGTTCATGAGGCCGGCGGTACACAGATCCGTGTACCTGATCTGAATGAAATGGAAAAAGTTCCGACAGCTCCGATCGAACAGCCGCAGCCTTTCGATATGCCGCCGGTAGCGCCTGTTGCTGCTCCGGCTGTTAGTACGCCGATTCCCGCTCCGAAAGCACCGATCCCGGAAGTTTCACCTGTTGAGAACAACAGAGAGGTTGTTGAGAATGCAGTGCCTTCTGAAAAGACTGCGAGAACCGCTGCGACAAGAACGGCAAATCGCAAGTTTGCCAAGGCGCCGACAAATCTTCTGTCTCATGATCAGCCGCAGAAAGCACGTCATGACGTAAATGGTCAAGATGCTGAGGGAATGAAGCTTGTAGCCGCGCTGAGAAGCTTCGGTATCGAGACAAGACTCAGTGATGTCACCAGAGGTCCTGCGATCACGAGATTTGAAGTCGTTCCTGCCCCGGGTATCAAGGTAAGCCGTATTACGAATCTTTCCGATGATATTGCGCTGGCACTTGCCGCGCAGAGCATTCGTATCGAAGCTCCGATTCCGGGTAAATCTGCTGTTGGTATCGAGGTTCCGAATAAGAAGATCGAAGCCGTTCATCTCGGAAACCTTCTGGATTCTTCTGCATTTAAGAACAGTGATTCTCCGCTGACGGTCGCTCTCGGAAAAGATATCCCGGGAAGCCCGATCCTCTGTGATCTTGCCAAGATGCCGCACCTTCTTATCGCAGGTTCCACTGGTTCCGGTAAATCCGTCTGCATTAACTCGATCCTGATCAGTATACTTTGTCACGCGACACCGGAACAGGTAAGGATGATCATGGTCGACCCGAAGGTCGTTGAATTGGCCGTCTATAACGGCATTCCGCATTTACTCTGCCCGGTAGTCACTGACGCAAAGAAAGCGGCAAATGCGCTTAACTGGGCGGTCATCGAGATGACTGACAGATATAAGAAATTCGCTGATGCTGCCGTTCGTGACTTTAAGGGATATAACGAATATCAGCGTATGAACGGGGAGAAAGAGCTTCCTCTTATCCTTGTCGTTATCGACGAGCTTGCCGATCTTATGCAGGTAGCAAGTAAGGAAGTTGAAGAATCGATCTCCAGACTTACGGCTATGGCCCGTGCCGCCGGTATCCATCTTCTTATCGCGACACAGAGACCGTCTGTTGACGTTATCACGGGTGTTATCAAAGCGAACATCCCGTCGAGAATCGCTTTTGCTGTCAGCAGCCAGGTCGACAGCCGTACGATCCTTGATATGGTCGGTGCCGAAAAGCTCCTCGGTAAGGGCGATATGCTCTACTATCCGCAGAGTGCCGCAAAGCCGATCCGTGGCCAGGGTGCTTTTGTAACGGATAAAGAAGTCGAAGAGATTATCGGATACATAAAGAAGAATAATGTTGTACAATATGATGAGGAAACGGCAGAGGCAATTGTCAATGCCAGTAAATCAGGTGCTCCGACTGCTTCCGGCGGAAGCGGTGAGGGAGACGGTGAAGACGAACTCTTCTGTGACGCGGTAGATGTCGTTCTTCAGGCAGGATATGCGTCCGTTTCCATTTTGCAACGCCGTTTGAACCTCGGTTATCCGAGAGCGTCACGTTTGATCGACCGTATGGCGGATAAAGGCTATATCGGTCCGTTTGAAGGCAGCAAGCCGAGAAAGATCCTGATCGATCCGGCACAATGGTTAGAAATTAAAGCAAAGAAGGGATAAACACATGAGCGCAACCATTATTTCAGGAAAAGAACTGTCCTCTCTCATCCGCGAGAGAATCAGCAAGGAGACTGCGGAGCTTTCCGAGAAGTTCGGTAAGAAGCCGGGCCTTGCGGTAATTCAGGTAGGTGAGGATCCTGCTTCTTCGATCTATGTAAACAATAAGAAGAAGGCATGCGAACAGGTAGGTTTCCAGTCTTTCGGTTACTCGCTCCCCGAGTCCGCTTCTGAAAAAGAACTTCTCGACCTTATCGATCAGCTGAATAAGGATGACCGTGTTCACGGTATCCTCTGCCAGCTTCCTCTTCCGAAGCACATGGATGAATTCTCCGTTATCTGTGCGATCGCTCCGGAAAAGGACGTTGACGGTTTCCACCCGGTAAACAAGGGTCTGCTTTCGATCGGCCGTGATTGTCTTGTTTCCTGCACCCCGAAGGGCTGCATCGAGCTTTTGAAGTACGCAAACGTCGATATGACCGGTAAGAACTGTGTCGTCATCGGCAGAAGTAATATCGTCGGAAAGCCGGTTGCTTCTCTGATGCTTCACGAGAACGCGACGGTCACCGTTGTCCATTCCAGAACGAAGAACATTAAAGAGATCTGCAAGCAGGCAGATATCCTGATCGTTGCGATCGGTAAGCAGGGCTTCGTAACTAAGGACTTCGTAAAAGAAGGCGCCGTTATCATCGACGTAGGCATCAACCGTTGTGAAGACGGTAAGGTCAGAGGAGACGTTGATTTTGATGATGTAGTAGATATCGCGTCCGCGATCACTCCTGTTCCGGGCGGCGTTGGTCCGATGACCATTACCATGCTCCTTCAGAACACACTGGAAGCATTTACGAGAATCGAAGAAAGAAGGTAACTGTTATGAGCATTCGTTCCGCAGAGATCATTTGTGTTGGTACTGAGCTTCTGATGGGTTCCACCCTGAATACGAACTGCCGTTTCCTTGCGCAGGAGCTGGTAGATCTCGGTATTCCTTCCTATCATCAGGTAGTTGTCGGTGATAACCACGACAGACTTGCTGAGCAGATCAAGGAAAGTGCCGCTCGCGCTGACCTTCTTATCTTAACAGGCGGCCTTGGTCCGACAACTGACGATATCACGATGAGTGTTGCCGCTGAAGTTGCGGGAAAAGAACTTGTTTTCGATCAGGAGAGCTTTGATGCGATCACAGCGTATTTCCGTCGTCTTTTCAGAAATATGCCGAAGAATAACAGAAAACAAGCGTTGCTTCCGGAAGGAGCAACGATCCTGAAGAATAATAACGGTACGGCTCCGGGTGCAATGTTTGAGTATGTCTGCCCGACAGATGAAGAGCCGGATCGTGTCGTACATTTTGTACTGCTTCCGGGCCCGCCGTCTGAGATGTCTCTGATGTTTAAAGAAGAAGTTCGTCCGATCCTTGAGAAGATGAGCGATGCCAAGATGGTATCTAAGTACGTACATCTCTTCGGTATCGGTGAATCCTCTGCGGCAGAACGTATCTCCGATCTTATCGACGCGCAGACCAATCCTACGATCGCTCCGTACGCTTCGGAAGGCGAGTGCATGTTCCGTATCACACAGCGCATCGAAAAGGGTGAGGAAGAAAAGGATCTGATCACTCCGATCATCGACATCATGAAAGAGCGTTTTGGTCAGTGCATCTACGAGATCGGTGACCGAGAGCTGAAGAAGGTCGCTTTTGATCTGCTTCTCGAAAAGAAGAAGACCGTATGCTTCGCTGAAAGTTGTACGGCCGGCATGGTTTCTTCTTCCTTCGTTGATATCCCGGGTGCTTCCCAGGTATTCATGGGTTCCGTAGTAACATATGGTAACCAGGTAAAGACAAATCTTCTCGGTGTATCCGATGACGTTCTTGAGAATCTCGGCGCGGTAAGCCGTGAGTGTGCTCAGGAAATGGCTGAAGGCGCGAGAAAACTTCTCGGAACAGACATCGCGGTATCGATCACAGGTATCGCAGGTCCTACCGGTGAAAGCGCCGCGAAACCTGTTGGTCTCGTTTATCTGGCGATCGCCGACGAAAACGGTACTGAAGTTAAGGAAGTACACCTCAGCGGTAACAGAAGCCGTGTTCGTCACGTTGCCGTTCTCCATGCGTTTAATATGATCAGAATGAGACTTTCATGAGTAATCCGATAGAACAAAGAAGAAAAATCCAAGAAAACCGAAAGACTAAAAGTATAGCCTTTTCAACGATCATTATGATCATCGGCCTGATCCTTTCCAAAGGATCAGGATTTTTGCGTACAGTTATCATCGGCCACAAATTCTCGGAGACTTATCGAGACGCTTTTGTGGCCGCTTTCTTGATCCCTGACTTTGTGTTCGCTCTTTTGGTAGGCGGTTCGATCCAGTCGGCCATTACTCCGACTCTTTCCAAAGCGATCGAGCAGAAGACGCAGAAGAAGGCGTGGAGAGGTGTCAGCATCTTTATCACTTGGATGAGCCTTTTCGTTCTGACATTCGTTGTGATCTGCGAGGTGCTTTCCAATTATCTTTACAAAGCATTTAATCAGGGCAAGAGTGAAGATGTTGTCCGCCTGGCCGGTAACATGGCCAGAACCCTGTATCCGCAGATCTTCTTCATGATGCTTGCCGCTCTTTGTATCGGTGTTCTGAATGCTTACAAGAAGTTCGGGTCAACGGCTTTCGGTCCGCCGATCTATAACGTCTGTGTTCTTCTTGCCATCGGCCTGCTCGGTGCTTCAAATGAAGAATCACTGTACATGACCGGTGTCGGCGTTATGGCCGCCGCGATGATCTATTTCGTCTTCCAGCTCTTTATGGGCAGAAGAGAAATGGTGCATTATCGTCCCTCTTTGGATACAAAGGATCCCGAGTTCCGTCGTCTGTTCAAGCTTGCCATACCGATCCTGATCTCCGCGTCGATCGTGCAGGTCAATATGCTTCTTTTAAATTCATTCGCGACGAGATTCGGCGACGGTCCGCTCTATGCTTTAAACAGTGCATCCACACTGTGGCAGCTTCCGTATGGTATATTTGCCGTTGGTATCGGAAACGTTATGCTTCCGTCTCTGGCTTCTCATTACGCCAATAAGGATTATAAAGAATCCAGTAAGCTTCTTTCCACGAGTATCAAAAACGCATTGTTCCTTACGATCCCGTGTGCGGGTATCTTCCTGATCATGCCTTTGGATATCGTCAAGACACTTTTGCAGTGGTCTGCGAACTTTACGGATAAGAACGCTGAGATGGCGGCATTGTTCCTGACCGGTTACTGCGCGGCGATCGTTATCCAGTCCGTTATCTTTATTCTGAATCAGGCTTTCTACGCGATCGGTCAGACACGCTTTCCGCTTTTTGCGGGTATCATATCCATGATCGTCAATTTCGGTATGTGCTTGCTCCTTGTTAATCTTGGATGCGGAGCGATGTGCCTGACGATCTCTTATTCAGTATCCTGTCTTGTAAGAATGATCCTTCTTGCTTATGTTTATACAACAAGACATAAGAAGCTGGCTCCGAGAAGAATGCGTGCTTTCCTTATTAAGTCCGTGATCTGTTTCGCGGCACTTTTGATCGCACTTTATCTGATCAGTCTTGTTCCGTTTGACCAGACCGGAAAGATGAGACAGTTTTTCTGGCTCGGTGTTCGTGGTGTGTTCGCTTTCGCCGTATATTTCGGAATGGCGTTTGCGCTTCGTATGGAAGAACTGCAGATCGCATACGACCGCTATATCCGCCGCTTCTTCAAGAAGAAATCAGCCCCTGCAAAATAAATGTTCCCGAGATTCGACAAAACAGGCAGAATTGTCGGATTTTGTAGGAAAAACTTCCTGTAAAACGCTTGACGTTATGGTAATGTATTGTTAAGATTAATGTCGAAGGAACGAATGTTCGACAAGGAGGCTGTTATGGCGAAGAAAGAATCCAACAAATCAACACAGGACGTTTCAAAGAAGTTAGACAGCGAGAGAGCAAAGGCTCTGGATGCCGCCTTAATGCAGATCGAAAAGCAGTTCGGTAAAGGAGCGGTAATGCGTCTGGGTGAACAGACGGGTATGGCTGTAGATGTCATTCCGACAGGTGCATTGACACTTGACCTTGCTCTTGGTGTTGGAGGCCTTCCGAAGGGAAGGATCATTGAGATCTACGGACCTGAATCTTCCGGTAAGACAACCGTCGCTCTCCATGTCGTAGCAGAATCTCAGAAGCAGGGCGGCACCGCGGCTTTTATCGATGCCGAGCACGCACTTGATCCTGTTTATGCCGCTAAGATCGGCGTCAATATTGATGAACTTATCGTTTCCCAGCCGGATACCGGTGAGCAGGCGCTCGAGATCACAGAGGCACTTGTTAGAAGCGGCGCTGTAGATGTTGTCGTTATCGACTCTGTAGCCGCTCTGGTTCCGAAGGCGGAGATCGACGGTGAAATGGGTGATTCCCATGTAGGTCTTCAGGCTCGTTTGATGTCTCAGGCTCTTCGTAAGCTCGCAGGTATCATCAGCAAGTCCAGCACGGTATGTATCTTTATCAACCAGCTTCGTGAGAAGGTCGGTGTCATGTTCGGTAATCCGGAAACTACACCGGGTGGTCGTGCCCTTAAGTTCTATTCTTCCGTTCGTCTCGATGTTCGTCGTGTAGAATCATTGAGAAACGGCGGCGAGGTCATCGGTAACCACACTCGTGTGAAGGTCGTTAAGAATAAGGTTGCTCCGCCGTTCCGTGAAGCGGAATTCGATATCATGTACGGTGAGGGTATCTCCAGAGAGGGATGCGTCATCGATCTTGCCGTTGATAAGGACATCATGGAGAAGAGTGGTTCCTGGTTCGCTTATAACGGACAGAAGATCGGCCAGGGCAAGGATAACGCGAAGAACTACCTGAAGGAACATCCGGAAGTAAGAGATGAGATCGAGGATAAGATCAGAGCTCTTCTTGCAGGTAAAGAAGTAGCAGAAGATGCAGCAGCCGCTGATACTTCTGATGATGACGAGGAGGAATTCCTCGGAATCGATATCTGATTCCATGAAGGATATCAAGCAATATAGTGAAGCAAGAAATAAGGCGATCGCCCATATCGGCATCGCCATTTCTTCATCCGGAAAAATCCGTGATTTCCTTTCTGAAAAAGGATATGACAAGGACGTGATCGAAGAAGTCATCGAACAGCTTATTGAGGATAAGTATGTAGATGATCGAAGATACGGACTTAAGATCCTACGCTCAAGGTCCGGTTCGAAGGCTGAGGGCCGTGTAAAACTCCAGGCTCGTCTTGAGGCGGCCGGTGTTGCTTATGATGTGATCTCAGAGCTTCTTTCCAAGCCGGAGTATAGAGATGAGAATACGATCCTGGACGTGATCAACGCAAGATATCCGTCTGACAGCTTTTCTTCGGATCCGGCTGTCGCCAAAAAGGAACTTCAGAAAGCGATCCGATATCTTGAGAGCAGGGGATATCCCGCGGCTCTTTCTTTGGCATCTTTCCGAAAGATCGTCGATGATGTAGAATAACCGAAGAATCAATACATCAGGCAGGTTATTATGAGTACGAAACATACGGTTTCCATGATCTCTCTTGGTTGTTCCAAGAATATGGTCGATGCTGAATGCATGTCCACCATTTTGAAAAACGACGGTTATGAGCTTGTTGATGATATATCCAAAGCCGAAGCTGCGGTAATCAATACCTGCGGTTTTATCGAGAGTGCCAAAAAAGAAGCCATCGATACGATCCTTGATGTCGCAAGACTGAAAGGTCCTCGTAAGAAGCTGAAGTACATTGTCGTTTCCGGATGCCTTTCTCAGCGTTATCCGAATGAGATCAAAGATACCCTTCCTGAAGTTGATGCTGTTTTAGGTACATCTCACTATCAGGATATTTCCAAAGTTCTCGGTAAACTCTTCGACAGCGAGAAGTTCGGCTGGAACGATTATATCGGAAAGCCGGGAAGCCTTGATCATATGCAGTTCGAGCGCGAGGTCTCGACAAAACCTTATGCCTGGCTGAAGATCGCGGAAGGCTGTTCAAACGGCTGTGCTTTCTGCGCGATCCCCGGAATCAGGGGTAAATACACCTCAAGGCCGATGGAAGATATCTTAAAGGAAGCAAAGATCTTGGCTTCAAAGGGATATTCCGAGATCATTCTGGCAGCGCAGGATTCAACAAGTTACGGAAAAGATCTCTACGGGAAGAGAGTCCTTCCGGAGCTTCTTTCCAAGCTTTCTAAGATCAAGGGCATCGATTCGATCCGTATCATGTACGCGTATATCGATGGCATCGATGATGAGCTTATCGCAGAAATGAAAAAGAACAAGAAGGTCCTTCACTATCTGGATATTCCGGTACAGCACGGTGACGATGAGATCTTAAAGAAGATGAGACGAAGAGACACTGTCGCTTCGATCACAAAGACATTAAATAAGCTTCGTACGGCGATTCCGGATATCGTTATTCGATCTACCGTCATGGTCGGTTTCCCGGGAGAAAAGAAAGAACATTTCGAAAACCTTCTTAAGAATCTGAAAGTGTGGCGTTTCCAGTGCCTCGGATGCTTTATCTATTCTCCGGAAGAAAACACTCTGGGCTACAAAATGCATCCGCGAGTTAGATCGGACGTTTCACAGCGTCGTTACGAGAAGGTCATGGAGCTTCAGCAGGGGATCTCACTTTCCTATAACGAGGCGCGTGTCGGTTCGACAGTTGATGTGACTATTGATTCTGTTTCTGATGATGGTATATTCTACATAGGGCGTTCGTATGCAGAAGCGCCGGAAGTAGATCCCGTTATCTATGTTGCTTCTACTACAAGACCACTGGAGCTTGGAGATAAGGTCTCCGTTAAGATACTTGAATGTACGCCATATGATATGACAGGAGTTACAGAGGATGAATCTACCAAATAAATTATCGTTAATGAGGATCATTCTGGTTCCGTTTATTCTGCTTTTTATGCTTCCGATCCATATCGGATCTTTCGAGCCGACAGGCTGGAACGAGTTTGTCTGTGAATACGGCATGATCGTTGCGGCGGTCCTTTTCGTAATTGCGTCCGTAACGGACCTTTTCGACGGAAAGATCGCGAGAAAATATAACCTGATCACTAACTTGGGTAAGTTTCTGGATCCGCTCGCGGATAAGATGCTCGTTATCTGCATCCTGATCGCGCTTGTTGATCTCGGCCGTATTTCCGCGATCTGGGTATGCATCATCATCGTTCGTGAGTTCGCGGTTAGCGGTATCCGTATGCTTGCAAGTGCAAAGGGTGTCGTTATCGCTGCCAAGATGATCGGAAAGATCAAGACGGTCACTCAGATGGTTGCCATCTCGTATCTGATGTTTGAGACACTTCTTATCAAGATCATTGACGCGGCATCTTCCTGTGACCTTGCCGATATCACGGACGGAGTTCAACTGGTCGGCAACATTTTACTGATCATCAGCGTCATCATGACGATCATTTCAGGTGTCGATTATCTGTTGAAAAATAAGGATTTCTTGAAAGAAGAGAAGTAATTGTTTGAATTTCAAAATATTTTCCGTTTTTCTGCGTTTTGTGTATTGACAATTTAAAACAATTCAATTAAAAACATATATGAAGATTGCTTAAGCGCGATTTGACAGGAGGTTTTAATATGTCATCTGATAATGTATTTGAAAGCGTAAAGTCGATTCTTGTTGATCAACTGAATATATCTGAAGATAGCGTACAGATGGATTCTCTCTTCGTAGATGATCTGAATGCAGATTCTCTCGATATGGTAGAACTCGTTATGGCTATGGAGCAGGAATTCAATATCTCTATCCCGGACGAAGAAGCAGAGCGCATCAAGACTGTTGGCGATGCTGTTGAGTTCATCAAGGGTAAGATGTAATCGATCGTTTCTAAATAGAATCTTACGGGGACTGTCTGATGAGTAAGACAGTCCCTTCTTTTTTTGTTATACTCTTATAAGACCAAGGAAGCGGGAAGCGGTATGGAAAGAAAGTATTCAGCTCAATTTGAACAACTCGAAACGAAGATCTCCTATACCTTTAAGGACAAGGAGTTCCTTCTTTTGGCGCTTACCCATTCCACCTATGCCTATGAGCATAGACGATTCGGTCTGGTCTCCAATCAGCGCCTGGAGTTTTTGGGCGACGCGATCCTCGACTTTATCGTCGGCGAAGAGATGTACAAGCGTAAGGAAGACTGGAACGAAGGAAAGCTTTCCAAGACAAGAGCACTTGTTGTATGTGAAAAGACCCTTGCTAAAGAGGCCGAGAAGCTGGATATCGGAAAGCTCCTTTTCCTCGGAAAGGGTGAAGACGCGACCGGCGGACGCGATAAGATCTCAACCCTTGCGGATACGATGGAATCCTTATTTGCCGCGATCTACCTCGATGGCGGCTTTGATGCCGCAAAGACTGTCGTTCTCAGTTGTCTCCGCCCGTATATCGAGCAGGCGCTTACCGGAGAACTGGTCTTCGACTATAAGAGTAAACTTCTGGAAAAAGCACAGACAAAGCACGAGACCCATACAGTTGCTTTTCAAGTGGTATCTGAGGACGGTCCCGTCCATGACAGAACCTTTGAGGTGGCGGTCCTGATCGACGATCAAGAGATCGTTCGAGCGGAAGGCAGAAGCAAGAAGCAGGCCGAACAGGAAGCTTCGAGACTGGCTCTTGAAAAATGGAAGAACTGAGCTTTTCCGTGAACACTTCTGTTGTGTTATAATGTACCTTTGATACTAGAAGAAAGAGACGATTCATGCATCTTAAGAAGCTGGAAATTCAAGGTTTTAAATCATTCCCTGAATACACTCTGATCGAGTTTGACAGGGGAATGACGGCTATCGTCGGTCCGAACGGAAGCGGTAAGAGTAACGTTACGGACGCGATCCGATGGGTCCTTGGTGAGCAGAGCGTTAAAACGCTCCGTGGCTCTAAGATGGAAGACGTCATCTTTAATGGTACGCAGGCCAAGCGTGCCATGAATTTCGCCGAAGTTTCCATGACACTTGATAATTCTGACGGTATCCTGCCGATCGAGTATTATGAAGTTCAGATCACCAGAAGACTTTACCGTTCCGGCGAAAGTGAATACCAGATCAATCACGTCAACTGCAGAATGAAGGATATCCTTCAGCTCTTTATGGATACCGGCTTAGGTAAGGACGGTTATTCCATCATCGGTCAGGGCCGAGTTGACGATATCCTTTCCACCAAGTCCGAAGACAGACGTAAAGTTCTCGAGGAAGCCTCCGGTATCGTGAAGTTTAAGACGAGAAAAGAAGAGTCCGAGAGAAAACTGAACGCAGCCGAGCAGAACCTCGTCCGTATTAACGATATTCTTGAAGAACTGGGAAATCAGATCGGACCTCTTTCCGAGCAGGCGGAAAAAGCCAAGAGATATCACGAACTCTATGACGAGTGGAAAAAGGACGATATCGCCGTCATCCTGCATATGATCGACAGAAACAAAGTATTCCTCGATTCCAGCGCGGATGAGAGAGCCTCTCTTAAGAAAGCCATCGAGGATCAGGAAAACCTGGTCCTGAAGATCCGCTCCGAGAACAGAGAACTGACTGAGCGTTCCGCTTCTCTCGAAGAAGAGATCGAGACCACGAGACAGGAAAGATCCGATGTTTCCGAGAAGATCCATGAGATCAACAGCCAGATGCTTCTTCTGAAAGAGCGTCATGATCAACTGAAGCTGCGCATCAAGGCGGCCGAAGGATCTGACGATGAGCAGGCGTTGGAGATCGAAAGACTCGATGCTGAGATCAATTCTTCCAATGAACAGATCGCAAAGTTGGAGACGGAGAAGGGAAATCTCACCAATGAGCTTTCCGCCGTCGAGAAATCCCATTCTGCGTTAATGGAAAAGATGGCCGGAAATCAGGCTAAACAGTCCGAACTTCGAAAGAAGATCGATGTGTTGACAAACGAGATCTTCGAGGTCCGTGAGATGGTCTCCAACCTCTCCGGTGACATGATGGTCAAGGATGCACGTATCAAGTCGCTTTCGGAAGATCGCATGATCATGATCTCCGAGCGTGACGAGGCCGAAACTCGCCGAAATCAGCTTGATGAAGATATGAAGCGCGTCCTTAAAGAGACCGCAGAACTCGCGACACAGGTCTCCGATAAGCAGATCGAGCTTGCCGAGATGCGCAAAAAGGATGACGATATGGCAGCTGACCTTGAAGCTAAGCAGCGTCTCCTTTCCAATATCGATTTCAGTATCAAGACTTTGGAGAATCTCGAAAAGAGCCGTGAAGGATATCAGGAGTCCGTAAGGCGCCTTCTTTCCAGCACGGATAAGGATCCGAAGCTTTCCTCGAAAGTCATCGGTATCCTCGGTGAACTGGTAAAGGTCGAAAAGGAATATGAAACAGCGATCGAGATCGCTCTCGGTAACGCGGTACATAACGTTGTCACACAAAATGATCGTGACGCGTCCCTTTTGATCGATCATTTGAAGGAGAATCATTTAGGACGTGTTACGTTCCTTCCGATCGATTCGATCCGACCGAGACTTCTTGAAGATAACTTCCTTCGTGACGCGAAGCGTGCCAAGGGATATATCGGTCTTGCTTCCGAGCTTGTCGAGACCAGACCGGAACTCCGCGATATCATCGACAATATCCTCGGCCGTATCGTAGTTGTAGACGAACTTGAGAACGGTATTGCCATGGCGAAAGCGGCAAGATACATGTATCGTGTCGTATCGCTTGCCGGTGACGTCGTTAACCCGGGCGGATCCCTTACGGGCGGCAGCATCAACAAGAAGGCGACAAACCTTCTCGGTCGTGCCCGTGAACTCGAGGACATGAGAAAGAAAAAGGGTCAGGTCAATCGTGAGATCGCTAAGATCGAAGCGCAGCGACAGGAGTTTGCTCAGGACATCAAGGAAGTTGCCAGAGAACAGATGGCCATGGAGGAGAAACTCCAGGGCGCGTCCCTCGATCAGATCCGTGTGGAAAGTGCTTTTAAAACAGCGGATGACGACTATAAGAAAGCACTCGAGCGTATTTCTTCCGTGGAAAAAGAACTCGAGACGATATCTGCCGACAAGCTTTCTTCTTCCAAGGATCTTGAAGAGGCGAAACTCGTTATCACGGAAAGAGAAGATGAGATCGCCGAACTCAAAGAGAAGGTCAGCACTTCCTCCGATAAGGTGGAACAGGAGCAGATCGATCTTGAAAAGATGCGCGAGCAGATCAGTGACCTGCGCGTACGTATCGAGGGCGTAAACGGTACGATCGCCGCGACACAGGAAAAGATCCGCATGTTTGAGACGGATAAAGAAAAGAAGCGTGAGGATTCTTCTCGTCTGAAGCAGGAATGCGAGCAGGCAAAGGCTGATTGCGAGAAGATCAAGAAAGACTTTGAAGAGCAGGCTTCTTTCAAGGAAGCATTGAAGCTCGAAGACGAAAAGTTTGAGCAGAAGATCCGTGCGATCCTCCGGGAAAAAGAGGAACTTGAAGGCAGACTTACCGGATTTATCGATAATGTCACCGCCGCGACGCAAAAACTCAGCAGTTTGCAGAGCGAACAGACGAAGCTTGAGAGCAAACTGGAAAGATATGAACTTGAAGTTGACGACTGTAAGAACCGTCTGTGGGAGAACCACGAGCTTACTTATGACAATGCTTCCGAGTATCGTGTAGAGATCGAAAACCTTTCCGCGATGCAGAAGAAGATCGGCGAACTGCGCGGAAAGATCAAGGAGATCGGCTCCGTCAATGTCAACGCGGTAGAAGAATATCAGAAGATCAATGAGCGCTATGAGTTCATGTGCGCGCAGAGAGACGATATCGAGAAGGCAAAGGCCGATCTTGAAAAGGTCATCGATGAGCTCATCCGTGAGATGAAGCAGCAGTTCATGGCGCATTTCACGCAGATCAATGAGAACTTCAAGACTGTATTTGCCGACCTTTTCAACGGCGGTACGGCAGAGATCCTTCTCGAGAACGAAGAAGATGTTCTTAACTGCGGTATCGAGATCAAGGCACAGCCTCCGGGAAAGAAACTGCAGAGCCTGTCGTTGCTGTCCGGTGGTGAGCGCTGTCTTACTGCGATCGCTCTTCTGTTTGCGATTCTGCAGCTTCGTCCGTCTCCGTTCTGCGTGCTCGATGAGGTCGAGGCCGCACTTGACGACGCGAACGTTAACCGTTTTACGGACTTTGTAAGAAGATACTGTGTGAAGTCGCAGTTCATTCTCGTTACTCACAGAAAGGGTACGATGGAGGCCTGTGACCGTATGTACGGTGTTACGATGCAGGAACGTGGTATTTCGAAGATCCTTTCGATGAGACTATCTGATGTGTAAAGGAGATCACTATGGGTATATTCGATAAGTTTAAAAAAGGTCTGGCTAAGACAAGAAATTTCGTAGCTGAAGGTATTACGAAGATCTCGGCTTCCATGGGTCGTTTTGATGAGGATATGCTTGATGATCTCGAAGCGCTTCTCGTACAGGCAGACTGTGGCGTCGGCGCCAGTTTGGATATCATGGACGAGGTCCGTGACTCGATCAAAAAGACCGGCGATGACAGTAAAGAAGCCGTTATGCACGTGGTTTCCGAGCGTATGCTCTCGATCCTCGGCGAGAAAAAGACTCTTCAGATCGAAGATAACAACCTGAACATCATCCTTATGGTCGGTGTAAACGGCACAGGTAAGACAACAACAGCTGGTAAGCTCTGCCTTCGTTATAAGAACCAGGGCAAAAAGGTCATGCTGGCGGCGGCAGATACTTTCCGCGCGGCGGCGATCGAACAGCTGGCAGCCTGGGGCGATATGACAGATACACATGTTATCTCTCATGAAGAAGGCTCCGATCCGGCGGCTGTCTGCTACGATGCTGTACATTCCGCGATCGCTAAGCGTGCGGATGTCCTGATCATCGATACCGCGGGAAGACTTCACAATAAGCAGAACCTGATGGACGAGCTCAGTAAGATCTGCCGTGTTATCGAAAGAGAAGCGCCGTCTGCCAATACACAGGCACTTCTGATCATTGACGCGACGACCGGCCAGAACGCCGTTATTCAGGCTGAAGTATTCAGTAAGGCCGTTAAGATCTCCGGCATCGGTATCACAAAACTCGACGGCAGCGCTAAGGGCGGTGTCGCGATCGCGGTCGCTCATAATACAAAAGCACCGATCTTCCTTGCTGGCTTAGGTGAGAGTGCAGAAGACCTCGTAGATTTCGATCCGGAAGTCTTCGTAAAGTCGCTTCTCCCGCAATAAGAACGAAGGTCGAGGACCAGCACGAGAAATCATTTTCTCAACTAATGACAAGTAAAAGTGCTTGACAGCCTTCTTAATGTCTGTTAACATTAGCAGACGTGTGAAGGAGGGTACCTCTATGGACAGCGTTCAAGTATGCATGTTGCTGGATTTTTACGGGCAGTTGCTGACTGATCGCACGAGAGAGATCCTCGAGCTTCGCTTTCAGGAGGATATGTCGCTGGCGGAGATCGCCGAAGATCTCGGTATTTCAAGGCAAGCGGCGCACGACGCGATTCATCGCGGAGTGGATTCTCTTACGGGATACGAAGAGAAATTGAAACTGGTCGAACGCTTCACACAACAGAAAAAGACGATCAACAGTGCTTTTACGGCATTGGAAGAACATAATGAAGAGAAGGCAAAGAAACTTCTTTCTACATTAATTGAGGAATTATAAGAAGAATGTTTGAGAGTTTATCATCAAAACTTCAGAATATCACCGCGAAGATGCGCGGAAGTGCACGCGTTACGGAGGCCGACATCAAGGCAATGATGAAGGAGATCCGTATGGCGCTTCTTGAGGCGGATGTAAACTATTCCGTCGTTAAGGAATTCGTCGCGGATATGTCCGAAAAGTGCAAAGGCGCAGACGTCATGAAGAGTCTGACTCCGGGTCAGCAGATCGTTAAGATCGTTCATGAGTCGCTGATCGAACTTCTCGGTGAGACATCCAGTAAACTTGCGGTTTCGCCTTCGGGTTTCACAGTGATCATGCTTTATGGTCTTCAGGGTGCTGGTAAAACAACAACTGCAGCGAAACTCGGTAACATCCTGAAAAAGAACGGAAAGCGTCCGTTGCTTCTTTCTGTCGACGTACACCGTCCGGCAGCTGCTAAGCAGTTGGAGGTCCTCGCTCAGAAGATCGACGTTCCGTCCTTTATCATGCCGGAAGAAAAAGATCCGATCGTGATCGCCAAAGCTGGTATCGAGCGTGCGAAGTATCTCCTTTGCGACACACTGATCGTCGATACCGCCGGTCGTATGACTGTTGACGAAGAGCTCATGGACGAGCTCATCAAGATCGGTGATTTCGTTAAGCCTCATGAAAAGCTCCTCGTCGTCGATGCCATGATCGGTCAGGAAGCTGTTGCCGTAGCTCAGAGCTTCGAAGAACGTATCGGTCTTGACGGATTCATCATGACAAAGCTCGACGGTGACGCCAGAGGCGGTGCGGCTCTTTCTATCCGTAAGATGACAGGCAAGCCGATCAAGTACATCTGCGTAGGTGAAAAGATCGAGAATATTGAAGAGTTCTATCCGGACCGTATGGCGGATCGTATCCTCGGCATGGGAGACGTGCTTTCCCTTATCGAGAAAGCACAGCAGAATATCGATGAGGAAGAAGCCGCGAAGTCCGTTGAGAGAATGCTCAGCAATTCGTTTAACATGGATGACCTTCTGTCTCAGTTCGAGCAGCTTAAGAAGATGGGCTCCATGAAGGATGTACTTAAGATGATCCCGGGTGCTTCCGGTAAGATCAAAGATGAAGACATCGATGATAAGGTCATCGATACGAATATGGCGATCATCCGATCCATGACGAAGAAAGAGCGTCGTGTTCCGAATATCCTGAATGCCAGCAGAAGAAAGAGGATCGCGCAGGGTTCAGGTACAACGGTTCAGCAGGTCAATCAGTTGATCCGTCAGTATGAGCAGACATCCGAGATGATGAAGAAGTTCTCCAAGATGTCGAAAGGAAAGAAAGGCTTCGGCAGGATGCCGGGCATGGGAGGCTTCCCGGGTATGGGTCCCGGCGGCTTCGGCGGGAAAGGTAAGTTCCCGTTTTAAAAGTTGATGTTCACGCGAAACTTCTGAGCCCAAGTGCTTTTCCCAAAGAAAGCCGAGGGAAAGCGGGGGCTGAACGCGAGAATATATAGAAAAACAATATAAACATTATTGCTAGGAGGAAATTGAAAATGGCAGTAAAAATTCGTCTGAGAAGAATGGGTGCAAAGAAGGCTCCTTTTTATCGTGTAGTAGTCGCTGACGGTCGTTATCCGCGTGACGGTCGCTTCATCGAGGAGATCGGTACTTACAATCCGCTGACAGATCCGGCTGAGATCAAGATCGACAACGAAGCCGCTAAGAAGTGGATCGCTAACGGTGCACAGCCGACTGATACAGTTCGCGCTCTGCTCAAGAAGTCTGGTGCTATCGAGAAGTAATATCGCTTCGAATACAATAAGGAGGCAAGCAGCACACCTACTTCTATCTACATGCTGCAAATTGTAGAAATGGAATTATTAACTACAATGGCCAAGTCTTTGGTCAACCATCCTGAGGATGTATCCGTAAAGAAATCCGAGAGAGGAGACACTGTTGTTCTCGAGCTCACCGTAAACCCGGACGATATGGGTAAAGTAATCGGTAAGGGCGGCAGAAGAGCACAGGCGATCCGTTCCATCATGAAGGCCAAGTACCTTCGTGAGGGTAAGCGTGTCATCGTAGATATCGTCGGATGAAGGATTACCTGATCATAGGAAAACTAGGCGGCGCTCACGGCGTTCGGGGAGAGGTGAAAGTCATCCCTCTCACGGACGATGTGCGCCGTTTTTCTTCTTTGAAGGAGTGCATGATCCTCGATGAGAAGGAACATGTGAAAGAAACCCGCTGTGTCGAAAAGTCCCGTGTCGATGATACCCGTACGCTCATTAAGTTCAAGGGCATCGATGACAGAGACGAAGTCGCGAAGCTTACGGGCTTTTATATCGGCGTGAAAAGAGAAGACGCGGTGAAGCTTCCGGAAGGAAGATATTTTATTGCGGATCTGATCGGTCTTGTCGTTGTCGATGAGACAAGAGGAGAACTCGGTAAGATCAAGGACATCATCAACTCCGGTGCCAGTGACATCATCATCGTCGGAAGGAAGGGCAAGAACGAGCTTCTCATCCCTTATCTGAACGCGATCGTTAAGAATGTTGATATTGCTTCGGGAAAGATGGATGTCGTTCTGCCGGAAGGCCTTTACGAGATCTACGAGTGAGGCGCTTATGAAGTTTTCGGTCCTGACGCTATTCCCCAAACAGGTGAAAGACTTTCTCAGTGAAAGCATTATCGGCCGTGCTGAAGATAAGGGGATCCTATCGATCGAAACGATCGATATCCGTGATTTTTCCGGGAATCGTTACGGTAAGGTCGACGACACTTTGTTTGGTGGCGGTACCGGCATGCTCATGCAGTGTGAACCGGTCTATCAGGCTTTTTCGTCTCTTTATGACGCAGAAAAAGAATCGAAACCGCATTGTATCTTCATGAGCCCGAAGGGTTCCGTTCTGACGCAGGAAAAGGCAAAAGAACTCAGTAAATACGATCATCTCGTGATCCTCTGTGGTCACTATGAGGGCATCGATCAGCGAGTTCTCGATGAGATCGTGGATGAGGATCTTTCGATCGGAGACTACGTTCTGACCGGTGGTGAAGTTGCCGCGTGTGTCGTGATCGACTGCGTTTCCAGAATGATCGAAGGCGTTCTTCCGAATTCCGAGGCCTACGAAGAAGAATCTCATATGAGCGGCTACCTTGAGGCGCCGCAGTATACAAAGCCGAATATCTGGCATGACAGGGAAGTTCCGGAAGTCATGCTTTCGGGAAACCATGCCAAGATCAAAGAATGGAAGCGTATCCACGGACTTTACGATACTTGGAAACGTCGTCCGGATATGCTTTCGAAACTGGACATTTCTTCCGAGGACTGGAAGAAGATCCTGGACATTGAAAAAGAACAACAGGGTTAACAACAAGGGGAGACAAAATGAGGATCGAAGTTGAGAACGAACAGATCGTCGCTCGTAAAAAGCAGGAGTACGAAGATCTGGTTAACGAAATGGAAGCAAAGGGCCTGGAAGCAAGACTGGAAAGGATCAGTATCATTACCGCAAATGTATTCGGTGTTCTCGTAATGATCATTTCGGCAGCGATCGGGTACGGTCTGTTTGTACTGGTCAACGGTAAGGATGCATTTGACTACAGCAGGCTCTTCGGATTTGATTTTCCGTGGGGGATCATGTTCTTCATGTTAATGTATATCCTCTCGATCTTCGTTCACGAGTTCATTCACGGCTTTTTCTGGCACTTTGCATGCGAGAAGAAGTGGGGCAGCATTGATTTCGGATTTAACGCGAAACTCGTAACACCTTATTGCCACTGCCGTGAGGCTCTTACCGTGAAGCGTTATTTCTGGGGCTCGATCGCTCCGACGCTTTTCCTCGGCGTACTGCCGATCGTTCTGGGTATCGTGATCCCGAATCTGTTTCTGGTGACCTTCGGAGTCATCGGTGTCGTTGGCGGATGCGGCGACATGATGGTCATCTGGACTCTGAGAAAACATAAAGATTGCATGCTTTTCGACCACCCGCATGAGGTCGGATACGCCTATTTTGTAGAGAAAAAGGGCGAGTGAGCGCAAAAGAAAGAAATATAAGTGCTTTTCGAAAGAAAACACTTGCATATGAAAATCCGTTATGGTATCATTTAACGGCTAAAAGGGATGGTCCGCTGCGTGATCCCGCATGAACATCTATCGGAAGAGGAGGAAACAAAGATGGATTTAGTTAAAGCAGTCGAGCAGGATAATCTGCGTAATAGCTATTCCGAGGTCGAGATCGGTGATCTTGTAAAAGCACACCTGAAGATCAAGGAAGGTTCCCGTGAGCGTATCCAGGTATTTGAAGGCTATGTGATTGCACGTAAGGGCGGCGGTCTTTCTGAGACCATGACAATTCGCCGTCTCTCCTATGGCGTAGGTGTTGAGCGTGTATTACCCGTTCATTCTCCTAACATTGATAAGATTGAGATCGTCCGTAAGGGCCGTGTAAGAAGAGCGAAGCTTTATTACCTGCGTGGTCGCGTTGGTAAAGCCGCTAGAATCACAGAGAAGCTTTCTTCCAAGAAGTGATTCTGATACGATTTATCGATTATCAAAAAGGCTGTCTCATTCGAGGCAGCCTTTTGTTATGCTATAATTATTCGTGCAGAAATAAAGTATCGAGGAGTTTTCCGAATGGAGAATAAAGGCAATATCAACTGGTTTCCGGGTCATATGCGAAAAGCACTGAACGAGGTTTCAGATAAACTGAAATACGTCGATATCGTGTTCGAAACGGTAGATGCCCGCATCCCGATCTCCAGCAGAAACCCCGAACTGGATAATCTGGTCGCCAAGAAGCCGCGTATCGTGGTGCTGAATAAGGCCGACCTTGCGGATGAAAACATCACTAATTCCTGGCTTTCTTACTATAAATCTAAGGGCATTGCCGCGATCGCGATCGATGCTTCCCATAAGAAAGGACTCGATAAGCTTCGTTCCATGGCGGTAGATATGTGTAAGGATGTGCTTGCAAAAGCAGAGGCTAGAGGCCGTCTGGGCCGTCCTGTGCGTGCCATGGTCGTAGGTGTCCCGAATTCCGGGAAGTCCACACTTATCAACGGCCTTTGCAACCGTAAGATCGCGATCACCGGTGATATGCCGGGTGTTACCCGTGACTTTAAGTGGGCAAGATCCGACGGACAGCTGGAACTGATGGATATGCCCGGTGTTCTTTGGCCGAGACTCGGAACTCCGAGAAACCAGCTCGTACTGACACTTACCGGTGCCGTAAAGGTTGAGGTCGTCGATGTCGTTGACGTTGCTTTTTCCGGCATGAAACTGATCGAAAAGCTCTATCCGGACGCTTTCTATGCGCGTTATAAGCTTGATCCGATCGGCTCCGAAGACTATATCGAAGATGATTATGAAAGATTCGAGGAGGCGGCTCGCCACATGGGCTGTATCCTTTCCGGCGGCAGGATCAACGATGAGCGTTTCGCCAAACTTCTGCTGGATGACTTCAGAAATGTAAGAATTGCAAGGATCTCGCTGGAAACACCGGATCAGCCGAAGGAGTAAAACTATGACACGTGAAGAGAAACTGATCGAAAAATATGAAGTCATGTCTGCATTTGAAAAAGAATGCATCGAGGAAGGTACTCCGATCGCCTGTGGTATCGATGAGGCGGGAAGAGGACCTCTCGCGGGTCCTGTCGTTGCGGCCGCTTGTATCCTTGATCCCGAAAAACCGATCTATGGACTCGATGACTCGAAGAAGCTTTCTCCGAAAAAGCGTGATCAGTTATACGATGAGATCATCGCGAAGGCAAAGTGCTTTTGCGTGATCCGAGTCGAGCCGAAAGAGATCGATGAGGTCAATATACTAAATGCGACAAAGAACGCGATGCGTGCCTGTGTAAAAGGTCTTGCCATCAAGCCGGATGTGCTTCTGATCGATGCCGTGAATCTTGATGGAACCGGCATTCCCGTAAAGCCGATCATTAAGGGTGACGCGAAGTCGAATTCTATCGCAGCCGCTTCGATCCTGGCTAAAGTTTCTCGAGACCGTATCATGGAAGATTACGACAAGGAATACCCGGGATACGGATTTGCCCAGCACAAGGGGTACGGAACCGCGGCTCATTATGCGGCGATCCATGAGCTTGGTATCTCTCCGATCCATCGTATGAGCTTCTTGAAAAAGATGCATTGATTTTTTGCAGAAATGATTCTTCCGGCGCTGGTCCTCGGCCGTTGGCCTGCGGAGGCGCTCTACAGAATCATTTCCGCAAATAGATGAAGACTCTTTTACAAAAGGAGGTCATTGTGACGAGAAATCAAGATGTCGGCAGGAAGTCCGAGGATTTTGTAGCAGGGTTTCTGGAAAGGCGTGGAGCGAAGATCCTTGCCAGAAATTACTCGGTTCACAATGTTGGGGAGATCGATATAATTTGTGCTTATAAAGAGAAGATCCTTGTGATCGAGGTGAAGTCCAGGGATTTCAGGACAAGGTACGGAACGCCGGAAGAAGCAGTGACCAAAAGTAAACAGCAGAAGATCATGCGCACTACTTTGGAATTCTGTAAAAAGAATCATATTGATCTGGAGCGCGTTTCCTATTTCGTTGCAGGCGTGATCCATGATGTGTCCGGGAACATCATTGACGTGCAGTTTACACCGTTCTTCTGATATTCACTCGTTAAAATGTCATTGAAGAACCCGTGAAAACGGGTTCTTTTGTATATTTCAGCGAAAATCAAATATTGTCTTGCAAGTTGCTTGTCAAATACTTTCATTTATAACATAATATACAAGGCTAAAAGCGCGAAAGATTTTGCGAAAATGCAAGACCGAAGAAATCAAATTTCTTTTCAAGTGCTTTTCGAGCGAAATTACAAGCAATGGCAAGGAGGCCAATGTCATGAAGACTTATCTTGAACTGAGTAAGGCGGAATTGAAAGATACTCTCAAGATTTTGGAGATGCGTTACAACGAACTGAAATCCCGAAATCTGGCTCTGGATATGACGCGAGGTAAGCCGAGTCCGGATCAGCTGGACATCGCAAATGAAATGCCGACCCTGCTTGATACAAATAACCTCAAGGCGGAAGACGGTTCTGACTGCCGTAACTACGGTGTTCCGTTCGGCATTAAGGAATCCAGAAATCTCTTCGGTGAGATCCTGGGTATCGATCCTGAACTCGTAACTGTAGGTAATAACTCCAGCCTTCAGCTGATGTACGATACACTTTCCCGTTCCTTGATCTTCGGCGAGATCGAATCTTCTAAGCCGTGGGGCCAGATCGAAGGCCGTAAGTGGCTCTGCCCGGTTCCGGGTTATGACAGACACTTCCTCGTTACCGAGACTCTCGGTTTTGAGCTGATCCCGGTTCCGCTTAATGAAGATGGTCCGGATATGGATATGGTCGAAAAGCTTGTTGCTGAGGACGCTTCGATCCTTGGTATGTGGGCGATGCCGCTTTACAGCAATCCGGACGGATATATCTACTCCGAGGAAGTCTGTAAGCGCATGGCATCCATGAAGACTGCGGCTCCGGATTTCAGGATCCTCTGGGATAACGCTTATGTAGTGCATCACCTTTATGATGAACCTTCCAGACAGGGAACTCTCCCGGATATCCTCAAGCTCTGCCGTGAGGCAGGTAACCCGAACCGTGTTTATGAGTTCGCTTCTACAAGTAAGATCTCTTTTGCCGGTTCCGGTATCGCTTGCATGGCGGCTAACGAGGAGAACACAACCCGCGCGAGAAAGTACCTCGGCGTACAGTCCATCGGTCCGAATAAGATCATTCAGCTGATGCACGCGAAATACATCCCGAACCTCGAGGCAGTTAAGAAGGTCATGTCCAAGCAGGCCGAGATCCTTCGTCCGAAATTCGAGATGGTACTGAAGATCCTTGACGATGAATTTATGGGCAGCGGTATCGCGCACTGGAATTCTCCTCTGGGTGGTTACTTCGTATCCGTTTATCTTCTGAACGGCACAGCGAAAGAGACAGTCCGTCTTGCCAAGGAGTGCGGTGTAGCGTTTACACCTGCCGGCGCGACATATCCTTATAAGAAGGATCCGAACGACAGCAACCTTCGTATCGCTCCGAGCTTCCCGAAGGTAGAAGATATCGAAACTGCCGTTACAGTTTTCGCCGTTTGTGCTAAACTAGCAGCTGTAAGAAAACTTTTGGAGGAGTAAGACATGAAGGATATCTACGAAAGCCCGCTGAATTCCCGTTATTCCAGTAAGGAAATGAAGGCGATCTTCTCGCCTGATCATAAGTTTAAAACATGGAGACAGCTCTGGATCTACTTAGCTTCCTGTGAAAAAGAACTTGGCCTGAACATCACTGATGAACAGATCGCCGAGCTCGAGGCCTCCAAGGAAGATATCAACTATGATGTCGCTGCAAGAGAAGAAAAGCTCGTTCGTCATGACGTAATGGCGCACGTACATGCTTATGGTGAGCAGTGCCCGAAGGCAAAGGGAATCATCCACCTCGGCGCTACATCCTGCTATGTAGGAGATAACACAGATATCCTTCTGATGCATGAAGCTTTGATCCTGACAAGAAAGAGACTTCTTGCCGTTATCGAAAAACTCGCTAAGTTCGCTGACGAGTATAAGGCGATGCCGACACTTGGTTTTACTCATTTCCAGCCGGCTCAGCTCGTAACTGTAGGTAAGCGTGCTACATTGTGGCTCCAGGATCTCCTGATCGACCTCGATGAACTCGATTACACACTGTCCTGCCTCAAGCCTCTCGGCTGCAAGGGTACAACAGGTACTCAGGCGAGCTTCCTCGATCTTTTCCAGGGTGACCACGAGAAGGTTGAAAAGCTTGACCAGATGATCGCGGAGAAGATGGGTTTTGAAGCTTCCATCTCCGTATCCGGTCAGACATATACAAGAAAGCTCGACGCAAAGGTCCTCAATACACTTTCCGGTATTGCGACATCCGCGCATAAGTTCAGCAACGACATCCGTCTCCTTCAGCACCTGAAAGAGATCGAAGAGCCTTTCGAGAAGACACAGATCGGTTCTTCCGCTATGGCGTATAAGAGAAACCCGATGAGATCCGAGCGTATCTGCTCACTGTCCCGTTATGTCATCGCGAACGCTCTGAACCCGGCAATGACCGCTTCTGAGCAGTGGTTCGAAAGAACACTCGATGACTCCGCGAATAAGCGTATTTCCGTACCGGAAGCTTTCCTCGCAGTAGACGCGATCCTGAGCATCTATCTCAACGTTGCCTCCGGACTCGTTGTTTATCCGAAGATGATCCATAACCACATCATGAATGAACTGCCGTTCATGGCGACTGAGAACATCATGATGGAAGCTGTTAAGCGCGGTGGTGACCGTCAGGAGCTTCACGAGAAGATCCGTGTTCACTCCATGGCAGCCGGTAAGGTAGTTAAGGAAGAAGGTCTTCCGAACGACCTCCTGACACGCATCGCTGATGACCCGGCATTTGGCCTGGATAAGGATTCCCTGGATACACTTCTGGATCCGAAGCTCTATATCGGTCGTTGCCCTGAGCAGGTCACATCTTTCCTGAAGAACGACGTTGAGCCGATCCTGAAGATGTACGCTTGCGAGCTCGATATGGAAGAGCCTGAACTGAACGTTTGATCCTTTCTTAATCAACGAGGATATGTAAGGATAGAATATGAGCATTTATCTAGACAATAGTGCAACCACGAAGCCACTTCCTGAAGTGGCTCGTTTGGTTTATGAAACCTTGAGCGGAGAAGAGACTTTCGGTAATCCGGGATCTCTTCATCGTCTTGGCGTTCTGGCCGAAAAGGACCTAAACGAAAGTCTCGATAAGATCAGTAAACTCCTTTCATGTAAAAAGGATGAGCTCTATTTCACATCCTGTGGTTCCGAGTCTGTGAATACTTCCATCCTCGGTTATATGCATCAGAATCCGAGAGCAGGGAAGAAGGTCATCTCCACGAAGACCGAGCATAAGGCTTCTCTGGAGTCTCTCGAAAAGCTCGCAAAAGAAGGCTATGATATCTGCTATCTCCCTGTCGACAAGGACGGTAAGCCGGATCTTGACGCTCTTTCTGACGCGATCGACGAGAATACCGCGCTTCTTACTTTTACGCATGTAAATAACGAGACCGGATCGATCCTGCCGCTTCAGGAGATCATCGAGATCCGTAATAAGAAGAACAGAAATACGAAGATCCATCTGGACTGCGTCCAGTCGCTTGGAAAACTTCCGATCTCTCTATCCCGTATGGGCATCGATATGGCTTCTTTTTCCGGCCACAAGATCCATGCGCTTAAGGGCTTCGGGCTTCTTTATATCAAGTCCGGCGTTCGTGTCGCGCCTTTGATTTTAGGCGGCGGCCAGCAGAGAGGTATGAGATCCGGAACGCAGAGTCCGTACCTGGCTAGTGCTTTTGCATTGGCTTTGGAAAAAGCACTTGAGAACATCGACGGAAATCTTTCGAGAATGACTGAACTTCGTGATCAGTTCGCTTCCGATCTGAATGCACTCGGCGCGGAGATCCTTTCTCCTTCGGACGCGCTTCCTTACGTTCTCAACGTCTCTTTTCCGTCCTTTCAGTCGGAAACCATGTTACACTGTTTAGAGGAAAAAGAGATCTTCGTATCGACGGTTTCCGCATGCTCTTCGAAAACGAAGAAAGTCAGCTATGTATTGACCGAGATGGGCATCCGCCGTGAGATCGCGTCAAATGCCGTAAGATTCAGCTTCTCGAGATTTAATACAAAAGAAGAACTGGATCAGACGATCACATCGATCAAAGAGATCTACGAGAGATACAAGGTCTAATCAATAAGGAGTCATATTCATGAGTAATTCGTACAGAACCATCATTCTGGCCAGAATGGGCGAGATCGCGCTCAAGGGTTTAAACCGCGGTAAGTTTGAAAGACAGCTGATCGATAACTTGAGATGGAGACTGAAGGAGTACGGTGCTTTTTCCATCGTACAGAGCCAGTCCCGTATCTGGATCGAGCCGAAAGATTCTAACCCGGATGTTCTTGAGGATAAAGAGAACGCCAATCAGGTGCTTCGTGCCGTAACTCAGGTATTCGGACTTGTTTCCGCAAGCCTTGTCTGGAAGTTTGACGGTGATATGGAATCCATCAAAGATCACGCGCTTATGCTCACAGATGAGATTCTTTCCGAGCATGACTATAAGACTTTTAAAGTTGAGAGCAAGCGCGGCGACAAGCGTTTCCCGCTGGCATCTCCGGAGATCTGCGCGGATGTCGGAGAAAAGATCCTGATCGCGCATCCGGAGCTTACCGTTGACGTACATAATCCGGATTTCATCATCTATGTGGAAGTCCGTGAAAACCGCTTCGTTTACAGCGAAAAACTCGAAGGCCACAGAGGTCTTCCGGTCGGAACGGCAGGCAAGGGCATGTTGCTTCTTTCCGGCGGTATCGACAGCCCGGTTGCCGGTTACATGATGGCTTCCCGCGGTATGCAGCTCGAAGCGATCTATTTCCATTCCTATCCGTACACCAGTGAGCGCGCGCTCGAAAAGGTCAAGGATCTGGCAAAGATCGTCTCTCAGTATTCCGGAACGATCCTTCTGCATGTTTGCAATTTCACGGACATCCAGCTGGACCTTTATAAGAACAGTCCGCAGGACATGCTGACGATCACGATGCGCCGTATCATGTTCGAGATCGCCGAAGAACTTGCCAATAAGCAGGGCTGTAAGTGCTTGATCACCGGTGAGTCTTTGGGTCAGGTCGCCAGCCAGACGATCGAAGCGATCCAAATCACGAACGAAGTCGTTAAGACCATGCCGGTATTCCGTCCGTTGATCGGACTCGACAAGGAAGAGACATGTAACATTTCCCGCCGTATCGGTGCTTTTGAAACATCGATCCTTCCTTATGAGGACTGCTGCACGGTTTTCGTCGCCAAGCATCCGAAGACACACCCGCAGAAAAAGCACATCATCGAGGCGGAAGAAAAGCTCGATATTCCCACACTTGTTCAGAAGGGTGTCGAGGGCATCACGACCTATAAGATCGAACGTACTTCGAAGTGAACATTCTTCATGATAAAACCTTGAAGTTTATGCAAGTTGCGACTTTACGGAAGAGGATAATTTGATTATCATATTAGAGTAATTTTGTATCACATTGTTGGAGGTATCCCATGTTTGAACATATTAAGGCAGAAGATCCTGAGGTATTTCAGGCGATTACGCAGGAAGTTGAGCGTCAGCGCAATAAGATCGAGCTGATCGCTTCTGAGAACTTCGTCACCGAGGCTGTTCTTGAGGCAGCAGGTTCCCCGCTTACAAACAAGTATGCTGAGGGTTATCCGGGAAAGAGATACTACGGCGGATGCGAATATGTTGACATCGTGGAGTCCCTGGCTATCGAAAGAGCTAAGAAGCTCTTCGGTGCTGAGCACGTAAACGTTCAGCCGCACTCCGGTGCTCAGGCAAACACTGCCGTTTACTTCGCGATCCTCGAGCCGGGCGATAAGATCCTCGGTATGGACCTTTCTCACGGCGGACACCTCACACACGGTATGAAACTCAACGTTTCCGGCCGCACATATCAGTCTGAGTTCTATCAGGTAGATCCTGAGACACAGACCATCAACTATGACAAGCTCCTCGAGCTTGCTAAGGAAGTTAAGCCGAAGGTCATCGTTGCAGGTGCTTCCGCTTATCCGAGGATCATCGACTTTAAGAAGTTCCGTGAGATCGCTGATGCTGTGGGCGCATACCTCTTCGTAGATATGGCTCACATCGCAGGTCTCGTAGCTGCCGGTCTTCACCCGAACCCGGTACCGTACGCTGACTTCGTTACTACAACAACACATAAGACACTTAGAGGACCGCGTGGCGGTATCATCATGTGCAAAGAAGAGTATGCGAAGAAGATCGACTCCGCAGTATTCCCGGGCCAGCAGGGTGGTCCTCTGATGCACATCATCGCTGCTAAGGCAGTTGCTTTTAAGGAGGCTCTTTCTGATGAGTTCCGTGCTTATCAGGGCCAGATCGTGAAGAACGCTGCAGCTCTTGCTGACGGTCTTATGAAGAGAGGCGTAAACCTCGTTTCCGGCGGTACAGAGAACCACCTGATGCTCATCGACCTTCGTGGTACTGGCGTTACAGGTAAGGAACTCCAGCTTCGTCTTGATGACGTAAACATCACAGCAAACAAGAACACCATTCCTTTCGATCCGGAAAAGCCGTTCGTAACATCCGGTGTTCGTGTAGGTACAGCTGCTGTTTCCGCTCGTGGAATGAAGGAAGCTGATATGGATGTTATCGCTGACTGCATCGCTAAGGCGATCTTCTCCTTTGAAGAATCCAAGGAAGACATCAAGGCTGCTGTTGCCGGCCTGACAGCTAAGTATCCGCTCTATCCGGATATGAAGTACTAATAAGTCTTTCCGTATAAGCGGTAACCCGCTTGGAAAGAAATTGAGGAACGATAATATGGGCGTCAATGAGGAATACAAAAAGAGAGAACCTTTGGCATTCCGCATGGCGCCTCGTTCTTTATCCGAATACATCGGCCAGGAGCATATCCTTGGTGAAGGTAAGATGTTAAGAAGGATGATCGAGGCAGACCGTCTGTCCTCAATCATCCTTTTTGGCCCTCCGGGCACCGGTAAAACGGCTCTGGCTCGTTTGATCGCTCATACCACTTCCGCGAAATTTGAGCGCATTAATGCGGTCACAGCGGGCGTTGGTGACATCAAGCGTATCGTGGAAGACGCAAAGAACCCGATCCTGACTCCGAATGGTAGGGTAGTGCTTTTCGTAGATGAGATCCATCGATTCAATAAGATGCAGCAGGACGCGCTCCTTCCTCATGTTGAAGACGGAACGGTCATTCTGATCGGCGCAACTACTGAAAATCCATTCTTTGAGGTAAATAAGGCCCTGATCTCAAGATCTACGGTACTCTCCTTAAAGCCGCTTACCGATGAGAATATCATCGCTATCTTAAAGCAGGCACTTAACGACAAGGAAAGAGGACTCGGAAACGAGCCGATCGATATCTCCGATAGAACGCTTGCTTATATTGCCGACCTTTGTAACGGCGACGCTCGTATTGCTCTGCGTTCTTTGGAACTTGCCTATATCACGACGCCGCCGGATGAGAAGGGGACCATTAAGATCGATGAAGAGATCATGCAGGACTGCATGCAGAAGAGATCCCTTGCGTTTGATACAGACGGGGAGAGTCACTATGACAATATCTCCGCCATGATCAAGTCCATGCGCGGAAGTGATCCGGATGCCGCGATCTTCTATCTGGCCCGTGCGCTTCACAGTGGAGAAGACATCGAATTTCTTGCCAGACGTATCCTGATCTGTTCTTCGGAAGATGTCGGTATGGCGAACCCAAACGCGATCCTTGTCGCCATGGCCGCTTACCAGGGCGTTATGGCCGTAGGTATGCCTGAAGCGCGTATACTTCTTGCCGAAGCTGCCGTTACCGTAGCGACCAGTCCCAAATCGAACAGCGCTTATATGGCGATCGATAAAGCACTCGCCGACGTCGCAAATAAGCGTACCGGTGAAGTTCCCATGCATCTTCGTAACGCGCCCGCAAAGGGAATGCTGGATATGGGATACTCTGTCGGCTATAAGTACGCACATGATTTCCCGGAGCACTATGTAGACATGCAGTTCCTGCCGGATGAAATGGTCGGAACGAAGTATTATGAGCCGGGAACATTAGGCTATGAGAATCAGATCCGTAAGTGGATGGATCACCTGAAAAACGGCACTCCGCTCAAAAAACCGGATAACTCATCTGACAATCCTTCTGACAAGAAGTAACAAATTATTCACGAAACATAAACAGATTTCTGTGTAATTGTGCATTGACACTTTCTGCTTCAAAATCATATAATCTAACCCAGTTAGCAATTTAAGGTGGTACTATGGCAAAAGAGCAGGAAGTACTTGGTTTACTTGCCGAGTTTAACAGCATTCATCCTTTGGAATTCCTTCAGCACATCGATATGACTTCGATGGGTATCGGTAATGTCCTGGGATTTCTTTGCGCTTCCGGCAGAGAAGTTACAGCCGGCGAGATCAGTGAGTACATGAATGTAAGCACGGCTCGTGTCGCGGTCCTTCTTAAGAAAATGTCCGAAAAAGAATTGATCAACAGAAGATCGGATCCTAACGACAAAAGAAAAGTCATGGTATCCATCACTCCGAAGGGAATTCAGGCTTTTGAGGATAAGAAAAAGGAGATCCTTCTTTATGCCGGCGCGATCGTCGATCATTTCGGAAAAGAAAAGGTGGAGGACTTCATCGAGTCTTGCCGAAATATCCGTGATATCGTAGATCGGGTAGAAAAGGAACAGAACACAAAAGCAACCTGGAGAAATAGAAATTCTGACATCAAAGAATAACAATTAAAGAATGGAGACAGAACAACATGCTAGAGCTTAAAGACATCGTTAAGATCTATCCGGCTGGCGGTAATCCGGTCGAGGCACTGAAGGGCATCAATCTTGCTTTCCGTGATAGCGAGTTCGTATCGATCCTCGGTCAGTCCGGATGCGGTAAGACCACAATGCTGAACATCATCGGCGGTCTCGACCAGTACACATCGGGTGACCTGATCATCAACGGAAGATCGACAAAAGAGTACAAGGACAGAGATTGGGATACATACCGTAACCACACGATCGGATTTGTTTTCCAGACATATAACCTGATCCCGCATCAGAACGTTCTCGCAAACGTTGAGATCGCGCTTTCTCTTTCCGGTGTCAGTAAGAAAGAACGTCGTGAGCGCGCGACAGAAGCTCTTAAGAAGGTAGGCCTCGGAGATCAGCTCAAGAAGAGACCTTCCGAAATGTCCGGTGGTCAGATGCAGCGTGTTGCCATTGCCCGTGCTCTCGTTAATAACCCGGATATCATCCTTGCCGATGAGCCGACAGGTGCTCTTGATACAGAGACCAGCGTTCAGGTCATGGATATCCTTAAGGAGATCTCCAAGGATAAGCTCGTTATCATGGTTACACATAACCCGGAACTTGCAGAAAAGTATTCCACACGTATCGTAAGAATGCTTGACGGTAAGATCACAGGTGATTCTGCTCCGTTTACAGAAGAAGAGCAGAAGGAAGCAGATAAGATCGCTGCAGATGTCGCGGCTATGGATAAAAAGGCTAAGAAAGAGGCTGCTGAGAAGAAGCCTTCCATGTCTTTCTTCACATC
This sequence comes from Clostridiales bacterium, assembly GCA_017561715.1. Taxonomy (GTDB): domain Bacteria; phylum Bacillota; class Clostridia; order Saccharofermentanales; family Saccharofermentanaceae; genus Scatonaster. The sequence goes on along the minus strand of JAFZBN010000021.1, from coordinate 115,303 downwards.
TTTCTCTCTTTCTTTGAAGAACCTTTTCACCAAGAAGGGAAGAACGATACTAACTTCTTTTGCCGGATCGATCGGTATCATCGGTATCGCATTGATCTACTCTGTATCTCAGGGTACTCACAACTTTATCGATGACGTACAGGAAGATACGATCTCCGCGTATCCTTTGGAGATCCAGGCGCAGACAGTTGACCTCAGTACTCTTCTGAATGCTTTTGTCGGAAACGAAGAGCAGGCGACTGTTCACGAGAAAGATGCTGTTTATCAGAAGTATAAGATCTACGATATGATGAACTCTCTGATCGCAGTTGAGACACAGGAAAATGACCTTTCTTCCTTCAAGAAGTACATTGAAGATGAAAAGGCAAAGGGCGACAGCAAACTCGCGAATGCTCTGTCCGGTGTTCAATACGGTTATGACATGAACCTTGCCATCTATACGAAGAACGTCGAGGGTAAGATCATTCATTCCGATACTAATGAACTTATGTCCGCGCTCCTCGGTGAGTACACAAAGACAATGTTCAACATCGACATGTCCAGCATGTCTTCCGAGAGCTCTCAGTCTTCCCAGCTCATGGGAAGTTCAATGACTCTTTGGAGTGAACTTCTCCCGGGTAAAAACGGTGAGGCGACAAACCCGGTTACACATAAGCAGTATGATGTCATCTATGGCCGCTGGCCGGAACAGTATAATGAGATCGTTCTTTTCCTTGACGAGAACAACGAGCTTAACGACTATACTCTCTATGCTCTTGGTCTGAAGACAGAAGAAGATATCACGAATATGATGATGTGTGCTTTGAATAAGCAGCCTCTGAATTATTCCGATCAGCACTGGTCTTACCAGGAGATCTGCGATCTCGAGTTCCGTATGGTCCTCCCGTGTGATTGCTGGAATTATGATCCGACAACAGGTCTTTATGTTGACCTTCGTCAGTCTGACGCCGGACTTCAGTACCTCTACGATAACGGCATGACACTTAAGGTCGTCGGTATCGTTCGCCCGAATGAGGATGCTGTTTCTACATCCCATCACGGTACGATCGGCTATACACATATGCTGACTGAGTACATCATCAACGAGAGCCAGAATTCCGAAGCAATCGCGGCTCAGCTGGAGAGTCCGAATATAGACGTTACATGCGGACTTCCTTTCAAAGAGGAAACAGCTGCCGTAACTGAGGCAGATAAGGCTGCATACTTCAGAGAATTCGTGACAAAACTCGATGATCAGGGTAAAGCTGATCTGTATGTTAAAGTCATGAGCATCCCGACAGAAAAGAGCATCCAGGATTATGTTGATCTGGCGCTTTCTCAGCTTGACCGTCCGACCATGGAAGCCATGATGATGGAACAGATGACTACTGAAATGGGCATGGATGAAGCAACCGTTAAGGGCTACATCGAGCAGATGACCGATGACGATATGAAGCAGGCTTTCGCGAAGGGAATCCGTGAACAGTACCTTGCCGAGTATGCCGCTAAGATGGAGCAGGAACTTGCGACAAAGACTCCTGCCGAGCTGGCCGCGGCTCTTGATCAGAACATGAATAAGTTCACTGATGCCGAATGTGCAGGTTTCTATGACAGCGCACTTGAGTTCTCTCTGTTCACTTATGATTACACACTGATCCGCCTTGGCTGCCTCGATCTGGATAAGCCGTCCGCGATCCGCCTGTACGCGAACTCTTTTGAGAACAAAGACACAGTCGTTGACTGCATCGACGAGTACAATGAGAACGTTCCTGAACTTCAGAAGATCAAGTACACCGACTATATCGGTATCCTGATGTCTTCCGTTACAACGATCATCGACGCGATCACATATGTTCTTATCGCATTCGTTGCGGTATCCCTCGTCGTGTCCTCGATCATGATCGGTGTTATCACATTGATCTCGGTTCAGGAAAGAACAAAGGAGATCGGTATCCTCCGTTCCCTCGGTGCTTCGAAGAAGAATGTCTCCAGAATGTTTAACGCCGAGACTCTTATCATAGGTTTCACCTCAGGCCTGCTTGGTGTATTGATCACGTATCTGTTATTGATCCCGATCAACATCATCGTACATAGCCTGACTGGCCTTAACAACCTGACCGGTGTTCTGCCGATCCCGACAGCGATCATCCTGATCATCATCAGTATGCTCCTGACATTGATCGCAGGTATCATCCCGTCTCGCTCCGCAGCGAAGAAGGATCCGGTCGTAGCACTTAGAACAGAGTAAATTTTGCGCCCGCTTTTAGAAGTTTCAAAGAGTATTCCGTGTCATCCTTTTAGATGACGCGGAATACTTTTTTATCAGCGCTCGATTAAGATATAATGAGTGTATTCTTTAGATGATTGGAGATCACATGGATCGCGTTTACCTCGATAATGCCGCTACAACTAAGATCCGACCGGAGGTGCTGGATGTGATGACGAATGCATATTCCGAGTTCGGGAATCCTTCGTCCGTTCATCGTGAAGGCCAGCACGCTAAGAAGACCTTGGAAGAGGCGCGTGAAACTATCTCTTCATGTCTGAATTGTGATCCCACCGAGATTCTCTTTACCTCCGGCGGGACCGAATCAGATAACTGGGCCGTTAAGTGTGCTTGTGGTTCTCATGTCATCACCTCATCGATCGAACATCCTGCAGTTATGAGGTCTTGTGAGATGCTCGAAAAACACGGTTTAAAGGTCACTTATCTTCCTGTTGATAAGGATGGTGTAGTCTCTCCCGATTCCTTGGAAAAAGCACTTGTCACTGATACTTCGCTGGTATCGATCATGATGGCAAATAACGAGATCGGAACGATCGAACCGATACGTGATCTCTGTAGTATCGCGCATGAACATGGCGCACTGTTTCATACTGATGCCGTGCAGGCTGTTGGTTCTGTTCTTGTGGATGTAAAAGAGCTTGGAGTGGATCTGCTATCTTTTTCCGCGCATAAGTTTTATGGCCCGAAAGGGATAGGCGGACTTTATGTGAAGAAGGGGACAGCTCTTTCGTCGTTTTTGAACGGCGGATCCCAGGAGTTTCATAAAAGAGCGGGAACGGAGAATGTTGCCGCAATCATCGGAATGGCGGAGGCTCTTAAGCTTTCCGTTAATGCAATGAATGAGACTTCTGTGCGCATCCGTGGTTTAAGAGATCTACTTACGAGTGTTATGAAAGAGAAGTTCCCGCAGGTGCTTTTCCACGGGAATGATTCATCGACTCATCCCGGTATCGTTAACTTCTATGTTCCCGGAATGGACGGGGAGAAGACATTGCTTCTTTTAGATGTAAAAGGGTTCGCCTGCTCCGGCGGTGCGGCATGCTCTTCCAAAGACAATGCCGAATCTCATGTTCTGACCGCGATCGGTGCGACAAAAGAAGAAGCGAAGAATTCGCTTCGTGTCAGTATCGGTGCATATAACACAGAAGAAGAGATATTGGCGTTTGCAGATGCCCTAAAAGGTGTCCTGAACAATTAAACCAGCGGTTCTCCGTGACGCTTTCTTGCGACGTAGTAGGAGTTTTCCGTAAACCCGAAAGTGCTTAAATACTCGGAGACTTCCTTGAAGTGTACGCAGAGAGTATCGCTTGTGTGTGAATCAGATCCCAAAGAGATGTTTCTTCCGCCGAGTTCATAGTAACGCTTCAGGATCTCAGGATCCGGAAGTGCGTCAGAAAGGCCCTTTTTACGCATCTTATCGACAGATCTCGTATTGATCTCGAGACACTTATCCTTAGCGATGATCGCAGAAAGGAAACGATCAAAGCTTTCCGGACACTGCGCGTACTTGATCTGCGGATTCTCATATGGCGCGTAACGGTTGATGTAGTCGTAGTGTCCGACGATATCAAAGTTATTGCAGCCTTCGACCATATCGGCCATTTCTTCGATATAACGCGTATATACGTCGATCATCGGTTCTTCGTAACCGTCACGGAAGAAGTACGGATCTTTTCCTTTATAGAGGTGATTGGACATGATGACGCTGTCAAAAGGATATTTAGCGATCATGTCGTCATAGAACGCACACAGATGCTTCTGGTAGCCGAGCTCGATACCTCGATAAAGCGGAAGATCGCCTGCATATTCGATCCAGGTTTTGGATTCTTCAAAGAATGAAGGAATGTCGAAGATCTGGGATTCACCGATATCATGCGGGTAGTCACCCTCATAATGTTCGGTGACCGCAACACCGTTCATGCCAAGTGCTTTACAAGCATCGATAAGCTCTTTGGCAGACATTTTCGCGTCTGAACTGAAGTGTTTCGTGTGATTGTGATTATCTGTGTACATAAATGCCTCAATTTCTAAGTGGTCAGTCGAGTTTACCACGACATTATGGTATCATATATTCGTATTTTTTGTTTAATTTCTTTCTTAGAAGGAGTGATTATATGGCTAAAGAGAAAAAGTCCGAAAAAGAACTGAAAGAGAAGAAGACCAAGGTCTCCAAGAAAGAGAAAAAGGAGCTTTTCGCCGAGTATCCGAACCTCTGGGAAGTGCGTTCTCAGGACGATATCGATCACATGATGGCATTTGCCGAGGAGTATATGGCTTTTCTCGACATCTCCAAGACTGAGCGCGAGTTCGTTAATAACGCCGTTGAGGCTCTGACGGACAAGGGTTTCGTTGATATCGATACGAAAAAAGCACTGAAGGCCGGCGATAAGGTCTACGCATCCATCAAGGGAAAGGGTCTGATGTTCGCTGTAGTCGGTAAGGAAGACATCGTTAAGGGTATGAATATCCTTGGCGCGCATATCGACTCTCCGCGTCTTGACCTCAAGCCGAATCCGCTTTACGAAGAGGATGAACTCGTATTCTTTAAGACCCACTACTATGGCGGTATCAAGAAGTATCAGTGGACAACGATCCCGCTGGCGATCCACGGTGTCATCATGAAGAAAGACGGAACAAAGCTCGAGCTCTGTGTTGGTGAAAAGGATGACGATCCGATCTTCTATATTACTGACCTTCTTCCGCACCTTGGTTCTGAGCAGATGAACCAGAAGGCAACCGAGTTCATTAAGGGTGAAGACTTAAACGTCATGATCGGCGCAAGCAAGCTTCCGGATGATGATTCTTCAAATGCCTGCAAGTACGCGATCCTGAAGCTTCTCAATAACGAGTATGGTATCGATGAAAAGGATTTCGTTTCAGCCGAGATCGAGATCGTTCCTGCCATGAAGGCTCGTGATGTAGGATTTGACCGCGCGCTCATCGCTGCTTACGGTCACGATGACAAGGTCTGCGCTTATCCGGCGCTGATGGCGCTTATGGCTCAGGAAGTTCCGGCAAGAACATGCGTATGCATGCTTTCCGATAAGGAAGAGATCGGTTCTTACGGTAACTCCGGCGCTCAGTCCCGCCTTTATGAGAACTTCCTCGTAGAAGTATTCGCTAAAGCAAACGGCGGCTACGACGAGCTCGGTTACAGAAAGTGCATCGCTAACACCAAGATGCTCTCTACCGACGTTTCCAACGCTTTCGATCCGAAGTACGCGAACGTTTCCGATAAGAGAAATACAGCTTACCTCAATAAGGGCGTGAAGATGGAAAAATACACAGGCGCAAGAGGCAAATCCGGTGCCAGTGACGCGAACAGCGAATTCTTCGCATCCATCCTCCGTATCTTTGCCGAGAACGATATTCCGTGGCAGACCGGTGAGCTTGGTAAGGTCGATGCTGGCGGCGGCGGAACGATCTCCGCATATCTCGCAAAGCTCGGTATGGAAGTCATCGACTGTGGTGTTCCGGTTCTCTCGATGCACGCTCCGTATGAAGTTATCAGCAAGATGGACCTGTATTTTACTTATCTTGCCTATAAGTGCTTTATTGAAAACATAAAATAAGGTATAATGCCTTTTCGTAGTATGGTAGGTGTGGTGCATGGAGCATCACAAGAAAGAAGGTAAAACATGATTATTGTAGTAAAACCGGGCGCCAGTGATACCCAAGTACATGAGATCATTGACGTTTTGGAAAGAAACGAACTGAAGGCACACGTTTCCGAAGGTGCCGAGCGTTTGATCATTGGTGTTATCGGTGATAAATCCCGTCTGACACCGGGCTCTCTCGAGGTCTTAACAGGCGTTGAGAAGATCGTTCCGATCATGGAGTCCTATAAGCTCGCGTCCCGTCAGTTCCGTCCGGAAGGTACATCCTTTAATGTAAAAGATGTTGTGATCGGCGGCGATGAACTTGTCATGATGGCAGGTCCGTGTGCAGTTGAAAGCGAAGAACAGGTCGAGACAGTCGCTTCCAAGATGGTTGCCTGTGGCGTAAAAGTCCTTCGTGGCGGCGCTTACAAGCCGAGAACTTCTCCGTATGCTTTCCAGGGCCTGGAAAAAGAAGGTCTTAAGATCCTTCGTCGTGTAGCTGACCGTTATGGTCTTTTGGTCATCAGCGAAGTTACATCTGAGAACGATATCGAATACGCTTCGAATTACCTGGATATCATCCAGATTGGCGCCAGAAACGCCCAGAACTTCCGTCTTTTGTCCGCTGTTGGTAAGTCCGGTATTCCGGTCATGCTCAAGCGTGGTATCGCGGAAACGATCGATGAGTGGCTGGGTTCTGCCGAGTATATCATGAGCGAGGGTAACTACCACATCATGATGTGCGAGCGTGGTATCAGAACGTTCGAGACAGCAACCAGAAGTACGCTGGATATCAGCGCGGTTCCGGTCCTTAAGGGTAAAACACATCTTCCGATCATCGTTGATCCGAGTCATGCCGCAGGAAAAGCACCTTACGTGCAGCCTCTGGCTCTTGCTGCTATCGCAGCCGGCGCAGACGGACTCATCATCGAGGTTCATCCGGATCCGAAGCACGCTCTTTCCGACGCGGCTCAACAGCTGACACCGGAAGCTTACGCAGAGCTTGCACAGCGTGTTAAGGAAATGGCTACGATCGTAAAGCGTTCGTATCCGAAATGCGTCTAAACGCAAATAATTCATTAGAATCTAAAATCCTTTCTGGCGTAGACCTTGAGCTTGGCTCTCCGGAGACGCGGAAAGGATTTTATTTTGTTCTTGTCAACGAGATTTATTTGTGTTAAGTTAAGAAAGTAATAACACGAAGAAGGGGATCAGTAGAGATCTTCCACTTCTTATAGAGAGCCCGGGACGGTGGAAGCCGGGTAGAAGAGAGGTTTTGAACTCGCCCTGGAGTGCGCTTCGTTGAAAGCTTAAGTAGATGAAGTCGGAGGCTCACCGTTATCAGAGAGCAGGATATCGGAATTGTTCCTGTATCCGATGAGTGCATCACAAGAAGTGATGAACAAGAGTGGTACCGCGGAAGTCAGGCTTTCGTCTCTTATTTGAGACGGAAGCCTTTTTGTTTTGACATTTTTGCTGGAAGCAGCAGAAGAAGAGGAGGGAAGAAGATGAATACAGGTAAGTATCGAATGCCGGCGATGATTGATTTTCCGGATAGAACATGGCCTAACAACAAGATCACAAAAGCTCCGATCTGGTGCAGTGTGGATCTTCGTGACGGAAATCAGGCTTTAGAGGTTCCGATGGATCTAAATCAGAAAGTCCAGTTTTTCGATTACCTTGTAAAGCTCGGCTTTAAAGAGATCGAGATCGGCTATCCGGCTGCATCTGAAACCGAATACGAGTTTACACGTTACTTGATCGATAATGACCTGATCCCCAAGGATGTCACGGTTCAGGTTTTAACAATGGCTCGCGAAGACGTCATCAGGAAAACGTTTGATGCCGCCAAGGGCGCAAGATCAGCTATCGTGCATCTTTACAACTCGACATCGAAACTTCAGCGCGAAGTCGTTTTCGGCTTTGATAAAGATCAGTGCAAAGCTCTTGCTGTTAAAGGCGCACAGATGATCCAGGCAGAGATCGATTCGGATGAAAGCAATACTGACTGGCATCTGGAATATTCACCGGAAAACTTCTCCGAAACGGAGCCTGAGTTTGCCGTTGAGATCATTGATGCTGTTCTGGATGTGTGGAAACCGACACCTGATAATAAAGTTATCATCAATCTCCCTGAAACCGTTGAAATGACGTATCCGAACGTGTTTGCGGATCAGGTCGAATACTTCGCGACACATACAAAATACAGAGATTCTATCATCATTTCCGTGCATACGCATAATGATCGCGGAACCGGCGTTGCGTCATCTGAAATGGCATTACTTGCAGGCGCGGATCGTGTTGAAGGCACGCTTTTCGGAAACGGTGAAAGAACCGGAAACGCCGATATTGTAACGATCGCGATGAATATGTTTATGCAGGGTGTAGACCCGAATCTGGACTTTTCGAACATTGATGAAGTCATTGATATGTATGAAGGATGCACCGGAATGCGTATCGGAGACCGTCAGCCATGGGCTGGAAGGCTTGTATTTACTGCGTTTTCGGGCACTCACCAGAACGCGATCCAGAAAGGTATGGAAAATGTCAAAAAAATAAATAACTGGTATGTGCCGTATCTGCCGATCGATCCGAAGGATGTAGGCCGAAACTACGATCCGATCATCCGAATCAACAGTCAGTCCGGCAAAAACGGCCTGGCATATATCATGGAACGCAATTATGGCTTGCATCTGCCGAAATCGTTCCAGAAAGACTTTATGCAGATCGTCACAGCCGAATCTGAGAATCGCCACAGCGAGTTGATGCCACAGGAGCTTTTCGAACTGTTCGACGAGGTTTATGTAAATGTTATGACACCATATCATATGGTTGGTTATCGTGAAGAATCTCTCGGAGATAAAAAAGCTCACGTAACCGTGAATCTGAAATTCGGTGAACAAACGATTCAAGTTAACGGCGACGGTATCGGTTTGTTGGATGCGTTCTGTAATGGTATCGAAAAAACACTCGACATTAAACTTTCAATCAGAATGTATAACGAGCATGCTATTAAGAGCGGATCCGACTCGGCAGCTATCACATACGTGCAGATCGCTGACAAAGATGGAAACCTGCATCTTGGTGCCGGCATTTCGAGTTCCGTAACCAAATCATCGCTGAGAGCAGTTGTATGCGCGTTAAATAGAATGATCCGCTGAGTACAATTCATCGTTCAGAAGAAAATAAAACGCTCCTGAGCGGTCACTAAAAACTGAGCAGAAAAGCACAATCATAGAAACAGTAAAAAGTTTAATCATCGTTCGCTGGATCCTAAAGGAAAGGCTCCGATGATTAAACTTTTTTCATGTTCATTTTGAAGATGGCTTTTATGATACTGTTTTTAGATGATAGGGTTTCCGATAGGCGGTTTTATGTGGGATTTCATATTGTTTGATCTGAGAGGGTCTTTTTCTGTGTTTTTCCTCTTCCCAATTAAACAAAACTGTGATTTTGTTTAATCACACATATAAATTTTGGGGTTCTCTTTTTCAAATTCGAATTCTCTTTTCCTCTTCTGCCGCAAAAAAATGGACCAAGGAATGATCCATTATGTTGCCGGTTGAGTTGCTGATGATTCCGATGTACTTGTATTTGATGGAATCGGTGTGACGTTTTGTACGTCCGGAGCGATCGCGTTGTTTGTTGTCTCTGTCGCGAACGGATCACTCTGTGTTAATTCATCCAGTTCGTTGACGCCGATCATCTGTTTGTACTCCGTATAATCGACCTTCGGTTTGAACCAGCGGTATGTCATGACCAGTACCAGAAAGATAATGCATGCGATCAAGATCTTTCTGATGACCAGTAACGCGCGCTCTTTTCTGTACTTCCTGTCTACATACTCTTTCGTAGTATATCCGACAAGAACATAAACCTTGGAAATGGACTTTCTTTTCGGCATGCGCCTGTGTTCGGCGATCTTTGCCTTTACGCGGTTTCTGATCGCGTCAGGAAGATTCTTAAAGAACTGTACAGTGGTGCGTCCCAGGAACGCGAAAAATCCGCCGATAGTGTCCAAACTGTCGACCGAGCTATCTTCTTCCTCTTCTTCTGCGATATCCTCTTCTTCTAAGAGTTCACCTTCAGTTAAGAGTATCTCTTCTTCCGGAACGATATTCTCATTGAGTCTTTCTTCATCCATGTGTTAAATTATAGCACACTTATGTTATTCCTTTAGGAAGATTTCCGTCACTTAACCGTATTTTTGCAAGCTTTTCTTCTCTGATATCAACGTTTTTCTGCACTTCTTCTCGGTGTTTAAGCACGGTTGCGCCAAGAATCATCATGATCACAAGCGACAGGATCAGAAACCATTTAGTGATCAGACTCATTTTGTTGTAGTATTTCATGTTTTGTTCCCTTTCATAAGGACTGCTTGAAACTGCCTGTTTTCAACATAAACACAATACGAACAATCGTTTGACAAGGGATTGCCGTAATGTTAAGATAACTATAAATAATATGTACGGAGGCAGGAATATGAGCACTTACAAGTTTACTAAGAGCAATTTGAAAGAGACTCTCGAGATCATTTACGCTTTTATCGTTAATTTTGTAAAGACCGAAGGATATCCGCCGTCCGTACGTGAGATCTGCCAAGGTGTCGGTATCCGCTCCACTTCTACTGTTCACGCACATCTTCATCGTCTGATGGAAGAAGGTAAGATCGAGTATATTCCTGGCAAACGCCGTGCGATCATGATCAAAGAGACAAATACGGATATGAATTCTTCCGCTGCGAAAAGGATACCTCTTGTAGGTACGGTCACCGCCGGTGTTCCGATCCTTGCCGAAGAGAATATCGATCACTATATGCCCTTCCCTTCCGAGTATTTCAATACTTCCGAGTATTATCTTTTGAAGGTACGTGGCGACAGCATGATCAACGCGCATATCTGTGACGGCGACTACGTGATCGTTCGTCGTAAGAACATGGCAAACATCAACCAGATCGTTGTTGCTCTGATCGGTAATGAAGCAACGGTAAAGCGTCTCGTCTATAAGAAAGGCCATGCCGCTCTTCACCCGGAAAATCCGGCTTATAATGACATTCCTTTTGAAGATGATGACTGTAAGATCATCGGTATCGTTGACGGTGTTTTCAGAACAAAAGTAAACTAAACCGCGTTAGCGGAAATAAATACAGCGGTTCTTCTCTGCGTGTCACTTCTCTGTTTCGGAATTTCAGGAAGTAAGACACGCATTCCGTTTCTTGGGGCGATATAACAGATCGAGTGCTGAAAGAGCATGATCTGCGTCATCTCATTGTGAATGATGATCGTGTCTTTGTCATAGCAGTCGATGATCCCTTCGATGACTTCTCCCGTTCTTGTCAGGATCTCTACGGTGATGAAGTCTTTTCTGCATTTGTTTAGAAAGTAATCGTGCGCTTTAATCGGGTTTCTTTTCTGCTCTGTGATTGTGTCCGGGATCATAGTTTGTACCTCCTTAAGAATAATGTGTACAAACTATACCATTTTCAAAAGCATATATCTGTATGTTATATGCCAAGTTTTATAACCGTTTCTTATATCCTGATTCAGAGAAATGAATCGATCTTATATTCGCCCAGTTGATCGGATGGGATCCAGTTCACATCGTCCATATGACGGAACCAGGTAAGCTGTCTTTTGGCGTAGTTTCTGGAGTGCTGCTTTAAAAGATCCACGCATGTTTCAAGAGAGGATTCACCCTTAAGATACGGGAAGAATTCCTTATATCCGATCGCCTGCATTGCCGTGCAGTCGGATGGCAGATCCTGCTTGAAAAGCCATTCCGCCTCTTCCAGGATCCCATCTTTCATCATGATATCGACACGAAGATCGATCCTCTGATAAAGCACTTCTCTCGGCCAGTCGATCGCAAACAAAACGAAGGGATATCTCGGTCCGTTTTGCGTGGATGCTTCTCGGATATCCTTTGTGGTTCCGGATACCGTTTCAAGAAGCGCCAGAGTGTGTATTACGCGCTTTGTATTGTTCGGATGGATCTTTTCCATACAATCGGGATCAAGCGCGATAAGACGCGAATAGATGCCGTCAATGCCGTCTCTTTCAAACTCAAGTCGAAGTGCTTCTTCTTTTTCGCGATCGACAGGAGCTCCGGAAAAGTCGAAGCCTTTCTGCAGTGCCTGAACGTATTGTCCGGTTCCTCCGCAGAATACCGGAAGAACATTTCGCGAAAGCAGTTCTTCGATCTTTTCGTATGCATGGTCAAGATAAGATGCGACATTGAACGGCTGATCCGGTTCAACGAGATCGATCAGGTGATGCGGCACTTCCCTCTTCTCTTCTTCAGTTGGTTTTGCTGTACCTACATCAAGATGACGGTAAATCTGCATAGAGTCACAGCAGCAGATCTCACCGCGCAGTTCTTTTGCCGCGCGGATAGAAAGCGAAGTTTTTCCGCTTGCCGTCGGCCCGCAGATGATGGGGATCGCTTTGTATCCTGTCTTTTCAAGCTTTTGCATCACGATCGGATCCATGATTTCACCATTACACGATACGCTTAAACTCTTTTTCGATCTCTTTTTCGGAAAGACGGATCACGATCGGTCGGCCATGCGGACAGTGGTACGGATCCTTGAGCTTGGAAAGATCCTCCAAAAGTCCCTTGATCTCGATATCGTGAAGTTTGTCGTGTCCTTTTACCGCGGCTTTACAGGCGCTCGTGGCAAGAGACAGGATAAGTGCGTCATTTCGTGTCTTGCTGGCATTCATCCATTCATCGATCATATCGATAAAGGCACTGGAAACATTCTGCGGATCGATCTGCGCAGGAACGGATCTGATCGCAAGTTCATTGTCACCAAGAGATGAGATCTCAAACCCGATATCTCTTAATTCCTGCTCATGCTCTTCGATGAAGTTGATATCCGATCTGGAAAGAGAAACTACTGCCGGCGCCAGAAGCGGCTGGGATACGACCTTCTTCTCCATTTCCATGGCAACGAGCTTCTCATAAAGCACTTTCTCATGCGCCGCGTGCTGGTCGACCATAATTAAAGTTCGATCCGTGCTTTCCATAAGGATATATGTGTCAAAGAGAGTTCCGATCACGCGGGAAGAAACCAGTTCATGAAGGCTCTCTTCTCTTGTCTGAGCAACGAGTTTCTGAACTTCCGGAATCGCTTCCTGCTTAACTTCTTGGCCCGATTCCTGTTTTACTTCAGGAACTTCCGATGGTGCCGGGCTTTCCGTAACATCCGGGAGTTCCGGCATGAAAGGCTCTTTTACAGAAGGTGTGCTGATGACAGGTGCTTTTGGCGTAGTATCAGATACCGAATACTCTTTCTTCGGTTCGTTGAAATAGAGATTCTGGAATCCGATATTCTTGGAATAGTCTGCCTTGGGAGCTTCAGCTTTCGGAGCAGGAACGACTGGCTTGGAAACAGATGGTGCTGAAACTGCCGGTGTCGCAGGAGCTTGGGTGGCTGGTGCTTTTTCCGTAGGATCCTTACCAAAGGAATAATCCACGGACATTGCTTCCTGGGAAAGCGTATTTACAAGAGCATGATATACAGCTCTATAGATCATGGATTCGTTACTGAAACGGACTTCGGCTTTCTGCGGATGCACGTTGACGTCAAGGTCCTGGGACGGAATATAGATGTCGAGGATGACGAAAGCGTACTTTCCCTTCATCAGCATATTCGTATAAGCCGCGTCGATCGCGGATGTGATCGTCTTGCTTCTGATCAGACGCTGATTGACGAAGATGATCTGCTCAGAGCGCGAAGCTCTGGAGATCTTCGGAAGACCTGCAAACCCTTTCACAGTGATGCCGTCGATGTTGCTGTCGATCGGTCGGCAGGCACTTACGATGTCTTTACCGTAGACACTGTAAAGAGCGGATTGTGAATCACAGTTGCCCGGGCTCTGAAGGACGGTCTTACCGTTCTTGATGAACTTGAAAGAAACGTCGGTGTGGCAGAGAATGAAGCGTTCTACCAGGACCTGGATGTAATTGGCTTCTGTCTGATCCTTCTTCAGGAACTTGAAACGTGCCGGAAGATTATAGAAAAGATCACGGACTTCAACGGTCGTTCCGGAGGGCATTCCGATCGGTTCACAGGAAATGAACTGACCTCCCTCGTATTTGACGCATGTGCCCTTTTCGGCCAGTGGCTCTTTTGTCGAAAGAGTCACTCGGGAAGCCGCGGCGATACTTGCCAGAGCCTCACCGCGGAAACCCATAGAATGCAGTGAAAACAGCTCATCCAGGGTCCTGATCTTACTTGTGGCGTGACAGATAAACGCAGTCTTGGCATCTTCTTCGTCCATACCGCATCCGTTATCGCGAACACGGATCAAACGGATACCTCCATCCTGGATCTCGACTGTGATCTGGGTAGCTCCCGCGTCTAGAGAGTTCTCCATCAGTTCTTTTACGATAGACATCGGCCTTTCAATGACTTCACCGGCGGCAATGGCATTGGAGGTAGCGGCATCTAAGATATGAATTCTTGACATAACTATTCGTCTCCTTTTGCTTTCTCAATAAGTGAATAAAGTATATTCATCGCCTCCAGTGGCGTAATTCTGGAAATGTCCAAATTGACCAGTTCGGTTCTCAACGAATGAGAATCGGCCGGTTCAGTCCGGTTCGGGGCAAACAGTGGGATCTGACCAGAGATCGGACCTTCAAACGTCTCCCCTTCCCCATCGGTATAGTTGATCTGCATCTTTTTCTTATCAAGCTCGGAAAGGATCACATTCGCTCTTTCGACGACCTCGGTCGGAACACCCGCAAGACGGGCTACTTCGATACCGTAACTGTCTGAGGTACCGCCGGTTGAGATCTTATGGAGGAAGGATACTTCCTTGTTCTTCTCTTCAACTTCGACGTGGGCATTGTAAACACCGGTCAAAGTCTTTTCAAGCTGGTTTAATTCATGATAATGAGTAGCGAAGATCGTTCTTGCGAACATAATGGATCTGTTTGCAATAAACTCTATGATGGCCCACGCGATCGCTAAGCCGTCGTAAGTACTTGTTCCTCGTCCTACTTCGTCCAGGAGCAGCAGGCTCTTATAGGTACCGTTTCGAAGGATTCCGGATACCTCGTTCATTTCGACCATGAATGTGGACTGGCCAAGTGAGATATCATCCGAAGCGCCGATCCTGGTAAAGATGCGGTCGACGATACCTATGTGGGCAAAGGATGCCGGTACGAAAGAACCGATCTGCGCGAGAAGAACGATCAGCGCGGTCTGACGCATGTATGTGGATTTACCGGCCATGTTCGGACCTGTAAGGATCATGATACGGTGATTCTCTTCATCCATGGAGATGCCGTTTGGAACGAACTCTCCTTCTTTCAGCATCTTCTCCACGACCGGGTGACGACCGTCTTCGATCACGAGAGCCGTTGTATCGTCAACTTTCGGACGGCAGTAGTTGTTTCTTTCCGCAAGTTCACCAAGGGACATGATGACATCGAGAACGGCCAAAGCAGACGCGACACGGTACAGACGATGTACCTGCGAAGCGATCTTTTCACGCAGTTCACAGAAAAGGTCATACTCAAGAGAAACGAGTTTTGCGGTAGAACCGACGATCGTGTCCTCGATACTCTTTAATTCTTCGGTGATATAGCGTTCACCTGTGGTGAGTGTCTGCTTTCTTATGTAACGTTCAGGTACCAGCGGAACATTGCCTTTGGATACTTCGATATAGTAACCGAAGACCTTGTTATAGCTGATTCGGAGGTTCTTTATGCCGGTCTCTTCTTTTTCTTTGGCTTCCATCTCGAGGATGATGGACTTACCGTCTTTACTTGCTCGACGGAGTCTGTCAGCTTCTTCGTTATAGCCGTCTTTGAACATGCCGCCTTCTTTCACGGAGATCGGCGGATCCTCACAGAGTGCGGCTTCCAGAAGTTCATGGATATCCGAAAGATCTTCAAGATCAGAGACAGTATCCTTAAGGACTCCGGCCTGGAAATGCGCGGCGCATTCCCGGATATACGGAAGCTTAGAAAGTGTATTTCTTAAGTTCAAAAGGTCTCTGGCGTTTACGGATGAAAGCGCGATACGAGACGCCAGTCTTTCCATGTCATGGACGCCGAGAAGGGCTTCACGAAGTTCCTGGCGGTGAATAAAGTCGTTTTTTGCCTGCTCGACGGCATCGAGTCTTGCCGTGATCGAAGCAACATCGATAAGCGGTTCTTCGATATACTCGCGAAGTCTTCTTCCGCCCATGGATGTCTGGGTCATATCGATCGCCCAGAGTAGGCTGCCCTTCTTCTGCTTGGATCGGATCGTCGACGTGATCTCGAGATTCGTTCTCGTTGCCACATCAAGCTCCATCGTATCGGATACTTCGTAGATACGGGCGGTCGAAAAGTGCGTGACCTGCGCTTGCTGTGTTTCGTCAAGATAAGCCAGGATCGCGTCGATCGCGGATGTCAGAAGAATGTTCTTGGTTTCTTCGGCAAAAGAACTCTTCCCCTTCTTCTTTGTCGTACTTTCTTTCTTGTAGTTATCCGGAAGCACACGATCGGAAAGACCTGCCGAGAAATCGGCATTCGGTCGAAGTGTCACGGAGCCGACGAGATTATCACAGACATAGTTAAAGAGTTCGTCTTTACTGAAATCTTCGTTGAAGATCAGCTCGGAAGCTCTGTATTTCGAAAGAAGGTTTACCAGGTGCTGCGCGGTATTTCCAGTGATCAACTGGGTCGCTTCCATGGTTCCCGTCGTGATATCCGCGGCGGCAAGACCATACTGCATGCCGACTTTATAGACGCATACGAGGAAGTTATTCTTCTTCTCATCAAGACCATTCGTGTCGATGACCGTACCCGGTGTCAACACACGAGTGATCGAACGTTTGACAAGTCCTTTTGCCAAGGCCGGATCTTCCATCTGTTCACAGATTGCGACTTTATAACCCTGTGTGATCAGGCGCTGCATATATGACGATGCCGAATGATGTGGCACACCGCACATCGGGGCGCGCTTTTCAAGACCACAGTCTCTTGAGGTCAGCGTAAGTTCAAGGATCCTCGATACCAGGATCGCGTCGTCGAAGAACATCTCGTAGAAGTCACCGAGGCGGAACATCAGGATCGCGTCTCCTGCGAGTTTTTTCATCTCGAAGTACTGGCGCATCATCGGAGAGAGCGTCGAGACATCAACGGCTGCGTATGTTAAAAGATCATCGTTATTCATCGATAAAACTCTCCAATTCACCTTCTACTGAATATGGCTTTGCACGCGTGATGCGTACCATGGCAAGCATTCCTTCGAACTTATCGGCATCAAAATCAGAAGCACTGCTGTCGATCTCTTTTCCGTTGAGTTTCACGCCAGCTGGGATCCTGAAATTCACGAGTCGGTTGGAATTCGTTCTTCCCGTGAGAACATCTGGAGCTGTCGCGCTCTTTCCTTCGATCAGGATCTCTTCGTTCTTACCGACAACAGATTCATTGGACGCGAATGTTAGCGCGTTCTGGAGTTCGAGAAGTCTTCCGAAACGCTCGGTCACGACATCCTGCGGGATCTGGTCCGGATAGTCGGCTGCTTTTGTTCCCGGACGACGGCTGTACTGGAATGTAAAAGCACTGTCGAACTTGCACTTTTCGACAACATCCAGAGTTGCCTGGAAATCCTCTTCTGTTTCACCGGGGAATCCGACGATGATATCTGTTGTCAAAGTCGCGTCGGGCAGTTCTTTTCGGAAAAGAAGCGCGGTCTTTAAGTACTGTTCCTGATCGTAGTGACGGTTCATACGCTTAAGAACAACGCTGGAACCGGACTGCATCGGAAGATGCAGATGGCGCTCGATATTCGGATATTTTTTCATCGTATAGATGACTTCTTCCGAGATATCCTTCGGATGGGAAGTCATAAAACGGATACGTGAAAACCCGGGGATCTTCGCGGCTTCTTCGAGAAGCTTGGCAAAGGAGATCTCGTCTTCTTTATCGTTTCCGTAAGAGTTCACGTTCTGTCCTAAAAGCATGACTTCCTTATAACCTTGCGAAGCAAGTTCGCGAAGCTGGGAAAGGATCTGTTCGGAGGAACGGGATCTCTCACGACCTCTGGTATAAGGAACTACGCAATATGTGCAGAAGTTATTGCATCCGTACATGATCGGAACGAGCGCGCGGAACTTCCTTTTGTGAAGCACCGGCACATCTACATCGTCCACGAGATAGTCCTCGTCAGAAACGGCGAATACACGCTTTCTCTGGTTCAGCTTTTTATCCAGGATCGCAGGAAGCATATGGATATCGGCAGGTCCGAAGCATGCGTCTACGTAAGGAAAACTCTTCTTGATGCGGTCAATGTTCTCCTGCTGCTTCATCATGCAGCCGCAGACGGCGATGAACATATCACGGTTCTGCTTCTTCTGTGCCTTATAAGCGCCGAGATTGCCGAACAGACGGATGTCGGCATTTTCTCTGATCGTACATGTGTTAAAGATGAGAAAGTCCGGTGACTGGTCTTCCGAAGCCTCGATCAGACCGATCTGCTGAAGGATGCCCTCGATCTTTTCGCTGTCGGATTCATTGAGCTGGCATCCGTATGTCTTTACACGGTAAGTCAGCGGCTGACCGCGGTCGATGCCCGCCTCGGAAATGCGCTTTTTCAGCGACGGAATAAGAGAGTTATAGCGCGATAACTCATCTTGCGATACAATAACAGTTGACACGTAAATGACCTCGATTTCTATTTCGATTTATTTCGTTGTTTTTGACTCTTTAATGATACATGAACAGCGTCGATTTGTGAACGAGATCGAGTAACATTTTTAATGATTCGGGGATATGGTTTTATGCGCAAAAAACACTTGATATGGAGATTGTGTTCTTGCATTATTGCGTTTACCATCTTCTTTTCCGTTTTTTCCTCTTCCCTTATGGCTGACGGCGAGAATCAGATGGATACCGATGAGAATACCTCTTCCCTGCAAAACCCCGTAGAAGGCCTTCTTGACCCGAATCCGGCCGGTCTTCCGATCCCCGGTGCCGATTCCTATCTCGTATATGATGTTCTTTCGGATACGATGCTGATCGGTTATCAGTATGATACGCCAAAAGCACCTTCCGCCATTACGCAGATCATGACTGTTCTTCTTGCGCTGGAAAACCTCGAGCTTTCCGATACGATCACGATCACGAAAGCGATGTATGAGTCGATTCCGGACGCGTATGTAAGGATCGGTTTTTCCGAGGGCGAAGTCGTCACCGTCGAACAGTGTATCTACGCAAGCCTTCTGAAATCGGCAAATGACGCGTGTCTGGCCCTTGCCATTAAGATCAGCGGCAGTGAAAAAGCATTTGTTGACAAAATGAATCAGAGAGCGGTCGAACTCGGATGTACGAATACACATTTTACGAATTCCTATGGTCTTTCGGATGGTGAACATAAGACGTCATGTCAGGACATGTCTCTTATCCTTAAAGAAGCGCTGCGTCATCCGGATTTTACGACGATCAGCACCTGCACGTCTTATACGATCGATCCGACAAATACCTTTAACGACAGACGAGTGTTAAACAACGCGAACCGCTTTATTTCCACGCCTTCTACCGCTTATGAGTATTACATCGGCGGAAAGACCGGATATTCCGATGAATCCGGTTACACGATCATTGCCGGTGCGGAAAAAGACGGAAGAAGACTGATCGGTATCCTTTTAGGCGCAAACGACGCTGAAAACAGATATTTGGCGTTAAGTGAACTCTTTGAATACTGCTTCGCGAATTACACGACGACAATGATCGAGGAATCTGAATTGAGCGTTGCCGTCAAAAATGCCACCTCACAGATCGAGAACGCGCTCGTCGGGTCAAACCTTAAGATCGACAGTTCTTCCCTTCAACTTCTTGAGTATTATACGATCCAGACTTCCGTCGCGAACGGCGGTTACGGCAATGAGATCGATCTTGGCGGAGTTGTGGTCGACCCGACCTTGAAATCTCAGGAACTGAAGCTTCCGATCATCCGTACTTTCAGCAATAACGCAACATATAAGATCGGATATCTGACAGTCAGGATCATCGATGAATCCAGGATAAACGAAGAAGTCGAAAAGGTTACTTCGACTTCGGATAAAAAAGACAGATCGGGAATCATCGTAACAATCCTCATCATCTCCGGACTCGTACTTGTTGCGGGATCTGCCATCTTATTGTTCGTTAAGATGATCAAAAAGAGAAAGTTCAATAAGAACCACAGAAATCCGAGGATCCTCTGATCATTCACCCGCGATGGAAACGTCCGGGATCAAAAGACTCGGAGACTGCGTATGCGTAGCTTCCGGAGAAAGATACTCCACATCATTTCCCAGCGCTTCCACTTTCATGAGAACGTCATAGAAATTGTCCGCGATCGTGATCTGATTTACGGGCTCGGCCAGCTTTCCGTCACGGATCACAAAACCTTCCGTCATCAGTGAGAACTCGCCGGAAATGCCGTTGATTCCGGCATGCAGACCGTGAAGTGCGGTGATGAAGATACCGTTTCCTGCCTTTTCGATCAACTGCTCTTTGGTGAAGTCACCTGTTGCCAAATGCAGGTTTGTCGAAGACACGCCGATGGATGTCTTCGCGCCGGCGCGGAAACCATTGCCCGTTGTTTCAACGCCTGCTGCGAGAGCCGTTTTTCTGTTATGCAGTTCCGAGGTAAAGACACCCTTATCGATCAGAACAGTTCTTTTCGAGCTGACGCCTTCGCTGTCGAAAGGAATGCTCAACCAGCTTCCTTCGATCATGCCTTCGTCGATCAGCGTGATCTTTTCATCCGCGATCTTTTCACCGAGTTTTCCGACGAGACGCGAAAGTCCCTTCTGGATCGCTTCCGCGGAAAAAGCACCGGCAAATGAAGCCAGAAGCGAATTTGCGGCGAAGCGGTCGAGAACTACATATGTCTTTTCAGAAGGAACCGGCTTGGCTCCAAGCTTGGAAATGATCTTATTTCCGACATAGTCAGTGCATTTCTTAGGATCAAAATCAGAAAGATCGGAGAATACCCATCCCTTACCTGCCGTCTGTACATCATCGCCGTCTTTGGCTCGGCATCCGAGATATACGTCAAAGCAGTTCTCGCGAGATTCGCAGAGCATGCCCTTACTGTTCTTTATATAAAGCTCTCCCTCAGAATATGAGGTATAGCAGTCATCAACGGCCTCGATGCGCTTATCGTACGCGAGCAGTGCTTTTTCCAGATCAAGAGCGGTCTTGGAAAGAAAATCATAGTCGATCTTGGCAAGGTCGTCGTTGTAGCCGTTAAATTCCGGGTACTCCTTCTCACCTTCATAAACGGTGATCTTTTCTTTGACTTCGAGGACGCCGCAGTTATCTTTGGCTTGAGAAAGCAAAAACGGGATCATATCCTCCTGCAGGTCTTCCGTATACGCATATCCCATCTGTCCGTTCAGAAGACCACGGAAAGAGAGTCCGCAGGAATCCGAGCTTTCAAACTGAATGATCTGCCCTTCTCGGGCAGCGATGGTCATTGACGAGTCAGACTCGTAATAGACTTCAGATTCGTGGAAGCCTTCCTGCTCGGCACGCTTTAAAAGTTCATCGATCAATGTACGTGTATTGTTGTCCATATCTGCTCCAAATTTTCATCTGCGATTTATGCCTGTCCGCCGACGGTGATCTCGGAAACACGGATCGTCGGCTGTCCGACATCGACGGCGACGTTGCCGCTGACAGAGCCGCACATGCCCTGCGCGAGCTTCAGATCGTTTCCGACACGATCGATATTCATCAGTACCTCACCGCCCTTACCGATCAGCGTAGCGCCTTTTACAGGCTCGCATACTTTTCCGTTTCTGATGATATAGGCTTCATTTACGGCGAAGTTGAATTCACCGGTTGTCGTATCTACGGATCCGCCGCCCATATTAGCCGCGTAGATGCCATACTCGGTATCGGCAATGATATCTTCCGGCTTGCTCTCGCCTGCGGCGATAAAGGTATTGGACATACGGGATGTCGGTGCGTAAGCGTAGTTCTGTCTTCTCGCGCAACCCGTGGACGGAACGTTCATTCTTCTGCTTCCGATCTTATCGACCAGATAGCTGTTCAGGATTCCGTCTTTGATCAAAAGGTTCGTTGAGGACGGAGTACCCTCGTCGTCGACCTCGTAGCTTCCCCACTCTTTGGCGATCCTTGCGTCGTCATAAGCGGTAACGAGCGGACTGGCGATCCTTTGTCCCTGCATATCCGTAAAGCAGGAGGCTTTGATGCCGACTGCGGTTGCCTCCAGAGAATGCCCACATGCTTCGTGAAAAATAACTCCGCCGAATCCGTTACCGATAACGACCGGCATTTTCCCCGAAGGACATGGCTTGGCACTGATCATGGTAACGGCGACTTTTGCAGCTTTTCTGGCGATCTCGTCAATGTCGGTCCTTTCGAAGAATTCATATCCTTCGCCGCTTCCCGGTGCGTAGTAACCGGTCTGCTTGTCATCTTCGGAGCTTGCGACTGCCTGCACGATGATACGTGTGCGGCAGCGGTTGTCTTTGATGTACAGTCCGTCAGAATTAGCGATCCATACGTCTCTTTCGAGGTCAGCCGTTGAAGTTCCTGTCTGTGTGATCAGCTCGGAATAAGATTTCGCTGTTTCAGCTGCTTTTCTGAGCTTTTCGACCTTAAGAGACTTGGAAACATCCGTCGGCGCGGTCTCGTATTTCTGGGAAAAGTATTCCATCATCGGAGAAAGCACTATCGTCTTTCCAGAATGAGCCTCTGCCAGAGAAGCGGACGCGTTCTTTGCCATTCGGATCAGCTTGTCTTCGTGCTGAAGGTCATTGGAATACACATAAACACACTTATCGCCTTCTAAGATGCGGATGCCGATTCCGAGATCCAGGCTGGATCCGGTGCTTTCGACAACACCATTCAAAAGCGAAACAGATGAGACCTTGCTTCGCTCGATATAGACCTCGGAAAAATCACCACCGTGGGAAAGCGCCGCGGTGAGGATCCTTTCGATACTTGTTTTACTCAGCATTAGGAAATGCCTCCTGACTAATTACGTCTTATTTCTTGTACTGTCTTCTGATCTTCTTACTTGTCGTCTTGTCGAATTCAGTATCACGGAGAACTACGCGCTTGATGTGCTTATAGTTAACGAGGTTCTTATTTACCTTGGAAACTTCATCCTCCATGAGCTGCTGAACGGCATCGTCATCCGGATTTTCGCCGAGAAGCTTCTTCACTTCTTCCATGCACGGGAAGATCGTCGCGGTGATGATGACATCATCGTTCTCTTCTTCGCCGGAAACGAGGCATTCTTCCACGTAATCAGACATACAGAGCATGGTCTCGATCTCTTCCGGGAATACGTTCTTGCCGTTTTTGGCGATGATAACGTTCTTCTTTCTTCCTGTAATGATGCAGAATCCGTCTTTGTCGATATATCCGAGGTCCCCGGTGTGGTAATAGCCGTTCTCATCGATGGCTTCCTTGGTGGCTTCTTCGTTCTTGTAGTAACCCATCATAACGTTATCGCCTTTTGCGATAAATTCGCCGATGCCGTTTTCATCCTTATCGATGACCTGAACGTCTACATCCGGAAGCGGAAGGCCCGCGGCACGGTTGTTAAAGTCACAGTCGCGGTTCAGCGCAAGGATCGGCGCACACTCCGTAAGGCCGTAACCCTGGATGCAGGCAAATCCCATATCCTGCATGTCCTGAAGGATCTGAGGATCGATACCGGCTCCGCCGCTGATGATCAAACGGAGGCTGCCGCCGAAGGTCTCATGTACCTGCTTAAAGATCTTCTTTCTCTTATCGATGCCGAAGAAAAGCAGGAATTTACAGAGCTTTCTGCCGAATTCGAACTTTCTGGCCATCTTCTTTGTCGCCTTTGCTTTGGACATGATGCTCTTATGGAACTTTTCGAGCATGAGAGGAACGACCAGGATGATCGTTACATGCGACTGCTGCATGTTCGGAACGATATAGCGAAGACCTTCGCAGATCGCGATATGGGAACCACGATATACCTGACAGAGGAATCCGCATGTGCACTCATATGTGTGATGCAACGGAAGAACGGAAAGGAACATATCGTTCTGATCGATATATGTCATCGAACACATGCCCTCGAGGTTTTTGCAGATATTCTTCTGGCTGAGCATAACGGCCTTAGACTGAGCTGTCGTTCCGCTTGTAAACAAAAGAACGGTCATGGCTTCACGATCGAGCGGAGCATCCAGGAAAAGACGGTCGCCTTCATCCAGGAGTTTCTGGCCGTTATTCAGTACATCGTAAAAATACTCGACGCCTTCACGGTCTGTCTTATCCATACAGATATAGGTCTTCACATTCGGGATCTGATCTTTGATCTCATCCAGGACTTTCTGCTTGGAAGAAGAATAGATCACGCAGTTAACTTCGGCACGGATCAGGCAGGAAGCCACTTCATCCGGTGGAAGCTCTTTATCGAGAGGAACAACGATTCCGGTTCCGTTTGTCGTTGCAAGATATGAAACGTACCACTCATATCTTGTTTCTGCCAGGATCGCGATTCGAGATCCCAGTCCACAAAGATGCGAAAGGCCTGTACCCATGGCCTGAACAGCTTTGTTGTATTCGTTAAACGTATAATACTCGTAATCCCCGCCCTTTACCTTCTTGTAGTAAAAAAGCGGAAGATCTCCGTAAAGTTCGACACTCTGCTTGAGCATGTCGCGAAGATCTTCGATATGTCGTACGTCATAAAGAGGAATATTCTTCATACTACCGTCCCCGTGTTTCGTAAAATGCCGTCAAATCGATACAATTCAACATTTTCATTTTATCGAAATGTGCTTATTTGTTCAACCGATAATACCTAATTTTATTGTTTTTTCGGAATCTCGTATTTCCTTAGAGCCGCACGCTTTTCCTTGTAATCCGGGCAGTATTTGGCGACCTGTGCCCAGAACTTTGCGGAGTGGTTCATGTAGTAAAGATGGGACAGCTCATGTATCAGCACATAATCGAAAAGCTCCGGTTCGACTTCAAGCAGATAAACATTCAGGGAGATATTGCCTTTGCTGCTGCAGGATCCCCAGCGGCTGGACATGTTCCGGACATAGATCTTAACCGGCTTTTTGCCGTCATATACCGCAAGAAAAGCACTTGCCCTGGCCTTTATGATCCTCGCCTTTCTTCTCTGCTCTGCGGCATCGATATACGGAAGGTAGTTCTTGGAAAGCTGCTTGATGCGGTGCTTTTCGATCCAGTCGACATTCTGCTCGACAAATCGGTCGATATCCTTAAGCGGCATTCTGTTCGGAGCATGGGCGATGACATTTCCGTTTTCGTCTATATTGATGCGAAGACGCTTTAAACGCGCATAACGAATTGTAACCGGGATCCGAAGAACCCCGGTTACATGTTCTTTCACCTCATATGTCTTTCGACCGCGCAAGATCAGGACCTTCCCGGTACATAACCGCGGGAGATAGCCATCTCGGCGCGCTGCTTCGGCTTACCGCCGAGTGCGATCTGCTCATCGATAAAGTCAGGATGAGCGGTAAGGAATGCTTTCATGTAATCGATCGGATTCTCCATGAAGTGTGCGACCATGTCGCGCTGAGCGGTTGTCAGGATACCCTTCTCAACACCTTCATCAAAGAGAGAAAGCTCGATCTTAGCGAAGGTATACATATTTACGCCTTCCGCTTTAAGGTTCGCTTCACCACCCTGCAGACGGTCGATAACGGCGATCGTATCGTTGATAGAAGCACCTGTTCCGCGAATGGACGGGATCCATGCGTTAGTATAGGAAGATGCTTCGGTGATCAGGTCAGCGATATGAAGGGATACTTTACCCGAAAGATCGCCTTCGCCTACCTTAACTGCCTTCTCTTCTACATTCTCGGAGAAGTATGTTTCACCGTCCTTGAAGATGGAAAGGTGCGGTTTTCCGAGAAGATAAGCCGGCATCAGCGAGAAGAAATAGTCACGGCGCTCACCGCCGGAGATTACATCAAAGTCGAGTTCTTTTGCCTTCGCGACGATCAGGTCGATAACTGCCTTATAGGACTCGGAGGTTTCATACTGCTTCTTTACAAAAGGAAGGATCGTCGTAAGAAAATCAGAACGGTCGCCTGCTGCCGCTTCTTCGATCAAAGCCAGAAGTTCATTTGCTTTTGCTTCGGACTCGAGCAGGAAGTGTGTATTTACATAGAATGGACCGAGAGTTCCGGAAGCGTACCAGAACGGCTTTTCCGGATCGCTTACGCGAACGGCGTTTGTCTCAAACAGATAATCGGCAATTGATTTCATGATTTACCTCCACAATTCAAGCGTTCCCGTTAAGGACGCAAGTTCTTCGATATTGTTTTCTTTGCAGTATTTCTCGAGATCATCGACGATCTCAACAGGACGTGTCGGATGAACGAGTGTGATCGTTCCGAGTTCAACGGCAGATGCGCCTGCGATCATGAACTCGAGGACATCTTCGTACGTAGAAGCTCCGCCGCAGCCTACGACCGGGATCTTTACCGCGTCATAGATGTCGTGCACCATACGAAGCGCTACAGGCTTAACACACGGACCGGAAAGTCCGCCGGTATTATTGTGCAGAAGCGGTCTTCTCGTTCTGATATCTATCGCCATACCCAGCATGGTGTTGATCGCGACGATCGCGTCCGCGCCGCCTGCTTCCGCTCCCTTTGCGGTCTCCGTGATCGATGTGACATTCGGAGTCAGTTTGATCCAAAGCGGAAGATCCGTTCTCTTACGAAGGTCGGAAACAAGTGTTTCGATCGCTTTCGGAGAGGATCCGATAACCATACAGCCTTCTTTGACGTTCGGACAGGAGAAATTCAGTTCCAACGCATCGATCTTGTCTTTATACGGATCGAGCTTTTCGACCATCGCGATATAATCTTCGTTCGAATGACCGGCTACATTAACGACGACACCTGCGCCGCTATTGACCATATAGTCGAGTTCTGTTGCCAGGAAAGCGTCTACACCCGGATTCTGAAGGCCTACACAGTTCAGCATGCCGGAAGGTGTTTCCGCAACCCTAACGCCTTGATTACCGTCTCTCGGAAGGAGCGTCAGTCCCTTAGAAGAAAGTGCACCCAGCTTACTTAGTTCCATGTATTCGGAGAGTTCTCTTCCGAAACCGCATGTTCCGGATGCAAGAATGATCGGGTTTTTCAGGTCGACCTGACCTACTTTTACGGAAATACTCACCAGATCACCTCCTCGGCGTTAAATACGGGGCCGTCTTTGCAGCAACGCTTATGTACGAATTCTTTACCTTCCTGCTCGGCCTTGATCTTGCAGACACAAACGAGGCAGGCACCGATTCCACAGGCCATACGCTGTTCCAGGGAAACATAGCACGTCAGTCCTTTTGACTTTGCCCACTCGGACACTTTTCTCATCATGATTCCCGGACCTACGACCATTACAGTCGTGTCAACCAGTTCTTCGTCGCTCATGGTCTCAAGATAAGCCATGACATTTCCTTTTACTCCGAGATCTCCGGCATCCGTTGTCGCGTGAAAATCACTGCACGCACAACTGAAACGATCATACAGGAAAGCATCGTTCTTGCAGCGGTATCCGTTTACCACTTCGCAGGGAATGCCGTTTTCTTTGGCATACTGTGACGCGAAAAAGATCGGGAAGATTCCCGTTCCGCCACCGACGAGAAGCAGCTTTTTTACACCGTCAAAATCAAATCCGTTGCCCAGAGGTCCGAGTACTGTGAAAGAATCTCCTTCACTGGCTTTGATGATCTTATCCGTACCTTTTCCGACCTTTCTGACACCGACACTAAAAGTCTTTGCTTCCTTATCGACGGACATGATACCGAAAGGACGTTTCAGAAAATACTCGCAGGACAGATTAACAAACTGTCCCGGCTTTGCAGATAAAGCAATCTCAGGGCATGAGAACGTAAGGACAGCACATGTCTCTCCCAACAGTTCCTTCTTTACCAGACGAATGCCATATTCTTCTTTCATCTTCAAAAATCCTCTTTGAATTATGCGTTAGCTGATTCTTTGATCGCATTGTTGAGGTCATCTCTCATGCGAAGTGCCTCTTCTCTTGTTGCCTTCTGGAATCCGAGAAGCGGAGCACCGGACGGACCATGCATTTCTGTAAGTTCCATCGGATCGATATCTTCTCTCTTCTTCCAAGCGCACATCAGGCTTCTGGAAGCGTTTACGATACCACCTTTACCATTTACGAAAGATGCAACGGCGTCTTTACCGGAACCGCCCTGAGCACCGTAACCAGGTACAAGGATAAGAGCGTGTGGCATGATCTTGCGGGCCTTAACCGCCTGTTCCGGCCATGTTGCACCAACAACAGCTCCGACAGAAGAGAATCCACTTTCACCGATAAGATCCTGACCCCATTTCTCGACATTTTCAGCCATGGCCTCAAATACCTGACGTCCGTCTTCCAGCTTCAGATCCTGAAGATCGCCGGCAGAAGGATTCGATGTTCTTACGAGAACGTAAAGGCCTTTGCCCTTTTCTTTTGCGACATCCATGAAAGGCTTGATACCGTCGATACCGAGATATCCGTTTACTGTGATACAGTCACAGTCGAACATAGCCGCTGTTGTATCATCGATGATCTTTGTTTCGCCGATGATCGCGTTCGCGTAAGCGGTCGCTGTTGTGCCGATATCGTTTCTCTTGGCGTCAGCAATAACGAGCATTCCCTTATCGTGAGCGTACTGGATCGTCTTTCGAAGGGCCATGATACCGTGAATACCGTACATCTCGTAATATGCGAACTGCGGCTTGATCGCAGGAACGATGTCATATACCGCGTCGATCAGAAGACGGTTATAATCGAAGATCGCCATACCTGTGGCCATCTGCATATTTGCGTGCTCCCCGCTCTTCTCTTCGTGCTTTTTTGCTTCTTCCAGCCACTCATTTAGCATAGCGGACGGAAGATAGTCCAGTTTCGGGTCAAGACCCATGACTGTAGGGTTATTGCACTCCTCAATTCTCTTTGTAAGTCTGTCAGCGAAGTTCGTCATATGTGATACTTCCTCCTGCGATCGTAAGTTTTACTCGTCCGGTCAGTTCATCACCGATGTATGGTGAATTCTCGGCCTTGCTGAGGATCTCTTCTTTCGTATATACGAATGTCTCGTTAAGATCTGCGAGCATGACATCCGCAGGCATCCCCTTATCCATGGTGCCTCTTCCGAGCTTAAGGATATTCGAAGGATTCGTTGTCATGGTCTTGATCATATCAGTAAGAGAGATCAAACCGGTCTTTACCAGATAAGTATATCCGACTGCGAAGGCAGTTTCAAAGCCGATGATACCATTATTTGCCAACGAGAACTCAAGATCCTTCTCATCGATGTGATGAGGTGCGTGATCCGTTACGATGCAGTCGATGGTTCCGTCCTTAAGTCCTTCGATTACGGCAAGACGGTCATCTTCCGTTCGAAGCGGCGGGTTCATCTTAAAGTTCGTGTCATATGTCTGGCAACATTCTTCAGTCAGCGAGAAGTAGTGCGGGCAGGTCTCACATGTCACCTTTACTCCGCGCTTTTTGGCCTGTCTGATGATCTCGATGCCTTTTCTCGTGCTGACGTGGCAGATATGGATCGGCATATCGAGGTATTCTGCTGTCTGAATATCTCTGGAGATCATGATCTCTTCGGCGATCGCCGGGATTCCGCGAAGTCCGAGTGCCGTGGAGATAGCCCCTTCGTTCATGGCGCCTTCCGCGATCGACATTTCTTCGCAGTGGTTAAGGACCGGAATGTCAAAGTCTGAAGCGTATTCCAGAACTTTCTTAAGAAGGTTGGCCGTAGCGATCGGCTTTCCGTCGTCAGATACAGCGACGATGCCGGCTTCTTTCATGAGGCCCATCTCGGAGATCTCTTTTCCTTCAAGACCTTTGCTTGCCGCGCCGATCGGGAATACATGGCAGGAACCTACCTGCTCTGCTTTTCTCAGAATGCCTTCAACAACTGCTGCGTTGTCGCATACCGGTTTGGTGTTCGGCATACAGCACACGCTTGTAAAGCCGCCCTTAGCGGCACTCTTTGTACCTGTCTTTATGTCTTCTCTGTACTCAAAACCTGGTTCACGAAGATGACAGTGCATGTCGATCAATCCCGGAAAGACCGTTAATCCTTCTGCATCGATCACTTCATCGGCATCTCCCGAAAGAGAATCGGTAAATACACCATTTTCGATGTAGACCGTTACTTTTTCACCGGAAGCATAATGCTTCGCGTTTTTTATCTCAATTCTTTTCATTCTGGTTTCTCCTTGCCATCAGTAAGTATAAGACTGCCATTCGAACCGCGACACCGTTGGTGACCTGCTCATTGATCACTGACTGATCGCAGTCATATACACATGTCGGAAGCTCGACACCGTGGTTGCACGGACCCGGGTGAAGCAGATAGGCGCCCGGTTTTGCAAGCTTCAGAATGTCCTCGGAGATGGAGTAGAACTTGGAGTATTCCGCAACCGAGGGGAATAGAGACTTCTGCTGACGCTCCAGCTGTACGCGGAGGCCCATGACCGCATCGGCATCTTTGACGGCTTCTGCAACGGACTTGCAGACGGTGCAACCCATCTTATCAAGTCCGACAGGCACCATGGTTCTTGGTCCGGCAACACTTACCGTTGCGCCAAGTTTGGTAAGACCGATGACGTTACTTCTTACGACACGGCTGTGATAAAGGTCACCGCAGATCGCGACTTTCAGACCGTCGATGTGGCCGTATTTTTCGTAGAGTGTGAACATATCCAGGAGAGCCTGTGTCGGATGTTCGTTCATTCCGTCACCGGCGTTTACGATGGAAGCCTTTACTCTCGGCGCCAGGTAGTGCGGAGCACCGGACTGGCTGTGGCGCATAATGATGATGTCTGTTGCCATCATGTCGATCGTTCTGGCTGTATCCAGAAGCGACTCGCCTTTATTTACCGAGCTTCCTGATGTT
This sequence comes from Clostridiales bacterium, assembly GCA_017561715.1. Lineage (GTDB taxonomy): Bacteria > Bacillota > Clostridia > Saccharofermentanales > Saccharofermentanaceae > Scatonaster. Next base: position 84,516 of record JAFZBN010000021.1, on the reverse strand, counting down.
GTAATATTAGCACTTGCAGAACCCATGTACTTCGATGCAAGTTCAAATGAAAGTCTGGTTCTTGTGCTGTTTTCGTAAAAGAGCGTAACTACCGATTTGCCCTGAAGGTGCGATGTCTTCTTGTTTCCGGAAGTCAGCACCATTTTCATCATTTTGGCAGTGTCTAGGATCTCCATGATCTCTTCTGCCGTTAACTGCTTAAGTCCAAGCAGGTCTTTACTTCTAAGTCCCATTATTTCACCTCTTCACAGAGAACGACTTTGTCTTGGCCGTCGATCTCGCTTAACTGTACGGAAATCATCTCCGAGAGTGATGTCGGTACGTTCTTGCCCACATAATCCGAGCGGATCGGGAGCTGTCTGTGACCTCTGTCTACCAGCGTAGCCAGTTGGATACATGCTGGTCTTCCCATATCAAAAATCGCCTCGATCGCGGCCCTTACCGTTCTTCCGGTGAAAAGGACATCGTCGATCAGGACGATCTTCTTGTCATTGATATTAAAATGAATTGCGGTTCCGTTAACTACCGGATGCGCCGCCAGAGTCGATAAGTCGTCACGGTAGAATGTGATGTCCAGAACACCTACATCCGGCTTTACTCCTTCGACCTCTTCCATGACCTTGGCGATCCTGTCTGCCATCGGTACGCCTCTTCTTTGGATGCCGACGAGAGCGACATTGTCGAGGCCCTTGTTCTTTTCGATGATCTCGTGTGCGATACGAATCAATGCGCGATGCACAGCCTGTTCATCCATAAGGACTGTTTTCTCAAGATACTCTTTCAAAAATACCACTCCTTCCTTAATGACAGGGTACAAAAAACCGACCCTGAAAATACCTTCTGGTACCCTTCAAAAGCCGGTCTTACATATATAAGCCTCCCTACAGGAAGCGGTATAACACTTTCGACATACGACCTTTCTGTTCTCTCATGGAACAGACTTAAAGGATACGTTGTTAAGATAATAATCCAACTGCCGATAATTGGCAACAGTCAAAATGCCGAATCGTGAAAATTGTGTATCCGATGATGATCACCAAATCGGATGATCGTCATAATACCAGTTCCAGTCCTCCATGTTTTCTTCGTTGCTCTTTCTCTCACGCTGGCGCTGACCTTGAGCAGAAGACATCTTACTTTCGAGTTCATCTTCAATATCCTGCTGTCTGCTTTCCTGAGATTCAGAAAGACTCTGGGACTGCTCTGGTGACATTTGGGTATCAGAACCGTCCTGGCCGCCACTTTGATTGGAATCGCTTGGATCGGATTGATTGGATGGATCGGATTGCTGCTGGCTTTGACTTTCCTGCTGTTCCTTTTCGTCACGGATGTGATCGAGAATGTCTTTGATCTCGTCGTAAAGTCTCTGGGCACGGTTATTATGACCGTCGCCGTATTCATTTGCGCAGTCATCTTCGGAAAGGATATCCAGGCAGTCTTCCAGAAGCTCGATCGAATCATCGATCTTTTCGGGATTTGTATAATCCTCAGGCAGGAACTTCAGTTTTGTAAGTGCCATGTTGATTCGGATCGCACATTCCTTACCTTCCGGCGGATTGTTATCAAGAGCCTTCTCATAGTATTCAAGGGCTGCTTCATAATCCATACGCTGATACATGACGTTTCCGTTGTTGTAATAGACGATATAAGGCTCCGATACGTTCATGACCTCAAGAAGAGCGAAATTCTCGGAATAATCTTCATCCTCATATTTGGAGATGACCCACTCGTTATAGCCGTATGTAAAGGCAAACTTAAACAGCAGAAGGCCAAGAACCACGTATGCCATGACAATAATTGATCTCCTCATTCTTTCACCTTCCTCTTGTAATAAATTAGATCGTATACCAGAAGTACTACCAACGCGATCGCGAACCAATAATATGTGTCCGCATATCCCTCTGTTCCCGTTGTTCCTTCAGTTGCATATACGTCAATGTCGACATAAACATCCGCGACGACATCGCGCAGATCCGCCGCATCCTCGATATGGTAATATTCCACGCCAAGATCATCAGCGATCGACTCAAGATTATCCTCATCGATCTTGGAAATGGCATCTATCATCTTTCCGCTCTTATCCCTTGTCTGCATGTAAAACGGAGTGGAAAGATCACCGGCATAAGAGTGAACAAGCATCTTGCCGCCCTTTTCCGTGCCGTAACCGAGTACGGCGCCACTTCCGATATAGTCACCTGCATCCGCGTAGGAACCGAGTTTTTCTTTCTTGCTTGTGATCTCGCCGTCGCTGAAGAAAAATACGACCTGCATACGATCACCGTCTTCGTCATAATTGCCTTCCAGCGTCTCAAGCATAGGCTGGTACGGAAGGTTCAGTGAAGTTCCCTGAGCGACGTACTTGGTTGTGCCTTCAAGGCTGTTGATACAAGACATGACAACGCTGATATCGTCAGTATACGGGACAAGTCTGTTCGCATAATTGCCGAAAGAGATTACCGAAAAGCGGCAGCCTTCCATCTTGTCGACGATATACTGGCAGCTCTCTTTGACCGCGTCCAGACGCGTGTTGTTTCCGTCAAAATCTTCGGCAAGCATACTCATAGTATCGTCAATGACAAACAGAACGTCTACATTCAGTTCTTTCTTCTGGACATCATGGGAAAAAACCATGATACGAAGATTTATCGTAAAGAGAAGACAGACGATCATGATCTGACGTATGAAATTCCATACGCCTCTTCTCTTCATCAACAGCATGCCGATACATAAGATCGTCATGAGCCAGATTGGAATGATCGGATTGATCTTCATAGCCTTACCCTTCTTGTCGCGACAAAATGTACACAAAGTGCGATCGTCAATAATCCCACAAGTGCTTCCGGATACTCAGTAGTCGTTTTTTCGCTCTTATAGATGACTGAAGTATCGGTCTTTTCTACTGCTTCGATCAGATCTTGCGCCATATTGTCATCCTCGAGTGTAAAAAGCTGTCCGCCCGTGGATTTGACACAGCGCTCGTATTCTTTGTAATCGACAACATACTCAGGAGCAGCGGCAAACACCGGAACTCCGTATTTAAGACAAAGCTCTGTCGCTTCGCTTAATTCAACAAATGGCTCACCGTAAAGCTCGTTATCCGTAGCCAGAATGATGACTCTTGTGCGCTCAACGTCCTCATCCTTCAGGTTAGGAAACTGAAAGAGCGTGGAAGCGAGACCATCACCGATGAGCGAGGAGCCCTGACCATAGTTATCGTTAAGGGTTCCATCGACGATAAAACGGTACTGGTTAGCTTTTTCGGCATCATAGAAAGCGCCGTAATCATCTCCGATCGCGATCTTGCAGGCGGTCTCGATATCATCGAGACACTGGATGATGTAATCGTAGTCATCCGTAAGCGGAACCATCGTAACGGTCTGCATATTAAAGATCGTGATTCCAAATCGTTCGCCATGAAGCCCGGAAACGAATTCCTTAAGCTTTTCACAAACTTCAAGATCTACCTCATACATCGACTGAGAAGTATCCAGACAAAGGAAAATGTCACGATTGTGGATCTCGGTGATCGTCTGTTTCGTTCTGAACGGGCGAGCAATAATACCCATGAGGATACAAAGCGCAAGCATCAGACTGACGATCACAATGATCGAAAAGCACTTATACTCGATCATTTTGTTCTTGAAGTATCTGGTCTTCTCAACAAACTCGGTATTAGCTACCTTTCGTCCCTTTTTGAATCTTTTGCTGTATCCGTAGGTCAAAAGACCGAGGACGATGACTACCGGAACTCCGACCGCGATGGCTAACGGGTACATTAATTCCATTTGTAGATCACCTCCCTTGCCTCACGGATAGAGTCTTCTGTCTGTTTATCTGATCTTTCGGCAAATTCAGGAGCATAGAATTCTTCGATCAGGTTACTGATCGAAGTGATGTTATACGCCTTCAATTCATTCAGCGAGAAGTTCTGGGCTTGAACACCGGTAATATCATAGACAAACATACGAACGATGGCGGAAAGCTCCTGATGGGCATTTCTCGAATCCATCTGGCCGTTATTATACTGCTGCTCGACATAAGCGATTTTCGCAAGGTATTCTTTCTGAGCGTCTGCGAGTGTCTTGGGTCGGAAGATCTGAGTTACAGGCGCTTTCTGCGCAGGTACTCTTCTGATCTTCAAAAGGATCGACAAAAGAACGATCGCCGCAAGAGACACGATGATAATGATCACAACGATAACGATCGGCCAGATGCTGTAAGAATATGGATCTTGTAATTCAACGGATACCGGCATATCTATGTCTCTCCAACAATTCTGTGATCTTCATGGTGATATTCTCTTTGCTGCTGACATCCGTGGAAATGATAGCGTGATGCATCAGCTTTCTTTCATTCTCTTTAGAAATCTTTTCCTTGATATCCTTCTCCATCTGGATCAGTTTTCTGTCCATGGTGACAAAACGAGGCAGATATCTGTTCTTTTCGATCTTATACGCGCGATCGCCTGTAAGATCGGCATCATTGATGTTGATAAACAGGACGTCATGCTGACAGATAAGTTTCTTCAGGATCGGCTCGGAAACTGAAGAAATACCTTTCATATCCGTGACAACAAAGACGACCATCTTTCTTCTGAAGTTCTTATAGAGGTATTCAAGTGTCTTGTTCAAATCAGAAGTCTTCGAATTCTTGACGTCCTTGTCGTACCTTGAAAGGAAGTTCTCGATATCATAAAGACGAGTACGAAGCGGGAAAAAGCGCAGCTTTCCGTCGATGTTATAAAGAGATCCGACGAAATCACCGTTCGAGTAAGCCAGGTAAGCAAGAGTTCCCGCTGCAAAAATCGCGACATCTTTCTTGGTCTCTCCTGCATCCGTGTCCGCGAGCATCTTCACTCCGGAGTCAAACACGATCATGATGTTGTGTTTCTTCTCGGCAATATAACGCTTTACGAGCAACATTCGACTTCTGGAAGAAGCCTTCCAGTCAATATCACGAATATTATCGCCGGGAATATACTCACGGAGATCTTCGAAATTCAAGCTTCTACCCATAAAAACGGACTTGTATGAGCCGTCAAGGATACTGGTAGCCTTGATTTTCGTATGGATCGCCATATTCGACTTTATTTTCGTAATATAGTCAAGGATCATGGTGTCTGAATAGCTCCTACGATCTTGTCGATGATGTGTTCAGATGTAACACCATCGGCTACAGCTGCAAAGTTAAGGGATACACGGTGGCGGAGTACGCTGTGGATCAGTGTCTTAACATCATCCGGAGTAACATAGCTTCTGCCGTTGATAAGAGCGACAGCCTTAGCTACCTCCATCAAAGCGATACAACCACGTGTACTGGAACCGAGTGTAACGTATTCGGCAAGTTCTTTACCGATAACGCCAGCCGGATTTCTTGTAGCGCTTACGATGTTGATGATGTATCTCTTGATCGCATCGTCGAGATACACTTTTCGTGCCATCTGCTGGAGGAAATAAACGTCCTCGAGCTCAACTACGGCTTCGGAATGAGAGAAAACATCTTTCTCGATGCGGTTTAAGATCTCAAACTCTTCATCCTTTGTCGGATAATCGATCTTTTCTTTCAAAAGGAAACGGTCAAGCTGAGCTTCCGAAAGCAGATATGTACCTTCCTGCTCGATCGGGTTCTGCGTAGCGATAACCGTAAAGATCTTCGGCATTGCGTAGTTATAACCGCCGATCGTCGTCTGATGCTCCTGCATGACTTCGAGCATGGCACTCTGGGTCTTTGCGGAACTTCTGTTGATCTCATCGAGGAGAACGAAGTTCGCGTATACCGGACCGAGCTTGGTTTCAAACGTATTCGTTGTATAGTTGAAGATCTGTGTACCGATGATGTCACTCGGCAAAAGGTCCGGTGTGCACTGGATACGTGAGAACTTACCGTTGACCGCGTCTGTGAGGGTCTTTGCAGCAGTCGTCTTAGCAAGACCAGGAACTGACTCCAAAAGGATATGTCCGTTTGAAATGATGGCGATCAGTAATGACCATCCGAGTCGGGTCTGACCTACCATCTTCTTGTAGTAGCATTCTGTGATCTTAGAAATGATCTGTTTGCTCTTTTCAAGCTCTACATTGGTTATTTCTGAGCGATTTTCCATCCTTCTTCTCCTCTCAATAAATCTCAAGATTCATTGTGTAAATTTCTATTAACTTACTTATACTATTCCATATATAGTAAGAATGCAAATGACTAAAAATTCACATAATCGGGCCATTCACGTATATATGACGAACTATTGAAAAGAATTGTTGCATTTTTTCGAGAAAAAATTATAACTTCACGATTTTTGCCGATATTTTCATCATGAAAAGCAATTTCGTAATGATGGCGCATACAGCGAAAACAACGATCGTGAGTACCGGGACCGAAAACTCAGATGTAAAGGATAAAGTCGACACATCACGCTTATTCAGGATCTCAAGGATCATCGGATGCATAAGATAGATCCCGAGGCTCATCGGGGAGAGTTTAGCGATCAGAGAGACAAGACCACAAGTCCCGACATGTTTGAACAACATGAAAAGGCCGGCTGCCTGAAGGAAAACGCCAAACTGATAGTATTTCAAGTAAGTATAAGCCATTCCTTCAGAGTTTGATGCTTTTAACCCACAAAAGACGATAACGGTGCCAAAGACAAACATCAGAAGACTGCAAATAACGGCCTTTTTCTTATTCATCTCAGGAATCTGATGGATCGCGTAACCAGAAGCGAAATATCCGACAAACCCGAGAACCATCTGTAAGTGAAGATCATCCGTAATGTTGATCAATGCACGGTATATTGCGCCGAAAAAAGGCACGCTGAGGATCTTTTTGAACTTTCCGATCATCATCAGATCCCGAACGGACGGCCAGAAAAAGCCGAAGATAAAGGCCAGGATCAGGAAAGCCTTAAGGAGCTTTTTGTCTTTTGCGATCGGTTTCATAAACGGGACGATCAGATAAAGACCAAAAAGCATGATCAGGTACCACATGTGATAATGTCCCTGTAAAAAGACCTGAAGCCAGATAAAGTCTTTTACGAAAGCAGACGAACCGTGGATGAGGATATCGGAGATCAGATACAGGAAGGACCAGATAAAGAATACAAAAGCCAGCTTCCCTGCTTTTTTCAAAATATCCTTGTAGCTGTATTCTTTTGAAAGCATCATGGCCCCCGAGATCATGACGAAAACCGGAACAGCCCAGTTTGTCAGGGCTTCGAAAACCATAAATACATTCCATTCATGGGATTTGAAGGGTACATTGGCTGTATTAAAGGCAGAAACATGAAGAAGCACCACCGCAAAACATGCAAGGGTTCTCAGAGCATCGATATATTCGATTCTAGACCCGGTCTTCTTCTCCATACGCTTACACTCAACTATTTGATGCCGGAGCAGTTTCAGTATTATTCTTCATCAAAGCCTTCATGGCGATCTTCTTGATCGGTTTATCAAAGCACATATACATCAGGAAAGAGATAACCGTGCAACAAACCAATGAAACCGCGATCTTTACTTTGTTTCCGGATCCTCCAAATACATCCAGTACTTTCGAGGAAACATCCCAGAGTATAAGCTGAACCAGGAAGAAGTGATACGACATTCCGGAAAGAATGCTGATGACTTTATTCCCCTTCCACTTAATACTTCTGGAAAGCATCAATATCACGGAGACTCCGGGGATCGAAAGACGCAAAATGGTAGTGCCGAATGAATAATGCATCAGACCGTAAATGACAACAGCAGCAACCGCTACACAAACTGCCCCGCACATTGCGCATTTCAAAGCGTTCTTCTCCGGCATCTTCAGCATCAGCGCACATACGATCGCTCCTATCGAAAATTCAAGGATTCGAAACCACGGATTCGAGTAATTCGTATTAAGGTGATATCTGGATACAAGATACTCGGAATAATAATCCGCAAGAAGCAATATCGCGCCGAGCACGATCAGTTTCTTTGCTGAACACTTGGAAATGATCGTATGGATCAACGGATAAAGGAAATAACAGAACAGGATACAGCTGACAAACCATGTGCCGCCGTTATGAAGGATACCGAAGAACGAACTGTAGGCGCTCTGAGTTCCGGTAAGTTCCATCGGAGACATGATCAGCCATTCTTTGAACTGGCCTCTGTTAAAAATCAGCCAGAGAAAATGGATGAGGTAGTAAGACGGAATGATCGTAATCAGCCTTTTGATCCAGAACTGTTTCATCTGGGATACGTTATCCAGGCTCTTTCCCGAATAGGAATAGAACATGGCAAATCCGGAAAGAAGAAAGAATCCGGTCATGATCGGATGCGTCAGATATCTGATACGATAATTGACAGAGGCGCCGTAAGAACACCCGAACATGGTGATAGAATGTCTTGCGTAGATCAAAAGCGCAAACACGATCCTCATCAAGTCCAGGAGTACCAGACGCTGCTTTTTTACCATCCCGTCAGAAGACATTCCGCTCTCCCCTGATTATTTTACTCTCTTAACGATATCTCCCTGCTCGTTTACATAAGCGATGATTCTGGCAGGAACACCTGCAACCAGCGCATATTCAGGAACATCCTTAGTAACTACGGCGCCTGCCGCAACCATGGAATATCTGCCGAGATTGTGACCGCATACGATCGTTGCATTAGCACCGATGCTTGCGCCCTTACCGATAATCGTCTTACCGTAGTTCTCATGTCCCTTCGGGAAAGTTGCTCTCGGGGTAAGGTCGTTTGTGAAAACACAGGAAGGTCCGCAGAAAACGTCATCTTCAAGCGTTACGCCTTCATAGAGAGAAACATTATTCTGGATCCTGCAGTTGTCGCCGATCGTAACGTTATTGGATACATTAACATTCTGACCCATAGAGCAGTTTTTTCCGATTCTTGCTCCGCTCTGGATATGGCAGAAATACCAGATCTTGGTACCCTCACCGATCACTACATCATCATCAATGTAACTGCTTTCATGAACAAAATAAGACATTTGATTATCCTCCTTATTATCGGCTTCGCCGTAGCTTTATTTTTTACCCGTTAGGTCTTCGATAACCTGTTTTGCACGATTGACCCAGAGATTATTGTCTCTCGCCTCTTTCATATTATCACGGATCTTCAAAACTTCATCCGGATTCTCACACAAACGGATGATTTCAGAAGAAACACTATCAACATTATCATCCGTAACCCAGCCGGCATGATTGTCATTTACGATCCTTGCTGTCTCGGTACAGTTGGTGACCAGCATCGGTTTTAAATAGGAACAGTATTCGAATACTTTGATCGGAACCGCAAAGTCACGATAGAAAGTCTTCGGCGCAGTAAGAAGCGCGACATCAGACTTCTCGTAATAAGGCTTCAAAGCATCACCGGAAGCATGAACGATATCAAGCCAGTCACGGTACTTCTCTTTATCGATCCCGAGACTGTCCCACTGATCTTTCGGGCAGATGTAAGTGACCTTCGCGCGAACCTTACCTTGATTTACCTTCTCAAAAGCTTCGATCGTCAGATGAGTTCCGTGGTTTTTCGCGGCGCCTCCGACAAAAATGAATGTGAGTGGATCAGAAAGTTCAGTCTTCTCAACAAACTGCGGTGTGAAAGAACCCGGAGGTAAGATCTTCTTGTTCTCGCAATCAAACTCTTTCGCCATCGTAAGCGACGGGAAATAGATGATGTCCATTGTTTTCTTAAAAACGTTCCACTGATGTTGCTGCATGCACTTGATGACCTTGTGCTTCAGCACATCGATCTTCGGAGTATCTTTATTGATATAGTATTCCGGATACTTCCAATATGCGTCACGGTAAAAGATCGACATCGGAATACCTTTTTTATGTAAATACTTTACGAGGCCGACGTCGCCATGATAGAAAAACGGTCCTGTCGGAGGCTCGATATAACACAGATCCGGAGTCCAGGATCTTAACTTGTTCTTGATCACTTTGACTGCCTGTTTTCTGGCCTTGATATTGTTGTTCATGCCGCTTACGGTTACGACCTCGATACCAAGTTCATTGAAGGCCTCGAGCATTTTCAGAGGTCTTACGGATGATCCGGTCGAAGGAGCATCATTCATATCGATAAATGTGATATACAGAAGTTTCATTATGCTTCTCCTTCTACAGCTTCCTCTTCCGGCTTCTTTTTCTTTGCTTTCAGTTTTGCTTTTGCAAACTTAAGAACATCGGTGATGACCTTTCTGAAGAGGATAAACGCGACGATAACACATCCGCACCAGATCGCGATCTTATACTTAAATGAAAGCTCTCCTGAAAAATATGTTATCACATAGAGGCATACAAGCACCAAAGTGACCTTCAATTCTCCATACTGACAAGGGAAAACCTTCTTGGAGAAATACATGGTAATAAAATAGTGAAGCGTATAACCGATCAGTGTGGTAAGAGCCGCAGCGATAATTCCGTATTTCGGGATCAAAATGAGGTTAAGGCCCAAATTCACAATTGCGCCCGTTGAAACGGAGATCAGTGAATATATGCTCTTCTTTGCGAAATAGATACCATATCCGATGATCGTGGTCATCGCGTAAAGCGTCTGGGCGAACATGAGGTCGCGAAGAGTCGTATACGCTTCATGATAAGATTCCGCCGTCATCAAACCGATGATCTCTTTACCGAAAATCGAAACGGTAAACGAAGCACCCAGAAGAATAAAAGAGACGATATTGAAGACATAGTAATACATTTTCTTCGCATTGCTGTCATCCTTACTGCTGAACGCGAAAGTCGTATATGCTACTGAAACAGCTGAGATAACAACATTAAGCATGCTGGCGAAACGAAGACCGATGCCGTAGATACCGACAGCATCTTCACCATGCCAGTGAAGAATAACATACTGATCGGAAAGCGACAGGATCCACATCATGATGCTCATCGGCATCAGCGGGATCGCGAACTTCAGCATCGGCTTCATGAGAGTCTTTTCGTAATACTCCTTCTTCGGCGTCTGCTTTACCATAAAAAGAAGGATCAAAAGCATCTCGCAGTGAACGATCGCCATACTCAGGATCAGAGACATTGCGCCAAGATGCAGAACGCTGACGAACAGAACGTTTAAGAGGATCATCGAAAGTGACGAGATCAGATTCGAAAGACCGAAAAGGAACATCTTGTTCTTCAGACGAAGTTCCAGCGAATATGGCAGATACCAAAGGTTAAAGGATACGGAAACCAGCGCAAAAGATACAATGTAGAAATATTCCGTCTGGTGGAACAGTATCTGGGAAATAAGTGGCGATGCAAGGATCATGAGGATCGGAATAAAACCGATTATAAAGAAGAATCGGGTCAAAGTATGAAATACTTTTTTCGAGCGGTCCGGGTCTTCTTTATCAAAGTAAAATGCACTGAATGCCGAATCAAGACCCATTGTCAGAAGCGGCAAAAGAATACCGGTAAGATTGGTGATCGAGTCGGATACACCCATCATCTCGGTAGTCAGATTATCTGTATATAACGGCAAAAGGAAGAAGTTGATCGCCTTTAAGCACATGTTGCTTAAGACAAGGATCGTACTTCCCTTTATAAAACTGCCAATTTTACTGCTGGATTTCTCTGCCATCTGATCAACTCTTCTTCAATTTCAGCTCTTTTACCTGAGCAAAAGCTTCTCTGCCGGATAACGGCTTACCTGTTCCATCGTATACACCTTTGAGAACATTCGCGACGATACGGTAATCATGATAATTCTCCGCATATTCACGGCCTGCTCTTCCCTTTTCGACACGAAGCTGCGGATCATTGACGAGCATTTCGACCGCATCTTTGATCGTTTTCGTGCTGGCGCTTACGATCGGAAGATCCTCAGGAAGGCGTTCTTTCATGGCATCACTGATATATGTGATAACGGGCTTTCCGAGAGCCATGCTCTCGATCGCGAAAACACCGTATGTTCCGGCCCAAAGCTGATCAATAATGATATCGGCCGTCTTATAGATCTCAAATGCTTCTTTTTGAGTCTTTCCCTCTACAAGGACTAATTCGATATTGTCGTACTTCTTCTTTAATTCTTCGACTGCGTCAAGCACAAACTGTGTTCCCTTGATCGCTCTTTTACTTGGAGCGTGAACGATACGGATGCTCGAGTTATCCGCCTTAGGATAGCAAGGCTCAAACTGCGATATATCCACACGAAGCGGAACGACATAAAGAGAATTTTTGACAGGCGGAAGATATGGGATCAGTTCATCATCGTGAATGACGATACCGTCTGCGTACTTACAGATCTTACGATTGCGTTTATGCATTCTCGGGCTGCTCGCGTCCTTCTCATCGAAAGGCATTCCCATGATCTCGCAAGCTTTTTTCTGGTCGCGAAGATCACTTCCGTGAAACTCGAAAAACAGATTTTTACGGAACAGTTTGTAGGTCCACAATTCTGTTCCGTAAAGTGTGCTGTACCCGAAATGGAAATGAAAGGTCTTATACTTAAACATCGAAGAGATATAGAAACCAAGCATCTTCAACGCGTTGATCGGAAGAAGGATCCGCTTGGATCTGTCGATGTTCAGACAACGATCATATTTGTATGCGAAAGGATGCTTACAGTAGATAACTGTTTCAGCATTCTCTCCGATCTGCTTTAAGCCCTGGACCGAGTAGGAGTTTTGCCCCGCTACTTCGGTCAGGCCATGCATGATTCGACGATTTTTCCCCATCTTGCTGTCCCCTAAGAAGAATACCCCTATCAGAGTCCTGCAACGACAGAGTTAAGAGCCTCACAGATCTGCTTAACTTCTTCTTCCTTCAGATACGGATGCATCGGAAGGCTGAATACGCGCTTCGCAACGGACTCACAGTACGGGAGACTTACATCACCGTAACCGAGGTTCTTGTAAGCTGTCTGCTGGTGAAGCGGGATCGGATAGTAGATCATGACCGGAATATCTTTTTCCTTCATGCCGGCAACGATCTTGGATCTCTGCTCTTCATCCTTGGCAAGTACTGTGTACTGAGCCCATGCAGAGAAGTATTCTTCATCACGAAGCGGACGATCGAAAGATGCGTCAAGATACTTGTCATACCAGTCGGCAACATCCTGTCTTGCTTTCAGTTCGTCATCGAAAACAGTGAGCTTTGCAAGAACAACCGCGCACTGGATAGTATCCATACGACCATTCAGGCCGAGTCTTACGTTGTCGTACTTATCGCTTCCCTGACCGTGTACACGGATGGAATGCATAAGGTTATAGAGCTCTTCGTCATCAGTGAAGATAGCACCACCGTCACCATAGCAGCCCAGCGGCTTTGCCGGGAAGAAAGATGTAGCGGAAACGTCACCGAAAGAACCGTTTCTCTTGCCACGGAGGCTTCCGCCGAAGCCCTGTGCAGCATCTTCGAGAACGAAGAGACCGTTTTCTTCAGCGATCGGAAGAAGTTTATCATAATCAGCGCTACGGCCGAAAAGGTCTACAATGATAAGTCCCTTCGGATTGAGCTTTCCTTCTGCCTTAACACGAGCGATCTCGCGCTTGAGGCTTTCCGGATCCATGTTGAAAGTTCTGTCGGAGTCAACAAATACCGGCGTAGCACCTGCAAGGTTAATGCTCTCTGCAGAAGCAAAGAATGTAAAGGACGGAACAAATACTGCGTCATCCTTAGTGAGGTTATAAGCCATAAGCGGAATGATCAGAGCTTCTGTACCGCTGCTGCATGTGAGGCAGTACTTTCTGCCTGCGAACTTTGCGAGCTGATCCTCGAGTTCTTTTACTTCAGGTCCCATAATGTAGTGCTGGGACTCAACAACGTTCTTAATACCGGCATCAACTTTTTCCTTGATGCATTCATACTGTCTTCCAAGATCAATAAAATTCATTTTTCCTTCTCCTTATGTATTACTCAGATACGATCATGTTTTTATCTGCTTCTTCAAGAACCGTCAGAACACGGATAGCTGCATCCGGACCGGACAGGGACTCTTTCTTCTCGATGATGCACTGACGGAAGTGCTCAAGGCTGTTAAACAGAGCATCACCGACTTCAAGCTTCGGAATGATCGCGTCGCCGCTTCTTGTCTTAACGACAAACTCCGAATATTCGATCGGATCGCTGGACTTAATAACATCGAAGCCCTTATCGTAAACGATCAGCTTGTTGAGAACGTCTACATCATCGTAAACGATCATCTTCTTGGTACCTGCAATGATAAGTTTTCTTTCCTTGATCGGAGAGATCCAGTTTGCTTTGATGTTAGCGATAAACGAGCCGTAATCGGCGGTAATGAACGTTACGGACGGTCTTGTGCTGTAAATGATACGGCCCATAGATCTTACTGCCTGTACTTCTGCACCGTCGGAAAGATAATCGATAATGGAAAGATCGTGAACACTTAGGTCCCACATAGCGCTGACATCGTTCTTAACCTTACCGAGGTTCATTCTGGAGCAGTCCATGTAGATAATGTCACCGAGCTCGCCGCGATCCATGATCTCCTTGATCTTGATGATCGCCGGATGATAGATCATGATGTGGTCAACGTGGATCGTAACGCCTTTTTCTGCGGCAAGAGCCTTCAGTTCACGAGCCTGCTCAACGTTATCTGTAAACGGCTTCTCAACATAGAGGTTTTTTCCGGCTTCGATAACTCTCTTACCAAGTTCGAAGTGAGCGCTTGTCTCAACAGCCAGGCAGACAGCATCGATACTGTCGTCAGCGATGACCTCGTCAAAGCTCTGTGTATATTGAACATCGTTTGCGTAAAGATCTTTAGCGAGATCAAGACGATCCTGCTTCAGATCGCAAATGTACTTGAAATCGATCTGCTTATTCTTGTAAAGGTTTCTGGCAACGTTCGGTCCCCAATAACCATATCCGATAAGTGCAAAGTTAAGCATACTCAATCCTCCTGTTTTTTGTTATATCTAATCTGATACAGCAAAGGGCCAGTATCAGCCATTGATATGCATATCCCAGAAAAGCGCTCGGCGCAAATCCGACGAAGATATAAACGATCACGATCATCATGATCATCATAAACTGCTTTTTGTTATCCCTATTTTTATCACTATTATAACAATGCAGTGCTTTTTTGAATATCGCAACCATCATTCCGACATACCAAACGAATATGATAATACCATACTCAAACAAGATTTCCACAAGCACGGCATGCGGATTGGCCAGATTCGACGCGGACGGGTGCTTCGTAAAGTATGGCGTAAAGCTGCTTGGCCCGAGTCCGATGCCTTTGCTGCCGATAAACGCCGATACGGAATCCTTGTAGATCGTTACTCGCTTCCAAAGGGAACCGTTGCTGTTCTTGAGATTGGTCACCTGTCTGGACAAGGCACCGAGTATATCATTTCGACCACCGAGGATCGACTGCCCGAAAAGGACTATGAACGCTCCGACCAGCGCAACGCCGATGACAAGTGCTTTTCGAATAAAACGTCTTCCCTGCCCGATCTTGTCATTTGTTATGAAATAGAACATCAGACACGCAATGATCGCCAAATTGCAAGATGTCGAGTCGTTTACCATATTTACTGCCATAATGGCCAAAATGGTGATCCAGCGCAGTTTTGATCTCCAGCAGACGAGAACGACCGGGAAAAGACAAGTGATCATAGCACTGAAGTCATTGACGTTATATAGAAAGCCTGTCGCCGCGTGCGGACTGATACCGTTATAGGCATTTGCCTTAGTATCGTAAAAGAACGATGTCGGAAGATGTCTGGCAGTGATGATCTCGAAGAATGCAAGAACAAGTAACGCATTCAGAGAAAACACGATCGCCTTGGAAATCTTTTGAAAGCCGTCTTCGGTGATACCGATCATTCCGATGATCACAAATACAAAGAAGCCGTTAGCCAATGCCAGAAGTTCGATAAAACCGGCATGTTTGTCGGAATATCGTGATATCAGAAGGAGCGCAATTCCATAGATGACCCAAAATCCCATAAACATTGTCATGTAAAACGTCATAGACGACTTTTTAACAAGACTCTTCCCTTCGCAAAGCACAAAAGCAAAGACCAAAGAAGCCGGGATAACGAAACGATAGAGTGTCCAAACGAACCCCATCGTCGTTATTCGGAATCCGATGTCCGGAATTATGGAGGCAAATGCAACAAAGATCAGAACCAATCCTGCTAACACTTTGCCGTCATGTTTTGCAGTCGAATCCATTAAATTACAGTCTCCAGAACCTCATTCCCGAAGCTTTCAATTCATCCATTCTGTAAAGGCTCTTAACATCGATGAGAACTTTCTCTTCGTCTTTCAGTTCATCCTTGAACAGGGACTTGAGCTTCATCATGGACATAGAGCGGTATTCGTTATGGCCTACGGCAACGATCACGCAGTCTGCCTTCGGAACATTTTCTTCCGGAGTAAGCTGGATGCCGTACTCGTGCTCTGCTACGACCGGATCCGCCCAGGAGTCTGTAACGATCGGGTCGATGTCATATTCACGAAGTCTCTTAACGATATCAACAACTTTACTGTTTCTTGTATCCGGGCAGTTCTCCTTAAATGTGAGGCCCTTGATAACGACAGTTGCCTTTTTCGGAGCCATTCCGGCTTCGATCATTTCCTTGATCGCCGCATCCGCTACGAAAGCACCCATGGAGTCATTTACCTGACGGCCGTTAAGGATGATCTGGCTGTGATAACCGAGCTTTTCGGAAACATTGGTAAGATAGTACGGGTCAACACCGATGCAGTGACCACCAACGAGACCCGGCTTAAAACCGAGAGCGTTCCACTTGGTATTCATGCCTGCGAGAACTTCGTCTGTATCGATCTTAAGCTTATCGCAGATGATCGCGATCTCGTTCATGAAAGCGATGTTGATGTCGCGCTGGCTGTTCTCAACGACCTTAACCGCTTCAGCTGTCTTAATGTTGGATACCGGGAAAGTACCGGCCTTGATAACGATATCGTATACCTTCTTGATCTCGTTTGCAGATTCAGCGTCCATACCGGAAACGACCTTGCGGATGTTTGTCAGTGTATGAACACGGTCACCCGGATTGATACGCTCAGGGCTGTAACCGATCTTCCAGTCAACGCCGCACTTCAGGCCGGACTCTTTTTCAATGATCGGTACACAAACATCCTCTGTAACACCCGGATATACTGTGGATTCAAATACTACGATGGATCCCGGAGCCAGGTTCTGACCTACGGTTCTGGAAGCGCCTTCTACAGGACGAAGGTCCGGGCTGTTATCGTCGTTAACAGGAGTCGGTACGGCAACAACAATAAACTTGGCCTCTTTGATCTTTGTCGGATCTGCGGTGAACTCAACGGTTGTATCCTTGATTGCCTCACCGACTTCGTTTGTAGCGTCGATACCGTTCTGGTACTCTTCTACTCTTTTCTTATTAATATCGAATCCGATTACTTTAATGTGCTTTGCGAATTCTACTGCGATCGGCATACCGACATAACCGAGACCGACCAGGCAAAGCTTTTCATTTCCAGAGATAAGACCTTGATAAATGTTATTAAACTCCATAACGATCAACTCCTTTTAGTTAAAACGACCTACGAAATCCATTGTGCTGCACTCATCGAGCGGAAGTTTGACCGGACGGTGCTCAGCAGCAGACTTATAGATAGCAAGAACGAGCTCGAGAGCACGCTTACCTGCTTCAGCATCAACAAGCGGAGCTCTGCCTGTCTTGATAGCGTCGATAACGTCGGCATAAAGCGGAGTGTGGCCGAAACCGTAAACATTCGGCGGATTCTCGCTGAACTGCTCTTTGACTTCCTCAGAGTTGTCGAGTTCGTCGGCGAAACGCCACTCTTCGATAATGTTATCGGAAGTACCGGCAGCCTTAGCTGTACCCTTTTCACCGAAGAGATAGAGTGTTTCTTCGAGGTTCTTCGGGAATACGTTTGTTGTACCTTCGATCAGACCGTAAGAACCGTTGGAGAACTTAACGATAGCCATACCGAGGTCTTCTGCCTCAAGGTAATTGTGCTGGAGCTGATCTGTGTAAGCCATAACTTCATCGATGTCATCGCCCATCATCCAACGGAGAAGGTCGATGTTATGAATGCACTGGTTCATAAGGCATCCGCCGTCCTGAGCCCATGTTCCACGCCACGGAGCCTGATCATAGTAGCTCTTGCCACGGTTCCAGCGAACGTGAGCCGCACCATGGGAAAGCTTACCGAAACGGCCTTCTTCAAGTGCTTTACGAATATACTGAACGGATTTGTTGAAACGGTTCTGGTGGTTAGCGCAGACAACGACACCGGCTTTCTTACCGGCATCCACGATAGCCTGTGCATCAGCGATGGAAAGTGCGATCGGTTTTTCAATGATGACATTGCAACCGGCTGCGATACAATCGAGAGCGATAGCAGCGTGCTTACCGGATTCTGTAGCGATAGCAACGAGCTCCGGCTTCTCGTTCTCAAGTAATTCATGGTAATCTGTGTACTTCTTGACATCAGCAAGATCGAATTTCTCCGACTTTTCCTTCATTACCTCAGGATCGATGTCACACATGGCAACAAACTCAAGCTTGTTGTTCTTAGCTGCCTCAATGTGGTTGGGGCTGATACGTCCGCATCCGATAAGTGCATATTTCATATTGTTATTCCTTTCCTAGTACATCCATTTCGTTCTAATGTACTAATTTCAAGCGTTTCAATATATCATCTGTCAAATTTTACACTAACTTATATTATAAGTAAACCTGTTGCCTATACCATAGAATAGCCAAATTTAGAAGAGTTCAGAGAACTTTTCTGCAAGTTTTTCATAAGTGTATCCGTTAAGAACTTCTTCTTTTCCCTTACGGCCCATCTTCTCTCTTTCCTCATTATCCATGGAACGCATTTTCGAAATGGCTTCGACGATCGCGTCAGGATCTTCCGGTTTAATGATCAGACCGCATCCGGTACGCTCTACAAGCGTCGGCGGAGCATTGATCGCAAAGATGATCGGTTTACCGGCCATCATGCCGTCGAACATCTTATTCATGCAGACGCCGAAACGATAAAGCGGAGAATCGATCGCTCCGATATAAACACAGTCGAAGTTTTCCGTCAGAGTCGGAACTGCCGTCTTTACGATCGGCGGAAGGAAACTTATATTCGTGAGTTTAGCTGCTTCGGCGTCCTTCATCAGCTGTTCCTTTGTCACACCATCACCGACCAGAACGATATGTACATCCGAATACTCGCTGACACCGTTCATCTTCTTTGCCGCGTCGAGAAGAGTTTCCAGGCAGTTGGAAAGTGCATGACCACCGAAATATCCGACGACATACTTATTCTCCTCCTTCAGCTTCTTGAAAAGCGCCTGGTGCTCAGCCGGAAGCTCCTTGGGGGACTCCCATTCCTCGATAACGATACCGTTCGGAATGCAGTTGAACTTTTCAGGCTTCAATCCATGAGAGACCATGTAATCCTTTGAGTATTCAAGGAGCGAAACAACCTTGTCAGCATGCTTATAGGCGTAGTTCTCACCATACTGCATAACAACTACAAAAGGATTCCATTTCGGCATTCCGCCGATCTCAATAAGTGTAGACGGCCACATATCATGCACTTCATGAATATGCTTGGCCTTATTTGCTTTTTTTGCGATCTTGCTTGCCGGGATCGAGTCGATCGGATATGTGGATGACGAAATGACCACATCCGGTTTGATCTCATTCACGATCCACTTCTTCCACTTGCGAAGCTTTCTGCAGAAACGAAGCATGGTCATGGCTCTTTTCGCGCCGTTACCGGAATACTCGCCCGTTTTCAGCCAGTAGTAATCAATACCGTCGATCGTTTCTTTCTGCATATCATGGTCTACTGTCGGGTTCTTCTTACGTAGATGCGAATAGTCACCGGCGATCATAGCCACTTTATGTCCCTGCTTTACCCATTCACGTGCCAGATAGTATGGACGGAATTCCATACCCATCTCAGGTGATCCGGCATAATGCTCAATATACAGGATATTCATTTATACTCCTTCCCCAAAACAGCGGCAACTGTCCGGAACATAGTCAAAATATCACGACCGAAACTGAATCTGCGAATCGATTCGAGATTCCATTTCATCTTAGCCGGCAGGATCTGCTCAACATATACGTCATCAACATTCGTTGTATCTTTGAGAAGTTTGTCTTCATCCTTGTAACGGATACTTGCCTCAGAAGTAATACCTGCAGGCATCAGCAGTGTGGAGTTAAATTCAGGGATATAACGGTCTACATACTTCACTGCTTCCGGTCGGGTGCCGACAAAAGACATATCGCCAATAAGAACATCGATAAGCTGCGGAAGTTCATCGAGACGAAGTCCGCGAAGCTTGCTTCCGATCTTCGTGATTCGACTGTCGTTATCGACAGTTACGACAGAACCTTTCTTATCGGCATTATTGACCATTGTTCTGAATTTATGGATACGGAAATGCTTGCCGTATGTGGTTACGCGCTCCTGACGGTAAAGCACCGGACCTTCAGAGTCGGCTTTGATCAGAATGGCGATAATAAGCATCGGAATCAAAAGAAGGATCAACATGATGAGTGCAATCAGAAAATCGAAGACTCGCTTCAGGAAAAGCTGAAATCTTTTCTTACGAAGGATATCCCAATATTCACGAACTTCAGGTGTTCGCATGAATTCAGGTATCGCTTCCCATTTTCTTAACATCATCCTATTAATCCCCAGTCAGATATGTTTGTTAAAGCCTCTTTGCCCGTTATCTTTTGAATTCATTGATTACTTCACGAAGGTTCTCACAGATATACTCGACATCTTCATCGGTAAGCAATGTATGAAGCGGTAAAGTGATCAGATTGTGATAGTAATCGAAAGCATTCGGGAAATCCTTGATATCCCATCCGAGATTCTTATAAGCGGTCATCATCGGAAGCGGCTTGTAGTGAACGTTTGTGGTCACACCTCGAAGCGCGAGCTGCTCGATGATCTTGTTTCTGTCTTCTTCACTGATATCCGGGATCCTCATCAGATAGAGGTGATTCGAACTGCTGATATCTTCCGTGTGATGGATCAGATGGGAAATACCGAGCTCGTCACAGAGAGCATCATATTTTGCAATGATCTCGGAACGGCGTTCCAAAAGACCAACATAACGATCGAGCTGACGCAGTCCGATCGCCGCCATGATGTCCGTCATGTTGCACTTATACCAAGGGCCGATGATGTCATATTCCCAGACACCGACCTTTGTCTTGGCAAGAGCGTCCTTATTCTGGCCATGAAGGCTCAGAAGCTGGAAGAATTTATAGATCTCTGCGTTATCGATACCGGGGATCTCTTTCCATGTAGCAGCACCGCCTTCAGCCGTCGTAAAGTTTTTTACGGCATGGAAACTAAATCCCGTAAAATCAGCAAGAGCACCACAGTATTTAACCGAGCCTTCGAAGATTCTGCTTCCGCCTAATCCATGTGCGCAGTCAGAGACTACTGCGACACGTCCGAGAGCTTTCTGAATACGGGAAGAAAAATCGTGAAGCGGCTCACCGTTCGGCTCGATCGGACGGAATAACGCTTTCTTCTCTTCAACGACTTTAAAGACTTTTTCGTAGTCACAGACAATACCCGCAAGATCCACGCAGACAATGGCTTTTGTCTTTTCCGTGATCAGCTCACCGAGCTTGTCATAATCCATTTCCGGCATGTGAGTTACCGGATCGCCGTCTTTTACGATATCGACAAACTTTACGGTAGCACCGCAGTGGATCGCGGCAGACGCGGACGCGGAGTATGTATACGACGGAACAAGCACTTCATCCCCCTCGGTAACACCGAGAATGCGAAGATTCAGTTCTTCAGCGGCAGTTGCGGAATTCAGGCAAACAACACGATTGCTCCAACGATCCGGATCTGAATCCACGTCGACATCGTTTTTGCCTGTTTCAATATATGCGGCAAGTCTTCTCTCAAGTAATTTCGTTCTGGGACCTGTTGTGATCCAGCCACTGCGGAGAGCCTCTACAACCTCTGCGATTTCAGCTTCTGTGATATCCGGCGGACTGAACTTGATAACTCTTTTTTCCATGGTACCTCGTTGGCATAAAACGCCTAATAACCTAGTTTAGAATCATTATATCAATCATGTCTGAAATTGTGTACTTACTATAAATACAATAAAATCACCCGTGATAGGGTGATTCTATTGCAAAATAACAATATGGTGGGGCTGATGGGACTTGAACCCATACGATTTAAGGTCGGCAGATTTTGAGTCTGCTGCGTCTGCCATTCCGCCACAACCCCGAAATAGCGAAAATTATATTAGCATACCCATATCAGCGTGTCAAACCGGAAAAAGAACGTTGATATCGGATATAGGCTTATTTCAGGACACTCTTGCAAACAAAGTTATAAGAGTCTTTGCACATCTTCTCAAGATCGTATCTTGCCTTCCATCCCAGTTCTTTTTCCGCCTTGGAAGGATCCGAATAACAGGACGCGATATCACCGGGACGTCGATCCGTGATCTGATAAGGAATAGTTACGTTATTGGCTTTTTCAAAAGCATGAACGATATCCAGAACACTGTAACCATGTCCTGTTCCGAGATTGTAAATGTAGACACCCGGTTCATCATTGATCTTCTTCATAACATCGACGTGTCCTTTGGCAAGATCGACGACATGGATATAATCACGGACACCCGTTCCGTCCGCTGTGTCATAATCATTTCCGAAAACACGAAGGAAAGGCAGTTTTCCGGATACGACCTGCATAATGTAAGGCATAAGGTTATTAGGAATCCCGTTTGGTTCTTCTCCGAGAAGACCGCTCTCGTGAGCACCGATCGGGTTAAAATATCGAAGCAGCATGACATGCCAGTCCGGATTTGCCTTTTGATAATCGGAAAGTATCCTTTCAAGCATCTTCTTCGTCTCGCCGTAAGGATTCGTCGTCTCTCCCAACGGACACTGCTCAGTGATCGGGATAACGGCAGGACTGCCATAAACAGTCGCCGAAGATGAGAAAACGATATTTTTGACATCATATTCTTTCATCACACGAATCAGGTTAAGCGTTCCGGATACGTTATTGTCGTAGTACTCCCATGGCTTAGCGACACTTTCACCTACCGCCTTAAGGCCGGCAAAGTGAATAACAGCGGAGATCTCATTCTCGGAAAACACGGGTCTGAGGGACTCAATATCACGCATATCGGCTTTATAGAATTTCGGTTTCTTTCCGGTTATTTCGCAGACTCTGTCCAGGCTATCCTCTTTTGAATTCGAAAGGTTATCGAAAACAACAACGTCATAGCCGGCATTGATCAACTCAACGCAAGTATGAGAACCAATATATCCGGTACCGCCGGTAACGAGAATCTGCATATAGAACCTCCATGGACGAAGAAGAATATCAAACAAACTTAATTCTAACAATTATGGAATGTTTTTACAAATAAGAAAACCTCTTCTTTTCAGAAGAGGTTTTCTGGTGGGAGAAGGTGGATTCGAACCACCGAAGTCGGTGACAACAGATTTACAGTCTGCCCCCTTTGGCCGCTCGGGAATTCTCCCTCATATATATGTATTAAGTTGGCTTCGAATTGGTGGGCCTTCAGGGACTCGAACCCAGGACCGACCGGTTATGAGCCGGTTGCTCTAACCAACTGAGCTAAAGGCCCGCTTGTTTTGAGTTTGTACCCATTTCTCAAAGCGCAAGAAAGATTATAGCGATAAAGACGTGTTTCGTCAACACTTTTTCGAAAAATACCGAGACTCGTTGAATATCCGTTGTTTATCAGATAACAACGAGTCTCGGAACGGTTCTTTTCCGAAAAGAAGGATCAATCCTTGGCTGTGAGATAACCCTTCTTATAAAGAAGCTCTGCTGTCAGCATTGCTCCGCCTGCGGCACCACGAAGAGTATTGTGGGAAAGGCAGGTAAACTTATAATCGAAGATCGGATCTTCTCTCAGTCTGCCGATCGAAACGCCCATGCCGCCTTCGAAGTTCGCATCCAGAGCCGGCTGCGGACGATTATCCTCGTCGATATACTGGAGGAACTGCTTCGGTGCGTGCGGGAGTCCGAGTTCCTGCGGTGCGCCCTTATAGTTCTTCCATGCTTCAAGCATCTCTTCCTTAGTCGGCTTCTTGTCGAACTTAACGGAAACTGCCGCAGTATGACCTTCCTGAACAGCTACACGATAGCACTGTGCGGAAATCACAGGTGCGTCCGCCTTAACGATCTCGTTGCCCTCAATATGGCCCCAGACCTTAAGCGGCTCCTGCTCACTCTTCTCTTCTTCGCCGCCGATATAAGGGATCATGTTTCCGACCATTTCCGGCCAGTCCTTAAAGGTCTTACCTGCACCGGAGATCGCCTGGTATGTGCAAACATTGATATACTTGATACCGAAGCCGAGAAGCGGTGTCAAAGCAGGCACATAGCTCTGAATGGAGCAGTTCGGCTTGACGGCAATAAAGCCGCGCTTTGTGCCAAGTCTTTCTCTCTGCTTTTCAATGATCGCCGCGTGATCGGAATTGATCTCCGGAACCATCATCGGAACATCAGCTGTCCATCTGTGAGCGGAGTTATTCGATACTACAGGAGTCTCGAGTTTAGCGATCTTCTCTTCCAGCGCACGGATCTCATCTTTCTTCATATCAACCGCGCAGAATACAAAATCGACCTTCTCGCAGACCTTTTCGATATCCTCAGTGCTTTCAACAATCATATCCTTTACATAAGAAGGCATATCAACATCGATCTTCCAACGGCCTTCGACTGCCTCAGCATAAGGCTTACCTGCGGAACGCGGAGAAGCAACTACTGCTACGCACTCAAACCACGGATGATCATTCAGAAGCGAGATAAATCTCTGTCCTACATAACCTGTTGCGCCAATGACGCCGACTCTTAACTTAGCCATTTTCTTTTCCTCTTTCACTGTCCGTGTACGGTGGACATTTGTCTTTGATGGGTGTATTATAGCGCAACCAAATACGGAAAGCAAGTTATTTTTCGATATTTATGATAAGATTATCCTAACAGTTTAGTTTTGTTTAATCAGGAGCAACTATGAGTCGTCCCAAAGGAAAATCTTCAGGTGAAAATGCCACATTCCCGATTCTTGAACAGTACCTGCGTTATATGCAGGCCGTTCAGGAAAAGTCTCCTTTGACGATAAAAGAATATAAATATGATCTTATTCTTCTCTTTCGATTTCTAAAACAGGACCGCGATCTTGTTAAGATTACCGACGACTTTAAATTCGAAGATATTCCGATCAATGATATCGATGAGAAGTTTTTAAACAGCATTACTTCTGATGACCTGTTTGCGTTCATGATCTTCCTTTCCCGTCAGAGAAAGGCCTCTTCTGCTACACGTGCAAGAAAGGTCGCAACGGTCAAATCATTCTTTAAGTATCTGTCGCAAAAGAAACGTATCGTAAAAGATGATCCTTCTTATGATCTGGAAACTCCCAGACGCGCGAAAAGACTTCCTAAATATCTCAATCTTGAACAGAGTCGGGATCTTCTGGAAGCAGCCGAGCACTCTGAAAGTGCATTTGCCGCGAGAGATTACTGTATCGTGACTTTATTTCTTAACTGCGGGATGCGTCTTTCGGAACTTCGCAGCATCGATCTTTCAGATATCTCCGAGGACACACTGCGAGTCGTCGGAAAAGGCAACAAAGAACGTACGATCTATCTGAATGATGCCTGCATACGTGCGCTTTCCGATTATTATCCGGAAAGAGACGCCATGAAAAAGAAAGACAAGGAAGCTCTTTTCCTCAGTAGCCGTGGAACAAGGATAAGCGGTCCCATGATCCAAAACATCATTAAGCGCCTTTTCACCGCATCCGGAATTGACGCTTCTGCCTATTCCGTTCATAAGCTCAGACACACGTGTGCCACTTTAATGTACAAATACGGTCAGGTCGACATCCGAACGCTTCAGGCGATCCTCGGACATCAAAGTGTAGCAACTACGCAGATCTACACACATGTTGACGAAGATTCGCTGCACGACGCGGTAGCGAAGAATCCGCTTGCCGATATCAAAAAAGACAGCTGAGAGATCCCGGCTGTCTTTTTCCTTATTCATTCTTCAGATAACTCTCAAGGAATCTTAGCGCGACTTCCTTTTTGTTCTGCGGATGCAGGTCATTATAGAAGCCGAGATCATATGTCGGTATCAGATACGACATGGGGATCTCGTTGACTACACTTCTCTGGACATCTCTTACGCCATCAAACGGATCCGATTCATATACCGGACCATCGCCGAGCCAATAAGTGACCTCTGCCATATAAAACGGAGTCTCTTTTCCGAAAAGATCTCTCCACTCTCTGACCATGTCTTTCAGAAGCGGACCATAGTACTGCGGGTACTCACAGTTGGATTCACCCTGATAGAAAAGGATCGCCTTGCAGGATAGATTTCTGATCGGATACAGCATGGAGTTAAAGAGCGCCGTCGGAGACCAGATAAAGAATGTCTGTCCTTCAAGCGGACCGGATTCGTAACCGAAGCGCATCTTCCAGTCGCCTTCCAGATCGATCTTCTTATCTCCAAGCTTCAGATAATACGGGCATTCTTTTACGGCGCCGCCGATGTTCGTATCAACGACCAGACGAACCGTGATAGTATTCTTTCCCTCTTTAAGAGTTCCAGGGGCAAGGAAATACCTTCTCGGAGGATATTTAAACGTGAAGCCGCCGACCAAAACTCCGTTCACATATGTCGTGTCACCGTCCATCAAGGTTCCGAGACGAAGCTCTACTTCCTTGTCGCACCAGTCAGAAGGCACATCAACAGTTTTCTGGATCCAAAAAACACCCTTAAAGCTTTCATACTTGGTCTGATAGAATGTCGAAGGAAGCGTAAATGTCTCATACTCCCCTTCTTCCCAAGCATCTTTCCAGTTTTCCTTAAGGCCGATATCATTGTCATCGACGTTTTTGTGCCAGGCATCCTGACGGCGGATATCCTCGGCAACGACTGATTCGACATATTTCATATCGCTGTATTTTGCAAGTTTATCCTTATAGCACCAAAGACATCCCTTGCTCTTATCGTTATTACATTTTCCGGAATCGGAATATTCCGGTTCGATGCGCGAAAAGGACTCGCGAAGATTTTCTTCGCTCATCAGACTCTCTACAGGAGCACCGCCAACAGCCGTCTGAACCAAACCGACCGGGATATTGTCTTTTAAATACTTATACTTTGCAAAGTAAAAACCGATCGCGCTGAAGCCGTTAATATTCACCTGGTCGGCATTTACCCATTTGCCACCGGTAAGCATATCTTCTTTTCTTCCGAACAAAGGGATCTTCGGAACTTCAAACTGACGGATCATCGAATAATCGGCACTTCTGATCTCGTCATAGTGAAAATCGGTCGTCCAGATCAACGGAAGCTCCATATTCGACTGACCGCCGAGAACGAATACATCACCGAAAAGGATATCCGAGATCTTCATCTCCCCTTCTTTTCCGGTGATCGTGATCTCATGCGGACCGCCTGCTTCCGTCGGAGGCAGAACCGCTTTCCATTTGAAATTTTCGTTATCCGAAATGACTTCAAGAACAGTATTGTCGAAAGAAACACCAATGACCTCACCGGCTTCAAAAGAACCGGAGATCACATTTTCGGTGTCTCTTTGAAGGATCATGCCATCACTATATATACTTGAGATCTTCATAACACACCTCCTGTTATGAATATAGATAATCAACAAACTTCATGTTCATATCATTCTGGTCCTTTTTGATAACGAACACTAAATAGATATCCATACCGGATAGATCAAGTTTTGAAAGGACTTTATCATTCAATTTGATACCTGCGGGTTTTCCGTCAATTCCATTGCCGAATTCAAGATCAGAATACTTCGGATCACTTTGAAGATAAGAAAGATCCTGATAAAATTCCACTTCAGCGAAGTATTCGAATTGCTTTTCTGTCATGAAAAGATAGTCGTACATTCCGGCATTGAGCTGAGCAATGAATGCTGTTTCGATCGAATTCTTATCGTATTCCTGGCCTTCCGGGACCATTAAAGCATTCCCGCCGAAATTCGCATTCTTTCCTTTATAGTCATCACCTAAATAGCTGATAAAACCATCGCAGAGCAAAGGATACTTCTCTTGATAGATGTCGAATCCGACTGTTCCGCCGGTATAGATCGTTTTACTGTTCTTGATGGCATCTTTAATGAACAATCCGACAAAGACCAAAGCAATGAGAACCAGCACTACCTTTAACAGGTAGTAGTCCTTGAAATAATCGACCTTCTGTTTGAAAGTCATCGGCTGCTTTTTCGCCTTTTCAGTCGTTACGGAATCTTTAACCTGATCAGAATCAGACATTATGCCTTATCCTCCTCAGTTTGAGATTCATCCGAATCAGCATCCTCGGTTCCGAACTGCTTCTCGAGTTTAGTAAACCCTCTTTGCAAGACCAGGCAATGACAGAAAACGATGACAACATGACAAAGTACAAGAACCAAAGGCAAAAAGCGGATATATTTAATGCAAAGGAAAACGGATCCGAACATCAAAACGATGATCGGGATCAGACTGTAGAAATATAGCATCGCGAACAGAGCCGACGTTTTAAAGGCTTCTTTTACCGTCACCTTGAATCTGGCAATGATCGGGAAAATCGTCATGATGATAAAAAGAACGATCGTGGTTACAAAAACAGCTCCCGCAAAGTAAGCGGCAGGTACATCAAGAAATCCGTTTTCGTAGATCCATGTCCAGTCCATGCAAAGCAATACACATGCGACAAGAAGAATCATCCAAATGATCGTAGCCTGTTTAAAGTTTGATTTAAATGCTTTAAAGAAAGGCTTTAAGACAGTCGGTTCTTCTTTTCTTACGATACGCATGGCAACATCGTACTTAGCGGTAAGTGCCGCTCCGATCGTAATGATCGGTATACAGCAGATCAGGCAAAGCAGATTTAAGATGAACAGATCCGTTACTTTATTCAGAAACTGGATCAAAGGACTGTCATAGTTTAATAGATTCATGTGTTTTTCTATCTCCTTACAACCATGAAAGTATTATACAACAAAGCAAAAAAAATACTACCTGCCCGAAAAGTGCTTCCGGGCAGGCAGTACAACACAAAAGACTTTATTACTCTTTTACACCACCAAGCTGGATACCTGTAACGAAGTATCTCTGCAGGAACGGATACAGACAGATGATCGGGAGCATTGTCGCGATCGTTGCTGCGGAACGAACCTGAATGGAAGTTGTCGGAGACTGAGTAGTTGTCTTACCGCCACTATCAGCAGAACCTGTCTTCTGAGTCAAACTTGCAAGAAGTTTCTGCAACTCATACTGAAGTGTTGTCAGTTTGATATTGAACTTGTTATAGATCAAAGC
Organism: Clostridiales bacterium; assembly: GCA_017561715.1. Classification (GTDB taxonomy): domain Bacteria; phylum Bacillota; class Clostridia; order Saccharofermentanales; family Saccharofermentanaceae; genus Scatonaster. Next base: position 55,203 of record JAFZBN010000021.1, on the reverse strand, counting down.
GTCAAACCAGGAGTTCCAGTGGCCTACGGCAACGAACAGGAAGATCGTAGCGTAAACCGGCTTACAAAGAGGTGAAATGATCTTGGCAAAGATCGTCATATAACCTGCACCATCAAGCTGTGCAGACTCTTCGTAAGACTCCGGGATACCATCCATGAATGTACGAAGTACAAGGATGTTAAATGCACTAACCATACCAGGAATGACATATACCCAGAAAGTACCTACAAAATGTAGTTTTGTCATCAGGTAGATGGTCGGGATAAGACCACCGCTGGCGTACATTGTGATTACCCAGAACAGAGACAGACCGTTTCTGAAGAGGAACTTCTTTCTCGAGATGATGAATGCAAGAAGCGCATTCGCTGCAAGAGAAAGAATGGAACCGATTGCCGTACGGCCGACTGTTGTCAGAAGACCCCAACGGATACCAGGCATTTCAAAAACCTGCTCATAAGCTGCAGTAGTAAATTTCTTCGGCAAAAGATGTACGTTCTTCAGGATAGCTTCACGACCGTCTGTAAACGAATAAGCTGCAGTATTCAAAACAGGATACAGAGTTACGATACAGAAGCAGATCAGGAAGATGGTATTGCAGATTACAAATGCCCAATCCCAACCGTTCATCTTCGCGCGAGGCTTTTTGAACTTGATTTCATGAACAGCAGCTTCGCCATTAGAAACTACTACATCATCAGCACTTGCTTTTTCAGCTACTTCTTTAACGGCAGCGCTTCTGGCAGCCATAGCCTTTCTGGCTTCTCTGGCTTTTTCAAGCGCATCATCTTTTGCAACGTTCTCTTTCACCTCGTTCTGGAGAACTTCATTTTCATTGATCTTTTCTTTATCACTCATATGAAATTCCCTCCTTTAGAACAGGTGATCTTCGCCCGTCTTTCGGGCTATGAAGTTAAACGTGAATACGAATATCATCGACACAAAGGTTTTGAAAATACCCGCCGCAGTACCAAGTGAAAAGTTCTTCATACCATGATTGAGGACGTAGATATCAATGGTAGTAGAAACCGGTGAAAGAACACCTGTACCGAGGAGATACTGGATTTCAAATCCTGCGTTGATTACGTTACCGATATTCATGATGAGGAGAATGATAATCGTAGAACGCAGACCCGGAAGTGTGATGTTTTTGATCTTCTGCCATCTGCCGGCGCCATCGATAGCGGCTGCTTCATATAGAGCAGGGTCAATAGCCGTAATGGTAGCCAGATAGATGATCGCATTCCAACCTGTCTCTTTCCAAACATTGGAAATAGCAACGATCGGCCAGAAATACTGAGTGTGCATGAAATAGCTGATAGGCGTTTTCAAGATATGTAAATTAACAAGAAGTTCGTTAACCATACCGTTTGTAGCGAATGCTTCACGAACGATACTTGTTACTACGATCCAAGACAAGAAATGAGGCAGATAAGAAATCGTCTGTACGAGTTTCTTACCAAATGTATTTCGTACCTCATTAAGCAGAATAGCGAAACCAATAGCAGTAACAGTCTGCGATATGAGATTCAGAGAACCCATTGCGAGAGTATTTCTGATAACTCGCGGGAAAGAAGAATTCTTCTTGAAAAGGTATTTGAACCAACGAAGCCCTGCTTTTTCAGATTTGAAGATTCCTTTACCTATGCTAAAGTTCTCAAAAGCCATGACCCAACCGGCGAGCGGCAGGTAATAGAAAACGATACCATAGATTACATACAGTGCAGCGATGATGAGCAAAACTTTCTGACGCTTTAACTCGGTTTTACTGATCTTACTCTTAAGTTCGATCTCCGGAGCATCTTTTTCATTAGAGCTCATGTATAATTGCCTCCCCTAAATTCAGAAGTGGCGACCACAGTCATACAACCGTGGTCGCCACCACCGTCACTTAACTAAATTCGTCAGTTGCAATTAGCTGTTAGCAAGAGCAACACGGCGATCAAGCTCTTCCTGCATTTCGTCGAGGAATGCCTGCGGGTTACAAGCCTCATAAGCCTTCATGTAGTCAGCCCATGCGGAATCGAAATCCTTAGCTGTGATAACCTTCGGGAGCCACTCGTGCTTGCACTCGCCCATTTCTGTCCAAGCAGCACCACCCTCAGTCATTGTGGACATCAGGTTGGAGTAGGAGTACATCGGATACCAGAAGCCCATCTCATCATGCTCAGACTTGAGGAAGTCATCGTAAGAGTCATAATCATAAGCTCTGAAGCAATCCTGCAGCGGCTTAGCAAGACCATCAAAGAACTCGCTCTCCTGATCCTCAGGCTTCATAGCGTTCTTGGATGTCTTAGAAGTACCGGAGTACTGCGGGAAGTAGGAATATGCACAGATGTGGTTAGCCTTGTAGTTCTCGTCTGCCCACTTATCTCTCATTTCCTGTGTTCTGTAATACATACCATTGTCGTCTACGAGGTAGTCAACATCCTTGATGCCCCAGAAACGGAGGTCGAGGATTTCCTGATCAAGACATCTGGAAAGGAACTCGAAAGCCTTATCCGGATCATCGCACTTTGTTGTAACGCAGATACCGGAAGCGGAGTTCAGAGTATCACCATATGTATGCCAGTGATTCTTTGTGCCTTTCTCAGCAACGAGACCGAGAGGTACATAGTTGTAACCGAGTTCGTCATAGCCGGAAGCCTTGAACTTATCGTTTACTGTGTAAGCAAAATCCCACCACTGATCGCACATACCGAGTACAGCACCTGTAGCCAGCTTAGCGATATAGTCGTCATAGGACATTGTAGCGAATTCCTGATCCATAAGACCAGCGTTGTATACTTCGTTCAGTTTCTTGAAGTACATCTTAGCTGTAGGAGTTGTGTTGTAGTCAACGATTGTCGGCTTGTCAACACCCTCGAGCTGTACGATAACGGAACCGTCGTTCGGATAACCGTCGAGGAACTGCGGAGCGTTCTCAACGCAGAAGTATCTCCAACCTTCGCAAAGAGCTGTGTAAGGAATTACGTCTACGCCGTCTTCATTCTTCGGGTTTGCTTCAGAATATCTCTTCAGGAGATCGAAATACTCATCAAGAGTCTCGATTGTCGGATAGTTATCCCAAGCAAGTACACGGTTCTGAATCCAGAAAGCCTCGTCGTTGTGACCACGAGCCTGAGATTCGCCGTATGTGTTACCGAAAACGTTTGCCCAGTAGATGTGTCCATCGTCCTTACGGAAGAGTTCCCATTCCTTATCGGTGTACATTTCCTTAAGGTTCGGGTACTTCTCAATGTAATCATCCCAAGCTACGAGTACGCCAGCTTCTACGAGTTGGTCGGAAGCGTCACCACCGTCGATGAAGTCCGGCAGATCGTTTGTAACGATCATAGCGCCGATAGCCTCAGCCGGCTCCTGACCTGCCATCCAAGTTTCCTTAACGCGGACACCTGTCAGCTTAGCGATTTCTTCCTGAATCTCGTTACCGTCGTTGATCTCCTTACCGGACATACAAGCATAGAATGTCCAGTCCTTGATGTCAGAAGCGTCAACACTACTTGTGTCTACATCTTCAGAGCTGCCATCAACGGCTTCAGTACTGCCTTCTGTAGCAGCATCTGTTGTTTTGGACTCGCCGTTATCGTCTTTCTTGGAGCAACCGATTGCGCTAACACCAAGAACACATGCCATAACGAGAGCAAAAATCTTCTTTGATTTCATTACATAACCTCCTCAAAATTTGTTGCTTGTTGCAACTTACTTCGTATTAATTTTAGATTTCCGTAATGTTTCATACAACATGAAAAACTCTACCTCATTACCCGAAAAACTCTAGGTAAGAATCACAACAAAAAAGAGCGAAACGCTTCGCTCTTTATGCGTATTTACATAATGTAAAAATGTCTTTACATCGAGTGGTTTTTACGGTACTTGGAAGGCGTACAACCCTGAGTTTCAATGAATTTGCGGATAAAGTAGTCACAGTCCCTGTACCCTACATCAGCGGCGATCTGATTGATCTTTTTATCGGTACTGATAAGCTGTCTGGCCGCTTCATTGATTCTATAGTTTGTCAGGTAATCCTTGAACGACTGGTTATACTTTTTCCGGAAGATCTGTCCCAGGTACGAACTATTGATATAGTACTTCTCACCCAGGTTTCTCAAGCTGATGTTTTCGGCATAATGGTCACGGATCTCCGCCTCGATATCGGACAGGATACCTCTCGATACATTTTTACGAAGTCCATTGAGATAATCGGCGTATTCGATCGCGAATCTTTCGATATGCTGTCTGGATCCACGATTGATGGAATTCTCGAATGATTTCTCGGAAATATACTGGATAACCTCTTCCTGGTTAACATTATCATCCTGTTCGGAAGCAAGGTGGATCAACTGGAAAAGCAGATAGTTAATGTTAAGATCTACGATATTATTATTGTCTCCGGAAACATTCATTTCCTCGTAAAGATCAGCAACGGCTTTACGTATCATTTCCTCGTTATTCGTCTGGATCGCCGAGATAACTTCATCCAGACCGTTCTTACAAAGGACCATTCCGCTTAACACAACCTGGATATCATCTTCATAGTAGTAAATGCTCTTCTGACTGTGGAAACCTTTAATACTGCTTATTCTAATGCACGAACTGTAGGATTTCGAAAGTGCAGAAACATCATTAACCATCTTACCGCACATGATACGGACAGGCTTGATGAATAGAACTTCCAGTTTCTTAAGAAACATTTCAAAGAAAGCCTTTTCATCCAAGTCACGTCTTGTCGCCATGTTCTCACAATATATGAATCCGACGTCATAGTTGTCTTTCTCGTAAGAAACATCGAAGATAAAATGATTCGCGCTGTCCTTCAATATGTCCTTACAGGCAATAAACAGTTGTTTCTGAGAAAGACGAAGATCTGAATCGTCTTCATCATCGACGATCATGTCAGTGACCATTTCGATGTCGACGAATCGGATACCGCCGGTAAGCTGGAGATGCTTATTAACATATTCTACGTTCTGGTCGTCGTATTTCCCTTTGATGATCGACATGAGATTCGAAGCAAGGTACGCATCTTCCATGTTCTTCTGAGTCTCACGTACGCTCTCCTTCTCACTCGAAAGATTCGATACCTTATGGAGGATGGCAATCAGATCTTCTTTACTTACAGGCTTAAGAATATAATCCATGCAGTTGTTTCGGATCGCCCGCTGCATGTAGGAAAAATCATCGTAACCGGTAAGCAGGACGAATTTCGCTTCGGAAAGATGGTTCTTTTCGATCTCCTCCAAAAGCTCCAGGCCATTCATTACCGGCATCTTGATGTCGGAGATGATCAGGTCGACGGTATGATCTTTCAGATAATCGAGCGCTTCTTTGCCGTTTGACATCAGCGCGTCGATCTCAAAACCTTCACTTTCCCAGTCCACAAGGACCTGAAGACCCTGAAGGATATAAGGCTCGTCATCAACAACCATAACTTTTAACATAGCAATCACTCCTTATGACTGTCTTTTCAGTTTATTCACAGGTACTCGGATCGTTACACTCATGCCGACTCCGACTTCACTCTCAATTGAGAATTTCACCTGATTATCCGTATGCATCTTTATTCTCAGGCAGGCATTGAGGATTCCTACATGCTTTCTTCCCTTGATCATATCGATGCTTACGTTATTGATGTTATCGGAAAGTTCTTTGATCTCTTCATCGCTCATGCCGCCGCCGGTATCTTCGATCTCCATATATATATCATTATCTTTCTTATATACACGAACGAAGATCCATCCGGCGGAAGACTTAGACTCAATGCCATGGACACAAGCATTCTCAACAAAAGTAACCAGCGTCAGTTTAGGGATCAGATACTGCTCACAATCAGGTTCAACGTCAATGTCGAAAGAAAGACGGTCACCGAAACGATAACTCTGAAGATAAAGATATGCCTCGATCGATTCAGCCTCTTTCTTGATCGTAACAAGGTCATTTCCCCACTCAACATTCTGACGGGTCATAACAGCAAGCTTTTCGACCATGTCCGCCGTCTGCTCTTCTCCCTTCAGGATACTGTGCATGCGGATGCTTTCCAGGGAATTAAACAGGAAGTGCGGATTGATCTGACTCTGCAAGGCAAGAAGCTCGGCATTCTTACGGGAAAGCGCGTTTGCCTGCTCTTTCAGTTTATCCTTATAAAGCGTATTGATAAGATCGTTATTGATCGAAACGATATTGTTGTAGTTGAGCATCAGTTGCGAGATCTCGTCATCACCGTCGATTCCCTCGATCGGAAGGAACTTGTTATCCTGCTTACCACTGAATGCTTTTTCCAGTTTTTTGATCCGGGAAGCCAATGACTGCTCGATCAGGTTCATGATGATGACAGGAAGCATAAGGGTGATGATGATCATAATGACAATGATCCAGTAGTTTTCGAGAAAAATCGAATAGACACTCAGATTGTCCGTGAAAAGATAAACGTCCAACGTGGTTCCGAGATAGGAAAACTCCTTCTGCACACAGATCTTATAGTCCTTCTGAAGTTTTTCAGGGTTGATCGTCTTCACACCTTCACCATAACGGGCGCATACAACATAATCCCCGTTACAGACAAACATCGGATATTCATCGGATATATCGATCAACTGATTTCGAAGGATAGAGTTATCGATCTCGATCTTGATGATCTTTTCATGACTGGAAGTATACTTTGTCATCTTCTGAAGATAAATGATCTTCTGTTGTTTTTCGAGACGCGGATCGACCGTCTCATCATAATATACGAGAAGACAGTCATTTCTCCCCATCTCCTGATAACGACGATACCACTCGGAACTCTGTGCTTCCTCCATGGATTTGAAATAACTTCCGTAAGAAATGGTCGGGTTATCAACATAGATCGTGATCTTATCGGTCCTGGTCTGCATGAGAGACTTGAAGAACGATTTATTGATGAACTGATAATACTCTTCGAAATAGTCATAAGGCGTTTCATATTCGGCATCCAGGAAACGATACAGTTCATGGTTACCGGAAAACGCACGGGCTACTCTGGCCGAGTATTCAAAAGTGCTTTTCATGCTGGAAATGTACTGGTTGGCAATGTTTTCGAGCTGGTATTGTTTCGAATCGTATTCACGGTCATAGATCGCGTTGACAATGACCGCGTCCGTGATAAACAAAGGAATGATAACGCAGAACACGTACATAATAAGAAACTTATTATGCAGTTTCAGTTTATTGAACAGTTTTATCAGCAGTTTCTTGATCAAGGCCCGAAAACATCCTCTTATAATTCATTATATTATAACAGAAAAGCACTGCCCCCGCACATATTGTGCGGAAGCAGTGCCTCTTAACTTCTATCTTTCCGGAAATCCGGAACAACATTTCAGAATATCAATTCATCTGAATAAGAAGTGTTCATCAGTTGAACGGATTCTCTGTCTTGTAGAGATCTCCTGCCGGCTTGTTGTAGCCGATCTTGCACGGGCAGATGCCGAGGAGCTTAAATGTCTCGAACATCAGCTTGCCGTAGTGACCGAATGCAACAGCACCGTGGTGCGGGAATCTGCCCTGGATGAGAACGTGACGATAGAATCTGGCCATCTCATTGATAGCGAAGATAGCGATACCACCGAAGGAACGTGTCTTAACCGGGAGGATCTCACCTTCAGCGATGTAAGAAACGAGTTCTCCTTCGCTGTTGCACTGCAGACGATAGAATGTGATCGGGGATGCAGCGATGTCGCCCTCAAGAGTACCACGTGTGAAATCCGGATCAGAACCAGCCGGCTCAAGGAGTCTGTGCTGGATGAGCTGATACTTGATCGCACGATCGGCGCACATCTTGCAGGAAGGTGTGTTACCACAGTGGAAGCCCATGAATGTATCTGTGAGCTTGTAATCGAACTTGCCCTTGATATCTTCATCGTAGATGTACTGCGGTACGGAGTTGTTGATGTCAAGAAGAGTAATGGCGTCATTGCTGATGCAGATACCGATGTACTCGGAAAGTGCGCCGTAGATATCTACTTCGCAGGATACCGGGATACCACGGGAAGCCAGACGGCTGTTAACATAGCAAGGCTCGAAACCGAACTGGGACGGGAATGCCGGCCAGCACTTATCAGCAAATGCTACATACTTTCTTGCACCCTTGTGATTTTCAGCCCAGTCGAGAAGTGTGAGTTCGAACTGTGCCATACGAGCGCTCATCTCAGGATAGTACTTGCCTTCGCCCATTTCCTTAGCCATATCTTCGCATACAGCCGGGATACGCGGGTCATTCTCGTGCTCCTTGTAGGAAACGAGAAGGTCAAGCTCGGAGTTCTCTTCGATCTCAACGCCGAGTTCGTAGAGGCCCTTGATCGGAGCGTTACAAGCGAAGAAGTCCTGCGGACGTGGACCAAATGTGATGATCTTGAGGTTCTTAACACCGATAACCGCACGAGCGATCGGTACGAAATCAGCGATCATAGCAGCGATATCTTCAGCTGTTCCGACAGGATATTCTGGAATATATCCGTCAAGATGTCTCATACCGAGGTTGTATGAGCAGTTGAGCATACCACAGTAAGCATCGCCACGGCCGTTGACCATGTCTCCGTCACCCTCTGCTGCAGCCACGAACATGCAAGGACCATCAAAATTCTTCGCGATCAGTGTCTCAGGTGTTTCAGGGCCGAAGTTACCGAGGAAAACAACGAGTGCGTTGCATTCAGCCTTCTTTACATCTTCCACTGCCTTGAGCATATCGAGCTCATTCTCAACAGTGACCGGGCACTCATAAAGATCGCCCTTATAAGCAGCCTTAATCGCAGCTCTTCTCTTTTCGGAAAGCGCGATCGGGAAACAGTCACGGGAAACAGCAACGATACCTAATTTGATTTCTGGAATGTTGTTCATGTCTAAATCCTCCTTAATTGGTTCTTACATTATAGCATTATTATTGTCCATAATAAGCATTTTTTCCATGTTTTCTGAAATAATGTTTATCCTGCAATTCAGAAGGTGCAGGGAGCACTTCCTTGTTGATCAATTCCGTGCGATAAGCCATCTTTGCGACCTCTTCAAGAACGACCGCGTTGTGCACGGCTTCGTGTGCGTCTTTGCCCCAGGTAAAAGGACCGTGGTTCTTGCAAAGGACTCCCGGAACCGCTTCGTAATCGAGGTTTTCGGCTTCAAAAGAATCGGCGATCAGTATACCTGTATTGGTCTCATAATCCGCGTCGATCTCTTCTTTGGTCAGGCAGCGGACACAAGGGATCGCTCCATAGTAATAGTCCGCGTGAGTCGTTCCGTAGCACGGGATGCTTCTTCCGCTCTGGGCCCAGGATGTCGCATAAGAAGAGTGTGTATGAACGACGCCGCCGATGTTCGGAAGTCTCTTATAAAGAATAAGATGTGTCGGTGTATCGGAAGACGGTTTGTACTTTCCTTCCACTCTGTTTCCTTCAAGATCCATGACGACCATATCATCCGCCGTCATCGTCTCATAAGGAACACCACTCGGCTTAATGACAAAAAGTCCGCTTTCACGATCGATCGCGCTGACATTGCCCCATGTGAATGTAACAAGTCCGTACTTGGGGAGAAGCATGTTTGCTTCAAATACTTTCTGTTTTAAATCTTCTAACATTATGATGCCTCCGTTGATGAAATCAGAATGACCTTAAAGATCAAAGGAATACAACGGCTGCCTGTTCAACAGAAAGACCGGCAACATACTTCTTCATGAAAGCCGTGAAGCCTTCGATATCTTCCGGAGAAGCCATCAGTTCAGTACCTGTGGAACCTGCAAAGATCACATCCTCGAGATAGGAAGCAAGTGACTGCTTCGCCTTCTTCTCAACCATGTAAAGCGCAAGAAGTGCGATACCCCAGGCACCACCCTCGCCCGCTGTCTCCATGACGCTTACCGGAGATCCTGTGGCAGCAGAAGCGATCGTCTGACCGGCCTTAGGAGTCTTGAAGAATCCGCCGTGACCATACATCTTCTTCACCTTGACCTTCTCTTCAACGGTCAGGATATCCAGGCCGACTTTAAGAGTAGCAAGAGCGGAATAAAGGTGCATTCTCATGAAGTTCGGAAGTGTAAAAGAATCTTCGGCTGTTCTTACGAAGAGCGGACTGCCCTTAGAGAAACCCGTTACCGGCTCGCCGGAGAAATAGTTATAGGAAATAAGACCACCACAGTCCTTATCGCCGTCAAGAGCGACTCCGTAGAGTTTCGAAAAGAGCTCGCCGCGATCGAATTCTTTGCCCATGAGCTTACCGAACTCATCGAAGATACGAACCCACGCGTTGATCTCGGATGTGCAGTTATTGCAGTGGACCATGGCAACCGGATCACCTGCCGGAGTTGTGACCATATCGATCTCCTTATGGAGATTCTTCATGTTCTCTTTAAGAACGATCATGGCAAATACGGATGTACCCGCGGAGATGTTACCGGTCTCGACAAGTACGGAATTAGTAGCAACCATTCCTGTTCCTGCGTCACCTTCCGGAGGACACATCGGGATACCTGCGGAAAGATCTCCGTCAACATCAAGAAGCTTAACACCTTCTTCTGTCAGCTCGCCGGCATTCTCACCTGCGGAAAGGACTTCCGGAAGGATATCACTGAGCTTCCACGGGAAGCCGTTGTCCTTTACCATGGAATCAAATGTCTTGAGCATCTTCTTATCGTAGTTACCGGTCTTGGAATCGATCGGGAACATACCGGAAGCATCACCGACGCCGAGTACTTTTCGGCCGGAAAGCTTAAAATGCACATAACCTGCAAGTGTCGTGAAATGACGGATGGACGGAACGTGATACTCACCGTTTAAGATCGCCTGATAAAGGTGCGCGATACTCCATCTCTGCGGAATGTTGAAGTTCAGGGCTTCAGTAAGCTTCGCCGCTGCTTCTTCCGTGATCGTATTTCTCCATGTTCTGAAAGGAACCAGAAGCTTGTCATTTTCATCAAACGGAAGATAACCGTTCATCATTCCGGAAAAACCGATAGCGCCGAGTTTCTTGATCGTAACGCCATACTGGTCTTTTACATTCTTCTTGAGATCAGCGTAACACTCAGCAAGACCGTCCCAGATCGCCTTTTCCGAATAGGTCCAGATGCCGTCAAGAAGCTCGTTCTCCCATTCCTTGCTTCCCGAAGCGATCGGATTACCCTTTTCATCGACCAAAACAGCCTTGATACGAGTCGAACCGAATTCGATTCCCAAAACGCTTTTTCCCTCTTCAATCAAATTCTTCGCATCCATCTTTTTCACCTCACCACTTTTTATCAGGGCATCTGCCCCTCTTAATAGCAGCACGTATCTCCACATAGCATCCGCACGAAAGACACGTTCCACTTAATAAGTTATCACAAGAAAGGCAAATAGATAACCTCTTCTGATAATCTTTTTCATCGGTTTTATCATTTTCCGAAATCTCCGAAACAGACCGAGCGACAGTCTCTTGAACTGACTTGTCATTCAGCTCGGAAACCAGGCATTTCCGGCACGGCTTGGAAGTACTCATCCGAGTTCGACCTCGATATGCATCACACTGTTTTTCGGGATCGTAAATGTGATCTTGTCGCCTTCTGTTTTTACTCCTTCAAAAGCACTGATCTTCACACAGTCCGGATCCTCGAAAGTATTCTTGTCATCCATCTTCCCCGTAAGGATCTCGGCCTTTGCGCTCTTAATGCTGTTATCAAGAAGATCCGCAGAGATCTCGTAGTCCTCAGAAACAGAAAGATTGGCAAGAGTGATGTGATACTTGCCGTTTTCATCTTTTGAAACAGACTCGTGAAGATTCGGAACCTGATATTCTTCCTCAAGACCGATCGTCTTTGTATCAACAAAACTTTCGATCAGAGTTCCGTTCTGGTGATGCTTGTACAAATTAAATACGTAGTAAGTCGGTGTCTTGACCATCTGGTCGCCTTCTGTCAGTATCACGGCCTGAAGGACATTGACAAGCTGTGCGATATTCGCCATCTTCACGCGGTCGCAGTGCTTGTTGAAGATATTCAGGTTGATCGCGGCAACGAGGGCATCACGGATCGTATTCTGCTGATATAGGAATCCCGGGTTCGTGCCCTCTTCGACATCGTACCATGTACCCCATTCATCGACGATCAGACCGATCTTGTGATCCGGATCGTAACGATCGATGATCGCGGAATGCTTGGTAACTAGTTCTTCCATAAAGAGGGTCTTGGAAAGAGTCATGTACCACTCCTTCTCATTAAATCCCGTCGCGGCACCCTTCTTAGCCCAATCGTAAGGAAGCGTGTAGTAATGAAGAGAAATGCCGTCCATGAAACCATGCGCGTTATTCCAGGATCCGGAAAGCTTATGGCACTGATTCAATACCGTTTCCGTCCATTCATAATCCTGCGCATTCGGACCGCAGGCGATCTTTTTGATCGGCTTTTCCGGATCATAATTCTTTACATAAGACTGATACTGACGGAAAAGATTCGCGTAGTATTCCGGAACCATATTACCGCCGCAGCCCCAGTTCTCATTACCGACTCCGAAGAAATCGACTGTCCATGGCTCCGCGTGTCCGTTTTCTTTACGAAGTTCCGCCATCGGGGAAACGCCGTTAAATGTCATATACTCGACCCATTCGCTCATTTCCTGAACCGTGCCCGAACCAACATTTCCGTTCACATATGTCTTACATCCGAGCTGACGACAAAGTTCCATGTACTCATGAGTACCAAAACTGTTGTCTTCAACGACACCGCCCCAGTTGGTATTGATCATTTTCTTTCTCTTGGATTTTTCACCGATACCGTCCTTCCAATGGTATTCATCGGCAAAACAACCGCCCGGCCAGCGAAGTACGGGGATGTTCAGTTCTTTTAAAGCGGAAACGACATCGTTTCTCATACCGTTTGTATTCGGAATATCAGAATTTTCACCTACAAAAACACCGCCATAGATACAGCGACCGAGGTGTTCGGAAAAATGGCCCTGAAGCTCGGGATTGATATGTCCACGTTCTTTTTGAGGATCGATAACCAGTTTAAACATGTTGACTCCTTACTCATCCTGCCCCTTTGCAGATATTACTTTTTTGATGTGCAGGGTATTGTTTGCATAGATTAAAGTTACAAGACCAGGAGAAGAAAATCAACACGAGTGTATTGAAATATATAGTTTTGGGGGGAGAGACCTAGACTTTATCATGTTGAAGTGAAAAACAAAGTTTTTTATGATGATTTATATAATTGTTGGCGCATCTTTTGAATGCAGCCGTCCTGGAGGAAATAATGCTCAAATTGGTCCAAACTGAAAATGGTTTAGTAAAAGGTTTTCAGGGAAATAATACTCGTATATCCGTATTTAAGGGAATTCCGTTTGCTGCTCCGCCGGTTGGTGAAAACCGCTGGAGAGCTCCTCAGCCTTGCGAATCCTGGGAAGGTGTGCGTGAATGCAGTAAGTTCATGCCGATCTCTGTTCAGGATCAGCCGGGTGTCGGAACAGAAATCTACTGTCGTGAGTGGCATGTCGATAAAGACATCGAGATCGACGAAGACTGCCTCTATCTCAACGTTTGGACACCTGCAAACAGTGAAAACGATAATCTTCCGGTATTTGTATGGTTCTTCGGTGGCGGATTCCAGTGGGGTTATCCTCGCGAGATGGAATTCAACGGCGAGAATATGGCAAAAAGAGGCATCATCGTCGTAAGTGTTAACTATCGTCTTGGCGCGCTCGGCTTCCTTTCTCACCCGGATCTGATAAAAGAATCTCCGGATGCTCCTGCAAACTTCGGTAATCTCGACCAGCAGGCAGGTATCAAGTGGGTCGTAAAGAATATCAAGAACTTCGGTGGTGACCCGAAGAACATCACGATCGCGGGCCAGTCCGCGGGTGGCGGATCAGTTCTCACCCACCTTACTTCTGAATCCAGTATCGGTCTTTACCAGAAGGCCATCATCTACTCGGGAATCATCGAAAGCCCGTACATCAAGGACCAGGTAATTTCTCCAAAGCCAATCGAAGAAACATCCAAGATGGGTGAAAAGTTCCTTGAATCTCTCGGCGTGAAAACGATCGAAGAAGCAAGAAAGATCGACGCCTTTACGATCCGTTCCAAATATGCGGAATTCCGTGAAAAAGAAATGTTCTTCTTCACACCTTGTATCGATCATGTATTCCTTAAGGATGAGCCTTTCAAGCTGATGCTTCAGGGAAAGCAGGCAAATGTGCCGCTCATCGCCGGTAATACATTCGATGAATTCAAGAGCTTTATCTACGCAGATAACGAGGAAAGCTTCGTACAGCAGGCAAATGATATCTTTGGAGATCGCGCTGCTCAGTTCCTTTCCTTCCCGGAAAGTCGTATCGTAGAAGACGGAAACAAGTACGCAGGTCTTCGCGGTATCGAATGTTCCGTTAAGGCGGCTCTGGATAAGACAAAAGCACCATGCTTCTACTACAGCTTTGAAGTAGATATTCCGGGTGAAGATGATCCGGGAACATTCCATTCTGTTGATCTCTGGTTCTTCTTCGAGACTCTGGCCGCTTGCTGGAGACCGTTTGTCGGACGTCATTACGACATCGCGAGAAGAATGACCAATTACATTACGAACTTCGTAAAGAGCGGAAATCCGAACGGCGAAGATATCACGGGCGAGGCTATGCCGAACTGGCTTGCGTATTCCGATTCAGACAGAAACGAGATGCACTTCACACCGGAAGGCTGTGTCCCGAAAGTTCAGGATTCTGAATTCATCCAGTTCTTTATCGACTGGCTTACTGATAAGACACTTGGAACCATCACTGTATCCGAAGCGAAAAGCGCCAGCATCGCTGCTCTTGCCGCTCCTTCCAAGAAACAGGCGTTCAACCCGTATCTTCCTTCCTGGGAGTATATTCCGGATGGCGAGCCGTATGTATTCGGTGATCGTCTTTACATCTACGGATCACACGACTACTTTAACTGCTCGTTCTTCTGCCCGGGTGACTATGTATCCTGGTCAGCACCCGTAAATGATCTCGGCAACTGGAAATACGAGGGCGTTTCTTTTAAGCGTACAGATGATCCGGATAACCAGGAGAATAAGGGCTGTCTTTACGCGCCGGATATTACTGTCGGCACTGACGGACAGTACTACCTCTTCTATGTTCTTGATAACCAGAGCGTCGTAGCAGTCGCTAAGAGCGATAAGCCTCAGGGACCGTTCAAGTTCTATGGTCACGTGCATTACGAAGACGGCACGCTTCTCGGTCTTAAAGAAGGAAACGAACCGCAGTTTGATCCGGGTGTCATCACAGTCGGAGATACCACATATCTTTATACCGGTTTCTGCGGCCAGACCGATCCTACTCGTCATGGCGCCATGGTCACCGTGATCGGTCCGGATATGCTCACGATCAAGAAAGGACCGGAATTCATTATTCCGGGTACGATGTATTCAAAGGGAACCGAATACGAAGGACATGCTTTCTTCGAGGCACCTTCGATCCGTTACAGAAACGGCATCTATTACTTCATCTATTCGTCTCAGGTCATGCACGAGCTCTGCTACGCAACATCAAAGGATCCGGAAGGACCATTTAAGTACGGCGGAGTCATCGTCAGCAACTGCGATCTCGGAATCGACTCATATAAGCCTTCCGATAAGCCGACCGCTTACGGCGCGAACAATCACGGAAGCATCGTTGAGATCAATGGCGAGTGGTACATCTTCTATCACAGACATACGAACAACACATGGTATTCACGTCAGGGCTGTGCCGAAAAGATCGAGTTTGCCGAGGACGGCAGCATCAAGCAGGTCGAAATGACTTCCTGCGGTTTAAACGGCGGTCCTCTGAAGGATACTTGCGAATATCCGTCTTATATCGCCTGCAACATCTTCTCCGAAAAAAAGGAAGAAGATCCGTATGTCGGCAAGCATAAGGTCGCCCGAGTGATCCAGGATGGCCGTGACGGTGATCATGAGACTGCATACATCTCATCGATCAACGAAGGTACAACGATCGGATTTAAATACTTCGACGTGAAGGATGCAAAAGGACTCATCCTCCATGTCAGAGGATACGGAAACGGTACATTTGAAGTAAGAACATCCATTGACGGATCTGTTCTTGCCGAGATCCCGGTTCGTTTCATGACTGTATGGGAGAAGTATGAAGCTTCCTTCTCTTCTCCTCTTACGGATCCGAAAGCATCACTCTTCCTCACCTACAAAGGAGGCGGCGATGTTCAGCTTAAGTCCTTTGCATTTACACACTAACGCATAATTACAATTTTTTTCTACCTCATCCTCATCAGGAAAGGGCGGTCAATATGACCGCCCTTTTCAAATACTGATCAAGTTTTGATTCGAAGGATCAGAAGAGATTCTTGATCTTATCTACGAATCCGCCGGCTTTATCCACGGAGATCTTAGCCTTAACGCCATCAACTACGTTATTGATAACATCATCCGGAAGATCAACTCCGATAATGCCTTCTACCGTCTTAACAGGCTCTTTTTCGAAATTCTTGGCAACAGACGGATCGCTCTGAACTTTCTTTACGACTTCATCAACTTTAGCTTTAATATCCATGTATTTCACCTCCAAGATAAGCTGATTTCATTTTATCACATTTTCAAATCAGGCTCATAAAAAAGGCAAATTCTATTCTTTCAATAATTGGAAAAATAACCTTGCATTTTAAGGTTCGTTATATTATTATATTAAAGCGCTCGCGGATATGGCGGAATTGGCAGACGCGCTAGCTTCAGGTGCTAGTGATCGCAAGGTCGTACAGGTTCAAGTCCTGCTATCCGCACCAGATCGGAAATCGAAAGGTTTCCGATCTTTTTCTTTTCCTCAAGATCTCGTATGAATTCGAATAATTTAAAAAAACGCAAAAGAGAAATCAAGGCAAGAAAAAAGCTTTCGATGCGCCTCCGCAGGGCAAAGCCCGTGGACCAGCACAAGAAAGCTTCTTTTCTTGACTAAATTGATTTCTCGATCAAACGAGTTCTTTTCTCAGTTCTTCACCGGAAAGCGGGCTGAGATAAGACGGAGCGATGTCGAGAACTGTCTTGCAGCCTGTAACGCCTTCCTTAGAGAGACGAGCGATCGCGCGAGCGTATGCTGTGAGAACGCCTGCCGTGAATTCCGGGTTGGAATCAAGCTTCAGGCTGTACTCGATCACATGCTTGTTCTCTTTATTAAAGCCGGAAACGCCGCTTCTGAAGCAGAAACCGCCGTGCGGAATACCGCTGTGGTTCTTCTGGAGTTCTTCTTCTGTGATGAAGTGAACGGTTGTATCGTAATCGGAGAAATAGTTCGGCATGGTCTTGATATCGTTCTCGATCTGCTTAAGATCAGCACCCTCTTCAGGAACAACGAAGCACTCACGAGTGTGCTTTTCGCGTGTTGTCAAAGTCGGCTGAGAACCGGAGCGAACTGCTTCAAGAGCGCTCTCTACCGGGATCGTGTACTGCTTGCCGTTCTTTACTCCCTTAACACGACGGATCGCGTCGGAGTGGCCCTGGCTTACGCCCTTACCCCAGAATGTGTAGCTCTCACCTTCCGGCAGGATGCTCTGTGAATAGATTCTTGCCAGAGAGAACATACCCGGATCCCAACCTACAGAGATCGCACCGACTGTACCGGCAGCCTTAGCCGCTGCGTCAACCTCAGCAAAGTGCTGCGGGATGTTTGCGTGTGTATCGAAGCTGTCTACTACGTTGAACATGGAAGCGAGCTTCGGTGTCTGTTCCGGAAGATCTGTAGCGGAACCGCCGCAGAGGATCATAACATCGATGCTGTCCTTCATGGAAGCGACATCATTAACGGACATGACCTTAGCGGATTCAGTCTGAATTTTCAATGCAGAGGGATCACGACGTGTGAAAACAGCCACGAGTTCCATATCCGGATTCTGACGGATGCTGGATTCTACTCCTCTACCGAGATTACCATAACCATAAATACCAATTCGAATCGCCATTTTGCAACTTTCTCCTTTTAGTATTTCATATATTTATATAACAAAGTGAAGTATAGCACTATTATCTGACGTGCACAACGCAAATTTGCAGTAATCTCTGAACGAAATTGCATTTTCTTCTTATCACCTGTAATAACCGCATTTGATATAATGATTTATATGGAAAAAGCACTTCACAAGATCTCTGTTCGCGCGCTCTGCGAGCGCATTTATCGTTCCGGCTCTCTTCTCGGTGCCGGTTATGGCGGCGTGTCCGGATTAGACGGAACCAGGATGCATCAGAGAGTATTCAAGGACATTAAAAAAGAATACGGTGAAGACGGCGTAACTTCTGAGTATTCTCTCGGAACTACCAGAGAATATGAGCTTTTTACCATACAGATCTCCGGTCGTGCCGACTGCATCATCGAAGAAGAAAACGGGAACGTCAACATCATCGAGATCAAGACGCATAACCGTGTCGTCGAAAAGGTCGAATCCCTGATCCTTCCCACACATGAAGCTCAGGTGAAGATCTACGCGTATCTGTATTATCTTTCTCACGCGGAAGTCGAAGATCTCACGATCACGCTTCGCTATGTGTCTTTCCTGAATTATCAGTTCCTTGAAAAGAGCCGTGTCTTCTCAAGAGAAGAAGCAGCGGACTTCTTTGAAGATACTGTAGCTCTGTATCTCCAGGAAGCCACCAGGATCGCCAATTACGAGAATGCGCGAAACGAATCCATTGCCACTATGAAGTTCCCGTATTCCGTTGTCAGAAACGGACAGAAAGACTTCATGAAAGCGGTGCTTTCCTCACTTAAGCACAAAGAGACTCTGATCGCAGAGGCTCCGACGGGAATCGGAAAAACGATCAGTACCCTCTACCCTGCCATTAAATGGCTCCCGAATGCCGAAGGCGGAAAGATATTCTACGCCACGGCCAAGCTGGCTACAAGAGAAGTCGCGGATAAGGCACTCAATGACATGAGAAATCAGGGCCTTGTCATCAAATCGATCCAGCTTGCCCCAAAGGAACAGATGTGTACGGCAAAGGAAGAATTCTGCGACAGCCGTTTCTGTGCTTTTGCCGACGGATACTATTCCAGACTCAATGCCGCTCTGGAAGACGTTCACGCGCTTGACGCGATCTATCCGGAGGACATCCGGCGCATCGCCCAGAAACACAGGATCTGTGCGCATGAACTTCAGCTCGACGCTTCGAATATGTGTGACGTCATCATCTGCGACTATAACCACATCTTCCATCCGAGGATCCGTCTGCAGAGGTACTTTGCCGTAAACGAATTCTGTCATACGATCCTGATCGACGAGGCACATAACATGATCTCAAGATCCAGGGATATGTTCAGCGCCGTTCTTTCCAGAAGCACGCTTCTGACAGCGCTTCCACTTCTAACGACGATCTCTCCGAAAACAGAAAAATACAGCCATCAGATCGCTGACTATTTCACTCTTCTGGATTATGCTTTTGAAAAAGACTCGGCAGGGATCAATATGGTCGAGCCGACGATCAAAGAAAACGATATCGTCATCGGAGAAGATTTCAGAGCAACAAGAATCGTGCCGAAGAATCTCTACCAGCTTCTTTGGGCGCTGTGCTTTCATATCGCCAATATCCTTGCGGATCTCGAAGATCGCGAGAAGCGAAGGATCCTTACCGAGTTCTATTTTGAGGCAAGATTCTTCCTGACCATCCTCGAGCTTTACTTCGATAATGCCTACATCATCGAGGTCACGCGTTCCGGTGTCTGCGAGAACGGTCAGTACGACATCTCGATCACATTAGACTGTCTGGACGCTTCCGATAAGCTTGCTTCGATCCTGGCGGATAATCACAATGCCGTCTTCTTCTCGGCGACCATGTCACCGGCACTGTACTACCAGAGCATGATCGTCGGCAAAGAAACGTCGTTTTCGAAGATGCTGCAGCTCCCGAGTCCTTTTCCGCCCGAGAACCTTCAGGTCGTGATCATCAATGACATTCAGACGACTTATCAGGAAAGAAACTTCTCCGCAGAGAAAGTCGCAAATACCATCCTTCGCATCGTAAACGGCCATAAAGAGAACTTCATGGTCTTCTTCCCGTCGTTTAAATACATGGAGATGGTCTACACCAAGATCTTTAAAGCCACGCAGAAGGATCCTGACATTGAACTCATGATCCAGAATCCGGGAATGAATCCAGAGGACAAAAAGCGTTATCTCGACCGTTTCAACCGCCATGGAGATAAAACGCTTCTCGGTTTTGCCGTCATGGGCGGACATTTCGGCGAAGGCATCGATCTTGTCGGAGATAAACTGAAAGGCGCCTTCATCGTAGGCGTAGGACTTCCTCAGATCAGCAAAGAAAGAGAAATTCTGAGCCAGTATTATCAAAATAAGTTTGGTGACGGCTTCTCATTCGCATATAAGTTCCCGGGCTGGGAAAAAGTCCTTCAGGCCGCGGGGCGCGTCATCCGCGACGAAAACGACAAAGGCTTCATTGTTTTGATGGATGAAAGATATTGCAGAGATGATTACCGTCTTCTTTGGCCGGAACACTGGAAAGCAACGGAATACACATCCGATGACGCCGAGATCCTTTGGGACGAACTCTGATCAAAGAGGCGGAAGCGTGTCCAGGATCGACATCTTATCGTAGTTCTTTTCAAGACGTTCACATAAATATCTGTGCGTGACCGAGCAAAGATCATCGAGCACGTATTTTTCCGCGCGAAAAGCACTTAAGCGTTCAAGCGGGGCTTCTCTTATATATCGCAGCGCTTCCACGCAGCCTAAAGATACAAACTGATAGTCCTTTGCTTTTTCCACACAGCGGATATTCGAGCAATACAGTCTGCATTTACTGAAAGAAAAAGCGCGAGTCGGCATTTCGTCCGGCTTTCCGCAGTCGCATTCATTCAGATCAAAAGCGAAACCCAGAGCGTCCATGACGCGCCATTCAAATGCGGCAACGATCTGACGGTATTTTTCCGGGTGCTTGGAAAGATCATATAAAACGTAAAGCAGTAACGGATAAAGAGACTGCGCAGACTCCGGATCGATCGCGGTATCTTTTACGACTTCAAGGATATGGGAAGCAGACGTCAGACCTTCGAAAGAATCATAAAGGCCACGGAAACTCTCGACTGTCTCCCCTTCTTTTAAGTAATAAAAACTCTTACTTTCGGATAAGACCATGTCAGCCAAAAGCGGCGGAGTCGCAAGTGAAGCGAGTCGCGAAGAATGCTTCTTGGCACCGGGTACCATAACGGAAACAAGTCCCTGTTTGGGAGTCAGGATAGTAATGATGGCGTCCTGATCACGATGCGGACGGGAAGCGATCACCACACCACGTATCGTAAAAGTCGCGCCCATCTCTTAATCTTCCTTCTTCTTATAACCGAACTCGTCAAGAAATACCTGACGATTCTTCCAATCCTTACGTACTTTGATATGAAGATCCAAAAAGACCTTGCAATCCGTCATCTTCTCGATGTTTTCTCTTGCAGCCGTACCGATGCGTTTGATCATCTGGCCGTTCTTTCCGAGAAGGATGCTCTTATGTGAGTCTCTTTCGCAGATGATCGAAGCGTGGATCTTGATAAGACTTCTGTCATAGCTGTCTTCAGCGTCATCTTTCAGCACTTCTTCAAAAGCGTCGATCTCCACAGCCGTTCCGTGAGGGATCTCTTCATTGGTGTAATGCAGGATCTGTTCACGGATCAACTCGGCAGAGATCTCTCTCTCAGACTGATCGGTGACTTCCTCGATCGGGAAATACCTCGGCGCGCTAGGAAGCTTAGAGATAATGACATCCATAAGCTCATCGACACCGTCATCTTTCAGCGCGGAGATCGGAACGATATCTACAAAATCTGCGATCTTCGAATAATTCGCGATAAGGGGCAGGAGCGATTCTTTCGTCACCGCGTCTGCTTTATTTACCGCAAGGATGATAGGTTTTTTGAGTTTCCTGGCCATCTCAGCGGCACGGATCTCTACATTTGCAGGCTTCGAGAATCTGCCGTCCGCCATAAGAACGACAACATCAGCACCTTTTGCCGCACGGAAAGAAGAATCTACCATGAACTCGGCAAGTTTGGACTGCGGCTTATGTATACCCGGAGTATCGACAAAGATCACCTGCGCGTCATCTCTGTTATAGATCGCCTGAATGTTATTTCTTGTCGTCTGTGGCTTATGAGAAACGATCGCGAGCTTCATACCGGAGATCGTGTTAAGGAGCGTGGATTTACCGACATTCGGACGTCCTACGAGCGCGCAGTATCCGCAATGGGAAAGCATCTCACCGACCGGATGATCGCCTTCAACGGATTCGATCATTTTGGAATCGTCATCCGAAGATCTCGGAAGACCGATACCTGACATGATCTCTTCCTGCTTACTGAACATCAGCTCTTCATCTCTTCCGTTTTCATGATCAAATCCAAGAAGATGCAAAAGAGAATGCACAGCCAGGAAGACCATCTCGCGGTCCATGGAATGCCCGTACTCTTCCGCCTGCTTTCTGGCTCTTTCCGGACAGATCACGACATCGCCGATCGGAAGGAGTTTCTTATCTTCATCATAAGAGAAATCATAAGGCATGAGCTTGTTCTGAAGCTTTCCGTCCGTCATATCAAGGATCGGGAAAGAAAGGACATCCGTTACCTTATCTTTTTCCCTGTACTTCGCGTTCAGCTTTCTGATCGCATCGGAACCGACCAGTCGGATATCCACACTGACCTCAGCGTCAGTATCTTTGATCGCCTTATCGATATAATCCATAGAAAGGATGAGCGAAAGTGCTTTTTCCACATAGGAAACAAAACCTTCCGCTTCTTCTTTACTAAATGATCTTGTCTTGTTCTCTAACGAAATACTCATTCCGGATATTTCACCCTTTCGTGGAAGTAGCCTGCATATACCTGAATAAAGGTTCCGATCATCAGTTCAAGGTCGTCGAACGAGAGTCCTGAATGCACAAGCTGATCTTCCTCAATCTTTTGCTTTATGATCTTTCTGAAAAGCGCCTCCGCCTCTTCGATATCATGTACACCGCGGGAACGGATCGCCGCCTCACAGGAGTCCGCGATCATGATGATCGCCGATTCACGAGAAGACGGAACGGATCCGCGATAAGAGAACTTCTCTCTCGGAGGTGCCGGTTCGCCATTCTCCTGAGCTTCTTTCTGAGCCTTGTAATAGAAGTAACCCGGACATGTCGTACCGTGATGCTCCAAAATGATATTCTGGATCGGCGCCGGAAGTCTGTACTTCTTAGCGAGTTTCAAACCGTCAGACGGATGAGACGTTATGATCGCTACGCTCTCTTCCATCGTGAGATTGTCGTGCGGATTTACACCATCCTTCTGATTCTCGGTAAAGTACTCAGGTCTTTCGAGTTTACCGATATCGTGGTAGTAAGAACCGACCTTTGCGAGAAGTGCGTTCGCGCCGATTGCTTCCGCCGCGGAATCAGCAAGGTTCGCTACCATCATGGAATGCTGGGATGTACCCGGAGCCTCAAGGAAAAGTCTCTTCTGAAGCGGATGACTCTGCTGCGCGAGATCAAGAAGTCTCATCGGAGAAGCTGTATTCGAGATCAGCTCGAAAAGCGGCTGTGTACCGATCGCTGCGACAACGGAACATCCTGTACTGATGACAGACCACAAGGCAGAATTAAACGTATCCGTCTTGGAGGACTGGCTTACAAGATTATAGCCGAGCGAAGCGATGAGCGATGCCGCCGACGTATAGATGATCAGCGTTGCCGCGTTGAATTTGTGATTTCTCTGTCCTGCGATCGCCGCACATATGAAAATACTGATGATCGAAACAAACATGAGCTCTGTATTAAATCCGCTCATCGGAAGGACCATGAGAAGCGAAAGGATACTCATTACGACGCCGCCCTGCATACCAAGGTATATGGAGAAGATATACGAGGTAAACATGATCGTCGAGAAAAGCGGCGAGATCTGAGTCAGATAACGGCTCGAGATCAACGGAATGACAAAAGCGAGCATCAGAGAGATCCAAGTCTTAGAATCGATCGGATACTCGTTTTTGATCTTACTCAGATAGAAAGCGCCGGCAGAAACGATGATGCAGATATAAACAACAATACCGATCAGCAGTATGTAGTTAAATGAATCCGTCGGCAAAAGATCCAGGTCTTCCAGTTGGCTGTATACATGAGGAGTGATCGTCTCACCGACACTTACAATACGTGTTCCCTTCTGGATCATGACCGGATCCGCGACAGCGTTTTTATACGCGGCGACTCTTTCGTTCTCCGTTGCTTTTTCATCATAAACGGCATTCGGCTTCAAAAGACTTCTCAGAGTTCTGACCAGAAGATCTTTGGACGAGATATATTCCTGATCGTCATGCGTCTTTGTCTCTTCGACGGAGGAAGCATAGTTATTGATCTCCTGCAAAAGCGCCTGTTCATCAAGAGCATCCATGCTGATCATTGCGGCGATCTGATTGGCTTCGAGTTCAACATATGCGTAGTCCACAAAGGAAATATTCGCGAGCGTATAGGAGACATCATCCGGCAGCTCAATATCGTAAGACTCCTTAACAGCCTTCTTCAAAAGTGTAGCCATCTCGGACTTATTGCGGATGACCATTCCCAATTCGTCAATATTCGCCTTTCGGAGTTCTTCGCAGTAATTGAAGAAATCCGCGACAAGCTGCATATTCTCATTTGAGATCTCTTCGGAAATGACATAGATAGGAGCAACTTCAGTTTTTGCCAGGACAGCACGGCGCTCGGTCTCATACGAATCCTTTACGGTTCTTGTTGCCGTAATATCGTATTCAGAGGTCTGTCCCTGACGGACATCATACTGTCTCGGAAGAGAACCAAAATACACGACCAATACCATCAGTACGGCAAGTACTGCAATGGACGCGATACGAATCACTTGGAAAAGCTTCTGGTTCTTCTTCGAATTACGCATGTCCCCCGTGTCTCCTCTCTCTTGCATTATAAGCCATTATTATCTTTTGTACCAACGGGTTTCTGACAATATCCGTCTCTTGCAAAGATACGATCGAAATACCGGGAATATCACGAAGGATATGCATAGCGTCATCAAGTCCGTTCGGATAACCGGAAGGAAGGTCGATCTGTGTCGTATCACCGCAAACACAGACACGGGAATTCATACCCATACGGGTAAGGAACATCATCATCTGCTCGATCGTCGTATTCTGCGCTTCATCAAGAAGGATAAAGCTGTCGTCGAGGTTTCGTCCGCGCATGTAAGCGAGCGGAGATACTTCGATAATGCCGCGTTCGAGATTTCTTTCGAATGCTTCTCTTCCCATCAGTTCGAGAAGCGCGTCATAGATCGGTCTCATATAAGGATCGACTTTTTCCTCAATATCACCCGGAAGATAACCGAGTTTTTCACCTGCTTCAACCGCAGGACGAGTCAGAATGATCCTTGAGACAGAACGGTCACGAAGGGCGAGAACAGCCATCGCGACACCGAGGAAAGTCTTACCTGATCCCGCGGGTCCTTTACAGATAACGACTTCATTTTTCGCCATGGAATCAACATAGACTCTCTGTCCGAGTGTCTTTGCGCGAACGGAACGTCCGGCAGGTGTGGTAAGGATGATCGGATCTTCATCTTCCATGAACTCTTCAAGAAGGCCTTCCTTTTCGAGTTGACAGAGATACTTTACCGTCAGGATATCCAGCTGTTCTTTCTTTCCGACGATCTTGTCCATGCAAGAGAGAACTGCTTCTGCCTTCGGAAGAACACCGGTCTCGCCACGAACGGAGATACCGCTGTCCAGCGCGACGACTTCGCAGTCGAAAGAATCGGAAACAGCTTTCAACCAGGCACAGTTGTTGGAAGAAAGTTCAACAAGATGATTTACTCTTAAAACAGTTTCTTCGATCAAATCCATCTCTCCTTTAAACGTCATTTCTCAGTGTTTCGAGAAGTTTCTTATAATGCTCCGGGATGTCCGCGGTAAATTCAATGACCTCTTCCGTACGAGGATGAATAAAACGTATAGATGTACTGTGAAGCGCCTGGCCATGAAGATTGTACTTTTCTCTCTTCGGAGCGTAAAGCGGATCACCGATACAGGGATGGCCGATATATGTCATATGCGCGCGGATCTGATGCGTTCTTCCCGTTTCCAGGCGACAAAGAAGATCCGTTCCTTTTCTGAATCGTTCAAGCACTTCAAAATGAGTGATCGAATCCTTTCCGCCTTCACAGACAGTCATCTTTCTTCTGTCATTGGTAGCACGGCCGATCGGCGCATGGATCGTTCCTTTATCGGAATCCACGATACCGTAGACACAAGCGCGATACTCTCTTACCACTTCATGGTTAGCGATCATTTCCGCCATCGCCAGATGTGTCTCATTGTTTTTAACGACGACCATAAGTCCGGAAGTGTCCATATCGATTCGATGAACGATACCCGGACGGATGACACCATTGATGTCGGAGAGCTTCCCGGCGCAGTGATACAAAAGCGCGTTAACAAGCGTTCCCGAGTAATGGCCCGGCGCGGGATGAACGACCATACCCTGAGGCTTATTGATAATGATCAGGTCATCATCTTCAAAAACGATATCCAGCGGAATATTCTCAGGCTTAGCATCAGTATCCACCGGCGGCGGGAAATCGATATCGATCTTCTCTCCCCCGAAAACCTTAAACGAAGCTTTTACGGGCTTCCCGTCAACGCATACCGCTCCATCCGAGATCAGCTGCGCCGCACGGGAGCGAGTCAGATCCGGACAGGCCTGCGGGATATAAGCATCAACACGACCCTGATAGTTTTCAACGATGTAAGACTCGATCATGCGTTACTCCTCGTCAGCTTCATCATTGCCGGAAAAGTCAATCAGGCCGCTTTCTTTCTGCGGTTCTTCCTTCGGAGGATTAAACGGGATCTCCGGAATGAATTTCTCATTGAAGAGCAAAAGGATCGCGAGCGCAATACAGGAAAGTGTTACATAGATATCCGCGACATTAAAGATCGGGAACGTGTAGCTTCCGAAATCAAAACAGATAAAGTCGACGACATACTTTAAGCGGATCCTGTCGATCAGATTTCCGAGAGTTCCTGCGGACAGGAAGATCAGACAGATCGAAAGCTTTCTGCTTCTAAAACGCGCAAGAACAAAGAACGAAAGAACAAACAGGATCAAAAAGGCGATAGTAGAGATCACGGACAGGAAAGTGATCCCCCAGGATTTTTCCGAGAACATGCTGAAAGCACTGCCCGTGTTTCTTACGTACATGAAGGAAAAGAATCCGTCGATGATCGGGTCTTTCTGCGCGAGTGCAAAAGATTTAACGATCAGATCCTTCGTAAACTGGTCGATAAATACAAGAACGACAAAGAGTTCCGAGAAAAGAACATATGTCATCCAGGTCGGTTTTCTAAGTTCATTATTCATTCAGTTTGATCCTTTCTATTTTCAGGCATTTACCGGTCTTCTCATCCAGATCCGCAAGAATGGCCTGAATGGATGCCGTTCCTTCTGCCGGCTGATATCTGGCAGGAAGCTTATCGGCAAGACGGCGCAAAGATGCGTCAGCGTCCATACCGAGTATGCCGGCATCCGTACCCGTCATACCGACATCGGTAATATATCCCGTTCCACAGGGAAGTATTTTTTCATCTGCAGTCTGAACATGCGTATGAGTCCCGAGCACCAAAGATACTTTTCCATCGCAGAAAAAGCCCATGGCTCCTTTTTCACTCGTCGTTTCCGCATGAAAATCGATAAGGATGTTCGTAGGCGCATAGTCCTTCTTCCATCTCTCGATATTATTCTGAAAAAACTTAAACGGAGAATCCGAAAGGGGTGTTACGAAAACCTGTCCCATCAGGGAAATAACAAGAAGTCTTCCCTTTTCCTTAAGATCGACAAGATATTCACTTTGTCCCGGCCAGGAATCACTTACATTTCCGGGACGGATGACACGAGGTTCGGATTCTGCGAACTGAAGATAACTCGGGCAGGAAAAAGAATGGTTTCCGAGAGTAATGCAATCCGCGCCGTATGAAAAGATCTCTTTAGCCGAAGCGTAGTTGATGCCGAGACCCGCGGCCACATTCTCCGCGTTTACGATACAGGCATCTACGGCATTTTCAGACAAAAATGCCTTCAGTTTGTTCTTTAATATGCGCTTTCCCGGATGGGCGACGACATCACCTACAAAAAGGACCCGCAATTCTTATTCCTCAATTCTAAAAATATACTCTGTATTTTACCATAAACGCAGCGTTTTCGGGAACAAAAAAAGAGCCCGTCCCATATAAGGACAGGCTCTTTCTGTTTCGGGTTTACTTTGCTACATCCGAGGCACGTGTTTCACGAATGATATTGACCTTGATCTGACCCGGATAATCGAGTTCTTCCTCGATTCTCTTACAGATATCACGGGCTCTCAAGACCATCTCATCGTCAGACACCTTATCCGGGCTGACGATTACGCGGATCTCACGACCTGCCTGGATCGCAAAGGCTTTCTCGACACCATCAAAACTGGTAGCGATTTCTTCAAGCTTCTGAATTCTCTTGATATAAGTTTCCATGTTCTCACGACGTGCACCCGGTCTTGCGGCAGAAATAGCATCTGCGGCGGCAACCAGTACTGCGATCTCTGTTGTCGGTTCGCAGTCACCGTGGTGGGACATGATCGCGTTGATTACAGTGTCATTTTCTTTATAACGACGTGCAATGTCTGCGCCTAACTCAATATGAGAACCCTCAAGTTCAAAGTCAGCAGCCTTTCCGATATCATGCAACAAGCCTGCTCTACGAGCAAGCATCTCATCCAGACCTAATTCCGCCGCCATCATGCTGGCAAGCCAGGCGACTTCAATTGAATGCTGCAACACATTCTGCCCGTAACTTGTACGATAACGCAAACGTCCGAGATACTTGATGATCTCAGGATTCAAACCGACGATACCTGTATCAAAAGCAGCTCTTTCACCCTCCTGCTTGATCGTCTGGTTGACTTCTTTACGGGCTTTGTGAGACATCTCTTCGATTCTCGCAGGATGGATACGGCCATCCAAAATCAATCTCTCAATTGTCAATCGGGCGATCTCACGCCGGATTGGGTCAAAACTCGAAAGGATAACGGCCTCAGGTGTATCGTCGATAATAATGTCAACACCAGTGCTTGTCTCGATCGCACGGATGTTTCTACCTTCACGGCCGATAATACGTCCCTTCATTTCGTCATTCGGCAGGGACACAACCGATACGGTCACTTCGGACACGTAATCTGAAGCATAACGCTGGATCGCATTCACGACGATCTCACGCGATTTCTTGTCGGCTTCAGCTTTTGCCTGTTCTTCCATCTGCTTGAGCATGACCGCCATATCGTGGCTGTATTCACGCTGTGCAGCGTCAAGAACAAGATTTCGAGCATCACTAACAGATAAACCGGATACTTTCTCAAGTTCGATCACTTTCTGACGTTCCAGTTCCTTTGCCTTTTCTTCCAATGCCATAACATCGCTGACACGGGACTCAAGGGCTGTTTCTTTCTGTTCCATCGCTTCGATCTTGCGGTTTAATGATTCTTCTTTCTGCTCAAGACGGTTTCTCTCTCTGGCGATCTCGGATTTTCTCTCTCTAACGTCCTTCTCAAGATCGAGTTTCGCGTTAGTTATCTCCTCCTTCGCCTGTAAAAGAAGTTCCCTCTTTCTGCTTTCTGCATTCTTCTGCGCCTCACCAATTACTCTTTCTGCATCTTCTTCTGCTTTAGCCACATCCTCTTCAAGCTTCTTCTGCTTTGCGGAAAGGCCTTTGCGGTAATATAATACGGAAAATCCTACACTGATGAGAGCACCGACTACGAAAGCAATTACAATCAATAGAATTGCTAACCAAAGTTCTATGGTACTCACCTCCAATATTTAATTTTCAAGATTCAAATCATATGTCCCTCTTAAGAACACCATATAATTTTAATGAAAAAATACTTCGATTGTCAACTTAATCGGTTTATTTGTTGGCGTTTTTGTTAGATTTTTTTGTTTTTTTCGAAGGCATCCTTCTTTTCAACGCTTCTTTCGAAGCAACAGAATAACCGAAGAAACCGAGCATTTTTCCGAGAGTGTAGTATTCACCGTGTGAATACGTCACGAGATTGGCTTTTTCCAGGCAGATCTTACCTTTTTCATCAATGAGTTTTTCATCAACGGAAACACCTGTGATCTCCGCAAGAAACATATCATGGGAACCGAGTTCGATAATATCCTTCAACTTGCAAAACAGCGATACAGGCGCCTCTTTGATCTGCGGCGCGTATTTCAGACCATCCGCCTTAATCGCGGTAAGTCCTGTTTTTTCAAACTTATCTTCTTTGTCTCCGGATCTTACACCGCAGTAATCGCAGGACTTGGCAAGATCCTCGGTGACCAGGTTGATGACGAATTCCTGAGTCTCACAGATCAATTCATGAGAGTGACGTGATTTACGGATCGAAACGGATACCATCGGCGGTTCGGAATTGATCGTTCCTGCCCAGGCAACCGTAATGATATTCGGTCTCTTTTCGATCTTCTTCGGTTCTTTTCCCGCACAGGAAACCATAACGACCGGTACCGGATTCAGCATCGTGGATGGCGGCATTACAACTTTCATAGTTTTCTCCCTTCAATCAATCGATTATATGAATGCCGAACATTTCGTGGTTCAGCAGAAATTCTTTTATCTCAAGTCCACCGGAAAATCCGACGAGTCGGCCGTCTTTACCGATGATTCGATGGCATGGGACCAGAAGCGGAAGCGGATTGTCACCGCAGGCGGAGCCAACTGCTCTTGTCAGATTTCTGGCAGAGACCTTATCCCCGCCGGTCAGTTCGAGCGCGATATCTTCATAACTGCAGGTAGCGCCATAAGGGATCGTACTGACCTTATCCCAGACCTTCTTTTGGAAATCACTGCCATAAAGCGGCTTCGCGTGAATGGTAAAACCGGTCCTTCTTTTCGAAAAATACTCGCCGAACTCGATCATGCAGCGCTTGACTTCATCCGGGAAATCAAGCTTGATGAGATCCTTATACTCCGGTGAACCTTCTTCTTTCAAGACCCCGTGACCATCCGCGATCCCCGTTCGGATCGCGACGTTTCTTTCCAGGTTTCCGGTCACTTCTTTTCCATAAGCGAAGAACTGCGTCATCTCAACGACATCATTATCTCCGCGGATCGCGACAACACCCTTTTTAAACGGTACAAATCCGACTGAATAGTTCGGATACTCGGAATCCAGCTGCGAGAACAATGCCGCGTCACAAAAAGCTCCGTCGATACAGAGTGCCTCATCCAAAAGAGCTTCCTGGCGCATATTGCAGGCAAGGAGGATTCGTGAGGACGCTTCGTCCGTTACAGGGATCAATGTCGATACCCTATGGATCTGAAGATCGAAAAACGCGTATCGCAGAAGGCTGTCGAATGCGGATACAAAGTAATCTTCGGGAATGCTCCTCTCGCCTTCCTCGGCTGTGATCTTATCAACAAAATACATCACGGAAGTCGCGCTTCGGTTCTTTTCCGAATAAGCGTCGAGGCCCAGAACTCCGAAGACCAGTTCTTTTCCCAACTCAAAAAACGAGGCCGTAAAGTACTTCCTGTTCGGATCCGAAAGCACCGAACGGATAAAAGAAGACACATCATCAGTGACACGATCCAGGATTCCCTGCTCCCGGATCTTGGTCTTGTCCAAGACTCTTAATGGCGATAATCGAATGTCAGCCATTTACTACCTCTCTTCAGCCTCTGCGGCTACAGTCCCAACCCCTTAGTTATCATCCTTCTTCGAAGATATCGTCTTATTGATCGAATTCGTTATATACTCCAGATCATTACTGAAATTCACGCTGTCGGAAACTTTCGGGATCAATATCGCCTGATCCATAAGTTCCTGATACTGCATCAAATAGTTTCCGTATTTCTGGTTCTTTACCGTGCTCTGCCAAACCGAAGGCGTCTTTACTACCGGAAGATATCCGGTTCTTTCCGAAAGTCTCGAAATAAGAAGCAGCGCATCCTCATCAAGCGCGATGAAGGAAGCAAGCTCACAAGCCTCTTTCGGATTCTTGCAGGTAGATGAAACGCAGAATGGATAAGCGATAATAAGCGGTGCTGAATACTCATCGTCCTTGATTCCAGGAAGTTGCATCATATTCAGCGTATTCGGCATATAGTTGTCATATAACGGGATCTCATCTGTTGTTCCTGCCCAGATACCGACTTTACGAGAAAGCAACGGAGAAATACCGGAGAAAAGGGTCTCGGAATCTTCATCGCTCAAGCTCTCGTAAGAATAACCGGATGTAATGACGGATTCGACATAAGAGACGGAATCACGGAAGTTCGGATCGATCCTCTCGTCCCCGTTTGATGCGGAAAGGTAATCTCGGCTGTAGATCGAACACGGAAGATACGGCACCATATTCGCAGCCAGATAAAACGGAAGCACGGTCATTTCTTCTTCATTCAGTTTGGAGATCTCGGAAAGAAGATCCAGTAATGACGACTTACTCTGCCTGAAGTTAACGGACGGGATATCCGCCTGACGAAGCACTTCCATATCACAGAAAAGCACTGCCGCCGACATTTGATACGGAATACCGTACTGACTGTTCTCTACATGGAACTCGGAGATGAGGTCCGGATAGATCCGATCGGAAGAAAACAGAGGGATCTCCGCAAGATAATCATTGATCGGCAGCGCATATCCTTTGAGGACCGCCTGATCAAAACTGTCTGTCAGGAAGATATCCGGCATGTCCTCACCTTTCCACTGACTTAATGTCGCGACATTACAGCCGTTATCGGATGTCGTATATACGTTCAGAACGAAAGGAAGATCGATCGAAGAAAGATAAGCCAGATCGACCGTCGAACCGGTAACACCATCACCGAGAAGGCCGTTTTCCTTCGCATAGTAAAGCTTTGCCAGATACTGACAGGTCTCATAAGATAGAGGCGACGCGATCGTCAGTTCCAGAGAGGTTGCTTTGACAGATGTCTCGGAAGTCTCGGATTCAGATGTTTCAGATGTCTCAGATGTCGGGATCGTCGGGAATTCGTTATTTGTCTTTTTGCAGGAAGAAAGAGAAAAACTCAAAAGGATCGATAAGATCACCAATAGAGATACTGTCTGTTTTACGCCGGAAAGACGGGCCATATTTCTTTTGGATCCTGAAGAGACCATATTCTTTACGCAATTCCTCACTTCTGTTTCTATTCCAATTATACAATAAAACAATAAAAAAGAACTGTCTCTTCGGCAGCCGCCTCGAAACAGTTCTTTCTGGAGCCAATGGTGGGAATCGAACCCACGACCTATTCATTACGAGTGAATTGCTCTACCCCTGAGCCACATTGGCATTGCTCTAAAGCACATAAAAATATACCGATTATTTCATTAGATGTCAAGTTACTAATCATGTTCCGTACATAAAAAGACCGATTCAAAAGAACCGGTCTTTCTCATCATGTGTATATGCAGAAAATACCACGGTTTACTCGTGTTCCATTCTCCAGTCGATACAACGCTGCAAGTAGTTGACGTAATCGGGGTTCTTGCACATGCCCTTTCCGTCGACATCGGAGATCTTTGCGACATCCTGGCCGTTACAGAGCGTTGTCTTCATGACGATGTTAAGCGCAGGTACACAGGTATCATTTGCAATATATGTACCGATACCGAAGGCAACTTTCGCGCGGCCACGGAAATGCTTATAGATCTTATCGGCCTTTTCGAAATTCAGGCTGTCCGAGAAAAGAAGCGTCTTGGTTGTCGCGTCGATCCCCAGAGAATTATAGTGAGCGATCATCTTCTCGCCCCACTCGATCGGATCACCTGAGTCATGACGCACACCGGAAAAGAGCGTCGAATACGTCAGCTGGAAATCACGAAGGAAACAATCCGTCGTGATCGCATCAGTCAGCGCGGTGCCGTTCAGAACGCCGTACTCATCGACCCAGGCACGAAGCGCATACCAGTTAGAATACGCCGGATTATGCTTATGATCACCCTGTCCGACACACATGATCCATTCATGCGCCATCGTTCCGACAGGTGTCAGATTATACTTCATGGCAAGGTAGACATTCGATGTTCCGACAAAGTGACTGTCCGTCCCGGAAAGATCCGCATCCGCAAGAGCACGGACGGCCATTTCCTGAGCCTCAGCCGAAAGACGGCGTCTCATACCGAATTCACTGAACGAGGAAAGGCTGTATTTACCGCTCTTCAGCCAGCCGACCTTCTCGTTAAGACGTTCTTCAAAGCTCTTGATCAGGTCGTTATAGTCATATGCCATACGGAAATAGACTTCATTGACGATCGCAAGCGTCGGGATCTCATACATAGAGGTATTGAGCCACGTTCCACGAGCCTCGATGGAAAGATTGCATTCCGCGTCAGAAGTGATCTCGAAATCCTCATATCTCGGCTCCCATAGTCTCAGAAAGTCGACATAAGATCCCTTGATCCACTTGATATCGTCAAGATACTGCAGTTCTTCTTCCGTAAAGCGCAGTTTGCAGTACGCCTGAAGCTGATCCTTGATCTCCTGGATCATCTCCTCGGTAAACTTAACGTCTTTATTTCTGCAGCGGAATGTCCATGTCGTCTTATAGGACGGAAACTGGTGATAGATCGCCTGTCCCATGGAAAACTTATACATATCGGTCTCAAGGAGACTTGTGATGATCGGATGTAGTTTCATATTATGCTTCCCTCCACGGTTCTTTTCCCTCATGCAGGATATCGATCTGGCAGCACTTCATCGTAAGGAGCGCAGCATCGTG
The DNA here is from genome assembly GCA_017561715.1 of Clostridiales bacterium. Lineage (GTDB taxonomy): Bacteria > Bacillota > Clostridia > Saccharofermentanales > Saccharofermentanaceae > Scatonaster. The sequence goes on along the minus strand of JAFZBN010000021.1, from coordinate 20,456 downwards.
AGAAGCCGGTGAAACGCCTGCGCAGCATGCAGAATCAACGATGATATCTCTTTCCGGGAAAAGGTTTTTGATCGTAAGCGCATTGGATACAACGCAGATATCCGTGCAAAGTCCGATGACTTCGATCGGATCATTATCGTCCTTAAGGAACTTCTTCCAACCGGTGTACCCGAAGGACGGCTTTTCGATGACAAGTGTGTCTTCAGGCGCGGCCTTTCGGATCTTTTCGGGAATCATCCATCCGTCGGAACCCTTAATGCAGTGCGGAACCGGCAGATACTTTCCCTCTCTGGTATTCATATATGTCTTCTTATGTGTGTCCTGCGTAAAGATCACGCGGTCACCTTTCTTAACATAGGATTTGATCTTCTTTACTACGTTTGAAACGATCTTTTCGGCTTCTTTCGAACCCAGCGCGCCATCGATAAAATCAGTCTGCATGTCAACAACGATCAGTGTTTTCATAAGATAACCTCCTAAAAGATAACTTAACGTCATTATAAATCAATATAAAGAAAAAAAGAAAGACTCCCGAAAAGGGAGTCTTTCTGGCGTCCACGAGGGGATTCGAACCTCCGGCCTACCGCTTAGGAGGCGGTCGCTCTATCCTGCTGAGCTACGTGGACATATGAAATCAGCCAAAGCTGTTTCCATCAGATCACTGAAGGCGCTGCATCGTCTTTTTTGTTTCGGCTTTGACCTTCTCCATGTCGATCGTTTTCAGTTCATGCTTGAAAAGAACAAACTGACCATCGATCATAACGGACTCTACACACTTCGGTCCACAGGAGTAAACCAGTGCAGACAGAGGATTTCCGAGAGGCCACATCTGCGGGCAGTCATAATCTACGATCTGAAGATCCGCACGCATGCCTTGCTCTATAATACCACAGTCCTCAAAACCACACGCCAGATAACCGTTTCTGGTCGCCATCGTGAAAACGTCTTCCGCCTTAAGAACAGTCGGATCAAGTGTCGTTCCTTTTGCCATAAAGGAAGCAAGACGCATCTCCATGTACATATCCTGATTATTGTTACTTGCCGCACCGTCGGAACCGATGCAGAGACGAACGCCGTCTTTCTGCATATTGACCATATCCGCGAATCCGGAAGCAAGCTTCATATTACTTGACGGGTTATGTGCCACCCAGACTTTTCGATCCGCAAGGATCTTTCGGTCTTCCGGAGTTAAATGAACACAGTGCGCTGCTACGGTTCTATCGTTTAACAGACCTGCCCAGTCGAGCTTTTGAACCGGAGAACAACCGTAACTCTTCTGACAGTTCTCATTTTCAGTGATCGTCTCGGAAATATGGACACTTACCGGAAGATCATATTCTTTCGCAAGTTCAGCCAGCGGCTTATAGAAATCTTCCGGATAAAGATAGATCGAATGTACCAGAAGACTGTGGGTAATAAGTCCTTTCCCCTCACCTTCAATGAAAGCGTTGAGTTCATCGACACTCGTACGATCTACCGACCACTTTCCGTCGATACACTTCTTTCCCATAGAAGTCTGCTGAACGCGGAATCCCGTTTCTACAGCGCCTTTCGCGATAAGAAGCGCGCCATCATACATATTGGCGACACAGCCGGTACCACCTTCGATCATCTCGGCAAGTGTAAGAAGATTTCCATAATAGAAATCATCAGCGACCATCTTGTCTTCACGCGGGATGATCTGGCCGAAAAGCCAGTCCTGAAGAGACCTGTCATCCGCGATATTTCGGAAGATCGACATCGGAGTATGACCGTGCGCGTTAGCGAAAGACGGACAAAGGATCTTATTCTTACCGTTATACTCGAAAACTTCGACTGAGTCCTTCAGCGCTTCAGCTGCTTCTTCCTTAGAAGTTCCTACATATACGATCTTATTGCCAGATACCGAGCAATAAGCATGTTCCTGTATGGAAACAGGAGATCCGTCATGAGGCGTAACGATCGTAATATCCGAAAACAGTACAGACTTATTCATATCACTCCTCCAGATCCCAGGAATGGATATATCTGTCCTGTTCGGGAGTGAGTTTATCGATCGAATAACCCTTAGACTGAAGCAGGAATTCACCTACACGGTCATCAATGACTGTCGGTGTGTCATATACCTTCTTCTCCAGTTCTTTTCCATGTTCGGCAATATATCTGGCGCTCTGTGCCTGAAGCGCAAAGCTCATATCCATGATCTCGACAGGATGTCCGTCACCGGAAGCAAGGTTGACAAGACGACCTTCCGCAAGGATGCAGATCGTTCTGCCGTCTTCCATGATGAATCCTTCGATATTCTTACGAAGTTCCTTACGTTCTTTTGCCATTTCAGCAAGCTGGACAAGATTGATCTCAACGTCGAAATGACCGGCATTACAACAGATAGCGCCATCCTTCATCTTCTCGAAATGCTTCTTGGTGATGACGTCCTTACAACCTGTAACAGTTACGAATACATCTCCGAGAGAAGCCGCTTCGTCCATCGTCATGACGTCATAGCCTTCCATGATCGCTTCGCAGGCCTTGACCGGATCGATCTCAGTAACGATAACACGGGCACCCATACCCTTCGCGCGAAGAGCAACGCCCTTTCCGCACATGCCGAACCCGGCTACAACCACATACTTACCAGCAACGATAAGATTGGTAGTCGCCATGATCGCCGTCCAGACGGATTGACCGGTTCCGAAACGGTTATCAAAAAGATGCTTACAGCGCGCGTCATTAACGGCGATTACAGGGTAAGAAAGCTTTCCCTGCTCTTCCAGGATCTTAAGTCTGTGTACACCTGTCGTCGTTTCTTCGCAAGAACCGAGCATACCGGCAACAAGATGCTTATGCGTAGAATGCAGAAGCATCGCAAGGTCACCGCCGTCATCGATAACGATATCCGGACCGAATGCCAGCGTCATTTCAAGATGTCTTCTGTATGTCTCAGGATCGGCACCGTGAATGCAGTATACTTTCATACCGCGCTCGACAAGAGCAGCTGCAACATCATCCTGCGTGGAAAGAGGATTACAACCTGTAAGTGCAACATCTGCGCCGCCTTCGCGAAGAACGAGCGCAAGATTGGCGGTCTTTGCCTCAACATGAACACTTACGGAGATCTTTAATCCCTCAAAAGGTCTGGTCTCCTTAAGTTCCTTTTCGATAATGCGTAAAACAGGCATGTTCCTGTAGGCCCAGTCGATCTTGTGGTGTCCTTCCGGAGCCAGTTTGATGTCCTTGATTTCGTAAAGAGGCAAATCACTCATAGACGTTCTCCTTAAAGTTTTGAGAAGAATTTCTCCATTAACGCGATACTGTTTTTAGATGATTTATTGGCGTTTTCCATGACTTCCGCATGAGAAAGCGGCTGCCCGGAGATTCCGGCGGCAAAGTTTGTGATGCAAGAAACAGCCAATACCTTCATTCCGCTGTGGCTGGCCGCGATCGCTTCAGCTACCGTCGACATTCCGACTGCATCTGCGCCTAATACCTTTAATGCCCTGATCTCCGCCGGTGTCTCGTACTGCGGACCGCGTGTATATGCATAAACTCCTTGATGAAGAGGAATGCTTAATTCTTCGGCAGATTCGATCATCTTCTCGGAAAGCTCACGATCATAGACTCTTGTCTGATCCGGGAAACGAGGTCCGAACTCATCAAGATTCGGCCCACGAAGCGGAGAATCGCAGAACAGTCCTATATGATCAGTGATCAGCATCAGTTCACTCGGGTTCATGGCTGTATTGATACCGCCTGCGGCATTTGTCATAACCAAAGTCGAAACACCGAGCTTCGCCATGACGCGAACATAGAACGTAGCTTCCTGTGTCGAATACCCTTCATAATAGTGGAAACGGCCTTTCATGATGAAAGTCAAGACACCAGAAAGTCTGGCGACAAGGAGCTTTCCGTCATGTCCGGCAACAGTGGTTTTCGGGAAATGCGGAATATTCTCATAAGAGAGCTCATTGATCGTTTCAACACGTTCTGTCAGCGGGCCGAGTCCGGAGCCCAGGACAAGGCAAACATCCGGTATGTCCGCAACTTTCGAACGGATATACTCGGATGCCTCCAATACATCAGAATAATAATCTGACTTAGTCATTGGATTCCTTTCCACAGCAGTTTTTATACTTCTTGCCGCTTCCGCACGGACACGGATCATTGCGGCCTACCTTCTTGGCGTCACGCTTAGCCGGCTGGTTCTGCGTGATACCTGCCTGCTGGTTAGCCTTAGCGTCTTCACCGGACTGAGCTCGCTTAGCAACAGAATCCAGCTGGGCACTGCCGTGACCTTCCTGAAGCTTTTTAACGGAATTCTTTCTCTCGATACGCTGTCCGGCTTCGATGTTCGCCTTCATGATCAGTCGAACGGTATCATTCTGGATGAGCATGTTCATCTCATCAAACATATCGGAACCTTCAATACGATACTCAACGACCGGATCCTTCTGGCCGACAGATCTCATGCCGATCGCATTTCTCAGCTGATCCATGGCATCGATGTGATCCATCCACTTCTGGTCTACGTTGAAAAGAAGGATCTGACGCTCTGCTTCACGGAAGATCTCAGGTGTGATCTCCTCATCACGTTTTTCAAGCTTTTCAAGGCTCTGCTCAACCAGCTTGGAAGAGATCTCATCCGCGTCAGCGGATTCTTTCGCGCTGATCTTCTTCTCGATATCTTCGAGAACCGGAACCGCTCCGAATACGTCTGCGATGTTTGCTTTAAGACCGAGACATTCCTCAGTTCCGATGTCACCGTCAAGAGCAACACGGTCAACAACACGTTCTGCAACGGCTTCAACCATCTTCTTGATCGTTTCGTGGATATCCACACCGTCAAGCACCTTACGACGCTGTTCATAGATGAGGTTTCTCTGAACGTTCATAACATCGTCGTACTCGAGAACGTGACGTCTCATACTGAAGTTCTGACCTTCAACCTTCTTCTGCGCACTTTCGATCTGCTTGCTGAGGATACCGGACTGAATCTCAACTGTTTCATCAACACCGAGTGTCTCAAATGCGGCATTCGCACGCTCACCACCGAAAAGACGCATCAGATCGTCATCCAATGCAAGGAAGAACTTCGTGCGTCCCGGGTCACCCTGACGACCGGCACGACCACGGAGCTGGTTATCAATACGACGGGATTCGTGACGTTCTGTACCGATGATGAAAAGACCGCCGGCCTCTCTGACCTTTTCAGTCTCATCCTTGATCTTTTCTTTAAACTCTTTTTCAAGAGTAGAGAAACGCTCACGAGCTTCGATAATGACCTCATCGTCAGTCTCATTGTAAGCTGTAGATGCATCGATCAGTTCTTCTGTATAACCGAGCTTACGCATTTCCTGTTTTGCCATGAACTCGGGGTTACCACCGAGCAAAATATCGGTACCACGACCTGCCATGTTGGTCGCGATCGTTACTGCACCGTAACGGCCTGCCTGAGCAACGATCTCAGCTTCTCGCAGGTGGTTCTTGGCGTTCAATACATCGTGCTTGATGCCGGCACGGGTAAAGATCTTGGAAAGGAACTCAGACTTACTTACTTCAACAGTACCGACAAGAACCGGCTGGCCCTTCTCATGAGCTTCCTTGACCTGACGGAGTACAGCAGCGTACTTACCGCTCTGGTTCTTATAAACGGCGTCATGCTCATCGATACGGGCGATCGGCTTATTTGTCGGGATCTGGATTACGTCGAGGCTGTAGATCTGACGGAATTCAGATTCCTCTGTATAAGCAGTACCTGTCATACCGGCAAGTTTCTCGTACATACGGAAATAATTCTGGAATGTGATGGTAGCAAGTGTCTTGGACTCTCTTTCGACCTTAACACCTTCCTTGGCTTCGATTGCCTGATGGAGACCATCACTGAAACGACGGCCATACATCAAACGACCGGTAAAGTCGTCAACGATGATAACTTCACCATTGGTAACAACGTACTTCTGGTCGCGCTCCATCGTACCATTTGCTTTGAGAGCGTTATTAATATAGTGCTGAAGATCGAAATTCTCAGGATCGGAAAGGTTCTCAACACCGAAGTGCTTCTCAGCCTTGGAAATACCATTTGCTGTAAGAACAGCCGTCTTTGCCTTTTCGTCGACAACGTAATCGCAGTCTCCGCTGACATCATCAATGTCGACCTTTTCATCTGTTTCAACTACGACGAATTTCTTAAGAGTCTTAACGAAGCGGTCCGCCTTGGTGTACATATCGGAGGACTCGCCGCCCATGCCGGAAATAATAAGAGGCGTTCTGGCTTCATCGATAAGGATACTATCGACCTCGTCGACGATCGCGTAAACGAGATCACGCTGAACCATTTTCTCTTTTCGATCGACCATGTTATCACGGAGATAGTCGAAACCGAATTCATTGTTTGTACCGTATGTGATATCGGAATTATAAGCTTTTCTTCTTTCATCGTTGTCCAGATCGTGAACGATAAGACCTACGGAAAGACCGAGATAGCGATAAACCTTACCCATCCACTCACTGTCTCTTCGAGCAAGATAATCGTTGACGGTTACTACGTGAACACCGCGGCCGGTAAGTGCGTTGAGATAAACAGGAAGTGTAGCAACAAGTGTCTTACCTTCACCTGTCTTCATCTCGGCGATACGGCCCTGATGAAGAATAATACCACCGATGAGCTGTACTTTATAAGGACGAAGTCCCAGTACTCTCCATGCAGCTTCTCTGATCGTTGCGAATGCGTCCGGGAGGATATCATCCAGAGTCTCTCCGTCTGCCAGACGTTTTTTGAGGACATCGGTCATGCCCTTAAGTTCACTTTCCGACATTTCCTTGAATTTGTCGGAGCGACTTTCGATAGCCTCCACGATCGGCATAATGTGTTTGATCTCGTGATCGCTGTGCGTACCGAAAATCTTACTAATAATGCTCATTTCTTGCTTTTTCCTTCCATTCTTCCTTTTTCAGACTTCTCAGCCTGTATATTCATTCTGTCAAGAACCGTCCTATAGCCATCTGCGCCATAATCCAGGCAGCGCTTGACACGACTGATCGTAGCAGTACTGACGCCCGTCTTCTCAAAGATCTCAGTATATGTGTACCCTTTATCAAGAAGGATAGCGACCTGAAATCTTGAAGCAAGCGACTTGATCTCGGAGATCGTGCAAAGGTCTTCAAACAGAGAATAGCATTCATCTGTTGTTTCCAATGTCAGGATTGCCCTGAAGAGGTCATCCATATGTTCATCTTTTAACTTGCCATTCACCATTTTTTCACTCCGCAAGACTGATAAGATAGTCAACAAAGCGGTCAAAAGTACCATTTACAGCAAAAAAGAAACATATGGTGAACAAAAGAATAACGACTATGGCAATCAATATGCGTTTGGTCATCAACTCTTTTCTTGCTTTACGAAGAACATCACCGATCGATGCTTCTTCATTGGAACCGACGGATGCCTGTCTTGTAGAACCGACTTCTCTAACCTGTTCGACGCTCTGTTTCAATCAAATTCCTCCGAAAACACAGTTACTCAAAATATCAGCAACTAATACTATACCGCAAGGTTCCAGATGTGACAACAACTTTTTAATATATATAATATATAAAACGCTTAGATTTCAGTGTCTTTTTCGTCATATCGGTGTGATATCTCATATTTTTCTATGCAAAGATCTACATTACGCTGCTGCGCGTAACCATGAAGATCTTCGATATACCCGTATACTTTATCGGAACAGTTCTCCGGAACGACGATGATCAGTGTCTTTTTCGTATATTCATCCACAGTCACGGAAACTCCTGAAAAGTCAGATCCGTCGAAATCAGAAAGATCGCGTATGTACTTTTTGACCTTATCATTCACTTCAACTCTGGAAGCATAGTACGGCGAAGTTCCATCCAGGCTTTTTACTGACTTTACTTCATTTCCCGAGCTATAACAGATCACGGGATAGTTATACGGGAGGTTGCCGCCGAAACGCTCTCTTATTTCGACCCCTCGGTCAAAATTATCCAGATCCCAAACTGTCTCATTACTGACTTCTTCTCGTTCGTTTTCCGCTCGCAGCGGGATCATATCGGCATAAAGAGCCAGGGATGAACAATATGAGCGAGAAAGCGTAAGCGCACCTGCATCGATATCGTAATACACCTTAAGAAAAACGCTTCTGTCTTCGGTCTCGACATCAAGATATACTGAAACGTTTTTAACAAGCGCGTTGTATACCCAGCCGTTATCCGTCAACTTCACGAATTCATTTACGATCCGGTCTCTTACATAGCTTCCAAATACACCGGTACTTAAGACATCCTCCAGATCAACACCGGTCGTGCCGGAAACACCGCCCAAAACACCGAGCGCCTCATCCAGTCCAGAAGTATCGATCGAATCACTATCAGACAGTCCGAATTCGGAGACGATATCATCGATCGTAGAAATTCCGTTTGCTACAAGAGGGATAGCCACATTAAGTTCGGAAACAACGTTTTCCGTCGCTCTCTGCATATACAGATCCGCATTTACAACTGTCATTGAGCTGAGGACCGACAAAAGAAGGACCAGAAAAAGCGGGAAAGTAAGAGTAGCTTCCAATACTATAGAACCGGTTCTTATGATCCGTTTTTTATTCCGGATTTTCATAAAGTTCAAACCTCCTTTTCACCGTGAATTTGTCCTCACGTAAAGATCCTTCGGCTCTCACGCCCGTGTATAGAGAGTCTTCGCAGTCCCGTTTGATCACGTAGACCATTCTTTCAAGAAGATCATCTTCCGGAACAAAGAGAAGGAAAACTCGAAAATAGTCGCGATAGCAGGTATCCGCAAAATCTCCTAATGCCTCACATACCGAATCGTTGTAAAAGATCGGCACCGTCATGCCGAGAACAAGTTTTGTCACATCAGTAAGTGCCGCAGTATAGGCATAAACGAACAAAATAAAATACATTACGACCGTCGGAGAAAGATTGACCGTAAAAAAAGTGAGCAGTGAGATCAGAATGCAAAGTATCTCGGCAAAAACCAAGGCTGTGCTCCTCTTTTCTTCATCAAGCAAAAACGCACTGTAATTCAAGATAAGCCTTGTTCCGAACAAAGTGCCGTACGAAACGAGCTTATTCAATGTTTTATCTGATGAACCGACAAAAAGGTATTCAAGATCACCCATTTCATTGGAATCATGGATCTCATCAAATGGAATCCCAAGTATATTACTCTCCGGCTCATAATCATCATCACCCTGATATCTTGTCACATAAGAATCGAAAGAATATACGGCATATTCATTGATGAGAAGCCTGTCGACGATCGACGGCAGGTCAGCATCGATATAATTGTCAAATGCTGAGGTCAGCGAATCAATACTTCCCGGATCAAAAAGTGACACCGTGACAGATGAATCTCCGCATTCGAAATACTGACTGCTGCTTTTTTCCCACGTCTCTGAAACATCATCACAAAAAGCAGAAAAGTAGGGCAGCTTATCACCCAGCCCCAAGTGATCACATACATCTTCAAAATCGGATAATCTGTCTTTATACTTTTCCTTGTTTTCTAAGTAATCCTTAAATGTAGGAAGCCAGTTTCCAAGTCCGATCCCGCTTGTATGACTGTTTTCGGAAAGCTGTGAAACAGATATATTCAGTCGATCCAACAAGGCAGAGCCTTCAAATGCGATACCTCGGAGTTTCATGTATTCGATGGCAGACGCGCGGAGATCATCCTTATCAAATTCGTCGGTCAACTCATATTCAAAAGACATGTCCGAGTATCCTTTTGTCATTTCATCGAATACCGCACTGCCGGAACTTACATCATCAAGCACATAGATGCCGTACCAGTCCAGATAATCCCTGTTAAATTGCGAAAGGATCTGTTCCGTCTGATGTGAAACGGCTTCAGTAAGTATTACCTCCTGCTTTCTTCTGTAAGCACCCTCCAGGTAGATCGTTTCAAGCAGGATGGCCGCTGAAAGGATAATACAAAGGAACAGCGTAATGGATCCGCGCCGTCCGAATAGTTTTCTTTTCATATAAGCCTCCTACCCGATCAGGATCCTGACCGAATCACGGATGCCTTTAGAAAAACGGTATGCCTTCTCCGGGCAGCTGAACTCGACATCCCAGGAATTATTGTTGCTCGTCTTGGCTTTTACTTTGAACATGTCGTCTTTGTGATTACTGTCTTTCTGGCAGGAAACAGACAGACCGGCAATCTCTTCAGTTCTCGCATACATGATCGGATTCATGGCGAGAATTCCGCAGATGACTGCAAATACTATTGAAAACACGATTGATGCCTGTATCGTATGCATATTGATCACCTCCTGCTTCAATATAGCAAGAGGAGGAAAATAAAAACGGCTTCTGAAAATACAAAAGCCGACAAAAATGCGAGATTTGAAAGATTTGATCAGAAATACGGATTACTCTTCTTCTCAGCACCTAGAACAGTTACGGGGCCGTGGCCCGGATAGCACACTATATCGTCATCCAGTGTTTTCAGAAGTTCGATCGAACGCGTCATGTCAGAGTAGGAACCGCCGAGATCAGTTCTTCCGATACTGCGCATAAAAAGCATATCTCCTGTAAACATGTGTTTTTCGCCATTGGCAAGAGTAAAAAGGAAACACGACGAACCGGATGTATGTCCCGGAGTCGAGATGACCTTTAATGAAAACTCCTCTGAGTCAGAAAGTCCGAGCACGCGGTTATTCATTTCAGTTTCAGGGAAAACAGAAGCAGGAACCGAAACAGACACATTCAGACCGAAATCAACACCGTGATTTAAGATCGGATCCGGTAGCATTTCCTGATCTTCCTTCGAGACATAGATCGGGCATTTGAAACGCGAGTAGATATCGTCTGCTGCGGATATGTGATCAAAATGTCCATGTGTACAGAAAACAGCCTTCACATCGATATCTTCAAGCTCCGTTTCGCTCCAGGGACAGCATGGATCGATGACAAGCGCTTCGCTGCCGAAGAGCAGGACATACATATTGGCACTTGCCAACCCATAGGAAAAAGTAAGGATCTTCATGTCGATCAGAATTTATTGTCGCGAATAAGTTCACGCCAGTCGAGGTCACCACGATCGATCGCAAGGATCAGGATCTCGGCGCTTGCAAGGTTCGTCGCGTAAGGAATGCTGTTATAGTCGCATGCCTTAAGAAGCGGGTTGATCTCATTGTAATTTGCAAGCTGGGTATCTCTCAGATAAATAACGCAGTCGATCTCGTTATATTCCGCACGAGAAGCAAGCTGATCAAATCCACCGGAATAGTCGGTAGAAAGACCAACAACACTCAGTTCAGCAGCAGATTCGAGAAGTGTGGCTGTATTATGCAGCGAGATCAAGGTGTGTTTGGAAAGGAGCTGACGATACGCAATACAAAAGTTTACAAGAAGCTCATTCTTTCGATTATCAGCCATAATAACGATCTTCATTCTCGCTGCCTCCAAAAAAGTATATATATATTCTACTAACTCGGGGCAGAATCTGCAACCGAAATTTACTATTTTGCATAAAATAGCATCAAATCACGATCAACCGGGATCTTCCGTAGTTTCCGTACTTGTGGTTTCTTCGACAACACCGACATCACCAAGCGGCGGGGAACTTTGTTCAGGAGCACTTTCACTCGGGTCAGATATTCCAAAATAGGCCATAAGCAGTTTCTTCGCGATATCACTCGTATAAGAACCCCACTCACCTTTTTCGATACAAAGTGCGATGCAGATCTCCGGATCATCCGCCGGCGCGTAACATACGAACAATCCATTCGAATACTCTTTCTTCTTTTCCTCAAATCCCGTCTCAGCCGTACCCGTCTTACAGGCAACCTTGATCGGGAAATTGCCGAGGATGTTATGCGCGGTTCCCTGATCACTAGTAACAACGGCACGCATGCCTGTATGGATCGCATCAAGATAGTCCTGATTAAACCCGCATGGAACAGCCTGAGTATTACCCGTATACAGTATCGAGCCGTCATCAGCTACGACACTTCGAATAACATGAGGCGTTACCAGATTATTCGTGGCAATTGCAGCCGTATATCTTGCAAGCTGTGTAACCGTAAAGCAGTTGTCGAACTGTCCGATAGCGGCCTGGGCCGTATCAGCTACGTGCCAGTCTAAGTCCTCATCCGTCATGGTCTGTCGGAGAAGTCTCTTATTTACTCGATTGGCACGGATTCCGGGAATCTCACCGGGGAGGTCGATGCCTGTGAGTTCGCCAAGACCGAGCTTTGCACCAATACGGTCAATTTCATTGATCGTGGTATCAACTCCGAGCTTCGCAAAATAGATATTGCAAGAAGTGGCAAGACCGGATGTAAGGTCAAGCATTCCGTGACCTGTATCAGGACGCTCAAGACACTTCCAAGGCATGCCGCCGAATTCCGTAGGGCTGACACAGCGGACTTCACTGTTTTGCGTGGTGATCGTTCCACAGTCCAGGGCTGCTAACGCAGTGACCATCTTAAATGTGGATCCCGGAGGATACATGGACATGATCGCTCGATTCCAAAGAGGCATGTCGACCGCCGTAATGTCCTGATACTCATCGATTCCGAGGTAATACTTGACCTGGACCTTCGCCTGAGCGTCGCCTTCCATGGAAAGAACAAAGTCATTCGGGTCAAAGTCCGGGTAAGAACCCATGGCGATGATCTCGCCGTTCTTGACGTTCATCATTACAAAAGCGCCGGCGTTTGCGGTCTTGTACCGCTCATCCTCAGGCTTTTTTTCTTCTGCTCGCTGGGCTGCGGCGATGTAATCCTTGATCGCGTCAATTCCCACCTGCTGAATGTTCGAGTCGATCGTAAGATTAACGGTAGATCCCGGGACAGGATCGATTCCGAGATTTGAATCATAAAAGAATCCGTTCTCTTCATCGGTTGACCAGATGTTATACGGTTTCTCGCCATACTGGCCATGCAGGTATCGTTCCATCTGGGCTTCAACGCCGCCCTGACCGACAAGATCCGAGGCAAGATATCCTACCGAAGAAAGCTCGGCAAGTCTTTCCTGTGAGATCTTTCCGACATATCCGATAACATGCGAAGACGTTTTAGCAAGAGGGGTATATACCCGTCGGTACTCCTTATTCGGCAAAATGCCCATATAGTGGTAGTTCTGCTCCATAAGAAGCCGGATCAGTTCTTCCGGAACATCTCTTGCGATCATAACCGGGGTACCGGTCTGGAATGACCAGTTATCCGTATAGATCTGATAACGGATACGGATAATACGATATGCTTCATCTTCGTTATAATTCTCATCTACTTTGAAAAGTCTTCTGAGATAAAGGAAAAAGATCTTCGGATCATTTTTCACGTAAGTATCCGTGTAAGTAACGACAGTATTCGGATTCGGCTCTTTGAGAGCAAAGAGATTTCGGTTCGTCTGCCAAAGCGCGATCTCATCGTCCGGCTTTAAGAATTCGTACGGATCGACGGAGAAGTACTCGTCAAGGTCTGAAACCGGAATACAGTTATACTCATCGAAAAGATAGGACAATTCAAGGCACATGCTGTTTAACTGATCATCTGTAAGGCCGGAATTGGCCAGCATCAGAACATTGATCTCCTGACTTGTGGCGATTACACGACCATTGCAGTCGACGATATCGCCTCGCGGAGCTGGAACAACATACTGATGGGAAACGCCGACAGAACTCGCGGAGATCTTCTTTGACGCATCGGAGAACTGCAAAGAAACGGTCTTGATCAGTATCAGAAGACCGAAAACGCAGAACAACAGGCCCAGAACGAAGTAACGGCTGGTGACAAAATCAAGGATACGCGAAGGTACACCGCCATCTGACGGCACATTATTCGACGAGACATGGTCTTCATCGAATACGTATAAGTTGTCGTCGTTCAGATTTTTTGCCATCCTCTGTCCTCCACACTGTATCCATCGACCAGACCGGATTTAATGCCTTTTTTGTATGGCCCGGCAAATCGAAGAAGAAACAATATCGGAACCGCAGCTATGATATTTACCAATATCTGCGGGAAAATGCTTGATAACAGTATATACCTTATCGAGTGATATGATGAGCTGTTTCTGCCAATTCTCAGATACATCCAGGAAAGAATGTGTCCGAGAGTATAATACATCGCCGATACCATGGCTACCTGAACGAGCCCGAGATTGTACTTTCTGCGGAATCTTGTTCGAAAAAGGATCGAAGAGAGAATTCCGACATAAAGGAATGCCAAAAGTCCGATACCCAGCACTGCCACCGGCGCGTTATTCATACCAGAAATAACAGGTCCTGAAAAGTAATCTCGGAGCATACCTACCAAAAGGCCGACGACGACTCCATCAACAGTTCCGAAAAGATATCCGGAAAGCACTACAAACACAAGCATAAGATCACAGGTTCTTCCAAAAAGACCGAAAACATGCGGGAATGTGACCTGCAGGCAGCACACACTCGTAATATATACGGCATATACAATGATCTGACGCGCGCGTTCCTTCTTATTCATTATGCGGCTTCTCCTGTAGATTCGGGAGAAGTATCGGCCGGTGATTCAGAAACAGGCGTCGTGTCAGGTGTTGTATCAAGAGAAGTTCCGGACGGATCTTCGATCATCTCCGAAGAAGTCGGATCCTTTGCAGATTCCTTTGTCGGATCAGTATCGTCATTCGGAACCATGATGAATACGTCTTTAATGTCGGAAATAACGGCATAAGGGCGCAATGTTGCCTTCAGATCGTTCGGATCCGAATCATCGAATGTCTCGATCACACCGATAGGAATACCCGCCGGAAACAGTCCTCCTTCTCCGCTTGTAACGAGTTCCTGTCCCGGCTTGAGTATGATATTACTCGGTATTCTCGTAACGACACATAAACCTTCGCTCTTTAATGTAATATCACCGGAAACTAATACCGTGGCGCCGTTTACTTCATTGACCTTGGCGCTTACGGTAAAACCTTCATGAAGTAACGGCAGGATTTTAGAAGAATCCTTATCCGTTGTCATAACACGGCCTACAAGATTCATTCGGGCATCAACGACAGCATATGATCCGGTAGATGAATCGATTCCGGAATCCGTGCCTACATTGACACGAATGACGCTGAACCACTCGTCCGCTTCTCTTGTGAGAACGGAAGCACCGTGAATATGGTAGTTTTCAAAAGAATCCTGGATGCTGAAAGCACTTTTCAATTCTTCCCAGCGTATGCGGGCTTCTTCACCCTGCTGAACCTCATATTCCAGTTCGGCGATCTCCGCTCGGAGCTCCTCATTTTCTTTTCGGATCTCCATACCTTCTGCGATAGCGGAATAAAAGTCAGAAATCTTGGTTCCGATCTTCTGGAAAACAGACTGGATCGGATCGACGATGACGGAAAGAGGCTTTGTCGCGCCGGAAAGAGGGCTTCCCGGAATCGCGCTGAGAACGATAAAAGCAATCAGTAATAATGTCGCAAGCACCAACACCAGCAACTTATTATCGAATAACCTTCTCATTTCAGCATCCTCCACTTCAAACTTTCAAAAATTATACCACACTTTTGTTTCCTGTGTTCAAAGCGAAGAATAAGAGATCTCTAACATACCAGCTGCAGTTCCTGCCCGTCGGTAATGCTTCGAAGTGTCTTTTCACCGCGATCAAGAGTAAAGATCCTTTCCGAAAGCATATTTTCAGACAACGCTTTATCGGAATTGATCGCCTGCATCATGGCAAACAGATGCTCCTGGCCGATCTGAGGACGCTTTTCGATCAGAAGGATCTCATGCACCGAGACCGGAAGCACGAAAAAGTCCATCTCTTTCGTCAGAGCAAAATCGTGAAGATAGTCTGTACGAAGCAGTACCGCGGCACCCGGGAAAGGAGCATCGTACGAAACAACATAGATATTCGGTTCTTCTTTCTCCTTCGAGTCGTCATCAAACTCCAGGTCTAAAAGATTGATCGCCTTGATCCGATAATCATTCATATTGTCAAACGCATGCTTGAAGATCACTTCACGTTCGACCGACCAGATATCTAAAAGCGCGTTATCCACGGTGACACAGCCGTTTCCGATCGTCGGATCATTCACGAATATCTGAACGATCACGACCATATCACCGATCATCATGTATGGTTTTTGAATTATATCCTTCTTGTTCTTATCAAAATTCATGAGTTTAACGATGAGCTTATCCTTCACCTTGTCCCAGCATGTAAACACTTCACTTAAGGCGTTATCCGGGAATTTGTTCTTACTTACGAATCCGACCATTTTTGCGATACATTCTTCGATCGATGTGCCCTTCTTATAAGCATCATAGAAGTCCTCATAGTAGAAGACCGGGGCAATTCGATTACCCGGAGCCCTGACGATGATCCCGTGAAGATTACGGTTATTCTTATGAATGACCTGTTCCGTGATCGTGTATTTTTTCAACGGCTGCGAAGCGCCGTACTTGTATTGTGCGCGGAAAGCTTCCATGAACTCTTTAAAACTCAGTTTTCCGGTTGTTGTTTTACGCTCTGTGACCATTTTATATTTCCTCCATATATCCGTTTTTCAGCATACTGATCGATACCCCGCGACCGACAACAATGTGATCGATCACATCTATTCCGATCAGTTGTCCGCTCTTTTGCAGTTCTTTTGTAGCCTGAATATCTTCTTCGCTTGGCTTGGCGTCGCCGCTCGGATGATTGTGCGCTAAGATCAACGCAGCTGCGTTTACCTTCACGGCGATCCTGAAAACCTCACGGTTACTGACGCCGACGGAATTCAGTGTTCCCTTGCACAAAACATGATGTGCGATCAGGCGCTTCTGCGTATCCAGATACACCACCTGTACTTCTTCCGTATCCAGCCAGGACATTTTCTCCTGAAAGTATCTGCAGGCAATATCTTCAGACAGAAAACGCACCCGATTGTCATTAGAAAAGGCCGTCACGCTTCGTTTTCCCAGTTCCAGGCTGGCTTTGATCATAATCGCTTTGATCCGGCCGACACCATCGATATCTGAAAGTTCCGAGATCGAAAGCTGATTTAATCCCGAAAGCCCGTCCGGGGTGTTTTCGGAAGAAAGGATCTGCGATGCGATTTCTTTTGCCGACCTCCCTTTTGTTCCGGTCCTTATGATGATCGCGAGAAGTTCCTCATCCGAAAGCGCTTCGGCTCCGGATGATTCCAAACGTTCATACGGTCGAACGGAAGGATGCAGTTCTTTCATTTTCATTTTTTCACCTCCTTTGCATAAAAAAATCCCGACCAGAAGCGAGGATACATTTCATGTAATCTCATTTCATAGTCGGGTTAAAACCGAACTTTTCGGGCCATAAGCCCGTTCATCCTGATTTATTCAGTTGTATAAGATCCTAAGATCAGTTTTCTTTTTTACCGCAGCACTTCTTGTACTTTTTGCCGCTTCCGCACGGACACGGATCGTTTCTGCCGATCTTCTCGACATGAACAATGTTGTCCTCACGATACTGTTTTGTGATCTCCTGCTGCTTTTCAGCGGTAAGAACGTTATCCCAGCTCTTCAGTGTATAAAGCCACTCAGCCTTTGCGTCACGCATGTTGTAGAAAAGTTTCTCATAATCAACTTTCAGAGCAACATCGGAATCATCGTCAACTGACTTGTAATCATACTCCTCAGTAAGGCTTGTGCTGATTCCCTCGAGGAAACCGACGAAGATCTCCATATTCTCTTTTCCGAATCCGAGCTTCTCGGCAAGATCAACAGCCTTACCGTTCAGAAGATCCTCATTATCCGGATACTTCTTAAGGATCTCGTCATAAGCATTTTTCTCAAGTTCATAGTACTTAGAGATATATGCCTTGTAATCGTTTTCGTTCTCGACCGTCTCAGAATGTTTGGTCCAACTTTCAAAATAGCTCATTTTGAAACCTCCAGATCAGTTTAATTTTTCTGCGATTGCGCGCAGGAATTCTTCAGTATTAACAACTTTCTTATTCGGATGATCCATGAGAGCATTGAGGTCTCCTGTGATCACACCTTCTTCAATAGTATCGATCGAAGCCTTTTCCAGACGATCTGCGAAATCGACAAGATCCGGAAGATCATCGAGCTGACCTCTCTTACGGAGAGCCCCTGTCCAAGCGAAAAGCGTCGCCATCGGATTGGTAGATGTTGTCTCACCCTTGAGGTAGCGATAGTAGTGACGGGTTACCGTACCATGAGCCGCCTCAAACTCATATTTTCCGGAAGGAGAAACCAGAACGGATGTCATCATGGCAAGACTGCCGCACGCAGAAGCGACCATATCGGACATAACATCTCCGTCATAGTTCTTGCAGGCCCAGAGCATACCGCCCTCGGAACGCATTACACGAGCAACGGCATCGTCGATCAGTGTATAGAAATATGTAATACCTGCTTCCTCGAACTTATCCTTGAACTCATTATCAAAGATCTCCTGGAAGATGTCCTTGAAACGATGGTCATAAACCTTGGAAATGGTATCCTTTGTCGCAAACCAGAGATCCTGCTTGATATCCAGCGCATACATGAAGCAAGAACGTGCGAACGCTTCGATAGAAGCATCCAGATTGTGCATTCCTTCAATTACGCCCGGACCCTTAAAGTCATGGATCTTCTTTACTTCTTTTCTGCCGTCTTCATATGTTACGACAAGCTCGGCTGTAGCCGGACCGGAAACATACAGCTCCGTATCACGGTAAACATCGCCGTAAGCGTGACGAGCCAGTGTGATCGGCTTTTTCCAGCAGGAAACAAAAGGAGAAATGCCCTTTACGAGGATCGGCGCACGGAATACCGTACCGTCCATGATCGCACGGATCGTTCCGTTCGGGCTCTTCCACATCTGCTTCAGCTTATATTCGTCCATACGCTGAGCGTTTGGAGTGATCGTGGCACACTTTACCGCTACACCGAGTTCAACGGCGCGGTTTGCGGCATCGATCGTGACCTGATCGTCAGTTTCATCACGATGAGGCAGTCCCAGATCAAAATACTCTGTCTTCAGATCCACAAATGGCTCGATTACGATATCCTTGATCTGCTTCCAGATGATTCGCGTCATTTCATCGCCATCCATCTCAACGAGTGGCGTTTTCATTTGAATTTTGCTCATCTTATCCTCCGCATTTATAAAATCCAAGTAATTCTATCTTAATTCCTATTATCCGTCAATTGCAGATCAAACCTGTCCGCAGGCGGAAAGCAAGACTTCCATAGACGTCCGATCATCCATTTTTCCCGTCTTTACCCACTGGTCAGACTCAAAACAGAGCATGTAGATCTTCTCCAGCTGGGCGATCGAAAATCCCCTGGATTGCGAAACGAGATTTCTGGCAACAAAAGGATGCACTTTCAGTCTGGAAGCGATCTCAGCGGCATTTCCGATCTCCTTGGCGCAGATCAGATGGCGGATGTGTCTGGCCAGCATCAGACGGATCTTCGGTATCGCCTCTTTAAGCAGGATCAGATCGTTTAAGATCTCAAGAGCCTTACCCGGCTGTCTGTTACCGATCGCATCGGTCATATTGAACACGGATGCATGAACATCCGGAATGCTCAGTCGGTTCAAAAGATCCATATCCAGCTCTTTTACGCCCTTATTCTCGCAATAGAGCATGATCTTCGTCACTTCGTTTTCGATCATTCTCATAGAAGAATCGGTTCTACTGATAAGAGAACTGATACACATCGGCGATGTGGCGATATTCTTTCTGGAAAACGAGGACTTGATCCACTTGGTCAGCATCTCTTCGTTCTGGAAACTGAATTCGGCCAAAGTTCCGATACTCGAAACCGCGTCAAGAAGCTGCTTTTTACGTTTATCAATCTTATCTTCGACAAAGATCACAGCCGAAAATTCCGGGATCGAAGACAGTGCCGTCTTCCATTTCTCCACATCCGCTGCGGACGACGGGGCACGATTTGCCCAAAGCCCGAGATTTCGGATAACAGTCATACGATATTTCGACATAAACGGTGGAGACCCGACGAGAGATTGGAATTCATCGAGCGGCATCTCCGAATTCGTCTGATCCTTCAGGTAAAAATCCAGGCTTTCCGCTCCGGGCGAGATCCAGCGCTTCTTCATATCGGCGATCGTCTTGTCGACAAGATACTTCTCTTCACCACAAATGAGATAGACCCTCGAAGCAGTATCGTTCTTGAGGTCATTTACTACATCGATGTAGTCTTTCCATGCACTGTTTTTTTCTTGTTTAGCCATATCTCTCCTCAGGAACCGAAATAATAGTCAAGATCCCATCCGTTTTCATTCGCGGTAAGAAGCACACATCCTTTATCATCCGTCCGAAACCATGGGATCTCATGCTCCGAAAGCCGGTCAAGGACTTCTGCGGAAGGGTGTCCGTAATGATTATACCCCACACTTATCACGGCTGCATCTATCATTTTATCACTTAAAAACTCATCTGACGTGGAAAAACGGCTGCCGTGATGCGCTACTTTTAGTACCTGTATATCCTGTATTTCTGATGAGTCCAGTTCTTTTTCCGTT
>JAFZBN010000020.1 GCA_017561715.1 Clostridiales bacterium | reverse complement strand
TCAAGGACCCGAAGATCCTGATCCTCGACGAGGCCACGAGCGCCCTCGATTCGATCTCTGAAAACGCGATCTCCGAGGCTCTTGAAGTTTTGATGCAGAACAGAACCTCCATCGTTATCGCGCACAGACTTTCGACTATCATGAAGGCTGAAAAGATCGTTGTTATCGCGGACGGTCATGTTGCCGAGCTCGGTACGCATCAGGAACTTCTCGAAAAGAACGGAATCTACAGAGATCTCTATGAGACCCAGTTCCGCCAGGTCCTCGATATGCAGGGTGCAGAACCGAAAGAAGACCTCGAATGGGAAGAAAAGAACATGATCCAGAACGACGTCTATTAAGTCCGGAAATGAATAAGAAAAGGCTCCGTATTATGCGGAGCCTTTTTGTTTGTGATCTGATAGTTCGATCAAACGTTGAAGCGGAAGAGAACAACATCTCCGTCCTTCATGACGTATTCCTTACCTTCGGATCTTACAAGGCCCTTTTCCTTGGCGGCAGTATATGTTCCGCATGCCATCAGGTCATCAAAAGCAACGACCTCGGCACGGATAAATCCACGCTCAAAATCCGAGTGGATCTTACCGGCAGCCTGAGGTGCCTTAGTTCCGTTCTTGATCGTCCATGCGCGTACTTCCTGCGGACCAGCTGTCAGGTAGGAGATAAGACCTAAGAGTTTGTAGCTTGCCTGGATCATCTTATCAAGGCCGGACTGGGAAAGACCGAGTTCTTCAAGGAACATGGCCTTTTCTTCCGGATCGAGCATCGCGATCTCTTCTTCGATCTTGGCAGAGATCACGACGCATTCCTCACCGGAGCGTGCGGCGATCTCCTGTACAGTTTTAACATAGTCGATATCCGGGTTGGAAATATCGCTCTCGGCGATGTTGGCTACATAGAGCACAGGCTTAAGTGTAAGGAGAGCCAGATCCTTCAGGAATTCTGATTCTTCTTCGTCAAAAGTAAGAGAGCGTGCCGGCTTTTCTTCCTCGAGAGTCTTTGCGATCTTTTCGTAACAGTCGAGTTCGGCCTGGAACTTCTTGTCGCCGCCTTTCATCATCTTTCTGACTTTGTCCAGACGACGGTCCATATATTCCATATCGGAAAGGATGAGCTCAAGTTCAATGGTTTCGATATCGCGCTTCGGATCCGCACCGCCATCGACGTGAACGACATTGGAGTCATCGAAGCAGCGGACGACGTGAACGATCGCGTCTACTTCGCGGATGTTTGCCAGGAACTTGTTTCCGAGACCTTCACCCTTGCTTGCGCCACGGACGAGACCTGCGATATCAACGAATTCAATAACGGCCGGAGTGTATTTTTCCGGATTATACATCTTGGCAAGTTCATCAAGACGGCTGTCCGGAACGGAAACTACACCGACATTCGGTTCGATCGTACAGAAAGGGTAGTTTGCGGATTCTGCGCCGGCCTTTGTGATTGCGTTAAAAAGAGTGCTCTTGCCGACGTTCGGCAAACCAACAATACCAAGTTTCATGAAATGACCTCATCTCTATATATTTAGATTTATATATCAACGCCATATTATAGCACATTTCGTACTTTTGTCGTGCTTTGTCGGAAAAAACGGCAGATATACAAAAAGGGAAAGAGTAAACTCATGTAAATCCTATGCAGGAGGCACGAAATGACGCAGATCTCTCCCAAAAACGCAAGAGTGAAGACCTTATATCTTCAGGGCCTGGAAGGAATGGTCGCCGAAGTCGAGGCATCGATCTTCCCCGGGCTTCCGAGCTTTGAAGTGGTAGGCCTTGGCGACTCCTCGATCCGTGAAGCCAAAGAAAGAGTTCGTGCCAGTATCCGGTCCTGTGGATTTACTTTCCCGAATCAGCGTCTTCTTGTAAATATCTCCCCGGCGTACCTGCATAAATCCGGATCTTCCTTTGACCTTGCGATCGCGATGGCGATCCTACTTGCTACAGGGCAGGTGAAACAGCAGGTGAATGATGTTGTGATATACGGTGAATTATCACTTACCGGCGAAGTTCGTGCCGTGCCCGGAAGCGTTTCTCGTCTTTTATGCCTTGAAAATGAGAACACCAACACCTGTATCGTTCCGAGAAAAGATATGGACGAAGCTTATCTTCTCGGAGTGAAGGTTGAAGGAGTTGAGACTCTGGTCGAAGCCATATCCGTGATGTCCGGGATATCGAATGAAAATGAGATCGATCCATTATATCCGTTAGATGAAGATCTTCCCGATCCTTCAGTAGACATTTCGACATTGCGGGGCCAGCCGGCTGCGCTTCGCGCGATCACTCTTGCTGCCTCAGGCTTTCACAATATGCTGCTCGTCGGATCTCCCGGAACCGGCAAATCCTTGTCTGCGAGGATCCTTCAAGGCATCCTTCCGCCTTTGACGATCGAGGAAAAGATCGAACTTCTGCGCGTAGAGAGTGCTCTTTCTGTCCTGTCCAAAGAGAGCATTGTTTCAAGAGAAAGGCCTTTCCGATATGTCCATCACACATGTACCCCGTCCGCCATGGTCGGAGGCGGGAGAAATGCCGTTCCCGGAGAGATATCACGGGCATTAAACGGGATACTGTTTCTAGATGAACTACCTGAGTTTTCACCAAAAGTCCTGGATCTTCTTCGGGTACCCATCGAGACCGGGGAGATGAAAGTATCCAGAAATAACTGTACCAATGTATTTCCTGCCAGATTCATGCTGATCGGGGCCATGAATCCGTGCAGGTGCGGCAAGTGTCTGGAATCACCGTCGGAATGCACTTGTTCTCCATCCATGATCACTTCGTATCAGGGAAAAGTAAGCGGCGCCCTCCTCGATCGGATGGATATATATTGCCCGCTTAATCACATAAGTGAAGATTCATTACTTGAAACAATGAAAGGTGACTATTCTCCTAAAAGCCCCGTATGGAGAAAACGAGTGGAAGAAGTCTGGGAAAGACAGTATGAACGATGTAAGCAAGCGGGTATCGCTCCTGTGAGAAACGGAGAATGCCGGGAGAACAATCTGGGAGAACTCTTCAGGCTGGGCCAGAAAGAGATGGAGTATGCGGCCATGGTCGCCCATCAGATGCAGCTTTCGGTTCGAGGGCTGCAGAGAATGGTCAGGCTTTCACGGACGATCGCGGATATGGACGACGAACGGGACGTCAAGACCGAGCATATCGTGGAAGCCGTATCATTCCGCCTTCCTAATTGGGGAGAGAAAAAGTGACACAAAGGGAGGTAGAACGGCATGGATACAAAACTGGCTTCGGATCTGTTTTGCTCACTTCTTATGGCGAATCACATCATGACGGGGAATCAAATATTAAGTGTTATTTCCAGAGAAGGGCTCGGATCGATCGAATCATTCTGGGATCAGCATGAAAGCGTGATGAATTCAGATACTCTTTCTCCCGATCAGATGGACCGACTGGCGAAATTTCAGAAAAGCGAAGTATATCTTAAGTTTGAAACGTACGTGAATTATGTATCCGACCATCAAATCAAAGCGATTGATCGTCTGGATCCTTTATATCCCGGGTACATGCAGAATCTTACCAATATGCCTCTCGTGCTGTATTACAAGGGAGATATTTCCCTTATCGATGAGAAAAAGTCCAGAGTATGTATTGTCGGAACAAGACGCCCGTCTGTATATGGGAGGCGTGTCACAAAAGAGTTTGCCGAAAAACTTTCCCGTCATGATCTTGTGATCGTCAGCGGGCTTGCCAGAGGCGTAGATACATACGCTCATGAAGGATGCCTTTCGGCAGGAGGAAAAACGATCGCCGTTATGCCGTGTGGTCTTGACCGCATCTACCCCAAAGAGAATCGAGAACTGTTTGAGCGGATCTCGAAAGAAGGACTTTTGCTGTCCGAGCTGATTCCCGGTCAGGATCCGATCAGGAAGTACTTTCCCGCGAGAAACAGAATCCTTTCGGCACTATCTGACTGTGTGCTCATCACTGAAGCAGGAAAGAACAGCGGAACACTTCATACCGCAAGCTTTGCTGCCGCGCAGGGAAGGGAGGTGTTTGCGATCCCCAGCATTATCTATTCGGAAACGGCCGAGGGTAATCTGTCACTTCTTCGTGATGGAGCTTCTGTCGCGATCGAACCCGAAGATATCCTGGCCTACCTAGCCAAAGCCGTGTTTTTCCGGGAACTGGAAGAGATCAAGGATGTGTATGACCGGAAAGTTCTGGAAAGAAAGATCAAAGACGCTCCTGATTCGATCACTTCAGATGAAATCAGGCGGATCCTGGTCGATTATCTTAGTTCCTGTGAGCTTTCTGTCGATGAGATCGTAAGAGAAAGCGGGCTCCCATACAGATCCGTAATTCAAGAGCTTGGGAAGATGGAACTGGATGGCACGGTTACTCGTGAACGGCAAAAATATGTTTTGACAATTCGCATATAATGAATTATATATAATTACTGTCAAGAATTTTCAACAGGAGTTTAGCCAGACATGAGCAAAAACCTAGTAATTGTAGAGTCCCCGGCGAAGGCGAAGACCATCGGCCGCTATTTGGGAAAAGAATTTAAGATCGCTGCTTCGGTAGGTCATATCCGAGATCTTCCTTCATCGACGATGGGTGTCGATGTTCGACGTGATTTCAAACCGACCTACATCAATATGCGCGGAAAAGAGAAGGTCATCCGTGAACTTAAGGATCTTGCAGGTGCTGCAGACCGCGTATATATCGCAACGGACCCTGACCGCGAGGGTGAAGCGATTGCATGGCACATTGCAAAGGTCCTGAACATTGACCTTGATGATGATTGCCGTATTTCTTTTAACGAGATCACTGAAAAGGCGATCAAAAACGCGATCATGTCTCCCAGAAAGATCGATATCGACCTTGTAAATGCTCAGCAGGCAAGAAGAATTCTTGACAGACTCGTAGGTTACGAATTAAGTCCGCTCCTTTGGAGCAAGGTTCGCAAGGGCCTTTCCGCAGGACGTGTACAGTCCGTCGCAACCAAGCTTGTTGTTGACAGAGAAAAAGAGATCGAAGCGTTTGTTCCGGAAGAATACTGGAATATCAATGCCGAGCTTTCTCCGAAGAATGTAAGCTTCCCGTTTAAAGCCAGATACCATGGTGAAAAGAAGAACGGAAAGATCGAGAAGGTAAAGATCTCGAGCAAAGAAGAAACAGATGCTCTTCTTGCAAAGATCAAGAATGGTGATTATTCTGTCGATTCCGTAAAGAAGGGCAGAAAGCACCGTCAGCCTTTTGCACCGTTTACTACAAGTACTCTGCAGCAGGAAGCCTCCAGAAGAATCAGCTTTACATCCAGAAAGACCATGAGCGTAGCTCAGCAGCTCTATGAAGGTGTTGAGATCAGCGGCCAAGGTCAGGTTGCTCTCGTTTCCTATATCCGTACAGACTCCGTTCGTGTATCGGATGAGGCTATGACAGCGGCAAGAAGACTGATCTCCGAAAAGTATGGTGAGAAGTATCTCCCGAAGTCTCCGAGAAAGTATTCGAATAAGAACTCCGCTCAGGACGCGCACGAAGCGATCCGTCCTGCGCACTTTGAACTTGATCCTGAATCGATCCGTTCCTCTTTGAGTGTTGATCAGTACAGACTTTATAAGCTGATCTGGGATCGTTTCCTTGCATCTCAGATGGCGTCTGCCGAAGTAGACACAGTATCTCTTGATGTTATCTGCCAGAACTCTATCTTCCGCGCTCAGGGTGAAACGGTTCAGTTCCAGGGCTTCCTTGCGGCTTACGCTGATGTTGCCGAAGAAACTGTTGACGACGATAAGAATGTGAAAGCAAAACTGCCGGATCTTACTGACGGACAGGCACTTGACCTGATCGACATTAAGTCCGAACAGAAGTTTACTCTTCCGCCGGCAAGATTCACTGAAGCAACGTTGATCAAGACTCTGGAAGAAAAGGGTATCGGACGTCCTTCTACATATGCGCCGACGATCTCGACTATTCTTGAGAGAAATTACATCGATAAAAAGGGTAAGATCATCTATCCGACAGAGCTCGGCAAGGTCGTTACTTTGCTCCTTTCCGATAACTTTACGGAGATCGTTGATGTCTCCTTTACGGCGGACATGGAATCCAAACTCGATGAAATCGAAGTCGGAAAGAAAGACTGGGTCAAAGTCCTCGGTGAATTCTATCCGCCTTTCCATGAACTTATCCTCAAGGCAAGTTCAGATGTTTCCAAAGTAAAGATGGAAGAAAAGCAGACCGGTGAGAAGTGCCCGGATTGCGGTGGCGATCTGATCATCAAGGAAGGCCGTTACGGTCAGTTTGTCGCATGTTCTCATTTTCCGGAGTGCAAGTATACTCGAAATGTTGAAGTAACGGTAAAAGGCTCCTGCCCGCTCTGCGGTTCAGGTCTTGTTTCGCACCGTTCGAATAAATACAAGGGAAGAGTCTTCTATACCTGTGATAAGAAGGGTTCCGATCCGGAATGCGCCTTCATCAGCTGGTATCTGCCTGTAGAAGGTCAGAAATGCGATACCTGTGGTTCTTATATGGTTTGGAAGAGATTCCGTGGACGCGCTTATCCGAAGTGCGCAAACCCGGAGTGCCCGAAGAATACTGCTAAGAAGTCCTCAAAGTCAGAGGATGAATCCAAGCCGGCAAAAGAGAAGAAGAGTACAAAAAAGAAATCTTCGAAGACTGAGCAAGAGGCTTAATATATGGACGTTCCACAGATAACGATCATCGGAGCCGGTCTGGCTGGATCTGAGGCGGCGTATCAGGCATCTCGTCTCGGGGTGAAGGTTCGCCTTTATGAGATGAAGCCGGTAAGAAAGAGCCCCGCTCACCATACTGACGGCTTTGCGGAACTCGTCTGCAGCAATTCACTTCGATCGAATCAACTGGAAAACGGTGTCGGTCTTCTGAAGGAAGAACTTCGCATTCTCGGTTCTTTGATCATGAAATCTGCGGATAAGAGTCAGGTCCCGGCAGGTGGCGCACTTGCCGTTGATCGTGAGGAGTTTTCCGGATATATCACAAAAACGATCCTCGAGGATCCGAATATCGAAGTGATCTACGATGAGATCCACAGTATTCCCGACGACGGGATCGTGGTCATAGCTACCGGTCCTCTTACAGACGGCGATCTTTATGACAGCATCATGGAAAAGATCGGCCATCAGGATATGCACTTTTTCGACGCGGCTGCTCCGATCGTTACTGAGGCCAGTATCGACAGATCGATCTGCTTTGCGATGTCTCGCTACGGAAAAGGCGGCGATGACTATCTGAACTGCCCGATGAATGAAGAAGAATACCGCCGTTTCTACGAGGCTCTTACTACCGCGGAACTGGCTGATGTAAAGGGCTTTGATAAAGAAACTGTATTTGAGGGCTGTATGCCGATCGAGACAATGGCCAAGCGCGGTTACGACACGATGCGTTTCGGACCTCTGAAGCCGGTCGGCTTGATCGATCCCAGAACAGGAGAAGAACCGTATGCTTGTGTTCAGCTCCGTCAAGATGACAGAAGTGCTTCGATCTATAACATCGTCGGATTTCAGACGAGACTCAAGTTTCCTGAACAAAAACGCGTATTCCAGATGATCCCGGGACTTCAGAATGCCGAGTTCTCAAGATACGGTGTCATGCACAGAAATACATATATCGAATCACCGAAACTCCTTACATCCGAGTATAGAATGAAGGACGATCCGAAGGTTTTCTTTGCCGGACAGATCACCGGTGTAGAGGGTTATATCGAATCTACGGCATCAGGCTATCTGGCGGGATATTATGCGGCTCTTTCCGCGCTTGAGAAAGAAAGTTCGGTCACATTCTCTGCGGAGACCATGATCGGCGCGATGGCAGCTTATATTTCCGACCGCAACGTAAAGCACTTCGCACCGATGAATGCGAATTTCGGTCTGGTCGCGCCTCTGGGATATAAGGTCAAGGGCAAAAAGAAAGAGAAGAATATGGCATATGCCGAGCGTGCGCTTGCTGAAGTGCGCGTCAACAATGAAAAGATGGAGATGTTAAGGAAATGAATCAACAACCGCTGATTTCGGGAGACTGGGATAAAGTAGAGAAGAAAAAGGGCTTTTTCCGTTCTTTTGGCAGAGACTATGGCAAAGTATTTGGTGGTAACGCATTTCTGCTTGTCGGAAACATGCTTGTTTTTGTCATTGCGCTTTGCGTGGTCATGCTTTTTGTCCCGATGGTATTTCCGTTTTTCCTTCCTGACAAATTGAAGGAGGCCATTTTGGATACCGGTCTCATTGACAAGTCACTTGTCACGGATGAATCGGTCAATAACATCTACTATCTCATGTGCATGATCAGTTCTTTCGCGCTTTGCGGACTCGGACTTGTTACCAACGGTCCGTTCTGTTCTGCTGTAAGCTACTACTTCAAGAATGTTCTGATCGGCGAAAACGACTTTAAGGCAGATATTAAAAAAGGCCTGAAAGACAACTGGAAGAGATCGATCGGGGCTTCTGTCATTTCTTTGCTCGTTACGATCGTTTTGATCTATAACATCGGTTTTTATCAGAGTGGTGCCATGTGGTCCGGAATGGCTGCGACGGCAGCGAAATCTTTCTTCTTCTGTCTGCTTTCGTTCTGGTGCTGTATGCAGTTGTTTGTATATCCTTTGATCGCTTGTGTTGAACTGTCATTTAAGGATGTCTACAAGAACGCGGCTCTCATGGCCGTCCAGAATTTTCCGGTCGCGCTTTTGGTATTTCTTGTCCAGTTGATCCTGTTCATTGCTCTTCCGTTCATGCTTGTATTCCAGTTCGGATCGACGGGATATGCGATCATGGTCATTCTGTATCTGCTTTTCTCATTCGGTTTTATCGGATACATCTCCATGTACATGACCTGGAAAGCGATTCAGAAGATCCTGAACAATAGCTTGTAAGCGCTCAGTTGTTTCTCATTTTTGATGTGTTAATTGTACTTTTACATATAATTGCGATAAAATAGAAGATAATCTGTTTGTGAGGTATGTGTAAATGATACAGTGTGAACGCGGTCATTTTTATGATGAGAATCGTTATAGCGGTTGCCCTTATTGCAGCCAGGTTTCCGTAGCCCCCAGATCTGTGACCCCTCCGGTTGCTCCGAATATGGAGATCCCGACGCCGTCTTGTGGAAAGACTGTTGCGGTAGAGGGCGTTGAAACAGCACCATCTGTAGGTAAGACTGTAGCCATTGACATGCCTGTTGAACAGTTTACACCGGTAAATAGAACGGTAGCCATCTCTGAGCCACCGTTGGATTTCCCGCCGGTAACTCCTATCGCACCGCCTGTAGCCCCGGCAGCTCCTGCATATGCACCTGCACCTGCTCAGGCAGCTGTTCCTGCTGCTCCGGCTGCACCGGTTCAGACACCTGCTCCTGCTGCTCCGGTTGCTCCTGAAGTACCAGTAGCCGCAGCTCCTGTAGCCGCTCCTGTTCCGACAGTACCGGCTCAGCCCGTAGCGCAGTCTTATGCTGCTGATATGAACGCGGGTATTCCATATAACGGAGTTTCTGAGACACCTGAGCGTATCCTTACCGAACAGATCGCAGTTGATATTCCGGTGACGGGTCTCGGAGTTACCGAGCATCCTGAGCCGATCCTTCAGGAAGAGAAGTTCTATCAGTCCAATCCGGACAGACCATATGCAGTAACAGGACTCGGAGTAAAGGAAAACCCGACTCCGATCCCGAACGATGTCGGCGCAACATTCCCGATTCCTTCGGATGGAACCGCAGTTTCTACAGCTGCTCAGCCGGGTCAGGCTGAAGCTGCTGCTTTTGCTGCGTTTGCTTTCCCGGGCGGACCTATGCCGGGTATGATGCCGGGTGCTCCGATTCCGGGTGCGCCTGTAGCACCGCAGGCTCCTGTAGCTCCTGTAGAAACTCAACCTGTTGAAGAGAAGATCCCCGAGATCGTGGAGCAGGAGGCTGCTCCTGAAATTCCAGCTTCTGAGCCGGCTCTTGATACCCCTGTTTCTGATCCTGTTCCGGAATTCCCGTCCGAAGAGACGATCCCGGAGATCCCGGTGGACGCTCCGTCTCCGGTCATTGAAGAACCTAAGCCTGCCGATCCGAACGCAACCGTTGCTCTGACGGAATCTGATATGGATTTCATTCCTCGTGTTCACGCAAGAGCTTTCCTCGTCGGAATCGACGGACCTATGACAGGTGCCAGCTACGTATTCCAGGAATCCAGAGCGATCATCGGTCGTCAGAAGAATTATGAGATCGCTTTGTTCCGTGATAATTCCGTATCCAGAAGCCCGCACGCGATCCTTACATACAATAAAGATGCACTTCGTTATGCCGTCGCTCCGGGTGATGCAGATAAGAAAGTATCCGTTAACGGTGCTTTCATTTCGGAAGAGACAGAGCTGAAGCTTTATGACGTGATCGGCGTCGGTCAGTCAAGACTGTTGTTCATTCCTGTATGTAGCGAGAAATTTGCATGGTAATGACGCTAAACCAAATCGTTGATACGTACATTACCTATTTCGACAAGGTAAAATGGATCCTTATCGGTTGCCTTGCCGTTCTGCTTGTCATTTTGCTCGTTCATCTCATCGTTTCGGGAAAGAAGAGAAAGTCAGAAGGTACTTCGGCTGTGTCTGAAAAACCAGCGAAATCCCAGTACATGGACAATGGCAGATTCCGTATCGAGATCGGAAATGTGCAGGGAACAGGTGAGCGTGAAGAACAGCAGGATGCATTTGCGTTTTCTCCCAGTTCAAAGTGGAAAGACAAAGGATTTCTGGCAGTGCTGTGCGATGGAATGGGAGGACTTGATTCCGGCGCGGCGATCTCGAATAAGCTTGTTTCGGATATTATCGCCGAGTTTCCGTATTCGTTCGAAAAGCTCAAGGACGGATGGATCCTCGATGCTTTGTCGAATGAGATCTTCCAGAACTATGCGGGAAGAGGCGGTACGACCCTTATCATCACGTATTTGAAGGACGATAAGATGTGGTTCGCATCAGTAGGCGACAGCGATCTGCTTTTGCTTCGTAACGGCCGCATCTATGCGATGAATACCCGTCAAGAGTATGGAAACACGCTTCTGATGCGCGCAGCCGAAGGTGCGGTTTCCGTTGATCAGGCGCTTCTTAATTCAGATGCTGCCGCGCTTACGGAGTTTATGGGCGCGAAGCATACAAACCCGGATTACTCGATCGTTCCATGGCAGGTCATGGATAATGATGTCTATTTGTTGTGTTCCGATGGTATCAGTGATACGCTTTCTTTTGAAGAAATAAGGGAAGCGATGACGCATGATCCTTCAGAATGCGCGGAACTTCTTGAAAAAGCGATCATTCAGAAAAGTAGAAGATATCAGGATAACTACACGGCGATCATATTTGCCGTGCATAAAATAGGAGGTAATAGTTGATATGAAGTGGGTAAGACGAATCTTTATGTTTCTTCTGATCCTGGCCATCGCGGGGTGCGGAGTGCTGGCATTCCTGAATTTCAAAGACTGGTCAGATGCCAAGGAAGACTATGATGAAGTAAAAGCCGAGAAATTTGAGGCGGACGATGCCGTCACCGGATTTACGACTGAAGAGAATCAGAAGTCGGTAGCATTTATCCTTTGCATCGCGCCTGATAATTCCGCTTACGCCTGGGGTTCTTCCTATGCGGTAGGCTCTGATGTTGACGGAAAGGTCCAGTATCTCGTTACTAACGGTCACGTCGTTCAGCCGCATAAGGACATGGGATTCTCGATCAACGTTGTTTTTGAAGACGAAGAGATGGTTACTCCGGAAGTCGTTTTCTATGAGTTCGATGAAGCTTTGGACATGGCGATCCTGAAACTCCCTGAGCCGGTAAGCATGAGAAAGCCGGTTGTCATCCGTGATTCGGATACTGTATCCGCAGGTGAGAAGTGCGTAGCGATCGGTTATCCGGATAAGGCAGCAGAGGTTGACTCTAACTTCTCCGGTGATATTTCCAGCCAGTCTGTTAACTCCGGTGTTATTTCCAACACGAATGTAGTTCCTTCAGGTGTTTCCTATACAACATTCCAGCATGACTCCTTTATCTCTCACGGTAACTCCGGCGGACCGCTTTTCGATAAGGACGGTTTCCTGATCGGTATGAATACGCTCGGCCGTGATGATACAGACAGCGTTAACTACGCCATCATTTCCAATTCCGTAACGGATATTCTTGAAGAATATGACATCGACTATGTAGATAGCGAAGATTATCTCGATGATATCGAAGGTGAAATGTCCGCTGCCAAGAAGAAGTTTGATAAGAAGCATGATGCTGAACTTGCCGATGCTGAAGAAGCAGTAACGGAAGCTAGAAACAAGATGCTCATTTTCGTAATCGCAGCAGCTGTCTGCGCGATCGCACTTCTTATCCTCTTCATCGTCGGCAACAAGAAGGTCGTCATGGTAGGTGAGCAGGATGACGGAAAGAAGTCCTATCTCATTTGCACGAAGGGTATTTTCGCGGGCCAGACTTTCGAAATCGCCGATAACACGATGACGATCGGCCGTGATAAGAATTCCTGTACATTCGTATTCCCGGAAGAAACGCCGGGTATCAGCTCGAATCACTGCTCCGTTTACTTTGATGTAAGAACGAAGACTTTTGTTCTCACAGATAACGGTTCTACATACGGAACATATCTGAGCAACGGAAGAAAGCTCACCAAGGGCGTTCCGGAAAAACTTGCTCCGGGATCCACATTTGCCCTTGCTGATAAAGCAAATGAATTTATGGTAGACAGAAAGTAAAATGGATCATTATTCGTACACAAATGTCGGCGGACATGAGCCGAACTGCGATTGCGCACAGGTCATTGAGCATGATGATCAGGTTTTGATCGTTCTTTGCGACGGTCTTAACGGCATGCCGAGCGGTGACCAGGCGGCAAAGATCATATCAGACACTGCGATGGCGGCCTTTCTCCAAGGAGAGGGGCCGGCGTCCGTCTGTGTGACCGCGAACAAGAAGTTCCGTGAAATGCAGTTTGATAACGTGGATTTCCGCCGTGCCGGTGCTACGATATGTGCCGTCCGGATTCGTGACGGAAAATGCGAATGGGCCAATGTTGGTGATTCGCATATCTACCATTTTTCGAATGGTGTTCTTGCGCATCACTCCGTGGATGATACACCTACATACCGTTCGTTTGAACGTGGTGAGATCGACTATGAAGGGATCCGCGAGCAGGAAGACCGTACAGGCATGACGATCTGTGTCGGTCAGAAAGAAGAGATCGTACCTCACGAAGAGTCTTTTGATATCGCAAAAGGCGATGGAATCATCGTTTGTTCCGACGGTCTCTGGGAATATGTGTACGAGACGGAAATGCTCATCGATCTTCACAAGTCCTTTACGCCGAAGGACTGGGCAGAGAAGATGATTCTTCGAGCTACACAGAGAAGTCATCTCAAAGGTGACAATTTGACTTTGGTTACTTACATTAAACAGGCAGGTTGATAGCATGGATACGAGTAAGCTTTGTTTTGGATGTTTTAGTGAACACGATGGTTCAGGTGCTTGCCCGCGCTGCGGATATGACCTGTCTAAGGCAAAACACCCGTTTGTCGCACTTCCGATCGGAACGATCCTGAACGGAAGATATCTGACCGGACGTGTTTTAGGCGTAGGTGGGTTTGGTGTCACGTATCTTGCTTTTGATATGACACTGGAGATCAATGTTGCGATCAAGGAGTACCTCCCTTCAGGTATCGCGCTTCGTGATTCGGACCGTTACACCATGACCGTAAGTTCGCCTGAAGAACAAACGAAATTCAATACGGGCGCAACCAAGTTCCTTGATGAAGCGCGTCTTTTGGCAAAACTCCGTGATGTTCCGAACATCGTAACGGTTCAGGACTATTTCCGCGAGAACAACACGGCTTATTTTGTTATGGAGTACATCGAGGGCGTTGACCTGATGAAGTATGCGCAGTCCAAGGGCGGAAAGCTTCCGTTCCAGGAAGCGCTTTATCTGCTGCTTCCGGTCATCGATTCTCTTGCGCATGTGCACGCGCATAATCTTCTGCATCGTGATATCAGTCCGGACAACATCGTAGTCATGAAAAACGGAAGCACCCGACTTTTGGACTTCGGTGCGGCCCGTCTTGCGGTGGATACTGAGAAGAGTAAGTCCATCATCCTAAAGCATGGTTTTGCACCTGAAGAACAGTACAGAAAGCATGGAAACCAGGGCCCGTGGTCAGATGAATATGCGCTTGCCGCGACGATGTATCTGATCATTACCGGTGTTATGCCGCCGGACGCGATCGAACGTGTTCACGAAGATACGCTCGTTCCTCCGATCCAACTCGGCGTTGATATGCCTCAGTACGCAAACGATGCCTTGATGAAAGCACTTTCCGTCAATGCTTCCGGCCGTTTCCCGGACATGTCTTCTTTCTCTGAGGCTCTGACGGGAAGAAAAGGATCATCAAACGCTCCGTCAGCAGCTTATGCGGCATCTACCTATACGCAGGCTTCTTCAAATGATTCTCTGCCTACCGCAGGAAACTCATTCCAGGACGGTCAGATGGTCGAAGGCCGTACGGTAGCAATGGATCAGACACCGGAAGAGAGCCCGAATGCTCAGAAAGTGCTTTCACCGTCGATCCTTGCGGATCCCGTGAAGACTGCTCAACAGGCTTCTTCCGAGCAGACTGGTAATGGTGTCGCTGCTCCGAAAACACAGAAAAAGAGCATTTGGAAGCGTCCTTTAACATATGTGATCGCAGGTATCGTGGCGCTTGCCGGTATCGGTACCGCGGTTGGCGTATATATCTCTCAGAACTATGAGTTCGGTGCGGCAACAACTGCAAAGAAAACGACAAGAAAGACACGCCATACGGATGATCCGACGCCGACTCCGAAACCGGCGATCCCGGATCCGAATGTTACTGTCGGAACGGATTCCAGCGTATATACGGATACTGTTCGTAAATTCTCGATCACGGCATCAAATGATTACACATTTGAGAACAATAACGGTCTCTTTTCGTTTACACGTTCTGACGGCGCGTGTGTGGTCTATACAGATGTGCTCGATGGATTAGACGGCATGCGCATCGATTCGCTTGCGGACTTTAACGCCCAGAGCGATGAGATCATGACATATTATATTCAGGATGTTCTCGGATACAGCGATCTTGTTTTGTCGACAGATTATTTCTATGTACACACTTTGAATGGAAACACGTCATTCGAGTACAGCGGCAATGCCTATAAAGACGGACAGAACAGAGATATTACCATGCTTGTTTATGAACGTAAGGAAGCCCCGGGCATTTTCATGACCTGTGGATTTATTCCTGCGGATGAGTATGGAATGTATGACCAGACTGATGTTGACTCGGTTTGTGACATCATTATCACGTTGTCTGAACAGTCTGAAAAAGAAACCGATTATGTTTTCTATCAATCCGATAACATCCCGGAATTCGTTTACAGGGCATCCGATGTCCAGAATATTTCCGAAGGAACGATCGGTAATGGCATTCCGACATTGGATCTTGCTTTGAGTAAAGTCACAGATCCTGATTCCAGACTTTTCATCATTTCGCTCGGCACCCAGGATTCGATCGCGACGGCATGTACGGCGACAGAGCAGGCGCTTGCTTCGCAGTATAAGTTCGGCGGTTATACTTCGATGACTCCGACAATGAGAACAAACAATGAAGTCAGAATAAGAGACTATACGCTTACCAAGATCGACGATGAGACGAAGACCATGGATTGCACGGCATGTATCATCAACCTGAATGGAGAATACTATTCGGTGATCGCGACCTGCTGTAACGAGGATGACCTTGAGAACATGACTCTTGATTTCACAATGCTGGTTAAGACAATGGTCGAGTGATTACTTCTTATAGTATCTCGCGAAAAATTCATCACGGAAATCCAGAAGGCGGTCCTCAGCGATCGCCTTTCTTACGTCTTCCATAAGATGCAGCAGGAAATGAATGTTGTGCCAAGAGCAAAGACGGAGTCCGAACATCTCGCCGGCCTTGAGAAGGTGACGGATGTAAGCGCGGCTGTAATTCTTGCATGCGTAGCAGTCACAGTCTTCCTCGATCGGACGGAAATCCTCGGCACTCTTTTTGTCACGGATGATGAGTCGGCCGTCTTTGGTAAGTACGGTTCCGTTTCTTCCGATACGAGTCGGAAGTACACAGTCGAACATATCAATACCGCGGATCGCGCCTTCGATCAGGTAGTCAGGCGTACCAACGCCCATGAGATATCGCGGTTTGTCTTCCGGCATAAGAGGAACGGTCTCCTCGAGCATTTCATACATAAGCTCTGCGGGTTCTCCGACAGAAAGACCGCCGATCGCATAGCCCGGAAGATCGAAAGAAGTGATCTCTTTCGCGCTCTGCTTTCTGAGATCCGCATAGCAGGAGCCCTGAATGATGCCGAAAAGAGCCTGTTTATCGGGATTTTTGTGTGCTTTGATACAGCGCTCGAGCCATCTGGTCGTGCGTTCCAGAGACTGCTTGGCATATTTGTGTTCGCTCGGCCATGCACAGCATTCGTCAAATGCCATGATGATGTCGGAACCGAGGTCATTCTGGATCTCCATGGAAAGCTCAGGAGTGAGAAGATGCGCGGATCCGTCGATATGCGACTTGAAGTGTACACCTTCCTCTTTGATGTCCTTCGGACGGGCAAGTGAGAAGACCTGGAATCCGCCGCTGTCGGTAAGGATGCTGTGCTTCCAGTTCATGAACGTGTGAAGGCCGCCGGCCTTCTTGACGATCTCGTTACCCGGACGCATCCAGAGATGATACGTATTGGAAAGAATGATCCTCGCGCCCATGCTTTCAACTTCTTCAGGTACCATGCCCTTGATCGTAGCCTGAGTTCCTACAGGCATAAAGATCGGCGTATCAAAAGTGCCATGAGGTGTATGTACTCGCCCGAGTCTTGCTCCGGACTGCTTACATGTATGGATATGCTCGTAATAAACGGGATAGTTACTCATTCTTCTTCCTCCAGAGGACTCTTGATGCGCGGCTTTTCCGGCGTGATAAACATGGCGTCACCGAAACTGAAGAAACGGTACTTCTCGGACACGGCCGTTTTATATGCGTTAAGTACATGTTCTTTTCCGGCGAATGCGGAAACGAGCATGATCAGGGTAGATTCCGGCAGGTGGAAGTTGGTGATCAGTCCGTCGATACAGTTGAAAGATACACCGGGGTAGATAAAGATATCGGTCCAGCCGGAGCACGGGTGCATTCCCGGATCTTTTGCCGCGACGGTCTCAAGCGTTCTGCAGCTCGTCGTTCCGACGGCAATGACACGACGGCCTTCGCGGCGTGCTTTTCGAAGCGTGGCGGAAGCTTTTTCATCAAGTTCGTACCATTCACTGTGCATATGATGATCGGAAATATCTTCGACTTTAACGGGACGGAAAGTTCCGAGACCGACGTGAAGTGTGATCTCGCAGATCTCGACGCCCATGGCCTTCAAAGACTCCAGAAGCTCGGGAGTGAAGTGAAGACCGGCGGTCGGAGCCGCGGCGGAGCCTGTCTCCTTGGCATAAACGGTCTGATAACGGCTCTGATCCTCGAGCTGCTCATGGATATAGGGCGGAAGCGGCATGGTGCCTGCTTCGTCCAGGATCTCTTCCCAGATTCCGTTGAAATCAAAGCGGATGATGCGGTTGCCGTCCTCTTTGACCTCTTCGCACTCGGCTTCCAGTCTTCCCGGAAGGAACGTCATGCGCTTTCCGGGACGGATCTTCTTTCCGGGACGAGCAAGCGTTTCCCAATGCGTTTCATCGATACGCTTGAGAAGAAGGAGCTCCACGGCAGAGCCTGTATCACTTCGAACGCCTAAAAGACGGGCGGGAATGACCTTGGTATTATTGATGACCAGGACGTCGCCCTTATGCAGCAGCGACGGCAGGTCGGAAAAATGCTTGTGCGAAACTTCGCCCGTCACACCGTCAAGAGTCATAAGTCTTGATCCGGAACGGTTGGAGAGCGGGTGCTGGGCGATCAGTTCTTCTGGCAGATCATAGTAAAAATCACTTGTTTTCATAGCCTCATATTATAAATGCAATTGACGTTGATGTATAGTAGGTGGTATCATTTTATGAGGTTTTCCGTGTTGTCGAAAACGCCGAAAAACCATTGAAATCTCAAAAGAAATGGAGGCATGAGTTATGAAGAAGCCCGTTTTTGTCGGTTCCGCGGTAGCGCTGATCACACCCTTTAACGAAGGAGGTGTGGATACCAAAAAACTCAAGGCTCTTATTGACTTCCATTTAGCACATAAGACAGATGCGATCCTTGTGGCAGCAACCACAGGTGAAGCGGCTACAATGCCGGATGAAGAGCACCTTGCTACGATCCGTACGGTCGTTGAATATGTTGATGGCCGTGTTCCGGTTATTGCCGGTACGGGAAGCAACGATACCGCTCATGGTATCAAGCTCGCCAAGGAAGCAACAGCCATCGGTGCCGATGCTCTTCTGACCGTTACACCGTATTACAACAAGACATCCCAGGAAGGTATCTATCGTCATTTCAAGGCGACTGCCGAGGCGACACATCTTCCGATCATCGTATATAATGTTCCGTCCAGAACGAATCTCAATATCGCTCCTGCGACGTATAAGAGACTTTCCGAGATCGAGAACATCATCGGTGTCAAGGAATGCAACATGAATCAGATCCCGGAGACGGTAAACCTCTGCGGTGACGATCTCATCCTTTATTCCGGTGAGGACGGACTTGTTGTTCCGCTCCTTTCCATGGGCGGTAAGGGCGTTATCTCCGTTGCGGCTCACGTTGTTCCGGAAACGATGCACGATATGGTCATGGCTTTCCTCAATGGCGATGTAGCAGGTGCCGCGAAGATGCAGGCAGATATTATTCCGCTTGTAAAAGCACTGTTCTCGGACGTTAACCCGATCCCTGTCAAGGAAGCACTGAACATCCTCGGTTGGGATATCGGTTCCTGCCGTATGCCGCTTTGCGATATGAGCGAAGATGGCAAGGCGAAGCTCGCGGAAGTTTTGAAGCAGTACGATCTTTCCTTCCACAAGGCCTGATCGATCCCTTATCTTCGAGAAAGAGAGATATCTATGTCACAAGTAAGAGTTTTCTTAAGCGGCTGTATGGGCCGTATGGGCCGTGTCATTACCGACATGTGCGCCGAATATGACGACACCGTGATCGTTGCCGGTTCCGATGTTGTCGCGAATCCGAACTCCACATTCCCGATCTATTCCGATCCAATGGAATGTAAGGAAGAGTTCGATGTTATCATCGATTTTTCCCACGTCAGTGCTTTTGATAAGATCACTGAACTTGCGGAAAGCAGAAAGAAGCCGATCGTTATGTGCACGACCGGTCTTTCCGATGAGCAGAAGTCCGCTCTGAAAGCATTGTCCGAGAAAGTCGGTGTTTTCTATTCCGGAAACATGTCCGTCGGCATCAATGTGCTGATCAATCTCGTAAAGAAGGCTGCCGCTCAGCTTTATCCGGATTTTGATATCGAGCTCGTTGAGGAGCATCACAACAAGAAACTCGATGCTCCGTCCGGTACGGCCCTGATGATCGCGGATGCCATGAACGAGACTTTGGATAATCAGCTCGAGTATGTCTATGAGCGTCAGTCCAAGCGACAGCAGCGTGAAAAGAAGGAACTGGGAATCCATTCCATCCGTGGCGGAAACATCGTCGGCGAGCATAAAGTCATGTTCATCGGCGGTGAAGAGATCGTCACTGTCGCTCACAGCGCACAGACGAGAAGCGTTTTCGCCAGAGGCGCCGTACGTGCCGCGAAGTATATGCTGGGTAAAGAACCGGGCATGTACGACATGCAGAAAATGATCGGAGACGATTAATCGAAACATATAACAGGAAATAGAAACGGGAGGAATAATACATGTTTCATTTTGCTTTAGATGCCGCAACCACGGACGCCAATAACGCTGGTGGTGCCAATCCGTTGATCATGGTCGCGATCTTCGCGTTCTTTATCATCATCTGGTACTTCCTTGCTTTGCGTCCGCAGAGAAAGAAGGAGAAAGAGCTTAAGGCGAAGATCGAGAAGATGCGCGTTGGTGATCAGGTCATCACGATCGGCGGTCTCGTAGGTAAGGTTGCCAATATTCGTGATGATGAGGTCACGATCATGACTTCTGCTGCGAATACATTGGTAACTTTTAAGAAGAATGCCGTTAACACGATCATTTCTCGTGACGCTAAGACATCTGAGAAGTCTTCTTCCAAGGCGGATGCAGAAGACGAGAAGAAGTCTGATAAGATCGTTCTGAAGAAGAAGGAGAAAGAAGCTTCTTCTGAAACAGAAAATGTAGAGGCTTCTGAAGAAAAAACATCTGATCTCGGAGAAATCAAAGAGTAATCAAAAAGGACAGAAATAATGAGCACCGGCCGCGGCGGAATACCCAATGAAGTAGTGGAAGAAATCATTTCCCGAAGCGACATTGCTTCGGTCGTAGGTCAGTATGTGCAGTTTACAAAGACTTCCGGAAACAATCTTTTCGGACTTTGTCCTTTCCATTCCGAAGATACACCGTCCTTTTCCGTGTCTACAAGCAAGCAGATGTTTTACTGCTTCGGATGCCACAAGGGCGGCGATGTCGTTACATTCATCAAGGAGATCGAGCATCTTTCCTATGTGGAAGCTCTGCAGTTCCTTGCCGAAAAGGCCGGCGTAAAGATCCCTGAGCCGGATGATGCCAATTACAGAAAAGAAGAGCAGCTTCGTAAGCGCCTGAAAGAGGCGCTTCTCGAGGCTGCTCGATATTATTACAAGAATTTCAAATCCGAAAAAGGTGAAGCGGCCAGAGCATATCTGAAAAAGAGAGCGATCGCTCCCGCTACCGCGACCAAGTTCGGACTCGGATATGCTCCCGACGAGTGGAGCGGTCTTTATGATCACCTCGTAAGTAAGGGATTCAGCCAGTACGAGATCCAGAAATCCGGACTTTTCGTAACCACGAAGAACAATAAGACGATCGACCTGTTCCGTGGAAGGCTGATGTTCCCGATTTTTAACGCGATGGGCGAACTGATCGCTTTCGGCGGTCGTATCATCGGCGACGGAAACCCGAAGTACGTCAACTCACCGGAAACGCCCGTATATTCCAAACAGAGAAACCTGTACGCTTTAAACTTCGCCAAGCAGTCGAAGATGAAGCAGATCATCGTCGTCGAAGGCTATATGGACGTTATCTCCATGCATCAGGCAGGGGTCACGAATGCCGTAGCATCGCTGGGTACCGCGCTTACCGAAAGACAACTGGATCTTCTGGAAAGATACTGTGAAGAGGTAGTTCTTTTCTATGATTCCGACAGAGCAGGACAGAACGCGGCTGTCCGCGGCCTGAAGATGCTCATGGAAAGAAAAAAGAAGCATACCGGCATGACGACAAGAGTTCGTGTCGCGAAGGTCCCGAACGGAAAGGACCCGGACGAGTTCATCCGCGAATACGGAAAAGACGAATTCGCGAAAGTTGTTGAATCGGCGGTCTCGGTTCTTGATTACCTCGTGGACTCCGCATATATCCAGAGCCAGGAAAGTGGTGAATTTGACCCGATCAAATTCCAGCAGCTGATCTCCACGTATCTTTCCTGGGAGGATAACCTGATCCTTCGTGAAAGAGCGGCGTATAAGGCGGCTCAGATCCTCGGCGTTTCCTCCCAGTCCGTAATGACGGAAGCAGGAAAACGTTCTGATGTCAGCAAGAAAGAGAAGATCGACCAGTCCAATCGTGACATCAAAAAGCAGGAAGAGATCCTTCCTGAAAAGCAGATCAGCGAAACTGCCACTCGTGACGAGTTGGTATTGATCTGTCTTCTTGCGTCGCTCGGCGACAAATATGCCGACTTTGTAAGTAATTACGGGGAAGAACCTCTGGAGACCGACTTTTCGATGGGCTCCATGCGCCAGATCGTGAAACTGATCCTTCCGGATCTGAAGGCCGGGAAGCTTGATTCCAGAAAACTCCTGGCAGCGGGTGATAACCTGATCTTAAACCAGCGTCCCGCGAACGATACTCTTTCTGAGGCACTGATGAGCGTTAAGTACGGCGATAATGTCGAAGACCTCATGAAGAATACACTCGATTATCTTTACCGGGTAAGGATGAGCGTGTATACAAGACAAAAGGATGTACTGGCCAGAAGACTCGATGTCATGGCGGAAGGTCCTGACAGAGACGCCACCGAGAGCCTTTTACGATCGACACTTTCGTATCTTACCGAACTGAAGAAGAAAATGGGTAAACGATGATGGATGACATGGGAAATATGAATCTGTCTCCTCGTTTACAAGCCGTTGCCGATATGATCCCCGAATGTGAAGTAGTCGTTGATGTCGGATCGGATCACGGTCTTTTGGGTTCCTATTGCCTTTCTTCCGATATCTGCAGATATGTCATCGCAACGGATATTCACGAAGGCCCTGCAAAAAGGACGCTTGAGCAGATGAAGGTATACGATGGACGCTGCGAGACCCGAGTTACTGACGGCCTTACGGGTGTTGAACTAAAAGAGAACATGAATGTCGTGATCGCCGGAATGGGCGGACTTGAGATCAGTAAGATACTGAATGACGCGCTCTTTTCCAACGGATCGATTCCCAAAGGAATGAAGTTTATCCTTCAGCCACAGAAATCCCATTATGAACTTCGGTCTTTCCTAAGTGCGAACGGATTTGCTATTCTGAATGAGAAGATCGTGATCGAAAAGGACCGTTTCTTTTACAGCGTGATCCTGGTGGAGTATACGGGGGAAACGTACGATCTGAATGATGAGGAAAAGTTTTTCGGTCCCGTGATCCTGAAAGACCGACCTGAGAATTACGTTGAATATATGGCGCATGAAAAGGAAGTCTTCGTAAAGAGAGCCCTCGGGGATGTTAAGTGTGCGCAAATACTGAAGAATTGGGAGAAGTACCTATGAGTGATTACTATGTAAAAGATGTCATTTCCGCTATGGAGAAGATCGCTCCTTTAGATCTTGCATGTGAATGGGACCGAGTCGGCCTGATGATCGGTGATGAAAACGAACAGGTGAAGGGAGTCCTGCTTTCTCTGGACGCACAGTCCGAGGCGATCGATGAAGCGCTGAAGGTCGGCGCGAACATGATCATCACGCATCACCCGCTGTTCTTTGATCCGCTGACTTGCGTAGATTATCAGACACCTCGCGGAGCCAACGTACGTAAGCTTATAAAGAACGATATCCATCTTTATTCGGCGCACACGAATCTGGATAAAGCACCCAACGGCGTCAACCATGCTCTTGCCTCGGCACTTGGGCTTGTCATGCAGATCAGCCTTGAAGATGTCGAGATCGGTCTTTGCGGAAGCGTCGGTCAGTCTTCTGTTTCGCTTTTCGGGTTTGCCGAAATGGTCAAAGAAAAGCTCGGTGCGAGCGGACTGATCCTCAACACGGACAAAGATAAGGAAGTATCCCGTGTCTTTGTGCAGGGCGGTGCTTTTGAAGAAGAATCGATCCCGGTCCTTAAGTCCTACCGTGTCGACGTAGTCGTCACAGGTGAGATGAAGCACCACAATATGATCGACCTCGAAGAATCCGGTATCGCGGTCATTGCGGCGGGTCACGAAGTCACAGAACGCATAGTGCTTCCGAGTTTGAAAGAACAGCTTTTGAACATAATGCCGAAATTGCCGATTTCTGTTTATAACGGCCATAAATGGTGACAAAATCGCTAGAAGAATCAACCTCGTTCGATTATAATGTATATGTTTTCTGAGCTGGACCGGATGATCGCGGGCACAAGTGCCGAAAGGCCGTGCGTGAGGAAAGTCCGGGCTCCATAGGACGAGGGTGCCGGGCAGTTCCCGGTGAAGGTAACTTTAAGGAAAGTGCAACAGAAAAGAAAACCGCCGTTTCCTTCGGGATGCGGTAAGGATGAAAAGGCGAGGTAAGAGCTCACCGGCGGTACGGTAACGTATCGGCCTTGTAAACCCCACCCGGAGCAACGCCATGGAAAGACAGTACTGCGGTCCGCAGGTCTTGAGGAGGCGGCTTGAGCCGGAACGAAATTTCCGGTCTAGATAGATGATCATCTTCTACAGAACCCGGCTTATAGGTTCAACTCGGAAAATGTTATCTGATAAACACATGCGAAGGCGTGTCGAAATAAGAGAAAGAAGGATGAACACATGGCGGAATCTTATTTGAGTCGAGGAGTATCTCCTACGAAAGATGATGTAAAGAAGGCGGTTGCTAACCAGGATA
The DNA here is from genome assembly GCA_017561715.1 of Clostridiales bacterium. GTDB lineage: Bacteria > Bacillota > Clostridia > Saccharofermentanales > Saccharofermentanaceae > Scatonaster. The sequence continues at coordinate 18,962 of JAFZBN010000020.1, read as the reverse complement.
AGGGTGCTTTCCCGGGAGCTTTCTGTAAACTGATCGATGATCTCGGCGGAGATCCGGACTACTGTACGGCGATCCACGCGGACGGTGCCGGTACGAAATCTTCCGTTGCATACATCGCTTATCGTGAAACAGGCGATCTTAAGTGGTTCCGCGGCATCGCTCAGGACTCTCTGGTCATGAATACAGATGACCTTGCCTGTGTCGGCGCGATCGAAAAGCTTTCTCTTTCCAACACCATCGGCAGAAACGCGCACCGCGTAGACGGTAAGTGCATCGCTGCCGTTATCGAAGGATATAACGACATCGTCGGTAAGCTCCAGAACATGGGATTCGATCTTTCCATGTGCGGCGGCGAGACCGCTGACGTCGGCGACCTTGTACGCACTCTGATCGTTGACTCTACGATCGTTACCCGAGTTGCCAGAAAGAACGTTATCAACGCGGCAAACATCAAGCCGGGTCACGTGATCGTCGGTCTTGCTTCCTTTGGTCAGGCGACATACGAAGATTCTTACAATTCCGGTATTTCCAGTAACGGCCTTACGGCAGCACGTCACATGCTCCTTTGCAAGGACTACCTGAAAGAGTATCCGGAGTCCGTTTCCGAGACGATCCCGGAAGATAAGGTATACTGCGGTAAGTTCCGCCTGACGGATAAGCTCCCGAACAGCGAGCAGACAGTTGCCGAGGCGATCCTTTCTCCGACAAGAACATTCCTTCCGGTCATCCGTGACGTTCTCGATGCTTATCGTTCTTCCATTTCCGGTATCATCCACTGCACAGGCGGCGGACAGGCAAAGTGCCGTGACTTCGGTAAGAACATCCGCATCATCAAGGACAACCTTTTCGATCTTCCGCCGATCTTCCAGGCGATCTACGAGTCCGGCGAGATCCCGATGAAGGAAATGTACCAGGTATTTAACTGCGGTCACAGAATCGAGTTCTACTGCGACGAGAGCGTTGCGGAAGGCATCATGGAGATCGCCAAGAAGTACAACATCGATTCTCGTATCGTCGGCCGTGTCGAGGCTCTCCCTGAGGGTTCCGAGAATCAGGTCGTTATCCGCAGTAACGGTGAAGAGTACATCTACGGCTGATATGTTTTCGCTTAAGTTGAAAAGTACTAAAACTATAGGGATCACGTCATTTTTGATCGTGATCTCTATGTTTATGTCCTCCTGTTCTCTGGGAAGTATTCCGTCCCGGACATCGTCGGACAGTTCTTTTTCCGAAGAAACATCTGCGCCTTCGGATCCGGATGCTTCCGAAACTTCTGAAGAGGATAGTACCGATTCCGATCTGAAAGCACTTGCCGAGGACTATCTGCAGATTCTAAAGCAAGGAGACCCCTCTCAGGTATGTGCGACATTCAACCTTAGCTCAACTGATGTCCTGCCGGCCACATATCCCTGTGACAAAGATGTGTTCAAGACGCTGTTTACCCATATGTCATACGGCTACAGTGCTATTGTTACGTTCGACAACTCAGACTATTATCTGAATGTGGATTGCACATTACCTGATATTCGCGGCTGCGTGGATGAGATATTGAAAGACCAGGTATTCATGGTCGACGCCTGTACGCCCTGGATCCTTGCTATGTGCGAAGAGTATGGATCAGATGAGGTGAAACAGGCATACGCGGCCATGAAAAATACGATCCTTGTGGAAGCATTAAGACGGATCAACGAGGGTGAATATACCGAGTCACTGGGTTTCTCAAGTTCGTTCCTGTTTCATGATAACGGCGGCGGTAAATGGCTTTGCAAGAAAGTTCCCGATTTCGTTTGTATCTGTGGCCGGGATAACTACATGAAAAAAATAGGGTTGATCAATATGAACACCGAATACATGATCATTGAGGAGTACGGTGCGACGCTCGCGATCATCGATACGATCACGGTCGCGAAGTATAAAGAACTCTTGGAACTTAAGAAAAATGAGATAATTGCCGCAACCTCTGAAATTGATTAAAAAATGTGTTGACAGACTCTTTTTCTATCGCTATAATAATCAACGTTCGCTAAAGGAAATATCCTTTTCGCGGCAGATGTACCTTTAGCTCAGTTGGTAGAGCAACTGACTCTTAATCAGTGGGCCCAGGGTTCGAGTCCCTGAAGGTGCACCAACAAAACCGAATCGGTAATACCGGTTCGGTTTTTTGTTTTCTCCTCCTTCGTTTTGCTTTCTAGAAAAGGTGCGCGGGAGTATAATCTTCGTATGGGGGTGAGAGTTATGGCAGGTAAGCCTGAAGCCTATCTTTTCGGACAGATACTCGGAACGCATTCGTTTCTTCTTCGAGACGGCTTTTTGCAGCCGGATGAGTATTCGGAGATAGAAGATCAGTATTTCCTTCCCGGTGGCGAAACGGGAACGGCAGCGACGGTTTTAAGCTCTTTGGGTGTTTCCGTGAAAATGACGGGAACCATGGTCGGTACCGAAGTGGCTCCTATGCTGAAATCTTTCTATGCCGATAAGTCTGTCGACCTTTCTTCCATCGATTTTATGGAAGACGATAAAGGTGTAATGGATTATGTTGTCATCGCAGGGCTTGTGCGTTCTCCGATGGGACGCTTCGCGACTCTGTTTTCGAGCGGGAAAAGGTTCTGGAGTGTTCCGAAGGAAGAAGATATCGTCGGATGTAAGGCTGTCGCGATCGATCCGTTCTTTGGCGAGGAGACGCTTAAGGTTGCAGAGCTCTGCGTGAAACACAATATCCCGTACGTTACGATCGACAGCCCGCATGAGTCATATCTTCATCAGCATGCGGCGATCAATGTCGTCTCGAAAGAGTGCACCGCAAAGGATTATCCGGGAATGCCGGCGGAAGAGATCATGGAGCTTATGAAGAGTACTTCTTCGGGTCTTACGATCATTACGCAGGGCGGGGGAGAGATGCTCTATGGAAGATCCGGCGAAGAAACGAAGAAGATGAGTCCTTTCGCCGTAGAAGTAAAGAGCACGTTAGGTGCCGGCGATACATATAAGGCGGGTTGCGTATATGCACTTATCCATGGAATGAGTGATGAGGAGACCGTGAGATTTGCCAGCGCCTGCTCAGGAATCGCGATTTCGAGATTTCCACTGCCGCTTTTCCCGCCAAAATTAGAAGAAGTAAATGATTTGATCAATAATGTGCTATAATCTTGATGTTGTGGCGTAAAGCCAATTCTAGGAGGAAGTTCAAATGGATAATAATTTCAGAATTGAAACCAATTGTGTTCAGGGTGCTTATCAGCCGAAAAACGGTGAATCCAGAGTAATGCCGATCGTTCAGAGTACGACTTGGAAGTATTCGACGACTGAGCAGATGGGTCGTCTCTTCGACCTTGAAGAAAGCGGATATTTCTATACACGTCTTGCCAACCCGACTAGTGACCTCGTAGCCGCGAAGATCTGTATGCTCGAAGGTGGTGTAGCCGCTATGCTGACTTCTTCCGGTCAGGCCGCAAACTTCTATGCGATCTTTAATCTCTGCTCCGCAGGTGATCATATCGTATGCTCTTCCGCGCTTTACGGCGGCACATACAACCTTTTCGCTCACACCATCAAGAAGATGGGTATCGACGCGACATTCGTTTCTCCGGATGCGACAGAGGCCGAGATCGAAGCAGCTATCCAGCCGAACACCAAGCTCGTTTTCGGTGAGACGATCGCTAACCCGGCTCTCAACGTTCTCGACATCGAGACATTTGCCAAGACAGCGCATAAGAACGGACTTCCGTTCATGATCGATAACACGTTCGCAACACCGATCAACTGCCGTCCGATCGAGTGGGGTGCGGATATCGTTATCCACTCCACAACAAAGTACATGGATGGTCACGCGACATCTGTTGGCGGATGTATCGTTGACGCAGGAACATTTGACTGGACAAAGTATCCGGAAAGATTCGCCGGACTCGTTGAGCCGGATGAGACCTACCACGGCGTTTCCTACACAGGTCGTTTCGGTAAGTCTGCTTTCATCATGAAGGCAGTTGCTCAGCTGATGCGTGACCTCGGTTCCATTCCGGGCCCGATGAACGCTTTCCTTCTGAACCTCGGACTTGAGACACTGCACCTTCGTATGCCGCGTCACTGCGAAAACGCTCTTGCAGTTGCCGAGTATCTGCAGAATCATCCGAAGATCGCTTGGGTTTCCTATCCGGGACTTCCTGGCGATAAGGAATACGAGAAGGCAAAGAAGTACTGCCCGAACGGCACATGTGGCGTTCTGTCCTTCGGTGTAAAGGGCGGAAGAGAAGCCTGCATCAAGTTCATGGACTCCCTGAAGCTTGCCGCGATCTGCACACACGTTGCTGACTGCAGAACCTGCGTACTGCACCCGGCATCTCATACACACCGTCAGATGAACGATGAGGAGCTTAAGGCCGCTGGCGTAAGCCCGGATCTGATCCGTTTCTCCACAGGTATCGAGAGCAAGGAAGATATCATCGCAGACATCGAGCAGGCCCTCGCAAACGTCTGATTTTGTTAGAAGAAAAATAACGAAATCGATTTCGAAAAAGCATTTCATTTTACGCTCCTTTTATGTAGAATAGAAGGAGCGTAAATATTTCTCTTAAGGAGGATCAAGACATGAAAATTTATAGCGTTTTGGATAAAGAATTCGCACCATATGGTAAGGTTCTGACCGGTTACGATGTATCTGATCTTATAAAGGCTCTTGATGAGAAGACACCTCTTCCGGAAGGCGTTGAGTATGTAATGAGCTGTGCTGATCTCGAGTACACAAATGCTTTCGGCGTACTTCAGAATAATGCTTATGGCGGAATGCCGATCCAGCTTGGTTACTGCAATGGTCATAACACAAAGCTGAACTGCCTCGAGTATCATCGTGACAGCGAACTGAACATCGGTTCTACAGATTTTATCCTGCTTCTTGCTAAGGCTGACGATATCGTTGACGGAAAGCTCGACACATCCAAGGTCATGGCTTTTAAGGCTGAAAAGGGCCAGGTCGTTGAGGTTTACGAGACATCCCTGCACTATGCTCCTTGCTCTGCGAAGAAGGGCGAAGGCTTTAAGGTCGTTATCGTTCTTCCGAAGGGCACTAACGGTGCTGTTCCTGCTTTCACAGCTTTCAACGAAGAAGATAAGTGGATGACCGCCTGCAACAAGTGGCTCCTGGCTCACGAGGAATCCTCCGAAGCAAAGAGCGGCGCTTATGTTGGTCTGACAGGTGTTAACCCGGATATCGCGGATCTGATCTGATCTTCTGACTATGGGAAAAGCGCTGTACAACGAGAATTCGGTTACTTTTCAAACGGTTACGGATCAACCATATCCGCAGGTGCTTGATGTGGATGCGAAAGCCATGAGAAAGAAATCGCTTCAGTTTCTTGCCCTTATCGTCGGTTGCGGAGTCTTGCTGATCCTTGTCAGCTTTGTAGATTTGGACAGTTCTTCAAAATCTACCAGTTTCCTTGATTCCTTTGCCAGGTATTTCGGAATCTGTGCGCTTATCACGGTGGTCGTATATGCATTTATCCTGTTATACAACACAAGCAGGGCTGTATCCCGCATCGTGATGTATCCGACCGGCTTTTACATCAACAATGACCAGTTTTACAATGACGGTACCATGAAGGTGACTATCAAGACATTTTTTCCAATTGCAGGACTGGCAGACAATGTTTATTTGACAGTCCGCTCATCAACGGGTACTAAGAAATACTGGTTTGGTGTTAAGGGTGACACAAAAGCGGAGGCGGCCAGAGCGGCTGTTAGAAGCGCACTCGCGCAGCTTTATCCTCCGATACAGCTTTGATGAGAAGACCGGTTTTCTGAAAATCTATAAAATCAGCTAAAAGGAAAAGCTTTCTTGTGCTGGTCCTCGGGCGTTAGCCCTGCGGAGGCACTTCGAAAGCTTTTCTTTTTTCTGTAATTGGATTTTTCAGAATTATCCGAAGAATTCTTTGTATAGGGTTCTTACTGCGTAGGAGCAGTATTCTTCACGGACACCGAACATAACGGAGATCTCAGATGCACCCTGGTTGATGAGCTCTAAGTTGATACCGGCTTTGGAAAGGGCGGTAGCGGCTCTTGCCGTAGTACCTACCGTATTCGCCATCGCTTCACCGACGATCATGACGATCGCGAGGTCGCGGTTGACGGAGATGTTGTCGACATTGAGCTCGAGGCTGATGCGCTGAACGATCCTGCGTTCTTTTTCCGGAGTGAAATCAGCGGCACGAAGGATGATGGATACCGAGTCGATTCCGGAAGGCATGTGCTCGATGGAAAGTCCTTCGTCAGCGATAATGCCGAGGACCTTAACGAGGAAGCCGACCTCACGGTTCATCAGGTACTTGCTCATGTTAAGCGCACAGAAACCCTTTTCACCGGCGATACCCGTTACGAGAGAATCATAGTGAGTACGCTTGCTGACGATCATGGTGCCCTTGCCGGATGGGTTGTTGGTATTCTTGATGTTTACCGGAATGCCGCGAACGAATGCCGGGTAGAGAGCTTCTTCATGAAGCACCTGGAAGCCGGCATAAGCAAGCTCACGCATTTCATCGTAGGTGATCTCGGTGACCGGGAACGGATCCTTTACGAGATTCGGGTTAACGGCAAAGACGTTGTCTACGTCAGTCCAGTTTTCATATACGGAAGCGTGAAGCGCCGCTGCGAGGATCGCGCCGGTGATATCGGAACCGCCACGGGAGAAAGTGATGATCTCGCCTTCCTTGGAGTAACCGAAGAAGCCCGGGAATACGCAGAGTTCGCGAAGACGTGCAAGATCAGCCAGATTGTCGTAGGATTCCGGAAGGATCTTAACGTGTCCGCCTGCCTCAGTCTCGAGAAGAAGACCTGCTACCTTCGGGTTGCAGTAAGTTGCCTTGTGACCGATCTTGGTAAGATAGGTGGAAACAAGACGAGCGCAGCTGTCTTCGCCGAGAGCCTTGGTCGCGTCCATATAGTGCGCAGCGTCCTTAACGGGCTGGTTGATGGATTCTTCGATGTTCTCCTTGATGGATTCCATGCAATCCGGGATCTCGAGTTCTTCGCAGATGGAAGCGAAACGGTCGAGAACGGCCTTGAGTTCTTTTTCGCCGGACTGACCGGAGATCTTGGCATCAGCAAGCGCGATAAGAAGGTCAGTTACCTTGATATCGGAAGAAAAACGCTTACCCGGAGCGGATACGACGATGACTCGTCTTTCCGGATCGCTCAGAATAATATCGCAGACCTTCTTGATCTGAGTGGCGTCTGCACAGGATGAACCACCGAACTTAGTTACTTTCATATCTTTAATCAGGAATACTCCTGACCTCCTCATTTTTATCACTCGTATTATATAGATATTATTGCGCTTTCTCAAGGGAAAGGAGCAATACTTGCGCATTTTTTATATCATTGGTATCCTACAGACAGTTTTTCAAATGCTTATGAAATGAGGCTTTTTTCTCTATGGGCAACATTTTCCGTCCGGATCTTTGTGCGGATAAAGTCGCGGATATCGATCTTTCGGTCCTTTCCGAAAAGGGCTTTCGTTTCGCCCTTTTGGACTTCGATAATACGCTTGCGCCGGACCATTCCAAAGAGCCCGTTCCTTATTCATATGAGATGGTTGAAAAGCTCCGTAACGCGGGCTTTTCCATGTGCCTTGTATCCAACGCGAAATCCGACCGTTCGAAGAACATCGCCGAGATGCTGAGGATCCCTTGCGTTTCCTACGCGAATAAGCCCGGAACATCAGGCGTTTTGAAGGCGATGGAACTTCTGGGCGCGGATAAGTCGAATACGGTCATGATCGGCGATCAGCTCTTTACGGACATCGCGGCGGGAAACCGTGCCGGTCTTTACACGATCTTTGTTGAGAAGTACGCCAAAAAAGAGATATTCTATGTCGCACTTAAGAGGATCCCCGAGTGGGTGATCCGAAAGATCTGCAGGTTCTGATCGGCTCTTCGATTCGGGCTCTTTTGTGGAAAATAGATAAAATCTCGATTTTCTCGCCTTTTTACTTGCGGATTTAAATGTGTTAAAGTAAACTATAATATCGTGAATAAATTTGTTATTAAATTATATGTATATTCGGAGGAACATTTATGATTAGCGCTGGTGATTTTAGAAACGGTATGTGCTTCGAGATGGACGGTCAGGTTTTCCAGGTTGTGGAATTCCAGCATGTTAAGCCTGGTAAGGGTGCCGCTTTCGTACGTACAAAGTATAAGAACGTAAAGACAGGCTCTGTTGTTGAGCGCAGCTTTAACCCGAACGAAAAGTTTGAGCAGGCTCAGCTTGAGAGAAATGATATGCAGTACATCTACGCTGATGGTGATCTGTACTACTTCATGGATCAGGAAACATATGAGCAGCGCCCGATCGCTAAGGAGAACATCGGTGAGAACATCCGCTTCCTCAAGGAAGAGATGATCTGCAAGGTTCTTTCTTACAAGGGTGAGGTTTTCGGTGTTGAGCTTCCGATCGTTGTTGAGCTCGAGATCACAGAGTGCGAGCCTGGTGTTCGTGGTGATACGACAAACAACGCTACTAAGATCGCCACACTCGAGACAGGTGCTACAGTTAAGGTACCGCTCTTCGTTAACCAGAATGAGGTCATCCGCGTAGATACACGTACAGGTGAATATCTCGAACGTGCATAATCTCACGTTCTGATTTTCGTCGAGAAGGGAATTCACGAAGATGGGTGAGAATCTCGTATCGGAATCGATTAAAGGCGAACGCTCGATGTCGCAGGGCTTTGTTGCTCAGTATGCAGCAGAAGCCGCCTTGCGTACGGAGGGCGTTGCTCGTCTTACGGCCTCTGTCCCGGTCGTGCTCAAGGAATCCCTCGGATTCTCGCACGAGGGCAAAGGTGTGCTTGTTCAGTTTTCCGAGAATGAAGAAGGCTTCGTTTCCGTAACTGTCTATCCCGTCGTGTATTATGGTATGATTATTCCAGAGGTGGCCTGGGCGATCCAGGAGCGCGTCAAGGAAGATGTTGAAAAGTATACAGGTCTTGTTGTGGAGTCTGTAAACGTCCATGTCTGTGGCGTGGTGTTAAGAGAGGAGAACAACTCATGAACCGAATCATTCGCTTTGTGCTGATCGTTTATTCGACGATTCTTGCGATTTTGTCCCTGCTTTTGCTTTATGCTCTTGCCGATGACGGAATCTTCGCAGATCTGCTTTCACCTTTGGCCAATATCGTTACAGACCCGTACAAGAAATACATCTATCTTGCCGTACTTCTCGTGATCCTTGTCTCCTGCGTGATTACGGTTACATACTGCCTGTTGAACGGTCGTCTCAGCAAGACCCGTATCCGTCAGACGGAGATCGGTTATGTCGAGATCGGTGTTGACGCGATCGAAAGTATCGCGCTTAACTCCGCGAAAAGCGCCCAGGCAGGTATCAAAGCCGCTCGTGCACGTGTTTCCTCGGCGAAAAATAACGCGATCCGCGTTTACTTAAGTGCTGTTCTTTATTCAAACGTAGAAGTTCCTTCGACAATGGGTAAAGTTCAGGAACGAATCAAGAAAGATATTGAACGTTATACCGGCATTACAGTTGAGAATGTTTCCGTTAAGGTAAGCCGCGTAGAGCCTGTAGTTGCAAAGGTGGAACGTTAACGAATGAGAGCCCTGTTCGTCAAATTCTTCGATATGCTCAAAGACAAGAATTCCGGCAAGATCGGTGCCGGGATCGCGTTTGTCTTTGCGCTGTTTTTGGTGATCTTCGGCTTTCTCAAGACATTGTTTATTATCATTCTGACCGTGATCGGCTACGTCGTAGGCGCGTTGCTTTTCTCGGATAAGAATAAAGTTAAGGACTGGATGGATAAGATCCTTCCGCCCGGGAGGTTTCGATGAGCAGAAGAGAAGCGCGTGAAGCCGCTTTCGCATTTTTATATCAGTTGAATTTCAGAAACGAGCCCGTTTCCGAGCAGAAAGAAATGTACCTTCAGCTGCATCCGCTCGAAGATGGTGATCTTCCGTATTTTGACGAGATCACAAACGGCGTTTTCGAAAAGAAAGACGAGCTCGACAACGAGTATGCGAAGTATCTGAAAGACTGGAAACTCAGCCGTCTTCCGAAGGTCGACGTTATCCTTCTTCGCATCGCGGTTTATGAGATGCTTCATGTAGAAGATATTCCGGTAAGCGTTTCGATCAATGAGGCTGTCGTTCTTGCGAAGAAGTACAGCTCCGAGGAGTCTAAGAGTTATATCAACGCTGTTCTGGGAAAGATCGGTAACGATCTGGAAAAATAATGGAACAGACAGTATTTTCCGTATCGGAATTGAATGCGTACGTAAGCACACTGCTCAGTAGTGACGGTGTGCTTTGTCAGTTATGCGTCAAAGGCGAGATCTCCGGCTATAAGCGTTATCCGTCAGGACATGCGTATTTCCAGCTGAAAGATGCCAATAGTTCCGTTTCCTGCGTCATGTTCAAGGGAAACTTCTACCACATTCAGTTTGTTCCTGAAAACGGTATGAAAGTCAGGATCTACGGACGCGCGGCATTATACTCCGTAGACGGAAAGTTCCAGGTCGTAGTCTCCATGATGGAAGAAGACGGTCTGGGAGAACTTTTCAAGGAATTTGAACTGAGAAAGGCAAAGATGGCCGCGGAAGGTCTCTTTGACGAAGAACATAAAAAGCCGATCCCGTACCTTCCGAAAAGGATCGGTGTGGTGACATCCCCGAAAGGCGCAGTTATTCAGGATATTCTGAACGTTTTGAACAGACGCTTTCCGAACTACGATCTTCTGATCGCACCGTCCGCTGTTCAGGGAAAAGAAGCGTCCGCGGAACTTATTCGTGGACTGAAACTCCTTGATGATCGTGACGATATCGATGTCATCATTATCGCGCGTGGTGGCGGATCCATGGAAGATCTGTGGTGCTTCAATGACGAAGCACTCGGACGCGCGATCTTTAACGCGAAAACACCGGTCATCTCTGCTGTCGGACATGAGACGGACTTTACGATCTGTGACTTCTGCGCTGACCTTCGCGCTCCGACACCGTCTGCCGCGGCAGAACTTGTACTTCCGAATAAAGAGGAAGTCGCTTCGAGACTGGATGTTTCCGGCGGAAAACTCGCTCTTGCGATGAGAAACTTCATTAAAAATAAGAACTTCATGCTCGAGAGCCTGACGAAGCATAGAGCCATGGTCGAACCGAAGTTTCGGATCGAAAAGGAAATGCAGCGCTGCGACATGCTATATGGGAAGCTGAATGAGCGTTTTACGTCCGCTTTTGAAAAGAAGAACAGTGCTTTTGCCACGGACCTGGCAAAACTCGAAGCTCTCGACCCGATGAAGGTCCTGCTTCGCGGATATGCGCGGGCTACCGATAAAGACGGCCGGACGGTCGATTCCGTAAAATGTGTTAATATAGAGGAAGAAGTTTTGATCTCGGTTTCGGACGGCGTGATCCGTACGAACGTGACGGGAATTGAGACAAAAGAGGGTTAAGAAATGGCTGAGAAAAAGAATGACATGACTTATGAGCAGGCAGTCGCCGAACTGGAAGAGATCATCCGTAAACTTGAGTCAGGTGAGGCGACTCTGGATGAATCGATCGCGCTTTATTCTCGTGGCATGGAACTGTCTAAGTTCTGCAAAGACAAGCTGGATTCGATCGTAAAGAAGATCAGCATCCTCGGGCAGGATGGCTCGAGTGAAAGTGCTTTTGGAGAAGAAAAATGACAGAGAAGATCTCCTTTTTTATGAAGAAATATCAGGACCGCATCGAAAAACTACTTCTTGATGTGTTTCCTTCCGAGCTTTCCGATGACCCTACGGTAAAGGCGGCGATGTACAGCCTTCTTGCCGGCGGCAAGCGTATCCGTCCCGTGCTGATGTATATGGTTGCCGACATGCTCAAGCTCGACCTTGAGGATGTCGATGATTTTGCCGTTGCCATGGAAATGGTACATACATATTCTTTGATCCATGACGATCTTCCTTGCATGGATGATGACTGTTTACGAAGGGGAAAGCCGACATGCCATATCGCGCATGGTGAGGCATTTGCGCTTCTTGCCGGTGACGCGCTCCTGAACAGAGCTTTTGAACGTGTTCTTTCGGCCGTAACAAAGGACCCGAAGGCTGCGTCCGCGGCTTCGTATTTTGCCGGGAACACCGGTATACTCGGTATGGTCGGCGGCCAGAGCATCGACCTGGCATCGGAAGGAAAGAAGATCGAGACGGGACTTCTCTGTGAACTTCATGAGAAGAAGACCGGCGCTTTGATCAATGCTTCCTGTCTCATTCCGTATTTCATTTACGCGGCCGATAAAGGCGAGGATAAGAAGGTGTATGACCTGATCCATCGTTTCTCCGCAGGCACGGGTCTCGGTTTCCAGATCAAGGACGATCTTTTAGACGTTCAGGCAGACGAACATGTCCTCGGCAAAAGCACCGGTAAGGACGCAAGAGATAACAAGTCTACATTTGTTACAGTTTTCGGCGAAAAGAAAGCACAGCAGATGCTCGACGATACTTACGGCGACGTTTACGCCGCTTTAGATGAACTTTCCAATCTCGGATTTGATGTTACCGCACTTCGCCGGTTCAGCGATGTTTTGCAGAATAGGGTGCAGTGATCTATGAAACCGACTCCGATTCTTGATAACTTAAAGAGACCGAATGACGTGGCTGGTCTCAGCTTAGAGCAGAGCAATGAACTTGCGGATGAACTTCGCGAGGTCATTATTGACCGTGTCAGCCAAAACGGCGGACATCTGGCGTCGAGCCTTGGTGTTGTCGATCTGACGATCGCTCTTCTTTCCGAGTTTGATCTTCCGCATGATCAGATCGTCTGGGACGTCGGACATCAGGCATATGCCTATAAGCTCCTGACCGGAAGGAAAGACCGATTTGATACGCTTCGTAAGTACGGCGGTATAGCGGGTTTCCCGAAGAGAAGTGAAAGTGAATACGACGTATTCGGTGTCGGCCACAGCAGTACTTCCGTATCCGCGGCTCTCGGACTTCTTCGCGCAAAAAAACTAAAGGGCGACGACGGTCATGTTATCGCCGTGATCGGTGATGGCGCGATGACCGGCGGTATGGCTTTCGAGGCTTTAGACGATACCGGTCACTTCAATGAGAATCTGATCGTGATCCTGAACGATAACGAAATGTCGATCGATAAGAACGTCGGCGGCCTTTCCAAGGCGCTTTCCAACCTTCGTTCTTCGGCAGGATACATCCGTACAAAAGGTAAGATCGAGAAATTCCTTCTGCATATTCCGCTGATCGGAAAGCCGATCGCCAAGTTTATCGTTGCGATCAAGACGTGGATCCGTCTTTTGATCCGCAGAAACAGTAAACCGGTCATTTTCGAAGACCTGGGATTCCAGTACTTCGGACCTTTCGACGGACATGACATCAAACTGTTAAAGAAGAAACTGAAGATCGCCAAGCAGGTGAAAGGCCCTGTACTTATCCATGTCGCGACGCAGAAAGGTAAAGGTTACAAGCTTGCCGAAGAGAACCCGTCGTCGTATCACGGTGTAGGTCCTTTTGACAGAGAAAAAGGCGTTCAGCTTTCCGATAAAAAGACATTTACGGATTGCTTCTCCGAAAGCGTGATCGCATGCGGTCAGAGGCATGAGGATCTTGTCGCGATCTGCGCCGGCATGATGACCAGTACCGGACTGGCCAATTTCAGAAAGAGCATGAAACTTCGTTTCTTCGACGTCGGTATCGCCGAACAGCACGCGGTCACGATGGCTGCCGGTATGGCGGTAAACGGATTCGTTCCTGTTGTTGCGCTTTATTCGACATTCGCCCAGCGTGCCTATGACCAGCTTCTGCATGACGTATGTCTTCAGAACCTGCATGTCATAATGGCGTTGGACCGTGCCGGGATCGTAGGCGCCGACGGTATGACGCACCAAGGTATCTACGATATCTCCATGATGCTCTCCATGCCGAATACCACGTTGCTTTCGCCGTGTAATTACGAAGAACTTGACCGCATGCTCGAATATGCCGTTTCCGAGGCGACCGGTCTTGTGGCGGTTAGATATCCCAGAGGCTGTCAGAGTGAAGTCCTTGCGGCGATCCCTTCTTCGGAAGGATTCGGACCTCGTGTGATCCGTGAAGGAGAGAACATCGCGATCCTTTCTCTCGGCATCATGGCCGAGCAGGCATTGGAAGCGGCGAAGGTGCTTTCCGAAAAGGGCATCGAAGCGCGTGTCATTGATGTCCGCTGCGTCAAGCCCGTAGATATTTCCGCGTGGAAAGAACTGCTCTCCGACATTGACCGTGTCGTCACGATCGAGGATGGTATCGCTCACGCGGGTTTCGGTTCGTATCTTCTTTCTGCGCTGGAAGAGGAAGGCGGATTTAAATGTGTCAGTGATTTCACGATCTTAGGTGTCAGTGATCATCCGCTTGAAGCGGGCGACAGAAAGGTGCTTCTTGAAAATGAAGGCATGGACAGTAAGAGCATCGTGGATGCCGTTTTCAAAAACTGGATCTGATCGATCTGCTGAAAAGTCTTCAACTACTCATATAACATCATGCGCAAAACCCGAATTCTCTGTATAATGCTGTAAAAGGATCCGTTTTTGCATAAATACTGTATAAATCTATGATTTGAGGTATAATTATGCAAGAATATGGAATCCGGCAAAGAAGGGAATGGGTAGATCACAATGAAATTCGGTTTTCAGATCAATGAAGAAAAAGACCCGAACTTCGATTTTTCTGCATATGCTATCGATGTTATTCAGAGCAAAGGCGGGGAAGTCGTTTTAAGCGATACCTATATCGATACACGTCTTAAAGATATTCCGGGTGTTACATTCGCTACCTATGAAGACTGCGATATCATCTTTTCGCTCGGTGGCGACGGAACATTCCTTCGTGCCGCGCAGAAGTACCTTAAGTACAATGTCCCGATGATCGGCGTAAACCTCGGAAGTATCGGATTTATGACCGAGATCACTAAAGAAGACTTCGAAGATGCCGTTGATCGCCTGATGGCAGGTAAATATACACGCGAGCTTCGTTCCCAGCTGGACGTTACTTTGATGTCCGAAGACGGTACGGTAAAAGAACATGGCGTGTGCTTAAACGACGCTGTCATCGCTCGTGGATTGAACATGCATGTCGTAACACTTGATCTTCTGATCGACCATGATCACGTAGAACGTCTTTCCGGCGATGGTGTGATCCTTTCCACGGCGACAGGATCTACCGCGTACTGTCTTGCCGCAGGCGGCCCGATCGTAAAGCCGGAGCTGGACATCTTCATGGTCACTCCGATCTGCCCGCATACACTTCATAACAGAACCTATATCGTTTCCGGCGACAGCACGCTGGAGATCATCATCGAGCGTTTCTCCGAGCCGCCGATCATCTCGCTCGACGGCCGTCCGAATATTGAACTTTCCTATCACGACCGTATCCTGATCAAGAAATCCGAGCAGGATGTCGTCGTAGCGAAACTTGGTTATAAGAACTTCTATCAGACCGTAAGACAGAAGATCCGTGCAAGAGGTAGTTTCTATGAAGATGGCGAAAAATGAACGACAGGAAGCAATGCTCCGTCTGGTCCGCGCAAAAGAGATCAGTACACAGGAAGAACTGGCAAAAGCACTTGAGTCCGAAGGCTGGCAGGTGACCCAGGCAACGGTTTCCCGTGATATCAAGGATCTCGGGATCATCAAGGTCACGCTTCCGTCCGGCGGCACCAAGTACAGTGTTCTCGACAGAACCGGTGATGTTGCTCCGGGAAGACTGCTTTCCGTATTTGCTCATTCGGTTTTATCCAGTGATGTCGCTATGAACCTTGTCGTCATCCGCACACTTCCGGGTATGGCCAATGCCGCGGCATCCGCACTCGATTCGATTCACCTGTCCGGTGTTGTCGGATCCATCGCGGGAGACGATACCGTATTTGTCGCCACGCCGAGTCCAGAGGATGCTCTTGCGATCCAGGCGACCATCAAAGATATGAACAACCGTATCAACGCGGATTTGTAAGAGAGGTCATTTGTGTTAGTCAGTCTCACGATACAAGATTTTGCCATAGTCGAGTATGCGTCTTTTACACCGGGAAAAGGACTTAACATCCTGACCGGTGAGACCGGCGCGGGTAAATCTTTGATCATCGACGCGATCAGCGCGCTCCTGGGTCATCGAATCGGAAGAGACTATGTTCGTAAGGATTGTGATAAAGCCGTTATCGAAGCAGTGTTCGATCAGATCAGTTCCGTAGTTCCGTCTGATGTGATCGCGGAATTTGGTATCGAAGTCGAAGATGACACGCTCATCCTTCTTCGTGAGATCAATAAAGACGGCAGAAGCATCGTCCGTATCAACGGCCGCGTGATGCCTGTTTCCGTATTGAAAAGCATCGGTTCCTTCCTTGTAGATATCCACGGTCAGCACGACCAGCAGACGATCTTCGACAGCTCCAAGCATCTGGGCATCCTGGACGATTACTCCGGCGATGCGATCAAACCGCATATTGCCGCATTTTCCGAGAAACTCAACGAATACCGCGAGATCCTTAACATGCGCAAACAGTATGAGAGTGATCCTGAAAAGAGCCGCCAGATGCAGGATCTTCTTGTGTATCAGATCAAAGAGATCGAGGACGGTGCTTTTCGTGAAGGCGAGGAAGAAGAACTCGTCGAGAAGCTCAAAGTCTTAAAGCAAGAGGAGAAGAGACGCTTCCATCTGTCTTTCGTACAGGGCGCTCTTTCGACAGAAGATTCGGAATCTCCGCTTTCTGCGCTTCAGACGGCGGCCGAACATCTCGACGCGCTTTCTCAGATCGATCCGGCATTTTCCGAAAACGCGCAGCAGATGCATTCTTTGGTCATGGACCTCGAAGGTCTGCACGATTCTCTCGGATCTGAGGATGCTCTCGGTGCCGAGTCTTATGACGAGGTTGAGGAACGTCTTGAAAAGCTCCGTTCCTGCACGGTAAAGTACGGCGGTTCCGTTTCTGCGATGAACGAATTCCTGGATTCCGCGAAGAAACGTCTCGAAATGCTCCGTGAGGGCGATTCCAAGATCAAACAGCTCAATGTCGAGCGTTCTCGTATTGAAAAAGAACTGATCGCGCTTGCCGATAAGATTCATGAGATCCGAGTTGAAGCAGGGAAGAGGCTTTCAGCGGATATCGTTTCCGAGGTGCAGTTCCTTGGTCTTTCCAACGCCACTTTCGATGTTTCGTTCACGAAGCGTCCGAAGGAACGTTTCTTCAGTAAGACCGGTTATGACGAAGTGGAGTTTCTTTTCTCCGCGAATAAGGGCGAAGACTTAAAGCCGCTGTCCAAGACGGCATCCGGCGGTGAAGCGGCACGTATCATGCTGGCGATCAAAACGATCCTGGCAAGAGCCGACGCGACACCTGTCCTTATCTTTGATGAAGTTGATTCGGGTATTTCCGGTGAAGCGGCTAAAGCGGTATCTCAGTCCATGAAGAAACTCTCGAAGTTCCACCAGGTATTCTGCGTAACGCATATGGGTCAGATCGCAGCCGCGGCAGACCAGCATTTCTTCATCTCTAAGGATCAAAGCGGGGAGAGAACAAAGACGTATGTTGAAGAACTTGATGAAAACGGCCGCGTATATGAGGTAGCAAGACTCCTATCCGGTAACTCTGGTGATGTTCAATCACAGATACTGGCTAAAAACCTTATCGAGGAAAGACGATAGCGAGAATATCTTAGTTATCAGAGAAAAAGAAAAGTTTTCGAAAGCCTCCGCAGGGCAAAGCCCGAGGACCAGCTGAGAAAACTTTATCTTTTTCTCATACAATCAGATTTCTCATGTCCGCCGGCATCTCTGATGTGAATTCCATCCACTCATTTGTGATCGGGTGATAGAAGCCGAGCTTGCAGGCGTGAAGTGCCTGTCTGTTTATGAGTTTCTCGTTTTCGATATGAGGCATATCCGGATTCGGAAAGTCATTGGATGCGGGTCCGTAAAGTCCGTCACCGACGAGCGGATGACCGAGGTAAAGCGAGTGGACTCGGATCTGGTGGCATCGTCCTGTCTCGAGCTTATATGAGACCACGGAAAGGTTTCGCCCCGGAAGAGTCTGGATCGTCTTGTAGTGAGTGATCGAAGGGTGGCCGTCATCTCGGACGATGCGGATCATGATCGAGTTCTCGTCACGCCCGATCGGTCTGTCGATCGTTCCTTCTTCTGGATCAAAGGTGCCGTAAACGATTCCCACATATTCCTTTTCCATCTTGTTCTTGGACACGGTGTTATGGGCATATCCGTTCTTGGCGATAACGATCAGTCCTGAAGTTTCACGGTCAAGTCTCATGATCGGGTGGAGTCTCTGATCGCATAGTCTTTGGATCAGAGAGTCATCCATATGCTGCCAGGACGGGTGGGTGACAAGATTACCGGGTTTTTCACAGACGACGATCCAGTCATCCTCGTAGTAGATCTTTATATCCGTGTCGGGTTTCGTGTGAATGATCCCTTCGGCGTCATCGTAGATGATGTGGACTTCATCGCCGGTTTCGGGTTCTGCGATCATGCGGGCTTTAAATCCGTTCAGGTACAATTCCCCGTAAAGACGTATGCGTTTGCACAGAAGATTGGACATCTGATATCTGTCTCTCAGGATGTCATAGATCTTCCTGCCGCTGTCTTCCGGTTGGATTTTAAACGTAAGCTGCATGTTTCCCCCATTAAGTCAAAGTCGGTTCTCATTTTAACTGCTAAACAGGTAAAAAGGAAGTGAAGAGGAGTCGGGTGAGTGCCTTCAGTCAAATGATTTTCATTTTGCCTAAAAACTGTGTCGATTTTGTTATTTTTCAGGGTAACTTGACAAGAATTTTCCGCTTTTCCATTGAGTAGAAAAAGAGGATATGTTATCCTACCATGTGGGAGGTGAGTCAACTGTGGGAAAACAAAAAATGACTCCGGAAGAAATGAGCGCAAAGCTCGATGAAGTTCTTTCGAAATACAAGGGCCAGGGCCAGAAGGCTTTGATGGCCACATTGCAG
>JAFZBN010000019.1 GCA_017561715.1 Clostridiales bacterium | reverse complement strand
TCCATTTCTTCGGAGATATCTCCGGTAAAAAGGACTTTTGCGCAGTACATCGAACAGACAAGTACCATGGAATCATCATTTCCGCCGGTCGTGGGATCTTGGGGCCATATCACTTGAAATGACAGATCCTCATCGATATTGACTACCAAGTTCTTGTTAAGGATCGTGACATCCGAAGGGATTTCAGGGAATATCGCCAGCAATTGATCCATTTCCGGGCTTTCTGACCAAAACGGAGCATAAAGATGATCGACAAGCCCCAGATTTGAAAGCTCGATAATACCGGAAATATGATCCGCATCAAGATGAGAGATAAAAGCCATGTCGATCTTAGAAATCCCCAGGTATTCCATGGTATTTCTTATCGTTTCCCCGTTCCCCTGATTCCCTCCGTCAACAAGTATTGCCATATCGCGGTGAGTGATCAGCGCGCAATCGCCTTGACCGACATCCAGAAAATAGATCGACGATCGGTCCTTTTTGAAAAGCATGATCTGAGCGACAGAACCCAGAAAGGCGGTCACTGCCAATAGGAACAGCAGTTTTCTTCGAATCCCGGGACGGATCAGAACGCAGAGCAGAAAGCTGACGACGGACACAAGAAGGATCATCGGTACTCGACTTAAGACAAGACTTCCGCCGATATGCATAGATCCGATGTAAGCCATATATTTAAGTATCGAAACCATTCCACGCACCGGCATAAAAAGCAAGGTTCTGACTCCACGAATAGGAAAGATCAGGGAAAATACAGTCAGAACCAAACCGAGAGTACATATCATTTCGGCCGGGAACCCCGAAAAAACGACAGCGACAGCTGATGAAAGAGATAAAGAGTTTCCCATTCCGAGAAGTACGGGCACCATGCCGATATGCGCGCAAATAAAGCAGGCTACGGCTCTTCTTATCTCTGCAGGCACAAACGAAAAGTGTCTGAACAGGATCCGCTCTGTTTTCTTGTGAAAAATCATGATCGAAAACGTGGCACCGAAGGATAGGAGCAGTCCCGAAGAGAATATCGCGAAAGGATCGAAAATCATGATGATCAGCGCACTTAGTGAACATGCGGACAATCTGTCGATGCATCGTTTAAAGAAAGAAAGGTATCCGATGATCAGATACATCAAGATGCTCCTCGAAGCAGAACCTGCCCAGCCGGTCACAAATCCGAACAATAAAAGAAAAGCCGTTAATCCGAATATCTTGTTCTTTTCGTCCAGGACCAGAGCGAACAAAGTTCCTACAGTTGCCGTGAAATAGCCGACGTGGGCGCCGGAGACGACCAAAAGATGCGACAGATTGCTCTTTTTGAATATGTTTTTATCCGCTTTGCTCAGCCGTGAGCCATCTCCCAGGATCATGGCAGACATCACAGATGCCGTTTCCTCATCCGTGACGTCCGTCCAGATATCGTTAAATCTCCTGCGGATCACTGCTCCGGCCAGATAGCCGAGATTCACAGGTGTCATGGGAGCAGGCTCCGAAACACCATAGTCTGCCCACTCAGCTGATCGAAGGATCCCTTTTCTTCGATAATACTGACGGACATCCATATCTCCCGGATTGCCTTTGGTAATGATCGGTGATATCTTCGCTTTCAGCCATAAAGAATCTCCGTAATTCAGGGTCTGATTTGTAAGCAGAATGATCCTTTCACCGTCTTCAAGTAGCAATTCAACGTTCTTATAGCCTTCATCAGAAGCATTCGACGAGCAAACTTTCGCTGTTCCGTTATAGAACTCACTGATATCTAGACGAGCCTCATGATTTTTCCATAACAAAAAGCCGATAAAACACAAAGAAAACCCCAAAGTTCCGATAAGAACCGTTATCAAATCAACAAACTTCCTTCTTCCCGAAAAGCACACGGCACCGCCGATGACTGAAAACAAAAGTACCGACAAAACACAAGTCAGTTCCGAACCGAAAAAGGATATGTAGCTTCCTATAAGGCAGCAGATCAGTAAAACAAGCAATGGTCGACGAAGTACGGTACAAAGATACCTATCGATCCACTTTTCCGGGGATATAGAGATTTTCCTTCGACGAAAGCAAGCGCCATAGGTACGTTCGAGCATCAAAAAATGTCCTCCGCTATATCAGTAAGGACATTTTATAGCTGTTAACATATACATTTCTCATCTGAAAAACGACAAAATCACTCAAACCTTCGAAATTTCGTCGTTTCTGAGCACAAAGACGGCTCAGGAATCAAGTTCATCCGAAAGATATTCTTCAATAGCGGCACGAAGATCATCAAGGCCGACCTTTTTCTCAGAGGAAACAGCGAAAATACGGGCATCCTCGTGAAAATCCAGGATCTTGGAAAACTCGTTGAGCTGTTTTCTGATCTGCGCCTTGGAAAGCTTGTCACACTTGGTAAAAACGAGAAAATACGGGATCCCCGACCGATTCATGTAATCGAGCATACGAATGTCATCAGAAGACGGAGCATGACGAACATCCAGAAGATGCAGGACCAGGGAAAACTTTCTTCCCGAGACGAAATACTGGTCACAGAGCTTATTAAACTTCTCCTTGACGTCTTTTGCGGCTTTTGCGTAACCGTATCCCGGAAGATCGGCAAAGTACAGTTTATCATCTACATTAAAATATACTACGACACGAGTCTTACCAGGAGTCGCGCTGACTCTTGCCAGTTTCTTATTGTCAGCCAGAGCGTTGATCAAAGATGACTTGCCGACATTGGATTTACCGGAAAAGACGATTTCCGGACGGTCAGACGGCGGACATGAAGAAACATCGGATGCAACTCCCCAAAATGTGGTCTTTCTAAACTGAATACTCATGTCCATCCTCCCGGATTTTTTATCTATGATACCACAATCAAAGGACCTCCCAAAAACGGTCCCAAAATCGCAAATGATTTTTATATGCACTTTACCTATTATACGCTCACTTTTTTTCCGATAATTTTCAAAAGATTACAGTACAAAATAAAAACGAATAGGGTTATACTATTTTTGTAGCGGTAGGCTATATTGATTTTGTGGAGGATTCTATGCCGGAGAATATGTCAACACCGAGTCCTGTTGATTCTTTTGACTATCGTGGCTACCTTTTGGAGCCTTTCGGACCGATCGGAATTATTTCCCATACCTCGAACGAGGCCTTCGTTCGACAGGTAAATGACATCTTATACGAAAAAAGACTCCTCAAACAGCAGAAAAATTACAGTCCTTATGTAAACAGCGCAGGCTATTTACGTAGGGATTTTACTATTTCGGCGACGATTACGCGTTTCCAGACCGGTGAAGGAAAAGTCACCATTAATCAGACCGTCCGCGGCCATGATATCTACATCATTTCCGATGTTCTCAACCATGAGGAGTCCTTCTCTCTTTCCGGTGCCAAGCATTACACCAGCCCGGATGATCATTTCCGTGATCTTCTCCGTATTATCATGGCAGTCAGCGGAAAAGCACGTAGAATCAATGTAATCATGCCTTTCCTCTACGAAGGACGCCAGGATCACTGCATTACAAGAGAATCCCTCGACTGTGCACAGATGCTCAAGGATCTCTACAACCTCGGCGTTGCGAACCTGATCGTATTTGACCCGCATGACTCCAGGATCATCAACGCGGTTCCGCTTATGGGCATCGAAATGCCGAAATCCGCCTATAAGATCATCCACACCTTGATTTCCAAAAATCCGGGACTTCATATCGATAAGGACAACATGATGATCATCAGCCCGGACGAGACTGCCGTTTCCAGAGGCATCTTCTACTCGTCCATGCTCGAGCTCCCGCTCGGATTGTTCTACCGTGACCGTGATTACACCAAGGTAGACGCTGAAGGCAATCATCCGATCAAGAGTTTCCGTTTCCTGGGTGATGACCCGCAGGGAAAAGATGTTCTGATCGTTGACGATATGATCAACTCCGGTAACACCATGATCCGTACAGCCCGTTACATGCACGAGCGCGGAGCAGGAAACATTTTCTGTGCCGCTCCGTTCGGTCTTTTCACCGACGGACTGGACCCTTTTAACAAGGCATATGAAGAAGGAATCATCAAGCAGGTTTACTGCACGAACCTGACATACCGCCCGAAGGAGCTTTTCGAGACTCCATGGTACGTCGACGTAAATATGACACCGTTTGTAGCTCGTCTGATCGATGCACTGAATGTTGACGAATCGATCGGACAGCTGATCAGCCCGATCGAGAAATTCAACTCACTTCTCGGCCAGGTACGAATCGAAGAATTGATGGGGTAATATCAAAATGAATGAGACAGAGGTAAGTAAGTCTATGCAACCGATTATCCAAACACCTGATGAAGGCGCGTATTCCCGCTATAACCAGTACGGCGACAACCCGATGGCGCCGGTTGGACCGATCGCACTCGTTCCGCTCAAGGGCAGCGTCGAGTTTACCGACAAGGTAAACTGGTACCTGAACAAAAGAAGATCCGAGTATCAGGAGCATGAGTTTATCAGCAAGTATCCGGGATTTTACCGTCAGGATTACCGTATCGAAGTTGAAAATACCAGATTCTCATCAGGTGAAGGTAAAGCCGTCATTCAGAGTTCCGTACGTGGACATGACCTTTTTATCATCAGTGACGTAACCAACTTCTCCTGCACATATAAGATGTTCGGTCAGGAGAACCACATGAGCCCGGATGATCACTACCAGGATCTCAAGCGTGTCATCCTCGCCTGCTCAGGTAAGGCCCGCCGTATCAACGTTATCATGCCGTTCCTTTATGAAGGCCGTCAGCACAAGAGAAACTCCCGTGAGTCCCTCGACTGCGCATTCGCTCTCGAAGAGATCTACGGTCTCGGCGTTGAAAACATCATTACATTCGACGCGCACGATGAGCGCGTAGCAAACGCGATCCCGACATCCGGTTTTGAGAGCCTTTCGGCGACATACCAGATCATCAAGGAAATGTACCGTTCGATCCCGGATCTGCACTTCACCAAAGATAAGTTCATGGTCATCAGCCCGGATGAAGGCGGTATCTCACGTGCTATGTACTTCGCTTCCATGCTCGGTGTTCCGCTGGGAACCTTCTACAAGCGCAGAGACTATACAAGAGTCGTCAACGGAAGAAACCCGATCGTTGCTCACGAATTCCTCGGTGAATCCGTTGAAGGTCTTGATATCCTTATTGTTGACGATATGATCTCTTCCGGTGATTCCATGCTGGATATCGCTCGTGAAATGAAGGATCGCGGAGCCAGAAACATCTACTGCGCGGTTACTTTCGGTCTCTTCACCGAGGGTGTAGAGCACTTTGACAGAGCTTATGAAGAAGGTATCATTTCGAAGGTATTTGCCACGAACCTTATTTACAGAAGACCGGAACTGCTTGCGGCTCCTTGGTTTGCAGATGTTAACATGAGTAAGTTCGTCGCGCTCCTGATCGACGCGATCAACCACGACTCTTCTCTGTCAAACCTCATCAAGCCGACTGACAAGATCAAGAAACTTCTTGCAAGCAAGGGCGATCTTAAAGATCCTTCTGAACAGTCCTGATCTTTCCTATGGCACAGCGTAAGACGATATCAACGAATCGATCAAATCAAAGATCCGGCAGTTCTTCCAAAAAGGCACCGGCATCTTCCCGTTCGTCGAAAAACGCACGTCAGCCTGTCGTATACGAAGAAAAAGAGCCCCTGTATTCAGTGATCTGGACTTATTCCTGGGGAAAAGCACTGTACCTGCTCCTCGGTATACTTGTCCTGATCGGACTGGATTTCCTGATCGCCATGAATCACTATGATCTCTTTTTCACCGTACTCGGTATTGAGATCATTGCCGCTATGCTGATCGGATGGATCGTCTTCATTATCCTCGACCGCATGAAGCAGAAGGAACAATCTTCTGACATGCAGGATGAAGATGTTGAGGAATGATCTATGCCACTGGACGGTATCTCCACTCACCTGCTCGCAAATGAGTTAAACAAGGAACTTTCGGGTGCCAGGATCGACAAGATCTATCAGCCCGGACGTTTTGATGTCTTCTTTACCGTCAGATCCCAAAACGGGAACAATAAGCTTCTTTTGAGCTGCGATCCGCAAAGTCCGAGAGTTCAATTGACGGAGTACATGCGCGAAAACCCGCAGATGCCGCCGAATTTCTGTATGCTTCTGCGAAAGCACCTGCAAGGAGCCCGTATCCTCAGCATCGAATGTCCTCATTTCGAAAGAATTATCGAGATCTCGATCTCTGTCACAGACGAACTCCATGACACATCGACAAAGAAACTCATCATCGAAATGATGGGCCGATACAGTAATATCATTTTCCTAAACGCCGAAAACAGGATCATTGACGCTTTGGTCCACGTTGACAGCAGCACAAGCCGAGTCCGTGAGATCATGCCTGCGAGGATCTATGAAGCGCCGCCCGCCCAGGGAAAGATCGCGCCGGATCAGGCTCTCTCCATGATCGATAACGGGCAAATGCCGATACTTAAGGATTCGATGCAAAGACCTGTCGCAAAGGCACTTCTCGACTCGATACTCGGATTCTCGCCACTTCTTGCCAATGACATCTGCTTCCAGGCCAAAATCGATCCGAGATGTGGTTATTCTTCCCTTTCTCCGGATCAGATCTCTGCGCTTATTCCCATCTGCCGTAAGATCCTGACAGATATCTGCAACTGCGAGCCTTCGCCGACTGTCTACTATATCGACGGAGAGCCGAAAGACTGGCATGCCCTGTCGCTTAAGGACGCAGGTATCCCGAAATCCTGTAAAACCATCTCCGAAGCCATGGATCAGGTCCAGTACTTTTCGGACATGCGTATGCGTTTTGAGGCAAAACGCCGCTCGATCAGATCGATCCTGACGATGGCCTTTAACCATGCTTCAAAAAAGCTTTCTATCCACGAAGAAGATATCCGAGAGACCGACAATGCCGAAAAGCTTAAGAATGAGGGCGAGCTTGTCCTTGCGTACCAATATCTGATCAAGCCCGACGATACTTCGCTGACGATCCCGGATTATCCGGACTTCGGTCAGTCTACAACGATCTCTCTGGAGCCGGGTATGACTGCTTCCGAACAAGGGCAGCTGTATCTTAAGAGATATAGAAAATCGATCAGTCGTAGAGAATCCGCTCTTCGATTCCTTGAAGCCGAAAAAGACGAAGTGGCTTATCTCGATTCTCTTCTGCATTCCGTTGATGCCGCAAGCGAGGTCGAAGATCTTCAGGCGATCGAGTATGAGATCAAAACGTCTCTTTCCGGGGATAAAGAGGAAAACGCGAAAAAGAACATTTCGAATCAGGTCTATTTTCCCGGAAAATCCAAGTCCGGTAAGGCTTCATCCAGAAATCTCCGCCAGGCAGCCCGCGCCGCGCAGGCAAAGAAGAACAAGACTACTTCTACAAAGAAAGCCGAGGATCCTTCTTCTCCTCGCAAATACTTTGTTGACGGCGGTCTGGAGGTCCTTTCCGGAAGAAATAACATTCAAAACGACAATCTGACCTTCCATGTCGCGGCAAAAGAAGACCTTTGGTTTCACGCGAAAAATATCCCGGGAACCCACGTTATCCTTCGTACCTATGGAAAAGCACCTTCCGACAAGGCGATCACACAGGCCGCGTCGATCGCTGCCTACTATTCAAGAAGCAACAAGCCTTTTTCCGGTGAGATGAGCGAATCCAAAACGGAATACGATGTCCGCGTGGAGATCGATTACTGCCCGGTAAGCCACGTCAAAAAGATCCCGAAGGCAAAACCGGGAATGGTCATTTACGAGGCATACAATACGCTTTTGGTCAGCGCGAAGCTTCCCAGGAATCAGGAAAGCCAGAAATGATCTTCTCTTTGAATTCCGAATCTTCAAGAGAATAGATACATCCGCAATACTTCTGTCGATATAGCCCGTGCTCTCTGGCCATCGTCTGCCCTTCTCTGAAATGCGGCCGCCAGTCATAGTAGGAAAATAGCACACCATACTTTTTCGCGCATTCTGAAGCGATCGAAGCGATCTTATCATGCTGCTGGTACGGGCTTACCAGAAGGCTCGTCCCGAAAGACTGATATCCGTGCTCTTTTGCATAACGGGCAACAAAGTCCATCCGGATAAAGTAGCACATGTCACATCTGGAATCGAACTTTCCCTCCCAGGACTTGGAAAGCCAGTCATCCATGCGGAAATCATCCGAATAAAAACAGGAAAGACCATATATCTCTCCAAGTTTAACGACCTGCTCTCTTCTTCGTTCGAACTCAAACTTCGGATGAATATTGGGATTATAGTAAAGGATATCCGGGCGGATGTCCTGTGACAGAAGATCGGATACAGGGTATTCGGCACAAGGCGCGCAGCAGGCATGAAGCAGCATTTTGCCTTCATTTACCGCGCTCATCTCAGGAGTCTCCCTTGATATCATCGATCGTTATCTGGGAAGGATCGGCACCGTTTTTAGAAACACCAAGACCGGTCAGGCGTCTTTCCATATCAGCGGGACAGGAAAGACCAAGATGCTTCCAGCCCTGCGGAGCAAGCACGCGACCGCGCGGTGTCTTCGCGATAAATCCGCACTGCATGAGGAATGGTTCGTAAACGTCCTCGATCGTTCCGGCATCTTCACCGGTACAGGCGGCCAGAGTTTCCAGACCGACCGGACCGCCCAGGAACTTCTCGGCGATCGTCGTCATGATACGTCTGTCGGTTGAATCAAGACCCATCTCATCGATCGCAAGCTGTTCAAGACCGAAATCAGCGATCTCACGGTTGATCACGCCCGCTCCCCTTACTTCTGCATAGTCACGGAGGCGCTTCAGAAGACGGATCGCGATTCGCGGCGTTCCTCTGGATCTTCGAGCCAGGCAGTCGAGGCCTTCATCATCGATACCGATATTCAGGATATCCGCGTCACGCTTAAGGATAACCTTCAATTCTTCAGGTTTATAGAGTTCCAGACGATGCACCATACCGAATCGGTCTCGAAGAGGCGCGGAAAGCATACCGGCACGAGTCGTTGCGCCGATAAGAGTAAATCTCGGAAGATCCAGACGGATCGATCTTGCAGCCGGGCCTTTACCGATCATGATATCCAGAGCAAAGTCCTCCATCGCGGGATAAAGAACTTCCTCGACACTTCTGTTTAAACGATGGATCTCATCGATGAAAAGCACTTCTCTTTCCTGAAGGCTCGTAAGCAGCGCGGCCAGGTCACCTGCTTTTTCGATCGCGGGACCTGTCGTGATACGAAGGTTGACACCCATCTCATTGGCAATGATCCCCGCAAGTGTCGTTTTACCGAGACCCGGCGGCCCGTAAAGGAGACAGTGATCAAGAGCCTCACCACGACGCATGGCGGCCTCGATAAAGATCTTGAGGTTATCCGTGACCTGTTTCTGACCGGAATAGTCCGCCCATGTCAAAGGGCGAAGGCTCTTCTCGTCACGATCTTCCGGAAGCCTTTCTCTCGCGATCATTCGCTCATCATGATCAAAATCCGTAAACTCCATACAATTCCTGCCGTTTCAAAATCTCTGGCCATTCGGCCGTTTCATACATCTATTCTATCACTTTGCCAGATAACGAAGTGCGTTTCGGATCATTTCTTCGACCGTCATACCTTCCTTATAAGCGGATCTGGCTGCCTTATTGGCTTCACTTGCCGGATAACCGAGTACGACGAGTGCAGATACACAATCTTCAAGCTCGCTCTGTCCGGGCTCGGAAATCGCGATAACGGTATCACCTGATCCTTCGATCTCTTTCATGTCAAAGCCCTTAAGCTTATCCTTAAGTTCAAGGACGATCCTTTCGGCAGACTTCTTTCCGAGTCCTTTTACCGAGCAGATCTTCTTGATATCGCCCTGAAGTACGGCGACTGCGAGTTCCGAAGGACGGAGCATCTCAACGACTCCGATCGCGCTTTTCGGTCCGACGCCGCTTACAGTCAGAAGAAGCTCGAACATATCCTGATCTTCCGGTTCCGGAAAACCATATAACGCAATAAGATCCTCTCTTACATAGTGATATGTATACACGCAGACCTCATCGCCGATATGACCGATCCTGCCCTGCAGAAGCAGCGGCATATAGATCTTATAACCGATCCCGTTATTCTCGATAACGATGTTTTCTCCGCGCGCGGATACAAAAGTTCCTTTAATATATGCGTACATCAGACATTCCACTCCTTCTTTCCATATCGTCCGTACTGGTAGCCGGATACAGCCTTAAACGCATCGTTGATACCTGTATGCGCCTGACAGATACAGATCGCGAGCGCGTCAGTAACATCGTCCGGCTTCGGAAGTTCTTTGAGGTTCAGAAGCATCTTCACCATCTGGGAGACCTGGTTTTTATCTGCCCTTCCGTATCCCGTAACAGCCTGTTTGATCTGCATCGGCGTATATTCAAATACAGGCACGTTCGCCTCGGCTGCCGCCAGGATCTCGACTCCTCTGGCCTGCGCGGTACCGATCGCCGTTGTCGTATTTCTCTCGAAGAAAAGTTCCTCGATCGCCATCACATCAGGATGATGACGTTCCATAAGCACATCCAGTTGCTGATGAAGCGTAAGGAGTCTTTGTTCAAACGGGGTATGGGCTTTTGTCGTGATCGCGCCGTAATCGAGCACGGTAAAATGGTTCTTCTCATAAGAGACAACACCGTAACCCGTAATCGCATATCCCGGATCGATACCCAGAATGACCATAAAACTACTCCTTAAGTAAATCTGAACATTCGTTCTTTTAGCATTATAACAATCATTTCAAGCCTTCGCAACCGTCAGGAAGAAATCACTTCGAGGATCTCATCCGGCGGTGTTACAGGGCTGTCCGAGATCTCATAGGCATCATTCATCTTAAAGAGAGCCTCGTCCACACGATCATCGGAAACAGGATTCTTTGTTCCGACATACATCGTGAAAAGCTCTTCTCCGCGAGACACTTTATCTCCGATCTTCTTGTGGAGTCTGATTCCGGCACCCATATCGATCACATCTTCTTTGGTCATCCTTCCTGCGCCGAGAAGACAGGAAGCTTCTCCGACGGTAAGCGCGTCACAGGAAGAAACATAACCACTCTTATCGGCATATACCGTCATGATATCTACAGGACGGTCGACAAATACTGGTGTTCCGTCAGGTTGAAGCATTCCGCCCTGTGAGAGAATAAGTTCACCGAATCTTTCGAATGCTTCTCCGCTCCTGATCTTCTCTTCACAGGCCGCCATAAGTTCCTGCTTCGTCTTTCCCTTACCGACATCCGTGAGTGCGAGCATCTCGGATGCCATGGTCAGAACAACTTTTTTTACGTCTTCTTTTCCGTGCCCCTGAAGGACACTTACGACTTCATACATCTCAAGGATATTGCCGACCATCTCACCCAGAGGCTGCTTCATGGAGGACATAACGACTGTAACGGGCTTTCCCGCGAGTTTTCCGATGGAGATCATTCTCCTTGCCAGTTCTTTTGCAGAATCGGTATCCTTCATAAAAGCACCGCTGCCGCACGTAACATCGAGCACGATCGCGTCTGCGCCGCCGGCTATCTTTTTGCTCATGATGCTCGACGCAATGAGCGGGATCGACGGAACTGTCCCGGTGACGTCACGGAGCGCGTAGAGATATTTGTCGCAAGGCGCAAGATCCGCGGTCTGGCCGCCGAGGAGCATGCCGCATTTATCGATCTTATTCTTAAAATCGGATGGATCTACTGAAGTATTGAATCCTTCGATCGACTCGAATTTATCGATCGTACCGCCGGTAAAGCCAAGGCCTCTTCCCGAAAGCTTAACGCAGGGAATCCCGAAAGACGCCACGATCGGAAGAAGGATCGGTGTGACTTTGTCACCGACGCCGCCGGTACTGTGCTTATCGACTTTCGTTCCCGGGATATCCGACAGGTCACAGATCTTACCGGATCTGGACATGGCGATCGTAAGATCCGCGGTCTCCTGATCTGTCATGCCTTTCCAGAGGACCGCCATCAAAAATGCCGAGATCTGATAATCCGGGATCGATCTGTCCGTAACTCCGGAAACGAAGAACTCTATCTCCTCACGATCAAGCACACCGCCGTCACGCTTCTTTTCGATCAACTCAAGCATATTCACGGGAAATGTCCTCCTCATTCGCATCTTATTGTTATTGTACCATTTTATATTGGTTTCTCTTTCGATTATGTTAGAATATCGGTATAGTTTCGAAAAAGAGAGGGCTGAATATGCCGGACAACACAGAACCGAACAGATTAAAGGTCGCCATCATCGGCTGTGGCAGAGTTAGCGAAAAGCACATCCGTGCAGTAACCGGTCTTTCCGACCGCCTGGTGCTCTGCGCTCTGGCAGATACCAATCCGGATGCCCCTTCTCAACTTTTAAAGGCCTGTAAAAAGAAGATCAAAAACTACAGTGAAGTCACTGCAGCATTAAAAACCTATATCGACTACAAGGAAATGCTCAGCGCGGAAAAGCCTGACATCGTAGCGATCACAGTCCCATCCGGTCTGCATTTTCAGATCGCGAAGGATTGTCTGGAAGCAAACTGCCACATTCTTCTGGAAAAGCCCATGACCATGAGCAATAAGACTTCCCGCGAGTTATATGAACTTGCCGATTCCAAAGGACTGCGCATCGCGATGGGTCACATCTACAGATACTTCCCGATCGTTTCTCTTCTTCACGAAGATATGGCAAACGGTGTATTCGGAAAGGTCGGCCACGGTTCTGTGATCGTTCGCTGGGGTCATGATAACGATTACTATAAGCAGGCTGCGTGGCGCGGCACATGGAAAAGCGATGGCGGTGCTC
This sequence comes from Clostridiales bacterium, assembly GCA_017561715.1. Classification (GTDB taxonomy): domain Bacteria; phylum Bacillota; class Clostridia; order Saccharofermentanales; family Saccharofermentanaceae; genus Scatonaster. The sequence continues at coordinate 59,975 of JAFZBN010000019.1, read as the reverse complement.
TGATGAACCAGACGGTCCATGCCCTCGATCTGATGTGTTATCTGATGAATTCCGAAGCCAAAAGCGTCAACGGCATGATCGCCAACCGTTTCCGTGATATGGAGGCCGAAGATACGGCAATGGGTGTATTCACCTTTTCCAACGGAGCCCTCTGCCAGGTCGAAGGAACGACCGCGACTTCCCCGAAGGACCATGAAGCCTCCTTCTTCATCAATGCGGAAAAGGCCGCGATCCGTATTTCACTTCGAAAAGGAAAGCCGTCTTATTCGATCACGACCATCAAAGGCAAGAATCTTGCTTTCAAATACTTACGAAGATATATCAAACAAAACGGTCTCAAATACCTGATCGCCGTCGCCAAGAACCCGCATTACGGAATCTATGCCGACCTTCACCGCGCGATCACGACCTACACTTCTCCCGTCGCGGACGGCAGATCCGGCTATCTTGCCGTAGATATGGTCTTGGGATTCTATCGCTCCGTATTAAAAAAGGCAGAGACAGAATTGCCACTTCCGAACGAGTTTAAGATCGAGGAAATGGCAAAACTGGAAATTCGTTAATTCACTTTATAATCTAAAATCATGCTCCCTGTTGCGGATCATTCGGCTCAGGCTGCTGATTCGTTGACTCTGAACTTGTGTCGGCGGAAGGTGTTTCAGACGGTGCCGTGGATTCTGTGGTTTCAGAAGAACTCGACGGCGTTTCAGATGGTGCCGTAGATTCTGTGGTCTCAGAAGAGCTCGACGGCGTCTCAGAAAGCGAAGGTGTCTCGGCCGGCGTGGAAGATGTCTCCGGCGGAGTAGTTTCGGTCGCGGAAGACTCAGTCGATGAATCGACAGGCTGTGTCACGATCTCCGTCGTCGGAGCTACCGGTTCAGTACTATCCGGCTGCGGTGCAGTCGGAACAGGTGTCGGATCGATAAACTCAGTCGGGCTGACTTCGCCGATCGTCGGGTCTTCATTCGAGATCATCTCGAGCGGAACATAGCCCATCAGACCGTTTTCCTTACGGACTTTCGCGAAATTGTCATTACTTGCCAGAAGCGTTACGGCTTCACCACGTGCAAGTGTATCGATCACCTGACTGTCCAAAGACTCTTCAACATAAAGAGATGTTTCGTCATAGAGGCAGTAAACAACTACACCGACATTCTCCTCAACCTGATCCGTGCTGTCGGGAACGTCGATGGAGTTAAGTCTTCCCGTCCAGTGACTGATATTGAAAAGAACATACATGCCCGTATATCCGATAATGCCGGAAACGAGGAAGATCAGGAAACCGATCAGGACGTACTTCCAGGGAGAATTCTTCTTCTCCTTATTCTTGCGTTCTTTCTTTGGCTTCTCTTCGATCTCGAAATCATCGTCATCAGAAAGATCCGTATCATCCATAAGCTGCTGGCTCATCTGCTGACGGAGTTCTTCCGTCTGGATCGTAGGAGCATCGGCTGCGGCCTGCGAAGCGGGAGCGGCAACAGGAGCCGCGGCGGCGACAGGCGTAGCGGCTACGGCAAGATTGTTACTTACCGCGGCAGCTTCGATGTTCGCATCACCCGGAAGGAGCAGAGTGCTTTCCACGCGGATGACCATTGCAGTAAGACCGGCCTTTACACCCTCGTCCATAGCACAGTGAACAAGATCAGCCGCCTTTGTTTCCGGCTGTGTCGGACGAGCGATCACAGCGCCGAGTTTCTGGATCTTTACTTCCTGATCAAGACCTGTACCGATCATGACCAGCTCATCTCCGTCCATCAGTTTCAGATGAACTTTCTTATCCGGGAGAACTTCTCCGTCCTGAGCAAAGCGGCCCAGATACTGAGTCAGTTCATTTCTTCCTTCATGCTGGAATTCAGCTTCCTTCGGGATAGCGCCCATCTGAACATAACGATGAGCAACTGTCTGATTCTCTGTCAGAGAGATCAGTTTGCCCTGACGGAACATCCAGATATGCGTATTACCGATATTCAGGACACGAAGCGTATCTCCTTCAATGATCACCATGGACATGGAGACCTTGATCTTCGCGCCATTATGCTTCACAGATTCATTGCATACAGTGTTATTCAGAACGGTAACGACCTGGTTCGTAAAACTCTCATAGTCCAGAACGCTCATAAGCTGAGTCTGCGCACAGATCTCCTGCATCTTGGCGAGAACGGTCTGAAGTGTCATTGCCGCAAGGGTATCTTCTCCCTGTGCGGAAAAAAGAGCACAGATCTGGATAGGCGCCGTGGACTTTGCCGAACGCACATAGGAAGAGCCATATTCATTTGCCATTCGATACAGGCTGTGGAAGAATACATTTTCCTGATTCTTTCCCTGGACCTGATTCGTTTCGCATACTGCTGCAGACGAAGTCTTACTCATATTATGCTTCCTCCCAAATAAAACGATGCAGATCGGCAAGCTGTGTATCCCAGTCAACGATCATCATCCATGGATTGTCCTGTACGCGGAACATTCCATCGGCAGGTGCACGATACTCTTTTACATTATCGAGGACATCCATCGCGTCAAGAGCGACACGCATGATATCCATCGCGGTCATATTCGTTTCGAACATACCGGCAGAGTCTTCAAGGAGAGCCGCCTGATCTACTTTTCCGTAGCTCGCGACCTTTTTCATCAAGGCAAGCGCCAGTGTGCGCTGACGTCCGGAACGGACATAGTCGGAGTCGAGGCTTCTGATACGAGCCCAGGAAGTCGCCTGAATACCGTTAAGGAGCTGTGTTCCTTCATGCGTAAGAAGCGGACAGTCTTTTCCGAGAAGGATGTTTTCTTCCAAAATGCCCTGGTTCGCGTATTTTACCTCACCGGCGGTTACATTGATCTCAATGCCGCCGACCATATCGATAACATCAGCGGAACTTCCGAAGTCGAGCATTACAAAACGCTGGATATCCAAGCCGAAGTTGTCGTTGATCGTGTTGATCAGAAGACCTACACCACCATATGCGTACGAGTGAGTAAGCTTATCCGTCGAGGATTTTCCCTCGATCTTTACGCCTGTATCACGCATCAGAGAGATCATCTTCAGTGTATCGGAACGATGATCGATCGAAACGATCAGAATAGCGTCCGCACGGCAGGTAACATCATTCGTTCCACGGGAGTCGATACCGAAAACCAGAATGTTTTCGACCTTACTGTCCTTCTGTGAGACCTTCTTGATCGGATACTTCGGATTAACATATACGCGGGTATGGCCGCCTTCCGCCCAGGAAGATGCCACATCACCGTCATTCAGGTCTACGTTATCGAGATTATCGAATTCGATCGTCTCATACTGATCTTTGCTGACAAACGGCGTATTTACAAAACCTACTGCGCCCATAATGCGGTAAACGTATATAAAAGCGCCCAGACCGAGACCGAGTACAGCGCAGAGAATGAAGCACAATACGCGGATCACGATACGCACTTTTGACTTTTGCGGTTTATTATTCTGCGTCCCCGGATCGAAACGCTTGTCTTTGGCATTAGAATTCATACTATTTCCCTTTCTTAACATGCACCATATTACCCGATTTGCCATTACTTTTCAATGTTATGCTTGATATTCCGCACGTTATGTTACAATAGAGTCATATTACGAATTAAGGAGAAAGCAAATGAAAAAGCAACTCATTAAGATCGTGTCTCTTTCGATGTCACTCATGCTTTTCTCAATGCCGCTTATGGCTTGTGGAAAGAAAGAGTCAGAATCTGTTTCCTACGAGACATGGTGGACATCGGAATCAAGCGAAGAAAGCAGTGAGGAAATCACTACAACAACTACTGAGACCACAGAAGCACCGACATCCGAGACTGAAGATCCGACAATCATCGAGAATCCTTTCACGGGCCTTATCGAGATGGATGCCGAGAACGCAGGTAAAAGAGGTATCGGTATCACCATCAACAACTGCAAGGTAGCAAACCCGCAGCGTGGTACAAGCGAAGCATCCGTTATCTTCGAGTATGAAACAGAGGGCGGTCAGACACGTCTTCTCTGCATGTACCCCGACGTTTCCAAAGTACCGCTCGTAGGTGCCGTAAGATCCGGTCGTGTAGGTTCTGCGGATATGTGCGCGGGCACAGGCGCTATCTTCGTATGCTGGGGCGCTGACTATACTGCCGTTCCGAGCCACGTAAAGAACAACAACATCACATGGCTCGATACAAACAACTATATCTACGATTCCCTTAGAGGCCATGACGCAGAAGAAGTTCCGGAAAAGTGCTACTGCTGGCGTGACCGTGAATGGATGAACGAGCCGGGCCACAGAACAGGTATCGAACACTGCGGTGTTACTCGTGGAGACTTCATCCTGAGGGCATTTGATAAGCTGGGTATCGATACCAATGGCGAAATGCCGAGAATGTTCAACTTCGTAGAAAGTGGAACAGCGAACATGAAAGATGCCAAGTCCTGCTCCGAGATCAACGTATATATGTCGAGCACCAATGACGACGCTCTGTTCGTATATAACGAAGCAGAAAAGGTCTACTACAAGAGCCAGTACAACGGCGATCCGCAGATGGACTGCAACGTCGACAAGCAGATCAGCTTCACAAACGTCTTCGCCCTCTACTGCCCGATCAACTTAAGGCCTGGTGAAAGCGGCGGCGAACGTCACAAGGACATTCACATGGAAGAAGGCGGAAAAGGCTATTATGTTTCCTACGGCAAACTCGAGGAGATCACATGGACAAAGCCGACTCCGAACGATCCGATCAAGTGTTTCGACAAAGACGGCAAAGAGATCGAAGTCAATGCCGGTAAATCTTACATCTGCATCGTAGATACAGACTTCTTTGAAAAGACGACTTACAAGGATTGATCCAAAATCACGAATAAACGAAAGGAGCGGCTGATGCCGCTCCTTTTTTCTGTTCGGTGAATTCATTCGATCAGCCCTTCAGAACACCTGTCAGTTCAGAATACGAAAGCGGTCTGATGATGACTTCTTCTTTTGTTTCATCGAGCTGATACGGTTCAAGCGCTTTCAGAGCCTTGTCATAGGGAAGCATACCGATGATCTTCTTATCCGTTGTACTTAAGAACAAAAGAAGAAAGCGAGGAGTTTCCGGATAAAACTCGTTAGGTTTCTTAAGAAGTCGTGTAGCCACACCCTCGTTCAGCGTAAATGAACCGGCTGGATTACCGTTTTTATCCGAATCAAAGTTATAGGACGGAACGTAAGCATTCACCCACAAAGGAGAGCCTGCCTTTTCCTTATCTGCTTCTTTACGACGATCAAAGATTCCCATAGATCAAACCTCCTCTACATGTGTATTTTCGGCGATCATATTAACGGTCTGCTTTCTGTTCTTCACATAGATATAGATCGAAACGACAATGCGGATGATCAACATGATCACGACCGCTCCGGAAAAGTCGAGGAAAACATCAAAAAGACTGGAAGAACGACCGGAAACAAAGATCTGATGATACTCGTCCGCAGCGGCAGAAAGCGCCGTGATCCAAAGAGATACGGCTATATAGACTTCGTTATCGTTCTTCATTTTATCGAGGCGGCCGGAAGCAGGCGGATTCGGGCCTGTCATAACATGATTGGTCGCGAACATCGCAATATAAGCAAAAACGGAAAGGACCGAGAATTCAAAGATATGCGCACAATTGCGTACGATCTCTTCGCTTACGGTAACATGGATAAGATCGGCGATCTTCTTGATAAGATCCTGAGAACGCAGTGTCGAAACCTCCGCGGATTCCGCAGAAAGTGAAAAGATCACCGCAAGCCACCCGATAACGAGAAGCCACATGATGAACGCAAAAAGGAAATATAACGGATGAAAGGTCGTTTTCGGTTTTTCCTGTGTCAGACCCATTAATTGTCGTCTCCTTTAAGGGTTACAGGACAAGTATACTACAAATGCCTTAAGTTCTCAAAATAAATAGCGAATGATCATATCACGCGTTATTTCTCTGACCCTTCATGGCTCTGTCAATATCTCGCTTGGCCGTTTTTTCAGCCGCAGAATCGCGCTTATCAAAGTTCTTCTTACCTCTGGCAAGACCGATTTCAAACTTGACCTTTCCGTCTTTGAAATAGCATTTCGTTGGAACGATCGTAAGGCCGTCCTGTTTTACCGTTGAAAACAGACGGATGATCTCGCTTTTGTGCATCAGAAGTTTTCTGGTCCTCATCGGATCGAGATTGAACCGGTTCCCCTGTTCATACGGACTGATATGCACACCGATCAGGAATATCTCCCCTTCTTTTACCTGCACATAACTGTCCTTAAGGTTCACTTTTCCGGCACGAAGAGACTTTACCTCCGTTCCGGAAAGAACGATACCTGCCTCAAACTTCTCATCAATAAAACAGTCGTGGAAAGCCTTACGGTTTTCCGCGATGATCTTTATTCCCTTCTTAATTGCCATATGTTCCTCCTAATTCCAAGGAAGGATACGCATTCATATCCAGTTCGTCTCGAACACCTTCCCGGAAAGCATAGTACCCCGCGGAAGCGATCATTGCGGCATTATCCGTGCAATAAGCCATTTTCGGAAGACAAAGCTGACATCTTCTCTTTTTCGCCAGTTCCTCGACTTTCTGTCTCAGACAGGAGTTTGCGGAAACTCCGCCGGCCAGACAGATCTTCTTCATCCCCGTAAGTTTTACCGCTTTATCAAGTCGGTCACAAAGGATCGAACAGATCGCATCCTGATAAGACGCCGCAAAATCATTGATATTCACATCGCCACCGCTTTGACGGACCTGATTGATCGTATTCAGAGCCGCCGTCTTGATGCCGCTGAAAGAAAAGTCCAGGGAATCCGTGATCTTCGGAGACGGAAAAGAAAACGCGTTCGGGTCTCCGGTCTTACTTGCTTTATCCAGCTTCGGACCGCCCGGATAGCCGAGTCCGATGACTCTCGCGATCTTATCAAAAGCTTCACCTGCGGCATCATCTCTCGTACTGCAGACGCATTCCATGTCGGAATAATCTTTTACTAAAAGGATCTCGCTGTGACCGCCGGAAACGACCAGACAAAGGAACGGCGGCTCCCAGGAAGGATCCGTCAGATAGTTCGCCGCGATATGACCGGCCATATGATTCACACCGACAAGCGGGATCTTCTTGACCTCGCAAAGTGCTTTTGCCGCGGAAACACCGACGAGCAAAGCGCCGACAAGACCCGGGCCTTTTGTTACGCATACGCAGTCGATATCGTCATACCCGACACCTGCCTGCTTCATAGTTTCAGAGATGACCGGAACGATCGCCTCGACATGCATGCGCGAAGCGATCTCAGGAACGACACCGCCGTACTGACTGTGCAGATCCGCCTGAGACGCGATCATACTGGCGCGTACGATACGGCCGTCTTCGATCACGGCACATGCCGTCTCGTCACAAGATGATTCAATTCCCAACGATAAAACCGACATTTCTACCTCTACTTAAAGTACTGCTCAAGGAATTCTTTGAGCATGGCTCTGTAACCTTCCGGATCGATCATATAGGCCTCACAGTAACCTGCGCCGGAGATCATCATCGACTTGGTCGTATTCGGATTCAGTCGTTTTCTCTCTTCAACGATCTGTCCGATCTTATCGGAGCCGACGAAAGTATCGCGTCCTCCGTACATGATACATACAGGAATAGGAAGTCTCGAGATCTCGGTGGCCAGATTTACGCTTCCAGATTCACCGGATGAGATTCGGATCGCGTACGGAACGAAGTATTTCGTAATGAAAGCCATCTTCGACTTCTTTTCGACAAAAGGTACGATATAGTCATCCGAGTTCTTGGCAGGAGAATCGAGAATGATACCGGAGATATATGTGGCATCAAATCCGAGATCCTGAATCCTCTGACTGTAGCCTTCCAGGACTTCCGTGTCCGATGACGGCGGAAGCTTGTCCATGGCAAGAAGACATGCGCTGCATCCCGAGCCGATGCCGTAAAGGATAACATCTGTCGTAACCGAGATCTTCTTTACGTGCTTGATCGCGCCCAAAACATCCATCCATTCGAGATACCCGTAACCGCATATCGCGCCGCTGCTTTCACCGGAGTTTCGAAGATCGAAAAGGAACACGTTAAAGTGCATGTTCAGGAAATCTTCGATCATCTGAACCATCGATACATTGAACGGAAGACGGTTCGACTGAGTATCATGAACGACGATGATCGTACTGATCGGATCATCGGTCTTAAAGAACCATCCGGAAAGCTGAGTCTGATCATCCGCAGAAACGAAACTCGTCGCGGAATACGGCGGAAGAACGTTGGATGGAATGTTCGGAAGTTCTTTCTTATCGATACTCATCAGATCGTTTGCCGTCGTCGTCGTCAAAATGATGATTCCGATCGTCGCTGCGGCAAGTACACTGAGAACAAGCGCAACACGAACGATCAGGCCTGACAGAGAAAGTTTCTTTCCTTCACGCTTTATGACTCCTCTTCCCATTTTCACCTCTTACAACATACGGTGCTTTCGAAGGATCACAACAGCGATTCCGATACTGAAGATACCGGAAAGCAGAAGAATAAAGAACGGAACGGGCTTAGTTGCAAACTCGGCATCCCAGGGCATCGGACAGTTCTGTCCGAAGAAGCTGGAAATGATCGTAGGAACGGAAAGCGCGATCGTCGCGGCAGCCATGATCTTCATGATGTCGTTCATGTTATTGTTGATGATCGAAGCGTACGCGTCGAGTGTATGGCTTACGACGGACATGTAGATATCCGCCATCTGTTCTGCCTGCTTAAACTCGATGATAACGTCGTCTAAGAGTTCTTCATCCTCTTCGTACTGACGGATCGTCGTCGGACCGTGATTCAGTTTCTCAAGTACTGCTTCATCAGACTTCAATGAAGTCGAAAAGTAGACCAAGGTCTTAGATAGGTCAAGAAGTCTGTAAAGTTCCTTATTTGTAGTGATCTTCGCAAGTTCTTTCTCCGAGGACTCGATGCTCTTGTCGACCTGACGCAGAAGGCGCAGATACTCACCCGCGGCGGCGTTCATGATCTGGATCGCGAAACGGTTTCTGTAGCCGACTTTTAAGTCCTTCACCTGATTCTCCGTGAATGCCTTCAGCATCGGAACGTCTCGAAGCGATACCGTAATGATCTGTCTCTTTTTGATGATGATGCCGAGCGGAACGGTCTCCAGAAGATCCGGGTGATCATCGTCCTGGACATGCGGAATGTCCACGATCATCAGAAGAGAATCCGTATCCTCATCTGTATCGATACGCGGTCTCTCCTCGTCATCCAAAGGATTTCTGAGGAACTCTTCCGGCACATCGTATTTTTCCACCAGCATCTCGATCTCTTCATCGGTAGGCGCAAAAAGATTGATCCAGCAGTCATCACAGATCTTGTCTGTCTTGCGGATCTTGCTGACGGTTCTGTCGGTTTTTGTCTTCACTTCTTCCGATATGTAGATATTCAGCATGTCTTTTCTCGCCCTTCTTCAGAATTAGTCCATTTTACCACAAGAATCACACTCCGGTCGAACCGAAACCGCCTTCTCGGTTTATACCGATAGTTTCAACGTTCTCCGTCATGACGAACTCCGTTTTCTCGTATTTCGCGAAGACCATCTGCGCGATACGGTCGCCCTTCTTGATCTGATACGGGCCTTTTTTGTTTCCCTTATCCGTAGCGAAAAGCACCGGGGCATCAGCGTATTTTTCGGGAGAAGTGTTCTCGAGGATGATGCAGATCTCTCCTCTGTAACCGCTGTCGATCGTTCCCGGAGCATTCGGGATACGAAGCGGAGTATTCAGGGAAAGACCGCTTCTCGGGCGGATCTGGACTTCATAACCCACAGGAATGGCAAACTTAAGACCCGTATGGATCAGCTTGGTTTCACCAGGCGCGAGGAGCACATCCTCAGTGCTATAGAGGTCCATACCCGCATCTCCGTCATGTGCGTACGACGGAAGCACGGCATCTTCATTCATCCGTTCTACATAGATCTCAGTACTCATACCATTCTTCTCCTTCATCATCGATATCCATATCCGAAAGCGAATCAACGACCATTCGTCTTTCTTCCTGATCTTCATTCATAAAGCGAACCACCGACGCGGTCGGGATACCCATCATTACCATCTCCGAAACGGTCTCTGCCGAAATGATGTTTCTCGCGTTGCCGAAAAGATCAGCTCTGCAGGCACCCGGATAACATACGATATCGAGTCGGTCGTCGTGATGCATATCACTCTTTTCGGAACTTTTCTCGCAAAGAGATACTTCCGGATGATCACGACAGATCGAGCAGTGTGCCTGATGGCGTCCGAGCGGACAGAATTCAGACTGCATCCATTCGATCGGTCCATAGCGGTGCACGCAGAGATAAGAAGAAAGATCATCCGAACTTAAGGACACTGCCAGTTTTCTGACCTGATCATCGGTAAGCTCATAAGAAAGATACAGATAATCGAGGGCTTTTGCCGAAGCATATCTTACGGTAAAACGATTGTAGATATTCGCGCCCGCCGTAAGTCCTACGGTCTTCTCATCGATATTCGATCCGAAGAATCCTACGAAGCGCTTACCCGCATGGGACTTCATCAGATCATATGCTTTAGAGATCACCTCGAGCATGTCATCTTTATACGCTCCCGGAACACGAAGCGCGACTTTCGCTTCCGGCTCTATGGAGAGAAGCTCGTCGATGTAGCGGATGCGTCCGGATCTCGTGATCTGAAGCGCGGAGAATACGTAAAGATCCGCGCCGCAGTCATAACCGCCGGTGATCCTTCCCATATCAATATAATCAGCGATAACGATCTGCGCCTTTTCCGGCTTCACGGATGTCATCTCCGGTTCTTCATTCGAACTGAAATCACGCCTTCTTCCTTCCGTCTGCTTCTCAAGGATCGCTTCGGCAAGGAATGCCATCGCGTCTCTTCGAAGCGCGTTGATATTGGAAATACGAAGGTGGATCGGGAAGTCCCCTTCTTTTTCGATCTTTAAGAAAGTAAATGGAGTCTGTCCGGTCTTTCGAAGCTGTTCTTCGGTTCTTTCCCAGGAAAGCGGCTCACTGTCTCCGAGATCCTGCGCCTCGGTCTTACAGGATGCCGATACTTTGGTAAAAGCACCTTCCGACACCTCAACGAAGAACTCGTACATGTCCCCGTCTTTTCTGAAAACACCGTTTATCGGAGTTCTTCTGATCTTATCCTTCGGGATCTCGATCTTCTTGCTCATACGATAGACCGACATGCCACGAGAAAGCTTGGCGATCGCGTCCGGGTGAAGTCCTTTTACAACAGCGGCATCTCTTTCGACTTCGATCTTACCGACCGGGAAACTGGCGATCTCTTCTTCCTTATCGCGGATCGACAGGAAATCACCTTTTTCCGGCGGATCCGGCAGAAAAGATCTGACACTGATCGTACCCGCTTTTGCATTTACGGAAATGACGTCGCCCCAGAAAAGACCGTATTTACCGACATATTCGCCGGAAAGATAATCCGGGCCTTTTTTGCCCTGCATATACTGTGTGGTAAAGTCGCCGCCACGGTTAAATGTGATCAGAAGATCGTTCTTCACTTCTTCAAGGACTTCTTTGGAATCCCTGTCCGCACAGATCGCGTCGATCATCTTTCTGTATGCGGAAACAACTGCGGTAACATACTGCTCGTCTCTCATACGGCCTTCGATCTTAAGTGAATCGACACCGATGCTCATCAGTTCGCGAAGATAAGGAAGCGCAGACTGATCCTTCGGGGAAAGCAGCTTTCCGGTTCGGATCGCTTTTCCCGAAACAGAGATCTCCCGGTTTCCATCGAAGAGCTGGTAGCTCTGGCGGCAAGGCTGCGCGCAGGAACCTCTGTTACCGGAACGGGATCCGGATTTATTCATCGCGCTGAAAAGGCAGAGTCCCGAATAGCAGACGCACATGGCGCCATGCACGAAGACCTCGACTTCGATATCGTTCTCATGGAAAAGCTCCGCTCTTGCGCGGATCTCGTCCATGGAAAGCTCACGCGGTAAGACCACACGTTCCATTCCGAGCTTCTTCATCTCTTCAGACTGCGTCAGAGAAAAGACGTTCATCTGCGTGCTGGCGTGCAGCGGGATCTGCGGAAGATATTCGGCAAGATACGAAGCAAGACCCTTATCCTGCACAAGGAAAGCGTCTGCGCCCATCATATAGGCGTGAAGAGCCAGTTCCACGGCATCCATCATCTCATCGTCATCGATCAAAGTATTCAGCGTGATATAGACTTTCGAATTACGAAGATGCGCGTAGTCAAGTGCCTCACGCAGTGTTTCCCACGTGAAGTTGTCCGCGTGCATACGCGCGTTATACTGGTTTAATCCGAGGTATACCGCGTCCGCCCCGGCATCCACCGCAGCTTTCAGTGTAGACATGGAGCCCGCGGGGGCCAGAAGTTCCGGTTTTTTCATAGTATCTCCTTCGGAATGTTGTTTTCTTTACAATACTGTTCGAGCGGAAGGAGCGGTTCTTCCTTCGGTTTTTCGGATTCAGACTGATGCACGGCGCTCTGCCAGCGGAAGCAAGCTTCCATATAAGCTAAGATCAAAGCCTGATTTGTCGGGATCTGCGGGTTGTCGTTCAATGTCTCTGTCAGAAGATCATTCGCGATCTTAGCGCAGTACATAGTCTTTGCCTTCTCTACTTCAGAATCAACATGAAAACGATACGTCATGCCGGCGATCCTGACATTGATCGTCTGAGGGAACTTCTCCGCTTCGCCCTTCTTCACTTTTTTCTTCGGCTTATTATCGGTGTCTCTCGGAAGCTGAAGATACTCGGCAAGAACCGGCTTGTCCGGCTTCTTACTCTTCTTCGGCTTCATTTTTCCGCCTTCCGAAGAATACTTCTCAAAAAGCGAATCCGATATACGCTCATATGCCATGTTGTTCATCCTTTCTCCGAGCTTAAGATCTCATACAACTGCATGATCTCCGTCGGCAAAAGTTCTTCCGTTCTCACTGTTTCTTTCTTCCCAAGTGCTTTCAGCGAGGAAACGATCTCATCCTTACTGTATTTTCCGGAAGACGACAGACTGTTGACCAGTGTCTTTCTTCTTAATGCAAAAGCACTTTCCGTAAAATCGATGATGCCGGGATCCCATTCCCGCTCCTCTTCCGCCGTGATCTCAATGACAGCGGAAAGAGTATTCGGCGCGGGATAAAATGATCCCGAATCAACGGTGAAGCATTTTCTCTTCTTTCCGAAAAGCTCCGTAACGACCGAAAGCGGGCCGTACTGCTTGGTCTTCGGTTTTGCCATGATGCGGTCGAGTGCTTCTTCTTCGACCATATAGACCATCTTTCGACACGAAGGGAAATCCTTCATGACCTTCAGCATGATCGGCGTCATGACATAATACGGCAAGTTCGAAAGGATCACATCAGGAGCAAAAGACGGATCCGGAAGATCTTCCTTTTGAAGCGCCAGATAGTCCTTGTAGACGACCTTTCCGCCACATTCCTCAATGACCTTTGTAAGTCTCGGCTGAAATCTCGTATCGATCTCGACCGCGACATAATTCCCTGCCGATAAAACGGCCTTTTCGGACAATGCCCCGAGACCGGGACCGATCTCAAGGCATGTCGTGGTTTTATCAAGTTGCGCCAGATCGAGGATATCCCCGATCACTTCTTCGTTACAGAGAAAATTCTGCCCCAGGCTTTTCTTTGCTTGAAAGCCGAACTCGTCGAGTATGGACAGAACTTCCTGTTTATTCATCCTACAAAGTACCGTACACCGGCCTCGAAGATCTTCTGATCTTTCTCACCCGGGATATTCTTGGCAACGCCGTTGCCCATACGTTCACTGTGACCCATCTTACCGAGGATACGTCCGTTCGGAGAGATGATACCTTCGATCGCGCACATGGAGCCGTTCGGGTTGAACGCGGTATCCATTGTCGGATTGCCTTCTGCGTCAACGTATTGTGTTGCGACCTGACCCTTGGCGAAGAGTTCCTTGAGAAGCTCTTCAGATCCGCAGAAGCGGCCTTCACCGTGGGAGATAGCGATCTCATAGGTGTCGCCTTCGTTAGTGAAGGACAGCCACGGAGAGTTATTGGAAACGATCTTCGTAGAAACATATGCGCTCTGGTGGCGGCCGATACGGTTAAATGTGAGTGTCGGGCCGTCGTGTTCGAGCGGCAGGATATCGCCGTACGGGAGAAGTCCGAGCTTCATGAGCGCCTGGAAGCCGTTGCAGATACCGAGCATCAGACCGTCTCTGTTAAAGAGGAGGTCACGAACGGACTCTGTCACCGCGTTGTTTCTGAAAGCGGCAGCGATGAACTTACCGGATCCTTCCGGCTCGTCACCGGCGGAGAAACCACCCGGGATCATGATCATATTCGCTGTCTTGATCCTCTCGCTCATCTCCTTGAAGGAATCCTCGACCTCCTGGGAGTTTCTGTTACGGATGACCATAACATCCGGCTGAGCTCCTGCGCGGGAGAATGCGAATGCCGTATCGTATTCGCAGTTCGTACCTGGGAATACCGGAATGAATACCTTCGGCTTCGCGCAGGTCAGGATCGTCGGAGCCGTGATCGCGTTCTTTTCGACATTACCCTTCTCATAGGAAACAGCAGCGCCTTCATCGACCGTTGTCGGGAAGATCGGCTCGAGCTTGCTCTCGAATGACTTGATCGCGTCATCGATCGAGATGGAAGCGTCGCCATAAGAAAGCATCTTATCGTTTGTTGTCTCACCGAGGAGCTTACCGCCGACCTGCTCGATCTTCTCTACTGCGTTTCCGTCGCTTACGCAAAGGAGAACGGTTCCGAAGGAATGCTTGAACAGATCTTCCATAGCGAACTTATCGGAGAACTTAAAGCCGAGCTTGTTACCCATGCACATCTGAGCAACACGAGCGGCGATACCTGCGGATCTTACAACACCTGCGCAGAGAAGCTGTCCACGATCCTGGATCTGAGTCATGCACTTCATGACGCGGATCGCGTGATCCTTAACATAGCAGCCGTTGTCGTCACGACGGATCTTAACGGCATAGAGCTTCTTTCCTGCTGCGGAAAGCGTGGAAGAAACGACCTTATCGGTGGTTGTCATGCCGACTGCGAAAGAAACCAGCGTCGGCGGAACGTGCAGTTCATTGAAGGAGCCGGACATACTGTCCTTACCGCCGATAGACGCGGTACCGAAGTCGAGCTGAGCCTTGTATGCACCGAGCAGTGCGGACAGCGGCTTGCCCCAGGACTTCTCACCTGCCATACGCTCGAAGTACTCCTGGAAAGTAAGTCTTGCCTTGAACGGATCAGCACCCATAGCGGCAAGTCTCAGGAGAGACTCGGTGACAGCGTGGTAAGCACCGTGGAACGGGCTCCATGCGGAGAAGTAAGGATCGAAACCATAAGCCATTACGGAAACGGCATTGGTCTTGCCCTCTTCAACCGGGATCTTACATGCCATACCTTCTTCAGGTGTCAGCTGGTAGCGGCCGCCGAACGGCATCAGGACAGTACCTGCACCGATCGTACCGTCGAATCTGGAAACCAGACCTTTTCTGGAGCAGCCGTCCAGAGAAGAAAGCGTGCCCTTAACGGATTCTGCGAAGTTGCCATCGACATAAGACTCAACGGTCTTATCGATGATTCCGTTTGCAAAATCAGGCTCGGTAACTTCTGCCTTCGCATAGGAGGAAGCACCGTTTGTATCGATAAAGGATCTCGGGAGTTCAACGATCGTGTTGCCCTTCCAGGTCATCTTCATGACCGGCTCCTCGGTAACAACGGCAACTACAGTTGCTTCGAGGTTTTCTTTTGCCGCGTATTCGAAGAATGTCTTCTCGTCTTTCGGATCGATAACGATCGCCATTCTCTCCTGAGACTCGGAGATCGCGATCTCAGTACCATCAAGACCTTCGTACTTCTTCGGGACCTTATCGAGGTCGATGGCAAGACCGTCAGCGAGCTCACCGATCGCAACGGATACACCGCCGGCACCGAAGTCATTGCAGCGGAGGATCATCTTGGAAACTTCCGGAATACGGAACAGTCTCTGGATCTTTCTTTCTGTCGGCGGATTACCCTTCTGAACCTCAGAACCGCAGGTCAGAACGGACTTCTCATCGTGCGCCTTGGAAGAACCTGTTGCACCGCCGATACCGTCACGGCCTGTACGACCA
This sequence comes from Clostridiales bacterium, assembly GCA_017561715.1. Classification (GTDB taxonomy): domain Bacteria; phylum Bacillota; class Clostridia; order Saccharofermentanales; family Saccharofermentanaceae; genus Scatonaster. Next base: position 43,855 of record JAFZBN010000019.1, on the reverse strand, counting down.
CCAAGGAGAACAACGATGTCGCCCGGTCTCGGACGTACACGAACGATATTGTCAGCCGGAGCAGCACCGACAACGGCACCGATCTCCATTCTCTTGGCTACATAACCCGGGTGATAGATCTCATCAACGTGACCTGTGCACAGACCGATCTGGTTACCATAGGAGCTGTAACCTGCTGCAGCCGTACGAACGAGTTTCTTCTGGGAAAGCTTACCCTCGAGAGTCATGGAAACCGGAACGGTCGGGTCGCCGGCACCTGTGACACGCATTGCCTGGTATACATAGGAACGGCCGGAGAGCGGGTCACGGATCGCGCCACCGAGGCAGGTAGCCGCACCACCGAACGGTTCGATCTCCGTCGGGTGGTTATGTGTCTCATTCTTGAACATGAGAACGTAGTCTTCTTTTTTGCCGTCCACATCGATCTGGATCTTGATGGAGCAGGCGTTGATCTCTTCGGACTCATCGAGATCGGCAAGCTTGCCGTCCTTCTTGAGTTTTCTCATCGCCATGGTTGCGACATCCATGAGGCATACCGGCTTCTTGGAGATCCTCTCGCCGTAAACATCTTCTCTTGTGGAGAGGTAGTCAGCGTAGATGCTCTTGAGTTCCTCGGCAAAAGCACTGTCGCCGTCGATCTTTACATCTGTAAGCTCGGTAAGGAATGTTGTGTGACGGCAGTGGTCAGACCAGTAAGTATCCAAAACACGGATCTCCGTCATGGTCGGATCTCTCTTGATGGACTGGAAGAACTCCTGTGTGAACGCGATATCCGCGTCAGACATTGCGAGTCCCCATGTCTTTCTGAGCTCAGAAAGTTCTTCTTTGGACTTTGTCGTGAATCCGTCGATCGTCGGAACGGAGGAAGGAACATCAAATACCTCTTCAAGTGTCTCCGGCTTTTCAAGGGAAGCTTCTCTTGCTTCTACCGGGTTGATGAGGTACTTGGCAATGGCTTTCTTCTGGTCATCTGTAACTGTACCGTAGAAAACGATCACTCTTGCGACTCTTACGAGCGGCTTTTCCTTCTGTGTGAGGATCTGGCAGCACTGCGCGGCGGAGTCTGCGCGCTGGTCGTACTGACCCGGCAGGGACTCGATCGCCAGAACATAAGCGCTTCCGGAAGTATCGATCGTCTCGTCATAAACAACGTCTACCGGCGGCTCGGAGAATACGACGTTCTTTGCCAGCTCGTATTCTTCATCGGTCAGTCCGGATACATCGTATCTGTGGAAGATCCTAACGCTCTCGATCGTCTTTACGCCTACATCGGACTTCACGTCCTTCATAAGGCCGGCTGCTTCGACAGCGAATTCCTTCTTTTTCTCCGAAAAGATTCTTCGAACTTGATTACTCATAAATTACCTCCAAAAAGATGTATCCTTCTAACGTTTCTATGGTATCACAAAACCCTGTCTTCTTATAAAGGAAAACAAGGTTTTTGTGCCATTATTTTAGTTTTTCAGCAACTTCCGTGAGAAGTTCGCTGTTGTATTTGAGGAATCGCTTCAATCCCTCTGCGTCGAGAGAACCGTGGGCCAGTCTCGCCTGATCGTAAAGATGCATGCAAAGTGCGTCCAGTTTCTCCTTATCATCGGCAACGGATGCCATTCCGCGAAGTCGTAATACGAGCGGATGATCGGTGTTGAGGACCAGATCCTTCTTGATCGGGAACATATCGTCCAGATTCTTGTACGGATCGTCTTCCCTGCCGGTACGCATCGACTCGAACTGCTTTCTCATCTCCGCCATTCTTCTGGCTTCTTCAGTCTCACGGATAAATGCCGGGAGCTGATCGGCGCCGAGAGCCACAGCCGAGACTTCCAGTTTATCGTCGGAAGTTGCCGCTTTAAAGAGCTCGCCAAGTGCTTTTACCTCATCTTCGGAAGCGGCCTCACCCTCAAGCTCCGCGTCGACACGCTTGAACTTGACGTCGTTCTGCTTGTACTCGAGGAAGGAAATGAAGTTGTTGTCGAGTTCTTCGTTGAGAATGACGACTTCGAAGCCCTTCTCCTTCGCCATGGCGATATATGCGGCCTGCTGATCCGGCGCCTTGGTATAGCGGATCGTATCCTTTTCCTTGTCCTTGGTCAGCTCCTTGAGTGTAAAGAACTCGTTGTCGACTGTCTTGAACAGGCAGATGTCCTTGACTTTCTCGTAGAACTTCTCTTCTCTCATCATGCCGTATTTCACGAAGATACCGATGTCGGACCAGTAACCTTCGAAAGCCTTACGGTCATTCTTGAAGACTTCGTTGAGCTTGTCGGAAACCTTGCGGATGATGTGGGAAGCAAGCTTCTTCACGTATTCATCCTGCTGAAGTGCCGAACGGGAAACGTTGAGCGGCAGATCCGTGCAGTCCAGGCAGCCACGGAGCAGGAACAGGAATTCCGGAATGACTTCCTCGATGTTGTCTGCTACGAATACCTGGTGATTGTAGATCTTGATACGTCCTTCGAGTGTCTCGTAGACGTTGTTTGTCTTCGGGAAGTAAAGGATACCCTGAAGATTGAAAGGATAATCCATGTTGAGGTGGATCCAGAACAAAGGCTCCTTCATGTCGTGGAATACGGTTCTGTAGAAGTTTCTGTACTCCTCGTCCGTGCAGTCCTTCGGAGACTTTTTCCAGAGCGGCTCGGTGTCGTTGATCGGCATGATCTCCGGAGCTTCGTATGTTTCGCCCTTCTCCTCGGCTTCCTTTTTCTTCTTGTCTTCTTCCTTCTCACGCTTTCTGTCAGCGACAACATCGCTGTAGTAAAGATCGAAAGGCATGAAAGAGCAGTACTTTTTCAGAACGCCGCGAAGCTTCTGTGCGTCAAAGATCTGCTTGGCTTCTTCGGAAAGAGTGATCGTGATGGTCGTACCACGGTCGGCCTTATCGGAATCGGAGATCTCATAATCCATACCGTCTTCGGATACCCAGGAAACTGCCGGAGCGTCCTTAACGAAAGACTTGGTATCGATCCTTACTTTATCGGCGACCATGAACGCGGAATAGAAACCGAGACCGAAGTGGCCGATGATTCCGCTCGCGTCAGTGCTCTGCTCCTTATACTTCTCAACGAAGTCCATCGCGCCGGAAAAAGCGATCTGGTTGATGTACTTATCGACTTCCTCTTCGGTCATTCCGATTCCGTTATCGGTAAACTCGATCGTACCCTGTTCGCTGTCATAATTGACGTGCAGCTGATAATCGGCATCGTCTTCCTTGACCGCTTCACCGAGATCAACGAGACGCTTGAACTTGGCGATCGCGTCGGAGCCGTTACTTACGAGCTCACGGACAAAGATGTCCTGATCCGAGTAAAGCCACTTTCTGATGATCGGAAAGATATTTTCCGTTGTTACTGAAATCGTTCCTTTTCTAGCCATTTTCTTCCTCCAACTTTTATACGCACCCGGGATATCCCGGTGAAATTATTTATGCAGTTCGATATAGCGGTGCACGATCTTCTGATAGCTCTCCATGAGCTTAACGAGCTTCGGGCACTCCGCCGAACGGAATTCCTGATCTTCCACGCTGTGCACCGGCAGGATATCGAAAGGCGAACTCGTTACGAAAAGCGCCAGTTTCGGCGGACCGTCGTCCTCTTCCGTCTCCAGCCTTACGAGTTCTTCCATGGTAAAAGCACCTTCCTCCAGCGTAAGGCCGGCTTCGGTGATCGCATCTTTTACGTATTTTCTTGTGATTCCGATCAGGATAAGATCTTCCGACGGTGAATAAACCGTATCTTTATACAGAACGAAGAAATTCGAACGTCCGCCCTCGACCAGTTTTCCGTCTTTTCCGGAAAGGATGACTTCATAAGGCATTCCGAACTTCGTTTCTCTCGAAGAAGCCTCCGCTACGGCCTTTTTGTAGTCACCACGGAATACTTTGACATGCGGCTCCACACGTTCCCACTGAAGATTCGTGGTCACGATACCGTTTTTATACATTTCCTCGGTCGGATATGTCATATTGCTCAAATATACGAGCCACAGGGATTTGGTGATTACGATACGGACGTTTCCGTCAGACATTCCGCTTTCCCAGATCATGGACTGGGCGGCAAAGTGGTATGTATCCGGATCGATCGGGAAATCCTCTTTCGCGGAGACAGACTTCTTCAGTCTCTCCATATGGTCTTCCCAGAAAAGCAGGATCCCCTGCTGAAAACGGACGGATTCGTAATATGTGATCTCTTCCGTCGGTACGAAGAGCCGGCTTCCGTCCGGAGAGTCGAAAGCGACCTTCTCGCCGTTTAACGTGCAGTATTTTCCGATGTTTCCTTCCACCAGTGGATACGCCATGATCAGGTCCCCTTTCTTAATCGACAGGCAGAGGAATTAAAAGCCCCCGCGTACCGTATAATTTTACTCTTTCACATGTATTTCGTAAATAAAGATAAATTCGTTATTTGCACAACATTTATATGCTTGTATAAAGGAGTAAACATAAATAAAATGAATTTCGAAATATCGGTTGACGCGGCGTATATCGTCTGCTAAAATGCCTTTATGCAAAATTGTTAATAATTATTCACGGAGGTGCCTTATGGCAAAGGAAAAATTCTTACTTGCGTATTCAGGCGGACTGGATACATCTATCATCATCCCGTGGCTCCTTGAGAACTACGATTGCGAAGTAGTTGCATACTGCGGTGAAGTCGGCGTTGGTGTCGATCACGATTACCTCGAGAAGAAAGCTCTCAAGTGCGGTGCTATCAAGTGCATCATCGAAGATATCTCCGAAGAGTTCGTTTCTGACTTTGTCTTCCCGACTCTCAAAGCAAACGCTGTTTATGAAGGTAAGTACCTCCTCGGCACATCCATGGCTCGTCCGGTCATCGCTAAGCACTTTGTTGAGGCTGCTCACGCAAACGGCTGCACAACGATCGTTCACGGCTGCACAGGTAAGGGTAACGACCAGGTAAGATTCGAGCTTTCCATCAAGGCTCTCGATCCGGATATGAAGATCCTCGCTCCTTGGAGAATCTGGGATATCAAGTCCCGTGACGAAGAGATCGACTACGCGAACGCTCGTGGCATCGAAGTTCCGGTAACTAAGGAAAATAACTATTCCAAGGACGAGAACCTCTGGCACCTCTCTCACGAGGGTATGGACCTTGAGGATCCGGCAAACGAGCCGAACCTCGATAAGATCCTTGAGCTCATGGTTTCTCCGGAAAAAGCACCTGACGAGCCGACATACGTTACGATCAAGTTTGAAAAGGGTGTTCCGGTTGAAGTTGACGGCCAGAAGCTCTCCCCTGCTGATCTTCTCAGATACTGCAACAAGGTTGCCGGCGCAAACGGCGTAGGTATCGCAGATATCGTAGAGAACCGTCTCGTTGGTATGAAGAGCCGTGGCGTTTACGAGACACCCGGTGGAACACTTCTCTTCGCTGCTCACCGAGAGCTCGAACTTCTCACAGTTGAGCGTGACACGATCCACTACAAGGATCTCGTTGCTCAGAAGTTCTCCGAACTCGTTTACTACGGTCAGTGGTTCCACCCGCTCCGCGAGGCTATCTCCGCATTTGTTGATAAGACACAGGAAGTTGTTACCGGCGAAGTCCGCATGAAGCTGTACAAGGGTAACTGCACACCGGCAGGCACAACTTCTCCGTTCTCTCTCTATGACCCGGAGATCGCAACCTTCGAGGCTGACGATGTTTACAACCAGGCTGATGCAGGCGGATTCATTAACTGCTTCGGTCTCCCGATGAAAGTTAACGCAAAGATGAAGCAGAAGAACGGTCTTCTCTGATTTCTCATCTGTTAGAATTTCAAAGGGACCGCGAGCATTCGCGGTCCCTTTTCTTTTCCAAAAGGAGATAGAACTATGTATTACGTTCCGGACGGAACCACTCAGTGTGGCTATTATGAATGCGAAGACTGTGAGACAGGCTTTCTTGACCTCCGCGTCGCTCCCCGCCTCGTCTGCCCTTACTGCGGACAGGAGGTCGATATGGAGATCGGTCCTGACGAAGAATTACCGAAAGTCCGAGAAGCCGCAAAGCTCATCAAGATGCTCGAAGGCGAAGAAGTTGAAAAGTACGACACATTATTAAGCCTTGCCATTACCGGCGGAGATTACAGCTGGATCGACTAAGGCTCATCAAAAAGGAGACATCAAATGGAATACAGACTTATGACAATGGCAGATTATGACGAAGTCTATCAGCTCTGGGTAGCCTGCCACAACGGAATCAACAGCACTGACGATTCTTACGATGGAATCGAGAAATACTTAAAAAGAAACCCGACGACCACTTTTGTCGCCGTGGATGAGGGTCATGTATGCGGCGTGATCCTTTGCGGACATGACGGCAGACGTGGCATCATCCAGCACATGTCCGTCTCCCCTGATCACAGAAGACTCGGCATTGGTGGCAAACTCGTTGAGCTCGCGCTCGATGCTTTAAAGAAAGAAGGCATCAAGAAAGTCCTTCTTGTCGCCTTTAAGCACAACGAACTCGGGAATGCTTTCTGGGAAGCACAGGGATTCACGTTAAGAGAAGATCTTAACTACAGAAACAAAGCGCTTGAGGAACTTGAGATCATCGATACATATAAAGACGAAAAAAGCTGCTTTTGCTAAACAGCAGCTTTTCACCAGGTTTAAGACAATCCGTATTTTGCTTTGGTCTGCTCATCCGGTTCATAATCCGAAAGAAGATTATCGGAAGCCGTTATCAGTTCCTCATAACTTACCGGTATGACCGTAAACATATTGAGGTCATCTGCATTCTTGCTCGATACGACCGGATGTCCTGTTACCGCATCATAACCTAACAGATAACATTCGGGAATACTGCTGATATTATGAAAATCCTTATCGAAGACTTCGACCCCGTCATAGGTATCGATATAGTAGCATTCCCCGCTTTTATCGAAATAGATCCAAGTGGAATAGTCGAAGGATTCAAATAATCTTTTGATCCGTTCTCCAGTTGAACGCTTATATATACAGAGCTCACCGTCCCATAACTGAACGGCGGCAATATCCGCATTTTCGCAGAATATTACATCATAGATCATATCCTGACTGAAATCCGTCTCTTCTTCAAGGATCAAAGACTCAAACGCATCTTTGACCGGTTTATCATCCAGCCCACCCGATATGAATTCTACCGGTGAATCAGAATATGGGATCATATGATCGGATCGTCTGAATGAAAACGTATTGATCTGCGTTTCTCCCGTTACGGCAATAAATAACGTGCCGTTTGCAAAAACTTTGGTCCATACCAATTTGTTATCCTGCACATCGGGATCAATGAAAAGACATTCGCCATCTCGGATAAGATAGCCGCCGTCACCACAGCCAAAAATGAAGATTCCGTCTGCGGTGGCATAGCTTGAAGAAAGATCCTCATCAGATCTGATCGTTTTTTTCTCTTCGAGATCACGGTCCATAATGTGGATCGTATGAGCATCAAACCAGACGACATCGTCACCGAAAACGTTAAATCCTTCGAAAGCATCAATATTATCGTATTTCTTCTCTGTCCCCGTTTTCAGATCTCTTAAGCACATATGCCGGCCGGAACCAGAGCTGCCCTGCATACACAGCATAGTCGTGCCATCCGACCTGATATCATAGATTTCCGAGTGATCTGTAAAACCGAGCTGCACAGTCCCGTTTAAAAGGTCAGCCATAAAAGCATATGTCGTTCCGGAATCATAATCGAGGATCCAGATCCAGGCTTCATTCCCTTCGCATGAAAAGTCTACATACGTGGAATATCTTACGCGGGCTACTTCTGCAGGCAGGCTTTCCGAAAAAACAAGACGACAGATGATATCCGGTCCTTTCAGGATCATTACCTCTTCATCGGTGACGGCTGCATATCCGTTTCCGAACGGATCCGAAAGGATCTTCGCATCTGCGATATCAAGCGCCGTTTCCGTTCCGGATGCAAAATCAAGATAAGTATAGTTCTCATCTTCTCTTTGAAATACAAATCCACGGTCTCCGTCAAATCCAAAGCCCAGATAATTCAGATCCGGATACGTAAGAAGTATTTTTCCGGTCGAAATCTCCATAACATAATTATTCCCGTCCAGACTTAACACAAGAGCATATCCCCCAAAAGGCGATATACTGTAGTTTGATATCGTACATGGAAACTGGATCGTATCATCCGAGATGACCGTATTGGAGACCTCATAGATTCCCAAGGCATCGGAAAGTGCTTTCAGCGATACCTCACTAAACCCTTTTTCCGGATTATCCGGAAGAACACTTCTTGCCGCATATACGGCATCCTTCCTTTTCCCGTCGCGAAGAAGATTCTCCGAGATACCGGCCATGGAATCCGCATACTTCTGCTGTATGGTATTCTTCTGCTCTTCGATCTCATCTTTCTGAGACTGAAGCACATCTTTTTGCGCCTGAAGTTCATCCTGCTGTATGGAGATCTGCGCTTTTTGCCGGGAGATACGGACCAGGAAGAAAGCACCTACTGCAATGATGGCAAGAAGAACGCCGAAAGCCGCAATCACCCGGTTTCTTGCCCGATTATAGGCTTCTTTTCTATGGCGTTGCGCAAGTTCTTCATAAGGAAGTCCACGGATACCTGAAACCAGACGGACAACCGCATTATCTGTCTTCGCTTTTCTTTCTTTGGGAGAATCTCCTCTGCAGTCTGCTGCCAGCGGTTCCTTATACTGTCTGTATTTCTGCGGATGACCGTCTGGTCCCAGCTGGAAAACTTCCTCATAAACCAATACTTCAGGAAATGCCGTTTCCGGTTCTCCATCCGCAAGAACTAAAAGGATATGTTTTCTGTCATTAAACCGCAGGAAAGCTTCGATCTCTTTCATGCACCAGACGGATTCCAGATACGCCGGTGAACAGACACAGATCAGGTATTTCGATTCCCAGATCGCTGTCGTGATCACATCAGACAGATCATCAGCAACGGAAAGCTCCGTTTCATCACGAAATATCCGAAGAGGGCGTTTCTTACCGATCTTTTCGGTAATCGCCTTCGGAAGTCGGAAATTCTCGAGTTTTTTCTGAAGTTGCTGCGCTATCTCGCTGTCCGGCTGACAATGACGATAACTGATAAACGCGTCGAACCGATACCTTTTCCCCATGTTACACTCCCCAATGTGCCCAATGCCTCTTTCATTTTAGCATTAGAGGAGTTTATTGCAACAAGACAGGCTTGGATCAGAAGCGGAAATCTCGGCTGTTGGAATTCTTGATCTCTTCGATATGCTTTGCGCAGATCTCACGGACATTATCCTTCGGAATCTTGGCAAGTTCTTTCTCGATCAGTGCCCAACCGACCTTCTTCGTATCCTCGGAAGCATAGTCAACGAGGAACTCGGCAAGCGTCATCAGTGCGTTCGGATGGCAGCAGTTCAGGATCTGGCCGCTCTTGCAAAGGCTCATAAAACGGTCGCCCGTTCTGCCTTCACGATAGCAGGCAGTACAGAAAGACGGCACGTGATCTGTCTCCATCAGCCATCTTACGACTTCGTCGAGAGTTCTCTGGTCGGAAACATCGAACTGTTCCGTATCTGTCGGACGCTCTTCTTCCGTATAGCCGCCGACAGATGTTCTGCTGGCTCCGCTGATCTGGGAGATACCCATCTTCAATGCCTTTTCACGAACCTGCTGGCTCTCACGAGTAGAAATGATCATACCTGTGTAAGGAACCGCCAGACGGATGCAGGCGATGATCTTTTCGAATGTCTGATCGTCGATACCGCCGTCGAACTCGTTCGGATCGATGTCATCCGCGCGCTTTACACGCGGTACGCTGATCGTGTGCGGACCTACGCCATGAACAGCCTCAAGATGCTCTGCATGCATGATCAGTCCTGCAAACTCATACTTATAAAGTTCCAGACCGAAAAGCACTCCCAGTCCGACGTCATCGATACCGCCTTCCATAGCGCGGTCCATTGCCTCGGTGTGGTAGTTGTAATCATGCTTCGGTCCTGTCGGATGGAGCTTCAGGTAGCTGTCCTTATGGTATGTTTCCTGGAACAGAATATATGTGCCGATACCGGCTTCTTTCAGTTTTCTGTAGTTCTCAACTGTCGTCGCAGCGATATTGACGTTAACTCTCCGGATATCACCGTTCTTGTGATGAACGCTGTAGATCGTGTTAATGCACTCGAGGATGTACTCGATCGGGTTATTCTTCGGATCCTCACCGGCCTCGATCGCCAGTCTCTTGTGTCCCATATCCTGAAGCGCGATAACTTCCTGACGGACTTCTTCCTGGGTGAGCTTCTTTCTCGGGATCGACTTATTCTTCGCGTGATACGGGCAGTACAGACATCCGTTGATGCAGTAGTTGGAGAGATAAAGCGGCGCGAAAAGCACGATTCTGTTACCGTAGTAAGCCTGCTTGATCTCTTCTGCGATCTCGAACATCTTCTTGATTCGTTCCGGATCTTCGCAGGCCAGCAGCACAGACGCCTCTCTGTGGGTCAAAGCCGTACCGTGCTCAGCTGCCTGAAGATTACCCGGGCGAGCCTTTTCAAGGATCGCATCGATCAGTTCGAAGTTGTTCTTATTTGCTTCGGCGTATGCCAGTGTTTCTTTGATTTCTTCATCATTGATAAACTCGTCGGCGATCAATGATTTCGGGTCGTACTTATACATGTGTTTTTTCCTTTCTATTTCAATCCTTAACGGCAGAGTAAGTTGTCTTTACGCTGATGTTCGGAAGATTTCCGATCTTACCGGAAAGTGTGGCGATATCATCCTGCGGAGCATCGATCACCACACTGATGATGTTGATCTTTCTATCTCTGTAAGGGATGCCCATTCTTCCCACGATATACTGTCCGTATTCGTGAAGGAGGCTATTGAGTGCATTCGTATCCCCGTTCTCTTCGACGATCACACTGATTACAGCTACACGGTTTTCCATTTCAGATCTCCCCTTCAAACAAAAAAATCACGCCAAAAGGCGTGAATAAACATAAGCACAGAAATATCATATAAGATATACACCTTGCTATCAGCAGTTATTCCGCTTCCCCTTAGGCAAGTCAATTATAGAACACAAGGTGTTTTTGTCAATACATGTGCATATATATAAATACATAGTGCCTGTAATTGTGGTATCATTAACCAGTAAATCGAGATAAAGGCAGGGATCACATATGGCGAAGAAAATGTGGGCAGGAAGATTTGAGAAAGCGACCGATAAGGCAGTTAACGATTTTAACTCGTCTCTTCCCTTTGACTGCAGAATGTATAAGCAGGATATCGAGGGTTCTGTAGCCCATAGTCAGATGCTTGCCAAGCAGGGCATCATCTCTCAGGAAGATGCCGATAAGATCAAGGAAGGTCTTCTCTCCATTCTCGACGATATCGATTCCGGTAAACTGACATTCGATTCAGATGCCGAAGACATCCACATGTTTGTTGAGGAAGAACTCACCAACAGGATCGGTGATGCAGGAAAGCGTCTCCATACCGGAAGATCCAGAAATGACCAGGTCGCTCTTGACCAGCGTCTCTACGCGGTTGATGAAGCCAAAGAAGTTCAATCTCTTCTCGGTCAGCTCCGTGATACTCTCATTGACATTGCAAAAGAAAACACACAGACATACATGCCGGGCTACACGCACCTTCAGCGCGCGCAGCCGATTACCTTCGCGCACTATCTCATGGCTTACATCCAGATGTTTGGTCGTGATATGGATCGTCTCGACGAAGCGATCGCAAGAACAAACATCTCTCCTTTGGGATCCGGTGCTCTTGCGGGAACCACATATCCGCTGGATCGTGAGTTCGTTGCCGAGCAGCTGGGCATGCAGGGTGTGACACTTAATTCTCTGGACGGCGTTGCTGACAGAGACTGGGCGATCGAACTTGCTTCCTTCGCTTCTCTTGTCATGATGCATCTTTCGCGTCTTTCGGAAGAGATCATCCTCTACTCCTCTCAGGAGTTTAAATTCATCGAACTCGATGACGCGTATTCGACCGGCTCTTCCATGATGCCGCAGAAAAAGAACCCGGATGTTGCTGAGCTTACACGTGGTAAGACCGGTCGTGTCTATGGCGACCTCATTTCCCTGCTCGTTACCATGAAGGGACTTCCGCTTACGTACAACAAGGACATGCAGGAAGTTCAGGAGGCGCTTTTCGATGTGATCGATACACTTAAGGGCGTGCTCGTTCCGTTCACCGGCATGATCAAGACCATGAAGATCCGAAAAGAGAATATGGAAAAAGCGGCTCTCGGCGGCTTTACCAACGCAACTGACCTCGCTGATTACCTGGTAAGAAAAGGTATCCCGTTCAGATCTACTCATGAGATCTCCGGTAAGCTCGTTCACTACTGCATCGAGCATGAAACGACTCTCGAGAAGCTCTCTCTTGAAGAGTTTAAGCAGTTCTCCGACCTAATCGAAGAAGATGTATACGATGCGATCTCCCTGGAAACTTGCGTAAACAAGCGTACGATCGTCGGCGCTCCGGCTCCTGAGACGGTAAAGAAAGCCCTGGATTCTCTGAGCTGATCTGTTTCTTCTCAAGAAAAGTGCTTTTGCCACAAATAAATCAGAAAGGGTTCACTTTCTTCAAAGTGAACCCTTTTCGTATACTCCCTTGGTAAAAGCACTTTTTTTATCCAAGCAGTTCTTTCTTTTTTGCATCGAACTCTTCCTGCGTAAGCGCGCCGGAATCAAGAAGTTCTTTATACTCTTTCAGCATCTTGATCTTGTATTCTTCATTATGAGCATCTTCCGGTGAAATATCCGATTTGTCATCAGAAGACTCGGGAAGTTCGATGCCCAGCGCCTTTGCTTCGCGTCTCTTTCTCATCTCTTCGGCACGTTTTCTGGCTTCTTCTCTTGACATCGAGGGATTCTTCGGAGTGGGAACCGGTCTGCGAGCTGCTCCTCCCACACTTACGTTTCTAAAGGCACCGGCGTTTGATCTGCTTTCTTTTGCCGGATCGTAGTTATATTCGAGCATTTCAGTTGCTGACTGGCGAAGAATAACGATCTGCCAGATAGCAACAACAATGCTCATGATCGTAAATCCGATAGCACCGAGGTAAGCTAATCCGGCAAGACCCGGCATAAATACCAAAAAGGCAGATGCAATCATACCGACCACACTGACAAGGTATACTGTCTTAAACGATTCCCATGTAGAAGCCATGCCACTGGCGATCGCTTCAAAGCATGTGATCATACCGGAACAGAACTTTAAAAGAAAGGCGATCGATAAACCCAGAGAGATCAAATTGAATAACGAACCTGCACCGGATCTTCCCAAAAAACTTGAAATAACAGAACAGATCTGGTCAATGACATAGATCACTCCGGCAGAACTCAGTTCATCATTATACTTACCCATAGAACAGATAGTAGCGCCATAAATGATCGCGAGAACCACGTTGATTATCAAGATGAAAATCAATGCATCCGCTGCACTCTTGACCTCCGAATAACTATCCGCAGATGTTGCGCTCATCGAAATAATGAAAGTGATCACGAGAATGATCACATTTAAAACAGAGATAATAAAAAGAACATTCAGTTTTTTGCCCAATGCAGTCGTCCATTCCTTACGCTCTTTTGCAAGAGCAGCCTGCCGATCATTTAATTGTGGTGATCCTGAATAATTTGACATGATCCTATCCCCCTTAAACCCATATTTCTTCCTATACAAGCATTCTGTCATAAGCGGACATTTGAAGCAAGGCTTGGCGAATCCTAAATAAACTTTGTAAATTTGGTATCATCGCGAAATAGGTGATATAATCGCAGTATACAGCATGGCAAACGGACGGAGGGTTGAAAAATGGCAAGAAAGAAAATCGCCCTTTTCATGAGTGAGATCACTCAGGTTTTCCAGACAGAGTGCGGCAAAGCCATTATTGACATGGCTTCTCTTCACGACATGGACGTGATCATCTTCGCCTCCTATGGTTCTTACACGTCTCCATATGGACGCAATCTTCTTTCCGAAATCGGCAAGAAAAGTATCCTCCAGTTACCGGATTATTCCTCATTCGAAGCGATCATCGCCCTTCCCGGTTCATTTGATATCAACGGCATGGACAGAGAGTTTTATGAACTGGTCAAGACAAATGCTTCCTGTCCCGTGATTTTGCTTCAGACCGGTCACCCTGACTTCTATACGATCTCTGCGGAAAACCGCGATACCATGTACAAGATGACCCGCCACTTCATCGAAGTGCACCAGTTCACGGATATCTGCTACATGTCAGGTCCGTATATGCATAAAGACTCACCGGACCGTCTCAGAGGCTTCGTCACTGCCATGCGTGACAGCGGTCTGTCTATTGAAACAAACACCATCTTCGAGGGCAACTATTGGAGAAACCGTGGGGCAAAAGCACTCGACTTCTTCATGCAGGGACGTAGGACATATCCACAGGCTATCATTTGTGCCAACGATTATATGGCGCTGTCCATCTGTGAAGAACTGAAAAAACGCGGCGTGCGTGTACCGGAAGATGTCTGTGTTTGCGGTTTTGACGGGATCAAGGAAGGCGAAGATACCAACCCTTCCCTGACGACCGTTACGATCCGCCCCGAAAAGTTTGCGGAAGCCGCTTTTCAATTAATCAACGATATCAAAGCGGGAAAACAGCCCGACAAACAGATCACGATCTCCGATGAGATCAATTTCAGGGCAAGCTGCGGGTGCGGAAAGCAGATCACAAGCCGCGATATAGATCAGATCTATAAAGCGGTTGCCGATGAAGAGTTCCTTCTTCGCGAGGCCGGCCGTATTACTGCCGATTACCAGAACACGCTTGATATCGACAGTGCCCTGTCTGTTGCCACATACTATTTCCACACCTTAAACTGCGAGACAGGTTTTATCTGCTATTGCGATGAGAACGATCCTGATTTTTCGTCGGACGAGCCGAAGAAACCTTTTACGGAATACATGATCCTTCTTCAGATCATGGACGAAGCGGACCGCCGCCATGCGCATGCCGCCAATCTCACATTTAAAAGAAGAAACCTTCTGCCGCTGGAATGCTTCGATACGGACGACCCGGGCATATATATCGTTTTCCCGCTGTTTTTCAAAAACAAGGCATACGGATATCTTGTACTTAAGCCGAACGAAAAGCAATGGCCGAATTCTCTTACTTACACATACACAAGCACCCTGTCTACTGCGATCGAAAACTGCTATTACCAGAAAAAGTTCAGCGCACTTTCCGAGATCACGAAACTGTCTCAGACAGATGAACTGACAGGACTTAACAACCGCCGTGGTTTTGAAAATGCGCTTCAGGAGATTCTGACTTCTGCTCCGGAAGATGCGGTCATCAGCATCGCTAGTATCGACATGGATAACTTAAAGAACATCAATGACATCCACGGGCATGCCGAAGGCGACTATGCCCTTTCCGAGATTGCCAAAGTTCTCACGAAGTGTCTGAAAGAAAACGAATTCTGTGCCCGTTTCGGCGGTGATGAGTTCTCCGCCGTGCTGATCTCCGATACCAAAGGACGTGGTGAAGAATTCTCCTCTCAGGTGATCAGTATGCTCGAAGACATCTCCAGTTCTTCCGGAAAGCCATTTAATCTTCACGCCAGTATCGGTATTTCGGACTTAAAGGGCAGAGATACCAATCACATCGTCACCTGCATGCAGGAAGCCGACGAGATCATGTATGCGCATAAGAGAGCTTATAAATCCAACAGACCCTGACAGGGCTTAGTTTCTCATACTGTGGATCGGTGCCGGAATTCGTCCGCCTCTGGAAATAAACGCCTCAGAAGAAGCCGTATTTACTTCCATGATCGGAGCATATCCGAGAAGTCCGCCGAATTCGACCTGGTCGCCGACTTTCTTACCCGGAACCGGAATGACACGGACAGCCGTAGTTTTATTGTTAAAAGTACCGAGAGCCATCTCATCGGCGATGATACCGGAGATCGTGGATGCCGGAGTATCACCCGGGATCGCGATCATATCAAGACCTACGGAGCAAACGCATGTCATCGCTTCGAGCTTTTCAAGACGCAGGAAGCCCTTCTCGGCAACCTCGATCATACCTTCGTCCTCAGATACCGGAATAAACGCGCCGGATAATCCGCCGACAAAAGAACTTGCCATCGTTCCGCCCTTCTTTACGGCGTCATTGAGCATCGCGAGAGCCGCTGTCGTTCCCCACGCGCCGCAGTGCTCGAGACCGAACTCTTCAAGGATACGGCCGACGGAGTCACCGACTGCCGGTGTCGGAGCCAAAGACAGGTCGATGATTCCGAACGGAACATTCAGTCTCTGGGAAGCTTCACGAGCAACGAGTTCGCCTACACGTGTGATCTTAAACGCGGCCTTTTTGATCGTTTCGGCAACGACACCAAGGTCTTCTCCCTTCACTGTCTCAAGAGCTGCCTTGATAACACCGGGACCGGAAATACCGACATTGATCACGCACTCCGGCTCACCGGGACCGAGGAACGCGCCCGCCATGAACGGGTTATCTTCCGGAGCGTTCGCGAAAACAACGAGTTTTGCGCAGCCCAGAGCGTCTCTGTCCTTAGTAGCTTCTGCTGTCTTTTTGATGATCTCGCCCATATCTCTTACGGCATCCATATTGATACCTGAACGGGTAGACGCAAGGTTGATCGAAGAGCATACATTATCCGTTACGGAAAGAGCTTCCGGGATCGAGTCGATCAGACGCTTATCGGAGATGGTGTAACCCTTCTGGACCATCGCGGAAAATCCGCCGATAAAGTTGACTCCGCACTCTTTTGCGGCCTTATCGAGGGTCTTTGCGAACATCGTATAATCCTTAGCTCCGGAAGCTGCGGCAACAATGGAGATCGGGGTTACGGAGATACGCTTATTTACGATCGGTACTCTGTACTTTTCGGTGATCTCCTCACCTACTTTAACCAGATCCTTGGCATAGCGTGTGATCTTATCGTAGATCTTCTGGCAGGACTTCTCCGGCGTATCTGCCGCGCAATCCATCAGATTGATACCCATGGTGATCGTACGAACGTCCAGATGCTGTTCCTGGAACATGCGGACGGTTTCTAAAACTTCAAAATCAGTAATCATATGTAAACCTGCGATTCATTAGTATTCTAAAAACTGAAAATCCGATCGATCGGATCAGATACGGTGCATAGCGTAGAAAAGATCCGTGTGCTGAATGCGGATGGATACGCCGATCTCTTCGCCGACCTTATCAAGCTTATCGGAAAGCACCTTCATATCGGACTTAGCAGTCTTCAGATCAACAAGCATGATCATGGTGAAGATGTCATCCAGGATCGTTTGTGTGATGTCGTTGATATTTACGCCTTCCTCAGCAAGAAGCGCCGAGATCTTCGCGATGATACCTACCGCGTCGCATCCAACGACTGTAATGACCGCCTTATTCTTATCTTTTTCAGTACTCATAGTGTGTTTCTCCTTTTTCTTGTTATCATCAGGAGGGTCTCCCCTCTTTGGTGCGAATTTGATCAGATACGATAGGTCTTGTTGATCTGTGCAAGCTCAAAATCCCAGTCTCCGCAGGCTCTTGCCTCGAGTTCCACATCTTCTCTGTCATAGAAAGGAACGAGATGGGAAAGGATCGTCTTTTTCACGCGAAGCGCTTTTGCACAGGAATAACATTCCTTCGGCGTCAGATGAAGCATATTCGGACGTCTGGCCGCTTCGATCTCGCCGCA
The DNA here is from genome assembly GCA_017561715.1 of Clostridiales bacterium. Taxonomy (GTDB): domain Bacteria; phylum Bacillota; class Clostridia; order Saccharofermentanales; family Saccharofermentanaceae; genus Scatonaster. Next base: position 26,200 of record JAFZBN010000019.1, on the reverse strand, counting down.
GTCCATGATCGCCAGATCTGCGTCATCGAGATATCCGGCAAACAGCGAATCCACGGAAGCATCCGCCGTATATACGAATACTTTGCCTTCGTGCTCGACACGGATGCCGTAGCACTCTACGGGATGATTGGTTCTGAAGAATCTTGCTTTTGCGCCGAAAAGCGGCAGCTCGGACTCATGTCCGATATAGCCGATCTTATAACCCCAGTCATTTGTAAGGGAATTGATCACGCCTTCCGGTGTCTTCGGTGCGAAGATCGGGACATTTTTGAATTCCATGCCGTGCTTGGTATTCATGTCGATCGCGTAGCGCATCACCATGAGATCACTGTAATGGTCGGCATGAAGATGTGTGATCAGGATCGCGTCCAGACCATTGAGCGGTACATGAAGCTGAAGATTGGAAAATACGCCACTTCCGCAATCGATCAGGACTTTCTTGTCGTTGATCGTCAGAAGATAGCCCGAAGCCGCCTGACCGGGGCCCGGATAACCGCCGCTGCATCCTAAGATCGTAACTTCCATGAGATTCGTGTCCTTTACTTATAAACTGGCACGTCTATTTTACCATATCCTTAAGAGAATAGCTTATCCAAAAGCACTTCCGCCTGTCGGATGCCGTCGATGGCGGAACTCATGATCCCGCCTGCGTATCCGGCGCCTTCACCTGTCGGGTAGATCCCTGAAACACTGCTGCTTTCGCCGTTTTCAGTTCTTCTGATACGGACCGGAGATGAACTTCTTGTTTCAACGGCCGTAAGGACTGCATCCGGATCGTTAAAACCACAGATCTTTCTATCCAATTGAGCAAGGCCTTCATCAAGAGTCTTTGCGACTTCTTCCGGAAGGATCTCCCAGAGGTTGCTCATCGTGACTCCCGGTCGATAGGACGGAGTTACCTTGCCCCACTTCTCGGTCTTCTTATGTTCATGGAAATCACCGACTCTCTGTGCCGGCGCATAGTAAGCTTTCTCGCCTTCTGTAAAAGCTCTCTTCTCCAGATCCTGCTGAAACAGGATCCCCGCGTTCCAGTCAGAGCTTCCGAAGTCATTCTCGTCCACACCAACGAGCATGGCCGAATTGGCATTGTCCTTATCACGTGCATATTCACTCATGCCGTTCGTAACGACACCGTTTTCTTCCGAAGAACCGCAGACGACTTCGCCGCCCGGACACATACAGAAAGAATACAGTTTTCTTCCCGTGGATGTCGCTGTAACGACCTTATAGTTCGCAGGACGAAGGATCTCATTCTGATACATTTCACCGAACTGGGATCTGTCAATATCCTCCTGCAGATGCTCGATTCGAACGCCGACCGCAAACGGCTTCAGTTCAATATTCACGCCCTTTTCAGCCAGCATATAAAACGTATCTCTCGCGCTGTGTCCGATTGCGAGAACCAGCGCATCGCAAGGGATCTTCACGGGGTCTTCGCCGTTAAAAGAAGCAGAATGCGTGATCGAAACGAGCTTTCCGTTAACGACCTCGACATCACTGAGTTTCCTCTCGAAAAGCACCTTTACACCGCGCTTTACCAGATCCTCGCGCATATTCCTTATGACCTTACGAAGATAATCCGTTCCGATGTGCGGGTGCGACTCATACAGGATCGACTTCGGCGCGCCGTATTTCACAAATGTGCGAAGGACCAGATCTCTTCTCGGATCGGATACACCGCTGAAAAGCTTTCCGTCGGAAAACGTGCCCGCGCCACCTTCGCCGAACTGTACATTCGAACAGATATCCAGGATACCGTCACTCTTCAGTCTCTCGATATCAGCTGTCCTGCTGTCCACGTCTCTTCCTCTTTCCAGAAGGATCGGCTGAATACCGGAGCAAGAAAGCGTCGCGGCCGCAAAAAGACCGGCAGGACCGCTTCCGCATACAACAACCCGTTTCCCGGACATAGCGGAAGAGATCTTCTTATCGCAAAGGCTCGGATCTTCGATCACTTCTCGAAAAACCGTATCCTGAAAGCGCGCCGTTAAAACGACACGTATATCGTTCTTATGTCTGGCATCGATGGACTTTTTGAGAAAATAACAGAACTTCGGAAGTTTTTTATGGGATTTCTTCTCAAAATAGGCACGCACATCACGATGATCCGTGTAAGCAGAATCACTTTTCGGGAAGCTCTCATATACAGATAATGGGATCGAAAGCTGAATATCAGTCTCCATCGGTCTCACCTGCCTTTTCCGAAGCGCAGGAAGATCCGGCGAGGATGCCGGAAGCAAATGCCCAGGTCAGGTTATATCCGCCACAGTCTCCGTCCACATCGAGGACCTCACCACAGGCATAAAGACCGGGAACCAGTAATGATTGCATCGTTTCCGGATCGAATTCATCGCAGTCCGCACCGCCGATCGTCGTCTGGGCAAACTCAAGAGACTTGGTCCCCAGAACACGGAATTCCCAAGATCGAAGTGTCGATATGATCTTTTCGATATCCTGATCGGAAAGCGAAAGTATCGGCATCGAAAGCGGTCTGTCGAGCGCCGTTTTGACGATCATCGTGCCGATCTTCTGCGGCAATATCGAAAGAAGGATCTGATCGAGAGATCTGGATCCGAAGTGATCTCGTCTGGAAATAAACTCGACACGTATATTCGAAAGCATCTCCTCATCAAAGAGTCTCAGACACACTTTCATCGGGACTGTAAGACGGTCCTTTCGGATACGTCTTGCCACCTCTCCGGAAACCTGAAGCACCGCTGGTCCGGAAAGTCCGTAATCCGTGAAAAGCACCTCACCGAAATGTCCCGCGACTACGTCACCGTCAGCGACAAGTGTAAGATCCGAATCCAGACGAAGCCCGGAAAGTGCTTTTGCAACGGCATTTTCCGTCTCAAGCTGGACAATGGACGGTTTGGGCGCATAAACTTTATGTCCCAGGGAAGAAAGCCATTTATAGCCGTCACCGCTCGTGCCGAGATTCGGCGAACACGCGCCGCCGCAGGCCACAATGAGCTTTCCGGCAGAATATGTCTTTCCGTCCTCACAGGACACATGAAAAACACTATCTTTCGCGATCGAACTGACCACAGCATCAGAAATGACTTCGATCGAATTATCTTCCAGCGCGTAGCGGAAAGCATCTACAACGGATGCCGCCGTCTTGCTCATCGGAAAGATCTTGTTTCCTTCCGACGTTGTAACGATGCCGATGTCGCTCAAAAACGACAAAACAGCCTGCTGGGGAACATGCGAAAATACGGTCTTCGGGAAATCGTCGCGGCGGCTGTGAAAATGCGCCAAAGACATCTCCTTATTGGAAAGGTTGCAGCGGCCGTTACCTGTTGCCAGGACCTTTTTACCGACACGGTCATTTTTCTCGAGGATAAGGACCTGCCCTTTTTCCAGACCCAGAGCCTTTCTTTCCTTCTGAAAAGAAATCGCCGCGCTCATGCCGGACGCGCCCGCGCCGACGATCAGAAGGTCATAGATTTTTCCGTCATTACCACTCATGTTATTCCTCATTCATAAGCTGAAGACAGCGAGCGAGTTTGGATATCGCCAACGGCTTACATTCCGTATTTTCACTGATCAAAGCTCCGAGTTTAGTTACCGAAGCGATGTCTCCCGAGATCAGTTCGATCTCCATCTCACAGATCGGAAGACTTTTACCGGCACCATAGCAGTTCCCGGTATCCAGACAGATCTCAAGTGTGCTTCCTTCAAATTCGGCCGTGATCACGTGACGGGTAAACGCCGTCTTCGAAAGCGTGACCAGTTCTTTTCCAGAAAGCGGAACAAGAGTTGCGGCCAGGACCTCATACGGATCCTCGGCATTTTTCGACTGAGAAAGGAAATAATCAATATCAAAGTCGGATCGATCAGTTTCAACGTTCCACTCACATCGGCTGGTAAGACCGGAAAGAAGATTCGGATCAAGGTCTTCGGGAAGCGCGACGGGAATGGTCTTTACGGTATGGATATAGTTCTCACCGTCCACATGTCGGATGCGGATCGTCGTCCTCGTATCCCGCAGACTGCGGTCACGCGTATCCAGATAGCGGTTTTCAAAAGAAGATGTTTTTTCGGATAAAATGTCGACAGACTCCAGAAACCACGGGGCTTCACTTGCGGCATAAAGGGCTTCCTGATTCGGAAAAGAAAGCTTCAGTTCAGTTTCCATACCGCCTCCGATGATCAGATGGTGATCTCTCGAACACCTGCACTTGTCACTACACAGACATTCTTGGTACCGAAGAAAGAGATCCTTAAAACAGGTTCATCGATACCGAGCGATGAAGTTACTCTCGCGGAAGAAAGATCGATAAGAAGGATCTTCTCATCCACGGCGAAAAGCGCCATCGATCCGGAAACATCGAAATTCAGTACGTCGTTTCCAAGATCAACTTCACCGATCTTGCTGCCGTTACTGTTATAAGAAGCCAGACGGAAAGGCTGATCGATACCATCCGAATAAACGACGGCATAGCCTCCGTCAAAAGACATCATGCTGGAAACACACGGAAAACCGGGAGTCACGGCATTACACTCACCGTTTCCGGCGATGGCCACATCACTGATTCCTGCGATCGCGACCTTATCGTTGCTCAAATATGCCAGGATCGGCATGATATCCGAACTGATCGGCGTATAGTAGGCATACTCGGACGGACGTGCGGTCGTTCTGTCCTTCGGAATGGAGAACTGCTTCATATGCGGGATCATCTGCGATCCGTCGGTATCTACGAGCGATACACTCAGTGTGCTCTCATCCGGTGAAAACGCCAGAGAAAGCGGATATCCCGACTCGTAAGATGACCATTTCGCAAGGAAGGTACTGTCTTTTTCCATGATGTACACGCTGCCGAAAGAATCGGCGTCATCGATGATCACGGCTGAAAGTCCGGAAGGTGCAAGAGCGACATTTCCGATCTTACCGGTCATATGAGTCTTATAGACCATTCCTTCTTCCGAAAAAAGAGCGCACAGGAAGCCTTCCGTATCCGCGACCATGGCATATGGTCCGTTCTGGATGCAGATCGGGCTCGCCGTTTCAAGATCCACGCTGTAGATCTCATTGCCGGAAATGGAAAGATAAGCAACACGCTTATTGGAAACTTTCAGAAGCCCGCTCTGAAACGGATAGAGCTGCTGAGCCTCCGAGTATTCACAATCAAAACCCGCGATCGCAGAAAGACGAAGCTGCTCCTTAGCACCATCTTTGGCCTCCATGTGGTTTCGGATCATATAGACAAGCACGATCGTGACCACAGCCAGAATAATGCAAAGAGCTACCAGAAGCGGCGTCGAATACTTATGCGTCAACTTCGCTTTCTTTGGTTTTTGTTGATTTCTTATTGCTTTTTCAGGCATCTCTTCTACTCTTTCACGGGCGGTCGTAAACATCGGCAGCGGACTTATTGTCGATGGCTTCGGTAGTCAGGAGGTAGGCATCCCAGACGCCGAATCCCGACATTTCATGACCGTTATCTTTATATAATACGCTTCTGTCTACGATAAATCCACTATAGTAGTCGTTTACGAAGCAGTAGAACTCATGATCTCCGCACGGCACTAACTTCAGTTCCGTGATCTCACTTGTGTTCTTTACGACCTTGATCGTTGCCTCAACGTTGGCAAGCTCAGGCTTTACATCATAATCCACGCGGGACACAGGCATATTGAATATCGAGCCGAAAAGCAGGAGTCCGTAGCATTCACCGTTGGAATCGTAGACTTTGGCATTTCTCTTATCCAACTGGTAGACAGAATCATCACTGTAGAAGTCATACGATGCATTCAGCATACAGTCGATGATGAAGGTCTTATCTTTTACGGTAACCGTTACCGTATTGACATCATTGAGATAACCGTGGATCACGTAGGAATCGATCAGGTCAAAAGATTTCATCGTCAGTCCCGGAAGATTTGCGGGCTCAACACAGAATGTATACGGATTATTGCTGGAATAACCGTAATAGTATCCGCCGATCTCCATGGACATGGAAACATCAACGGTCTCACCGCTCATCAGGCGCAGATGAATGATATACTGCGGATCATCAAGACCGTATGCCGCGTAGTTTTCCTCGGCGATCGGAATATACTGCGTAACTCGGAACTGGCGGATCGCTTCAAGAAGATTGATCATTGTGTTGTTCGGTTCTCTCTGCATCGGATAAATACAGTCGTAATCCGGTTCGAGAAATACACCTGTATCATGATCAGGCTGTACCTTGACTTGCCACGAATCACCTGTCGCTTTGTTCTCAAAAGAGATCTCATTCAGTTCGGTCCTGTCATAATTGAAAATATAGCGGTCCAGGTAATCCTCAAAATCCTTGCTCAGACACTGGTAAAGGGCGAAATCGGCAACAAGGACCTCGTTACTTCCGGAAACCATGGCATAGATCCCGCTCTTATCGGAAAGCAGTTCTCCGACGGATACTATACTCTGCGATCCGTCCTTTTTATCGGCAATGATCCGGTATTTCGCATCAGCTAGTCCATATTTACCTGTATCCCCGCCTTCCGGCACAAACCGGTTCGACAAAGAAAAGTGCAAAAGCGTTGTGACAGCACTGTCTACTTCCGTGCTATTTAGCCTGTCAGCAGCAAAATCGGCTCCATTTCGAGAAAGAGAGACCACATTCGAAGCATCGTTAAAACGGAAGATCGTAGAATTTCCTTCCGGGCCTTCCACGGTAAGGGATCTCAAATCCTCAAGTTCGGCAAATTGCACGGTACTCGCAGCATTTTTATCATCCAGGCGCTGCTTCTTGACATGCTGGGCGATCAGCACGATCAGAAGGATCACGACCAGCACACCGAAAACAGATACCAGAATACCCAGTTTTTTCAATTCTTTCATAAGTCGTGCCTCACAGATGACGTCTCTTACGATATGTGTAGATGCCGCAGATCAGGCAGCCAAGCGGGATGATCGTCATTACGATCACGGACCACATCGTCGCGTTGGAAGATGAAAGCGGCTTGGAAAGCGCATAACTGGGGATCGTTTTCGTCGGGATCGTCTTCTCGATGGAGATCTCGCAGATATCACCGATCATTCGTCTTACGTACAAGGCATTGTTATCATTCAGCGTCTTTGTCGAATAGTATCCATCCGAGGTAAAAGCACTGGTACCGACGGTGATCATGCAGGAAGGCGCGTCAGATCTGGTCGCGTCAACACTCATAAGAATGACCGGATACACTCCCGCGGATACGGCCGCGTCGATCTGCGCGTTCTGAAAATCGACCGATGCACTTCCCGAAGTAACGACAAGCGGAGAAACATATACATCAGACGGTCTGTCAGAAGCGACCTTCAAGTAACGGCAGTTCTCGACATAAAGATCCAGCTGCATGCCGATCGACTGGGCGTATTTTTCTTCTACGCTTGCGATCGAAGTATACGGATCACTTGCGGTATAAAGACGAGTGATGTCATTTTCATGGATAATTCCCTGCTCCAGAGTAACGCCCATGCGAAGCGCAACATCATTCAGATTGGAGAATACAACGGAGTTTTCCTTATCGAAATCACTGATCAGAAGGATCTTTCCGGAATTATCGATATAGGACTTGATGACCTCTTTTTCGGTGATCGTGATATCCGACTTCGGTTCCAGAATGATCAGAAGTTCGCAGTCATCCGGAATCTTCGCGGACTCACTGTTGATCGAAAGCTCCGACGAGACCATTCCGAGAGAAAGAAGGATATTGTCGAGATTCGTATGACTCGGAAGGTCATGACCGTTCAGATAGTAAGCATGAAGCGGACGACCGGACGTTACATAACGGATATAGCCGGTGAACGTGTTCTCGATCTGGTTTCCGACCGGCTTATAAAGTCCGTAGTAATACAGCATCTCATTATCGTATTCGAAGCAGTTGTACGGATTTACGGAAACGAGAAGATCGCCGCACTTTACGACATATGTGTATTTCTGAAGATTATACACATTGGTCGGGTCGATCTCGGTAAGGATAAACGGATCGACATCCGGGTCGATGTACTTCAGGTCGATCATTCCGTCCGCTTTTGCCTCGTAGTCATCAAGGATCGGAAGGAAATAATCACGCCACTCGATCGACGTATCGTTTCTGTCAAACAATCCGATGATCTCGACTTTCTTATCAAGTTCCTTGAGATAACTCTCGGAAAGAACCGTAATGGAGTTCTGTTTTACGGATGTCGTATCGAATGTCAGTTTCTTATCGAGCGTCAGTTCAATGATCAGATTAAATACGATACAGATCGCGATCACCAGTATGACGGAGATAACGGAAACATTCTTTAAAGCCTTAAATCTCTTGTCAGAACGGACTTTGACCTTAGGAGACTTGACGGTCTTTTCCTGAAGGATACTTTCTCTTGCTGTTTTTCTTGCCATGTTCGTATCCCCCCTCTCAGCTCTGACTCCAGCGTTTCTTTTCGAGAACGCGGTATGTGATATACGAGAAAACAAACGTGAAGCTCAGGCAGAAGATGAGCGGAACGATCTTAAACACACCGGAAGTGAAGCAGCTCGTCTTATCGTACGGATCAAACCATACGATCGCTTTCCTCAGATTCTCACCGGCCGAATAGATCGCCGAATCGGAAAGACCGAAGAGATGTGTGAACTTAAGGAAAGACTTAAACATCTCGGACAGCGACGCCGCGATCGAAGAGAGCATATTGAGGAAAAGAAGGATAACGAAGCAGCATACGGCTGACATGATCTGATTCTCGGTCATCGCCGAAGTCAGCATTCCGATCGAAATGAAAAGCGCCGCAAGCACCATATACGCGAAAATCGCGCCCCAGGCTGCCGGGCTGACAAAACCGGAAAGAGCGATCGTTACGATCATATGGAAGAATACGCAAAGGAGCATCAGCGCCTGCAGCGAGATCGCCGCGAGGAACTTACCCAGAACAGCCGATTTCATGGAAAACGGCATCGTATAAAGCAGCACATCCGTTCCGTTTCTCTTTTCTTCCGCGAAAAGACGCATCGTAATGATCGGAATAAGGATGATGAAAAAGCTTCTAAGGAAATCGATCTCCTGCGAGATATCAACATTGGAGACCGTCGCGGTCAGCATCTTTGTAAAGTAATATCCGCTGATCAGACCGATCAGAGAGATCGCCACCCAGCCGACAGGATTTCGGAAATAAGATAAAAACTCTCGTTTAAAAACTGCAAACATATCTTCTTCTCCTCACTTCTTCTGCGAAGTAATATCTGTAAACACATCTTCGAGCGAAGGCGCCATTGAGCGGAACTCCAGGATCGGAACGTTGATCCTTGCCATCGCGAAGAATATGGATTTTCTCACATCCAGATTTCCGTCCGCGGAAATATCGACCTGCAGAAGTCCCTTCTTCTCGGAAAGCGCCGTTACGGACTTGATACCGGGAACGGCACGAAGCGGCATCTGAATGTCCTTCATGGAACCTTCCACCGTGAGCAGATAATGCGAGTTTCCTTCGACCTGCGCGGACAGTTCGATCGTCGGCGCGTCCGCCACGATCTTACCATTATTGATGATGATCACTCGATCGCAGATCGCCTGTACTTCCGAAAGGATATGGGAACTGAATATGATCGTATGATTCTTGGAAAGTGTGGTGATCAGTTTACGGATCTCGATGACCTGATTCGGGTCAAGACCTACTGTCGGTTCGTCAAGGATAATTACTTCGGGGTTTCCGATCAGTGTCTGGGCGATACCGACACGCTGACGGTAACCTTTCGAAAGGTTATGGATCAGTCGGCCGGAAACGTTACCGATATGGACCATCTGCATGACGCTGCTGATCTGCTTCTTTCGGATATCCTTCGGAACTTTTTTCAATTCACTGACATATTCCAGATACTCAAAAACCGTCATATCGAGGAAAAGCGGCGGCAGCTCGGGAAGATATCCGATATTCTTCTTCGCAAGCTCAGGCTGCTCGAGAATATCATAGCCGTTGATCGTGACTTTTCCACTTGTGGCGGAAATATAGCCTGTGATGATATTCATCGTTGTCGTTTTACCCGCGCCGTTCGGCCCGAGAAAACCGAGGATCTCACCCTGTTCCACCTTAAAAGACACTCCTCCGAGTGCTTTTTTATCACCGTAAAACTTTACAAGATTCGATATCTCAATCATGTATTTTCCCTCCGCAAACTCTTGCGAACATATTTTAACCTATAAAATCATATTGATAAACCCATTTAGCAGGTTTATTCGTCTTCTCCTCCGATGAGTTCCGTAGTAAAGACATGACGGCCGCTCTGGGCTTCGATGCCGTCCACGAGGACCACTCCGTCATTTTCCTTAAAGAAGATCAGAACTTCTTCGCCGGGATGTACTTCAGAAGAGTAGTTGATCGTCAGTTCACGGATCCTCTTTTCCGTCGGGATCACGGAATAGCAGGCATCTTCACTCCAGGCAACGTAGTTGGTGTTGTTTACATGCATATTCCTGTCGATCTGGCTGTAGTCGGCAAACCTCTTAAGTTTCGAAAGTCCTTCTCTTTCCTCATCCGGGATCGAGGCCACTTTTGCCGCTTTTCGTTCAGAGGGTTTCTTCGCTTCAAATACTTCCATACCCGGGATCGACTGCGGACGAACGGGACGATGGTCGCCCTGATGCGCGATCACCCATACGGATGTCGCTTCACCGATCAGGTTTCTATCTTCATCGAAGATATCGAAATCACGGTTGAAAAAGAGCCTTTCAAAGCCCTGAGACCAGGTACGGATATAGATCGTGTCTTTCCACTTCGGGATCTTCTTCATGACGACCTTCATTCGAAGGATCAGCCAGCAGGCAGTAAGTTCATCCATCTTGTCCGAACCGAATCCGTGACGGCCCGCGTCCAAACAGGCGGCTTCCTGCAGCATGGCAAATAACGAATGGTAATGTAATCTGTCGTGAATATCCGTCTCAGGGCCGATGATCGTAAAGCGGTAAAGGTTCTCTTCTTCAATAAACTGCATGCTTTAGTCCTCTTTTCCGCCTTCGTTCTTCTCTTCCGGCTTCTCTTCAGACTTAACTTTTGCTTTTACCTGAGGCTTGGCCATCGGGGTTCCCATAGGCTTTCCCTGCGGGCGGTACATCGTGTTTCTCGGGTTAAAACGGAAAAACGCCTGAAGCATCGACTCATCCGGCTCAATATACAAAAGCACCTTCTGAGCTCCCATATTTGTCGCCACATACCACTCTTCATCTTTATTGATGCCGGACACACATCTGCCACGAAGATAGTTCGGCTTTTCGAATTCAGAGACAGGATGACGCTCATCCTTCAGTTTCGCGACCATTTCAAAATCACGGATACTGCCGGAGAAAAGCTGCGTACGGCGCTTCTTTCCTTTGATCGTGTCGATGGTGAACTCATCATTTACGACACTGTACTCAAATTCCTTACGAAGTCCGGAGACCTTGTAATAGCAGAGATATCCGATACCAAAAGAAATCGCTCCCGTAAACAGGAAGAGATAACCGATACCGAAAAACAACGGGAATATGTTTACGATCAGGATCGCCAGAACGGCAAGTATGACATACAGGACTCTACAGATCTTATCTTTCGCCGTCAAATGCTTAACAACAAGCTTTTCGACGAACACGTCGTTATTAAATCGCATACACGATCTCCTTTACAAAAAAACAGAGGCCATGGCATTAAGCCATGACCTCTCTATTTTATCAGAAATCAACTGATTAATACATACCGGCACCCGGATTCGGCATCGGCGGTTCAGGCTGCGGGATATCGCAGACAACTGCCTCTGTCGTAAGGAGTGTGGAGGATACGGAAGCCGCGTTCTGAAGTGCGGAACGAGTTACCTTGGCAGGATCGACGATACCTGCTTCAAACATGTTGACGTACTTGTCATTCAGAGCGTCATAACCGTTACCGGCTTCAGACTTCTTAATGTTCTCACAGATAACGGAACCATCAAGACCTGCGTTAGCGGCGATCTGACGGATCGGAGCCTCGAGCGCCTTTGCGATGATGCGGATACCTGTAGCAACATCTCCGTCATACTTGTCAACAAGAGCGGAAACAGCCGGCAGAACGTTGATATAAGCAGTTCCGCCACCCGGAACGATACCTTCTTCAACTGCGGCACGTGTAGCAGCGAGAGCATCCTCGATACGGAGCTTCTTCTCTTTCATTTCTGTCTCTGTAGCGGCACCGACCTTAATAACGGCAACACCACCGGAGAGCTTAGCCAGACGCTCCTGGAGCTTTTCTCTGTCAAACTCGGAAGATGTCTCTTCGATCTGCGCACGGATCTGGGAAACACGGGACTTGATCGCTTCCGGATCACCCATACCGTCAACGATGATCGTGTTCTCTTTCTGGACCTTGACCTGATGTGCGCGGCCGAGCTGATCCATGGTTGTCTCTTTCAGTTCGAGACCGAGATCACCGGTAATGACCTGACCACCTGTAAGGATCGCGATATCCTCGAGCATGGCCTTTCTTCTGTCACCGAAGCCCGGAGCCTTAACGGCAACACATGTGAATGTGCCACGGAGCTTATTTACGATCAATGTAGCGAGAGCCTCACCGTCAACATCCTCAGCGATGATCAGGAGTTTCTTGCCCTGCTGAACGACCTGCTCAAGGAGCGGGAGAACATCCTGGATGTTTGAGATCTTCTTATCTGTGATGAGGATATACGGATCATCAAGAACCGCTTCCATCTTATCCATATCCGTGCACATGTAGGAAGAAAGGTAACCGCGGTCAAACTGCATACCTTCAACTACCTCGAGCTCAGTACCCATTGTCTTGGACTCTTCAACAGTGATAACACCGTCAGAAGAAACCTTATCCATTGCCTGGGAGATAAGATCACCGATCAGATCATCACCAGCGGAAATAGAAGCAACACGAGCGATATCCTTGGAACCGTCTACCTTCTTAGCGGCAGACTCGAGAGACTTAACTGCCTCGTCTACGGCGATCTGGATACCTTTTCTCAGGATGATCGGATTAGCGCCTGCAGCAACGTTCTTCAAGCCTTCACGGATGATCGCCTGAGCAAGAAGAGTTGCTGTTGTTGTACCGTCACCGGCAACATCGTTTGTCTTGGAAGCAACTTCCTTAACCAGCTGAGCACCTGCATTCTCGAAACGATCCTCGAGCTCGATCTCTTTTGCGATCGTAACACCGTCGTTTGTGATGAGCGGAGCGCCGTACTTCTTATCCAGAACAACGTTTCTGCCCTTCGGTCCGAGTGTGATCTTTACTGTATCTGCTACTTTATTAACACCACTTTCCAAAGCACGTCTTGCGTCTTCGGAATACTTCAGTTCTTTTGCCATATTGAAAACCTCCTGCAAACGGAAATCACTCTACGATTGCCAGAACATCGCTCTGACTTAAGATCGTATATTCGACTCCGTCGATCTTAACCTGTGTACCTGCATACTTGGAAACAAGAACTTTCTGTCCAACGGAAAGCTCCATCTTTACTTCTTTTCCATCTACGATTCCGCCCGGTCCGACCGCAACGATCTCGGCAATCTGAGGCTTTTCCTTTGCAGAACCTGCCAAAACGATTCCGCTGTGGGTTGTTTCTTCAGCCTCTGTCATTTTAATAACTACTCTGTCACCCAGTGGCTTAATGGTCATGGTGAATCACCTCCAGCAAATTTAATTAGCACTCGAATAACACGAGTGCTAAATCAAATACTACTATACCATTTAGTCAGAAAATGTCAATATCAAAGAAAGACAAAAACAGAAATTTGTACCAATTATTCGGAATCCTCGTCAGATGATTCTGAAGGCTTCACTTTTGGAGCATTCGGGATCTCCTCGACCTTATCGAAATCAGTAGTCTCTCCGTAGAGGAACTCCTGTACGATCGGGATCATGCCGTTCCAATCAGGACGGATACTCCACTCGTTTGCACGAACATCAGAGAACATGCCCTCACGGCAATAACCATCGATCGGAATACCGAGTGTTTCGATCTTCATGTTGCGAACTTCCGGCAGGAAATCGAACGCATACTTCTCAACATCATCTCTTGAGATGTCCGTCGCGACCATTTCAAGGATATCGTCCAAAGCAGCCAGCTTGGAAGTCGTTCCCAGATTGGAGAACTCTTTGAGCAGCTCATTTAATACCTTTACCTGTCTTTCGGTTCTCCCGTAAACACCATTGCCGACCTCACGGATACGGCTGTAGGCAACCGCCTGTCTTCCGTTCAGGTGCACCATTCCGGATGTCGAAAGCACATATTTTTCAGGCGGATCTCCGACAAGATTGTTTTGTTCACGAAGGTTGGAGTTCAGTCCGCCGGGTTCGTGGAACACTTCGGATTTTGTGACCTCGAGATCGATACCGCCTACAGCATCAATAACTTTTTCCATGTTATAGAAGTTTACATAGGCATATCCGTCCAGAACGATACGCAGATGATTCTCAACTACTTTAGAGAGAAGATACGGTCCGCCGTAACTCATCGCCGCGTTGATCTTCATCGGATTGGTATGACCCGGAACATATGCGTAGCAGTCACGCTGGATCGTAACGAGTTTGATCGTACCCTCGCTGTCATCAACGCTCATGACCATGATAACGTCCGCCAAGCTTCCCGTTCCGTCTTCGGTGTATTTTCTGGAACGGCTGTCGATACCGATCAGAAGGAAGTTATGGATATGTTCTTCTTCGATCGGCTGAAAACTAGTCTCGGAAGTATATTCGGAAATATGAACTACCGAACTCGCTTCATTAATGAATGTAGGGTTCTCATCTTTCGGTATATATTCGATCTGATCCAGAAGATAATCTTTATATCTCATGGCAGCCATGTAGATACCGCCTGCGATGATAGTCAGTACGAGAATGATCGGAAGCAATACGCGCAGACATACGCGTCTGAATGTCCACGGCTTCTTTCTTCTTCTGATCCTTTTAGCTGATACAACATTTCCCTTCGCATTTATATGCTCAACATGGAACTGCTGGCTTGCCGATCCGGGTCTGCGGACCGGAGCATTCTTATGACTGTCTTTCATTTCTGTGTCCTTATCTTTTCCAATCTTTTCCTAACCTGCCCACGCAGGTATTATAGTTTACTTTCTCCCCTATAAGATTACTTATTTGTAAGAAATCATAGATTATTATCCCTGAGTAGCAGAAGGCTCGCTCGACCCCTCAGGCGGAGTCGTTTCAGGGGTGCTTTCCGTTGACTCGGAAGCATCCGGTACAGATGCTTCAGTGCCACCTGCCTGCTGTCCCTGACCGTTTCCGTTGACCGGAATATAATCAAGAACCCCGACGATATGCTCTTCGAGTTTATAAGTACCTCTCTGCGTCCTGGTCTGAATAAAGTCATCGGCATGGAAAAGCATCTTCGCGCCGAAGAACGTCGCGATACCGACAACGATCGCAAGGATAACGAGTTTGATCAAAAGCATGACCGTTACTCCGGAATTCTGGAAGAAGTCAGCAAGCGGAGTATTTCTTCTGATCTTGTTATCCGATGCGGAAGCCATAAACTCGGCTACACGGAATCTGGGCGAATCGATCCTTTCCATGATCGTATGCTTCATCGTGGAAGCCGTATACTCATCCAGGCTCTTCTCCGCCGGAGCCGCGTCATTGATGACCGGATATTTTCCGGAAAGCTCATTGACATGGTACTGGAGCGCATCGGAGAAATAATAAATGACCTTCTCTTCGGAAAGCTTCGCGCGCTTATGGTAAGTATCGATAAAGGCGTCCGTCACGGCGATCTCGGCACGCGTCGTATCACGGAGATTCTTGTATGCGCAACGATATGCGAAAGCAGCGTACGTATCGTAGAACTGCTCGATATTTTCACGTGTCAGTTTCTCATTCCACATTTCCATATCATCACACCTCCCCGTTTCTGCCCGGCATAGTCGGATGTTGAGGACGCGAAGGACGCTTCGGTGCATGTTTTTGTGAAGACGAATTGTCCATCAGCATCAAAAGCGGATACGAACAGGAAACCACCAGAATGATAAGCGCGTACGCGATCAGCGGTACACGGACTTTTTCAAAAGCGTTCGCCATTCCGAAGAAGAGCGCTCCCACGATAATTCCGCCGGTAAACGCGCGAATCAGGATCACTCTTGCGATCGGATGCTTATCCTGTCGGATCAGTGACTTATAGTAATCCAGATAACCGAACTGATGCAGTCCCTGAGAAAGGCCGAGGAAAGTAACACCGATGACAAGTACTTTTGCCGACGGAGAAAGCGCAAAGATCAGATAGCCGACCGAACTGAGTACAGCCGTGATCGTGATCCTCGACTTATGTGTGAAGAAATCCTCGAACCAGATGATCAGAAGCTTCATGATCATCTCACCGCAGACAACTGCGAGCATATAGTAGAAAGATACAGTTGCGAGGGATATACGGACTTTTTCGATATAGTCCGGAATGAACACGAGGAAGAATGCCACCTGCACACCCAGCGGGAAGACCGCGCTCCAGGCAAACGTGCCTGACTTGGAATTCTTCAGCGCGTAGAAATAGTTCGGAAGACGAACGGTCGGTTCATTGGACGGCGGACAGTGACGTACAAAGTACAGTACCTGGATCGCGTAGACAAACAGGAAGAACGAAGCGGCCATAAGAACAGTAAACAGACCGAAACGTTCGTACAGGATACCGGCAATGATCGCGCCGACGGAAACGCCGAGCACATCGCCTGTGTACTGAACCTGGTGGATCTTTCTTTCAGTAAACTCCGTCTGACCGGAACGCATCGCCATCAGACGATAATCTCTCTGGAACTGGTAGGACATACCGAGAAGAACGCCGATCGGAAGCAGTAACAGCAAAGTCAAAACGGCATTATCGATGAGTCCGCACAGCAAAAGAAGAATGAAAGCCATGACTACGGATACCATTACGGCAAGTCTTGAAGTCAGTTTTCGGATCATAAGGTCACGAAGATGCGTGAAGCGGAAGAATCCTACAAGATAGAGGATACAGGACGCGACGATCCAGATCTGCAGAAGGAAACTGTTGTCGATCTTTCCGTCGAAAGAATCTTTCATATACGAAGGAAGGATGATCAAAGGCATCGCGCAGCCGACACTTGAGAAGAACGATGTCAGTCGGAATGTGGACATACCGTACATGACCGCTCTCGGCACCGTCTTATCCGGCGGCGTGATCAGCGTATCAAAGAGTCTTCTCATCTCGCCGTATATGATCGCGATCGCGACGGCAATGGAAATGATCGTAAACAGCCATGACAACGACATACCGTTTTCGGTCATAACAAAATCAGACTGCGGGATCATTACTTCAACAATACCGGCCACCGTTCCGTCTGCTCCGAGGATTGGGGACACGGAAGTCACATACTGGATGTTATTATCGCTTCTGTGAGTAACGACCAGCTGCTGCTGCTCGAAGGATTCCATATACTCTTCGCCCGCACCGGAAAGCACATACTGTTTTCCTTCATCATAAGTACGGTCGGAAGTATAAACACGCAGGAAAGAGTTTCCGCCTTTCACATATACGTTAACGATGTATTGTTTATTGGAGTCGTAAAAAGCAGGATCGTTCGGAAGTTTCATGCCATCGGCAAGAGACTGTCCGGAAAGAGAAACGGAAACGCTTGCCGTATAGGAAGACAAAGCGGTCTTTCTCTGTGATTCGAGAGCCGAACGGTAAACATTAGTAACAATGGAAGATACAACAAACAGCACGACTAGCGCGGTAACCAGACAGAAACCGATCTGGCTGGCGATCGCCTTTTTCACCTTCGGCGCTTTTGTGAAGTTTTCGATCAGAAAATCATTCATAGAGTCGCCTCCGTATTCTTATTTGAGATCAGGCGAAGGATCGGCGGTGCAATAAACTGCAGCGAGAATCCGATAAGCGCGATTATGACTGCGACGATGACCGTAGAAAGGATCTTCGATTCAAGACGGTTACCCATTTCATTGATCGGACGAGACTGAGCGGAAAGCTCTAAAAGAGCGGATACATTTCCTTCCTGATCCCGGATCGGAACCAGATAATGATAAACGTTCTTTTCACGCATCTCATAAGGTTTCATTTCCGTGGTCATCCACTCGGATACGGGGATCTTCATGGCAATGAGAAGATCCGAATCATTTCCCGTCATCATTGCCAGAGAACCGTTCGTATACTCATAAAGACCGAAAGCCTGCGTCGAATAATCATCTTCATTAGTATCAAGCAACATATAAGGAAGGACAGCGCTGTATTTCTGCGCGGCCTTGGCCGAATCGGCCTTGATCTCTTCACCGGATACGGCAGAAGCAGCATTGACCGCGTCAGTTTGAACACGGCGGATCAGAGTACTCTGAAACTCCTTTTCAAAACCCAAGCGCATGTGATGCACGGCAAAAGAAACCGAGACAACTACCAGAACCAATGCAAACAGAGAAAGAAACACTATTTTCGCAACTTTACCGGCCGCATTAGAAGCTGTTGTACTATTATCAGAAACAGGCATCCTGTCACCTCGCGCATAAAAATTCACGATAATTATATCGCAAAGTATAATAATTGCAAAATAAAAGGAGTTGTCTTACGACAACTCCCCTAATTGGTTGCGGAGGCGGGACTCGAACCTCGCGACCTTCGGGTTATGAGCCCGACAAGCTACCAACTGCTCCACTCCGCGATGTATATCAGAAAAGTCTGGTGCTCGTGACCGGACTTGAACCGGTACGGGTTTTACCCCGACGGATTTTAAGTCCGTTGCGTCTGCCTATTCCGCCACACGAGCAAGTCATTCCTTAGTGCCTATAAAGACTAACATTGATGAATGTATTTGTCAAACCCTTTTTTGCCCCATTTTATTGTCCTGACGGTATAATCTTCAGACTAATGAAAACGAGTATTTTATGCACATTTCATACACAGATACTGTCCTTGACCGCCGCGTATTTGCTCTCCCCTATCCCCGGAACTTTCATCAGGTCCTCCGTAGTCACAAAAGGTCCGTTCTCTTCCCTGTAACCGATGATCTTTCGCGCAGTCTTTTCGCCTATCCCGGAAAGGGACGAAAGCTGCTTCTCATCAGCAGTATTTATGTTAACCTTTCCGTTCTTCTCGTTTGGTTCACTCTCTTCTTTTGACGGGAAGCATATACTTTCGTTTCCCGTGTCGGAACTTATATCTTCGACAGACGGGATACAAATGCTTTCTTCTTGCGTTATACGATAGACCATGTCTATGTTTGAAACAGCTGCCTGATCCGTTAATCCGCCGGCCATTTCGATGATCTCATAAAGATAGGCCGATCCGTCGATCTGATAGATGCCGGGAGCATTCACTTCTCCGCAGATGTAAACGGGAAATCTACGTTCTTCCTCTTTCGTATCGTCTGAAGACTCGGTTTTCGAAGGATCCTGAAACTCGCTTTCGGTCATTTCGATCTCAATCGTTTCTCTTTTCGATCTCAGTGACGAAAAAACATAGGCAGCAATACCCAGACCCACCAATATCAAAGTTATAAACGCCCTTCGTTTATCCATATCATTCACCTTCTGATCACCTTGTTGAAAGTATAGGACGAAAAATCAAATACGATTTCGACAATTGCTCTTATTCTTCGACTTTTTGACCACAAAACGGAAGAAAATACTATCAACTTTTGTTGTTTTTTGTTGCGGATTTTTCGTATTTGAAATAAGATATATAAGAGTTACATTATTCAACTTCGGAGGAATAGCACATGCTTCGTGAACATGAAAATGACGGAAAAAACGAGAGAGAGCATCTTTTGCATGCCCCTGAGGAGGAATTCGACGATTCCCAGACGCCGTCCGTTTTCGGTACATTCAGAAGATCAAACGGAGGAGATTCCCTTCCGGAAGATCGTATTTATATGCACAGATCTGACGATGAAGAGTCGCTCGATCCTGACGATCAGGTAAAACGTCCTCTTTTCCTTTCTTTCAAAGCTAACGATCCGGCGCAGAATGTATCTGACGCGCTGCGTGAACAAAATGACATGGATGCATCCATGTCGGATGAGGATCTTCTCGATCCTTTCCTTTCAGACGAAATGATCACAGATCCGACCGCGAGTGCAGACGAGTTTGCGGAACCGACTCCTGAACCGGAAGACAGATCTTCTTTCTCCGGTCCGAAATACGGATTTAACGCTCCGGATCCGACAGCTAAACCGTCCATGCTGGACACAATGTACGCTAAAGAGGATTATTGGAGCAAGAAACCGAAATATGAGGTTGATAATTCTCTTGAAGATGAGATCGAAGCCGAGTTGGGAAGTGAAAACTTCTCTCCTTTCCAGCCGTTTGCAGCTTTCAAACCTGCTGTACAGCAGGAAGAACCTAAGGAAGAAGCTCCGGCAGCACCGGAACCGGTCGCTGCAGCTGAACCTGTCGTTGAAGAACCTGTGGTTGAGGAACCTGTCGTTGAAGAACCTTTGGTTGAGGAACCCGTTGTTGAAGAACCTGTTGCCGCCGAGGCAATCGAACAGATCCCTGAACCGCAAGTCAATGAAGAACCTGCTGTCGAGTCTTCTGCTGAGGCTGTTTCTGCTGTTCAGCCCGCGGTATTCCCGAGCATCGAAGTAGAAACGCCTGCAGGAATGCCCCGTTTTGATTCCGTTGCGGAATCCGAGCAGACAGTTGTTGAGGAAGCCGTTGCTGAAGCTTCTGTAGCTGAAGAAGCTGTTTCCGAACAGGTCGAAGCCGCCGAAGTTTCTGTCGAAGAGACTGTCTCCGAGGTCGAGGAAACTGCTGCCGAAACAATCGAGTCCGTTGAAGAAGCTGCTGCCGAAACAGTTGAAAATGCAGTTGAGGCCGTAGAAGAAACTACTGCTGAAGCAGTTGAAGATACTGTAGAGACCGCTGAAGAAACTGTCGAAGAAGTTGTTGAGGAAACAGTTTCCGAAGAGCCTGAGGCTGTTGCGGAGCAGGTCGAGGAGATCGCCGAGGAACAGCTTCCTGCTTCTGCTGTTTCTGAGACTGAAGCAGCTTCCATGATCGACGAAGTTCCTGCATTTGCCAGAAACGAGGTCGAACCGCCGGAGACATCCGAAGATGATATTTCCGTTCTGGAGGCCTCTCCGATTATCAATGTAGCATCCATGATCGAACCCGAAGATGAAGCCGATACGATTTCCGAGGCTGAGGAAGTATCCGAAGCTGAAGATGTCGTTGAAGAATCTGCTGTCGAAGAGCCTGTCAGCGAAACTGTTTCTGAAGCAGCTCCTGTTTCTGAACCGGAAACTGCCGAAGCTGACACTTCTTCCATCTACGACACTGCTCCGATCGATGATCCATCCGCAGATACGGCTGAGGATTACGAGTCGATCTATAATACGGAAAGCGACTCTTCCGAAAGCGCTCCGGTGACATACTCTGCGCCTGAGGTTCATCCTCATGTTTCGATCGCATCTGCTAATCTGGATCCGATCGACAGCGTCTATGCAAGTCCGGTAAACGCAAAGCGCCTGGCTGCAAACGAAGAGCACAATGCCGCAAAACCGGCCAACGGTTCTAAGAATCACCTTCTCTTTGGAGACGGCGATGAGAATGAATTCCATCAGGCTGCCATGAAAGAGATCGAACAGAACAAGATCGAAAAAGAAAAAGCAGCGGCCGCAGCAGCAACTGCAGCTGCAGCAGCCGAGCAGACCAAGAGTGCATCTTCCGGCCTGCGTCCGGGTTCTTCCCTGGGCAACAAAGCGGAGACACACACAAACGCCGAAGCCGCGGATACTCAAGCAGCGCCTCGCAACACACAGAGACCGGGCGGCACGATCAATCGTCCTGTAGCAAGACCGGAGATGAGTTCAAGTGCTCAGCTTGCCAAGTCTCAGCGTAATACTTCTTACAATGTCGCATCTCAGCGCGGCTCTATTACTCCTGTCGAACAGCAGGAGCACGCCACAGAGAAAAAGCGTAGCATCATAAAGCCGATCATCTGTATCTGTGCCGCGCTCATCTGTCTTGGCGGTCTCATTTTCGCATGGCAGTACTTCGAGCTCGGTAAGGTATTCTCTTCCGGTAAAGACAATTCCGAAGCAACGACTTATAAAGAAACGGAAAAGGAAACAGAGAGCAAGGAAACAAAGGTCATTACGGTTTCTTCCGACGACGAGACCGAGAAGACTTCTGAAGACGTGACAACCACTTCCGAAGAACCGACAACGACGACAACAGAAGAGCCGACAACGACTACTACCGAGGAGCCGACGACTACCACAACGGAAGAACCTACTACAACGACCACGGAAGCACCGACAACGACGACCGAGGCTCCGACCACAACAGAGCCTAAAACGACTGTTGCTCCTTCCGAGTTCAAGAAGACCTCGTTTAATACAAAGATCACAAACGCTAAAGCTTCCGGTAAGAAGTGTTCTTTCGATATCAAGTTCACCAACAGTTCGAAAACTACTTCTTCTCTGAACGCTTCTCTCGAGTATGTAACGATCACGTTCTCTGAAACATCCGCAACGATCACCAGTATCGAGTGCACAAACTTCACCGTTGTTGCCAAGGAAGGAAGCAAGAACACTTTCTACCTCTATCCGAACAGTGATGAAGCACTTGAAAAAGGCGATACGATCGTCGCTTCGATCACTGCCGAGGGTGATAAGTCCATCGGATCTTTCAAGATCAAGAACTTCCTCGTACAGTATCTGAAGTGATCAAAACTGATCCAACACAAAAGGAGCTGCCTCAATGAGACAGCTCCTTTTCATTTGACATTTTATATTCGTATTACTTCTCGATCGTCATTCCGGAAAGGAAAGCGTTGATGAAACCGTCGAGATTACCGTTCATAACGGCATCTACGTTCACTTCTTCATAACCTGTACGATGATCTTTGACCAGTGTGTACGGACAGAAAACATAAGAACGGATCTGGCTGCCCCAGGCGATGTCCATCTGCACGCCCTTGAGGTCCTCGATCTTCTCCATATGTGCCGCCATAGCGAGAGCATAGAGTTTTGCTTTCAACATACTCATCGCCGTTTCTTTGTTCTGCAGCTGGGATCGCTCTGCCTGGCAAGCAACAACACAACCTGTCGGAATATGGGTAAGACGAACGGCAGAGTCGGTACGGTTAACGTGCTGACCACCTTTACCGGTTGCACGATAAGTATCTACACGGACATCGGCCATATCGATCTTAATATCAATGGAATCATCAAGTTCCGGCATAACTTCGCAGGATGCGAACGATGTATGTCTTCTCGCAGATGAATCAAATGGTGAGATTCGCACAAGACGATGAACGCCGATCTCAGATCTTAAGAAACCATAAGCGTTCTCACCTGTGATCATCATGGATACGCTCTTGATACCGGCCTCATCACCGTCCAGGTACTCAAGTTCCTTGATCTCGAAATCATGATCCTGTGCCCAGTGCGTATACATTCTGTAAAGCATACTTACCCAGTCCTGCGCTTCTGTTCCGCCGGCACCGGCATGCAATGTCAGGATCGCGTTATTCTTATCATATTCGCCCGTAAGAAGTGTCTCCAGACGCATCTTCTCATAAGATGCCGTGAAGTGCTTTACGCCTTCTGTGGCTTCTTCAAGAACGTCGGTATCTTCCGCTTCGTTTCCCAGTTCACAGAGAACCAGAAGATCCTCACGGGATGATGCCAGATCCTCAAAAGACTTGATGCGCTTTTGAAGTCTTTTCATCTTCGTCTGTTCTTTCTGGGCACGTTCTACATCGTTCCAGTAGTCCGGCTCCTGGGATCTTGCCTCAAGTTCGGAGACCTGATCGCTTACCTGCTTAATATGCAGGGCATCGCGAAGAAGCTCGATCTTCTCTTCATATCCTTCCAGTTCCAGACGCAAATTGTCGAATTCAAGCATTATTACTTACTCCCATCTTTCAGTTCGGAAACGAACTCTTTCAATCTCTTCATAGCTTCCTGAATATTCTCCAGAGATGCTGCGTAACTGATCCTTACATGGCCCTCACCACATTTTCCGAAAGCATTGCCTGGAACGATCGCGACCTTCTTTTCCATGAGGAAACGTTCGCAGAACTGTTCCGATGTAAGTCCCAGACCTTCGATGCTCGGGAAAGCATAGAAAGCACCTGTCGGTTCAAAGCATGTAAGTCCCGCTTCTCTAAGTCCGTTGACAATGACTCTTCTTCTGCGGTTATACTCGCTTCTCATCTCTTCTACTTCTTTATCACCGTTTCTGCAAGCCTCGATGACAGCGTACTGTGCTGTTGTCGGTGAACTCATGATGCAGTACTGATGTACTTTATTCATCGCCGCGATAAGCGGTGCAGGTCCGGCCATGTAACCGATACGCCATCCTGTCATCGCAAATGACTTGGAAAAACCGTTTACGACGATCGTTCTGTCATAAAGTTCCGGGAAGTTTGCGATCGAAGCAGGGTTCTTGCCTGTGTAGCTGAGTTCCGCATAAAGCTCATCCGATACGACAAACACATCCGGGTGACGAAGAAGAACATCCTTGATCTTTGAAAGATCCTCATATGACATTGTCGCGCCGGTCGGATTTCCCGGATAACCGAGGATGATGTACTTCGTCTTATCCGTGATCGCCGCCTCAAGAGCTTCCGGCGTCAGCTTATAGTTATCTTCTTCTTTAGTCTCGATAATGACCGGCACGCCGTGAGCCAGCGTAACCGTTGCCTTATAAGCAACAAAGCAGGGTTCGAGGATGATGACCTCATCGCCCGGATCGATCAGCGCGCGGGCGATCAGGTCGAGCGCCTCACTGCCGCCGACGGTAACGAGCAGCTGTGTTTTCGGATCATACTTAAGCGAAAAGCGCCTTCCCAGATATTCGGAGATCGCCTTTCTTACTTCGATATATCCCTGATTCGGCGAATAGTGTGTGCAGCCGTCTTCCAAAGAGAAAATGCCTGCCTCACGGATGCTCCAGGGAGTGACAAAGTCCGGTTCACCGATGGAAAGAGAGATGACCTCTCCTTTCATCTCGTTGGCCAGATCAAAGAAACGGCGGATCGCTGAAGGAGCGATGCCGTTGACCACTTTTGAAACTTTACTCTGATAATCGATATCCATTTACTTCTCTTCCCCCTTTGACCGGATCCTGCTTATCGTTATAAGACGATGGCTTCACGGTCATCGGCAGGCTTCTGGGTAAAGAGCGTACCGTTGCTCTTGTATTTTTTCAGAATGAAATGAGTCGATGTAGAAAGAACACCTTCAAGCGGCGCGACTTTATCGGAGATAAAGCCGGCAACTTCACGCATCGTAGAGTCTTCAATGATCAACATAAGATCGAATCCGCCTGACATAAGATAGCAGGAAGAAACCTGCGGATAGCGGTAAAGCTGATTGGCGATCTTATCAAAACCTTGATTTCTCTGAGGTGTGATACGGACCTCGATCAGTGCCGTGACCGGCTCTCTTTCGGTCTTTTCCCAGTTGATCATGGTGTTATAGCCTAAAATGACGTTTTCTTTCTTACAGTTTTCCAGCTCAGAAGTAACTTCGGCCTCGGAACAACCCAGCATAACGGCAAGCTCACTTACCGAGATACGAGCATTATGTTCAATGATCTGCAATAATTCGATTCGATTCAGCATTGTTATTACCTCCAAGTGAAAATCACTTCTGCTATTCTACCACAACAAACGGCAAATGTAAGTAAACAGATACTTTAAGGAATATCTACCGTTCGTATAAATACGAAGAGATGGGTCGCCTGTATTCAGGCAACCCATCTCCATAAAAGGTTCAGTTAATTCAGATACGTGCTACGCCGCTCTTTCTTGCAGCCTCAGCAACTGCAGCAGCAACAGCCTTACCAACACGCGGATCGAAAGCATCCGGGAGGATGTACTCAGGATTGAGTTCCTCATCGGAAACAACACCTGCGATAGCGTTTGCAGCAGCGATCTTCATCTCATCGTTGATGTCAGAAGCACGAACATCAAGAGCACCACGGAAGATACCCGGGAAAGCGAGTACGTTGTTAACCTGGTTCGGGAAGTCAGAACGACCTGTAGCCATAACAGCAACACCGGCCTTCTTAGCCTCATCCGGCAGGATCTCCGGTACAGGGTTAGCGCAAGCAAATACGATCGGATCCTTAGCCATTGTAGCTACCATCTCAGAAGTGAGTACGCCCGGAGCGGAAACACCGATGAATACGTCAGCACCAACGATAACGTCCTTGAGGGAACCCTTCTTCATCTTCTGGTTTGTGATAGCAGCGATCTCTTCCTTAGCGGAGTTGAGCTTCTCACGACCCTGGTAG